>NZ_JAPNUE010000023.1 GCF_026626305.1 Frigidibacter sp. RF13 | reverse complement strand
GGCTACCGGCAGGAGGCGGCGCGCGCGGCGGCGGAGGCCGGGATCACCGGCGATGCGGCGGCGGCTTTGGTGGAGTTCGCCTGGATCACGCGGCCGGATCACGACTGGTTCGAAGGTTATGAGGCGCGGCGCGATGCGCTGAAGACACGCTTCACGCGCGAGGAGGCTGCGCGCTGGACCGAGGCCTGGGCGGCACAATCGAAGCTGCGCGGGCCGCGCTCCGGCCCCTACCCGTTCCAGACGCTGATCCCCACCCCGACCGACCGCGCCACCCCCCACGGCGGCCCCTGTTACAGGTTGACAGACGTCACCCTCGCCGTGACCGACGCGCCGGTGACAGAGGGCAAGGTGGAGGCAGTGTTGGGGTGGTTCTCAGAATACGAAAACCTCCAGTTAGATGGTAATCGGTACAGATCGATAAAGTCATCTTTCCCATTTGCAAATGGACTGAACAGGTTGGATTTCAAGAGGAATATCAAATGACTGTCTCCGAAAAAGACCTACTCCTCGCCATCCTGTCGATGGACGCCTACAACCGTGGCTACGGCGCCGGCATTGGCGATGGTGTCAATGTCGATGCCAAAGGAAATGACATTGACGGCCTTGGTCAAATCGGTTCGACCGTCGGGTCGGCGCGTGTCATCAACGACGACGTGTCTGAAGCGGCTCAAGCCGCCGGTTTCTACGCCGTCGCCTATGACACGCCCTACGGCACGGTCATTTCCTACCGGGGCACGGATTCCACTCCCATCAGCGATACGAACACCGACCGTATTCACGGCTGGGGCATCGGCGTCGGTAACTTCATGCGCGAGCAGGCGCGGCTCGCGTCCGAGTTCCCCGACGCCGTCCAGGACGACACCAAACCCGGCTCGGTCATCTTCACCGGCCACTCCCTCGGCGGCGGGATCGCGGCATGAGGCGTGTGCGGAAGATCCTAGCATGGGTGCTTGCAGCGGTCGTTGGCCTGCCGGCTCTGGCGGTGGGCGCGATCCTCTGCTGGTTCTGGTGGAATACGTTCACCGCCGCCTGGCACCAGCGCCTGACGCTCACCGTTGACACACCTCGGGGCGAGGTGAGGGGCGAGGTGGTGTACGCGGTGCGCCTCATGCTTATCCCCAAGATACTCCCTGACGCCGGCCGAGGTGGCTATGACTTGCGGGGTGAGGCGCTGGTGATGGAGACTGCGCCGGGCCGCTGGCTCTTCGCGCTGCTGAAAGGCGGGGGCGAACTCAACCTGGGGGTGGCGGCAAATGGCGGCCCGAGCGACATCGTCCAGGCGTCGGAAGAGGCAGCGGCGCTGGTTCTTGCGCTGCCGAAGGATCAGCCACAGACGGTTGCGCGGGGCCAATATCCGCTTCTCGTCACCTTCGACGATATCGCCGACCCCAAGACCGTGCGGCGGGTGGACCCCGACGATATGGATGCGACCTTCGGCTGCGACCGGGGCCTGACGGCGGCGGAGGCGCCCTGGCGGGCCGAGGGGCGGACCTGGGCC
>NZ_JAPNUE010000022.1 GCF_026626305.1 Frigidibacter sp. RF13 | reverse complement strand
TGTCCGCCATCAGCGCCTATGGAACAGTTTGGCATGATTGCGTAGGCGAGGGTTTGCGGCTCATCTTGACCCCACATGGAGTTGAAGATGACGAAGAGACCCGTAACTGCGAAGGCGCCTGCCGAGCATGTTGTGAAGGACATCCGGCGCGCAACGCGCAAGCTGCATTCGTCTGAAGAGAAGATCCGGATCGTGTTGTCCGGGCTTCGTGGCGAGGACAGCATCGCGGAGTTGTGCCGCAAGGAGGGCATTGCCCAGAGCCTGTATTACAGCTGGTCGAAGGAGTTCCTCGAGGCTGGCAAGAAGCGGTTGGCGGGCGACACCGCGCGGCAGGCCAATTCTGGCGAGGTGAAAGACCTGCGCGCCGAGGCTGTGGCGCTGAAGGAACTCGTGGCGGATCTGACGCTGGAAAACCGCCTGCTCAAAAAAAGCATGAGCGGTGCTGGGGTCGACCAAGAATGAGATACCCAGCCAATGAGAAGCTCGAAATCATCCGGCTGGTGGAGCAATCGCATCTGTCCGTGCGGCGCACCTTGGCCAAGATCGGTATCCCGCCCACCACCTTCTACCGCTGGTATGACCGGTTTGTCGAACACGGCCCCGAGGGACTGGAGGATCGGCCTCCTTCCCCTTCCCGGGCCTGGAACCGGATCCCCGAAGCGGTGAGGGATCAGATCGTGGCATTGGCGCTGGAAGAGCCCGAACTATCGCCACGCGAGTTGGCGGTCCGGTTCACTGATACGGAAAAGTATTTTGTATCAGAAGCTTCAGTCTATCGCCTGCTCAAGTCCCACGATCTCATCACCAGCCCCGCTTACATCGTCATCAAGGCTGCGGATGAGTTCAAGGACAGGACTACGGCGCCCAACCAGATGTGGCAGACCGATTTTACCTACCTCAAGGTCATCGGCTGGGGCTGGTTTTACCTCTCCACGATCCTCGATGACTACTCCCGCTACGTCATCGGCTGGAAACTCTGCGGCACCATGCGGGCCGAGGATGTCACCGATACGCTCGACATCGCCCTAGCCGCGTCGGGTTGCGACAGCGCCAAGGTTCTGCACAAACCGCGGCTGCTCAGCGATAATGGCTCGTCTTACATCGCTGGCGATCTGGCCGAGTATCTCGCGGACAAAGGCATGGCGCACGTCCGCGGTGCGCCCATGCATCCCCAGACCCAAGGCAAGATAGAACGCTGGCACCAGACCCTCAAGAACCGCATCCTTCTGGAAAACTACTTCCTCGAAGGCGAACTTGAAGCCGCAATCGCCGCATTCATCGACCACTACAATAACTATCGCTACCACGAGAGCATTGGCAACCTGACGCCGGCTGACGTCTACTTCGGCCGCGGCGAAACCATCCTGGCTGAAAGGAGGCGCATCAAACAGCAAACCATCCAAAACCGCCGCTTGAACCACCAACGTCAAGCAGCATAACCTGAAATCGATGAGCCCGACCTCTCCGATCCAAAGTCAGGCCGCCTGTTCCAAATCATTTGACGACGGACAAT
>NZ_JAPNUE010000021.1:7500-8793 GCF_026626305.1 Frigidibacter sp. RF13 | reverse complement strand
CCCGGCCGACGCCCGACGGCGCGGTCCTGCACTGACGGATTTCGTCCGGGCTTCGCCCGGCCGACCCGCCGGGGGAGGCGCTGCCTCCCCCGGACCCCCTCCGGGATATTTGCAAACGGAAGAGGGAATGTTTCAGGCTCTGATCGGTTTGTGAGAGGACTTTATTTTGCGGGGGCCTCGCCCGCGCCTAGAGTGCTTCCGTGGCCAAGGGAGCGCGCAAGACATGGGATACAGGTTCCGGACGGATCTGAAATGGTCTGACGTGACGCCGAAGGGCGTCTTTCTGAATCGCCGCCAGCTGATGGCGGGGGCCGCGGCCTTCGGCCTTGCGCGCCCGGCGATGGCGAAGATCGCGGCGCAGCCGTCGGCCTATTCGACGGACGAGGTGCCCAACACGCTCGAAGACATCACGAGCTACAACAATTACTACGAGTTCGGCACCGGCAAGGAAGACCCCGCCGCCAATGCCGGATCGCTGACGGTCAAGCCCTGGACGGTGAAGATCGACGGAATGGTCGACAACCCCGGCGACTACGGGCTTGAGGATATCCTCGCCAATGTCACGCTTGAAGAACGCATCTACCGGTTCCGCTGTGTCGAGGCCTGGTCGATGGTCGTGCCGTGGATCGGTTTCCAGCTTTCCGATCTTCTCGCGCGCGCGGGCATACGCGCGGGCGCGAAGTATGTAGCGTTCGAAACCCTGATGCGGCCCGAGGAGATGCCGGGGCAGGCTTACCCGATCCTGGACTGGCCCTACCGCGAGGGGCTGCGGCTGGATGAAGCGATGCATCCTTTGACGATCCTCGCGACCGGGCTCTATGGCGAGGAACTGCCCAATCAGAACGGCGCGCCGATCCGGCTGGTGGTGCCGTGGAAGTACGGCTTCAAGTCGATCAAGTCGATTGTCCGCATCACGCTGACCGACAAGCAGCCGCCGACCAGCTGGAACATGCAGAACCCGCGCGAATACGGTTTTTATTCGAACGTGAACCCCGAGGTCGATCATCCGCGCTGGTCGCAGGCCAGCGAGCGGCCGCTGGGCGCGGGCATCTTCGGTGGCCGGGTGCCGACGCGCAAGTTCAACGGCTATGACGAGGTGGCAGGCCTTTATGCCGGTCAGGATCTCGCGGTGGACTTCTGATGGGACCGGTACAGCGGATCAATGGCTGGCTGAGGGCGGTGCCCGCCTGGACGCTTTATGTCGCGGGCGCGCTGCCGCCTGCATGGCTGTTCTACTTGGCCGCAATCGGCCGTCTCGGCGCCGACCCGGTCAAGGGGCTGGAGCGGCAGATG
>NZ_JAPNUE010000021.1:0-2500 GCF_026626305.1 Frigidibacter sp. RF13 | reverse complement strand
GGGGGTGGCGACTGTTTACTTAAAACACAGGGCTGTGCGAAGCCGTAAGGCGACGTATACAGTCTGACGCCTGCCCGGTGCTGGAAGGTTAAAAGGAGGGGTGCAAGCTCCGAATTGAAGCCCCAGTAAACGGCGGCCGTAACTATAACGGTCCTAAGGTAGCGAAATTCCTTGTCGGGTAAGTTCCGACCTGCACGAATGGCGTAACGATCTCCCCGCTGTCTCTGATGTGGACTCAGCGAAATTGAACTGTGTGTCAAGATGCACACTACCCGCGGTTAGACGGAAAGACCCCATGAACCTTTACTCTAGCTTTGCACTGGCATCAGGATTGTGATGTGCAGGATAGGTGGTAGGCTTTGAAGCGGGGACGCAAGTCCTCGTGGAGCCTCCCTTGAGATACCACCCTTCGCACTCTTGATGTCTAACCGCGGCCCGTTATCCGGGTCCGGGACCCTGCATGGTGGGGAGTTTGACTGGGGCGGTCGCCTCCCAAATCGTAACGGAGGCGCGCGATGGTTGGCTCAGAGCGGTCGGAAATCGCTCGTTGAGTGCAATGGCAGAAGCCAGCCTGACTGTGAGTCTGACAAGACGAACAGAGACGAAAGTCGGTCATAGTGATCCGGTGGTCCCAAGTGGGTGGGCCATCGCTCAACGGATAAAAGGTACTCTGGGGATAACAGGCTGATGATGCCCAAGAGTCCATATCGACGGCATCGTTTGGCACCTCGATGTCGGCTCATCTCATCCTGGGGCTGGAGCAGGTCCCAAGGGTATGGCTGTTCGCCATTTAAAGAGGTACGTGAGCTGGGTTTAGAACGTCGTGAGACAGTTCGGTCCCTATCTGCCGTGGGTGTAGGAGACTTGAGAAGAGTTGCCCCTAGTACGAGAGGACCGGGGTGAACGAACCACTGGTGGACCAGTTGTCGTGCCAACGGCAGTGCTGGGTAGCTATGTTCGGACAGGATAACCGCTGAAGGCATCTAAGCGGGAAGCCCCCTTCAAAACAAGGTCTCCCTTGAGAGCCGTGGAAGACGACCACGTCGATAGGCCGGAGGTGTAAGTGCAGTAATGCATTCAGCTGACCGGTACTAATTGCTCGATTGGCTTGATTTGATCCAGTAAAAGCCAGGTTTGGCTTAAGGATCGTCAAAGGCTCTTGGCTTGGACGATGATTGATTGTGTTTCTTTCTTGGTTTGGTGGTCATAGCGCGAGCAAAACACCCGATCCCATCCCGAACTCGGCCGTTAAGTGCCGCCGCGCCGATGGTACTGCGTCTCAAGACGTGGGAGAGTAGGTCACTGCCAAACCTAGTAAGAAACACGGATGTCTCTCTGTCGATGCGCCCCGAAATCTTCTGTTCTGGGGCGACCCAATTGGCGCGGGGTGGAGCAGCCCGGTAGCTCGTCAGGCTCATAACCTGAAGGCCGCAGGTTCAAATCCTGCCCCCGCAACCAAAATAACCACGCTAGATCAACAGCTTAAAAGCCGCCCGCACGGGCGGCTTTTTGCGTTCCAAACCGCGGGTCAGCAATAGGTCAACAAACGGACGGAAACAGCGCGCAAGATCAGCGGGATAGTAGCCCAGCGGGATCAAGAACGCGCGAAAACCGCAGAGAACTCCGTTCGAGCGGAACTTCTCATGTCGCCCCCAGGTTCCTTCAAATGTGAGCTCGACGGGGGTGCCTCACTTCGCTCTCGACTGCTTGCGTAGGCTCTCAACTGCAGCTTCGAGTAGCGCTTCATCCGGCACAAGACTACCCCACTCCCTCCAGAAATCTCTTGTGGCGCTGTCAGGCTTAACCTGAGGTTGATCCAGCTTGATGCGCGTTGGCAGCAGAACTGCGTCTCCAAGTAGCAGAGCTTCCCCGGTATCGAGCAGGGGTAACATCGCAGTAAGGCCCACAAGGGAATCTGGCATAAGCCGCTTGATGACGTTCTGATCACTGTCATTGGTGAGCCGCAGTGCCAGAAAATTGTTGCATTGCGACAGGATAGTTCGACTGACGTCCGATGGTCGCTGGCTTACGACTAGCAAGGAGAAACCATACTTCCGCCCCTCCTTCGCAATGCGTTCAAATGCAGACAGTGCCTGCCGCTGCACCGCGTCGGCATCATCCTTCACCGGCAGATAGAGGTGTGCCTCGTCGCAAAGCAACGTGATAGGCGTGCGCGCTTCGGGGTCCATCCAAAATTGGACATCATATAGTAGACGCGCCATCGTTCCGGTGACAACGGGAAGTACGTCAGCTGGCACCTCAGAGAAATCGATGATCTTGATGCCGTGCCCTTCGTTCGCGCCAAGCAGCTTTACAATCTGTTTTGCAAGCCACCCATAGTCGAGAGCCGCTTTGGGCGGTGAAAACATAAAACCATAACGACGATCATCGAGCTTGGCCTCCAGCCGGGAAATGAACCTCGTTAGGGTCAGGACCCATTGATCTGCTTGAGGCTGCCGCTGCTGCGTGATTCAAGGCCCCGAACTGACGGGGGTGATGA
>NZ_JAPNUE010000020.1 GCF_026626305.1 Frigidibacter sp. RF13 | reverse complement strand
AAGACCTTCCTGTCCGCTGTCGCCCTCGCCGCTACCGTCATGTTCTGGCTTTGACGGTCAATGAGTCTGGACCCTAAAGCTCTTCGTCTCTGAAAAGCCTACCGCAGTCGTGTGCGACTTCTTTGCTGGCTCTGGAACGACTTGCCATGCTGTGATGAGGCTCAATCGCGAAGATGGAATGAGGCGTCAATGCATCTCAGTTACGAATAATGAAGTCAACGCAGAAGAGCAAGTAAGGCTGAGGAAGTCTGGCCTGCGCCCTGGCGATGCTGATTGGGAAAAGAACGGGATCTGCGATTACTTTACAAAGCCGCGCATCGCTGCTGCAATCAGTGGAGTAACGCCGGAAGGCAAACGTATCGAAGGAGTTTACAAGTTCGGCGACCAGTTCCCGATGGCCGAGGGGTTCGAGGAAAATGCCGAGTTCTTTACGCTGACCTATGAGACCCCGGTCGCAGTCAGCCATAACCGTGCATTTGAACGCATCGCCCCCCTGCTCTGGATGCGTGCGGGCAGCGAGGGAAAGCGTATCAACGAACTCCCTGCCAACGGCTGGGCCGTTGCCGGCACCTATGGCCTGCTGACCGATCTGGACATGGCCGGGCCGTTCTGCGCGGCCGTCGCGGCTCAAGGCGGTATTCGTGTTGCATTCATCGTGACCGACGATGAGCGCAGGTTTCAGGCGGTTGCAAAACAGCTGCCCAAAGGCGTCGATGCCGTACGCCTTTATGAATCCTACCTGACCAATTTCCGCTTTTCGATGGGGCGTTGATCCATGAAATTCACGCTTAAGGATTACCAAGACGCCGCTGTCCGTGAAGTTTTGCAGAACATGAAGGACGCCAAGTTCTTCTGGCACCAGCGTAACCGCAAAGCGGCTTTCTCACTCGCGGCGACAACTGGTTCGGGCAAAACCGTCATGGCGGCGGCGGTGTTCGAGGCGCTGATGTTCGGCAATGACGAACACGAGTTCGAGCCCGATCCCGGCGCTGTCGTGATCTGGTTCAGTGACGATCCGTCGCTGAACGAACAGTCGAAGTGGCGCCTGCAGGAGGCGTCGGACAAGCTGACAGTGTCCGACCTCATCACGGTCGAAAGCAGCTTCAATCGGGAGAAGTTGGAGGCTGGGAAGATTTACTTCCTGAACACCCAGAAACTTTCGAAGACGAGCCTTTTGACCCGCGGCCATGATCCTGATGATCCCGACTTGGAAGCGGCAGACGGTCAGAAGATCATGCCGGATATGCGGGCCTTCACGATCTGGGACACGATCCGAAACACGATCGAGGACCCTGATCTGACGCTCTATCTGGTGCTGGATGAAGCCCATCGGGGCATGAAGGACGGCGGGATTACGACCGCCACCGGCAGACCGACTATCGTGAAGCAGCTGATAAATGGTTCTGGGAGCACGCCTGGCATTCCGATCGTCTGGGGGATCTCGGCTACGGTCCAGCGGTTCAACGAGGCGATGGCTGGCATGCAAGGCCGGACCACCATGCCACATGTCGTGGTCGATTCCACGCTGGTGCAGGCGTCTGGCCTGTTGAAAGACACCATCTCGCTTGATGTGCCGGACGAGCCTGGTGATTTCGAGACGGTTCTCCTGCGCAGGGGCGGCGACAAGCTGAGGGAAATCTCGGCCGCCTGGGCCGCCTATGCGGCGGAGCAGGGGGATGCAAGCAAGGTTGTGCCGTTGATGGTTCTGCAGGTGCCCGACGCGCCGGACCACAAGGATATCGGCAAGTGGTTGGACATCATCTTCGAACGCTTTCCGGACCTTCCGGCCGACTGCGTGGCGAACGTCTTTGGGGAGCACAAGACAGAAACCTTCGGTAGCCGAACCGCGCCTTACATCGAGCCGCAGCGGGTGCAGCAGGACACATGGGTTCGCATTCTAGTCGCGAAGAATGCGATCAGTACGGGCTGGGATTGCCCCAGGGCCGAGGTCATGGTGTCGCTGCGGGCCGCATCGGATAAGACGCACATCACGCAGCTTCTCGGGCGAATGGTGCGGACACCGTTGGCGCGGCGCATTTCGGGCAATGATCGCTTGAACGCGGTCGACTGCCTGCTTCCGCGCTTTAACAAAGACACCGTGACGGCCGTCGTAAACGAATTGATGGCCGGTGGCGATGGCGGCGAACCGCTTCCCGGCCGCCGTGTTCTGATTAATCCGAAGGAGATGAAGCCCAATCCGGCGATTCCCGAGGAGGTTTGGCAGAAACTTGTATCCCTCCCATCGCAGACGTTGCCGAAGAAGCAAGCCCGTCCGGTAAAGCGCCTGACTGCGCTGGCGCATGAGCTCGCGATGGATGCTTTGCTTCCAGATGCTGGCAAGAAGGCCCACGCGGCTATGCACGCGGTTCTCGATGCGGCTTTGGCCAAGCACTCTGAAGCGATCAAGACCGCCCGGCAGTCTGTTCTTACGGTTGAAGGAAAGACCGTCACAGCTTCCGTCGAAACGCAGGCGATGACCTTCGATGATTTCGTAGAGGCTGCCGATTACGCGGTGATCGAGGACGCCTACAAGCGCGCAGGGCGCGCTATCAGCCCGGACATTGCTACGACCTATGCAGAGCATTTGGCTGGACGAGCAACCGATGCGGAAGATGACGAAGAGGCGCTGATCGATGCGCATACAACGATTGCCGCCATCGGACTGGTTCCGGGGATAAAGATTGACCTCGAAGCTGCCGCCGAGCAACTGGCCACGGACTGGCTTAGCCAGCACAACGATGCTGTCAGGGGGCTCTCGGACGAGCGGCAGGAAGCCTACCGGCAAATCAGGGAGATGAGCGCCGATCCTCTGCCCGCGGAGATTGCTCGGCCCTATATGTGGTTGCAGCCTACAACAGCAAAAGAGCCCACCGGAAAGGTCTTCGAACTTGAGCGGTTCGATCGGCATCTTCTCTGCGATCAAGAGGGGCTCTTCCCGATCAACTTCAATTCATCATGGGAAACGGCCGTGCTGAAGGCGGAGCTCAAGCGCGAAGATTGTATCGGGTGGTATCGCAACCCAGACCGTGGAAGCCAAGATTCCCTCGGAGTGATCTACGAGGAAGCTGGCGAGAACAGAATTCTTCGGCCAGATTTTGTGTTCTTTGTTCGGCTCGCCGATGGTGCGATCGTTGCTGATCTAGTCGACCCGCATGGTGACTATCTGGCGGATGCGATGCCAAAGCTCAAAGGGTTGGCGAAATACGCTGAAGAACATCAGGCACATTTCCGGCGGATCGAGGCGGTCTCCAAAACAAAGACCGGCGCCTTTCGAATGCTTGATCTTACCAAGGCGTCGGTACGCGCGGAGATATTGGCTGCGTCGAGCGCGGAAGGTCTCTACGCAAGTTCAGTGGCAACCGATTACGCCCAATAGGGACAGGAAGAAAGTGGGCAAGCCGAGCAAGAAAGCGATCCGCGTCTGATGGCAGTTAGTTTGGAAAATGTGCTCCGCTACTGGCGCACATCGCTGGCAGACGGAGCGCTGGGCGAAGGGAAGTTCACGCAGGCCGACCGGAAGCGGTTTGTCGACGTCCCGGGCGAGGCCCTGAAGACTGGCGTTCTGCCGGGCGAAGTTGTGGAGCGTGTGTTCCGTGGCCAGGCATCGGCGAAGGCGATGGGCGTTCGGTTCTGGCCGCTGGTGATGGCGCGGAGGTCCTCGCATGGGGCTGCACGCGCAGGAGCCCTCCCGGAAATCGTCGCGCCCGTCGTGACCGAGGCGACGGTTGATCGGGCTGGGCGGATCACCCCCACTCGAAATGCCCTAGCGCGCGATCTCCTGACGCCTTTGCCTTCCGGCGAGTTTGCCATCGGATCGGTTGATGCGTTGGACTCGTTTCTGACGGAAAGTCCCCTGCCGGACATGCCGGGTGAAGGCGCCTGGCAGGAATACCTTGGTCATTGCCGCAAGATGGTCGATGCGGTTTCGCAGGGCTGGCCGCGTGGTGATGCGGACTACCAGCCGGTCGGTTTGGGGTTCCTAGAACTCGCCGAAGATGCCAACGCCACGGTGCGCGGCATCCTTGATCTTTACGATAAGCTCCTCGCCGAGAAGCCCGCTGCCCCGTTGCTTGCGCAGATCGCACAGCCCCGCAAAGGAACAGGTGGCCTTGATCATCGGATCGAGAGGGAGTTCGCGCGGCGTCTTGGTCATTCGAACGCGAGCTTCCCACTTGCCGAACATCAGAGGCAGGTCCTGGCTTGGCTGGACGCGTCCTCGCCGGGCGAGGTCATTGCCGTGAACGGCCCTCCGGGTACGGGCAAGACGACCATGCTGCTGTCGGCGGTTGCCGGGCTCTGGGTGCGTGCCGCATTGCGCGGCGACGATCCGCCGGTGATTGTGGCCGCATCCTCGAACAACCAGGCCGTGACGAACATCATCGACGCCTTCGGGAAGGATTTCGGCAAAGGGGAGGGGCCTTTCGCCGGACGGTGGCTGCCCGAGGTCGAGAGCTTTGGGATGTTCCTCGCGTCGCATTCGCGGCGACTGGAAGCGGCGCGTCGCTACCAGACCGAAGAGTTCCAGACCGAGCGAGAAACGGTTGCCTATGTCCAGCGCGCAAAGGACGCGTACTTGCTGGCCGCCAATGAAGCCTTTCCGGAGTTGCCGAACCCTGATCTGGCGTCGGTAGTGTCGGCTATCCAAAAGCGGATGGCATCAGAGGTCGAGAAGCTTGCGCGGATTGATCGGGCGGCGACCAGCCGCAACGCTGCGACGGAAGCCCTTAACGCGCAACTTGGCCCCAACCCGGAAGCAACGGAGGCTAAACGGGCGGAAGATTTCGCCCAGCGCACCGCCGAGCTCGAAAGGCTGCGGGGGGCCAAGGCGGCGCTTGATCGGCACCTGGCTTCGGAATCCTCGCTTACCGCGGTCGTTGGTTTCCTTTCGTCGGTCAAGGAAAAGCGCGCCTTGCGGGCCCGGCTGGCGATTGGCGATCTGCTCCCAGGCTTGGAGAACGCAAAGCGTGTCAGCGAGATCGAGGATCGAGTTAGGACAGAACTAGGGTCAGCAGAGGCAGCGCTAAAGGCGGCTGAACAGGCACTCGTGAGGGCGAGGGCCCTGCGCCGCGAGTTCCTTGAGGCGGAAAGAGGCTGGGAGGGCTCGGTGTCAGCCTTCGGCGGCGGTGACGACATCGCGGAACTGGAACGCCGTGCAGACCTTGAAACCCGCTTCCCGTTGTTCCTGTTGGCGACGCACTATTGGGAAGGACGCTGGCTGCTGGCGATGGAGGCCGACCTCGCCGCTATCGTTGCGGCCAAGGGGAAGAACGGCAAGGCGACGGTCATTCCGAGGTGGCATCGCCGGATGATGTTGACGCCTTGCGCTGTGGCCACCTTCGCCAGCCTGCCCGGCAAGATGACCTATACGCGGCGCGACGGCGGGAAATGGGCGACCGAGTACCTTTTCGACTTCATCGACCTTTTGATCGTCGACGAAGCTGGTCAGGTTCTGCCGGAAGTCGCCGGAGCATCATTTGCTCTCGCGAAACGTGCCCTTGTCATTGGCGATACGCAGCAGATCGAACCAATCTCGTCGGTGCCGCGACCGGTTGACGTCGGAAACCTGCGGAACTGCGGGCTACTGGGTGGCGAGGCCGACGTCGATACGCTTGCTGCTCGCGGCATTTGCAGCACCAGCGGCAGTGCCATGCGCCTCGCGCAAGAGGCCTGCGGTGTGTCGCCCTATCCTGATCTTGAGAAGGGGCTCTACCTCTTCGAACATCGGCGGTGCTACGACGAGATCATCAGCTTCAGCAACGCCTTGTGCTACAAGGGAAAGCTCCGGCCGCTCAGGGGAAAGGCGCCTTCGGATGCAGGACTTCCGGCGCTTGGGTATCTCCATATCGATGGTCGGGCGGTAACCTCGGGCAGCAGTCGGGCCAACCTGATTGAGGCGCAGACGATCGCCGCCTGGCTTGATGAAAACCGCGCTTGGCTTGAGGCGCGCTATCGTCGGCCCCTTGAGCAGATTGTCGGGATCGTCACGCCCTTTGGCCGTCAGGTGCGCGAAATCCGCGATGCCTGTGCCAGCCGGAGGATTTCGGTTGATGGGCGCGAAGGCATGACCATTGGCACAGTCCACGCCCTTCAAGGCGCCGAACGGCCGGTCGTGATCTTTTCCCCGGTCTATTCGAAGCACGCCGACGGCGGATTTATCGATGCATCGCCCAGCATGCTGAATGTCACCGTCTCTCGGGCCAAGGATAGCTGCCTTGTCTTCGGCGACATGGATGTCATGGCCGCGGCCCAGACCGAATCGCCCCGTTCAATCCTGTCAGAGTTCTTGTTTGCCTCAGAGACCAATGCGCTCGAGTTTGCGGCCGAGCCCCGGACGGACCTGAAGCAGGGAAGCGGCCAGATCCAGATGCTGCGGGATGCGGCCGGGCACGATGCCTTCTTGCTGGACGCGCTTTCGGCGGGCGGGCGGCGCTATACGATCGTCAGCCCTTGGGTGATCGCGGGCACGATGGAACGCGTCGGGCTGATCGCCGCCTTCGAAGGGGCTATCCGCCGAGGTGCCGAGATCGATGTCTTTGCCGACCCCTTGCTCAACGAGGGACCGGCCGCCGGTGGCCTGACCCAGATGGAAGCGGTCGAGAAGCTCTTTGCCAAGATCGGGGTCCGTCTCCACAAGCTGCCGAAGTTGCACAGCAAGATAGTGGCGATCGACAGCGACGTTCTGTGTATCGGGTCATACAACTGGCTAAGCGCCGATCGGCAGGGCCAGTATGCCCGGCACGAGACGTCATTCGTCTATCGTGGCCAGCACCTTGAGGACGAGATACGCACTATCGTCGGAAGCCTGAAGCGGAGGGAGAAATAGTGAACAAGGGGGCACGGCGAGGATTGCGGGTCAACAATAGGTCAACCTGCCGATCTACATCGTTCACGGTTTGGGCTACATCCGCTTCCGCTGGTTGCGGTCGGGAGCGGCTAGGTAATCAAGCGAGATCAATGAGTTGTCGCGCAAGTGGTTGAAATCTATGGGCCATATGTTCTCCTTTTGGTCCGCCTCATAACCTGAAGGCCGCAGGTTCAAATCCTGCCCCCGCAACCAAATTCCCCAACAAAACCAAAGAGTTAAATGTTGAGCGTTTCGCTTGTGTATAAGCAAACGCAAACACCTCAACAACAACTCAACGTTACACGAGGCCCCCTTCGAGGGTGCGGATAATCGTCGCCAGTGCCGTCACAGCACCAATTCATAGTGCGTGCTGCGGCCGCCGCCTTCGCCCTTCCGCAGCAGCCCGAGATCAAGTAGCGCCGCGATGTCGCGGTTCGCGGTGTCCTGTGAGCACTTGGCGATGATGGCCCACTTGGATGATGTCATCTTGCCCTCGAACCCATCAAGCAGGCGGTTCAGTACCTTGATCTGGCGTTCGTTCAGCGCCAGTGCTGCCGCGCGTTCCCAGAACTGACCCTTGGCGATGACCGCCGCCAGGACGCCATCTGCGCCGTGGATGGCACGGCCGAGGCAGTCGAGGAACCACAGGATCCAAGCCGTGACGTCCGTTCCACCCTTCTGGGTGCGCTCAAGCTGGTCGTAGTAGACGTTCCGCTCGGTCCTGATCTGCGCGGACATGCTGTAGAACCGCTGCGAGCTTCCCTCCGACCGGGCAAGTGCCAGGTCGGCGATGGCGCGGGCGATACGACCGTTGCCGTCCTCGAACGGGTGGATCGTCACGAACCAAAGATGCGCCAGCGCCGCCTTGATCACCGGGTCGGTGGTCAGGGGCGCGTTGAACCATGTGAGGAAGGCTTCCATCTCCGCCGGGATCCGCGGTGCGGGTGGGGCCGAGTAGTGAACCTTCTCCCGGCCATAGGGCCCGGACACCACCTGCATCGGGCCGGTGCTGTCATCACGCCAATTGGCGACGATGATCTTCGTCATGCCGCTGCGCCCCGTGGGGAACAAAGCTGCATGCCAGCCGAAAAGGCGCTCGGCGGTGAGTGGGGCCTGAAAGTTCCGCGTTGCGTTCAGCATCACCTCGACGATGCCTTCCACATTGCGATCGGTCGGGGGCAGGGCGCCGATGTCGATGCCGAGCCGCCGGGCGAGCGATGACCGCACCTGTGTGGCGTCCAGCTGTTCGCCCTCGATCTCGCTTGTCTTGACTACGTCCTGCGTCAGGGTCTGCAGGACCGCCTCTTCACGCAGCTTGAAGCCCAGCGCCTCCATCCGGCCTATCAGTCGCCCTTGGTCGTGACGCACTGCAGCCAGGGGCGCAGCAATGCTGCCGTCCTGCCAGGTCAGCCTGGGCCAGTCTGGTTGTTCCCAGATGTACACAACATTCTCCGCGCTACGTGCGGTGATTGTGGGCCGCATTCTCCGCAAGCGCAAGGAAAAACACCGCAAGATATGCGGAGAATGATATGCCTATTCTCCGCACAACATCGACAGGTCTCGGATTTGACGCCACGCTGCGCATCTCAAATTGCCTTGATGTCAGAATACAGGTTCAAACTGTCATCAACGGTTGTTGCTGCTAGCGGGCTGAAACCAAAGCACGCACGACACGAACGCGTGGTTTCGTCGCTTGTCGGCCAATGAAGCTGTAGAACTCCGAATCACGGCCTGTGCACTCGCCAGTTGCAGTTCAAGCCGGTCGCAGCACAAGCTGACAGGGCACGACGACGAGGCCCAGTTCATTGATTCGACTGCAACAACGCCCTTTGCTTGGTTTCCTAGTTGACCCCTTTGGGCTGTCTGCTCGTGCCATGGCGCTAGACGAGGATCACATCAGGATCACGCGACGCGGTCAGATTACGACCGTGTCACTGCAGGCGCTGACCCAAGCACCAGCTCTCCGGAAGGGGATGCTCGGAACTGCGCTGACCATAAACTCTCAGGAGCATGACGATGTCACGCTGAAGGGGGCGGGGAACGTCGCAGCCACGAAGTTCGCGGAAGAGGTCAAGGAAGCCTGGACGCGACTCAATCTCGCAGCCCTTGATAAGGAGGCGGTGCGACTGGACAGGGTCCTTGCCGGGGTGCTGGCGCTGGCAGCGCCGTCCCGATATCCCTCGGCATGCCTGATCGCGCCGCTGCTGGATGACGCGAGGGCTCTGGATGCATCGCTTCTGTCGAAGCTGAATGCCGAGGCCATCGGTGCCGAGGTCGTCGCGCGTATCGCACCCGTCCGCAAGTTTGCGACCGACCCGCGAGCGGCGCGGGCGAATGCCATCGGAGCCTTCGTGTCGGCCGAACTGGACCGCTGGAAGGATTTCTTCGACACCATCGAGAGCAAGCCGCTGACGCCGGAACAGCGCCTGTCTGTCGTTGTCGACGAGGATGCGACGCTGGTCCTCGCCGGGGCGGGATCCGGAAAGACCAGCGTCATAACCGCCAAGGCGGCCTATCTGGTCAAGGCGGGCATCCGACAGCCAGAGGAAATCCTGCTTCTGGCCTTCGCGAAGAATGCGGCGGAGGAAATGTCGGAACGGGTCGAGGCCCGATCCGGCGTGCCGATCGTCGCGCGAACGTTCCACGCGATTGCCTATGACATCATCGGCATCGTCGAAGGGTCAAAGCCCGCCTTGGCAGATCATGCCACCGACGACATGGCCTTCAGCAACCTGATTAAGCAGATCCTGAAGGACCTGGTCTACCGCCTGTCAGAGGTGTCGAAGGCGATCATCCAGTTCTTCGCGCATTTCCTAGGGTCCAGACTCATTGACCGTCAAAGCCAGAACATGACGGTAGCGGCGAGGGCGACAGCGGACAGGAAGGTCTT
>NZ_JAPNUE010000001.1 GCF_026626305.1 Frigidibacter sp. RF13 | reverse complement strand
CGAGGGGCGGGCGGCGATCGTGGGGGCGCACCCGGCCCCCCCCTGGCCCTCCAAACGTTCCGTCCCCCGCTTTGCGCGGGCCGACCCGTGCGAGGGGGCGCGGCCCCCTCGCGCTCCCCCGGGATATTTGGAAACGAAAGAGTATGGCCGGGGTCAGCCCCGGCGGAGCGACGAGGCGGTGGCGCCGAAGCGGGCGCGGAAGGCGCGGGCGAAGGCGGTCTGGCTGGCAAAGCCGGTGCGAAGCGCGATTTCCTGCAAGGAAAGACCGGTGTCGACAGTCATGCGGCGCGCCTCGTCGAGACGGAGGTCGAGGAAGAAGCGACCCGGGCTGAGCGAGAGCCGTTCGGCGAAGAGCATTTCCAGTCGCCGCTGCGAGAGGCCGATGCGGCGGGCAATCTCGGCGATGGGCAGGGGGTCGTCGACATGATCTTCCATCAGCGCGATGGCGCGGGCAAGGGCGGGATCGGCGCGGGCGATGCGGGCGGCGGGCATCGCCATCTGTGGGACGGAGCCTGCATGGAGCGGCTCGTAGAGGAAGGCCCCCGCGACGCGGAGCGCAAGGTCGGCGCCCCAGCGGCTGCCGATGAGGGCGAGCATCATGTCGAGGCAGGGCGCGGCGCCGCCGGTGGTGACCACAGGCCCCGAGATCACATAGCGGTCGCGCCGGACATCGACCGACGGAAAGCGCGACGCGAACTTTTCGAGGTCTTCCCAATGGGTTGTCGCGGCGCGGCCATCGAGAAGCCCGGCGCGGGCCAGAAACCAGCTGCCGCCATCGACGCCCGCCATGGCCCGGACTTGCGGGGCAAGGCGGCGGAGGCGCGCGAGAAGGTCTGGGCTTGACTGTTCCTCGAGGCGGAAACCCGCGACGATGACGAGAAGGTCGAAATCGGCCTGGTCGGGCAGGGGGCGCGCCGCGATCTCGAACCCGGCGGTCAGGGGCACCGGTGCGGCAGCGGGCGACAGGAAGGTCCAGCGGAAAAGCGTGCGGCCGGCCTTGCGGTTCGCCGCGCGCATCGGATCGACACAGGCGGCAAGAGAGAAAGCGTTGGCTTCCGGCATGACGAGGACGCCGACCGAGAGGGTGGCGGGGTCGCGGGTGAAGAGCGAGCTTTCGGTTTTCATCCAGTATTTCGTATTGTGTTTGTCCGGCTCAGGCAATCGTGTAGGCCGACGGCGACCGTCGCCTCTTGCCTTCCGGCTGTGAACCGTCGAGGGTCGCGCACGTTTGACGCGGCGGTGGAAAAGTGAGGGCACATGCGGTCGGGTTTTGGAGTTCTGGCATTCCTTGGACTGGTTCTGCTTGCTGGCTGCAAGGTCGGCGGCGCCGACAAGGGCGCGCTGGCGCCGGTGGGCGAGGCAGCGACCGATGGGGTTCATGCCCAGTGCATCCGCTCGGGCGGCGAGTTCGTTCATGCGAGCGGCGGCTTTCTGTGTCAGAGCGTGCCGCGCGATGCGGGCAAGGCCTGTTCGAGCGGGCGGGATTGCGAAAGCGCCTGTCTGGCACGCTCGCACACCTGCGCGCCGATCACGCCGCTTCTGGGCTGCAACGAGATATTGAACGACGGCGGCATTGTGGTGACCCAATGTATCGAATGACGCTGGCGGCGCTTTGCGCTCTGGCGGCGTGCGTGCCTGCGCAGCGTCCCGCGGGCTTCCGAGATCTGTCAGTGCCGATTTCCTCCTCGACCGCTTTCGATCCTGCGCGCTTTCAGGGGCAGTGGCAGATCGTCGGCGCCTTCGGCGACGCGGCGCGCTGCGGCGTGCTGGATGAGGAGTGGCGGATAGGAGCCGCGGCGTTTGTGGTTACGGGGACGCGCTGTACTCTAAGCGGTGCTGCCGGCTACCGGACCGCGGCGCGACTATCCGGGCCGGGGCGGGTCTTGCGCGACGGCCCGGGAGGCGCCGAAGAAATCTGGATCCTCTGGGTCGATGCAGATTACCGGGTCGCGGCTTTTGGCACGCCCAATGGCGGGTTCGGCGGCATCCTTGCGCGGCCGGGTCAGGCGCGAGACGACCTCATAACTGCCGCACGCGAGGTGCTCGACTTTAACGGATACGACATTTCGCAGCTTCAGGTTCTGCGATGACGGTCGATTCTTGTCCTTATCCGATCTCTGCCCTGAGGCGCGCCAGCAGGTCCGGAAAGTCCCGCGCGCCGAGCCCGGCCTCGCGCACCAGCCCGTCGAAATGGGCTGAGATCGCGTCGATCCGCTCCCGGTCGCGGAAGACGATATAGTTGCGGCCGAGATAGAGCACGGCCAGCAGCGGGCCGAAGATGGTGACGGGCGAGGAAAAGACCCGCCGCGCGTCGTAGATATAGATGCGAAGCGTCGGGTAGAGTTGGGCATAGAGCGTTGTAAGCCGGTCGAGCTGTTCGATCCGCAGTGCGCGGTCGAGACCCCGGTAGTAGCCTTCGGCGCGCGCCATCGCCTCGATTTCGTGACAGGGAATGGCAATCTCATAATCAGACCGCGCCTGACGCATCCAACTCAGCCGGTCTTCCGAGGCGCCGATCGCCTGATCGGCGGTACGGCCGAGTTGTGGTTCATATTCCCAGCGCATCAGCGCGCGGGTCTTCAGCATGTCAGGCAGGGTCGCGGGCACATGGCGGATCTTGTAGCCCGCCGCCTCGCGGTGCCAGCCGAAGATCCGCTCGTCGATCAGTGCGCGCGGCGCCTCGGTGATCGTCAGCGAGGCGGCGAGCAGGTCGGCCAGCCGTTCCGGCCGGTCGGTGAGGCCGAGCAGCCAGTCGGCCGATACGCCGAGCGTTGCGGCGCATTCCGCCACCACCTGGGCATTCGGCAGTCGTGCGCCCTGATCGCCCAGCAGCTGCGAGATGGTCGACCGGTCGACGCCGACCGCGCGGGCGAGCCCGCTTTGGCTCAGGGCTTTTTCCGCCATGCCGCGCTCCAACCGTTGCCGGAACAGGTCGGCTCGGCTGCGTTTGTCGGTTTTTTCAATCATGTGGTTACAAATATCACTATTGGTGAAAGTTGTTAATCAAATTCCGAATGTTCACGAGCGGCTGGGCGGTGCGAGATGAACAGGGGAAGGTGCTGACAGCGCGCCGCGGCAAGGCCGAGGTCGACGCTCCGTCAGGTTCCGCCGAGCCGACGTGGTGCCTTCCCGCACAGGATCGTTGACCGCCCTCGCCCGGGGCGGCTTGCAGGGAGCGGACATGGACACGCGGCAGCGGACCCTGGTGAAGGCGGTGCTGTGGAGCCTTCTCGGGCTCGCCTCGATGGCATTGGTCGGCGCGCTTCTCACCGGTTCGGCGTCGCTTGGCGGGGTGATGGCGCTGATCAATACGCTGATCGGCCTGTGCTGCTATGTCATCTACGAACGTATCTGGGCAGGCGTGCGCTGGGGTCGGGCAGAGGTCGGCCGTGACTGAGCGCGCGGTCCCGAAGGCATCTGCTGTCGAATGGCCGACGCTTGCGCTGATCGCTGGCTGTTATGCGCTCTGGTGGCTGGGGGTAAGCTGGGGCGCGGCCCTCTGGCTTCCGCTTGGCATGGCGATGACCATTCTGGCGATCACGCTTCATTCCTCGTTGCAACATGAGGTGCTGCATGGCCATCCGACGCCTGTCCGGGCGCTGAACGAGGCGCTGGTTTCGCTGCCGCTCGGCCTGCTATTCCCCTATGGCCGCTTCCGCGACCTGCATCTGGCGCATCACCGCGACGAGCATCTGACCGATCCCTATGACGATCCGGAAAGCAATTTTCAGGATCCGCTGGTCTGGGCGCGGCTGCCGGGGCCTTTCAAGGCGCTTCTGCGCTTCAACAATACGCTCTTCGGCCGGATGCTGGTCGGCCCGGCCATCGCCTGCGCGACCTTCGTGCCCTCTGACCTGCGCGCAATCTTCAGGGGGGACCGCGCCATTGCCCGCGACTGGGCACTGCATCTCGCAGGTCTGACGCTGCTTTCCCTGATCCTGCACGCGGCAGAGATGGCGTGGTGGGCTTATCTGATCTCGGCCTATGCGGGCCTGTCGATCCTGAAGATACGCACCTATCTGGAACATCGCGCGCATGAGATCGCGCGCTGCCGGTCTGTGATTGTCGAGGGCGGGCGGGTGCTGCCGTTTCTCTTTCTGAACAACAACCTGCATGTCGTTCATCACACGAAGCCCGGGCTGGCCTGGTACCTTTTGCCGTCGCATTATCGCGCCCACCGGGCGGATTATCTCAGACGCAACGACAGCTATCTTTACCGCAATTACGGTGAAATCTTCCGCGCGCATTTCTTTCGCGCGAAGGATCCCGTGCCGCATCCGCTGCGACCCGGCAGCGATTGACAGGAGCGGTCAGGCGGCAATCCGGCGGAAGGTGGGCACCGGGCCGGAATTGTCAAAGAAGGGTACCGAGGGCGGCGGGGGCAGCGGCGCGCCGGGTGCAATGGCGCCCAGCAGCGCCGACAATTCCGCCAGCACGACTTCGGTGATGAACGGCAGGTTGAGCCGCCGCGCTTCGGCCACCGGCACCCAATGCAGATGCGACAGCTCGTCCGATGCCCGGCTGAAATCGTCGGGATCCGCATGAAGCGCTGCCGCATCGGCAAGGAAGAAGCGCGCGTCGAACCGGCGCGGCCGCCCGGGCGGGGTGATGGCACGGAAGAAGAAGCGCAGCGCCGCGGCTGAGGGCGCGAGGCCTGTGGTCTCGAACCCGCTCCAGCCCTCGGGGGCAGCCCCCGGCGCGCCAAGCGCGAGGCCCGTTTCTTCCCAGAGTTCGCGCACGGCGGCCGCGGCGAGCGCGTTTTCAAGCCCCGTGTCGGACTGCCAGCCAAGCCGCGCCGCGCAGACCGGCCCGAGGCCTGCCGCAAGGGTCACATCGGCGTCGGCGGCATCGACCGCGCCGCCCGGGAAGACATATTTCGACGGCATGAACACCGCCCCCGCGCCGCGCTGGCCCATGAGGACGGTCGGCTCGGACCCGTCGCGGCGGACGAGGATGACAGTCGCCGCCGGGCGCGGCTGCAGGTCCTGCACCTCAGTCCCGCCCATCCGGCGCCCCGAACCCGTGCATCCGCTTGGCCCATTGCAGCGCGACGAGCGCGCCCTTGAAGCGGGGAAGCAGGAAGAGCGACAGCCCGACACAGCCTGCGGTGAAGATCGTGACCAGTACCCAGGGCGAGGGCCGGAACTCGACAAAAGCCCACATCAGGAGGGGCGCCATCAGATGGCCGACGACGAGGATGGTCATATAGGCCGGCCCGTCATCGGCGCGGTGATGGCTGAAGGTCTCGCCACAGGCGGGGCAGGCGGGCCGCACCTTCAGGTAGCCCTCCAGCATCCGCCCCTCGCCGCAGGCAGGGCAGCGCCCGCGCCAGCCGCGCCAGAGTGCGGGTTTGACCGGGCGGTCGGTCGCCTCGGGATCGGTGGCGGTGCTGAGCGAAAGATCGGTCATGCCCCCCCATAACAGGGATGGCCGGCAAGGGAAATGCCGCCGCGCCGCAGACTGCGCTGAAAAAACTGTCATCCACTGCGACGGAAAGTCCCGGCCCCGCCGTTCTACAGACATGGGGCCGGAAGGACCGGCTCGCTTGGCAAGGAGAGAAAGATGACCAAGACCGGATTTTCGCTGGCGCTCGTGGCAGGCGTCCTGATCGCGGTCCCCGTGTTTGCCTTTGGCGGCGGCGGTGGCGGAATGGGCATGGGCGGCCCGGGCATGATGGGCGGGCCGGAAGCGCTCTTCGATCAGGCCGATGCCAATGGCGATGGCAAGGTGACGAAGGAAGAGGCCGAAGCACTGAAGGCCGCGCGCCTTGCGGGTCTTGACGCTGATGGCGACGGCTTCGTTACCGCCGAAGAGATGGCAGCCCAGATGACTGTGCATATGCAGGAACGGATGACGAAGATGGCGCGTCACCGGATTGTCGACCTCGACAGTGACGGCGACGGCAAGGTCAGCGCGGCGGAATTTGCCGCCGAGGACCGAATGGCACGGATCTTCGACCGGCTCGACACCGATGGTGACGGCGCCGTCAGCAAGGAAGAGCTTCAGGCGATGCGTGCCATGCGCGGCGGCGGCGAGGGCGGGGGCCGGTTCGGGCGCGGTGGCCACGGTCACGGCCATGGCTGGGGTGACGGCGACGGCCCGCGCGGTATGCCCTTCTGGCCCTGGGGCGATGACGATCAGGAGTAACGGGTGAGGTCGGCCGCGCGCGGGCCTTCACTCGCGCGCGGCCTCAAGATTGCGGTCTTCGGGGCAGGGGTCTAAGACGAAAGCATGGTGCAGGCCGCTGACACCGAAAGGACAGCTGAAGCGTCGGCAGGCGCCGATGAAGCCTTGCTCCGCGCTTACGGTGCGGGCGACCCCGGCGCCGCGCAGGCCATTGCGGAACGGTACGGGCCCACGGCCTTCCGGTTTGCCCTGCGCCTGACCAGCAGCCGCGCCGATGCCGAGGATGTCGCGCAGGAAGCGATGATCCGGCTTTATCGCGCGGCGCCAGGCTGGCGGCCGGAGGGCGGGCAGGTCACCAGCTGGCTCTATCGGGTAATCGCCAATCTCGCCACCGATCTGGCGAGACGCCGCCCGGCCGAGCCGATCGAGGCGGCGCTTGTTCTGGCCGACGGCACACCGGGGGCCGAAGCGCGGCTGATGGCGCGGGACCGCGAAGATGCCTTGTCGCGCGCGCTCGCTCAACTGCCGGACCGCCAGCGGCTTGCCGTGGTTTTGCGCCATATCGAGGGGCTGACGAACCCCGAGATTGCGGCGATCATGGAGATCGGCACCGAAGCGGTGGAAAGCCTGACGGCGCGTGGCAAACGGGCCTTGACCGAGGCTTTGGCGGGCGAGCGGCAGGCACTTGGATATGCGGAAGGGTGAGAGGATGAGCGACGAGAGCGATTTCGATCTGATGCTGGCCCGGGCACGCGGCGACGAAAGCCCGCCGCCCGGATTTCTGGCGCGCGTCGCGGCGGCAGGTGCGGCGATACAACCCGCGCCCGAAGCTGTTACCGCTGCGATTGCTCAACCCCGGCCCGCGTCCGGTTTCTGGGCCGAGATCGCCCGGGCGATCGGCGGTTGGCGCGGCGCGGGCGGGCTTGTTACGGCCACACTGGCCGGCGCCTGGATCGGTCTGGCCGATCCGGGCGGGCTGTTGATGGCGGCGGCCTCGGCCGGAACGGTTGAGCTGATGCCCGGCACGGGCGATATGTTCGGAACCGGCGACGGCGCCGAGGCGGGAGGCTGACATGACGGATGAGACCGAAGGCAGGCAGGGCGGAAAGCTGCGCCTCGCGCTTTATCTTTCGCTCGCGCTCAACCTCTTGTTCGTGGGGCTCGTCGTCGGCCGGATGGCGGGCGGTCATCCGTTCCTCCGGGGCGGCATGATGGGCCCCGATGTGGGTTTCGGACCGATCACCGAAAGCCTCAGCCACGCCGACCGGCGCGAGCTGTTCCGCCGCTTCCGCACGGTCGCGCCCGACTATCGGGCGATGCGCGATGCGGTCAGGGCGGATTTCGCCGCCCTCGCCGCAGTTCTGCAGGCTGAAAGCTGGGATCCTGCCGCCGCCGCCGCCATCCTCGACCGGCAGGCCGAACAAAGCCGTGACCGGATGGTGAAGGGACGGCAGGTCTTCCTCGACTATCTGGGCAGCTTGTCGGCCGAGGACCGGCGCGACCTTGGGGCGCGGATCGCCGCAGAGATCGGGAAACGGCCGTGAGAGGCACCAGCGCCGGAAAACCGCTCAGGCGGCCGTCCGGTGCACCGTGACCTGATTGCGGCCTTCGGCCTTGGCTGCCAACAGCGCCTGATCGGCGCGGTCAAGTAATACCGCCGTTGTTTCCTCGCTTTCGGGGCGCGAACAGCCCATGGCGAGGCCGATCGAGAGCGTCATCGCCACTTGCCCGCCGCCCGGCAGTCGGACAGGATGATCGCCGATTACCCGGCGGATGCGCTCAGCCACGGCATGCGCCTGTTCAAAGCCGATATCGGGCAGGGCAATCAGGAACTCCTCGCCGCCGATGCGCGCCAGAAGGTCGCCTGCCGCCAGATTGTCCTTCAGCCGCCGCGCGACCTCGACCAGTACTGCGTCGCCCGCCGCATGGCCCCAGGTGTCGTTCACCGTCTTGAACCGGTCGAGGTCGAGAAGGAGCGCCGCGAAGGAGCGGCCGCCATGACGGGCATGTTCGGCGATGCGCTGGAGGTGCGACAGGCCATAGCGGCGGTTGTGAAGCCCGGTGAGCGGGTCGGTCATCGCAAGCCGCAGGCCATCGGCGACGTTGGAGCGCAGACGGTCGGCCTGACGTTTGGCGCGCAGCTGGGTACGGATGCGCAGGGCCATTTCCTCGGGCTCCGCGCCGCTATCGATCAGGTCGCCTGCGCCGAGGTCGAGCGCGGTCGCAGACATGTCGCGCGCCGTCGAGGGCAGAACCAGACAGACGCGGGAATGCCGCGTCGCCTGGCGCGAGCGGAGTTCGGACAGGAAGCGCAAGCCATCGCCCGGGCGGCCGAGATCAGCCGCGACGACAAAGAGGTCCGGCGCGTCGCCCTCGGCGATCTCGCCAAGTGCGGCATCCCGGTCCAACACCAGGAGCCGGTCGCTGAGATGGGGCTGCAACTCGCGCTTCCAGCGCAGAGCGGTTTCCACCCGCGCGGCGACAAGACCGATAAGACCCGGCCCGAAATAGTCCGGCGCGGGTTCCGCGAAACCGAACTCGCGATAGGTTCCGTCGCGCAGGCCCAGTTGCTCGCGCGCCTCGCAGGCGCGCAGAAGGCTGCGGATCCGCGCCATCAGGACCAACTCGTCGAGCGGCTTCCAATAAACATCCTCGGCGCCCGCGCGCAGCGCCTCGATCCGCCGCTCGCTGTCCTGAAAGGCGCTGATCATCACCACCGGAATGTCGCGGGTCACCGGATCGGCCTTGAGGCAACGGCAGACCTCGATCCCCGAGACATCGGGCAGTTCCATATCGAGAAGGATGAGATCGGGGCGGCATTCATCGGCGATGCGCAGGGCTTCGGCGCCCGAGGTTGCCTGCAGCGCGTCGTAATAGGCCGATGCGAGTTTGACGCGCAGGACGATCCTGTTCGTCGCGACGTCATCCACGATGAGTATCTTGCCTGTCACAACCCCGCTCCATAGGAATACTGGCACCCGGTGCGGTCATCTTTCGTTCGCAATGGTTAAGAAATGCTTTCCAGAAATGGGTAGGCTTTGGGGAAAACTTTCAGGATCGGAAGCTAGGATGGCCCATCAGCGGGAAAGTGCCGAACTGATCGCGGCGGAAGCTCTCGCCTGGCTTGCTGGTCAGGACGAGCTGTTTCCGGTCTTCATGGGGGCGAGCGGTGTCACCATCGACGAGATGCGGCAGCGCGCGGGCGAGCCGGAATTTCTGGCGGCGGTTCTGGATTTCCTTTTGATGGATGACGCCTGGATCACCGGCTTCTGCGACGACACGGGACTTGCCTATGACCGGCCGCGCGCGGCGCGCGCCGCGCTGCCGGGGGCGGCGCTGGATGACTGGGCCTGAAGGCTCCCGCCGCCCGTCAGAGAGCTACGACAGGTTTCCAAAGATCGGGCCTCAATGCTAACCTCGCCGCCGCCGGCGATCAAAGCGGCGGCTTGCCGAGGTTCCGAAAATGTCCAGATTTGCGCTGCCACTCTTTGCCCTTCTGGCCCTGCCCATGACCGGCCATGCCGCCTGCAATACCGCCGGCCTGACCTCGGCGCAGACCGATCAGGCCCGCGTTTTGGTGATCACCAATCGCTCGGATGCGGAAGTTTTGCGGCTCTACTGGATAGATTTCAGCGGCGCGGCAACGCTTTATACCGAGATCGCGCCAAGAGCGCAGATCGAACAGCCAACCTTCACAAGCCATGTCTGGGCAATCGAAGGTGACGGGGGTGCCTGCAAGGCCGTTCTTCTGGTCGATGCCGATATCGACATTGGCGTCAGGTGAGGCCTGATCGCGATGCGCGGTTGCCGGGGTTCCGGTAACTCGCGCCCCTCGCCGATTCCCGGTTGCTTCCCATTGCGCCCGCCGCCGGAATCGGAAATGGTCCGGCGGATCGCCTGGGGAGGATGGAATGGCCGAAATCCGCGGACTGCTGTTTGACAAGGATGGAACGCTCTTCGATTTCCATTCGACCTGGGGCGGTTGGACCGCGCGGGTGATCGAACGGCTGGCCGGACCGTCGGCCGAGACGCGCAGCGCTGTGGCCGATATTCTGGGTTTCGATCTTGGCGCAGGGCGTTTCGACGAGGGCAGCGTGGTGATCGGCCATACGGTCGCCGAGATTGCCGCCCTGCTGTCCGAATTTGCGCCGGACCGCCCGGTCGAGGCTCTGGTGGCCGATCTGAACGCGCTCGCCGTGAAGAACGATATGGTGCCCGCCGTGCCGCTCGTTCCGCTCTTCCAGCGGTTCCGCGAGATGGGGCTGAAGCTGGGTCTTGCCACAAATGACGCCGAGGAACCGGCGCGCGTGCATCTTAAGACGGCGGGCCTGACGCCCTATTTCGACTTCGTTGCGGGGTTCGACAGCGGCTGGGGTGGCAAACCCGCTACCGGCCAGATGCAGGCCTTCCTCGACCGGACCGGCCTTCAGGCCCATGAAACCGCGATGGTCGGCGACAGCCTGCACGACCTGCATGCGGGCCGCGCAGCGGGAATGCGGACCGTGGCCGTCCTGACCGGCATAGCGGGCCGTGACGAGCTTGCCCCCCATGCCGATGTCGTTCTGCCGACCATCGGCGAGCTGCCGGGCTGGATCGGCTCGCTGATCGCGGCCTGAGAGTAAATCCGTCAAATGCGACGCTTTCGCGTCGCAAAGTGCGGCGAAGCCGCGCGAACCTGCGCCCATTCCTTGGACAGCAAGGGGAGGTTCGCACATGGTGGCGGAGCTGAAACGCAAAAGAGCTGGCGGGCGCAGTGGCCATGCCGAGCGCGCAGGCAAGCGCGCGATCGACCAGATGAGCTGGCGCATCCCCCAGAACCATGACCGACCGGTCGAGCCGATGGGTCCCGAGGGAGTCGAGGCAATCCACAAGGGCGCGATGCGTGTCCTGAAGGAAATAGGCATCCGCTTCCTGAACGACGAGGCGCTGGAGATCTTCCGCAAGGCGGGCTGCAAGGTCGACGGCGAGACCGTCCGCATGGACGAGGATTTCGTGATGGAGATGGTGCGCAAGGCGCCGTCCGAATTCACCGTCACCCCGCGCAATCCAGACCGTGCGCTGCCCTTTGGCGGTAAGGCGATGCTCTTCGGCAATGTCTCCTCGCCGCCCAACTACTGGGATCTGGAACGTGGCAAGGTCTCGGGCTTCATGGACGGGTTCCGGACCTTCATCAAGCTGACCCAATATTTCAACTGTATCCATTTCGCCGGCGGCTATCCGGTTGAGCCGGTGGAAATCCATGCCTCGGTCCGTCATCTGGACTGCCTTTATGAAAAGCTCACGCTGACCGACAAGGTCTGCCATGCCTATTCGCTCGGGAAAGAGCGGGTCGAAGATGCGATGGAGATGGTGCGGATCGCGGGCGGCCTCAGCCACGAGGCGTTCCGAGCGAAACCCCGGATGTTCACCAACATCAACTCGGTCTCGCCGCTGAAGCACGATTTCCCGATGATCGATGGCGCCCTGAGGCTTGCCCGCGCCGGTCAGGCGGTGGTGGTGACGCCCTTCACGCTCGCAGGCGCCATGGCGCCGGTGACGATGGCGGGGGCGGTCACCCTGTCGATCGCCGAGGCTTTGTCGGCGATCGCGCTTCTGCAATATGTGGCGCCAGGCTCGCCCGCGATGATCGGCACCTTCACTTCGAACGTCGACATGAAGTCGGGCGCCCCTGCTTTCGGCACGCCGGAATATATGCGCGCGACCCAGATGACCGGGCAGATGGCGCGGTACTACGGCCTGCCGTTGCGGTCGTCCGGTGTCTGCGCGGCAAACGTGCCGGACGGGCAGGCGATGTGGGAGACGTCGAATTCGCTCTGGGCTGCCGTCCAGTCGGGGTCGAACCTCGTCTATCACGCTGCCGGATGGCTGGAAGGCGGGCTGATCGCCAGCCCCGAGAAGTTCGTGATGGACTGTGAAGTGCTGCAGATGATCCAGCGCTATATGGAGCCGCAGGTCTGGGCGACGGGGCCGGAGGAGATTGCGGTCGAGACGATCGCCGAAGTGGGGCCGGACGGCCATTATTTCGGCTGCCAGCACACGCAGGACCGCTATACCACTGCCTTCTACCAGCCTTTCGCCAGCGACTGGCGCAATTTCGAGGCCTGGCAGCTGGACGGCAGCGTCTGGTCGGCCGAGCGTGCGCACCGGATTTTCAAGGACATATTGGCCGATTTCACCCCGCCGCCGATGGATGAGGGCATCCGCGAGGAGCTGAGCGACTTCGTCGCCCGCCGCAAGGCCGAGGGCGGGGCGCCGACCGACTTCTGAACCGGGCGCGCTGCACCTTTCGCCGGTGCTGATCCAGCGGAGCGCGGGCCTTGCGGCCCGCGCAAGCCTTTCTCTCGTCCGCCCCCGCGCCTGCGGCGCGAAATCGGGCTCGGGCGGGTGATGCGTGTTGCGCTTCGCTCTTTCTTAACTCGCGCTTCCTAGGATCGCGGAAAGAGAGAAGAGAGCCGCATGCACGGGCTGATCAACCGATCCTTGCAAGGATTCCTGCGCGATACCTATGGGCCCGCGCTCTGGTCGCGCATTGCCGAGGCCGCGGGCGTGGGCGCCGAAGGGTTCGAGGCGATGCTGACCTATGAGGACGACCTCACCGACAGGGTGATCGAGGCCGCAGCGGACGCGCTCGCCAAGCCGCGCGAGGCCTTGCTCGAGGATCTGGGGATCTATCTCGTGTCGCTCGAACCGCTGCGGCGGCTCCTGCGGTTTGGCGGTGTGGATTATGTCGATTTTCTGCAGACCGTCGATGAACTGCCCGAGCGGGCGCGGCTGGCGGTGGCCGACATCGGCCTGCCGGATCTGATACTCGACGCGCCGGAGCCCGATCAGTTCACCCTGCATTTCGCCGCGGGCCATCCCGGTTTCGCCCCGGTCTTTGCCGGTATCCTCCGGGCGATGGCAGACGATTACGGCGCTTTCGCGCTCGTCGATCTCGACGGCGAACGGAAGGTGAAGGTGGAGCTTCTGCAGACCGCCTATGCCTCGGGGCGCGCCTTCGACCTCGCCCGGCCCGAGGACGCATGATGGACGGACTGACCGTGCAGGATGCGGCTCTTGTCGGAACCGACGCGCTCGGCAGGCTGATGCCGATGTATCTGTGGGTCACGCCGAACGGCCTTGTCCGCGCCGTCGGGCCGACGCTGAAGAAACTCTGCGGTGCGGGCCCGCTGATCGGTACGCGGTTTCTCGACCTCTTCGAGGTGGAAAAACCCCGGGCGCTTCTCAGCATGGCCGATGTCGAGGCCTTCAGCGGACAGCGCATCCTCGTGACGCTGAAGCGCGGGCAGGGGACGACATTGCGCGGCCAGGTCCAGCCGCTCGATGGCGGGCAGGGCTGGATCCTCAACCTCTCGTTCGGCATATCAGTTGCCGAGGCGGTGCGCGACTACCGCCTGACCAACGCTGATTTCGCGCCGACCGACCTGACGGTCGAGCTTCTGTACCTCACCGAGGTGAAGGCCGCGGTGATGGGCGAACTGGCCGCGCTCAACCGCCGGCTGGAGGCGGCGCGAGCGGCCTCCGAAGCGCAGGCGCTGACCGACGCGCTGACCGGCCTTGGCAACCGCCGGGCGCTCGATGCCGAACTGATACGCGCCTGCACTCTGGCGGCGCGCGGCGAGGGGCAATTCGCACTTCTCCATCTCGACCTCGATTTCTTCAAGGCGGTGAACGATACGCTCGGCCATGCGGCGGGCGACCTGGTGCTGACCGAGGTCGCGGGCGTGCTGAGGGAAGAGACCCGCAAATCCGATACGATTGCGCGGGTCGGCGGCGATGAATTCGTGATCCTGCTGCGCGGCGAAACCGACCCCGACCGGGTGGAACGGATCGGCGCGCGGATCATCTCGGAGCTGGAGCGGCCGATCTTATACGAGGGCCAGCCCTGCCGCATCTCGGGCTCGATCGGCGTGACGCTCTCGCGCTTCTACGCGAGTCCCGACCCCGAGATGATGCACAGCGACGCCGACGAGGCGACCTATGCCTCGAAGCGCAACGGGCGAGGGCGGTGCACGGTGTGGGATGGCAGTAGCCGACCTGCTGAGCCGGAGCCCGGCGCCTGACCGGCGCTGATCGTCGGACGCGGTCCAAGCGGGGAGCGAGACGCGAGCGCGAAAAGCCTTCGCGAAGGCCTTTCGGCTACAGCGATGCGCCAGGTCTTCAACCGCGTGCAACCGAGACCCTATCGGGGCGAGGCCTTATCCCTGCAGCGTCCTCACTCCATACCCCTCATCCCGCGCCTTCATCGCGGCAACGGCTGCAATCGCCGCCGCGGCGGTGGTGAAATAGGGGATCTTGTCCATCAGCGCCACACGGCGGATGTCGCGGCTGTCTGAGATGGCCTGCTTGCTGTCGGTGGTGTTGAACACCAGCGTGACTTCGCCGTTCTTCATCATGTCGACGATGTTCGGGCGGCCTTCGTAGACCTTGAGCACCGGCAGCGTGCGGATGCCTTTTTCATAAAGCCAGGTCGCGGTGCCGCGGGTCGCGACGATCTCGAACCCCAAGGAGATCAGGTCGCGGATCGCTTCGGCGAGCGACTCGGACTTGTCCTGATCCTTGACCGAGACGAAGGCGCGCCCCGCGTCCGGCAGTTGCGTGCCGGCGCCCATCTGCGCCTTGAGGAAAGCGAGCGCGAAGGTGCGGTCCCAGCCCATGACCTCGCCGGTCGAACGCATCTCGGGGCCGAGCAGCGGGTCGACGCCGGGGAAGCGGGCGAAGGGCAGGACGGCCTCCTTGACCGAGAACCATGGGGTCTTCGGGTCGGCGAGCGTCATCGCATCGGCCAAGGGCAGCGGGCTGTCGGGACCGACGCCTTCGGGGTAGGGCGCGCGCATGGGGAAGGTCGACAAGGGCTCGCCCGCCATCAGCCGTGCGGCGATGGAGGCGATGGCGCTGTCGGTGGCTTTCGCGACGAAGGGCACGGTGCGCGAGGCGCGGGGGTTGACCTCCAGCACATAGATCACGCCGTCCTTGATCGCGAACTGGACGTTCATCAGGCCCACGACCTTCAGGGCCAGCGCCATCTGCACGGTCTGGCGCTTCAGCTCCTCGACCGTCTCGGCCGAGAGGTTGTGGGGCGGGAGGCAACAGGCCGAGTCGCCGGAATGGACGCCCGCCTCTTCGATATGCTCCATGATCCCCGCGACATGGACGTCTTTCCCGTCCGACAGGGCGTCGACGTCCACTTCGATGGCGCCGGAAAGGTAGCTGTCGAGGAGGACCGGGTTCTTGCCCGAGACGTTCACGGCAGTTGTGATGTAGCGCTTCAGCTGGTCCATGTCGCGGACGATTTCCATCGCCCGGCCGCCCAGCACATAGGAGGGGCGGATGACCAGCGGGAAGCCGACCCGTTCGGCGATTGCGATGGCCTGTTCGTCGGATGAGGCGATGCCGTTCACCGGCTGCTTGAGGCCGAGGTCGTTGAGAAGTTTCTGGAAGCGTTCGCGGTCTTCGGCGAGGTCGATCGCGTCGGGCGTGGTGCCGAGGATCGGGATGCCTTCGTCGTGGAGGGCATTGGCGAGTTTCAGGGGCGTCTGGCCGCCGAACTGGACGATGACGCCGTGCAGCGTGCCCTTTTCCTGCTCGACGCGCAGGATTTCCATCACATGTTCGAAGGTCAGCGGTTCGAAATAGAGCCGGTCGGAGGTGTCATAGTCGGTCGACACGGTCTCGGGGTTGCAGTTGACCATGATCGTCTCATAGCCCGCAGCCGTCAGGGCGAAGCAGGCGTGGCAACAGCAATAGTCGAACTCGATCCCCTGACCGATCCGGTTCGGGCCGCCGCCGAGGATGACGACCTTCTTCGCCTCGGACGGGCGGCTTTCGCATTCGACATCGCCCATCGCGGGGACTTCGTAGGTCGAATACATGTAGGGGGTCTGCGCCTCGAATTCGGCGGCGCAGGTATCGATGCGCTTGAAGACGGCGGTGACACCCTTGGCGAGGCGGGCCTTGCGGATCTGGGCTTCGCTTTGGCCGGTTAGTTTCGCGAGGCGGGCGTCGGTGAAGCCCATCATCTTCAGCTTGCGCAAGCCGGTCTCGGTCGCGGGCAGGCCCTCGGCGCGGACCTGTTCTTCGGCCTCGATGATCTCGCGGATGCGGGAAAGGAACCAGGGGTCGAAGGCGGTCGCGTGCTGAATGTCGTCGTCGGAAAGGCCGTGGCGCATGGCCTGAGCGATGAGGCGCAGGCGGTCAGGCGTCTGGGCGGAGATCGCCTTGACGATGGCGGCGCGGTCGGGCGCGCCGGCGATTTCGATCTCGTCGAAGCCGGTCAGGCCGGTTTCGAGCGAGGCCAAGGCTTTCTGCAACGATTCATGGATGGTGCGGCCGATGGCCATCGCCTCGCCCACCGATTTCATCGCAGTCGTCAGCGTCGCCTCGGAGCCGGGGAATTTCTCGAAGGCGAAGCGCGGGATCTTGGTCACAACATAGTCGATGGTCGGCTCGAAGGACGCCGGCGTGACCTTGGTGATGTCGTTGTCGAGCTCGTCCAGCGTATAGCCCACGGCGAGTTTCGCCGCGATCTTGGCGATGGGAAAGCCGGTGGCCTTCGACGCCAGCGCGGATGAACGCGAGACGCGCGGGTTCATCTCGATCACCACCATGCGGCCGTCCTTGGGATTGATCGCCCATTGGACGTTCGACCCGCCGGTTTCCACCCCGATCTCGCGCAGGACGGCAATCGAGCCGTTGCGCATGATCTGATATTCCTTGTCGGTCAGTGTCAGCGCAGGTGCCACGGTGATGCTGTCGCCGGTATGCACGCCCATCGGATCGACGTTCTCGATCGAACAGACGATGATGGCATTGTCCGCCTTGTCGCGGACGACCTCCATCTCATATTCCTTCCAGCCCAGAAGGCTTTCGTCGACCAGGATCTGCGCGACCGGCGAGGCATCAAGGCCCGAGCGGCAGATCGCTTCGTAATCGTCGCGGTTATAGGCGACGCCGCCGCCGGTGCCGCCGAGCGTGAAGGCGGGGCGGATGATGGCGGGCAGGCCGATCTCTTCCAAAGCCTCCATCGCCTCGCGGACGCCCGCGTTGATGTCGTAGCGGCCGTTGTCCTTTTTCGGGGCCGAGATGATCGTGGCCTTGGGATTTTCGAGCCCGATCCGATCCATCGCCTCGCGGAAGAGCTTCCGGTCCTCGGCCATCTCGATCGCTTCGCGGTTGGCGCCGATCAGCTCGACCTTGAACTTTTCAAGGACCCCCATGTCGGCGAGCGCGAGCGAGGTGTTGAGGCCGGTCTGGCCGCCCATCGTAGGCAGAAGGGCGTCGGGCCGTTCCTTTTCGATGATCTTGGCCACGACCTCGGGAGTGATCGGCTCGATATAGGTGGCGTCCGCAAGGCCGGGGTCGGTCATGATCGTCGCGGGGTTCGAGTTCACCAGGATCACCCGGTAGCCTTCCTCGCGCAGTGCCTTGCAGGCCTGGGCGCCGGAATAGTCGAACTCGCAGGCCTGTCCGATGACGATGGGGCCGGCTCCGATGATCATGATGGATCTGATATCGGTTCTCTTCGGCATGACAGCCCCCTTCCGCGCAAAACTTCGCGGGTTATAGTCAAGCGCGCCCCGGGCGCAAGGCCCGACCGGCGCCGGATCGAAGAAATTGCGCCCCGCTCAGGAAGCATCGCCCTTGGCCTTGCCAGGATGGTGCGAAGCCGCCAGTCTCTGCCGAGCAGGACGAGGGGAGGGCGGAGTGCACAAGCGGCTTTGGCTGGAATTCCTGCTGCTCTTTCTGGCAGTGCCGCTTGCGGTCGCGCTTTTCCTGCCGCCCCGGCTGCTATTTCCCGCACTCTTCGTATTTTCCCTGGTCGGCCTTGTGCTTCTTGCCAGAACATCGGGCTTTCGCTGGCGCGAGCTTGTTTCCGGCGGGCTGCCCTGGCGGCCGATTGCACTCTTCGTCCTCGTCACGGCGCTTGCGAGCGGGGCGGTGATCGCCGCGACCCGGCCCGAGGCCGCCTTCCTGCTACCGCTGGAACGGCCGCTCGTCTTCCTGATGATCGTCTGCCTCTATCCGGTCCTGTCGGCCTTGCCGCAGGAGCTGATCTTCCGTCCGCTCTTCTTCCGCCGCTACGGTCCGCTTCTGCCCAGGGGTCAGGGGGCGCTTCTTCTGAACGCCGCCGCCTTCTCCTTTGCTCATCTCATGTATTGGAGCGCTACGGTCGCGGTGATGACCTTCGCGGGCGGGCTTTTTTTCGCACAGGCCTACCTGCGCCACGGCTTCCCGCTCGCGCTTCTCCTGCACGCGGTTGCAGGTTGGATCATCTTCGGTTTCGGCCTCGGGATCTATTTCTATTCCGGCAATGTCGTCAGGCCATTCTGACCGTCGCTCTGATCGCCGCGCGCAAAGGGGATGAGCCCAAGCAGCACCAGCCACCCGCCCGTCGCGATCCAGACATATCCCATCGTGGGCCAGGGCATCAGGGCCGTCAGAAGCAGTGTGACCAGAGCTGACGAGATCAGCGCGGCGGCAACGGCGAGCGACCGCAACCCTTTCGGAAGTCGCGATACTAGAGAGGGCAGAAGGAAGAGTGGCAGAAGGTAATAATGCTGCCAGCCAAGCGGACCGAAAAGCGGGATGACGAGAGCGAATGTAAGCCAGGCAAGCGTCAGCCGTGCTGGGTCATCGAGTTTTCTCAGGGCGAAGAGCCAACCGCCGATGATCAGGGCTCCGACCAGCGGCAAAGTTATATCGATCCATGCCGGCAGGTTCTCAATCGCGCTGTTCCGGCTCTCGATATCGAAGGCCGGAACAGCGCCGACAATCGCCGCGACCCCGTAGAACGCGGTGCGCAGCGAGAGATTGACGGCCGAGATCAGGCCATTGTCCGAAACGAGCTGGACGGCATCGCGAAACTGCCAGTGCGCCTCTGTTCCGCACAGCAAAAGACTGAGGCCGCCGAGGAGGCCGCCCGTAACCACGAAGGCAGCCACGGCGCGGAAACGCCGCTCCACCAGAAGGATGAGGACGAAAAGGACCGGCGTGATCTTCAGTGCGGCGGCGATTGCGAGGCAAATGCCCGCCGCACGATCCTTGCCTTGCACGAGCCGATCAAGGCCGAAAAGCAGGAGAAACATCATCGCGATTGTCGGTTGGTTCTGGTCAAGCGCACTCTTCGCTGGCGTCGAAAGTACCAGCGCGATGACCGCGAGTGCAGCCCAGGTCCAATAGGGCATCAGGCGCGGGCGTGCGAACCGTGCAGAGATGAAGACGCAGGCGACAAGAAGCGAGATATGAAACACATAGACGGTGCGCGAGAACCAGAACGCGTCCATCCAGCCTGTAAGCGGCCCGGCGAGGGCTGCCCACAGTGGCGGGTAAACATAGGGGAAAACGGTGGCCTCTTGTCCGCCGATCTCGTTGACGCGGCTGATCCATTGAGGCGGAGTGCCACCGAAGAAATGTGGGGGGGCATCGTAGATGAGGCCCGGCTCGCCGTTGTTCCAGAACCAGCCGGCCACATAGATCGCCGATAGGTCGCCCGGCAATTCGTCCCAGAGCAGCACAAGTTGAACGAGAGCCCAGACTGCCAGGATCGTAAGCGCTATGGCTCGATCGGCCGCGCTCCCGGCTCTTGGGCCGCGCAGGATCACGAAACTGCAGCCTGACCGGCGTGCGCCAGTTTCGCTGCGCGCCGCACGCCGAAGAGAAACAATGGAGCGAACAGAGCGACGGCGGCGACACCAAGAGGTTCACCGGTTGCGTTCAGCTCCATCAAAGCGGAGTTGCCGTACGATATGGCGGCAAGCAGGGCCGGAGATGCAAGAACCGCAGACAGCGTGACCCGCCTCGCCTCCGAACCGTGCGTGAAGCTGGCGACGCTTGGACCGACCAATGTGCCGGAAACAGCGGGCAGGGAACGGAAGGTGATTGTTTCTGTATTCATGTCAGTCGATTGGCTGGAAAATCTGGCGCCAGTGTGGCTCAAAGCGCAAAATATTCGGTCACGTCAAGCCCGGGGCATGGCGGGGTGCGGCATCTTGCTGGATAGGCCGGGTGAGGAAGCGGTTCCGCCCCTTGACTTCGCCGCCCCACCCATGTGTATCGGCGCGAACCGAAAGATTGCCTCTTGAAGGGGACGACCATGCACGCCTACCGCAGCCATACCTGCGCCGATCTCAATAAATCGCATGCGGGCGAGAGCGTCCGCCTGTCGGGCTGGGTGCATCGGGTGCGCGATCATGGCGGGGTCCTTTTCATCGACCTGCGCGACCACTACGGCATGACGCAGGTGCTTGCCGACAGCGACAGCCCGGCCTTCGCGGCGATCGAAAAGCTGAAGGCCGAAACCGTGATCCGCGTCGATGGCCGCGTGAAGGCCCGCGATGCCTCGCTCGTGAACCCCAAGATCCCCACCGGCGAGATCGAGGTCTACGCGATGGCGGTCGAGGTCCTCGGCCCGGCCGAAGAACTGCCTCTGCCGGTCTTCGGCGACCTCGACTACCCCGAGGAAACCCGCCTCACCTACCGCTTCCTCGACCTCCGCCGCGAGGGGCTGCACCGCAACATGATGCTGCGCTCGAACGTGGTGCGCTCGATCCGCAACCGCATGTGGTCGGCAGGCTTCAACGAGTTTCAGACGCCGATCATCACGGCCTCAAGCCCTGAAGGCGCGCGCGACTTCCTCGTGCCCTCGCGCCTGCATCCCGGCAAGTTCTACGCCCTGCCGCAGGCGCCCCAGCAGTTCAAGCAGCTGATCATGGTCGCGGGGTTCGACCGTTATTTCCAGATCGCGCCCTGCTTCCGCGACGAAGACCCGCGCGCCGACCGTTCGCCCACCGATTTCTACCAGCTCGACATCGAAATGTCCTTCGTCGAGCAGGAGGATGTGTTTGCCGCCGTCCAGCCGGTGATCCAGGGCCTGTTCGAAGAATTCGGCGGCGACCGGAAGGTCTATGCCGACTGGCAGCGCATCGCCTACAAGGACGCGCTGAAATGGTACGGCTCCGACAAGCCGGACCTGCGCAATCCGATCAGGATGGCGGACGTCAGCGAGCATTTCCGCGGCTCGGGCTTCGCGATTTTCGCCAAGCTTCTGGAACAGGAAGGCAACGAAGTCCGTGCCATTCCCGCCCCCAACGGCGGCAGCCGCAAGTTCGCCGACCGGATGAATGCCTTCGCCCAGAAGGAAGGCCTGCCGGGCATGGGCTATATCTTCTGGCGGAAGGCTGAGGATGGCACGACCGAGGCAGCGGGTCCGATCGCCAAGGCCTTGGGCGAGGACAAGACCGAAGCGATCCGCGTGGAACTTGGCCTTGGCGAGGGCGATGCCGTCTTCTTCCTCGGCGGCAAGCCCGAGACCTTTGAAGCCGTAGCGGGACGCGCGCGGAACGAGATCGGTCGCGAACTGGGTCTGACCGAAGAGAACTGCTTCAAATTCGCCTGGATCGTCGATTTCCCGATGTACGAGAAGACCGACGAGGGCAAGATCGACTTTTCCCACAACCCGTTCTCGATGCCGCAGGGCGGGCTTGAGGCGCTGAATGGCGATCCGCTGAAGGTCCATGCCTATCAGTACGACCTAGCCTGCAACGGCTATGAGCTGATTTCGGGCGGGATTCGCAACCACAAGCCCGAGATCATGTTCAAGGCCTTCGAACTGGCGGGATACCCCAAGGAAGAGGTCGAGAAGCGCTTCGGCGGCATGGTCAAGGCGTTCAAATACGGGGCCCCCCCGCACGGCGGCTGCGCGGCCGGGATCGACCGGATCGTGATGCTTCTGGCTGACGAGGCGAATATCCGCCAGGTCATCATGTTCCCGATGAACCAGCGCGCCGAGGATCTGATGATGGGCGCGCCCTCCGAGCCCACGAACGAACAGCTGCGCGACCTGCGCCTCAGGACCATTCCCAAGGAATAAGGCTGCGCGCCTCAGGCAAAGACAAAGGCCCGGGGGTTTGGTCCCCGGGCCTTTTGCTGCCTGCCGGCGTCACCGTGAGTATGGCGGCGGTAATGCCACCCGTTCGCGGTACAGGCGAGAAACTTGTCTTAGAGGGCCGACGCGGCAGTTGCCGCGATCGAGAAAACCAGAGAAGCGGCGCCAAGTGTGAACACAGTCCAGTGGGCGGCGCGGGTAAGCCGTTCGTTCAGGGCGATACGCAGAATACGGTCCGTCATCTCAACCTCATGTCCGGCGGCGGCCGGGAAAAACACATGAGGCAAAGATCGCCGCCAATTGGGGCCGAAATGCGGAATGCGGGTGACGCGGTAGGGGCGATTTCCGCCAGATATCATGGCGGTGGACATGCTGCGGCGCTTTGCGCCCCTCGCGGCGGCATGGCAGCCTGAGCCGCGAAAAGCCCGCCCGAATCGGCACAGAAAAGGAAGTGGCAAGATGACAACGACTACCCCGGTAGGGCCGGACGTAGCGGGGTGGCAGCCCGCCCGCTGGCCCGATGAGAACGAGATTGCGGGCCGTCTCGTCCGCCTCGAAAGGCTGAGTGCGGCGGCGCATGCGGCAGAGCTGCATGCGGCCTTCGCCGACAGGCCCGACCTCTGGACCTACATGGGCTATGGCCCCTTCGCGACTGAGGGAGACTACCGGCTCTGGGCCGAAGGGATGGAAGGTAAGCCCGATCCCTGTTTCTACGCGATCCGCGATCTGGCGAGCGGCCGGGCGGCGGGCGTCGCCGCCTTCCTGAGGATCACGCCCGAGCATGGCGCGATCGAGGTCGGCCATATCTGCCTGTCGCCCGCCCTTCAGGGCACGCGCGCCGCAACCGAAGCGATGATGCTGATGATGCGCTGGGCCTTCGCCAACGGCTATCGCCGCTATGAATGGAAGTGCGATGCGCTGAACCGCCCCTCACGCCGCGCGGCCGAACGGTTCGGCTTCTCCTACGAGGGCACCTTCCGCCAGCATATGATCTACAAGGGCCGCAACCGCGATACCGCCTGGTTCGCGATGACCGATGGCGATTGGGCAGGGCTTCAATCCTGTTACGACCGCTGGCTGGACGACGGGAATTTCGATGCCGCCGGGCAGCAACGCGAAAGCCTTTCCGCTCTCACCCGTCCGTTCCTCGCGACCACCGACCCCGACCGCGCGGCGGGCTGAGGCCGCAGGCGCGTCACGGTCGCGGTCGCTGCCCATGTCAGAAGGCCGATCCTGCCGCCAGTCGTTCGCGCACGAGCGCCGACAGCTCGCCCGGCGCGCGGTCATGATCGCCCGCCATCGCCTCCGCCGCATCGGCAAGCGCCCCGTCATGGGCGATGCGCGCCACACCGACAAGGAAGCGCGACAGATAGTCGAGCCGCCCGTCATCCGGCGCATCGTCGAGAATATCGGCCGCATGCAGCAGATCGTCGCGCAGCGCCATCCGGTCGGGCTCGATCCGGTCGCCCGGCTGCACCTGCGGCCGGGCGCCGCCGACGGCGGGCAGGGCGGTAAGGATCGCGCGTTGGAAGGCGGCGAGGCTTTCGATCGGCTTCACCAGAAACCCGTCCGCGCCGCGCGCCCGCGCCTCCGCCGCCATCTCCGGATCGCCGCTCGCGCCGAGGATCGCGGGAATGCGGGGCCGCGCGGCAGAGAGCTCAGCGATCAGGTCAAGGCCCGAACCGTCCGGCAGGCCGGGATCGACGATCACCACCGTGGGCCGGTAGGTCATTAGATGCCTGCGCGCTGAGGCCAGACAATCCGCCCGCCTGATCCGCGCGCCGGAGCGCAGGCACAAAAGCCGCATCGCCTCGCAGGCAAAACGGCTGTCCTCGACCACCAGCACGGTCAGGCCCCAAAGCGGGCGGCCCGGCTGCGGCGCCTGTGTTGCCAGTAGTTCGGTCAGATCGTCGGCCATCTCTTGCCCTCGCGGTCCAGTCGGGTGGGTCGTCGGGGCAAGCCTAGAACCCTTGTGGCTAACGGGCGGTAAAACGCCAACGGACATCTCGTGCGACAGTCTTTCGCTTGCGCGCGGGGCCCCGCCGCCGCATAACTCGCCGCGATCAAGGATGGGGGAAAGAATGATCGGCCGCCTGAACCATGTCGCCATCGCCGTGCCGGACCTCGAGGCCGCCGCCGCGCAGTACCGCACCACGCTCGGCGCCGCCGTCCGCGCGCCGCAGGACGAACCCGATCATGGCGTGACGGTGGTTTTCATCGACCTGCCGAACACCAAGATCGAACTCCTCTATCCCCTGGGCGAAAACTCCCCGATCCGAGGGTTCCTCGACAAGAACCCCTCGGGCGGCATCCATCACCTCTGCTATGAGGTCGAGGATATCATCGCCGCCCGCGACCGGCTGAAGGCCGAAGGCGCGCGGGTTCTGGGCACGGGCGAGCCGAAGATCGGCGCCCATGGCAAGCCGGTCCTCTTCCTGCATCCGAAGGATTTCAACGGCTGCCTGATCGAACTGGAGCAGGTCTGATGAACCTCACCGGCGGCATCGTCCTTTTCGCGGTCATCTGGTTTCTGGTCTTCTTCGTCGTCCTGCAAGCGACGCCGGGCAGTCAGGCCGACGCAGGCGAGGTGGTGCCGGGCACGCCAGCCTCGGCGCCCTCGGACGCGCGGATCCTGTGGAAGGCGAAGATTACCACGATCATCACCATCGTGATCTGGGCCGCGATCGCGGCTGTGATCTTCTCGGGCCTCTTCGATATCTACGATCTCGACTTCTTCGGCAGGCTTGGCCCCCGCCCGGTGAACTGAGCGCCTCAGCGCCCGGTGAGCCGGTGGAAGATATGGGTAAAGGTCGCGACGCCCAGGACCGGAATCACCAGATTGACGAAGGGGAATGAAAGCGGCGCGGCCATCAGCGCGCCCGCAAGCCAGACCGTGCCGCCGTTGGCCTTTCTGAGCGCCTTCGCCTCGGTCGGGCCCAGCCGCCGCGCCGCGACGGTTTCGAAATATTCCCGCCCGAGCAGATAGCCGTTCACCGCCCAGAACATCAAAGGCGCGAGAGGGCCGACGAAGAGGTAAAGCACCAGCGCCAGAATGTTCACGACGATCAGCACGCCAAAGAAATTGACCGACCGCAGAAGACCCTCATAGAAGCTCTGCCCCTGTGCCGGGGCGAGGCGCGGATAGTGCCGGTCCTCGACCGCATCGGCGACATCTTCGAGGAAGAGGCCGGAAAACAGTGCCGCGACCGGCACCATCAAGAAGACCGACAGCCCGATCATAAGAAGTAGCGAGCCCCAGCCGAGCAGGTCCTTGACCCAGCGCACCTCGCCGATGAACGGAAGCGTCAACGCGTCGGGTGTGAACCAGCCGATCAGTTGCAGGAACAAAGCATAGATCGCAAATAGCAGCGCAAGCGCGAGGCCGACGCCAAGCGCGAAGACCTTCAGGAAGCGCCTGTCGCCCAATTGGCCGATGGCGGCAAGGAAGGACGACAGGATCATGCGGGCAGCCAGGTGACGATCATCTCAAGATCGGGGCGCGGCCGGTCGGGCGGCACCGACGTTTCGGTGCCGATATGGATGAGACCCGCCACCCATTCGCCGGGCAGAAGGCCAAAGCCCTCGCGGCAGATCACCTCATCAGAGGCGACCCAGCCGGTCAGCCAGTTGGCGCCGAATCCTTCCGCTGCCGCCGCGTTCAGAAGCGTGACGCAAACCGCGCCGGTTGACAGCACCTGTTCGATTTCTGGAATTTTCTCAGTCGAGCAGGGACGTTTGACCACCGCAATTGTCAGATTTGAATCAGTGAACTGGGCGACGCCTTTCGCGGTCTGTTCTGCATCCCGGCCAGTTTCGGCCCCGCGAGTGGCGGCAAGCCGTGCCAGACGGTCAAGTGCAGGCTTTTCAAGCACCACGAACCGCCACGGTTCCAGTTTGCCGTGATCGGGCACCCGCGCCGCTGCCGTCAGGATGCGAAGAAGCTGGTCGCGCCCCGGCACCGGCAGCGAGAGCGTCCGCGCCGGGCGCGAACGGCGGGTCAGAAGGAAATCCATTACGGCGGGGTTCGGGTTGGGCATCGGCAACTCCCTGGTCCCCGCTGATGTCGGCCATCGCGCCCCGACAATCAAGGGGGGCGGATTTCGTCACGAAATCCGCGCGGACCCTTTCAAAGGGTCCGGTCCGATTTCTTCGCAAGAAATCGGAGGGCGCGCGGTATCTGCCGAGGCGCCTAAAGAAAATAGTCCGCTAGCCGTGCGATATGGGCCGAGACATGCGCCCGCCACTCCGGCCCCGGCTGACGCGCCTCCAGCGCCGCCGCCAGCGGGTCGGGCGCGCGGATCGCCGATCCGGTCAGCGCCTCGATCGCCGCATGGCCGCAGAAGGGCACGTGCATTTCCGAATAGCCGCCCTCATGCACCAGAACGAGGCGCCCGCCGCACAGATCATCCGCCGCCGCCTTCACCTGCCCGGTCATCGCCCGGAAAGTCTTGGTCGTCGCCACCATCCGCCCCAAGGGATCGAAGGCCGAGGCGTCGTAGCCGCAGGCGACCACGATCGCGTCCGGGCCGAAGCGGTGCAGCGCGGGAAGCACGATCCGCTCCATCGCCTCGAGATAGCTCTCATGCCCGGTCCCTGGCGGCAGCGGGATATTGAGGTTGAACCCATGGCCCTTGCCTTCGCCGCGCGCCTCGACACCGCCGGTATCTAAAGGATAGTTCCGCTCCTGATGCAGCGAGATGGTCAGCACTTCGGGGTCGCGCCAGAAGATCGCCTCGGTGCCATTGCCGTGATGGACGTCCCAATCGACCACCGCGATCCGGCGGGCCAGACCCGCCGCCTGCGCGGCGCGGACCGCCACGGCGATATTGTTGATGAGGCAAAAGCCGTTCGGCCAGTCGGCGGTGGCGTGATGGCCCGGCGGGCGGGTCAGCGCATAGGCATTGGGATGCTCGCCCCTCAGCACCGACAGAAGCGCTGCTGTCGCAAGCCCCGCCGACAGCGTAGCGATTTCATACCCGCCGCGCCCGAACGGCGTGCGCAAGCCAAGCTCGCCTCCGCCCGCGTCGGAAGCCGCCTTGAACGCATCGAGGTAGGCGGCCGGATGGACGCGCAACAGATCCCCGCGGCTTGCGACTTCGGCGCCCCGAACCTTCATTTCTGCCATCAGGCCCGTGACTTCCAGCAGGTTCTTCAACCGCCGCTTGGTTTCGGGATTTTCCGGCAGGCCGCCGCCCGGCTGCACATAGCCGCCCGCAGGCGCCGTCAGCACGTAATTGCCGCCATGATGCCAAAAGCACCGCTCATCGGTGAAAAAAGCGCTTTTCATCCGCCTCTCCCTTTGCCGCGACCCTAGCCCCACGCTAGAACCGCTACCAGAGAGGAATGATGACCGACCTCAGCCATCTTGCCCGGCCCGGGACCGAATTTACCGTGCGGGTCACGCCGAAAGCCGCGCGCGACCGGATCACGGTCGAAGACGGTCAGATCCGCGTCTATGTGACCGTCGTGCCCGAAGACGGCAAGGCCAATCGCGCGGTACAGGCGGCTCTCGCCAAGGCAATGGGCATCGCGAAATCCCGCTTGACCCTGCTGCGCGGCGAAACCTCGCGCGACAAGACCTTCCGGGTGGAGCCCTAGCCCTTGCGCTCCTTCAGCCGGTAGACGCCTTCGGGCAGGTTCAGCGCCGCAGCGAGTTCCTGCACCTGATGCATGGAAAGGACGATCTTCACCACCTTGTCCTCGCGCTGGTCATACTGTTCGACGGTCACGCATTCCTCAAATCCCTGGATCACCACATCTTCTTCAAGGTGGCTCGACCCTTCGTCGACAAGGGTAATGACGGTGGCGTCGAAATCATGCTCGATCGTAAACATGGGCCTGAGTCTAGCGCTGCGCCCGGCCGAGCGCCAGTGGTACGGGGCAGTTCGAGGGGCGGCGCTCCTTGATCTGGCTCAATGTCTTCGTCCCCGCGCGGCGCGAAGGTCCGCCTATGGCCGCGCCGGGCCGTCAGCAAAAGGACCGCCAGATCATGCCGACCCAAGCCGCGACCCGCCCGCGCCTCTCGACAGATATGGACGTGCATCTCTACCTCACCCGGGAAATGGCGCGGCGCCATGGGGTGAACCTGTCGGAAGCCATGCATCAGGGATTTCTCTCGCGCAGCGATTTCGCGGCGATGGTCGATCGTTGCCGCGCCTGCACCGGATCGGCAGGGGACTGCCGCGACCATGTCGAGGACCATGACCGGGCCGAAGCGGCGCCGCCCTGGTGCGCCAATGCCGCCGTGCTAGAGGGCCTGCGCGATCTGGTCTGAGCGTCCGGCTTGACCCCGGCCGCCGCCCGGGCGAGGAGAGGGCATGCTCATCCTCGATACCGGCATCAATGATCGCGGCTCGAAATATGCCGTCTCCGGCGGCCTCGCCCGGTCACGGGCGGAAATCCAGGCCTTTCTTGTCGAATTGAAGCGCGAAAAGCGCTTCGCCCGCGCCACCCACAATTCCTGGGCGGCGTTTCTTGCCGATGGCGGCCCCTTGAAGGGAGACGACGGCGAGGCGGGCGCGGGCAATGTGATCTTGCAGCATCTGCAGGCCTCGGGGCTTGCGGACCATCTGATCGTCGTGACCCGCTGGTACGGCGGCAAGCATCTGGGTGGCGACCGGTTTCGTAACGTCGCTGAAGCGGTGCGGCTTTATCTCTCCTCCCTTCCCTGAAACATCGTCCGTCGCTACTGTCGGCGGAAAAGGGGAGGGATCATTGTTCATCTTCATCAAGGGCCAGGTCCGGCGCTTTCTGAATACCTGCATCTGGTCCCTGCAGGGCTGGACCGCCGCCTGGGCGAGCGAGATGTCGCTGCGCCAGTGGACCATCGTCAACATCCTCTCCGCCACATTGGCCTTCACGCTTGATCTGACCACGGCGGAACGGGCAATTCTCCTTGGATTTGGTCTACTTATCCTTGCGGCCGAACTTTTCAACACCGCGGTCGAGGAGATCGTCGACCATATCTCGCCCGAACGTCACCCGTTCGCCAAGAAGGCCAAGGACTGCGGATCGGCGGGGGTCGCACTGACGGCGATGGCGGGGGGCGTGGCCTGGTTGGTCATTCTTGTCGGATAGGGGCGGGCGGAGGACGGGATAGGGTCTCCGCCCGGACCGGGATCAGCGGGCGTGGCGGAACATGTTCAGCGCGAAGATCAGGACGCCGATCAGAACCGCAAGCTCGGCGAGTGGCGCGAGGGGGAACATGGCCTCTTCGGTCAACTTGCCGGAAAACAACAAGAAAATCATGATGAGCAGCACCAAGGCTCCGGCCTGATGCAGCCAGAAATGGATGCGGGCGAGGGATGACTCGCCGGCGGCGGGGAAGAGGTGGTAGGCCATCCCGAAAATCATCATCAGGGTGAAGCCCAGAAGGTTGATATGTGCGTGCACGGGGGCCATCGTATGGTCGCCCGAGGCGCCCATATGCATGCCGAAGCCGATGCCGATTGCCAGATACAGTGGCGCAATCACAAGGAAACCGCGAGATATGGACATGTTGCGTCTCCCTTCCGTTGCGGGGTCTTATGCCCCGGTAGGCGAAAGCATAGCCGAGAATTGTGCGCCTGTGCGCAGAAATCAGCGATCCCCGACCCTCCGACGCACAGTTTCAATCGCCGGTTTACCGCCCCCGCCCTGAGGTGCCGCCAGACGTGGGCCTGGACGTATGGCAGGCCAGCACACCCGCGCGGCGCGTTAATCCGGCGCGAACCGGCGGCCGGGCAGGATGGCCCACGTCAGCCGAAAGACGGATCACCACGGGGCAATCATGGCACGGATCGCAGGCCGCTCGCGGCGGGCGCGGGCGCATTACCATCACCTGGCGGAAGCGCTGAAGGAACTCGACTTCCACCTGCACTGGGACATGGCGGCGTCAGGCCAGCTGCCCGAGGCCTGGCACGAGATCGCCCGCCAGCGCGTCCCCTCGACCAAGGTCCGCCTGTCCTTGTGGGTCGAGGGCGAGGTGGTGAAATTCTTCCGCGCCATGGGGCCGGGCCATACGGTGCGGATGGCGGACGTGCTGCGCACCTTCATGCATGCGCGGCTCGCCGAGGTGCTGGGCGGGGCAGAGGCGGTGGCCTACCCGCCCGTACAGGCGGCGGAGCGGCGGGAGCGGATCGCCCTTCTGCAGGAAATGGCGCGGCTGATGGAGGAGGAACGGGAGGAGCGCGAGGGGGGATAGAGCCGGCTGAAGCCCGACCTACGGGCTGGCGCCCGGAGGAGCGGCAGGAAACGTGCCAGTGGCACGTTTCCCGGTCCGATTGGCGCTGAGGCAACGAAGCGCCAAGGGGCCCTCAGCCGCTCCGACGATTCGGGCACGTACGGCGCCCGCCCCGTTGGGGGTGAAGCCCCCGCCGCCCGGGGGGCGGGGGCCGACCGTGCGTCAGGCGCACGGCCGGGGAAGCGGTTGCCGGACGCGGCGCGCAGGGCTATGGCCCTGCGCGGTGGAAGGAGTAAGGAGCCGAGCGAACAAGCAGCAGAGCGCATCACGTTTTCGGTAGTTTTGCGACCACTGTTTCGATGAAGCTGTTCAGAGGTCCTTCTAATTCGCTCTTGACTATTTGACTTGCGTTGGCAGCAGCAAATTTGGCCAGCCACCCTTTTACCTCAGCTTTAATGTCATCATTCCAAGGCTTCCCAGCGTCTCTGAAAAGGCGCCCTATTGCGTCAGACCACTTCTCTTTTGCCTTTCCAGCAGGCCGACGTCGTGGGTCAACACCAAACTCATCCAGAAACGTCTGACCATACAGCGTCCGATCGTATAAGTCCTCCAATTCGGATTCCTGAAGGTGAGGGACTGTGCATAAATTTGCATCCCTCAGGTTAATTACTCTATCACCAATGGCTTTGTCAACAGCAGCGCGTCCAGCCTTGTCGCCATCCAAGAAACACTGGATCCCGCAGGCCCCGGCTTGGTAAAAAGACGCTTTCTGCCGCAAGGCGCTTGCGGTGCCTAGATGGTCGAAAGTAATTGTTCCATTTCTAAGCGCTGATTCAAGCATTTCGTTGCGAGCGCTTAAAATTGGCCGCAATGCGGTGACGTCATTGGTTCCCTCAACTAACAGAACCAGCCTAGCATTCTGTAAGTTATCCGAGAACCGGACACCTAGCGCCTCACGGACCTCAGAGACATGAGCAGCAGGCGCGGCCTTGCTACCCTTTACAATCACTGTGTTTCTCAAATTGTTTGGGTCAACGAACAGAGGTGAATGGCTTGTCAGAACGACTTGGTTCTCTTGTGCAAGCGCCTCAATCACCACCCTGAGCTCATGAACTGCCCTCGGATGCAAATGCGACTCGGGCTCTTCTATTGCGATAATCGTTCGCCGCTTCCTCGCGCTTTGAGCAGATGCGTGTCGCATAAGGGCAAGTGCGACAAGGCTTTGCACTCCATCTCCCTTGCGTTCTAGCCGCGTCAGGTTGCCGTCATCGATTACTATCTCGACGTCGCGCCGAAGCGAGCGATACCTAGCCTCTTGCCGACCCTTCAGCTCAACCGACTTTACACTCGGGAGAAAATTCGTGATTGTCGATTGGATCGTGCTGGCCAGGTCGTCAAAAATAGGTTTCTGCAGCTCATCTATCCTTGATACGGCAGTTTGAAACTGTGGATCGGATTCCAGTCTAAAAAGTTCTCTTTCGACGAGTTGCGATATGACTTTACTCGCGGCCTCCGCTGTTCTGATTGCGGGTATGTATTCGAAGTTGACTCGCTGCGAAATAAAGTCTGCGATGCGTGCGCCTTTCTTTGTTAAACTGGCCTGCCCTCTACCTGGCTTTTTAATGGAGACATTCAATTGATCTGGGCCAAATGAAATCATCAATGGAAGTGTACCGTTAAGATTGCTCTTTACTTCTTCCTTAAATGACAGTGTTTCGGCTTCGTCAAGCTCAAACTCGAGCGTAATATTGGTCGTGCTTGTCGCATTCGCGCGATCCTGTTTGCTAATTGGAAAGTCTGTCTCCCAATTATAACCAGATCGAGAGTATCGCCCTGACACCGGCCCGGTCATGACTTTTATGACTCGCCCGTCTATGGTTCTCCTAATACTTTGATGCCAATCCACGAGTGTGTTCATCGCGAGCGTCAGGGCGTGAAGAATGTTTGATTTTCCCTCATTATTGGCGCCAATTAGAAGCGAATAGTCCGAGAGAGGGATCTTCCGTGCGGCTGTAATGCTTCTATAGTTTTCAACAGAAAATGAAACGAGTTTCAAGGCGCCCTCCAGCTCGGGACCACGTGATGCTTCCCTCTGAGGATGATCTCCGTTCTCGCTTCGCGTCAAGATAGTTTGGCGCAGCTTGGAACAACTGACGGGCTATTAACGATAGCCCGTATCACGGATCGTTTACTCCACCACCTCAAACCCGTGCGTCACCACCGCCGTCTTCGCCATCATCACTGAGGCCGAGCAATATTTGTCGGCGGAAAGCTCCACCGCCCGGGCGACCTTGGCGGGGTTGAGGCCGCGGCCCTTGACCACGAACTGCAGGTGGATGCGGGTGAAGACCTTGGGGTCGGTCTCTGCCCGCTCAGCCTCCAGCCGCACCTCGCAGCCCTCGACCGGCTCCCGCCCCTTTTCGAGGATGTTCACCACGTCCCAGGCCGAACAGCCCCCCGTCCCGATCAGGAGAAGCTCCATCGGCGAGGGGCCGGGTTTGGGGCTCGGCCCGTGTGCCGTGCCGAAGGCGATGGCATGGCCGCCCTCGGTTTGACCCAAGAAGGTGCGGTTGCCGGTCCAGGTGACGGTGGATTTCATCTTTGGTCCTTTCAGGTGCGGCTCCTCGGGCGCTTCGCTTCTCGTCGTGTCTCGACCGACGAGTGCCCGGAGGGCTTCGAGGAGGTCAGGTCTCGTCCGGGCGGGTCATCTGGAAATGCTCGCCCACCACGGAATAATCCTTGTAGCCGCCGCGCGCCACCGGGCGGAAGAGGGTGGCGCGGAAATAGCCGTCAATCAGGCAGTCGTCGCGCAGGTGGATGCCGGTGACCTCGCCCAGGATCAGGAAATTGTCCTGGCCTTTTAGGGTCAGGATCTGGGTGACGCGGCATTCGAGCGTGGCGGGGGCGGAGGCGAGGCGGGGGCAGTCGATGGTCTGGCATTCGGCCTTTGGAAGGCCGGCGAGGGCGAATTCGTCGGTGCCGGGCGGGTAGGCTCCGGAGGTGAGGTTCATCGCCGCGCGCGCGGCCCATTCGACGATGTTGACGGCGAAGACGCCGGTGGCCTCGGCATTCGTCACGCTGTCCTTGCGGCCGGTGGAGGCGAACATGACCTGGGGCGGCTGGTAGGCGACGGCGTTGAAGAAGGAATAGGGGGCGAGGTTGTCGCCCAAGGGGCCGCGGGTCGAGATCCAGCCGATGGGGCGGGGCTGGACGATGGCGGTGAGCGGGTTGTGCGGCAGGCCGTGGCCGTTTTTCGGTTCGTAGAACATGGGGGCCTTTCGTCAGGGTTTGAACGGGAGTTAGGCCCATGTTAGGCGCGTTGACCAGAGGAATCGGAGGCGCGCTTGTACAGGCTCGAGGAGGAGACGGAGGCCGACTGGTGGGAGGTGGAGGCTCTCTATGACCTTTGCTTCGCGCCGGGGCGGACGGCCTTGTCCTCCTACCGGCTGAGGGACGGGGTCGAGAAGGTGAAGGACCTCTGCCATGTCCTGCGCGACGATGACGGGATATTGGCGGCGGTGATCCGCTATTGGCCGGTTCAGGTGGCGGGGCAGCGGGTGTTGCTTCTGGGCCCCGTGGCGGTGCATCCGACGCGGCAGGGCGAGGGCTTGGGCGGTCTTCTGATGCGCGAAAGCCTCGGCGAGGCGCGCAGGCTGGGCTGGGAGAGGGTGCTGCTTGTGGGCGACGCGCCCTATTACCGGCGCTTCGGCTTCGAGAAGCTGGAAGGGGTCGAGATGCCGCCGCCCACCAACCCCGACCGGGTTCTGGGGCTGGAGCTGCAGCCGGGGGCCTGGGCGGGCGTCGGGGGGCGGGTGGAGAAGGCCGGGCCTTGAACCGCGCGCGGCAGGGGCCATTTCGACAGAAGGGGCTTGAGGAGGGCCGGATGGCCGAGATCGAACGTCTACCCGAGGAGATGGCGCGCGAGGTGACCGCGCTGGCGCGGCGTGCCGCGAAGGTGAACGGGCCGATGATGCGGGCGCTGAATGCGCTGGGCGGCAAGGCGGAGGCCTGGTTCGCGGGCCTGCCCGCGCCCGCGCGTGCCGCCTTCGATGCGGGCGCGCGGCAGATGCTGAGCGGCCTTTACAAGGGCGCGGGGCAGGCGCGGGAGCGTCTGCCGGACACGGGCGCCTGGGGGCACAAGCTGGCGGCGGCCGCAAGCGGGGCGGCGGGAGGCTCGGTCGGGCTTGCGAGCGCCATGGTCGAACTGCCTGCAACCGTGATGGTGATGTTCGGTGCGATGCAGAAGGCGGCGGCCGAGGCGGGCTTCGACCCCGAGAGCGAGGAAGTGCGGATGATCTGCCTCGACATCTTCGGATCGGGCGCGCCGGGGCCGGGCGATGACGGGGTGAACTCCACCTTCCTCGGGGCGCGGCTGTCGTTGAACAGCGCCACGCTGAATGCGGTTCTGGCCCGCGTTCTGCCCGCTTTCTCGGCGATGCTGGGCAAGACGCTCGCCGCCAAGGCCGTGCCGATCCTCGGCGCCATGGCCGGGGCCGGGATCAACTATGCCTTCACCGATTATTACCAGGAGATCGCCCGCGTCCGCTTTGGCGTGATGCGGCTGGTGAAGGATCATGGCGAGGAGACGGTGCACCGGGCCTTCCGGGCCGAGTTGGCACGGTTGGTGACGCGGGAGGGGTGAGGGATTTTTCGATGCGGACGGCCGAAATGACTGGTTTGAGGCCAAAACGAACGCACAGAATGGCGACTACCCTGCAGATGCCGTGCACAAATATGCGAGTTGAGGGACGATCATGTCATCGCCTCTTCTATACTCTGTGCAGGCCGCGATAATGTCCGCAGCAATCGCATCAACGACGGCTTGACCTGCTTCCAGAACTTTAGGTCCGGCAGGATGGCCAAGAATTTCATTTTTGATGCTTGAATGGATATTTACCATGGTCCGGTCGACAGCGATGCGTTCGACATTGATGTTCTTGAAACCCGCACTCTTCATCGTGGTGGGCAGTTGTTCGATATTTCTGTAGCTGAAAGGTGCGAGGTATTTCTCACCTATTCCTGGGTCAACATGACGTCCAACGGAGTCCGCCATTGCAAGAAAGAAGTCACTTGCCCCGGCCCATACGGTTATGACGAGCTTTGCGTTCTTGGCCGAGACCCTTCTGATTTCTTCTAGAACCGCCGCTTCATCTGGGAAATATTGCATGCCCTGTTGACAGATGGTCAGTGAGAAAGTGCCTGAGGCAAAAGGTAGATTCTCAGCATTCGCCACATGCCAACTGAATTTCGAAGAATCGCTCTGCGTGATTTCTCTGGCTTTGCGGACCATACCCTCGTTCAGATCCACTCCAACAATCGGTTTCGCCGGCGCCACCTGTTCGAGAATTGTTCGAGCGACAATGCCAGTTCCACACGCGAGATCGAGAATGGCATCTTTTTCAGTCACGTGAATCTTCGCTAGGGTTGCTCGGGCCAACGGTCCGAACATTGCTTTCACTTTCTGATCTTCGTAGGCAGTGACCGCGCTGTCACTCAGCTGAAACGCTTCGTTCGCCATCGGATAGGTCCTTCGGTTGCTCCTGCCCGCCAATTCATAGAGCAGTTTTGAGCCCGGCCCAGCAATAAATGCCCGTCGAGGTTCAGCCACACCGAGGAAAGGGACTGGCTAGCTGAAGAAATTGCTTTCGGTTGAGATTTCGAACCAAAGTAGTTGGGGGCCGCGCGACCCGTTGTCGCGACCGCAAATGTCTTCTTCGTCCAGATCACGGTCTGGCCGCGCATTCGTGCAGGGGTGTCGTCCGGGCGCGCGATCGGGCGCTGCCCCGGGGGGCTGGCGAACGGCCGTCCATGAACCCGGATAGCGGGGCAATTGGAAAGCGGAATTGCCGGTCCGCCAAATTGCAAGGCGCGGGAGCCGCTCCGGAGCGTTCGGCTTTACTATCGGCCTTGGCGGCGCAGTTCCATGAAGACGGTCGTTCGCTGCGCCACGGGAGGCAGGTCGTAATAGGGGGCGATCTCGACGAACCCCAGCCTGCGGTAGAGTGCGATGGCATCGGTCAGGTAGGTGGCGGTGTCGAGCCGCACGGTCGGGTAGCCCCATTCGCTCATTCGCGCGACGATGGTCTCGAACAACGCCCGCCCCAATCCCATGCCGCGTTGAGACGGCAGGACGAAGAGGCGCTTCAGTTCGGCGATGCCGGGGCCGAACGGATGCGCGGAAACGCAGCCCACCGCCACCCCGCCGTGGCGGGCGACAAAGGTCAGCCCCTGTGGCGGCATGAAGCTGGTCGGGACCTCTGCCAGTGCAGCGGCCAGTCGTTCCGGGCCGTAGTAGTAGTCGATTTCCTCCGTCTCTTCGGGGAAGGTCTCATAGAGCCATGCCACGAAGGCGCGTATCAGGCTGCGGACCTCTTCGATGTCCTCGGGGGTCTTCATTTCGACGATGTCGAGCGATTCCATGCCGCAGCTCCGCGCAGGCCGGACTTCCGAGCAGTCCTGACGCAGTTCTAGGTCGTGACTTTCACACCCGTCCAGCCAGCTTCGGCACGATCAAACCGTTGCTCCGATTTTCGACCGGTGCGTTTGTCGGCATTGCGGCCCTTGTCTGCTGTCCTGCTCGGGCGCGGTCTGGCGGGCGGTCAGGCGCTGCCCGGCGGGTCGCGTTGCGAGCCTTGATCCCGCGCATTGGCGGCGCCGACGGGGCGCCATATCGGGGCCATTGACGCGGCAGGGGCGCTCTGCAAAGGTCTGATGTCTTCACCCGGAGAGGCCAATGCCCTGGATCGAAACCGTCCCCTATGAGGAGAGCAGCGGCAGGCTGCGTCAGCTTTATGACCGGGTGAAGGGCCCGGACGACAATGTCGACAATATCATGATGATGCACTCGCTGCGCCCCCATACGATGGAGGCGCATATGGCGGTCTACAAGTACGTGCTGCATCATTCTGGCAACCGGGTGCCGAAATGGTTTCTCGAGGTGATCGGGGTCTGGGTCAGCCTCCTGAACGGCTGCGCCTATTGCGTCGATCACCATTTCGCCGGGCTGAGGCGGCTTCTGGGTGATGAGGCTCGGGCGGGCGCCTTGCGGCGGGGGATGGAGGCGGGGGCGCCGGAGGCGCTGCCGCTTGATCCGCGCGAACAGGCGGCGCTTCACTATGCGAGGAAGCTGACGCGCGATCCGGCGGGGATGGTCGAGGCCGATGTCGCGGCGCTGCGGGCGGCGGGCTGGAGCGACGGCGAGATCCTCGAGATCAATCAGGTGACGGCCTATTTCGCCTATGCCAACCGCACGGTGCTGGGTCTCGGCTGTTCGACCGAGGGCGATGTACTGGGTCTCTCGCCCGGGAATTCTGCCGATCCGGACGACTGGAACCACCGCTGACGCCGCAGCCGCGCACAGGTTGCGTGCGGTTGGGCCCTTTCATCGCAATTGACGCACAGGGTGCCGAGGGTGAGGTTTGGCCCGTGTCAGGTCCAGCCGGAGAGCCAGATGTCGGACGTCCCCCAGATCGCCCAGAAAGCCCCCTATCCTGTCGAGGTCGAGGCCGGAAAAACCTATTTCTGGTGCGCTTGCGGTCGGTCGCAGAACCAGCCTTTCTGTGACGGCAGCCACAAGGCGACCTCGATCACGCCGGTGAAATTCACCGCAGAGGAGACGAAGAAAGTCTGGCTCTGCGGCTGCAAGCAAAGCGGCAAGGCGCCCTTCTGCGACGGCACGCACAAGGGGCTTTGAGCGGCGCGCCCCGGGTCAGAGCCAGTAGGGGTTCGACCAGGCGCGGCGGCCGGCGGCGTCGATGACGGTGACGCGGATCCAGGGGGATTTGCGGAAGCGTTCGAGCAGGATCTCGGCCCGGGTCATCGAATGGCCGTGGATGGCGCGGGCCGCCGTGCCCTTGCCCTGGACGATGACCGAGGTGGCGGCGGAACATTCGACCACCACGGATTTGTCGGTGATCTCGACCCGGCGGATTTCGGGGCCTTGCGAGGAATAATGGTGGCCGGCCTTCAGCGCGGCGAGGATGGCGTCGGGGTCGTTCTCCTCGGCCTTGACCATCACCCAGCCGCCGAAATGGTCGGGTTCGGAGAAATGCGCATCGTCGGTGGCGACGAGCGACAGCGCGCGGCCTTCGGTTAGGAGGAGGTCGTTGATCGCGAAACCGTCGCCCCGGTCGCAGCCCGCGTAGCAGCCGTGATTGTAGATCTCGACCGCGTGTGCCGCCTCGATCGTGCGGGCGTCGGCGAGCGTCAGGCCCGACCATTGCGGATGGGCGACGGCGACGAAGGCGCCCGCGTTGCGGGCGCGGGTGGCAAGCGCGGCGGCGCTTTCCGATCCGTCATGGGCGTCGAACCACGGCTGGTCGGGCGGGGTGAAGTCGAACGGCAGCCCCACGGCGAGGATATGCCAGACCTCGCCGTTCTGCATGCTGCCTGCATGCAACTCGGCACCGATGAGCGTGGTGAAATCCCGGGTGCGGAAGTCGCGCGTGTCGACCATCGGATATTTGAAGGCGCCGACCAAATGGTCGGTCAGAGCCATGAAATCATAGCCTTCGGCGCGGTAGCGGCGGCAGACCTCTTCGGGCGAGAGGACGCCGTCGGAGCGGGTCGAATGGGTGTGAAGATTGCCGCGGAAGAAGCGGCCGGGGGCGGTGAAAGCGTCGGTCATCGGGGGCTCCGGGTTTGCTGGTGCGAGAGTGCCCTTTGACTGCGGCGAGGAAAAGGGGGCGTCGAAGGGCAGCGGGTCGGACATTGCGTCAGGGGACGGGCCGTGGCAGAGCGGGCGCATGGTGATCTACCGGATCCTGTCTTCACTTGCCTTCCTTTGGCTTCGCGCGACGCGCGGAGCGGCGGAGCGCGAGCGGGTCACGGCGCCCGAGGCCTGCGAGGGGCCGGTCGTCTGGCTGCATGGCGCCTCGAACGGCGAGATGCAGGCGGCGCGGGGTGTGGTGGCGCGGCTGAGGACGCGCTGGCCGGAGCTTCGCCTGATGATCACGGTGAACAGCCTGACGGCGCGCGAGATGGTGCGGGGCTGGGGGCTTGAGGCCTGCGACGTCCGGCTGGCGCCGGTCGATCATCTGCCGCTGGTGCGCGCCTTTCTTGACCGGGTGCGCCCGGTGGCGCTGGTGATGATCGAGAACGAGCTGTGGCCGCATCGTCTGAGCGAATGTGCGGCGCGCGGCGTGCCGGTTCTGGTGCTGGGCGGGCGGATGTCGGCGCGCTCGGCGCGGATCTGGGGCTGGATGCCCGGGCTGGCGCGTCGGGTGATCGGGCCGATTTCCTGGCTGGCGCCGCAGGATGAGGCAGCGCGGGCGCGGTTTCTGGGCCTTGGCCTGCCGGACGCGCGGCTTGGACCGGTGACGGTTCTGAAGGCGGCGGCAGTGGCGGGTGCTGCGCCGGTTGCGGGGTTCGACCGGGTGCGGACCATTCTGGCGGCTTCGACCCATGAGGGCGAGGAGGCGGCGGTTCTGGAGGCGTTTGCTTCGGTGCTGCCGCGCCATCCGGGCGCGCGGCTGATCCTTGCGCCGCGCCATCCGCGCAGGCGCGACGAAGTCGAGGCGGAGATCGCGGCGCGGGGGCTTTCTTTCGCCACCCGCTCGCGCGGCGGCGCGCCGGAGGGAGACGCGCCGGTCTATCTGGCCGATACGATGGGCGAGATGGACCTGTGGTACGGTGCGGCGGGAATCTGTTTCGTGGGCGGCTCGCTCGCCCCGCGCGGCGGGCATACGCCGTTCGAACCCGCCGCCCATGGCGCGGCGATCCTTCACGGGCCGTCCTTGGAGAATTTCGCGCCTGCCTATGCTGCGCTCGCAACCTCTGGGGGCGCGGTCGCGGTGGGGGGGGCGGCGGATCTGGAACGAGAGTTCGACCGGCTTCTGGGCGACGGGGCGGGGCAGGCGGCGCTGGCCGATGCCGGAGGCCGGGCGCTTGCGGCTTTCGGGGCCGAGGCCGGGCTTGCGGCCTTCGAGGGCGAATTCGCGCGGCTGACCGGTCTGAAAGCGGGCCCGGACGCGGCGGAAAAGTAACATTTTCGCAAGCTTCCGGGCGGAAGCTGTCTAAAGGGGTGGCATTGCGCGCCGTTCCTGCTACCTTGTTACAAAATCGTTACAATCGAGGCAGGGACCGGGGCGCCAAGACCCCGGAAGAGCGGAGATGAAGGAAGGGAAACGCACCAATGGCGCGGGCCTTGCCCGCCAGCATGCCGCGCTGTGCTATCGGCGCGCGGGTGGCGAGGCCTGCGAGATCCTTCTGGTGACCAGCCGCGACACCGGGCGCTGGGTCCTGCCCAAGGGCTGGCCGAAGAAAAAGGAAGAGGGCGGCGCCTCGGCACTGCGCGAGGCGCATGAGGAGGCGGGCGTCATCGGGCGGCTTATCCCCGGCGAGGCGGGCGCCTATTCCTACGACAAGGCGATGCCTGCGGGGGCCGCGATCCCCTGCCGGGTTCTGGTTCATGCGGTCGAGGTGAATTATCTGAGCTACGCCTTCCCCGAGATGGGCATCAGGCGGCGCGAATGGTTCAGCCCCGAGGCGGCGTCGATTGCTGTGGCGGAGCCGGAGCTGAAAAGCCTGCTTGCGGACTTCCGCCCGCCGTCGGAAACAGGTGCGGCTGCGGGAAAAGGTTGAATCCGCCCCGAAAATCGCCATCTCTGTCACGTCAGATTCGGCAAACTTGCGCGTGAAGGACCATGATCCGTTACCGGCTTACCTGCGATCAGGACCACGGCTTTGAAAGCTGGTTCAAGAGCTCTGACGCGTTCGACAAGCTGAACGCGAGCGGGATGGTCGCCTGTTCGGTCTGCGGGTCGGTGAAGGTGACGAAGGATCTGATGGCGCCTGCGGTCAGTCAGGGGACGGAAGAGGCCAAGCCGCTGCAGCGCCCGGCGAGCGAGGTCGAGGCGGCCCTGGCTGCGCTGCGCCGTCAGGTCGAGGAGAATTCCGAATATGTCGGCCTCAATTTCGCGGCCGAGGCGCGCGCGATGCATGAGGGCGAGCGGCCGCACCGGTCGATCTATGGCGAGGCGCGGAGCGACGAGGCCAGGAAGCTGATCGAGGAGGGGGTGCCGGTCGCGCCCCTGCCTTTCATGCCCGCGCGCAAGGTGAACTGACTTTTCAAGACAAAGGATAGGCCGATGCGGGTGCTGATCACCGGGGCTGGGCGCGGGATCGGTGCGGGGCTGCTGGCGGCCTATCGCGATGGGGGCCATGTGGCGTTCGGTACGGTGCGGGGCAGGCCCGGCGCGGGCGAGATCGGCATGGATGTGCGCGATCCGGTTTCGGTTGCTGAGGCGGCAGAGGCCTTTGGCGCGGGTCCGCTCGATCTTCTGATCTGCAATGCAGGTGTCCTGCCGCGCGGCGCGGCGCCGGATCTGTGGGCCGAGGGGTTTGCCGTCAATGTGACCGGGGTCTTTCTGACGGCTCAGGCCTTCCTGCCCGCGCTGCGGCGGGCGGAGGGGGCGAAGATCGCCATTCTCGCCTCGGCCATGGGGTCGAGCACGCGGGCGCCGGGGGGCAGCTACATCTACCGGGCCTCGAAAGCGGCGGCGGTCAATCTGGGGCGCAATCTGGCGACCGACCTGCGGCCCGAGGGGATTGCGGTCGGCATCTATCACCCGGGCTGGGTGAAGACCGGCATGGGCGGGGCCCCGGCCGAGATCACCGTTGCGCAGTCCGTTGGCGGATTGATGGCCCGGATCGAGGCGCTGTCGCCCGCCACGAGCGGTGTCTTCGAGGATTGGGCGGGGCGGCCGGTTCCGTTCTGAACCGGCCGCGCGCCTGATCAGTGGTGCTTGGCGCGCACCGGGGCGGCAGCGCCGCCGTGCGATTTGCCTTGCTGTTCAGCCTTGGGGCGGCGCGAGGGGCGGCGGGCGGGGCGCTTGTGCTGGCCTTCGGAGGCCTTGCCGCCGTGCTTCTGCCCGTGGTTCTGGCCCGGACGGGCCCCTTGCCGCTGACCGCTGCGGGCGCGGTTGTCGACTTTTGCCGCCTCGGCCGGGATGTCGCCGCCGATCACCGGAATCGGCTGGCCCATGGTCTTTTCGATGGCGCGCAGGTCAGCAAATTCCATCGGCGCACAGAAGGCGACGGCGCGGCCGTCCTTGCCGGCGCGGCCGGTGCGGCCGATGCGGTGGACGTAATTGTCGGGCACGTTCGGCAGGTCGAAATTGTAGACATGCTTCACGTCGGGAATGTCGATGCCGCGGGCGGCGACGTCGGTGGCGACCAGTACCTTGATCTCGCCCGCGCGGAAGGCCGCAAGCGCCTTTTCGCGCTGGTTCTGGCTCTTGTTGCCGTGGATCGCGGCGACGCCGAAGCCCCAGCTTTCGAGAAGCCGGCAGAGCTTGTCCGACCCGTGCTTGGTGCGGGCGAAAACGAGGGCGCGTTCCTGCAGATGCTCGCCGAGATAATCGGAGAGGAGTTTCGCCTTTTCGCCCTGATTGACGAAATGGACGCTCTGGGTGATGCGCTCGACCGGTTTGCCGGGGGGCGCCACCTCGACCCGGATCGGGTCTTTCAGATAGGTCTGGGCCAGTTCCTCGATCAGTTTCGGCATGGTGGCCGAAAAGAGCATGGTCTGGCGTTCGGCAGGCAGAAGGCGGGCGATCTTCCTGAGCGCATGGATGAAGCCGATGTCGAGCATCTGGTCGGCCTCGTCGAGGACGAGGAAGCGGACTTCGGCAAGCGAGATCGCCTTGCGGTCCAGAAGGTCGAGCAGGCGGCCGGGGGTGGCCACGAGAATATCGGTGCCGCGCGCCAGCCGGTCGGCCTGGGCATTGATCGAGGCGCCGCCCACCACGCGGGCGGTGCGGACCGGGGTTTCGGCGGCGAAGGCCTGCAGGTTCTCGGTAATCTGGGTGGCAAGTTCGCGGGTCGGCGCGAGGATGAGGGCGCGGGCGGTCTTGGGCAGCGGGCGCTTGCCGATGGCGATGAGTGCGGAAAGGATCGGCAGGCCGAAGGCCGCGGTCTTGCCGGTGCCGGTCTGGGCGAGGCCCAGAAGGTCGCGGCCCTTCAGCAGTTCGGGGATCGCCCGGGTCTGGATCGGCGTGGGATTGGTCAGCCCGATGGGGCCAAGGTTTTCAAGGATGCGCGGCGCGATGCCGAGCGTGGCGAAAGTTGCAGTCACAATTGGTCCTGTCTGGCGCGGGTCTGCGCCGAAGAGAAAAGGGGCCGCCAGCCCGGAGATCGGGCGACGGTATCGGGCGGGGCGTGGCCCATCATGGCCACTGGACCCCCGCGTGATATGGGAACCTTTGCCCGGCCTTTGCGCCACCAGATGGGGCGCGGCTGCTCACGCGGCAGCGGCACTGGGCAGGGGGCACATGGGGCCTGAGGCCCCGGAAGTCAAGCAAAACCCGTCAGCTCTTGCGTTCGGGGCGGAAGAAATGCTGGCGTCCGTGGCTTTCAAGGGCGCGCGCGCCCGCCTCGGTGCCGTAATACTGGCTTTGCCTGAGGCCCGGGAAGCGGCTGCGCAGATCGTCGGCCAGGTCCTCGGGCAGAAGGCGCACGGTTTCCTCGTTCACCATCAGGCTTTCGGCGGCGACGCCTTCGGCGAAGATGATCTCGTGCCGGTCGAAGACGAGGCTGTAGTAATCGACGAAGCCGCCCTCGCGCCGCCAGACCCGGTCGCCGTCGACCAGATGCTTGGCCTGCACCAGAACCTCGGCGGTGCCACCAAGGCGGCGGGCGCCGCGCTGGTAGAGGAAGATGCGATGATGGGGGCTGACGACGAGCTCGCCAAGATTGCCGAGCGTTCCGGCCGAAATGACCACGGGCGCGAAGGACCCCGCCGCGCGCAAGGTCGCCTTGCCGATCCAGCGGATCGGCTGGGGGCCATTGTCGCGGGTCAGGACCGGATCGCCGATCTTCAGCTTCTCGATCGCTTCAGGTGCGCCGCCGGGGCGGGTGATCAGCGTTCCGGCAGCGAAGGAAACGCAGATCACGTCGCCAAGCCTCAGCCCCGCGAAATCGCGGTGCGCCTCGACGAGCGTATATTCGACGCCGGGCACCATCGGTGACAGCGGCAGGGCGAAGGTCGTCTCGGAAGCTTCATGCCAGACGGTGACAAGGGCGAGCCGTTCGCCGTCAGGAGCGAGGAAGGTGAGGACGGCAAGCGGATAGACAAGATCGCCGGGCTTGCCGATGTCGGAGCCCCCGGCCACCTGCTGCGCGGCACCGGGCGCGCCGCCGAGCGAGAGGACTAGCCGTTTGGTGCGCGCCTCGGGTTTCAGACGGTAGACATCGCCAAGCTCAAGGTCCTCAACCCCGCCCACCGGATCGCGCAGGTTGGCGCCGACAACGACGCGGATCGCCCCGGCCTGGTAGGCCTGGACCGCGGGGCCGGGTCTTATGGTGCTGTCGTCCTCCATGACGCTCCCTTGCGCCGGAACCGCCGTAGCGTCAAGCCGCCTCTGGCCAGTCGCGGCGGGCTGCGGCAGTCTCGGGCCATCAAGGGAGGATAGGATGGATCTGGGAATCAGGGGTAAACGGGCGCTGGTGACGGCGGCGTCGAAAGGGTTGGGGCGTGGCTGCGCCGAAGCCTTGGCGGCGGCGGGCGTCGATCTGGTGATCAATGCGCGGGGGGCCGAGGCGCTGGAGGCGACGGCGGCGGCGATCCGGGCGGCGCATGGCGTGAGGGTCACGGCGGTGGCGGGTGACATTACCGAGGAGGGCGGGCGCGCGGCGGTTCTGGCGGCGGCGGGGGAGGTCGACATTCTGGTGACGAACGCGGGCGGGCCGCCGCCCGGCCTCTGGTCGGACTGGAGCCGGGAGGATTTCATCCGTGCGCTTGATGCCAACATGCTGACGCCGATCGCGCTGATGCAATGGGCGCTACCTGGCATGATCGCCCAGGGCTGGGGGCGGGTGGTCAATATCACCTCGCAATCGGTCAAGGCGCCGATCCCGCAATTGGGGCTGTCGAACGCCGCCCGCGCCGGGCTGACCGGCTTCGTCGCGGGCACCGCGCGGCAGGTGGCGCCGCAGGGGGTGACGATCAACAATCTTCTGCCGGGCATTCATGCGACCGACAGGGCTGTGTCGCTCGACAGCGGCGTGTCGAAGGCCAAGGGCATATCGATCGAGGCGGCGGCGGCGGAGCGGATGGCGACGATCCCGGCGCGGCGTTACGGCACGGCGGCCGAATTCGGTGCGACCTGCGCCTTCCTGTGCTCAACACATGCGGGCTTCATCGTCGGGCAGAATATCCTTCTGGACGGCGGTGCGATGAATGCCACGCTCTGATCGCGTGCCTGCCCGCCGCGCTTGCCTGACCCGGGCGGCCCTGCTATCGGGGCGGAAAGCCCGACATTTTCGCTAAGGGATGGGCGGGGCGGGCAAGGACGGACCAGTGAGCGATCAGACCCGGCGGCTTGAGGTGCAGAACCTGACCCGCGCCTTTGGCGGGCGGCGGGTGGTGGACGATGTCTCGTTCACCATTCCGGCGGGGCAGGTGACCTGCCTCCTCGGCCCCTCGGGCTGCGGCAAGTCGACGACCTTGCGGATGATCGCCGGCGTCGAGATGCAGGACACGGGCAGGATCTTCGTCGACGGGTCGCTTGTCTGTGACACGGTCTTCCGCATTCCGCCCGAGAGGCGCGCAATCGGGCTGATGTTTCAGGATTTCGCGCTCTTCCCGCATCTGACGGTGGCGGAGAATGTGGGCTTTGGCCTTGCGCGCCATGCGGCGGACCGCGAGGCGCGGATCGGCGGTTTGCTGGACCGGGTGAAGCTTTCTGGCTTCGGGGGGAAATATCCCCATGAACTGTCGGGCGGCGAGCAGCAGCGCGTGGCGCTCGCCCGCGCGCTGGCACCAAGGCCGCGCATCCTCCTGATGGACGAGCCTTTCTCGGGCCTCGACGAGCGGCTGAGGGACGGGATCCGCGACGAGACGCTGGCGCTTCTGAAGGAAGAGGGGACGGCGGTTCTTCTGGTCACGCATGAGCCGCATGAGGCGATGCGGATGGCCGACGAGATCCTTCTGATGCGCGCGGGCCGGATCGTGCAGCGGGGGGCGCCCTACAATATCTACAATGCGCCGGTCGACCGGGCGGCGGCGGCTTTCTTTAGCGATATCAACGTTCTGGAAGGCGAAGTTCGGGGCGCCCTGACCGCAACGCCGTTCGGCGAATTCCTCACGCCCGGCGTGCCTGACGGCACGCCCGTCGATATCGTCATCCGCCCGCAGCATCTGAAGATCGATTTCGACCGCAACGGGCGCGGCCCCCTGCCGACGCCGCAGGACGGGACGGCGGCGCGGGCGGTGGTGGAGCGGGCGCGGTTTCTGGGGCGCGAGAGTCTGGTGGAATTCCGGCTTGAGGACGGCGGGGCGAGCCTGAAGGCAACTGTGCCTGCGGTCTTTCTGCCGAAACCGGGGACGGCCATGTGGCTGATGCTCAGGCGCGACCGCTGTTTCGTCTTCCCCAAGCAGTAGCCTCGTCGTCGCCTTCGGCGCTCCTCGGCGGGCGCGGGCACGACGAGCGCCCGATCGGTGATGCGCCTCAGGGCGACGAGGAGGGCATCGGGCGGGCTTTGAAGTCGGCGAGCGTCTTGCCGGGTTCCGCGACGAATGTCTCGCCGGTCGGGGTGAGGGCCAGCATCAGATCGACCCGGAAGGTACGGAAATCCTTGCGCCTTTCGCACCAGGCGGTCGCGGTCCAGACCCGGCCCCAATATTCGAGTTGCAGGGGCCGGATGCGCCGCAGGCTCTCGCGTCCGGCGAGGTCGCGGTACGTCATGTCGAGCTTTTCGGCGCTGGAGATTGCCGCGCGCAGCTTGGGCAGGTGCGGCGCCGCCTTCTGCGCCTCGGGACCGGCGAAGACGAAGGTGTCGACGGGCGGCAGGTTGCCCGCGGCGGGCGAGACGGCGGCGATCTTTTGACCGAGCGTATGGGCCGCATAGGAGAGGCCCGCGTCGGCGGCGCTGGCCACCAGCGCGATCCCGAGACGCAGCGCCTCCATCTCCTGGAGCGTCAGCGCCACGGGCGGGAGCGTGACCGGCGCGGTGAGCATATAGCCCACGCCGCGTTCGCCCTCGACCGGCAGGCCCGAGGCCTGCAGCGTGGCCATGTCGCGCCAGATCGTGCGGGTCGACACTTCGAGCCGCGCGGCGAGGTCCGCCGCGCGGTGGAGTTTTCCGTCCCTGAGTATCTGGATCAGGTCGAAGAGCCGGTCCGAGCGCATGGGTCAGAGCATGACCGCGCCCGGGCGCGCGTCAAGCCTCGGCCATCATGTCGGACGGGGCGGTCTGCCGCACCACCACCTCGGCATGGCTCATGGCCACGCTCGCGGGTGCGATCGCCTGCATGAAGGGGGCGGCGGACGGCTCTGCCATGAAGGCTTCTCCCGCCGCCAGCGCCTCGGCCCGGCTGGCCCAGACGACATGGTCAGTCCAGCTGCCGTCCTCGGCGTGGCTGAGGGTGCGGGCGACGAAACCCGGCTGACGTTCGAGCCACTGGGTGACGCCCGCGGCGCGGGTCCGCATCTCTTCTGCGCCGATGCCGGGGGCGGCGCGGAAGGTCACGATCTCGGCGGTGAGGGTTCGGGTCATGTCGGTCTCCTTTTCTTCAATCGACGCTCCGGCTATAGAAGGGAGCAACTGACATAAACCTGTCAGCAGTCGCATAGGCCCGCGCCGGGTTTCGGGCAGGTCACATGCAAATTGGCCCTTTGATCGGCCCGCGCGCGGGACTAGATCAGGGGTGACGGTCGCGAAGGGCGGCCTATCCGGAGGATGAAGACATGCAAATGGGACCCTGGCAGCTTCTGCTGATCGCCATCGTGGTTCTGGTGCTTTTCGGGCGCGGCAAGGTCAGCTCGCTCATGGGCGAGGTGGGCAAGGGCATCACCGCGTTCAAGAAGGGCGTCAAGGACGGCACCGAGGAGATCGAGCGCGAGGCGGCGTCTGCCGCCAAGGACGTGACGCCCGAGGAAAAGGACAAGGCCTGACAGGCCCTTAGCCCTGAAGGGGACGCCTCATGTTTGGCGATATCGGCTGGACCGAGCTTCTGGTCATCGGTGTGGTGGCGCTGATCGTCATCGGCCCCGAGGACCTGCCGGAAATGTTCCGGCAGCTTGGCCGTTTCACCGCGAAGATCCGCTCGATGGCACGCGAGTTCCAGCGCGCCATGGATCAGGCAGCGCGCGAATCGGGTGTGAACGACGTGGCCAAGGATCTGAAGGCCGCGACCTCGGCCAAGAGCCTCGGGATCACGGCGGTGAAGGACGCCGCCGACAAGTTCGAGAAGTGGGATCCGCTGAAGTCGACGAAGACCTCGACCAAGGCGGCGCCGGCCGCGCCCGCCGCAGCAGCGACCGACCCCGCGCCAGCGGCGGAAGAGGGCAAGCCCGCTCCGGAGGGACCCGCGACAAAGGCGCTGCGCGAGAAGCAGGCGGCGCGCAAGGCGGTGATCGAGGAGATGGGCGCGAAGCTGAAGGCGGTCGATGCGGGTGACCTGACCGTGGTCAAGCCTGCCGCCAAGACGCCGGGCCGCATCCGCAGCGCCGCGACCGCCGATGCGAAGGCCACACCGAAAACTACGCCGAAGGCTGCCGTGAAACCCGCCGCGAAACCCGCCGAGAAACCCCCTGCGAAGCCGCGCGCGAAGAAGGCGACTGACGCATGAGCGCCAACGACACGATCGACGATACCGCCCAGCCGCTGATCGAGCATCTCAAGGAGCTCAGGAACCGCGTCCTGATCTCGATTGCCGCCTATGCGGTCTGTTTCATCCTTGGCTATGTGATCTGGCAGCCGATCTTCAACATCCTTTCCCATCCGATGTGCCAGGTGCTGGCCGAGCGGGGCGAGGAATGCCGTCTGGTACTGATCAAGATGCAGGAGGGCTTCTTCGTCGCGATCCGCATCGCGCTTTGGGGCGGGTTCGCCATGGCCTTCCCGATCATCGCCTATCAGATGTGGCGCTTCGTGGCGCCGGGCCTCTACCGGTCGGAAAAGAACGCTTTCCTGCCCTTCCTTGTCGCCTCGCCGGTGATGTTTTTCATCGGTGGGGCGTTTGCCTATTTCATCATCCTGCCCTTCGCCTTCACCTTCTTCCTGGGCTTCGCCGATACGTTTCAGCAGCAGGCAGCCGAAGGTGGCAGCGCGCTGGGCGCGGTGCCGACGGGCGTCGTCTATCAGGGCTCGATCGAGGCTTATCTGTCGCTGACCATGACCTTCGTGATGGCCTTTGGCCTCTGTTTCCAGCTGCCGGTCCTCCTGACGCTGATGGGGCGGGCGGGGCTGATCTCCTCGAAAGGGCTGAAGCACACGCGGAAATATGCGGTGGTGGGCATTCTCGCCATCGCCGCCATCGTGACGCCGCCCGACATATTCTCTCAGATCATCCTCTTTGCTGCGGTCTACCCGCTGTATGAAATCTCGATCCTCTTCGTGCAGAAGTTCGAGCGCGACCGCGAGGCACAGGCGCGGGCCGATGGCACCTGGGTAGAGGATGAGGAGGACGAGGCGTGAGCGAGCACGAGCTCGCGCGGATTGCGGCGGCGCTGGAGCGTCTGGCGCCCGCGCCGGGGGCGGCGCCGGATTTTTCCGCCGCCGATGCGTTCGTCTGGCATACAGGGCCGGACCGGCTGGACCCGGTGCCAGAGGTCAACCGGGTCGACCTGCCGCTTCTGGTGGGCATCGACCGGGCGCGCGACACGCTCTTGGCCAATACGCTGCATTTCGCACGCGGCCTGCCCGCGAACAATGCGCTTCTCTGGGGCGCGCGCGGGATGGGAAAATCCTCGCTGGTGAAGGCGGTCCATGCCGAGGTCTTGCGGCAGGGGCAGGCGCTCGCCATCGTTGAACTGAGCCGCGAGGATCTGCCCTCGATCGGGCGGCTTCTGGCGCACCTGCGCGCAGCCCCCGCGCGGCGCTTCCTTCTGTTCTGCGACGACCTGTCGTTCAGCCACGACGATCAGCATTACAAGGCGCTGAAGGCGGTTCTGGACGGCGGGATTGAGGGGCGGCCCCAGAACGTGATCTTCTATGCCACATCGAACCGCCGCCACCTGATGCCGCGCGACATGATCGAGAATGAACGCTCGACCGCGATCAGCCCGTCTGAGGCGGTGGAGGAGAAGGTTTCGCTTTCCGACAGGTTCGGCCTGTGGCTGGGCTTCCATCCCTGTTCGCAGGACGAATATCTCGCGATGATCCGCGGCTATTGCGCGGCCCATGGCGTCGTGGTGGGCGAGGAGGAGCTGCGCGCCGAGGCGATCGAATGGCAGGCCACGCGGGGCGCGCGGTCGGGGCGGGTGGCCTGGCAGTTCTTCACCGATCTGGCGGCGCGCAAGGGCGTGAGCTTCTGAGCCTCGGGCCGGCGGGGCTCGTCGAGCCCTTCGGTCACTCCTCGCGGGCGGCAGTAGCCGCGCACGACGAGACATGAAATGTCAAAGGCGGCGCGGCCTATTTCACCGCGCCTGCGGCCATGCCCTTGATGATATAGCGTTCCAGAATGACGCCGATCACGATCAGGGGCAGGATCGCCGCCCAGGAGAGCGCGGCCATCGACCACCAACTGATGCCCTGGCTGCCGGTCTGGCTCGCGACCATCACCGGGAGCGTGTTGGCGTGGGTGGACGTCAGGAGGGCTGCAAAGAAATATTCGTTCCAGGTCAGCACCAAGGACAGGATCAGCGCCGCGACCATGCCGGGCAGCGCGATCGGCAGGACGATGGTCAGGAAGGCGCCCCAGATCGAGAGGCCGTCGACGAGGGCCGCCTCCTCCAGCTCGGTCGGGATCCCCGCGAACTGGTCGCGCATGATCCAGATGACGATGGGCAGAACGGTGAGCGTGTAGAGAAGGATGAGGCCGATGCGGCTGTCGAGAAGCGCGAGCTCCTTGTAAAGGACAAGGAAGGGCAGGGCGAGCACGACGGGCGGCAGGATCAGCTGGCTGATGAAGAAGAAGGAAATGTCGGAGTTCTTCATCCAGAGAAACTTGTAGGAAAAGCGCGAGAGGCCATAGGCGGCGAGCGAGCCAAGGATGACGGCGAGGACAGAGGCGGAGACCGAGATCGTCAGCGAATTCATGAACCGGCCGAGGAATTCGGCGCGCACGGTGGATTCCTGCCCGATGGTCGCGGGCGAGAGGCCAAGCGACTTCCACCCCAGCCAATCGGGTCTGTAGTCGACCCAGGGTACCATCGCGCCCTTCATCACGTCAGGCGCCTTCTTGAACGAGGTGGTGAGCGTCCAATAGATCGGGAAAAGCGCGATGAAGGCCCAAAGCGAGAGCGCGCCATAGATCGCGACGCGCCCGGTGAACCATTTCGCCCGATGGGCGAGGTCTGTGTCGCTGTCCTTGAAGATCTGTGTCATGGCGCGCGCCTCATGTCTGCGGTCTGAGCCAGCGGTCGGCCAGCTTCAGAAGACCGAGCATCGCGATGATGATGAAGACGAGGTAGACGATGGCCAGAAGCGTGCCGTAGCCCACGTTCGACCGGTCGCGATATTCGCGGAAGATGAAGCTCGTGACGCTGTCGGTCGCCCCGCCGGGGCCACCCGATGTGACGTTGATGATGATGTCGGCGAGCTTCAGCTTGAAGATCAGTCGGATGAGAAGGGCGGTGACCGAGACGGGCAGCATGAGCGGGAAGGTGACTTCCCAGAAGGCGCGCCAGCCCTTGGCGCCGTCGACCTTCGCAGCCTCCTGCAACTCCTTGGGGATGGCCTGAAGGCCCGCGAGCAGCATGATCATCATGAAGGGGATGTAGGTCCAGGCGTCCATCAGCATGATGGTCGCCCGCGCCATTTCGGGTGTGCCGAAGAAGGACGGATTGTCCCAGCCGAGCGCACGGGCGAGCCGGGCGATGGGGCCGAAGCGGATCTCGGTCATCGACTTGCCGATCATCCAGCTGACGGCGACGGGCGAGAGCATGAGGGGCAGAAGGAAAGCGACGCGGAAGAACTTGCGCGCCCGGATTTCGGCATTGAGGAGAAGGGCGAGACCGAAGGCGATGGTATATTCGGCGAGGATCGCGAGCGCGTACCAGACCATGTTCTTGAGCGCGTTCCAGTAGAACGGATCGCCCCACATCTGGCGGACATTGTCCAATCCGTTGAACTGACGCCCGAGGGGGGAGGAAAGGTTCCAGTCGGAAAAGGCGATGATCAGGCCGAAGATCAGCGGGATGATCGCGAGCGAAAGGACGAAGAGGACGGCGGGCAGGACGAACAGTACGCGCTTGCCCTGCTCGCCCCGGATCAGCACCTGCGCCCAGCAGAGGCAGGCCGACATCAGCGCATAGGAGTAGAGTGTCGGGCGCCAGTTGGTGAAACCAAGTTCGAGGTGGCCGCCGGCCTGCAGCGTCTGGAGGAGGCCGACGAGGAGGAACAGGCCGACCGACCCCCAGAGGATCGCGCGGCCAAAACCGGCGCGCGCGGGGGAGATATTGTCGTTCGTCACAACGTGGAGAAGGTCGCCTGTATTCAAATCCTGCCCTGCCTGCCGTCAGTAAGGTGCGCAATCAATGCGCACCCTACGGGTTCGGGTAGGGTGCGCATTCATGCGCACCCTTTCAGGTCACATCCCCAGAGAGGCCTTGTAAAGCGCGATCTGGCTGTCGCGGCCGATCTGGTCGGTGATCTTTTCCCAGGCGGCGGCGATGGCATCGGCGGTTTCCTGGGCCGAGCCATATTGTCCGGCGAAGCCTTTGGCGAGTTCGTCCTCGGCCACCGAATAATATTGGAAGATACCGGGGATGCGCGGTTCGATCGCGGCGTTGGGGTGGTTGTAGCTGTCGCGGTTCGAGCCGAGGTAATCCTCGACGAAGGCCCGGTCGTAACCCGCCCCTTCCCATTCATCAAAGTTGAAGTGGGAATTACGGTAGGGCTGGAAGCCCGAGGGATAGGCGGCCATCCAAAGCGAGATGTCCTTGCCGCCGAGATGCGCGGCGGCCGACCAGGCAGCCTTGCGCTTGGCCTCGTCGCCCGAGACGCGGTTCGTGACATAGACGCCCCAGCCGAGATAGGCGAGGTTCGGGGCAAAGTTCTCGGTTTCCTCCCAGGCGCCGGCGGCATGGTTGTAGACGCGCTTGGCACCAGGGTTGATGTCGAAGCCCACAACATCGCCCACGACGGATGTGTCGGAGGTGCGGGCGTTCGAGCCGATGTCGCCCCACCAGGTGATCGCGGCGCCCGTTCCGGCAAGGAACTGCTGGAAGCCGGTCGCGCCCGGGTCGGCATTGATCTGGTCGGCCGGATAGGCGCCCGCTGCGTTCAGGTCCATCACATCCTGGATCGCCTGCACCCAGGCCGGGTTGTTGACCATGGGTTTCATCGTGTCGGGCTCGAAAAGCCAGGCGGGGCTGGACGGGTGCTTGGCATAGGCCGAGGCCCGGTCTTCGAGGAAGTAGAAGCCGAAGCCACCCCAGCCCTTCAAGGGATCAAGGAAGCCGTAGGCCGGAAGGCCGGTCAGCGGGTCGGTCTGGCCCTTCACGGCCATCGACATTGCATTCACATCTTCCCAATGCTTGGGCATTTCGGCCCCGCCGATGGCGCCGTCACCGAAATAGTCCTTGCGGTAGGAAAGCGTATGGCAGTCGCCGTCGATGGTGATGCGGTAGGTCTTGCCGTCCCAGGTGCCGACCGGCGGCTGCAGGTAGGCCACGAGGTCGTCGGATTCGATCTGGTCCTTCACCCAGTCGGGCATCGGGTCGAGCAGGCCCTTGCCGGCGGTGTCGCCCTCGAACGGAGCGCCCATCTCGATGATGTCGAAATCGACCGTGCCGGTGGCGATCGCCTGCTGGAGGCGGGGGTTATAGTCGGCCTGGGCAAGGTCGATCCAGTTGATCTTGGCGCCGGTATAGGCCTCCCACGGTTTGAGGAAGCCGCGGAAAAGGACATTGTGAAGGTTCTGGTTGTTGAGCCCCATGAAGGTCAGCTCGATGCCAGCGAATTCGCCCTCGGCGACATTGGCCTTGGTCGGGCCAAGGCACATCTCGCCAACCTTCTGCCAGTCGGCATCGGTGGGCGACCCGGCGCCCACGCCGGGGATCTTCAGAATCTCGGCGCGCAGATTGTCCTGCGCGGCGGCGGGTCTGAGCGCCATCCCGTTCATGGCCACAGCGCCGCCCAGGGCGGCCACGCCCTGCATCAGCCGCCGCCGTGTCATCGCCTGGCGTGCGGCAATCTCGTAAAGTCCCGGTTTCATTGTCGTCCTCCCATGTTCTCCCGACAGGTCGGGGCCTCGGGTGTCCGCAAACAGACTGTCCGGCCAGACGCCGGGCACAGCACACCCCGCAACGTACCCCCGTCCGGTTCCCGCCGGACGCTGGGGAAAGCTTCTCAGCCCGGCGGAAGCGAGTCAAGAACTAACATGTTAGTATGCTCAGGCGGTGGACAGGCGGATTGGGCTGGTTTATCCCTGAACCTGAAATTCGGGGGGGAAGGGGACGGAATGGCGGAAGTTGCGATCCGGGGGGTGCGGAAATCCTACGGCGGCCATGAGGTGGTGCATGGTGTCGATATCGAAATCGCAGACGGCCAGTTCCTGGTGCTGGTCGGCCCGTCCGGTTGCGGGAAATCGACACTTCTGCGCATGGTGGCGGGGCTGGAGGCGATTTCGGGCGGCACGATCTCGATCGGCGAGAAGGTGGTGAACAACCTGCCGCCTGCCGAGCGCGACATTGCGATGGTCTTCCAGAACTACGCGCTTTATCCGCACAAGACGGTCGCGGCCAACATGGGCTTCGCGCTGAAGATGGCGCGGATGGACAAGACGGAGATCGAGGCGCGGGTCAAGAAAGCGGCGGCGATCCTTGGGCTGGAGCCCTATCTCGACCGCTTTCCCCGCGCGCTTTCCGGCGGGCAGCGGCAAAGGGTGGCGATGGGGCGCGCCATCGTGCGCGAACCCAAGGTGTTTCTTTTCGACGAGCCGCTGTCGAACCTCGACGCGAAATTGCGCGTGCAGATGCGGTCGGAGATTCGCGAGCTGCATCAAAGGCTTGGAACGACGACGATCTATGTCACCCATGACCAGATCGAGGCGATGACCATGGCCGACAAGATCGTGGTGATGCGCGATGGCCATATCGCGCAGGTGGGGGCGCCCTTGGACCTCTATGACCGGCCCGCGAATGTCTTTGTCGCGGGCTTCATCGGCTCGCCCGCGATGAACCTTCTGAAGGGGCGGCTTGCCCGTGAGGGCGACGATTGGCGGGTCGATGTCGGCGCGGGCCCTCTGCCGCTGGGGGCGATGGAAGGGCTGGAGGAGGGCCGCGAGGTGATCTACGGCATAAGGCCGGAACATCTGATCCGCTCGGGCCAGGGCATTCCGGCGCGGGTCGCGGTGGTGGAGCCCACGGGGTCCGAGACCCATCTGGTGGCACGCCTCGGCGCGGAGGGGGCAGGCGGGCAGGAGGTGATCGCGGTCTTCCGCGAGCGTCATGCATTCAAGCCGGGCGAAGAAGTCCGGCTGATGCCCGAGCCCGCGCATGTGCATCTCTTCGATGCGGCGAGCGGCGAGCGGATCTGACCCATGCGCACGGTTATTTGCTATGGTGACAGCAACACCCACGGCACGATGCCGATGGCAACGCTGGACGATCTGGGGCGGCTTCCCAAGGCGGACCGCTGGCCGGAGGTGATGGCGGCGGCGCTTGGAGCGGGTTTCGAGGTGATCGCGGAAGGTCAGCCGGGGCGGACGACGGTGCATGACGATCCGGTCGAAGGGCCGCACCGGAACGGGCTGACAGTGTTGCCCGCGGTGCTGGAAAGCCATCGGCCGGTCGATCTGGTGATCCTGAAGCTCGGGACCAACGATCTGAAACCGCGTTTTTCGGTTTCGGCCACGGATATCGCCCTGTCGCTGGGCAAGCTGGTGCGGGTGATCCGCGCGTCGGGTGCGGGGCCGGCGGGCGGGGCGCCGGATGTTTTGGTGGTGGCGCCGCCGCCGGTCGAGGAGGCGGGGTGCCTGGCCGAGATTTTCGCGGGCGCGGCAGCGCGGTCGCGGGCCTTGGCCGGGCCTGTGGCCCGGGAAGCGGCGCGTCAGGGCGCGGGTTTCTTCGACGCGGGCACGGTGATTGCCGTATCACCCGTGGATGGGGTTCATTACGAACAGGATACGCACCGGACGCTTGGCCTTGCTCTGGCCGAGGCGGTTCGGTGCCGGTTGGGAGGGGACTGACATGCTGAAGGGAATCGATCCAAGGCTGAATGCCGAGGTGCTGGGCGCCCTCAGAGCGATGGGGCATGGCGATACTCTGGTGATTGCCGATACGAACTTTCCGTCCGATTCCATTGCCCGGCAGACGGTGCTGGGCAGCTTGCTGCGCATGGACAACCTGACCTGCGGGCAGGCAATGGAGGCGGTCCTGTCGGTCTTTCCGCTGGATACGTTCGTCGATGATTTCGCGGGCCGGATGGAGGTGGTGGGCGATCCGACGGCCGTGCCGGAGGTGCAGCGCGAGGTGCAGGTTGAAATTGACCGAGCGGAAGGGCGGCCAAGGCCGATGATCGGTATCGAAAGGTTCGATTTCTACCAACGCGCCAAAGGGGCCTATGCGGTGATCCAGACCGGTGAGCGGCGGTTCTACGGCTGTTTCATCCTCAGGAAGGGCGTGATCCCGCCGGAGGCGTGAGCGATGGGCCGCGTTGTGATTCTAGGCGTCTTCGTCGCCGACACTGCCTATCGCGCGGCGCGTGCGCCGAAGATGGGCGAGACGATCATGGGCGAAAGCTTCGCGCTCGGCCCCGGTGGCAAGGGTTCCAATCAGGCGGTGGCGGCGGCAATGGCGGGGGCGGAGACGCATTTCATCTCGCGCCTTGGCCGGGACCCGTTCGCCGACATGGCGCTGGCGACCTGGAAGAAGGCGGGCGTCAAGCCCGCGGTCAGCCAGCATGAGGAAAGCTATACCGGGGCGGCCTATATCTTCGTCGAGGCCGCGACCGGCAATAATGCGATCATTGTCTGCCCGGGCATCGCGGGGACCATCGGGCCGGGAGACATCGCGGCGCGGCGGGCGCTGATCGAGGGCGCGGCGGTCTTCGTCACACAACTGGAACAGCCGATGGCGGCGGCGATGGCGGCGCTGACGCTGGCGCGGGCGGCGGGCGTGGTGACCATCCTAAATCCCGCCCCGGCGGCGGCGCTGCCCGAGGGGATGCTCGCACTGTGCGATTATGTGACGCCGAACGAATCGGAAGCCGAGGCGCTGACCGGCCTGCCGGTGCGCACCGTAGACGAGGCCGCGCGCGCGGCCGGGGCGCTGAGGGCGGCGGGAGCGGGGGCGGCGATCATCACGCTGGGCGAGAAGGGCGCGCTTTATCACGACGCCCGCGAGACCGTGCATGTGCCGCCGGTGCAGGCCGGTCCGGTGGTCGAGACGACGGGGGCGGGCGACGCATTCAACGGCGCCTTCGCCGCCGCACTTGCGGGCGGCATGGCGCCGGTCGCGGCAGTGCGCTTCGCCTGCGCAGGCGCGGGAATTTCCGTGACGCGGCCGGGCACGGCGCCCTCCATGCCTGCGCGGTCCGAGATCGAGGCGCTACTCGCCCGCGGGTGACCCGAGATATTTGAAAGAGTTCGGGCCGGATTTCGCCTGCCCGTGCCTGCATCTTGCGGCCATTGGTCCGCGCGGGATGATCAGCGCTGGCGCGGGCGGCTGTCGTGCTGGCCGGTGAAGCGTTGGCCTGCGCCGGTCGAGGCGGCGAATCCGCGCAGGATTTCGGCCTGTAGATCGAAATCGGCGAGGAATATGTATTTCTGCTGGTCTGCGTCGCAGCCGGGCGCCACGGTCCGTTCGAGGGCTAGAACATAGTCGCGGGGTGCGAAACGGCGCGTGAGCATCTCGGTCGGGTCGTCGTTACCGGCCATGGGCGTAAATCCACCTGTCAAATTGCGAACGCGCGATTGACGTCGCGGAAGACTCAAGAATTGGTAGGTGTATAGCGCAGTCTTAACAAAATGTAAGAGTATCTGATCAACAATATAAGTACAAAATACATATTGTTGCGATTCTATTGCTAACCTGATGGATGTCCCCGACCGTCGGGGCGGCGCGGGGCGCAGCGAGGCTCGCCCGGGCCACTCCCCGATCCCCTTGTCATCGGCGACCCTTTGCCGATCGGTACGCGCCGGTGCCCAAAAATACGCCGTTCCCGCGCCGTCACGTCACGAAGGGCGCGCTCTAACTGACCGGCATCTTTACAAAAATATTGGAATAGCGGATATGCGCCGCCGGCATGGCCCGCGTCTGGATATCGCCCGGACGTTGTGAGATTGACCTGCCGACTGGATTCCACTGCGACATGACCGACAGAACCGACAAGACCCTTCCCGACCCGGCGCGGCGGACCTTCCTGGCGCGGGGCGGCAGCCTCGGGCTGCTTCTCGCCACGACCGGCCTGCCGACCTGCCTTGCGGCGCAGGAAACGCCGGTCCCGGCGGTTGATCCTGCCGCCGCGCCGCCCGCAGCCATGGCCTTCAGCTTTGACAGCCTGACCGAGGCGGCGCGGGCGCGCGCCGCCGGAGAAGACCCGGTGCCCGCGCCCCTGTCGGACTTCCTCGCCGGGCTCGACTACGACAAGTACCAGATGATCCAGTTCTGGCCGAAGCGCGCGCGCTGGGCCGAGAAAGACAGCCTCTGGCGGGTTCTGCCGTTCCATGTCGGCTGGCTTTTCAAGGAGCCGGTGAAAATCTACGAAGTCACGGACGGTCAGGCGGCCGAGATGGGCTTCACCACCGCCGATTTCGAATATCGCGCGCCCCTGAAGGCCGAGGTGCCAGAGAATTTCACCCTGCCGGGGGTCGCGGGCTTCAAGCTCAATCATCCGATCAACCGGGGCGATCTGTTTGACGAGGTGATCTCTTTCGTCGGCGCCAGCTATTTCCGCGTGCTGGGGCAGGGCAATGCCTATGGCCTGTCGTCGCGCGGACTGGCGATCGACACCGGCCTGTCGAAGGCAGAGGAGTTTCCGCGCTTCACCGGCTTTTGGCTGGAAAAGCCCGCGCCCGGGGCGCAGGTGGTGACGGTCTATGCAGCCCTTGACAGCGCGAGCGTGACAGGGGCCTACCGGTTCACCATCACGCCCGGCGTCGAGACAACGGTCGATGTGACGGCGCGGCTCTTCTTCCGCAATGAGGTCGAGGAGCTGGGCATCGCGCCGTTGACCTCAATGTTCCTCTATGGCGAGGTCAACCGCGCGCGGTTCGACGATTACCGCCCGCAGGTGCATGACAGCAATGGGCTCAGGATCGAGCGGGCCGATGGCGACGTGATCTGGCGGGCCCTTAACAACCCGCTGGCGCTCGCCTCGTCCTACTTCGCCGAAACGCGGCCGCGCCGCTTTGGACTGCATCAGCGCGGGCGCGATTTCGACGATTATCAGGATGCCGAGGCCCATTACGAGCGCCGCCCCTCGGTCGATATCGAACCTTTGGGCGACTGGGGCGCAGGCCGGGTGCGGCTGGTCGAGATCCCATCGGCCCTTGAGGTGCATGACAATATCGTTGCCTATTGGGTGCCCGATCAGAAGCCCGCGGCAGGATCGTCGCTGGAGATTTCCTACCGGATGCATTGGGGGCGGCTCGACGCGCCTGCGATGGACGACCGGGCGCGGGTCCTGGAGACGCGCGGCGGCGTCGGCGGCGCGGCGGGTAACGATAACCCGCCCGATACGCGCAAGTTCGTAGTGGATTTCCAGGGCGGCATGCTGAGCAGGCTCGCGCCCGAGGACGCGGGGATCAAGCCGGTGGTGACGGTGACGAACGGCAAGGCCGAGAATGTCACGCTGCACCGGATCGACGGCACCGACATCTGGCGGCTGGTGTTCGATGTCGCCTCCGACACCGGCGCTGTCGCGGAATTGTCAGCCCATGTCGCGGGTTACGGTAGGAAGCTGACAGAAATCTGGATGTTCCAGTGGGTGAAATCATGATGCGCCAGAGCATGTTCGACGATCAGGCCACGGCGGCTGAAAGGGTCACGCAGGCGCTTGCGCTCGGGCGGCTCCCTGAGGCGCCGCGGATGATGCCGACGCAGCTGCTGGAGCGGCCGCAGGGGCGGCTCGCGGCCTGGATCGCCATGTTGACGGCCGGGTTCGGGGTCGCGCGGACCTGATCCATGGCCCGGCCCCGCCAGACTCAGAACAGCGTTGAACGGCGCGTACTTCTGGTACGCGCCGTCGCCGTTTTGCTGGCGCTTGCAACCGGGGCGGGGGCGGCGGCGATCTTCATCCAATATGCGGCGGCCGACGGGCTGACGCCGATGGCGGTCTTCAGCGCGCTGCTTTTGTGCTTTTCGACCAGCTGGCTGGCCTGGGGCGCCTGTCTGGGGCTGATCGGGCTGAAACCCTCGCGCTTCCGCGCGCCCCGCAATGAGGGACCGATTTCATCGCGGACCGTCGTGATCGTTCCGGTCTGCAACGAAGACCCGGTGGTGACCTTTGCGCGCGTCGCCGCCATGTACCGATCGGTCAGTGCGGCCACCGCAGTGCCGGTGCATTTCGCCATCCTGTCCGACAGCCGCGATCCGGGCATTGCGGCGGCAGAGGAGCGCTGGTTTGCACGTCTGATGGAGGAGACCGGCGGCGCCGGGCGGCTCTTCTACCGCCGCCGCAGCCAGAATACCGGGCGCAAGGCCGGCAATATCGAGGATTTCTTCGCCCGGTCGGGCGGGGCCTATGATCTGGCGCTGATCCTCGATGCCGACAGTCTGATGGAGGGCGAAACCATCGTCGAGATGATCCGGCGGATGGAGGCGGACCCGTCCTTGGGCCTGTTGCAGACCTTGCCGGTGGTCGTGCGCGCGCAGTCGATCTTCGGCCGGGTGATGCAATTCGCCGCCGCCTTCTTCTCGCCGGTCTTCTCGCGCGGGCTCGCGCGGTTGCAAGGACGGACGGGCCCGTTCTGGGGGCACAATGCGATGGTGCGGGTCGAGGCCTTTGCCGCCGCCTGCGGTCTGCCGGTCCTCTCCGGCCCGCCGCCCTTCGGCGGCCATATCCTCAGCCACGATTATGTAGAGGCCGCACTTCTGGCGCGGGCGGGCTGGAAGGTGCGGCTCGATATCGACATCAGGGGATCGTACGAGGAGGCGCCTGAAAGTGTCGTCGAACATGCCAAGCGCGACCGGCGCTGGTGTCAGGGCAACCTGCAGCACCTGAGGATCATCGGCGCGCCGGGGCTGAAGGCCTGGAGCCGGTTTGTCTTTCTGCAGGGCGTTTTCGCCTATATCGCGCCGGTCCTCTGGGCCGGGTTCCTGATTTCGGTCGTGGTCGACCATGTGACGCAGCCGCCGCCCAACTACTTCCCCGATCCGCACCAGTTTTTCCCGGTCTTCCCGAGCGACGAGACGGCGAAGGCAATTGGCCTTGCCATCGGCATCTTCGGCCTTCTGATGATGCCGAAGCTTCTGACAACGCTTGAGGCGATGATCGCCGGGCGGACGAAAGGGTTCGGCGGCACCTGGACTGCGCTGAAATCGGTTCTGGCGGATTTCCTCCTCCTCAGTTTCCTCGCGCCGATTCTTATGGCCTATCAGACCCGCTCGGTCTGGCAGGTCTTGATGGGGCGTGACGGTGGCTGGCCCGCGAACCTGCGCGGCGATGCGCGGCTGAGCCTTGGCGAGGCCTGGGCGGCGAGCCGGTTCATCGTTCTGGCGGGGGCGGCGTGCCTGACGGTTGGTTATTTCCTGACAACGCAGATCCTCGTCTGGCTTCTGCCGGTCGCGGTGCCGATGCTTCTGGCGCCGGTCGCGATTTCCCTGACCTCGCGCGCGGCGCGGCCTGCGGACGGGCGCGCACGGCTTTTCACCACGCCCGAAGAGCTGGTGATGCCCGCGATCCTGACGCTGCATGACCGGGTGCTGGCGGGCTGGCAGCCGGTGGCCGCCCCGCCGGCCGAGGTCAAATCCTTTCCCGAACCGGAGCTTGCCCGTGGTTGAAGCCCTTGCCCGTATCGAGCGGGGCGATGCTGCCCCGGCCGAGGACCGTATCGTCCGCCTAGCGCCCAAGCCGCAGGCGAAAAAGCCGCGCGACCGCAGGCTGGATGTCTTTCGCGGCCTCTGTCTGATCATGATCTTCATCAACCATGTGCCGGGCACGATCTTCGAAGGGGTGACCAGCCGCAATTTCGGCTTTTCCGACGCGGCGGAGGCGTTTGTCTTCATCTCCGGCTGTTCGGCCGCCTTGGCCTATGCAAGCGGGTTCGAGGGCGCGGCGCGGCTCTGGCCCGGCATCTCGCGGATGTGGGGGCGGGCCTGGACGCTCTATCTCGTCCATCTGCTGGTGACCTTCTGGGCCATCGCCATCGCCGCCGCCGCCTGGCGGTTCGGCGGCGACAGCACTTTGTTCTTCAAGGATAATATCCAGGCGCTGATGCGCGACCCTCTGGGCACGCTGATGGGCCTGCCCCTGATGACCCACCAACTGGGCTATGTGAACATCCTGCCGATGTATGCGGTGTTGCTGCTTGCCGGCCCGGCGCTGATCTGGGCTGGGCTCAGGGCGCCCAAGGCCACCTTCGCGGCGTCGCTGGCGCTTTGGGGGCTGAGCGCTTTCTTCTATCTCGACCTGCCGAATTTTCCCAATCCGGGCGGCTGGTTCCTGAACCCTTTGTCCTGGCAGCTTCTTTTCGTGGCGGGGCTGATGACCGGGCTGGCGTTGCGCCGGGGTGAGCGGTTCGTGCCGCGCCATCCGGCGCTGATCGGTCTTGCCGGGGCCGTGCTTCTGGGGGCGATCCTGTGGATGAAGCTGCCGGGTGGCGGCGCGGTCGGCAGCAAGATCGTGCGCTTCCTGCTCGACCTCGGGCTGCCGCGGTCGCTGGCGGATTTCGACAAGACCTATCTGTCCTTGCCGCGCCTGCTGCATGCCTTCGCGCTGGTCTATCTTCTCGGCGCGCTCGCCTCGGTGCGCTGGCTCTGCAACAGCCGCTGGCTGGAACCTCTGGCCCTGATGGGCCGGATCGCGCTGCCGGTCTTTGCCTTCGGTACGATCCTGTCCTTCGCGGCGCGGGCGGTGAAAGAAGTTTCGCCGGAAAGCCTCTGGCTCGACGCCGCGCTGATCGCGGGCGGGGTGCTGGCGATGTGGGCCCTGGCTTTCACCTTGCAGACGGCGCGGGCGGCGGCGAAGGCCGGGCAGGTCAAACCGGCATGACTTAGGAATTATCTAAGCGTTGGTCTTTCAGAGTTTACTTTTCTCTGATCCAACTCTGCGTCATCACGGGGCAAAGGCCCGACGGTCGGCGCAGAAGACGCCGCCCCGGGCGGGGTGCCTCTGGCACCGGCAAGGGAGAAGGCGATGACCCGTCATGAGACGCTGAGCCCGGCGGCGGAACTGCACGCCAATGTCTCGGTCCCGTTCGAACAGGCGCGGGCGATGCCCAAGTCGGTCTATACATCGCCTGCCTTCCTCGCACTGGAGCAGAAACACATCTTCGGCCGCGAGTGGCTGTGCGCGGGCCGGGCCGAGACTTTGCCCAACGCCGGCGACTATCTGACGATGGAGATCGCCGGCGAGCCGATCATCGTGCTGCGCGACCGGGCGGGGGAAATCCGCGCCATGTCGAACGTCTGCCGCCACCGGATGTCGACGCTTCTGGAAGGGCGGGGCAATGTGCGCTCGATCGTCTGCCCCTATCACGCCTGGACCTACAATCTGGACGGCAGCTTGCGCGGCGCGCCCGCGATGGGGCGGAACGAGGCTTTCTGCAAGGACCAGATCGGCCTGCCGACGGTGCGCTGCGAGGTCTGGCTCGGCTGGATCATGGTGACGCTGAACCCCGACCTGCCAAGCCCGCAGGAGACCTTGAAGGATGTCGAAAGCCTTGTCGGCTATCTCGACATGTCCACTTACGTCGAGACCTTTCAGGAACAGTTCCGCTGGGCCACCAACTGGAAGGTGCTGGCCGAGAATTTCATGGAAAGCTACCACCTGCCGGTCTGCCACGAAGGCACGATCGGCGGATCGGTCGATCTGAACCAGATGACCTGTCCGGAAGGGTTTTCAAGCTTCAACTATCACTGGATCATGAAGAACGACACGATCCCCCTGTCGCTGGCGCACCCGTCGAACAAGACCCTCACGGGCGATCAGCGGCGGATCACCTGGCTTCTGTCGATCTATCCTTCGCTGCTGATCACGCTGACGCCGGGCTATTTCTGGTATCTGTCACTGACACCGGACGGGCCGGGGCATGTGAATGTGCTTTATGGCGGCGGCATGTCGGCCGACTGGATCGCCGATCCGTCCTCGGGCGAGCATATCGCTGCGCTCAGGGCGCTGCTCGCCGATGTGAATGACGAAGACAAGGGCTGCACCGAGAAGGTCTATCGCGGGCTTTGTTCCGATCTCGGCACGCCCGGGCCGCTCAGCCATCTGGAACGGCCGAATTTCGAATTTGCCCAATATATCGCCAGCCGGGTTCCGGCGCAGGCGACCTGAAATCCACGCGGAAAGGATCTGCCATGACGGTGGAGAAGACCGAAGTGCTCGTCGTCGGCGGCGGGCAGGCAGGCATCGCGGCCAGTGAACATCTGACCCGCGCCGGTGTGTCGCATCTGGTTGTGGAGCGGCACCGGATCGCAGAACGCTGGCGGTCGGAGCGTTGGGATTCGCTCGTGGCCAACGGCCCGGCCTGGCACGACCGCTTCCCGGGGCTAGAGTTCGACGGGCTGCACCCGGACGCTTTCCCGGGAAAGGAACGGGTGGCAGATTATTTCGTGGCCTATGCGCAAAAGTTCAACGCGCCGGTCAGGACCGGGGTCGAGGTCACCTCGGTCCGGCGGAACGAGGGGCGGCCGGGTTTCATGGTCGAGACGTCAGCGGGGAGGATCGAGGCCCTGAACGTGATCGCTGCGACCGGCCCGTTCCAGCGCCCGGTCATGCCCGCGATCCTACCGGCCCTGCCGGGCCTCACGCAGATCCATTCGACCGCCTACCGCAATCCCGGCGCGCTGCCCGAGGGCGCGGTTCTGGTGGTGGGGGCGGGATCGTCGGGCGCGCAGATCGCCGACGAGTTGCTGGCGTCGGGTCGGCGCACCTACCTGTCGGTCGGACCGCACGGCCGCCCGCCGCGCCGCTACCGGGGCCGCGATTTCGTCTGGTGGCTGGGCGTTCTGGGCAAATGGGACATTCCTGCACCCTTGCCCGGGACCGAGCATGTGACGATTGCGGTGAGCGGGGCGGGCGGCGGCGAGACGGTCGATTTCCGCCGCTTCGCCGCGCGCGGCATGGTTCTTCTGGGCCGGACCGACGGTTGGCGGGACGGCAGGCTGACCTTTGCGGGCGATCTGGCGGCCAATATCGCCGGGGGCGACGCCGATTACCTTTCGGTCCTTGACGAGGCGGACGCCTATATCGCGCGCAATGGCCTTGATTTCCCAAAGGAGCCGGAGGCGCGGCTCATCGGCCCCGATCCCGAATGCGTCACAAATCCGATCCGCGGGCTGAATCTTGCAGCCGAAGGGATCACGACCGTGATCTGGGCCACGGGCTTCGCGCTCGATTACGGCTGGCTGCAGGTGGATGCCTTCGACCCGGGCGGCAAGCCCCGCCATCAGCGCGGCGTTTCGAGCGAGGCAGGGGTCTACTTCCTCGGCCTGCCCTGGCAGTCGCGGCGGGGATCGAGCTTCATCTGGGGTGTCTGGCACGATGCGCGCCATGTGGCCGAACATATCGTCACGCGGCGCGGATACGGCGCCTATCAGGGCCATGCCGAAAAACGCCCGGGCGAAAGTTGACCCCCGCTTTCCCGAAGCCCGATCCCATGCCATCCTCACCCGATCCTGACCCGGAGGCCCGAAGTGGCGCATTACAGACATCGCAAGTTCAATACCCGCGACACCTATCCCGAACAGAAGCTCGACAATGACCTCGCGCAGGCTGTTGTCACGCAGGGCGGGCGCACCGTCTGGCTGCGCGGCCAGTGCCCGCAGGAGCTGGATACGGCGAAGAATATCGGCAGCCACGATCCGGTCGAACAGACCCACAAGGTCATGCAGAACATCCGCCAGCTTCTGGAAGAGTGCGGCGGCGGGATGGAGCATCTGGTGAAGGTCGTGGTCTATATCACCGACGTCCGCCACCGCGAGGCGGTCTACCGGACGATGGGCGAGTATATAAAGGGCGTGCATCCGGTCTCGACCGGGCTCGTCGTCTCCGCGCTCGCCCGGCCCGACTGGCTGGTCGAGATCGACGGCACCGCCGTGATCCCGGATTGAGGCGATGACCTTCTCGCTCATCGCCCGCGATCCGGGGACCGGCCAGTTCGGCATGGTGATTTCCTCCTCCTCCCCGGCCGTTGCCGCCCGCTGCGTGCATCTGCGCGCGCGGGTTGGCGCGGTCGCGTCGCAGAATGTCACAGACCCGGGGCTCGGGCCCCTGGTTCTTGACCGACTGGCGGCGGGTGTCGGCGCGGCGCAGGCGGTTACCGACGTGGTGACCGGGCGCGCCCATATCAGCTATCGTCAGCTGATGGCCATCGGGCGGACAGGTGGCCCGGCGATCTGGTCCGGCGATCAGGTGCTGGGGCTTTGGGGCGAGGCCGTGGGGGAAGATTGCGCGGCGGCGGGCAACCTCTTGGCGCGCGCGGACATTCCCGACCAGATGGTTGCAGCCTTCGTGGCGGCGCGGGGAAGTTTTGGCGACCGGCTGATGGCCGCGCTGAAGGCGGGTCTTGCCGCCGGGGGCGAGGCGGGGCCGGTGCGGTCGGCGGGCTTGAAGATCGTGGGCGCGCCGGACTGGGCGATCGCCGATCTCAGGATCGACTGGCATGACGATCCGATCGCGGCGCTTGATCTGGCGTGGGAGGTGTACCAGCCGCAGATGGAGGCATACATCCAGCGCGCGCTTGATCCGACCGTGGCGCCGTCTTACGGCGTTCCGGGCGACGAATAGCGGCGCTGGCGCGATGGGGCATTGCTTGTTAGCTTTGGCCTAAGCCAAATGGGAGGCGACATCGCTTCGGTTCACCCTGCGCCAGCTTGAATATCTCGTGACCGTGGGGGAAACCGGCTCGATCGCCGCCGCCGCCGAGCGGCTCCATGTCTCCTCGCCCTCGATCTCGGTCGCGATCTCACAGATCGAGGCGGAGTTTGGGCTGGCACTTTTTACCCGCCGCCATGCTCAGGGCCTGTCGCTGACCCCGGGCGGGCGGCAGCTTGTCGATCAGGCGCGGAAGGTTCTGGCCGAGGCGGGCGGGCTGGTGACGCTTGCGGGCGACATCGCGCAAAGGGTGGGCGGGCCCCTGTCGGTCGGTTGCCTCCTGACATTCGCGCAGGTGGTGCTGCCGCAGATCCGTCGCAGCTTCTCTGATGCCCACCGGGCGGTCGAGTTCCGCCAATATGAACGCAATCAGGCCGAAATTTTCGATGGCCTGCGCAGTGCGGAACTGGATGTGGCACTGACCTATGACCTTGATATTCCAGGTGATATCCGCTTCCTGCGGCTTGCGAGCCTTGAACCTTATGCGCTTCTGTCAGCGAATCATCCGCTTGCGATGCGTACCGAGGTTTCACTCACCGAACTCGCGCCGCACCCGATGGTGCTGCTCGATCTGCCCCTGTCGGGCGATTATTTCCTGTCGCTCTTCGCGGCGCAGGGGCTGAGGCCCCAGATCGCCGAGCGGACGCGCGACATGGGGGTGATGCGGTCGATGGTGGCCAATGGCTTTGGCTATTCGATCGCCAATATCCGGCCCGAAGGCGATCTTGCCCCGGACGGGCGGCGGCTTGTTCATGTGCCACTTGCCGGTCCGGTCCGGCCGCTCTGGCTCGGCCTCGCGCTGGCCGAGGGGGCGGGCCTGTCGCTGACGGTCCGGGCCTTCGTCGATCATGCCCGCGCCGCGATCACGCCGGAGACGGCGCCGGCGCTCAGACCACAGGGAGGCACCGGTGCAGACGGTTGAGATCCTCGATCGGCTGGTGGCCTTCCCGAGCGTTTCGTCACGCTCGAACCTCGATATTGCCGGTTGGATCGCGGATTATCTTGGGGCGGCGGGGTTCGAGGTTCTGAGGCTGCCGGATGCGACGGGCGAGAAATGCGGGCTTCTGGCGCGGTTGGGTCCGCGCGTGGACGGCGGGCTTCTTCTGTCGGCGCATATGGATGTGGTGCCGGTCGAGGGGCAGGACTGGACAAGCGATCCGTTCCGGCTGAGCGCGCGGGGCGGGCGCTATTACGGGCGCGGCACGGCGGACATGAAGGGCTTTCTGGCCGCAACTCTGGCCGTGGCCGCTGACGCGGCGGCCGGGCCGCTGGCGCGGCCCCTCCTCCTGTCGCTGTCCTATGACGAGGAAGTGGGTTGCCGGGGCATTCCGGCGATGATCCCGCATGTTCCGGCCTTCTGCGGGCGCCCGGCGCTGTGCCTTGTGGGAGAGCCCACGCGGCTTGACATCGCGACCGGCCACAAGGGCAAGGTGAGCGGCCTTGTCCGCTGCCACGGTACGGCGGGCCATTCGGCACTGGCGCCACTGCATGTGAATGCGCTGCATCTGGCGGCCGACATGATCGGCGCGATGCGGGCCGAGCAGGCGCGGCTGGAAGACGAAGGCGTACGGGACGCGGGCCATGATATTGCCTATTCGACCGTCCATGCGGGCCTCATGCGGGGCGGGCGGGCCTTGAACATCGTGCCCGATCTCGCGGAGATCGACTTCGAGATCCGCCATCTTGCCGCTGACGATCCTGGCGACATTCTCGCGCGGCTAAGGGCGGCGGGCGAGGCGTTGGCTACCGACACGCGAGACCCTGCCGCGCGGATCGAGGTGGAGGTAGTGAACGCCTATCCCGGCCTTGAGGCAGATCCGGGCGGCGTGGCGGTATCGGCGCTGCGGGCTCATCTGCCGGACGCTCGGCTGATGAAGGTCGCCTACGGAACGGAAGCGGGTTTCTTCGACGCGCTGGGCATCCCGACGCTCGTCTGCGGGCCGGGCGACATGGCGCAGGGCCACAGGCCGGACGAGTTCATCGAGGCCGATCAGCTTGAAGGGTGCGAGAGGCTTTTGCGGGGGCTTGCGGACGATCTGGCACACCGATGAGCGCCTGTCCGGGGCACAGCCCGATATCCTTCAAAGATATCGAGCCGGAACCTTTGAAAGGTTCCGGCCCGGATTTCGTGGCGAAATCCGGCGTCTGAGGCGTTTTCAGTGCCTAGCCTTCCTCGCCCGGCTGCGCCTCTGTGCCTTCCTCGGCCGGCTCCGCGGCGATCGCATCGTGGGAATCCATGCACAATTTGCGCAGCGCCTTGTCGATCGCTGCTTCGGGTGAGAGCGGCTCTGGCGCGGCGGCGATCTGGCGCAGACGACGGCGGCGCCCGTTGACAATGGCGTCGGCAATTGCCGGGGGCAGCAACTCCGACGAAGCAAGCGCTTTGGCCCAGGCGAGCGGCAGCGAGGGTTTGCGCAGCGTTCCTTCCTCGCACCAGGTATGTTCGAAGAGCGTCATGATATAGTCGAGCACCTCACCCTGCGGATGGCGGCGATCGGGCTTGAAGGGGCTGGCGAAGACATCCGTCACCAGCTCGAACGACGGCCAGTAGTGCAGGACGCCTTCCTCGCGGAACTCTCGCACAACCTCGTCGATGGCAACGCGCAGGACCGATTTCGACACCGAATTCGCGGTCAGGCAGGATACGTCGCGGAAGGTGGCGATCAAGGGGATCGGCGAGAGGGTGAAGAGGATTTTCGCATCCGGCCGGTGTTTGCGGATCAGATGGTAGATGGCGCGCAGGTTGTCTCGGTTTTCCTCGACCGTCGAGACGCGGAACTTGTGGCGCGTGGGATCGTAGGCTTCCTTGGGGATCGTCCGCCAGAAGACATTGCCTGTCGGCTCGTCATACCAGACCTCGGAAAGGCCGAAGGTCAGGATGAAGAAATCCGTCTCGTCGAAGATGCGCTTCGTCTCGGCCTGGACCTCGGGGTCGTAGCCATATTCCTCGGCCTTGTAGCCGTGCCAGAGCGCGCCATCGAAGGTCTTGCCTTCCCAGGCCCATTCGAACTGCTGGCGGATGACGAAGCTGTTCACCATCCCCTCGCCGCAGGCCACGACATAGGCTTTCTTCGCCTCCTCGTCGCGGGTCAGGACGCGGAAGCGGCGCTTGGACAGCCAGTTGGAGATATTGGCGGCAAAGCAGCTGCCAAAGGCGGTGATCTGGGTTTCGGGCCGGATCATCGGTTCCTTGGGCGCCCAGCCGTGCAGCACGTATTTCGCGGCGGCACCGATGTCGAACATGCGCGCCACATCGGGATTGTAATTGGTATGCTCGCCCCGGAACCAGGTGCGGAACTCCGCGCCATGGCGCGACGTCGTCTGAAAGTTCAAGACACCGGTGCCCGCACGGCTGCGGTTTACGATCTTCGGCTCCGGGGCGGGGGTCTTGGACAGATCGGACAAAAATCACTCCTTACGATGGCGGTCACGATCAGCCTAGCGGCCAATCATGTCGCATTTTAGGACAGTTTGTGGTCTGCGGGGCAGATTTGGCGGCGGTTCATGCACCGCTGCAAAACATCTCGTGAACGAGCGTGACGAGACGGGCCGAGCGCGGGTCGGCGAGCGAATAGAAGATCGCCTTGCCCTCGCGGCGGGTATGGACCAGCCCTTCCAGGCGAAGCCGCGCAAGCTGCTGGCTGACGGCAGCCTGACGGCTGCCGAGCAGTGTTTCCAACTCGGTCACCGACTTTTCGCCGCCGACAAGGTGGCAGAGGATCATCAGGCGCCCGCCATGCGACAGCGCCTTAAGGAAAGCCGCGGCCTCGTCAGCCCGTGCCGCCATTTCTTCGCTCATGTCGCCCGCGCCGGGTTGGCAGCCTGCGGTTGCCTCAGCGGTCATCGTCATCTGGTCCATCTGCGCACCTGATCTAACGCCGCCTACATAGTCTTAATTCCACAAGAATTCCAGTGCGGCGATTGCGCCGCCAGGTCGCCCGCCGCCGGCTTGGCCTCAATCATGCTTGAGGAAATCGCCGTAAAGCCCGCCCCAGAAGAGCAGCGGCGCCCCGTCGCGGAAGCGCGCGCGCAGGACGCGGCCCACGAGGATCGCGTGGTCGCCGCCGTCATGCAGCGCGTGCGCGGCGCAGTCGAACCGCGCCAGAACGCCGGCGAGCGCCGGGGCGCCTTCGGGGGTCGTGCCGTCCTGCGGGCCGACGAATGCATCGCCTGCGCGGGCGAAGGCGAGGCCGAGATCGAGCTGGTCATGGGCGAGCACATGGATGGCGAAATGCGGTGCAGCCGTGAGTGCCGCGAAGCGTGCCGAGCGGCGGGCGGGGCACCAGAGCACGAGCGGCGGATCGAGCGAGAGCGCTGTGAAGCTGTTCGCCGTCATGCCGACCGGGCCGTCGGCGCCCATGGCCGTCACCACCGTGACCCCGGTCGCATAGCGGCCGAGCGCCGTCCGGAAGGCGCGTGCCTCCTCGGGGCCGGGGGTCAGTTCGTTCATTCGGGTTTCGTACATACGTACAATATATCCGCTTCCAATATCCGGTCAAGCCGCGCCTCGGCACTCGCAACTTGGTTATCATGGTCCCCATAGGCTAGAGAAGTCGAGAACAGATCGGACCTGCACCATGATCCAGCTTTTCACCGCTTCCGGCACCGGCCTGATACCGATGACCGGGGACGAGCCGTCCGGGCAGGCGCTGTGGATCGACCTTCTTCGGCCGAGCGCTGAAGAGGTGGCTCTGGTCGAGCGCCTGGGCATTTCCGTGCCTTCGCTGCAGGATATGGAAGAGATCGAGATATCGAACCGCCTTTACCGCGATCAGGGTTATGAATTCATGACGGCGCTCCTGCCCGGCCAGACCGAGGCGATGGGGCAGGCGAGCATGCCGGTTACCTTCATCTCTGGCCATGGGCGGCTGATTACCGTGCGCCATCACGCGCCGCGCCCGTTCGAGACCTTCCCCAGCCGCGCCGGGCGCAGTTCGGCCGGTTGCGCGAGTGGCGAACATCTCTTCCTTGGCCTTATCGAGGAGATTCTCGGGCGCCAGGCTGACCATCTGGAAGGGGTAAGCCGGACACTTGACGAGACCTCGCGCGCGGTCTTCAGCGGCGATGCGACCCAGAAGCCCGCGGTGCTGCAATCGGCGCTTCTGACCATCGCCGCGCAGGGCGAGATCCTCAGCCGCGTGACGCTTGGCCTGATGACGCTGGAACGCGCGGTGGCCTATTTCGGCCAGGCGCTGGAGGAGCGGCCCGAAGCGAAGGCGCTGCGCGCCCATGCCAAGGCGCGGCTGCGCGACCTGCAGGCGCTGCAGGTCCATGCAGATTTCCTGTCGGGGCGGCTGTCGCAGGCGATGGATGCGACGCTCGGCATGGTCAACCTCGCCCAGAACATGACGGTGCGGATCCTGTCGGTCGTGGCGGCTCTGTTCCTGCCGCCGACGCTGATTGCCTCGGCCTATGGCATGAATTTCGCGACACTGCCCGGGATTGCCGCCGCGCCCTGGTCCTTTGCGCTTTCGCTGATCCTGATGGCTTTGTCGGCGCTTGCGACCTATCTCTTCTTCCGGTGGAAGAACTGGCTTTGAGCGCAAGATCCTTGGCGCGCGGGTGCCGAAATCTTACAAAGATTTCGGGCCGGATTTCGGGGCGAAATCCGGCGGGTCAGCCCGCGAGAAGGCGCGCCGCGCGCGCGACCGCGAATTCATAGCCCTGGATGCCCGCCCCGGCGATCACCGCCTCGGCGCGGGCCGAGACATAGGAATGATGGCGGAAGCTTTCGCGGCGGTGGATGTTGGAAATATGCACCTCGATCACCGGGCCGTCGAAGGCATTGAGCGCATCGAGGATGGCGATCGACGTATGGCTGAAGGCGCCGGGGTTGATGACGATGGCGGCCGCCGTCTGGCGTGCGTCCTGGATCCAGTCGATGAGTTCATATTCGCGGTTTGACTGGCGGCAGGTGACCTTGCGGCCGAGTGCCTCGGCGGTGCGGGCGCAAAGCGCCTCGACATCGGCGAGCGTGTCGGATCCGTAGACCTCGGGCTGGCGCTGGCCGAGGAGATTGAGGTTCGGGCCGTTCAGGACCAGGATCGGTTTCATCGACGTCTCCGACAAGTATGGACGCGATCATCGGCAAAGCGGCCTCTGCCCGCAAGCTCTCTATCCGCATGAGCTTGGGCCTGTTGCCCGGCTGCAAGGAGCGGTTTCGCCGCGCCCTTGGCGCGTCGACCCGCCCGGGGGGCGCTGCCCCCCGGAACCCCCCGGAGTATTTCGGGACAGAACGTATGGGTTTGGTGGTCTTAGCTTCCTGGCTTTGCAAAGCTGCGGATGGTGGCGAGCGCGCCGTCAAGCGCCTTGCCCGTCTCGTCCTGCAGTGCGGCCTCGCGCAGGCGGCGGACCCAGTCGGCGGCATCCGGGCGGCCCGAAACGAGGCGAGCACCGTCCCGCACCCTGTCGAACTTTGAAAGGCCGCGCGCGTGTGTGTCTGAGTAGCCCTTGATCAGGCGGCGGTTCTTCACAAGTTCGACGGCGAGAAGATAATCGCGGTCGATCTCGGCGAGCGCCTCGCCCAGCCAGTCTTCGAGATGGGCCATTTCGCGGCGGTGGCGCAGCATGCCGCGTCGCCAAGGGCGCAGGCCCGCGAGCAGGTAGAGTTGCAGGAAGGGCCAGAGCCGGTCGGTGCGGAGCCTGCGGCCACGGTTGAAGAGCCGGTCGACTAGACGCATCGCCCGGGGCGACCCTTCGAGACGGGCGCCAAGGCGGGCGGGCAGGAGGCTCACGAGTTCCTCGGCGCGCGGGTGGAGGAAGTCGGTCAGGTGCAGCGCGGCGCCTTCGGGCGGTGCCATTTCCGCCCGGATGCGGGTGAAGCGGGCGGCGCGGGTCTTGAGATCGGCCACGCGGATCACATCGTCGTAGGCCATTGCTTTGGCGAGATATTTTGCGGCCTCTCGCGTGAAGGCGAAGCCGTTCTCGGCGCTGTCACGGGCGGCGATGGACGCGAGCCGGTCGAGATAGTCGCGGCCATAGGCGAGGTCTTGAAAATCCACGACCGCGCCAAGGCCCGCTGTGGCGATATCGCGTGCGGGTTCCGGGAGGCTTGCGAGACGGTCGGCGAGTGCAGGCGGTGTGTGTGGTGCGGCAGACGGGTGCTGCACCGTGGGCTCGGAGGTGGGGGCAGGTGTGGCGGTCGCGGCCTCGTATGCCCGGGCGAAGGCCTTGAGGCTTGCCTCGGCGCCGCGACCTGCAGCGCCGATCGCCGTCTCGAAGGCTGCGCGCGAGAAGGGGAGCGTTCCGGAAGCGGCGAGGGCGCCGAGGAGGCTGGCCGAGATCACCGTGCCCTCCTCGACCGCGATCCGATCCATGTCGAAGGCGATGAAGCGGCGGGCGGCGATTTCGGCCGCCGCCAGCACCTCTTCGGCCTTGGCGATCCCGTCGCCGGGCACGGTCTTTTCCGAGACCGAAAGCGCGCGGTGGGTCGAGGCGATGAGCGTGGTGCGGTCAGGTGTCACGAAGCCGCGCAGGATGGCGCGGCCCGCTTCCATCAGTTCGGCGGCGATCAGGATATCCACATCGCCCGCGGCGGGCATCAGCGAGAAGACCGGCGCGCGCGCCCCTGCGGGGGCCATCTCGACATAATAGATGGTGGCGCCGGTCCTTTGGGCGACGCCCGCGACCGAGGTGGCCTGGACCGCATAGCCCGCTGTCCGCGCGCAATCCTCGATCCATCCGGTCAGGACGCCGCCGCCCTGTCCGCCGACCGCCATCACCGCGAGCTTGATGACGCTCGACAGCGCGGGATCAGGGGTGCCGTGTTGCAAGGTGACCTCGTCGCGGGCCATCAGGTGAGCCCCCCTTGCGCGGCGCGGCGCCTCTCGCGGCGGGCCTGAAGCCCTGCGATGATCGCGGCACGGACGCGCGACATGGTTCGTTCCCAGCGTCCGGGATTGTGGACCACATCGGCACGGTAGAAAGAGGGGCAAAGGATCGCGGCATCGGCGACCTCGCCACAATTGCCGCAGCCGACGCAGCTTTGGTCGATATGGGCGACGGGATCGTCGCGCAGGGGGTCATCCGTGCGCTTCAGCGAGAGCGAGGGGCAGCCAGAGAGACGGATGCAGGCGTGATCGCCGGTGCAGATGTCTTCATCTACCCCGAAGCGCGGTTTTTCCACCCGCCGCCCCTCGGCGATGGCGCGGGCAGCCAGCGGGCGTTCGCGGCGCTGGCGGTTCAGCATGCATTCCGACGAGGCGACGATGACCTTCGGGCCTTCGTGGTCTGTCGTCAAAGCTTCGTTGAGGACAGCGCGCAGTTTCGGCACATCGTAGGTGCGGTCGACCTCACGCACCCAGCTGACGCCGATGCCCTTCACCGCCTCGGCAATCGGATGGCCGGTCGACTTCGAGCGGTTCGTGGCGCGGGAGGACATCACATCCTGCCCACCGGTCGCGGCGCTGTAATGGTTATCGACGACCACGATCACCCCGTCGGACTTGTTGTAGACCGCATTGCCGAACGAAGTGGAGAGCCCGTTGTGCCAGAAGCCGCCGTCGCCGATGATGGCGATCGGGCGCCGTTCGCCGCCGCCGTCGAAGGCGCCGTTCGAGGCGGGGCCGAGGCCGTAGCCCATGGTGGCGCCCCCGATCTCGAACGGCGGCAGCGAGGCGAAGAGGTGGCAGCCGATATCGGCCGCGATCTGGTGCTTGCCGCTTTGCTGTTCGACGAGTTTCAGGGCCGCGAAGATCGGCCGTTCCGGGCAGCCGGTGCAGAAACCGGGTGGGCGGATCGGTACGGTTTTCGCAAGGTCAGGGAGCGCGGGGGCGGCGCTGTTCGGGGCGCGGACCTGGGCGGGCAGCATTTCGGGCGCGGCCTTGCGGATGAAGGCCTCGACGCCATCGAGCATCACCTGGCCGGTATATTCGCCTGCCATCGGCAGCATGTCCTTGCCGTGAAGGACCGGCCCGGCGCCTTCCTTGTAGAGGATCGCGCCGAGCGCCTGTTCGATGAAATCGGGCTGGCCCTCTTCGACCACGAGAAGCGCATCCTTGCCGCGCGCGAAGTCAAGAAATTCTGTATTCACAATCGGATAGGTGACGTTCATCACGTAAAGCGGCACCTGCGTGTCGCCGTAGATATCGGCAAGGCCAAGGCGCTGGAGCGCGCGCGTCACGCCATTGTACATGCCGCCCTGAAGGACGATGCCGATCCGGCCATAGGCTGGGCCGAACCGTTCGTTCAGCCCTTCGGCCGCGATATGGGCCTGAGCCTTCGGCCAGCGATTCCTGATCTTGTCTTGCTCCTGCACATAGGACATCGGCGGCAGGACGACCCGGGAATAATCGCTTCTGGGGTTCGAGAGCGCGTCTTTCACCGTCAAGGGCGGGGGGCGGTTGTCGGCGGCGGTGAACGTGCCGGTAACGTGGCAGGAGCGGATGCGGACCATGAGCATCACCGGCGTGTTGGTCGCTTCGGAGAGCGCGAAGCCCTGACCCACGGCCTTGACGATCGAAGGCAGGTTGGGGCGCGGGTCGAGAAGCCAGACCTGCGACTTCATCGCGAAGGCGTGGCTTCTTTCCTGCATGATCGAGGAGCCTTCGCCGTAATCCTCGCCCACGATGATCAGTGCCCCGCCGGTGACGCCCGAGGAGGCGAGGTTGGCGAGCGCGTCGGAGGCGACATTCACGCCCACCGGCCCCTTGTAGGTGACGGCGCCGCGGATCGGGTAGTGGACCGAGGCCGCCAGCATCGCCGTGGCGGCGGCCTCGGAGGCATTGGCCTCGAACCGGACGCCGAGGCCCGTAAGGATGTCCTCGGCATCGGCCAGCACATCCATCAGATGGCTGATCGGCGCGCCCTGATAGCCGCCGACATAGCCCACACCATTTTCCAGAAGCGCCTTGGTGATGGCGAGGATACCCTCGCCGGTAAAGCTTTCGCCCGCGCCGAGCTTCAGCTTCTTGACTTCCTCGGCAAAGGATCTCTCGGCCATCTCGTCCTCAGATCTCGTGCCGTCGCACGTTTTTCAGCATCTTTTGCAGGGTGGAGACGAAGGCGCGGCGTTCGCCCGCGTCGATGTTGCGGAACATGTGGTCGTGGGCGGCGAGCATCGTGGGCCAAAGCGTTTCAAACGCCGTGCGGCCCGCAGGCGTGAGGTAAAGCCGCGTCGCGCGGCTGTCGTCGGGGTCGGGCTCACGCCGGATGAAGCCGTCGACCACGAGCTGGTCGAGCGCGCGGCTGAGCGTCGATTGTTCGGTGACGGTATAGACCGCGAGGTCGCGGATCAGCAGACCCTCATTGACGGAAAGGACCGCAAGCGCCCGCATCTTCGGCGTGGTCAGGCCGAGGGCTGCCATGTCTTGCCGGAGGTCGGCGTTGTAGCGCCCCATGATGCGGTTCATGAGGTAGGGCGCATAGGTGGCAAGCCCTATGTCGCCCAGGGTCGGCGGCGCCTCGGCGCCGCCGGGTTTGGCTGGGGCTGGCCGATCCATCCCGGATCAGCGCGCGACAAGCGCCAGCGCACGGACGGGTGAGCCGGTACCGTTCTTGATCTTCAGGGGCGCGGCGATCAGGATCGCGCCCTTCGCGGGCAACCGGTCGAGATTGGCGAGCGAAGCAAGCCCGAAGCGGTTGTGCTTGTGCAAGAGATTATGCGCCGGGAAGGGCGGGGTCATGCCGCCCGCCTGACCCGCATCGGTGCCAATGCACTGGCTGCCCCAGCCGACGATGCCCTTGCCGATCAGGTAATCGATGACCTCTGCCGTCGGCCCCGGCGTATGCGGGCCGGCCTCATTGGCGTTGAGGAAAAGGTTCTCGTCATGGGCGCGCTTGTCCCAGTCGGAGCGCAAGACCACCCATTCGCCCTTGCCGATGGCGCCATGCCTGGCTTCCCATGCCTTCACATGGTCGATCGTCAGCAGGAAATCGGGGTCTGCCGCGCATTCCTTCGAGAAGTCCAGGACGTTCACCGGCGCCGCGATCCGCTGCAGCGAGAGCGTGTCGGTGAAACCGTCAGGGTAATCCTTGCCGGTGATCCAATGATGCGGCGCGTCGAAATGCGTGCCGGAATGTTCGCCAAGCTTCAGCCAGTTCCAGGCCCAGAACGGCCCGTCCTGATCATATTCGCTGATCCTGTGGATCTCGATCTTCGGCGTGTCCTTGGCGAAATCCGGCGGCAGTTTCAGAAGCGGCGTGTCGGGGCCGAGCGTGCCCGAACAATCCACGACCTCGATCCGGCCCGAAAGCAGCATCTGGCCAAACTGGCCCAGCATGTCGGCTGACGTCATTCCATCCTCCCTGGTTTCCCGGCTGCGCGGCTGAAGGCCCGAGTCGGGTTGGTCGCAGGATAGGAAAAGAATATGCATTTGCACATAGTTTTCGTGGAAGGTGTGCGTCCGCACGAGCGAACCTCACTTTATGTGCGCCAGTGAACATTGCGCGGTCAGCGGTGCGCACTTGTTTCGCGGTGCCGAGGGCGCATATTCCGGGAAACCCAAATGACGGAGGCACCCATGTCGATCCGGCCCGTTCTTGAAACCCGCCGCGCCCAGCCCGCCCGCGAAGGGGCAGGCGTGAACCTGCACCGCGCCTTTGGCTTTCGCGATCCGACGGAATTGGACCCGTTCCTGCTGTTCGACGATTTCCGTAATGACAATCCGCGCGACTATCTCGCCGGGTTTCCCTGGCATCCGCACCGGGGGATCGAGACGATCACCTATGTTCTGGCCGGAACGGTCGAGCATGGCGACAGCCTTGGCAATCGTGGCACGCTGGGTGCGGGCGACGTGCAATGGATGACGGCGGGGTCAGGGATCCTGCATCAGGAGATGCCCAAGGGCAATATCGCCGGTCAGATGCATGGCTTCCAGCTCTGGGCGAACCTGCCGGCGCAAATGAAGATGACCGCGCCGCGCTATCAGGATGTGAAGTCGGCCGACATTCCCGAAATCACCGATGACGATGGCACAAGGGTGAGGGTCATCGTCGGGTCGTTCTGGGGCCGGACCGGCCCGGTCGACGGCATTGCCGCCGATCCGCAATATCTCGATATCTTCGTGCCGCCGGGGGTCAGGAAGACCTTCAAGGTCGACACATATCGCCGCGCTTTCGCCTATGTCTTTCAGGGGGCAGGCCGGTTTGCCGATGCCTCGCGCCCCCAAGGCGTGCTTCTGGAAAAGGAAGTGATGGGGGAAGAGGTCAATATCCGGGACCTCTCGGGCAACCGTACCTTGATCCGCTTTGGCACGGGCGACGAGGTGACGGTGCAGGCGGGCGATCAGGGGGTGCGATTCCTGTTGATCTCGGGCGCGCCGCTGGAAGAGCCGGTCGCCTGGCACGGGCCGATCGTGATGAACACCGAGGCCGAACTGCGGCAGGCGATGGCCGATTTGCGGAACGGCACGTTTATCCGTCCCGGCCACTGAGAAGGCACCGGGCCGCGCCGCGGGGCACGGCCCGATGGTCTCACATCAAGCGTGGATCGCGCCGTCGCCGCAGGCGAGTGCTGCCTCGCGGACGGCTTCCGAGAAGGTGGGATGGGCGTGGCAAGTGAGCGCCACGTCTTGCGCGGAGGCACCGAATTCCATTGCGACGCAGATCTCGTGGATGAGTTCCCCTGCCGCGGGCCCGATGATATGGGCGCCGAGGACGCGGTCGGTTTCTGCGTCGGCCAGAAGTTTCACGAAGCCTTCGCCCTGGAAGACGGCCTTGGCGCGGGCGTTGCCCATATAGGGGAACTTGCCCACCTTGTAGGCGCGGCCGGCTTCTTTCAGCTGTTCCTCGGTCTGGCCGACGGAGGCCACCTCGGGCGCGGTGTAGATGACGCCGGGGATGACGGCGTAGTTCACATGGCCGGCCTTGCCCGCGAGCACTTCGGCAACCGCCATCCCCTCATCCTCGGCCTTGTGGGCGAGCATCGGGCCCTGGATCGCGTCGCCGATCGCGTAAAGGCCCGCGACATTGGTGGCGAAATGGCTGTCGGTGACGATCTGGCCGCGCGGGGTCAGGGCGACACCGAGGGCTTCCAGCCCGAGGCCCTTGAGATAGGGCTTGCGGCCGGTGGCGACGAGGACGCAATCGGCCTCGACCGCCTCTTCCTTGTCGTTCTTGCGGAGCTTGTAGCGGACGGTTGCCGTGCCCTTCTTGACCTCGGCGCCCTGGACGGCGGCGCCAAGGACGAACTTCAGGCCCTGTTTCTTCAGGATCCGTTCGAAGGTCTTTGCCACTTCGGCGTCCATGCCGGGGGTGATCGCGTCGAGATATTCGATGACCGTCACTTCGGCACCGAGGCGGGCATAGACCGAGCCCATTTCAAGGCCGATGACGCCTGCGCCGATGACGGCGAGTTTCTTCGGGATCGACCCCAGCGCGAGCGCGCCGGTGGAGGTGACGATGACCTTCTCGTCGACCTCGACGCCGGGGAGGCTGGCCGGTTCAGACCCGGTGGCGATGACGATATGCTTGGCCTCGTGCACCTCGTCCCCGACCTTGACCTGGCCGGGCGCGGGGATCGTGCCCCAGCCCTTCAGCCAGGTGATCTTGTTCTTCTTGAAGAGGAACTCGATGCCCTTGGTGTTGGTTCCGACGACATCGGCCTTGTAGGCCTGCATCTGGCCCCAGTCGACGGTGGGCGGCGCGCCGACGAGGCCCATCTTGGCGAAGTTCGCTTCGGCCTCGTGGAGCGAGTGTGTGGCGTGGAGGAGCGCCTTCGAGGGGATGCAGCCGACGTTCAGGCAGGTGCCGCCGAGCGTTTCGCGCCCCTCGACCACGGCGGTCTTGAGGCCAAGCTGGGCGCAGCGGATGGCGCTGACATAGCCGCCGGGGCCGGCGCCGATGATGATGACGTCATATTCTGCCATGGGTCGGGTCCTTTGTCTTGCGGAGGCCCGGGGGGCTGTCTGCCCCCCGGGAACCCCCCGAGGATATTTTGAAACGGAAGATCAGGGGAAGAGGGCCGCCCCGATCATGGTGAGGGTTGCGAAGAAGCCGATGCCCCAGATGGCCGAGCGCCAGGGGCGCAGGCCAAGGGCATAGGCGGGGATATAGAGGAGGCGGGCACCGAGGTAGGTCCAGGCGGCATATTGGGTGACGGGGGTGGACTGGTGGCCGAGGGTCACGACGAGGGTGGCGATGGTGAAGAGGATGAGCCCTTCGAAATGGTTGGTCACGGCGCGCTGGAGGCGGCCCGCGAGGATCGAGAGCTGGCGCGAGGGCGGGCGGTCGCGGGGCGAGGTCGTGTAGCCAGCCCCAAGGTCGCGGTTGGCGACGGCGGCGAAGAGGGCGAGCTGGGCCATCTGGAGGAGGGCGGCGAGGGCGAGGACGGTGAGTTCTGGGGTCATGCCGGGGCCTCGCAAGGTGTGCTGCCATGACGGGAGATCAGCCCCGTCCCGGGCTTGACCCGGGACCTCTGGCAGTAGCGACATTGTCGGGCGAGGCCCCGGCTCGAGGCCGGGGCGGGTGGTTCACAGGCCCCTATCGGTTCGCGACGCCGAGGGGGTGTTCCACGGACGAAGGTGGCCTCCATCAGCGCGCGGTCGAAGCGGGTGTCGGCGCGCCAGAGGGTGTGTTCGAGAGAGGTTAGGTGAGGGATGCTCATGCTGCGGCCTCTCGCGCCAAAGCGACATCCTTTTCGAACGGACGTCCCCGCGCGGCAACATAGCTCTCCTGAAGCGCCTCAGCGGCGCGCGGATTGTCTTGCCGCATGTGTCGTATTTGCTCACGACAATCGGACAAGCCGCTTTTTGCCCCAGTGACAAGCATAGAAGGCGTCGCTTTACCCTCCGCAACCAAGGCTAGCATTCTCTCCCGCGTTACGAATTTCTTGCGGTACAGCGCGCGAACCTCTTCTGGCAGGAGTGGCAATTGCGCGGCAACGAACGCCTCAAGGCAGTCGTACAGCCAATGGAACTCAGCGAGCACCTGGTGCGAGGAACGTCTGTTACCGCTCATCGAGATTGCAACCTGCTTGGTCCGCGCCTGGGCACTCCCTCCCATCCCCCGTATCACAAATCCATCAGCAGCCGGCGCGGGTCTTCCAGCGCCTCCTTGACGCGGACGAGGAACGTCACCGCCCCTTTGCCATCGACGATCCGGTGGTCGTAGCTCAAGGCGAGATACATCATCGGGCGGATGACGATCTGGCCGTTCACCACGACGGGGCGGTCCTGGATCTTGTGCATGCCGAGGATGCCGGATTGCGGAGGGTTGAGGATGGGCGACGACATGAGGCTGCCGTAGACGCCGCCGTTCGAGATGGTGAACGAGCCGCCCTGCATCTCGGCCATCGAGAGTTTGCCGTCGCGGGCGCGGAGGCCCAGTTCGGCGATCTTTTTCTCGATTGCAGCGAAAGACATCTGATCGGCATCGCGGACGACGGGGACGACGAGCCCGGACGGGGTGCCGACGGCCACGCCCATGTGGACGTAGTTCTTGTAGACGATGTCGCCGCCGTCGATTTCGGCATTGACCTCGGGCACCTCTTTCAGCGCGTGGCAGCAGGCCTTCACGAAGAAGGACATGAAGCCCATCTTCACGCCGTGCTTCTTCTCGAACGCGTCCTTGTAGGTGTTGCGGGTGTCCATCACGCCCGACATGTCGACCTCGTTGTAGGTCGTCAGCATGGCGGCGGTGTTCTGGGCGTCCTTCAGGCGGCGGGCGATGGTGGCGCGGAGGCGGGTCATCTTCACCCGTTCCTCGCGCGCCGCATCTTCGGCAGGGACCGGGGCGCGGGGCGCGGCGGCGGGCGCGGGGACCGCGGAGGCGACGGCGGGCTGGGCCGCGGCCTGGCCCGCGACCGCGCGGGCCACGTCTTCCTTCATCACCCGGCCATCGCGGCCCGAAGGCTGGACCTGGTCACGGGAAAGGCCAGCCTCGGCCATCGCCTTCTTGGCGGCGGGGGCATCCTCGACATCCTTGGCGGCGGGCGCGGCAGCAGGTGCAGGCGCGGCGGCTTCGGCCTTGGGCGCTTCGGCCTTCGCGGGCGCGCTTGCGGTGGCGCCTTCGCTGATGATCGCGAGGCGGGCCTTGGGGTCGACCGTCGTTCCTTCGGGCGCGATGATTTCGGCCAGCACGCCCGCGACCGGCGAGGGGACCTCGACCGAGACCTTGTCGGTTTCGAGTTCGCAGAGCATCTCGTCGACCTTCACGGCGTCGCCGACCTTCTTGAACCAGGTCGAGACGGTGGCTTCGGTGACGCTTTCGCCGAGGGAGGGGACCATTACGTCAGTCATTTCACTTAGCTCCTGAGAGGTTCGGGGCAGAGGGCGGTCAGCCCAGAGCCTCTTTGACGAGGGTTTCCTGTTCGTATTTGTGGCGCGAGGCGAGGCCGGTCGCCGGCGAGGCCGAGGCCACGCGGCCCGCATAGCGGGCGCGTTTGTGCTTGGCGCCGATGTCGATGAGAATTTCCTCGAGCGCCGGGTCCATGTGGAACCAGGCGCCCTGGTTCTTGGGTTCCTCCTGGCACCAGACGATCTCGGCGCCGAGGAAGCGCGAGAGTTCGGTGCGAAGCGACTTGCCGGGCACGGGATAAAGCTGCTCGACCCGCAGAAGGTAGGTGTCGTCCTGGCCGCGCGCGTCGCGTTCGGCCAGAAGGTCGTAATAGACCTTGCCCGAGCAGAGGACGACGCGCTTGATCTTGGCGTCGGGTTTCAGCTTCAGTTCCGAATGACCCTTCTGGGCATCGTCCCAGAGGCAGCGGTGGAAGTAGGAGCCGTCGGTGAAATCCTCGGCATCCGAGATCGCCATCGGATGGCGCAGAAGCGATTTCGGCGTCATCAGGATGAGCGGCTTGCGATAGTCGCGGTGCATCTGGCGGCGCAGGATGTGGAAATAGTTCGACGGCGTGGTGCAGTTGGCGACGATCCAGTTGTCATGCGCCGAAAGCTGCAGGAAGCGTTCGAGCCGCGCCGAAGAATGTTCCGGCCCCTGGCCTTCGAACCCGTGCGGCAGAAGGCAGACAAGGCCCGACATGCGGAGCCATTTGCTTTCGCCCGAATTGATGAACTGGTCGAACATGATCTGCGCGCCGTTGGCGAAATCGCCGAACTGGGCTTCCCAGAGCGTGAGCGCGTTGGGTTCCGACAGCGAATAGCCATATTCGAAGCCGAGGACCGCATATTCCGAGAGCATCGAATCGATGACCTCATACCGCGCCTGGCCGGCGCGGATGTGGTTCAGCGGATAGTGGCGTTCCTCGGTCGTCTGGTCGACCCAGCCGGAATGGCGCTGCGAGAAGGTGCCGCGCGTGCAATCCTGCCCCGAGAGGCGGACCGGGAAGCTTTCGGTCAGGAGCGAGCCGAAGGCCAGTGCCTCGGCCGTGGCCCAGTCGAAGCCCTTACCGGTTTCGAACATCTTGGCCTTGGCGTCCAACTGGCGGGCGACGGTCTTGTGCAGGTCGAACCCTTCGGGCACGCGCGTCAGCGCCGCGCCGATTTCCTTGAAGGTCTCGGCCTTGATCCAGGTCTCGCCGCGCTGGTAATTGTCGAGGTCCTTGGTCTTCATCCGGCCCCAGCGGCCGTCAAGCCAGTCGGCCTTGTTGGGCTTGTAGTCGCGGCCGGTCTCGAATTCCTCGTTCAGCTTGGCCTGGAAGGCGGCCTTCATATCCTCGATCTCGCCTTCCGGGATCAGCCCATCGGCGACAAGACGTTCGGTATAAAGCTGCAGCGTCGTCTTCTGCTTGCGGATACGGGCATACATCGCCGGGTTGGTGAACATCGGCTCGTCGCCTTCATTGTGACCGAAGCGGCGGTAGCAGAAGATGTCGATCACCACGTCCTTGTGGAACTTCTGGCGGAATTCGGTGGCGACCTTGGCGGCATGGACCACAGCCTCGGGGTCGTCGCCGTTGACGTGGAAGATCGGCGCCTCGACCATCAGCGCGATGTCGGTCGGATAGGGCGAGGTGCGGCTAAAAGCCGGCGCGGTGGTAAAGCCGATCTGGTTGTTGACGATGATATGAAGGCAGCCCCCTGTCCGGTGGCCCTTGATGCCAGACAGCTGCAGGCATTCGGCCACCACGCCCTGGCCCGCAAAGGCGGCATCGCCATGCAGCAGCACGGGCAGCACCGCCGTCCGGTCGGCGGTGTCGCCATATTGGTCCTGCTTGGCGCGGACCTTGCCGAGGACGACCGGGTTCACCGCCTCGAGGTGGCTGGGGTTCGCGGTCAGGCTGAGGTGGACGGTGTTGTCGTCGAACGTCCGGTCCGAAGAGGCGCCGAGGTGGTATTTCACATCGCCCGAGCCATCGACGGAGTCGGGTTTGAAACTGCCGCCCTGGAATTCGTTGAAGATCGCCCGGTATGGCTTCTGCATCACGTTGGCGAGGATGTTGAGCCGCCCGCGGTGCGGCATGCCGATGACGATCTCCTTCACGCCATGGGCACCGCCCACCTTGATCATGGCTTCCATCGCCGGAATGAGCGCCTCGCCGCCATCAAGGCCGAAGCGTTTGGTGCCGGTGTATTTCACATGGAGGAACTTCTCGAACCCTTCGGCCTCGACCAGCTTGTTCAGGATCGCGCGGCGGCCCTCGCGGGTGAAGGTGATCTCCTTGCCGTAGCCCTCGATCCGTTCCTTCAGCCAACCGGCCTGTTCGGGGTCGGAGATATGCATGTATTGCAGCGCGAACGTGCCGCAATAGGTGCGGCGGACGATGTCGATGATCTCGCGCATCGAGGCATGTTCGAGGCCAAGAACCATGTCGATGAAGATCGGCCGGTCCATGTCGGCCTCGGTGAAGCCGTAGGAGGCCGGGTCAAGCTCCGGCATATAGGGCTTTTCGGCCATTCCGAGCGGGTCGAGGTCGGCGGCGAGATGGCCGCGGATCCGGTAGGCGCGGATCAGCATGAGCGCGCGCAAGCTATCAAGCACCGCGCGCTTCAGGTCATCGCCGGTGACCTTGGCGCCCGTTTCCGCCGCCTTGGCGCGGATCTTCTCGCCCACGGCCTTCGCATCGGCGGGCCATTCGCCAGTCATGGCGGCGGTGAGGTCGTCGGTCGGGCTGGGCGGCCAGTCGGTCCGGTCCCAGGAGGCGCCCTGCGCCTCTTTCTTCACGTCCACTTCCCGGTCGCCGAGCGAGCGGAAGAAGGCGGCCCAGGTCGAATCCACCGCCTGCGGATCGCTGGCGAAACGGGCATACATCTGTTCGACATATTCCGCATTCGCGCCTTGCAGGAAGGAGGAGGCGTGGAACTGGTCGTTCTGGGGATGGTCGGTCATGGGGTCACCTCTAAGAGGGAAGGCCCCGGCCGAGGGCCGGGGCGGGATAATCAGCCGATCGCCTTCTGCACCGCCTCGCCCAGATGGGCGGGGCTGTCGGCGACGACGATCCCGGCCGATTTCATCGCCTCGATCTTCGATTCCGCGTCGCCCTTGCCGCCCGCGACGATGGCGCCGGCGTGGCCCATGCGGCGGCCTTTGGGCGCCGTACGGCCGGCGATGAAGCCTGCGGTCGGCTTCCAGCGGCCGCGCTTCTTTTCATCGGCGAGGAACTGGGCCGCTTCCTCCTCGGCCGAGCCGCCGATCTCGCCGATCATGATGATCGACTGGGTCTCGGGGTCGGCGAGGAACATCTCCAATACGTCGATATGTTCGGTGCCCTTGATCGGGTCGCCGCCGATGCCCACGGCCGAGGACTGGCCGAGGCCCAAATCGGTCGTCTGTTTCACCGCCTCATAGGTGAGCGTGCCGGAGCGCGAGACGACGCCCACTGAGCCCTTCTGGTGGATATGGCCGGGCATGATGCCGATCTTGCATTCGCTCGGGGTGATGACACCGGGGCAGTTCGGCCCGATCAGGCGCGACTTCGAATTGAGGAGCGCGCGCTTCACTTTCATCATGTCTAGGACCGGGATGCCTTCGGTGATGCAGACGATAAGCTCCATTTCGGCGTCGATCGCCTCGAGGATAGAGTCGGCCGCGAAGGGCGGGGGGACATAGATGACGGAGGCATTGGCGCTGGTCGCGGCGCGGGCCTCGTGGACACTATCGAAGACCGGCAGGCCGAGGTGATCGCTGCCACCCTTGCCGGGCGTCACGCCGCCGACCATCTGGGTGCCATAGGCGATGGCCTGCTCGGTATGGAACGTGCCTTGGCTGCCAGTAAGCCCCTGACAGATGACGCGGGTGGATTTGTTGACGAGGACGGACATACCGTTGGCTCCTATTCTTCGGTCAAAACAACGGCGGCGCCGTGATTGATTCCAATGTTGCCTTCGCGGGTCGCTGCAAGACGAACTGCAACGCCCTGAAATCGGCCGGTCCATTCGGCAATTGAATCCGGCTTACTTCGCTTCGATGACTTCGCGTCGGCGATATTCGGAAGAAATGCCTTTGCCATTTCTATCGCCTGATCAGGCGTCATTTTTCTGACCATGATACCGCAGGCCAGCTTCCGAGGATGCCATTCGCCGTGGATCACGATGATGCGGCGCCCGTCTTTCGAATAACCCTTGACGGTCCCTTCGCTCCCTTCGTAGCGCCAACCCGCTTGATCCATTGCGGTTTGTACCGCGCGCTTGTCCTTTAGGTTTTCAGCACACAGCTCTAGCCCCTCACGGCCAGTTTCGAGCCATGATGAAGCGTTTGCCGTACTTGCCAAGCACACAGCGATCACAGTTCCAGCGAGAACGCGGCGCATCTTCACCCCCGCACCGCCTTCACGATCTTTTGTGCCGCATCGCTCAGGTTGTCCCCCGCGATCACGTTCAGGCCGGAACCGGCGATGATCTCCTTGCCCTTCTCGACGTTGGTTCCTTCGAGCCGCACGACCAGCGGCACCTTCAGGCCCACTTCCTTCACCGCGGCGATGATGCCTTCGGCGATGACGTCGCAGCGCATGATGCCGCCGAAGATGTTGACGAGGATGCCTTTGACGTTGGGGTCCGATGTGATGATCTTGAAGGCTTCGGTGACCTTCTCTTTCGTCGCGCCGCCGCCGACGTCGAGGAAGTTCGCCGGTTCGGCGCCGTAAAGCTTGATGATGTCCATCGTGGCCATAGCGAGGCCCGCGCCGTTCACCATGCAGCCGATCTCGCCATCGAGCGCGATGTAGTTCAGGTCGAACTTGGAGGCCGCGAGTTCCTTCGGGTCTTCCTCGGTCTCGTCCTTCAGGGCGAGGATGTCGGCGTGGCGGTAAAGCGCGTTGCCGTCGAAGCCCATCTTGGCGTCGAGGCATTTGACCGTGCCGTCCTTGGTGACGACAAGCGGGTTGATCTCCAGCATCTCCATGTCTTTCTCGACGAAGAGCTTGTAGAGGGTGCGGATCAGCGCGACGCATTGCTTGACCTGCGCGCCTTCGAGTTTCAGCGCATAGGCCACGCGGCGGCCGTGGAAGTCGGAGAGGCCCGTGGCCGGATCGACCGAGAAGGAAAGGATCTTTTCGGGGGTCGAATGGGCGACTTCCTCGATATCCATGCCGCCTTCGGTCGAGCAGACGAAGGAGATGCGGCTGGTTTGCCGGTCCACCAGCAGCGCGAGGTAGAGTTCGCGCGCGATGTCGCTGCCGTCTTCGATATAGATGCGGTTGACCTGCTTGCCCGAGGGTCCGGTCTGGTGCGTCACGAGCGTGCGGCCGAGCATCTTGCGGGCCTCGTTCGCGGCCTCCTCGACCGAACGCGCGATGCGGACGCCGCCCTTGTCGCCGGCCTCGGCCTCCTTGAACTTGCCCTTGCCGCGGCCGCCCGCGTGGATCTGCGATTTTACCACCCAGATCGGGCCGTCAAGTTCGCCTGCGGCGGTCTTGGCGTCTTCCGCCTTCAGAACCACGCGGCCGTCGGAAACGGGGGCTCCGTAGCTGCGCAGAAGCGCCTTGGCCTGATACTCATGGATGTTCATGAAATTGGTCCCGTGCTGGTCATGCTTTCGCGCGTCATGACATAGCGGGAGGGGCTCACCAAATGATAAATGCGTTTGCGGGCCGGATCAGTGCGAAAAAACGCAATATGTGATCACACGATAAAAAAGTGTGATCACATAAGGCTGGCGGCGACTCAATGGGCTGGAAATCAGTTCAGATATAGAGCCATCATCAGGCTGTTTCCGCTGAGCATCCGCTCGAACCCGGCCCAGCTCTCGCCGCTGACCAGCGGCCCCTTTTCCAGATAGGGCAGCGCATCGGCGCCCTGGATCCAGCCGACGAAATCAACCGGGCGCGGGTCGGTGAAGAGCTTGCCGATATTCACCCCGGCCTCGGGTCCGAGGCGCCAGTAGGGCACGAGCTTTTCACCTTTGAGAAGCGCCTCGGCGTCGGCCAGCACGGCAAGCCAGCGTTCGCCGGTGCCTTGCGGCAGGTCGATCCCGAGCGCGGCCTTCTGCCGGTCGTTGGGCAGCCATTCCCCGTCATCGTCGGTTTCCAGCGCGACCGCCTGCCAGAAGAGGCGGTTGTCGGCAATCATCGCGAGGAAATGGCCGTGCGCCGACAGCAGCCGGTCGCGATCCGGTTCCTGCCGCAGCGCCCAGAAGAGCGGTGCCACACTGTCGACCGTCGCGCCGAAGCCCGTCAGGAAATTGTAATTCTCCGGGTCGGGCGGCGGCAGCGGGCTCAGGTTTTCGAAGGCGGCGTGGCTTTCCAGCACGCGCCGGTAGCCGTCGGTCGGGTCATAAGCGAGGATCACGTCGGTGACGCCGCCAAGAAGGTGGGTGTAGGCGCGGAGCCAGTGCGCGTCGGCCGCGTCGAACCGCACGGTGGGGATCGGTGCCGCCGGGTCCCGTTCCGACCAGCGCCAGCCGAGCAGTTCCGGGCCGAGGATGTCATAGAGGCTTTCCTCGGGCGCGCGGGCGTCGTCGCCGTCGATATCGAACCAGAGATCGCCGAGCGCGATTTCCAGCCCGAAGTCCGCGTCGGGCGGCAGGCTGTCGAGCGGCGCGCGGGCGGCATCGAGCCCGGCATTGGCGGCTTTCAGCAGATCGGCCATCGCCTCGGGGCGCATCGGCCCTTCGCGGTGTGGCGCCTGAAGCGCGAGGCGGGCAAAGGGGATGACGCCGGAAGCATCGTAGATCCCCTCGCGCGCTTGGGTCTGCAGCGCGACCTCCACGACATGCAGGAACCGGACCCCGGCGAGCGCGAATGTTTCTTCGGGTGTTGGCGCAGCAAGGGCCGCGAGCCGCACCTCGGTTGCGGCGAGGCCGTTCGCGCCGATTTCCTGCGACAGCGACAGATCGGCGCGCGCGGGGCCTGCGGCGTTGAGGGCAGCGACGAGAGCGACCCAGAGGGTTGCCTGGGGGAAGGGGCGCATGGTGATCTCCTTTTCAGGGCGGTAGTTGCGCGAGCGCGCCCTCGGGATCAACCAGAGGGCGGGTCCGGTATTCCGGACCTTTGCCGCTTGCCTCCTCGGACACTTCGTGTCTCGTCGGCGTGCCCGACGAGGCCCGCTTTCAACCCGTCCTGCGTGCGGCCCGGGCGACAAGCCCGAGGCAGAGGCGGGTCGCCAGAGCCATGTCCTGCACCGAAATCCATTCAAGCGGGCCGTGGATTTCCTGCATGCCGGTGAAGAGATTGGGGCAGGGCACGCCCATCTCGGTCAGGCGGGAGCCGTCTGTGCCGCCGCGGATCGGCACGGATACCGGTTCGATCCCCAGATCGCGGCAGGCGTCACGGGCGAGATCCACGGGCGTCATATCCTTTTCCAGCCAGTAGCGCATGTTGCGGTATTGCGGCTTGATCTCGACCTCGATCTTCGCGCGCGGCTCGCCCGCCTGCACGGCGGCGCAGACCTGCCGCAGAAGGTCGCCCTTGGCGGCCAGCCCCTCGCGTTCGAAATCGCGCAGGATGAACTTCAGAACCATCTCCGACGAGCCGCCGGTCATGCCCGTGGCATGGATGAATCCTTCGGTCCCGTCCGTCACCTCGGGCGTCATCGTGGCCTGAGGCAGGGTCTGGACGATTTTCGCGGCAAGGTGGATCGCGTTCACCATCTTGCCCTTCGCAAGGCCCGGGTGGATCGAGACACCGGTTATCCTGACCGTCGCACCGTCGGCCGAGAAGCTTTCATATTCGATCTCGCCTGCCTTTCCGCCATCGAACGTATAGGCGAAGTCGGCGCCGAGGTCGGCGGGCAGGCGGGCATCTACGCCCCGTCCGATCTCTTCGTCGGGGGTGAAGGCGATGCGCAGGGTGGGGCGAGGCGCGTCCGGGTTCGACAGAAGGTGGCGCGCGGCGGTCATGATCACTGCGACGCCCGCCTTGTCGTCGGCGCCAAGAAGCGTGGTGCCGGAAGCGGTGATGATATCCTCGCCGACCTTGTCGGCAAGGTGGGGCGAGGTTCCGGGCGACAGAACCAGATCGGGCGCGTCGGGAAAGGTTATGGCGCCACCGTTATAGCGGCGGATCACGCGGGGCTTCACGCCGGTCGCATTGTACTGCGGTGCGGTATCGACATGGGCGAGTAATCCGATGATCGGCCCTGGCGCCGTTCCGGGAATGGTGGCGAGCACCGCGCCATAGTCGGTGATGCGCACATCCTTAGCACCGATCTCGGTCAGTTCGCGTTCGAGGGTGCGCGCCATGTCGAGCTGGATCGCGGTCGAGGGCGAAGAGGGGCTTTCATCATCGCTCTGGCTGTCTATCGCGCAATAGCGGGTCAGGCGGTCTTCGAGTTCGGCGTCGAATTCGGGGGTCATAGCGGGCTCCGTTGATCGCGCGGATCAGGCGTGGCGGCGCGGTCAGAGTCAAGTCCGCGCGGCCGATCAGCGCGGCAGGGCGCGGAACAGGACCTGGCCGCGCGGCAGCCGGTCGGGCAGGCGGGTCAGGGTGAAACCAGCCGCCTGGGCGTGGGCCATTACAGTTGCCAAAGGCAGATGCCAGGGCGCGCGGTCCGGATGGGTGACGACACCATCGGGCTGCCGGTGCGGGCGGTCGGGGCCGGTCTCGGGTGCGAGGAACGTGGTGAAGAGAAGCCGTTTCAGCGCCGGGAAAGCGCGGCGGACCCGGGACAGGCCGAGGGCGAGCATCGTGTCGGGCAGATGGGTGAAGACGGCGAAGGCGATGGCATAGTCGATGGTCGCCGGCACGCCCGGGAAGGCAAAGTCGCCATCCTCGATCAGTTGCTGGGGCGACAGGCGGTCCTTCTGATTGAGCTCGAGCTCGTAGCCCCGCCGCATCAAAGCGCCTGAAAGGTCGGTGCCCCAATAGTTTCCCGGGTCGAGGTAGGGCACTGCACGTACCCCAAGCCTCAGGCTACCACAGCCAATGTCCAGGAGGCGATGGTGAGGTGCGAGGCCCTCGCGCCTGAGGATCGCCAGCTGCAGCCGCCCCGTCTCATCCCAGCGCCCGCCGACGATGTCGCGGTGACGTCCGCGCGCCAGCGCGTCGTCGTAGAAGCCGGGGGCATGGTAGGGGGAGGGGGGACGGGTCATGGCTGGCGGGAGGGGCCGGGCGGCCCATCCCGCAGATCTTCGCTCAGGCGAGCGAGGGATCGATGCCCTTGCAGGCGGTGACAAGGCCTTTGACCGCATCGACCGACTTGTCGAACATCGCCTGTTCGTCGGCGGTCATGGTGATGTTCACCACCCGCTCGACCCCGCCCGCGCCGAGCACAACCGGGACGCCGACGTAAAGCCCGTCAAGGCCGAAGGCGCCTTTCACATAGGCCGCGCAGGGCAGGAGCCGCTTTTGATCCTTGAGATAGGCCTCCGCCATCTCGATCGCTGAAGCGGCCGGGGCGTAGAAGGCCGAGCCGGTCTTCAGAAGGCCCACGATCTCGGCCCCGCCGTCGCGGGTGCGCTGGACGATCGCGTCGAGTTTTTCCTGCGTGGTCCAGCCCATCTTCACGAGGTCCGGCAGCGGGATGCCCGCAACTGTCGAATAGCGGGTCAGCGGCACCATCGTGTCGCCGTGGCCGCCGAGGACAAAGGCGGTGACATCGCGCATCGAGACGCCGAATTCTTCCGACAGGAAGTGCCGGAAGCGGCCCGAGTCGAGCACGCCCGCCATGCCCACCACCTTGTGATGCGGCAGGCCGGAGAATTCGCGGAGCGCCCAGACCATCGCGTCAAGCGGATTGGTGATGCAGATGACGAAAGCATTCGGCGCATGGGCCTTGATGCCTTCGCCAACGGATTTCATCACTTTGAGGTTGATGCCCAGAAGGTCATCGCGGCTCATGCCGGGCTTGCGCGGCACACCGGCGGTCACGATGCAGACGTCTGCACCGGCGATGCCCGCATAATCGTTGGCGCCCTTGAGGTTCGCGTCGAACTTCTCGACTGGGCCCGATTGCGCGATATCCAGCGCCTTGCCCTGCGGCGTGCCTTCCGCGATGTCGAAGAGGACAATGTCCCCCAGCTCCTTGATCGCTGCGAGATGGGCGAGCGTGCCGCCGATCTGACCCGCGCCGATAAGCGCGATCTTCGCTCTGGCCATGATGTCCTCCGCCTGTGGGAATTGAGGGAAATGTCGCGCGCAGGACTAAAGGGTTCGCTTTCGGCGCGCAAGCCCGCTGCAGTGCGGCAAGGGCATAACAGGGGCCTTTCCTGCGGTGGCCGGGTGCGATAGCGCTAGCGGCGGGAATGAGGAGGGATCATGGCCACCGATCCGCTGTTCTGGGCGCTCGCGACGCTTGCCGCGATTCTTGTCGGCATGGGCAAGGGCGGCCTGCCGATCGTCGGCATGCTGGCCGTGCCGGTCATGGCGCTGGCCATATCACCGGTGACGGCGACGGCGCTGCTGGCGCCGGTCTTCGTGATCTCCGACATGTTCGGGCTCTATTCCTACCGCCATCAGTTCGACCGGCGGGTGGTGCTGATCATGGCGGTCGGCGCGACCCTTGGCGTGGCGCTTGGCTGGCTGACCGCGGCACGGGTGCCGGACTGGGCGGTGACCGGCGCGGTGGGGGTGATCGGCCTTTCGTTCGCGCTGAGGCTGATCCTCACGCGCAAGGCGGCAGAGCCGCGCCGGGCGGATGCAGGGCGCGGGGTTTTCTGGGGCGCCGTGACGGGGTTTACCAGTTTCGTCGCCCACGCGGGCGCGCCGCCCTTTCAGGTCTATGTCCTGCCATTGCGGCTGCCGAAGGCCCTGTTCGCGGGCACCAATACGGTTTTCTTCACCTATCTCAACCTGATCAAGCTCATCCCCTACTGGGCGCTTGGACAGTTCAATCCCGGCAATCTGAAGGTGGCGGCGGTTCTGGCGATCCCGGCCGCGCTTGCGGTCTTTGCAGGTGTGCGGCTGGTCAGGATCGTGCCGGACGTGATCTTCTTCCGGCTGGTGACGGCGGCGCTGGCGCTGATCTCGGTCAAGCTGATCTTCGACGGGTTCGGCGGAGCGCTCGGCTAGGCCGGGCTGCCCGCCGGGGTGGCGGGCGCGTCGATCCGTTCGAAATTTTGGCCCGAGGCGAGAAGGCAGGTTCTGCCGTCCGCGAGCGTGACTAGGATCGTCCAGGTGCCGGTCTCGACCGAGGCGTAGGTTTCGATCACGGCGGAATTGGCGGCCAGCCCGAAGCTTTGCAGGCTTTCGCCGAAGCGGTCCGCCAACTGGGCAATTACCGTTTCGCGGGAGCCACACTGCGGCGCCTGCTGGCCGTGGGCGCGGTCGGCGGCGAGGATCAGCCCGCCGAAGCCGAGGGAAAGGGCGAAAAGCTTGGCTTGCATGGCATCTGTCCGGGTCGGGGGAGCGGTCAGGCTCCGGTGATGGACAAAGCCTGCGCCCGAGGCAGGAAAAAACGGTTAACGCGCGGTGCGCTTGGGCCTTCTCGGGCGGACAGCCATAGTGCGAGTGCAGAAAATTCTGCGCTGCGGCAAATCCAGACTTGCCAAATCGTCCAAGATTATGGTCCTTGGCGAAAGAATATTGCGAGGAGCCTTGATGATTCCGCCCCAGCCCGCCGAGAGCCCCGCCGCCGATGCGCCGCGCCCCTATCGTTCGGTCCTCTATATTCCGGGCGCCAACGAACGCGCGCTCGACAAGGCAGCGACACTCGCGTGCGACGCAATCATCTTCGATCTGGAAGATGCGGTGGCGCCCGAGGAAAAGCCCGCCGCGCGGGCGATGGTCGCGGAAAAACTGCGTTCGGTGGATTACGGGCGGCGGGCACGGATCGTCCGGGTCAATGCGCTCGACACGGCCTGGGGTCGCGACGATTGCCTTGCCATGGCGGAGGTGAACTGCGACGCGATCCTGATCCCCAAGGTCTCTCGCCCCGAACATGTCGAGGCGGTCGCGGTGCTGGTGCCCGACCGGCCGCTCTGGGCGATGATGGAAACCGCGGTCGTCGCCTGGCACGCCGCTGATATCGCCGCCCATCCGCGCATCCAGGGCTTTGTGGTCGGCACCAACGACCTCGCCAAGGATATCGGCGCGCGCTACCGGCCGGATCGTGAGCCGCTGCTGACCGCGATTTCCATGTGTCTGCTGGCGGGCAAGGCCTATGGCCGCATCGTGATCGACGGGGTCTATAATGCCTTCAAGGACGACGATGGCCTGAGACGCGAATGCGATCAGGGCCGCGACATGGGCTTTGACGGCAAGACGCTGATTCATCCCGCCCAGATCGCCATCGCCAACGAGATTTTCGCGCCGTCCGAGGCCGAGATCGACCTCGCGCGCCGCCAGATCGCCGCCTATGCCGAGGCCGAGAAGGCGCGGAAGGGCGTGGCGGTCGTCGACGGCAAGATCGTCGAGAAGCTGCATGTGGTCGCGGCGGGGCGGACGCTCGCCAAGGCAGAGGCTCTTGCGGGACTCTAGCCGATGGGTAGTGTGAAGAGGATTCACATTCGGAGGAACCAATGTCCCTGCTGATTCTCGGCCTCGCGCTCTGGTATGTCTCGCATCTGATGAAACGCGTGGCGCCGGGCGCCCGCGCCGCGATGGGCGAGATGCCCGGCAAGCTCGTCATCACATTGCTGTCAATCCTCGCCATCGTCCTGATGGTGAAGGGCTTTCGCGCCGCACCCGTGGTCGATCTCTGGTCGCCGCCCGCCTTCCTGCGCCATGTGAACAACCTGATGATGGTCTTTGCCGTGTTCCTGATGGAACTGGGCTACGTGCCCGGCACGCTGCGCACCAAGATCCGGCATCCGATGCTGACGGCGGTGAAGATCTGGGCCATCGCCCACCTGCTGGTGAATGGCGATCTTGCCTCGGTTGTGCTCTTCGGCGGGCTCCTGGCCTGGGCGGTGATCGACCTGATCCTGATCAACCGGCAGGTGCCCGACTGGACGCCGCCGAAAGCCGGGCCGGTGCGCAACGACCTGATCTATCTCGCTGTCGCAGCGGCCCTGTTCGGCCTGATCGGCTATATCCACACCTGGCTCGGCTATCCGCCGTTCGGCTGACTTTCGGAGGACCTATGAAGACCAATCCGGGGCGTTTCTTCGAGGATTACCGTCTGGGCGAGGTGATCGCCCATGCGGTGCCCCGGACCCTGTCGGGCGGCGAGAGGGCGCTCTACCACGCGCTCTACCCCGCCCGTCACGCGCTCTACTCCTCCGACGAATTCGCCCGAAGCTGCGGCCTGCCCGCCGCGCCGATGGACGATCTGATTGCCTTCCACACGGTCTTCGGCAAGACGGTGCCCGACATATCGCTGAATGCGATTGCAAACCTTGGTTATGCCGAGGGCCGCTGGCTTGCCCCGGTCTGGCCGGGCGATACGCTGAGGTCCGAAAGCGAGGTCATCGGGCTGAAGGAAAATTCGAACGGCGCCTCGGGCGTCGTCTGGGTCCGGACGCGCGGGCTGAACCAGTCGGGCACGGTGGTTCTGGAATATGTCCGCTGGGTGATGGTCCGCAAACGCGACCGCGCCGCCGCCGCGCCCTTCCCGCATGTGCCGGACCTCGCAAAGGTCGTCGATCCTGCGTCGCTGATCGTGCCCGAGGGGCTCGATTTCCGCCGCTACGATTCCACGCTTGCGGGCGAGGCGCACCGTTTCGGCGACTATCAGGTCGGCGAGAAGATCGACCATGTGGACGGGGTGACGGTCGAGGAGGCCGAGCATATGCTCGCCACCCGCCTCTGGCAGAACACCGCGAAAGTGCATTTCGACCGGACCCAGCGCGAGGATGGCAAGCGGCTGATCTACGGCGGGCATGTGATCTCGCTTGCGCGCACGCTCAGCTTCAACGGGCTCGCGAATGCGCAGATGATCGTGGCGCTGAACGGCGGCAGCCACGCCAACCCCTGTTTCGCGGGCGATACGGTGCGGGCCTGGTCGGAAGTGCTGGACAAGGCCGAGACCGGGGCGCCGGGTGTGGGTGCGCTGCGGCTTAGGTTGGTGGCGGTGAAGGACGGGGCGGGGGCTTTTGCGCTGAAGGGCGAAGACGGTAAATACGATCCGTCTGTTCTGCTCGACCTCGATTACTGGGCGCTGGTGCCGGTCTAGGGAAGTTATTTGTGATCACTTGAAAAAAGTGCGTGATCACAAATAGGACATTTAGCCCTAACGGAAACCCTTCGATTGGCGTTTGCTGCAATTGCAGCGTGACTTGCGCGCGAAATCGGGTAATCAGGATGCAGCCAGGCGGGGCAGACGGCCCGACCAAAAGCGGTGGAGGTATGAATGGCGGAAACCAAACGTGTGGTAAGGCCCCTGTCGCCGCATCTGCAGATCTACCGGCCGCAGATGACGGCGATCAGCTCGATCCTGACCCGGATCACCGGCAACGGCATGATCGTCGGTGCGATCCTGATGGTCTGGTGGCTTCTGGCCGCCGCAACGAGCCCCGGCTATTTCGCCTTCGTCGACGGGCTTTTGCACAGCTGGATCGGCAAGATCATCCTTACCGGCTCGCTGTGGGCGGTCTGGTATCACTACCTCGCGGGGCTGAGGCATCTGTGGTTCGACGCGGGCCGCGGGCTTGAGATCGCGACCGCCGAAAAGCTCGGCTGGGCCTGCGTCATCGGGTCGGTTGTCCTGACGATCCTCACCTTCTTCTTCATCTGAAAGGGGCGGCCATGCGTTATCTGACCGACCGCAAGCGCGCCGAGGGCAAGGGCGCCTCGCACACCGGGACCGAGCATCACTGGTATATGCAGGCCTCGGGTGCGGCACTTGCCTTTCTTGTTCCCGTCTTCGTCATCGCCCTTGGCCGCGCCTTCGGCCGCGATCATGCCGGCGTGCTGGAATTCTTCGCCCGGCCGCATGTGGCGATCCTGACCGGGCTCGTCCTTTTCGTCGCGATGCGCCATTTCGCCAAGGGCGCCACGATGATGATCGAGGATTACGCGCGCGGTTCGACCCGCAAGGCGCTGATCATCGCCGCCATCTCGCTTTCCTATCTGATTACCGCGACCGGGCTGTTCGCGCTGGCCCGCATCGCGCTCTGAAAGGCTGACCATGACCGCTTATCCCTATGAGACACATGAATATGACGTTGTGGTCGTGGGCGCGGGCGGCGCGGGTCTGCGCGCCACGCTCGGCATGGCCGAGCAGGGGCTGCGCACCGCCTGCGTGACCAAGGTCTTTCCGACGCGCTCGCACACAGTGGCGGCACAGGGTGGCATCGCCGCCTCGCTCGGCAACATGGGGCCGGACAGCTGGCAATGGCACATGTACGATACCGTGAAGGGCTCGGACTGGCTGGGCGACACCGATGCGATGGAATATCTGGCCCGCGAGGCGCCGAAGGCGGTCTATGAGCTTGAGCATTACGGCGTGCCTTTCAGCCGCACCGAGGAAGGCAAGATTTACCAGCGCCCCTTCGGCGGCCATACGACCGAATACGGCGAAGGCCCGCCGGTGCAGCGCACCTGCGCCGCCGCCGACCGGACGGGGCATGCGATCCTGCATACGCTTTATGGTCAGAGCCTGAAGAACAACGCGGAATTCTTCATCGAATATTTCGCGCTTGACCTGATCATCACTGACGGCGCCTGCACCGGGGTCGTCTGCTGGAAGCTCGACGATGGCACGATCCATGTCTTCAACGCGAAGATGGTGGTGCTGGCGACGGGCGGCTATGGTCGGGCGTATTTCTCGGCGACCAGCGCCCATACTTGCACCGGCGATGGCGGCGGCATGGTGGCGCGCGCCGGGCTGCCGCTTCAGGATATGGAATTCGTGCAGTTCCATCCGACCGGCATCTATGGCTCGGGCTGCCTGATCACCGAAGGCGCGCGGGGCGAGGGCGGGTATCTCACGAACTCCGAAGGCGAGCGGTTCATGGAACGCTATGCGCCGACCTACAAGGATCTGGCCAGCCGCGACGTCGTCAGCCGCTGCATGACGATCGAAATCCGCGAAGGCCGGGGCGTAGGCGAGGGCAAGGATCACATTCACCTGCACCTCAATCACCTGCCACCCGAGACGCTGCATGAGCGTCTGCCGGGCATTTCGGAATCGGCGAAGATCTTCGCGGGCGTCGATGTGACGAAGGAACCGATCCCGGTTCTGCCGACAGTTCACTACAACATGGGCGGCATTCCCACGAATTATTGGGGCGAGGTGTTGAACCCGCAGCCCGGCAGCCCCGATACTGTCTTTCCGGGCCTGATGGCGGTGGGCGAAGCGGGTTGCGCCAGCGTCCATGGTGCGAACCGTCTGGGATCGAACAGCCTCATCGACCTCGTGGTCTTCGGGCGCGCGGCGGCGATACGTGCCGGCCAGATCGTGAAACCGGGCGCCGCGAATGTGCCGGTGAACAAGGCCGAGGTCGACCGTGCGCTCACGCGCTTCGACGGGCTCCGCCATGCGGCGGGCGCAGTGCCAACCGCCGATCTCAGGCTGGAGATGCAGAAGACCATGCAGGCCGATGCCGCCGTCTTCCGCACCGACAAGACGCTGGCCGAGGGCGTCGAGAAGATGGCACGGGTCGCCGCCAAGATGGGTGACCTAAAGGTCACGGACCGGTCGATGGTCTGGAACAGCGATCTGATGGAGACGCTGGAACTGACGAACCTGATGCCGAACGCGCTGGCCACGATTGTCGCGGCCGAAGCGCGCAAGGAAAGCCGCGGCGCCCATGCGCACGAGGATTATCCCAGCCGCGACGACAAGAACTGGCGCGTCCATTCGCTCGCGCTGGTCGATGGGGCGAAGGTGACCCTGTCCACCCGGCCCGTGCATCTCGATCCGCTGACCAAGCCCGAGGAGGGCGGGATCGATCCGAAGAAGATCGCACCGAAGGCGAGGGTCTATTGATGGCGAACCGGCTGGCGATCTGGGCTTGCGGCTGTGTTCTGGTTGCGGCCGGCTGCGTTGGCGGCGGCGGCAAGCCGGATGCCTTCGACCTCGCCGTGGCCGACTGCCAGCGCGATCTCAAAGTGCCGGGCCACTACGAGGTCTCGCGAACGGAACGCGACGGGCTTGGCCTGCCGGTGGTCACAGCCGGTCCCGGCGCCACCCTGCGCGGACAGGTCCTGATGAGCGAATGCGTCGGTCAGCGGCTTGCCGCCGCGACCGCGCCGTGAGGTAGCCCGATGATCCGCCCGCTTCTTGCCCTGTCTTGCCTCGCCCTTCTGGCCGCCTGCGGGCCGATGACGATCGCACAGGCCGAACGGGAATGTTTCCAGCGCGCCCGCCTGGCGGCCGCGCCGCGCGGTTCGGTCGGGGTTGGCGTGGCCTCGAACGGGCAAGCGGCCGCGAAGCTCAGCCTGTCGATTTCTTCCGACTACATCCAGGGCCGCGATCCGGCGGCGGTCTATGATTCCTGCGTCTACCAGAAGGCGGGTCAACCGCCCCGCCAGCCGCTCTATGCGCGCACCGATTGGAAATAGCCTGGCATGAAGACGATCCGACGCAAGATCAGACAAGAGACAGGAGTCGTGGCCGACGCGGGTTTTCCTGTCATGGGGCCAGTGCACTATCTGACCTATCTGCAGGCGGCGCACGCGCGGCTGCGGCCGAAGGTCTACTTCGAGATCGGCACGGAAAGTGGCGCCAGCCTTAGTTTCGCTGAGTGTGTCTCGATTGCGGTTGATCCGAAGTTCCAGCTCGAAGCGGATGTGTCGCGCAACAAGCCAGAGCTGCATCTGTTTCAGGGGACGAGCGACGATTTCTTTGCATCCAAGCTGGTCGAGCGCCTGGGTCTGAAGATCGACCTCGCGTTCCTGGATGGCATGCACCTTTTCGAGTATCTCTTGCGTGATTTCATCAATACCGAGCGGCTGATGGATGCGGCCGGCGAGATCTTCCTGCACGACTGCGTGCCTTACAACCGTGTGATGGCAGAGCGGGACTGGGATCGCGCATTAACGCAAAGCTGGACAGGCGATGTCTGGAAGCTCGTCCCGATCCTGCGGGAGTTCCGTCCGGATTTGAAAGTCGACGTGCTCGACCTGGCGCCGACCGGTCTGGTCGTCGTGTCGGGTCTGGATCCACATAACCGTGTGCTGACAGAGCGTTACGAGGAGATTGTCGCGCGGTTCACCGGGATTTCGCTGGATGACTTCGGGGTCCAGCGATTTGCGTCAGTGGCCGCGACGCAACGCACAGGCCGGACCGGGCCGCGCCGCAGTGGTGCGAACAAGACCGGGGCGATTGCGATCAAGACCTGTGTCCCGAGCGCGGAGGTGGCTGAAAGCTGGGGCGACTATCATTTTGCCAAGAGCCTTGCCAGCGCGTTTGAGCGTATGGGTCGCAAGGCGCGTGTCGATATCATGCCGGATTGGTATCACAGCGATGGCGCCGATGCCCTCGACATTGTCCTGCAAGGACACGACCAGTATCAGCGCCGCGATGATGTGCCTTCGATCTTGTGGATGATCTATCCCGGCAAGCGCTTTGAAATGGAAAGCTTGCGGGCGCACGATCATGTGTTCGTGGCCTCGGAGGTCTTTGCTGGCAAGCTCGCGCGCCGCTTGCCGGGGCTCACTCCCACGGTCCTCCATCAGTGCTTCGATGTGGCCGTCAGGGCGCCGGTTCCACATGCCGCGCGGTCCGATCTTGTTTTTGTGGCGAACAACCATTTCGGACAGGACCGGCCCATGGCGGTGATGGCCCGGCAGGGTGGCCATCCGCTGAAGCTTTGGGGAAACGGCTGGGACGCCGGGCCTTGGGGGACCTGGCTGCAGGGGTCGTACCTCGCGAATGACGCGGTGGGTGACCTCTATGGCCGGGCGCTTGCCGTGCTGTGCGATCACACCAACATCATGGCGCGAAATGGATTTCTGTCGAACCGTGTCTTCGACGCGCTGGCCTGCGCCACACCGGTGATCATGGACCGTGTCGCCGCCCTGCCGCCGGGGTTTGATCGGTTTGTCTGTCAGGTGGGTGATCAAGCCGCGTTCGACGCCGCTATCGAAACGATCCGCGGCGAAGGCGCAGACCGCCGCGCCGCACGGCATGAGTTCGCCCGTGAGATGGTCCTGGCGCACAGCTTTGACGCCCGGGCCGCCGCGATGGTCGAGATGGCCCAGACTCTGTCCCTATTGTAATATCCGACCGAAAAGGCAGTAAAGAACATGGTCCAGTTCACGCTTCCCAAGAATTCCAAGGTCCGCGTCGGCAAGACCTGGCCGCGGCCGGATGGAAAGAATGTGCGCAAGTTCCGCATCTATCGCTGGGACCCGGACACGGGCGAAAACCCGCGGGTCGATACCTATTTCCTCGACATGGACAAGTGCGGGCCGATGGTTCTGGACGCGCTGATCAAGATCAAGAACGAGATCGATCCGACGCTCACCTTCCGCCGCTCCTGCCGCGAGGGGATCTGCGGGTCGTGCGCGATGAACATCGACGGGATCAATACGCTCGCCTGTATCTACGGGCTGGATGAAATTCGCGGTGACGTGAAGATCTATCCCTTGCCGCATATGCCGGTGGTGAAGGACCTGATCCCCGACCTTACGCATTTCTACGCGCAGCATGCCTCGATCATGCCCTGGCTGGAAACCAAGACCAACCGCCCCGCCAAGGAATGGCGCCAGTCGATCGAAGACCGCAAGAAACTCGACGGGCTTTATGAATGCGTGATGTGCGCCTCCTGCTCGACTTCCTGCCCGAGCTACTGGTGGAACTCCGATCGCTACCTCGGCCCGGCGGCGCTGCTGCATGCCTACCGCTGGATCATCGACAGCCGCGACGAGGCAACGGGCGAGCGGCTGGATGACCTCGAAGACCCGTTCAAGCTGTACCGCTGCCACACGATCATGAACTGCGCCAAGACCTGCCCGAAGGGGCTGAACCCGGCCAAGGCCATCGCCGAGATCAAGAAGATGATGGTCGAGCGGGTGGTCTGAGATGGAGCCGCAGGCGCCCCGGCGCGAGATGTATCCCGGCGATGCGGTGCTTGACGAAGATTGCACCTTCGCCGGGGTGGTGGGCGGCGATCTGACCATCACGCCGGGCCGTAGAGTGACGCTGGGCGGCATGGTGCAGGGCAATCTGATCGTGGGCGAAGGCGCTGAAGTGATCCTGCGCGGCATGATCGGCGGCGAGATCGTCAATCTCGGCGGCACGCTGTCCGGCCCGGGTCTGGTGGCGCGAGGCTGAGCCCTCGTCTGGTTCGGCGGATCAGGCGGGTGTAAGCCCCGGGGCGGGCGCGATGTTCTGGTTCAGGCGAAAGAGGTTGCCCGGGTCCATACGTGCCTTCAGACGGGTCAGACGTTCGAATTTCGCCGCGCCGTACGCTTGCAGCGCGACGTCACGGCCAGTTTCCCCCTGTTCGTTCAGGTAGTTCCCGGCCTGCGAAAGGGCAGCCAGTCGCGCGCCGCCCTTCCGACCCCAGTCCAGGCATCGCGCGTCATCGGCCGGGTCGTCCCAGATCGGCTGCACGATCCAGTAGAATCCGCCACCCCGGCCAGAATAGGCCGTGGCATCCTCGGCTACATCGCTGACCGCGCCGCCGAGCTGGATCATGTAGATCTCGGAATCGGGTGTTGGTGCCGAGCGCGCCAGTTCGGCTATAGTTTCAGCGATGGCCCCGTCCGGCTTCGCCAGGAACCCGCCGCGACCATAATAGCGCCTGCCCCAGCAAATCCGGTCGTCACCGCGACTTTGCAAGGTCACATAGTCGGTGGCGACAAGTCCGCCCTCGCCGGGTCCAGCCAGATGCCCGAATGGTGCAGTGCTGGATGCGCCCATCCCGTCATCGCCGCTATGGAAGGCGGTCACATGTACTCCGCTGAGCGTCGTGAGAGCCACGGTGGTCTGAGAGCGGGGTGCGACGTCAGATGCTGCAGCGAGGCTGTTCAGGGCCTGCACCGCACGATCCGGCGGGTAGGACCAGACCCCCACGGTGATCGGGCCCAAGCGATGCATGCGGAAACGGAATTTGGTGACGATGCCGAAATTGCCGCCACCGCCGCGCAGGCCCCAGAAGAGATCGGGATCGGAGTCATTGCTTACCTCAATGACCCGGCCCTCGGCCGTCACCAGTTCGACCGCTAAAAGGCTGTCGATTGTCAGCCCCAGCCGTCGGCTGGTCCAGCCCATGCCACCGCCTAATGTCAACCCTCCGGCGCCGGTATGTGAGACTAGGCCCGCAGGCGTGACAAGACCATGAGGCGCGCCTGCCCTGTCGAGGTCACCCAACAGAGCGCCGCCGCCCACCTCGGCGATGCGTGCCTCGGGGTCTACCGTGATCTGGTTCATGCGGGTCAGGTCCAGAACGATCCCGTCGTCGCAAGTAGAAAAACCGGGAAAGCTATGCCCGCCGCAGCGAACCGCCAATGGGATGCCGGATCGGGCTGCCGCCGTTACAACCGCAGAAACCTGAGCGGCCGTCGCCGGTCGCACGATCAGGGCCGGATGGCGGTCGATCATGCCGTTCCAGACCTTGCGCCGCGCATGATAGTCGGGGCTGTCAGGAAAGATGACGTGATCGCTGCCGATGAGATCGGCCAGCGCCTTCGCCTGTTCAAAGGTCACCATGAAATGCCCCCCGCCCCGCCATCGGTAGACCGAAGTCGCTAGAGCCGCCGACGGCAGGTTAGCATATCGGGACCACGCACGATAGCGTCGCAGCGAGCCGGGGGTCAGTGGCTGATGATCTGAATTTCAGACAATGCAAGACGGCGATAGAGCCGTGCGGTCCGGTAAAGCGGCCACCAGTCGTAGAGGAAGGTTTCGATCGGGCGCCAGTTCGACACCCAGCCAAGAATGGCGAGCCCTTCGCCTAGCAGCTGGGTGAGGGGGCTATCGCCGAGAATGCCGGGCAGGGCGCGGCGGGCCAGAAGGCAGAGCGTGAGCATGGTGAGCCCGACCACAAGATAAATGCGGCCCAGCCGGAACTGTTCGCGCCTGTCGCGTTCGGCCGAGGTCGTCCAGTCGGTGAAATTCTGGCGGATCGCCCGGCCGATTTCCCCGGCATCGGCGCGGGCGGCCTCCGGTGCGGGCATGTGGATGCGCAGCAGGAAGGTCGCGTCCGATGCAGCCTCTCGTGCCCAGCCGACGATATAGGCAAGCGCCTTTGGATCGAGGTCGCGTTCGTGAAAGGGCGAAGGATCGAGGCTCTCGAACAGGGCCTCGGTACGTGCGACGCTGAGGTCGATGATGGAACGTGCGGACATGAGGCCTCCGGCCGTCAGACTAGCGGCGGCGCGACAGGCTTCAAGCCGGATCGGGCAGGATGCGTGTGGCCCCGGTCAGGCGCACGCGACCGCCGGGTTCGGGCGGGCCCTGCACGAGGATTTCACACGGCACGCCCATATCCTCGCCCTGACGGATGGTGAAGCGACCGCCGGGCATGCCCGGCCAGCCAAGATCGACAAGAGCCCCGGCAAGCGCCGCCGCCGCCGCGCCGGTCGCCGGGTCTTCGACGAGGCCGCCGATGGCAAAGGCATTGCGGACGTGGAAAAGCGCAGGGTTTTCGGCCACGACGAGGCAGATCGTGGTCAGCCGCTCTGCCTCCATCAACGCTTTCACCGCGTCGAACGGATAGGCCATGGCGGCGAGGCGCGCGCGCTGCTTCAGGAATAGGATCGGATGGAGGTTTCCGGCGTCGCCAAGGCGCGGCGGCAACCGCGGATCGAGATCAGCCTCACTGAGGCCGAAGTGCCGCAACAGCTGCGCACGCAACCCCACGTCGAGCGGGGTCGAGCGCGAAGGTGGAGAGGTCAGGGTGGCCGTGCCCCGGCCATCCGTCTCGACGGAGATATCGGCAGCGTTCAGCCTCAAAGCGTAATTTCCGGGCCCGTTCCGGCGCCCGAGTGCCGCGCCGAGCGCGATCGTGGCATGGCCGCAAAAGTCCACTTCGGCCTCGGGGGCGAAATAGCGCACCCGCCAGCCACCCCCGGGTTGGGGCGCGACGAAGGCGGTCTCGGCATAGCCGACGGCGCGGGCCGTGGCCTGCATCGCCACCGCCTCGGGCATCTCGTCCGCGATGACGACCCCCGCCGGATTGCCGCCCCGGCCTTCGGCGGTGAAGGCCGCGATCCGTTCGACGATCATGTTGGTCTCTCCTCTGGTCGGAAAAGACTAGCCGCAGGCTGTCGGGGCGCGCCAATGCAATCTTGTGACGGGAACAATCACGGACGCTAGGTGCGCCCGCGTCCGCATGATAGGCTCGGCCCATGTCATCATGCCTGGGAGGGGCCGATGGACCGCGCCGTGACGCTTCTGGTCGGGACGACCAAGGGGCTGTTTCTCATCAGAAACCTCGGAAAGGATGGATGGTCGGTCTCAGGGCCCCATTGCGATGGCTGGCCGATCAATCATGCGGTGGGCGATCCTGCCACTGGCACGATCTGGGCGGGCGGTGGCGGCGACTGGCATGGCGCCGGTGTCTGGCGGTCGGAGGATGGCGGAGAAAGCTGGAAGCTCAGCAGGCTGACCAGCGGCCAGATGGATGACTGGGCGGCGAATGATCCCGACTTTGCGGCAATGATCGGCTGGACCGAAGAGGCCATGCCGTTCGGCAAGGATTTCGCGCAGGTCTGGTCGCTCGGGCTTGCCCATGGCGCGCTTCTGGCCGGGACGAAGCCCGCGAACCTGCTGGAAAGCCGCGATGGCGGTATGAATTGGACAAAGGTGGATGGCTTGACCGATCACCCATCGCGCGCGGACTGGAACGGCGGGGCGGCGGGGTTGGTGCTGCATACGATCCTTTCCCATCCTTCTGATCCGAAGAAGCTCTGGGTCGGCATTTCCGCCGCCGGGGTCTTTGCGAGCGAAGATGGCGGCAAGACATGGGAGCGCCGCAACCGCCTGTCGAATGCCGAGGCCTGCGGCCACCACCATCACCCGGCCGCACCGCGCGATGGCGAGGTCGGGCACTGCGTCCACAACATGATGCAGGCACCGGGCGGGGGCGACGTGATATATCAGCAGAACCACCATGGCGTCTGGCGCAGCCCCGATGGCGGGCGCAGCTGGGAGGATATCACCGAGGGTCTGCCCTCGACCTTCGGCTTCCCAATCCGCGTCCATCCGCGCGATCCCGGTACGATCTGGACACTGCCCCTGAACGGCGACAGCCAGGGCCGCTTCCCGCCCGGCGCCTCGGCCGCCGTCTGGCGGTCGCGCGACGCGGGCCAAAGCTGGCAGGCGATGCGCAGGGGGCTGCCGCAGCAGAATTGCTTCTTCACCGTCCTCAGGCAGGCGATGGCGGGCGATACGCACGACCCGGCCGGCATCTATTTCGGCACCAACTCCGGCTCGGTCTTCGCCAGCCTCGACGAGGGCGACAGCTGGCGGGAAGTGGCGCGGCATCTGCCGACGATCCTTGCGGTCGAGGTGCTGGAAAGGGGTTAGGGACTTGCAGCGACCAGCCCGAGCCTCCATCTGTCAGCGATCATGCCGTTCGTCAGCCCCGAAACTCTTCAGGCAATCCGTGGCCGCGTCCGGCGGTTGCTGGTGCGGATCAACCGCCGCGTCCCGCCGGGCGCGCGGGCGATCCTCGGCCTTCTCCTCATCATTGGCGGAATCTTTGGTTTCCTGCCCGTCCTCGGCTTCTGGATGATCCCACTCGGGGTCGGTGTCGTCTGGCTTGATGTGCGTGCCTGGCGGCGGCGCGGCTGGCGGCGTGGACCTTGACGCTGCTGACGGCAGCGGTAGGGATCAGCCATGCCGCTCCTCCTGTTGCTCCTTCTGGTCTCGGTCCTGCTCTATCTCTGGCTGTCGCGCCGGGGCAAAACCCTGACGCGCGCCTGCCGCTGGCGCCTTGATCTTGCCGTCGGACCGGATCGTTATCGTTGCGCGGCGTGCGGAGCGACCTGTCAGGGCGAGCCAAGCGACTGTCTCAATCCGGCGCTACGCGGTTGACCGCATCGGCCCGCCCCGGCAAGGATGGCCCGGCGAGCGGAGGACCGACATGAAGCTTCAGACGCCCGAGACCAAGGCCCCCGCCGACCATTCGGCGCGCAAGTCGGTGGCGCCCGTGATCTGCTATCCGGTCGAGGGGCTGCCGCCCGCGCCACTGCCCCTTTATCAAGCTGCGCGCCGGTCGCTTGAGCGGGTTGGCGAGGTTCTGGTGCCACCGCGCGAGGCGCGCTGTTTCCGGGTGCCCGCGGGCCATTTCTTCCGCATCCACTCGGTCGAAGGGCCGCAGGTCGGCGATCTGAACCTGTGGAATGCAGCCGATCTGGGCGAGCGGTTCTATTCGGGCAAGACGCGGGCGCTGCATGGCACGCATCTGTCGACCGGCGACCGGATGTGGTCATCCTTCCCGGCCTTGCGCCCGATGGCGACCATCACCCATGACACGCTCGACTGGTACGGGTTCGACGGGTTCGGCGGCTCGGTGCATGACGTGATCGGCACGCGCTGCGACCCCTATACCCACAACCTCCTCAGCCATGGCGGCCAGTACCACCATTGCTGCCATTCAAACCTGACACGCGCCCTTGCCGCCGAGACCGGCCTGTCGCCGCACGAGGCGGAACAGCATGTGCATGACGTGCTGAACGTCTTCATGTGCACCGGCTTCACCCGCGACAGCGGGCAGTATTTCATGAAGGCCTCCCCCGTCCGGCCCGGCGATTATCTGGAATTCTTTGCCGAGATCGACCTCCTCGGCGGCCTGTCTGCCTGCCCGGGCGGCGACTGTTCGGCCGAGCATTCCTCGGACACAGCCGCCTGCCACCCGTTGCTGGTCGAAATACTGCGGCCAGATCCGGCGGCGCTTGCGGGCTGGCAACCGCCGCCGCTGAACGGCTATGACCGCAGCCATGGGCTCTGATCCTCAGCAGTAGCGCTCGATCGACAGAAGCTGGCCGTCGCCATAGCGGTCGCCCGCAGCGAAACCGGCGGGCAGGATACGCTCGATCTCGGCGCGATCCTCTTCTGTCAGGTCCGGCAGCGGCAACCACTCCTTCAACCGCTCGGCCGAGCGCGTGCCGGGGATCGGCACGACATGGGGACCAGCCGCCATGACCCAGGCAAGCGCGGTGGCGGGAACCGACCAGCCTCGCGCCGCGCAAAAGGCGCGGAACGGTTCGATCCGCGCCTGATTCCGATCGAAATAGGGCTGAGTGAAACGCGGATTCTGGCTGCGGAAACCGTCGCTTACACTGGCAAAGGGCAGGGGCCTTTGGCCGAGCATCCCGCGTGCAAGCGGCGAGAAGGCAACGAACGTCACCCCAAGCCGCCCGCATTCCTGAATGAGGCCCAGTTCGGGCTGGCGGGACCAGAGCGAATATTCGTTCTGGACCGCCCGGCAGGGATGGATCGCATGTGCCTCGCGCAGGGTCTCGGGCGCGATTTCGGACATGCCATATCCGCCGATCTTGCCTTCGCGTTCAAGATCGTGAAGCGTGCCGATGACCTCCTCAAGTGGGCGAGCATGTTCGCGCCGGTGAATGTAGAAGAGGTCAACCTGTTCGCGCCCCAGCCGCTTTAGCGATGCTTCCAGTTCGCTCCGCAGATGTTCCGCCGAATTGTCGACCCGGCGCGGCGGGCCGGCAACGAAGCTGGCTTTCGTGGCCAGAACGACCTTCGGCTTGCGGCTGGCAAGCCATGTGCCGACCACAGTTTCGCTGATGCCCATTCCGTAGATATTGGCCGTGTCGATGAAGGTGATGCCCGCCTCATACATTGCATCGAGGCAGGCGAGGCTTTCGGCCTCGGTCGTCGGGCCGAAGATGCCGCCGAAGGACATGGCGCCGAAACCAAGGGCCGATATGTCGGGGCCGGTGCGGCCGAGGGAGAGGGTGCGCATGTCAGGACCTTTTGCGGAGGGGACGCCATCAAACCCCCGCGAATCGGATCGTTCAAGCCCGAATGTAGTGCAGGCCCGAAAAGTTCCGGCGCCAGTCCGCCACCCGGGGCGCAAGTGCTGCCGGATCGTTGCTGCGCAGTGCCTCGGCAATCAGCGCCGCCATGCGCGGAGCGTCCGAGACTTTCACGCCGCGCCGCACCAGTTCCGGCGTTCCGATGCGCAGCCCGTTCATATCCCCCGCCACATCGGCGATAGGCAGACCGATGCCGCAGGCCAGAAAACCCGCCTTGCGCAGCGTCTTCGACGCCGTCTGCCCGCCGCCGAAGGCCGCCGCCTCGATCGCGAACTGATGGGAATTGGTATAGCCCTGCGCGGCGGCAAAGACCGGTAGGCCCTCGTCAGCCAGTGCCCGCGCCAAAGCACGCGAAAGCGCAATCATTTCGGCCCCATAGGCGTTCCCATGATCGCGCCAGTCCAGCAACGACATGGCCAGCGCTGCCACCCGCCCTGCGTCGAAGTTCGCGGTCATGCCGGGGAAGGCGATGTGGTCGAGCCGTTCGGCAATCTCGGCCTCGTTCGTCACGATCAGCCCGCCCGCGGGGCCGCCGAGGCTCTTGTAGGTCGACATGGTCATCAGATGCGCGCCTTCGGACAGAGGGTTTGCCCACTGGCCGCCCGCAATGATCCCGCATTGATGAGCGGCGTCGAACAAGACCTTCGCGCCGACCTCGTCGGCAATCGCCCGCACCTCACGCACCGGATGGGGGAAGAGGTTCAACGAGCCGCCGAGCGTGATCAGTTTCGGCCGGACCCTCTGTGCCAGATCACGCAACCCATCAAGGTCGACGGTGTAGGCATCAGCATTGACAGGTGCGGCATGGGTAATGAGGCCGTAGAGCCCCGCGCAGCCCGCGCCATGATGGGTGACATGACCGCCGATGGTCGCGGGCGGCGCGATGATCGCGTCGCCGGGCCTGGTCAGCGCCATGAAACCGTAAAGATTGGCCATCGCGCCGGAAAAGACCCGCACCTCGGCATAGGTGGCGCCAAAGACCTCGGCGGCCAGTTCCGCGGCAATCACCTCGATTTCCTCGATCGCTTCCAGCCCCATTTCATACTTGTCACCGGGATAGCCGAGCGAGGGGCGCGACCCGAGACCGCGCGCGAGCAAGGCTTCGGCGGCGGGGTTCATCACATTGGTCGCAGGGTTGAGGTTGAAACAGTCGCGGTCATGGATCTCGACGTTCCGTGCGGCGAGCCGGTCGAGCCGCGCGGCAACCTCGGTCGAAGCGGCGGCTGTCGCGGCGGCCTGGCGCTGGATCAGCGCCTCGCAGGCCTCGGGCACCCAGGGGCGGCGGACGAGATGGGGGGCGGTAGCGAGCATGTGATCCTCCTTGGCTTGCCCAGATCATGCAGCGTTGGGGGTTGCGTCCGCAAAGCAGATTTGTAGAATTTTAGGCGTAGAAAAATTGAGTCTCGGATGCCGGTTTCCCCACCACCCCTGAAGGGTCTGCCGCTGAACGCCTTGCGGGCTTTCGAGGCCGCCGCGCGGCTGGGCGGCTTTGCTGCGGCGGGTGTGGAGCTTGGCGTGACCCCGGGCGCGGTCGCCGCCCATGTCAAGCAACTGGAAGAAGCGCTGGGTGCCGCGCTCTTCGAACGCCACGCCAAGGGCGTGCGTCTGACGCCGCTCGGTCAGCGGCTGCTACCGGACTTCATCGAAGCCTTCGACCGGCTGGGGCTGGCGGTGCAGCGGCTTAGGGCCGAAGCCGCGCCCCGAACCGTTCATATCGCCGCCCTGCCTGCCATCGCACAGCTCTGGCTCTCTCCCCGCCTGCCCGCGCTGCGCGCTACGGCGCCAGAGATCACGGTATCGATCACCGCGCTTGAGGCACCGCCCGACCTGAAGCGTGCGCCCTTCGATCTGGCGCTGTTCTTCCGGCCGAGTGGGGAGGGGCAGGTGGTGGCCGAAGACGAGATTTTCCCGGTCTGCGCGCCCGCGCTCGCGGCGCGCCTGCACGCGCCGTCGGACCTGGCGGATGTGCCTTGCCTGACCGACAGCGCCTGGGCGGGCGACTGGCCGCTCTGGCTGGAAGCGGCCGGGTTGCCCGGCCTGACGCCGCGCGGACCGGTCTTTTCGCTTTATGCGCTTGCGGTGGAAGAGGCGGTGAACGGGGCGGGCGTGCTGATCGGGCACGGGCCCCTCGTCGCGCGCCATCTGGAAAGGGGGACGCTGGTCGCGCCCTTCGCAGGGCGCGCGCCGCTTGACCGGCCTTTGACGCTCTGGTCGCTCAGGCGCCCGCTGCCAGGAAGTGCGGCGGGGCGGGTCGCCCGCTGGATCGTCGAAACGGGTGGGGCCGGGGAAAAATCTTCGCAAGATTTTTCCCCGGAGGCGCCGCGCGGTATTTGAAGGATTTTCGCGAAAATCCTTCAAACCCGACCGTCAGGCGAAAGCCGCGCCGAGCGCGATTTCCACCATATCGCCGAACGACCTTTCGCGATCCTCGGCTGGCAGCGCCTCGTGCGTCAGCAGGTGGTCGGAGATCGTGAGAATCGCCAGCGCCCGCGCACCATGGCGGGCGGCGACGGTGTAAAGCTCTGCCGCCTCCATCTCGACGCAGAGCGTGCCGTGGCGACCCAGCATCTCGGTCAGGTCGGGGCGCTCGTCATAGAAGACGTCCGAGGAATAGATGCCGCCGACATGGGTGGGCGTGCCCTTCGCGCGGGCCACCGCGACGGCCTGTTCCAGAAGGCCGTAATCGGCTGACGGCGCGAACTGCATTTCTTTGAAGAACCCACGAGAAGGTGTTGAAATCGCTGAGCAAGTCATCGCGATCACCACGTCGCGCACCTTGACATGATGCTGCATTGCACCCGCCGATCCGATCCGGATCAGGGTCTTTGCGCCATAGTCGCGGATCAGCTCGTTTGCGTAGATCGATAGCGACGGCATGCCCATGCCCGAGCCCTGGATCGTGACCCGGTTGCCCTTCCAGGTGCCGGTGAACCCCAGCATGCCGCGCACCTGATTGATGCAGACCGCACCGTCGAGGAATTTCTCCGCCGCCCATTTCGCGCGGTAGGGGTCGCCCGGCATGAGGACGGTTTCGGCGATTTCACCCGCCTTGGCACCGATATGGAAGGTCATGTCTCACCTGTCTGAAAAGATCAGGACAGACTGCCGAAAGCGGCGGTTGGATACAAGGGGCGGCGGTTATTTGACGACCTGCCAGCTCTGGCTCTGATTGTCGAAATAAAGGTCGTAGATCGGGTCTTCTGACTTGTTCAGAAGGAAGCCCGACTGTTTCGTGCGCAGGACGACGCGGTCGCCCGCGCGCTCGACCGACCAACCGAGAACGATGAAATTATGCTGATCTGTTCCCACGATCACATTGAGATCGCAACCGAGCTCCGAACAGGTGGGTTGTGGATCCTTCGTGCAGCTGACCTGTGAGCCGTCGAAGATCGTATCCTCGACACCGTCGCCGTTCATGTCCGCTTGCAGTACCGCGTCCGGCCCGACCGAGAGCTGGCCGCCATTCGAAGCGCATTGCGTGCGGTTGTGCTCGATCAGCGCCGCAGTCGCGGCGGGAATGTCGATGGCGGCGGCAGCCCCGGCGGCGAACGTCAGGGCAAGGGCGGGAAGGATGCGGATCATGACTATGTCCTTCGGGTTGGGTTTCGCCGAAGGGCCTCCGGCGCACGGGGCACGCCCCGGGGTTTCCGAGGCTTCCCGGTTCGAGCAATAGCCCAAGTGCGGCGCAGGGAAAGGTCAGGATTTCCGGACCACGCGCGGGGTCAGACTGCCGCGGCGCGCGCGAGATAGCGGTGGAGCGGCGCGAGGCAGTCGGGATCGCCCGCCCGCCAGGCACGGGCGAAGCCGAGGATGGCGACCTCGTGATCAACAAGGAATTGCAGGCGCGTACGGCCCTTTTCTGGGGCCTGGCCGAACATCCATTCGAACTCTTCGACATAGGCGCCATACTCCTCGTCCATGGCCCGGACGATCTCGGGCCAGCCCTGCCCGGCGGTTTCCAGCCCTTCGGAGCGGCCTTCGGCACGCAGGGCGGTGCGATCGGCTATGCTGATCCCGGCATGCTCGACCACCGGTTCGAGCAGCCGGACGGTTTCGGCCTCCATCTGCGCCATGAGGTTCAGCGCGTCCGCGGGGATTCCGTCGAAAGCCTCCGCCATCGCGGCAAAGAAGGTTTCGCCGCTGATCTCCTCCTCGAAGGCGACCTTCAGGCTGGCGGCATAGTCGGGAAAGATGCGGGGTTCGACTCGCACTGGGACCTCATTCTGCGGCCAGAGTTTCTGGCGCAGCGAGGGTGACGATGTCCATCATGATCCGGTTCAGCTCGAAATCCTTGGGCGTATAGACCCGGGCGACGCCCATGGCGCGCAGCTGCTCGGCATCCTCGTCGGGGATGATGCCGCCGACCACGACCGGTACATGGGTAAGCCCTGCCGCGCGCATCCGCGCCATCACCTCTTCGATCAGCGGCAGATGGCTGCCTGACAGAATCGAGAGGCCGACGACATGCGCCTGTTCTTCCGCCGCCGCGCTGACGATCTCGGCGGGCGTCAGGCGGATGCCCTCATAGCGGATCGCCATGCCGCAATCCCGCGCCCGCGCCGCGATCTGTTCGGCGCCGTTCGAATGGCCGTCGAGGCCGGGTTTGCCGACCAGGAACGACAGCCGCCGACCCAGACGGCCCGAGGCGACATTGACGGCCTCGCGCAAGTCATCAAGGCCCTCGGTCCGGTTCGAGGGATTTTTCGACACGCCCGTCGGGCCGCGATATTCACCATGGACCTGGCGCATGACGCCCGCCCATTCGCCGGTCGTAACGCCCGCTTTGGCGGCGGCGACCGAGGCAGGCATGATATTCGCGCCCGATGTCGCGGCCTCTCGCAAAGCAGCCAGCGCGGCGGCGACAGCCTGGGCGTCGCGCCCGCTGCGCCAGTCGATCAGGCGTTTGATCTGGTCTTGCTCGACCGCCGGATCGACGGTCAGGATCGACCCGTCGCCTGCCGTCAAGGGCGAGGCCTCGCCCTGTTGCCAGCGGTTGACGCCGACCACGGTCGTTTCGTTCGTTTCTATGCGGCCGATACGTGCGGCGTTGCTTTCGACCAGCCGGCCCTTCATGTATTCGATGGCGGCAATCGCGCCGCCCATCGCGTCCAGCGTTTTCAACTCCTCGCGCGCGCCGTCTTTCAGCTCTTCCACCTTTGCCGCGATCACCGGGCTGCCGTCGAAAAGATCGCCATATTCCAGGAGGTCGGTCTCATAGGCGAGGATCTGCTGCATGCGGAGCGACCATTGCTGGTCCCAGGGGCGCGGCAGGCCCAGCGCCTCGTTCCAGGCGGGCAGCTGCACCGCGCGGGCGCGGGCAGTCTTCGACAAGGTCACCGCCAGCATTTCCAGAAGGATTCGGTAGACGTTGTTTTCCGGCTGCTGTTCGGTCAGGCCAAGGCTGTTCACCTGCACTCCGTAGCGGAAGCGGCGGTATTTTTCCTCCGTGATCCCGTAGCGGTCACGGCAGATATCGTCCCACAGTTCGGTGAAGGCCCGCATCTTGCAAAGCTCGGTCACGAAGCGGATGCCTGCGTTCACGAAGAAGGAAATTCGTCCGACCATCGCCGGAAAGTCCTTGGCCGCCACCTTCCCTTTCAGATCGTCCAAAACCGCGATGCCGGTCGCGAGCGCGAAGGCCAGTTCCTGTTCCGGCGTCGCGCCCGCCTCCTGCAGGTGGTAGGAACAGACATTCATCGGGTTCCATTTCGGAAGGTTATCCGCCGTGAAGGCGGCCACATCGGTGATCATCCTGAGACTTGGCTTCGGCGGACAAATATAGGTTCCGCGACTTAAGTACTCTTTGATGATGTCATTCTGCACAGTTCCTTGCAGATTTCGAACATCGGCCCCCTGTTCCTCGGCCACGGCGATATAGAGCGCCAGCAGCCAGGGCGCGGTCGCATTGATCGTCATAGACGTGTTCATCTCTTCCAGCGGAATATCGTGGAAGAGGGCGCGCATGTCACCAAGATGGCAGACGGGCACGCCGACCTTGCCAACCTCGCCGCGTGCCAGTTCATGGTCGCTGTCATAGCCGGTCTGGGTGGGCAGGTCGAAGGCGACGGAAAGGCCGGTCTGGCCCTTGGCAAGGTTCGCGCGGTAGAGCGCATTCGACTTTTCCGCCGTCGAATGGCCCGCGTAGGTGCGGAAGAGCCAGGGCTTGTCTTTCTGAACCGCGCGCATCGGAATTGGTCCTTCGGGCAACAAAATTTCGCAGGTGCAGAGATAGACGACAGATCATGACCCTGTCAATTCGCTGCATTGCGGCATCGGGGGTGGCTTTTCAAGTGTCGGGGAATCTGGAACTGTGCCGCAACGGAGGCAGGCACATGGATCATCTCCTGACGATAGCGCTCTGGCTGCATCTGGCGGCGATCGGGCTCGGCGGTTCGGCCACCTTCGGCATTCCCGTCGTCGGCGCGGTGGCGAGCCTGGCGCCCCCTGAGGCGCGGCCGCATCTGGCGCTCGTTGGCATCAAGCTTTCCCTCATGGGCCGCACGGCGCTGGGCATCCTGATCGCAACGGGGCTTTTGCTGGTCTGGGGGCATTACGGGCTTGACGGGCTGAGGGGTTGGTTCTGGGTCAAGATGGTACTCGTCGCCCTCTTCACCGGCCTTGTGATCTTTTCGGTGAAGAACGGCGCGAAGGCCCGGGCGGGCGATGTTGCGGCAGCGGCGCGCGCGCCGCTCCTCGGCCTTGCGGGGATCGGGCTCTTCCTGCTGATCGTGCTTTCCGCCGTCCTGACCTTCCTTTAACCCCAGATGTTCCGCACCGTCGAACTGCCGCTCTGGCTCTTCCTTCTGATCATCGCCTTCGCGACGGTGGCCTTTTCCTCGCATTTCCTTTTCCCTTCGGTCCGCTGGTTCTTCCGCCGCCGGATGGAGGGGCTGGTGGCGCGGCTGAACGCTCGCCTCGACCGGCCGATCCAGCCCTTCAAGCTGATGGAACGGCAGGACATGATCATCCGCCTCGCCCATGATCCGAAGGTCTACGAGGCGATCAGCGAAGAGGCACGCGCGACCGGCGAGCCCGAAACCGTGGTGATGGAACGCGCCCGGCGCTACGCGCGCGAGATCGTGCCCTCCTTCTCGGCGCGCTTCTATTTCACCTACGGCATCCGGCTGGCACGTTGGTTCGCGCGGCTGATCTACACGGTCCATCTCGACGACCGGAAACTTGGCCAGATCGACCCCGGCGCGACCGTGGTCTTCGTGATGAACCACCGCTCGAACATGGATTACGTGCTGGTGACCTATCTCGCGGCAGAGCGTTCTGCCCTGTCATACGCCGTGGGCGAATGGGCGCGGATCTGGCCGCTTTCCTGGCTCATCAAGACAATGGGCGCCTATTTCATCCGCCGCCGGTCGGACCGGCAACTCTACCGTCGCGTCCTGTCGCGCTATGTGCAGATGGCAACGGCGGAAGGCGTGACCCAGGCGATCTTTCCCGAGGGCGGCCTGTCCTTGACCGGGCGGACCATGGCGCCGAAACTCGGTATCCTCAGCTATATCACCGGCGCACCGCGTGCCCCGGGCCGCGATGTGATCTTCGTGCCGGTCGCGCTGAACTATGACCGGATCGTCGAGGACCGCGTGCTGATCGCCGCCCATGCCGAGGGCACGCGGCGCTTCCGCGCCCGGATCACCGGCATCCTCGCCTTCATCGCCCGCCATCTCTGGCGCGCGCTTCTGGGCCGCTTCCGGGGGTTTGGCGATGCTGTGGTGCGCTATGGCACGCCGATATCGCTTTCGACATTCGAGCGGCAGGAAAAGGGCGATCCGACCGAGGCACTGGCCCAGGCATTGATGGCCGAGATCACCCGCAATATCCCGGTGCTGGCGGTGCCGCTGGTCTCCGCCGCCTGGGGCGCGGCGGAGGAAACCGACCGCGTCGGCCTGATCACCCGGTCCGCCGCACTGGCCGACCGGCTTGCGGCGGCGGGCGCCGAACTGGTGCTGCCCGCGGGCGGTGTGACGGCTGCCGTCGACCGGACGATCAGCATCTTCCTCATGCGCCATATGATGGAGCGGCAGGGCGAGCGACTGGTGCTGAACCCGGCGAGCCGACCGATTCTCGATTTCTACGCCGCCTCGATCCTGCAGCTTTTCGATGCAGCTGCAGAAACCATCGGCGCAGATCCGGTGGAAAAGCCGGAAAAGTCGAAACGTAAGGGACATAAAATTACAAAGTAGCGACCCGCGCTATTGCATTGTTGCGTGGCCATTTGTATTTCCTGTCTGAAACCCGCAATGATTCTGCGCTGCGGCATGGCAGGAGATGGACATGGCCCTCGATACCAAACCCGGGATCGCGCCCTACGAGGCCCCCGCGAAAGACCTTTATGAGATCGGCGAGATGCCGCCCCTCGGCCATGTGCCCGCCAAGATGTATGCTTGGGCGATCCGACAGGATCGGCACGGCGAACCCGAAAGCGCCATGCAGATCGAGGTCGTCGACACCTGGAAGCTCGATTCAAACGAGGTGCTCGTCCTCGTGATGGCTGCAGGCGTGAACTACAACGGCGTCTGGGCGGCGCTTGGTGTGCCGGTCAGCCCGTTCGACGGCCACAAGCAGCCCTATCATGTCGCCGGTTCCGACGCCTCGGGCATCGTCTGGGCGGTCGGCGACAAGGTCAAGCGCTGGAAAGTGGGTGACGAGGTCGTCATCCACTGCAACCAGGACGACGGCGATGACGAGGAATGCAACGGCGGCGACCCGATGTTCTCGCCCACCCAGCGCATCTGGGGTTACGAGACGCCGGACGGGTCCTTCAGCCAGTTCACCCGCGTGCAGTCGCAGCAGCTGATGCCGCGCCCCAAGCACCTGACATGGGAGGAAAGCGCCTGCTACACGCTGACGCTCGCCACCGCCTACCGGATGCTCTTCGGCCATCATCCGCACGACCTGAAGCCCGGCCAGAACGTTCTGGTCTGGGGCGCCTCGGGGGGCTTGGGCTCCTATGCGATCCAGCTCATCAACACGGCCGGCGCCAATGCGATCGGCGTCATTTCGGATGAATCCAAGCGCGACTTCGTCATGGGCCTCGGCGCCAAGGGCGTGATCAACCGCAACGATTTCAAATGCTGGGGGCAACTGCCGAAGGTCAACAGCGAGGAATATAACGTCTGGCTGAAAGAGGCGCGCAAGTTCGGCAAGGCGATCTGGGACATCACCGGCAAGGGCGTGAATGTCGATATGGTCTTCGAACATCCGGGCGAGGCAACTTTCCCGGTCTCGTCGCTGGTCTGCAAGAAGGGCGGCATGGTGGTGATCTGCGCCGGCACCTCCGGCTTCAACTGCACCTTCGACGTCCGTTACATGTGGATGCACCAGAAGCGCCTGCAGGGTAGCCATTTCGCCCATCTGAAGCAGGCAGCGGCGGCGAACAAGCTGATGGTCGAGCGCCGCCTTGATCCCTGCATGTCCGAGGTCTTTCCCTGGGCCGAGATCCCGCGCGCCCATACGCTCATGCGCAAGAACCAGCACAAGCCCGGCAACATGGCGGTTCTCGTGCAGGCACCGCGCACCGGGCTCCGCACTTTCGAGGATGCGCTCGAAGCGGGCCGCAACGGCTGAACAAAGGCCGGGCAGGCTCCGCCGGGTCCGCCCGGTCAGGCCCGCGCTCGGGGAGGGCGCGGGCCGTCCGCTGCCGACCGGCCCGCATCGGGCAACAGGCTTTTCGCAAATTTGCCATCGCGCAAGGGTTCTTCCCGTATAGGTTGAAAGGGGGGCTCAGTCGCGAGGCAGACATGACCTATCAGTGGATTTTCGACGTACTAGGAGACCTGAAGACCTTTTCTACCCTGAACGGCCTGCCGGAACTGGCCGCTCAGGTAGATAGGACAATCGAGGTTGCCGCCGCCGAGGTGACGCGCGCGAAAGGCGGGGCATCGGTGGCCTTTCCCGCGTCGTCCTGCGGGGCGGTGCCGGTGGCGCGCCGGTCGGGGAACGGCGGCTGAGGTCTGGCATAAGCCGGGCGGGGCGGATAGGGTCCGGCCATGTCGTCCCCTGCCGTTGCCAGCCATCAGTTTTCCGAAGATCAGGCAGAGGCCTGGGACCGCGTGGCCGAGATGCTTCTCGGTGCCGGGATCGATATCGATGAGGGCGGGCTGACGCCCGACGCGCCGGGCAAGGCATCGGTCCTGGCGCTGACTGGCAAGGCGGGGTCGGGCAAGACCATGCTGCTTGCGGGCCTTACCCGGGCGCTGACCGAGGCAGGCGTCGACATCGTATCGGGCGATTACGAAGGCAAGCGCCGCAAGGATCGCCGAACGCTGGCGGTTCTGGCGCCCACCAACAAGGCTGCTTCCGTGCTTCGCTCGCGCGGCGTGCCCGCGACCACGATCCACCGCATCCTCTACACGCCGGTCTACGACCCCGAATATGAAAAGATCGCCGAATGGCTGGCCGGCACGGGCGACCGCCCGACAGTCGAAGGGCTGACCGATCAGGCGCTCGACCGGGCCAAGGCCTTCTATGATCAGGTAAAATCCATCCCCGGCGCCCTGGCGGCGGCGGGCCTCAGGGGGTCGGATTTCATCCTCGGCTGGAAACGGCGCGAGGATCCGCTGGATGTGGGGTTCGTTGACGAAGCCTCGATGCTTGATGAACGTCAGTTTGAAGATTTGCGCGAAATCTTCCCGACGCTCGTCCTTTTCGGCGATCCCGCACAGCTTGCCCCCGTCGGCCAGTCGGGCGAGATGGTGTTCGACAAGCTGCCGGCCAGCCGCCGCCTGCACCTGCACCGCGTGCACCGGCAGGCCGAGGACAATCCGATCCTCGATCTGGCGCATGCCTTGGGCGACGAGGCGCTGGAGTTCGAAACCTTCGAGCGGATGGTGGCCGACGCCGCCCGGCGCGACGACCGGGTGGTCTGGTCGGAACGGGTGGATGCCGGGCTGATGGCGCGCTCGCCCGCGCTCGTCTGGCGCAACCAGACCCGGGTGCGGCTGATCCAGGCCTTTCGCGCCGCCTATGGCGCGCCGGCGGATGCGCTTCTGCCGGGCGAGCCCCTGATCTGCGACGGAATCGAACTGCCGCTGAAACACCGCAAGAAACGCATCGACCTTGAGGCGCGCGGCCTCATCAAGGGGGCGCAGGTCATCTACCTCGGCCCCGGCAACAAGCCCGGCTTTTCGCGACTGCACGTGATGGGGGCCGAGGACCCGCGCGTCTCTGCCGCCTCGATCATCAAGATCGAACTGCCGGATGAGGAGGAACCCTTCATCCCCTACGCCGCCCGCATGGGCGCGGCCTTCCTGCATGGCGCGGCGGTGACGATCCACAAGGCGCAGGGCTCGCAATGGGAGGAAGTTCAGGTCTTCGCCCCTGATCTTTTCGTCGCCGCCCGCACCGGGCGGAGCGAGGCGGGCATTCCCTTGTGGAAACGCCTTGCCTACGTAGCGATCACCCGGACGGAAAAACGTCTGCACTGGGTGGTCAGGAACCGTCTGGCCCGCCCGGCCCTGCCCTTGACCACCGACGACCTGCCGCGCAGCGCAGCGCCCCTCAGCCTGGACGCAACGGAGCCGGAGGTCTGAGGCGCCTTCTGGCCTGTCGTCCCGGGCTTCCGGTCCGCCGCCAAACCTTCTAGTCTCGCCCCAAACGAGGGAGTTCGCCCATGCGCTGCGTTTTCGTCCAGTTCCGCTGCCATCCCGGCAAGACCTATGAGGTCGCCGATGCGATCTACGACCGCGAGGTCGTGTCGGAACTTTATTCGACCTCCGGCGAATATGACCTGATCGCCAAGGTCTATATCCCCGATGATGCCGATGTCGGCCATTGGCTGAACGAAAGGCTCTTCGGCATCGAGGGTATCAGCCGGACGCTGACCACCATGACCTTCAAGGCCTTCTGAATGGCCGCGCCCGGCACGCTTGTCGTCACCGGCGCCTCCGCCGGGATCGGCCGGGCAGTCGCCGAACGCTTTCTCGACGCGGGCTGGAACGTGGCACTTCTCGCGCGCCGCCGCGCCGTGCTCGACGAAGTGGCGGCCGGTCGGGCGAGCGCGTTGGCCCTTGCCTGCGACGTCGCCGACGCGTCAGCGGTCGAGGCGGCCTTTGAAGAGACCGCCCGGCACTTCGGCCGCATCGACGTGTTGTTCAACAATGCGGGCATCTTCCCGAAGGCCGGTCTGATCGACGAGGTGGCGCTGACCGACTGGCAGGCGATCGTCGATGTGAACCTCAACGGCATGGTCTATGCCGCCCGCGCGGCCTTTGGCCAGATGCGCAGGCAACGACCGCAAGGCGGGCGGATCATCAACAACGGCTCGATCTCGGCCCACGCGCCCCGGCCCGGCTCACTCGGCTATACGGTGACGAAACATGCGATCACCGGGCTGACCAAGGTTCTGGCGCTTGACGGTCGGCCCTTCGACATTGCCTGCGGCCAGATCGATATCGGCAATGCCGAAACCGAACTTGCCAGCGCGCTGGGGCAGGGGGCGAAACAGGCCGACGGCAGGGTCCAGCCCGAACCCTTGATGGATGTCGCCCATGTCGCCGACGCCGTCTATGGCATGGCGACGCTGCCCCTTACGGCCAATGTCCTGAACCTGACGATCATGGCGACGAAAATGCCCTTCGTCGGGCGGGGCTGAGCCCCTATCGGCGCAAGAGACGGAACCCCGCCGAAGCGCCCCAGCCTGCAAGGGCGGCAATGACCAGCGCGAGCAATCCATAGGCGGCGGGCTGCTGGCGCGACAGGTTGAAAAGCCAGCGTTCCAGCCCGACCTTCCGGACGAAAATGGTCTTTTCGTAGAGGTTCACCACCCTTTTGTCGCGCAGAAGGAAGATCCGGGTCTTGTAATTGCCCTCGACGAGGTTCGCGGGCAGGTCGAAATCGGCGCGGAACAGGGTCTGGTCGGTCAGCCGCACCGCATATTGATCGAGCGAATAGAGATGGCGCGCCTCGCGGATGCGGATCAGCGCTTCGGTGAAAGTTTGCGAATCCTGAATGGTCTGTGGCGCGCCGACCGAGCGGATGGCGCGCGGAATCGAAATGGCGTGGCGCAGATCCTCGGTATCAGAGATGATCTCGGAAAAGGCGCCGGTCGTCGCCACCGCATAAAAGCTCGGCGCCCGGTCGATCACCACCTTGTCGGTGTTGATCCACAGGCCAAGGACGCGGGCCTTGCGCCGCACCACCTCGGCCTCGCCCGGCCCTTCAAGCGTGATGATCACGTCAAGCGCGCCCGGCGGTACCGGCGCATCGCGCTTGACCGCGCCATAGATCAGAATGTCCGACCCGTCGAAGTTCGCCGTGATGTCGATCCGGTCCTGGCTGAGGCCCGCGACCACATCCTCTTCGGCGAGAACGGGACCTGCGAACGCCAGGAAGGCGGCGATGATAAACCGCTTCATGCCCGGCTCCCGACGGCGATCGAATAGAGCTCGTCCGGACGTACGAGAAGGTCAAAGGCAAGCTTGCCTGCGACCGACAGGACGAGGAGGGCGAGGAGCACGCGCAGATGCTCGGCCCGGAGCCGCAGGGCCAGTTGCGCGCCGATCTGCGCGCCAATCACCCCGCCGAGGATCAGCATCAGCGCAAGCATCAGGTCCACCGACTGGTTGGTCCAGGCATGCATGAAGGTGGTGAAGGCCGCGACGAAGATGATCTGGAAGAGCGAGGTTCCCACCACCACCTTGGTCGGCATGCCGAGGATATAGATCATCGCGGGCACCATCAGGAACCCGCCGCCCACGCCCATCACCGCCGCCAGCACGCCCACGAAGAAACCGACCAGAAGCGGCGGGATGACGCTGATATAAAGGCCCGAGGTGCGGAACTTCATCTTGAAGGGCAACTTGTGCACCCACATGTGCTGATGCCGCTTGATCGGGGCCGATCTCTTCGACCGTCTCAGCGCGCGCAGGCTTTCCTGCAGCATCATTGCGCCCACGGTGCCGAGGAAGAGCACATAGGCCAGCTGCACCGTCAGGTCGATCTGGCCGAGGCGCGAGAGATAGTTGAAAAGCCAGATGCCAAAGGCCGATCCGGCCATGCCGCCCGCAAGCAGGACCGTGCCCATGCGGATGTCGACGGTCTTGCGTTTAAGATGTGCAAGCACGCCTGAAACTGACGAGGCCACCACCTGATTGGCCCCGGTCGCGACCGCGACGGTCGGCGGAATGCCGATGAAGAACAGAAGCGGCGTGATGATGAAGCCGCCGCCGACCCCGAAGAGGCCCGACAGGATACCGACGATGCCGCCGAGCCCGAAGAGCACGAAGGCATTCACGGAAACCTCGGCAATCGGCAGATAAAACTGCATCGCGGCCTGTCATGGCAGGGTGAAGACTTGTTCTCCGTGATGCGGCGAGTTTTCCGGACTGTCAAAGGCAGAAGGGCAAAAATCCCCGTGATCCGGTCACGTTTTGGGTCAGCATTGCAACAGAGACTCACAAAACCGACCGACTGGGCGGTCCAGCCCGGCCGCGCGGCCTCCTCGAAGCATGTCGTGCAAGCGTAGGTCGCGCGGTCCCTTGGCGTGCGCGCCGCGCTGGGGCGAGGCGCGCGGCCCGGATCAACGCTCCTTCACATAGGGCTCGCCGCCCGCGCGGGGCGGGATGGCGCGGCCGACGAAACCGGCAAGAACGATGACGGTGAGAATGTAGGGCAGGGCGTCAAGGGCCGCGACCGGCACGTCGAAGCCGACCGTCCGGGTGATCACATCCGGCCTGAGGGCGAGTGCCTGAAGGAAGCCAAAGAGCATCGTCGCGCCAAGTGCCGCCCAGGGCCGCCATTTGGCGAAGATGAGGGCGGCCAGCGCGATATAGCCGCGCCCGGCCGTCATTTCGCGCCCGAAGCCCGCCTGCAGCCCGGCCGACATATAGGCGCCCGCAAGGCCGCACAGAACGCCGGTGATGATCACCGCTGAAAACCTGAGGCGAACGACCGAAACGCCAGCCGTATCGACCGAGGCCGGGTTTTCGCCTACGGCCCGCAGGCGCAGTCCGAACCGGGTGCGATAGAGGACCCACCAGGTCAAGGGCACCAGAAGGAAGGCGACATAGACGAGGATCACATGACCCGACAGGACCTTCGCATAGAAGGGCCCGAGAAGCGGGACCGACGACAGGGCATCGGCGAAAGGGAGCGTAATCGGGTTGAAGCGGCCATCACCGCTCAGGGGGGGCGTACGGCCACCCTGGCGGAAGAGCGCCTGCGCGATCAGCACAGTGATGCCGGAGGCGACGAAATTGAGCGCAACGCCGGATATCAGCTGGTTGCCCCGGAAGGTGATCGAGGCGATGCCATGGACCAGCGCGAAGCATAGCGACCCGGCGATCCCGGCCAGCAGCCCGATCCAGACCGACCCGGTGATCGCGGCGACGGCGCCCGTGCACATCGCGGCCATCAGCATCTTGCCTTCCAGCCCGATGTCGAAAATCCCCGCGCGTTCGGAATAAAGCCCGGCAAGGCAGGCCAGAAGCAGGGGCGTGCCGAAGCGGATCGAGGCACCAAGGATCTGTAGAAGCGTATCGTAGTCCATCACGCCGCCCCTTTCGCCAGGCTCGGGCGGAAGACGAAGCCGAGCATCATCCGCACCATCTGATCAAGTGCCCCGGTGAAGAGGATCACCAGGCCCTGCACGACGGTCCTCAGTTCAATCGGGATCGAGGTCCAGAGGCCAAGCTCGGCGCCGCCCTGGAAGAGGAAGCCGAAAAGGATCGCTGCCAGGATCACGCCGACAGGATGGTTCCGGCCCATCAGCGCCACCGCGATGCCGATGAAGCCCGCGCCCTCGGACGCGTTCTGCAACAGCCGCCCGCTTTCGCCCATCACATTGTTGATCGCCATCAGGCCCGACAGGGCGCCAGAGATCAGCATGGCGACCATGATGATCTTGAAGGAGGAAATCCCCGCATAGGCCGCGGCCTTTTCGGACTTGCCGAAGGCGCGGATCTCATAGCCAAGCCGTGTGCGCCACAAGAGGACCCAGACAAGATAGGCGCAGATCAGCGCGATGAAGAAGGTCACGTTCGCGGGCACCTGCTTGGTGAAGATGAGGCTGAGGCCCGGGATTTCGTGCAGGGTCGGCAGGTTGGTCCCTTCGGGGAAGTTGGCCGAGGCGGGGTCCATCTGGCCGGCCGGGCGAAGCACGTTCACCAGAATATGGATCATCAGCGCCGCGGCGATATAGTTGAACATGATCGTGGTGATCACGATATGGCTGCCGCGCTTGGCCTGCAGATAGGCCGGGATCGCCGCCCAGGCCGCGCCGAAAAGCGCAGCCCCGATCATCGCCGCCGGAAGGGCGAGCGCCCAGTGCGGCCAGTTGATCGACAGGCAGACCAGCGCCACGCCAAGCCCGCCCAATTGCGCCTGACCTTCGCCGCCGATGTTGAAGAGGCTGCCGTGAAAGGCCACCGTCACCGCAAGGCCGGTGAACATGAAGCTTGTGGCATAATAAAGCGTATAGCCCCAGGCATAGGGCGAACCCACCGCGCCCTCGACCATGACCTTCATCGCCTCCATCGGGCTTTGCCCGATCGCCAGAAGCACGATGGCCGAAAAGATCGCTGCCAGAAGCAGACTGATGAGCGGGACGAGTATCACGTCCGCCCAGGTCGGAAGTTTCACCATCAGGCTGCCTCCCCGCTGACGCCCGCCATCAGCAGGCCGAGTTCCCGCTCGTCGGTCTCGCCGGGCAGCTTCTCGCCCATGATATGGCCGTCGAACATCACCGCGATCCGGTCCGACAGGCTCATGATCTCGTCCAGTTCGACCGAGACGAGCAGGATCGCCTTGCCCGCGTCCCTCAGTTCGATGATCCGCTTGTGGATGAACTCGATGGCGCCAATATCGACGCCCCGCGTCGGTTGCCCGACCAGAAGCACGTCCGGGTCGCTTTCGATCTCGCGCGCCACCACGATCTTCTGCTGGTTCCCGCCCGAGAAACTCTTGGCCGGAAGGCTCGCGATCGGCGGCCGCACGTCGAAGGTCTGCATCTTCTTTTCCGTGTCGGCCCGGATCGCCTCATTGTCCATCAGAAGAGAATTCTTCTGGTACTTCGGGTCGTGGTGATAACCGAACGCCACATTTTCCCAGGCGGCGAAATCCATGATCAGGCCCAGCACCTGCCGGTCTTCGGGAATATGGCCAACCCCCACCTCGCGCCGCGTCCGTCCGTCGGCGCCGGGGCCGGACAAGGGCAGTTCGGCGCCGCTCAACGTCACCTTGCCCGTAGCCTTCTGGATACCGCCAAGCGCCGCCAGTAATTCCGACTGGCCATTGCCGGCCACCCCGGCAATGCCAAGAATCTCGCCCTTGCGGATCTCGAAGGACACGCCCTTCAGCCGCTCGACCTTGGCCTCGTCGACCACCCGCAGGTTCTCGACCTTCAAGACCACATCGCCGGGGCTGGCCGGTGCCTTCTCGACCTCCAGAAGCACCTTGCGGCCGACCATCAGTTCGGCCAGCTCCTCGGGGCTCGTCTCGGCGGTCTTTACATGACCGACCATCGTGCCGCGCCGCATGACGCTGACATTGTCGGTATTCTCGATGATCTCGCGCAGCTTGTGGGTGATGACTATGATGGTTTTTCCCTGCTCCTTCAAACCCTTGAGGATGCGGAACAGGTGATCCGCCTCCGACGGCGTCAGAACGCCCGTCGGCTCGTCCAGGATCAGGATATCGGCCTGCCGGTAAAGCGCTTTCAGGATTTCCACGCGCTGCTGATGGCCAACCGACAGATCCTCGATCAGTGCATCGGGGTCCACATCAAGCTCGTATTCATGCGACAGATCGGTCAGAACCTTGCGCGCCTTGGCGAGCGACGTGTTCAAAAGCGGGCCGTCCTCGGCGCCCAGCACAACGTTTTCAAGGACGGTGAAATTCTGCACCAGCTTGAAATGCTGGAAAACCATGCCGATACCCGCGCGGATCGCGGCCTGGCTGTCGGGGATGGAGGTGAGGGAGCCATTGATCAGAATCTCGCCCCGGTCGGCCTTGTAGAAGCCGTAGAGGATCGACATCAGCGTGGACTTGCCCGCGCCGTTCTCGCCGATGATCCCGTGGATCGTGCCTTTGGGCACGGCGATCGAAATGTCTTTGTTGGCCTGAACCGGGCCAAAGGCTTTCGAGATGCCGCGCAATTCGATCGCGGGAGCGGCAGTTGCCTGCCGCCCCTCCTGAACTCCCCCCGCCATCGCCTAGCTCACTGAACCGGGCAGGTGCTGTCGGTCGTAAAGTCATGCACCTGGATTTCGCCCGACTTGATCTTCTCGGCCGCGGCATCGACGGCAGCCTTCATCTCATCGGTGACCAGCGCAGCATTGTTGTCATCCAGCGCATAGCCAACGCCTTCGGATGCAAGGTTCATGACCCGGATCGTGCCGGTTTCAAGATCGGTTCCAGCCTTGAACGCGTCATAGACCGCATTGTCGACGCGCTTCAGCATCGAGGTGAGGACCTGGCCCGGGTGCAGGTGGTTCTGGTTGCTGTCGACGCCGATCGACAGGATGCCTTCGTCAGCGGCAGCCTGCAGAACGCCGATACCGGTGCCGCCGGCGGCGGCATAGATCACGTCGGCGCCTTGCGACTTTTGCGCCTTGGCGAGTTCGGCGCCCTTGACCGGGTCGTTCCAGGCAGCCGGCGTTGTGCCGGTCATGTTCTGGATGACCTTGGCGTCCGGGTTTGCCGCCTTCACGCCCTGGACATAGCCGCAGGCAAATTTGCTGATCAGCGGCACATCCATACCGCCGATGAAGCCCACGGTACCGGATTTGGACGCCATCGCCGCCATCATCCCGACCAGATAGCTGCCCTCATGCTCGGCGAAGGAAACCTGCTGAACGTTGGGCAGGTCCAGCCAATCGACGTCGACGATTGCGAATTTGGTGTCGGGGAAATCGGGCGCGACCTTCGACAGGACGTCGGCAAAAGCAAAGCCGGTCATCACGACGGGGTTGGCGCCCGCTTCGGCCAGGCGACGCAGCGCCTGTTCGCGCTGGGCTTCCGACTGCATTTCGAGTTCCTTGAACGTGCCGCCGGTTTCCGCGGCCCAGCGCTGCGCGCCGTTGAAGGCGGCTTCGTTGAACGATTTGTCGAACTTGCCGCCCAGATCGAAGATGATCGCCGGATCGGCTGCGGCAACGCCCGCGGTCAGTGCAAGCGTGGCAGCTGCGCCTAGAAATTTATGCATGAGGCTCATGTCTGGCTCCCTGAATGAACGTCTGTCCAATTGCGGACGGCCCCGCCGGGGCAGGGCGATCTCTGTCGGATCGGTCTGATTAGCGCCGAAGGCTATGGGGCGGTCAACAGGATTCTCGGGGCTTGACAATGAATTTTGACCATAAGGTCAAATTTGTGAGCGCTATCAAGCGCCTAAGGAGCGGCTGCCCCAAGGTCACGCGCCATGACCAAGGCATCTATCCGGGTGGCTTCGTCGGCAAAATAACCCCGACGTACTCCGATCCGGGTGAAACCTGCCGCCAGGTAAAGCCGGATGGCCGACTCATTGCCCGCCGCAACCTCGAGGAACATGCGCTCGGCCGCCCGGCTACGGGCATGGCCGATCAGCTCGGCAAGCAGCGCCCCGCCGACACCTCGCCCCTGTGCGTCCGGATGAACGGCGATGGTCAGAAGTTCCGCCTCGCCCGCGACGGCGCGGCCAAGCGCGAAACCGTCCGCGCGGTGGCTGAGGAAACAGAGCGGATCGTCGAGAAGCTGCGCGATCTCGGCCGCCGACCATGGGCGCGGGAAGGTGAAGGCCGCCGCATGGAGCGCGGCAAGCGCTTCGGCCGAAGGCCTCACGGCAGCATCACCGGCGGCGCCTGACGCGATGGCGCGGCATCGGCGGGGCGCAGGTAGAGGGGGGCGGGGGCGCTTACCGTGACCATGTATCTGGCTGCCGCCAACCGCGCGATGGCAACGGGCAGATTGTGACCGTGCGCCTGAGGGCGGCCACCGACGCGCGCCGCGATCTCCTCGGCCTGATAACCGATGCAAACGGGCCGGATAGCGGCCGGCATATCCGGCAACGTGTCCAGGTCGCACAGTACCGGCGCGGCGACATGTGCCGGGCAGAACAGCTGAACATACAGCCTGCCCTGCCGTGCATCGAGGCTGGCGATGCAGGGTTCGTCGACTCCATGGACAAGTGCCTCGAGGCTCGACACGCCGACGGTCGGAACGCCGAGCGACAGCGATAGCCCGCGCGCCGCCGAGACCGAAAGCCGCACGCCTGTGAAATTGCCCGGGCCGATGCCGACCCCGATCGCCGTCAGGTCCGCCCAGCGGCAACCGGCGCCATCAAGCATCTCTTCCAGCATCGGGAACAGCCGTTCCGCCTGCCCGGTGGCCATGGGCTCGGTCCGCTCGGACAGGATCTTGTCGCCCAAGACGAGCGCGGCCGCGCAATGCGCGGCCGACGTGTCGAAGGCAAGGATCAGCGCCTCAGGCGGCAACGGGCCGGACCTCGGTCACTTCCGGGATATAGTGGCGCAGAAGGTTCTCGATCCCCATCTTCAAGGTCAGAGTCGAAGAGGGGCAGCCCGCGCAGGATCCCTGCATATGCAGATAGACGACGCCGCGATCGAAGCCGTGGAAGGTGATGTCGCCGCCGTCCTGCGCCACGGCCGGGCGGACGCGCGTATCAAGCAGCTCCTTGATCTGCTTCACGATCTCGCCGTCCGGCCCCTCATGGCGCGCATGGCCGCCGCCCGGCGTCGCCTCGCCCTCCATCACCGGGGCGCCCGACTGGAAATGTTCCATGATCGCGCCGAGGATCGCAGGCTTGATATGGGTCCAGTCCACCGCATCGGCCTTGGTCACCGTTACGAAGTCCGACCCAAGGAACACGCCACCCACGCCTTCGACCGCGAAGATGCGGCGGGCGAGCGGGGATTTTCCGGCCACCTCGGCGGAGGGGAAATCGGCGGTGCCGACCTCAAGCACCGTCTGGCCGGGCAGGAATTTCAGCGTCGCGGGGTTCGGGGTGGATTCGGTCTGGATGAACATGGCGGAGCTTTCCTACTATTCCAGTCGGATATGCGCCTCGGTTCGGGCGAAGTCAAGGATTGGAACGATTCTAAAGCTGCGTCAAAACCTTGGCGCAGGCCTACTAGGTAATGCTCTCCAGTCTTTCCTTCGACATGTCGCCAGGCACGATGGTGATGGGAATCGGCAGGCTGCCCGAGGATCGCGACAGTTGCGTGACGAGCGGGCCGGGGCCTGCCTTGTCGGTCCCGGCACCAAGGACCAGGACACCGATCTCGACATCCTCTCGGATCAGCCCGAGGATCTCCGCCACCGGTTCGCCCTCGCGGATCACCAGTTCCGGGTCGATCCCCTGCCGGTCTCGCATCCATTTGGCGAAAACCTCGAAATGGGCCTCGATCCGCTCGCGCGCCTCCTGGCGCATCAGGTCGGCGACCCCCATGAAGTGGGGCGCGTCGTCGGGCTGGACGATCGACAGGATCGTCACGCCCCCGCCGGTATGGGCGGCACGCAGCGCGGCGAAGCGCATCGCGTTCAGGCATTCGCGTGTATCGTCCAGGACGACGAGAAACTTGCGCATTCGGATCCCCTTGAGGCCCGGCCATCATGTCGCGGCAGCGGCCCGAAGGCAATCGCGCGATCGCAGGTCAGACGAGGGTGAAGTCGCTTGCCGAGAGCCAAGAGACGCCGGTAAGAAGCAGCGAGAAATCGGCGCCGCCGTCGCCATTGACATCGAGCCAGACCGTCGCGCTGCCGCCGGAGACGGTGTAGATCAGTTGGTTCGCGGCGCCGGTGAAGGCGGTGCCGGCGAAATGCAGGCCGAGGCCGGAAAAATCCAGCCGGTCGAGCCCGTTGGTGAAATCATCGATCGTGTCAGATCCGCTGCCAAACCCCATTTCGCTCGGGGCGAGGAAGCGGAATATGTCGGCCCCTTCGCCTCCGCTCAGCCGGTCGCGGCCTTCGCCCGCGATCAGAATATCGTCACCCTTGTCGCCCGAGAGGCTGTCATTGTCGTCGCCGCCGTCGATAAGGTCGTCATCCTGGCCGCCATAAACCGTGTCCTTGCCGTTGCCGCCGAGGATCGTATCATTGCCGGTGTTGCCGCTGACGAAATCATCGTTGCCGCCGGCATCGATCACATCCGTACCATCGCCACCGTAGATGCTGTCATCGCCCCAACCGCCGTACATTGTGTCGGCCGCACTACCGCCAACGATGTCGTCGCTCCCCTTTCCGCCGTAGATCAGCCCTGGTCCCCCGACCACCCTGATCCAGTCCGCATCATCTCCGCCGTAGGCCGTGTCGTTGCCGCCCTCCATCACGATCGTGTCGAGGCCAATGCCACCATCGAAGTAGTTGTCGCCCGTGCGGCCGAATAGGCTGTCATTGCCATCGCCGCCGTAGAGAGAATCATTGCCCTCACCCGCCGACAGGCAATCGTTCCCATCCTCGCCGTAGAGCCGATCGTTGCCGAGATTGCCCTGAAGTATGTCGTCGGCATTGCCGCCCTCCAGACGATCGTCGCCGCTGTCACCGGTCAGCCAATCTGCGCCGTCTCCACCCTTCAGATGATCATTTCCCGCGCCGCCATAGAGCGTGTCGGCGCCTTCCTGGCCGTCAATCGTGTCGTCGCCGTCGTCGGAAAACACCAGATCGCTACCGAAACCGCACAGGATCAGGCTGTCACCGCCCGCATCATATATGAGGTCGTCGCCTGTGCCCCCGAAGGCAGTGTCATTCCCTTGGCCGAGCGAGAGCGTGTCGTTCCCGTCCCCGCCGTCCATGAGGTCGTCGCCGGACTGTCCTTCCAACCTGTCGTCGCCACCGCCGCCATAGAGAGAATCGGCGTCGGGCCCTGCCCAGAGCCCATCGCTCCCCTCGCCGCCGACAAGCGTGTCGAGACCATAGCCGCCCGACAGAAAGTCGTGTCCATCGCCACCGCGCAGCCAATCGTTGCCCGGGCCGCCGCGCAGCTCGTCTTCGCCCTCGTCACCCGACAGATCATCGTCGCCGTATTCCCCCATCAGCAGATCGTTGCCCAGTCCACCCGCAAAAGTGTCTGACCCGATCCCGCCCCAAAGGCTGTCCCATCCGCAGTCGCCGAAGCAGATGTCATCGCCGTCGCCAGCGAGGAAAATGTCATATCCGATGCCGCCGTAGCAGGTGTCGTTTCCCGCGCCGCCTTCCAGCGAGTCATGCCCGTCGCCACCGTCCAGTGAATCGTCGCCAGCATCGCCATTGAGCTGATCGTTGCCCAGCTTTCCAAAGAGCCGGTCGTTGCCGTTGCCGCCGGTCAGAAAGTCCGCGCCGTTACCCCCGTCGAGCATGTCCTGCCCGTCGTCGCCGGCCAGCGTGTCATCGCCGTCGAGCCCGATGAGGCTGGTCGGCGCGGCAGCAGCCTGCATCCAGTCGGCGCCGTTAGTGCCAATCATGATCTCTGTGGAGTTGACCGGCGCGAAATGCGTGAGCTTCAGCATCTGGACCTGTCCGAAGGCCGTAAACGGGATGGGATTTCCGTCAAAGCTCTCGACCCAAATGGTGGTGGTCCCAAACGAGATCATGGCACCTGTCGCGGTCTGCAGCATCGTCAGCTGATCGGTCGAGCGCAGCATCGGAAAGCTTGTCAGATCGAGCTTGTCGACGCCTGCCTGAAAGTCGCCGACGACAATCTGTGCAGCGCTGGGCGACAGGATGAAGGTATCGCTGCCCGCTCCGCCGTAGAGCGCTGCGCCGCCGCCCGCGCCCCCTCCGACAATCAGATCGTCGCCACCGCCGCCATAGATCGCGGTGGTGGCAGAGCCTGCGAACAGAAGGTCGTTCGCGCCCGTGCCAGCCTGCACGCCCGCATCCTTGTAAAGCGAAATGCCAAGCGGCCCGAGCGCAAGGTCGATCAGGCTGATGCCGCCCTCCGTCGCGCTGGCGGCGAAAAGCTTGATCTGCCCGCCGATCACCGCCGCGCTCAACGCAGTCACGTCGGCAAGTGATGTTGCCCCAGTGTCGGTGATTGTCATCAGCGAGACGAGCCGCCCGTCGGGCAGCATGGTCATCACCTCGATCCCGTCATCCGATCCGCCCGCAAAGATGAAGGCGCGCCCTGCAACCTCCAGCGTCGTGAGCGCCGTCGCACCCGCGAACCTCGTATAGAGATTGTCGACCACATGGTCGGCCTCGTAGAGAAGCCCGCCGGGAAGCAGGTGGAAGGTCGAGAGAGAGGAGCTTTCGGACGCGGCGGCGACAGCGAAGGTCATGCCGTGCAGCGTGACACTCGCCACCTCGGTCGGTTTCGAAAAACCGATGCCGAAATCGACCGATATCTGGCTCGTCTGGGTGATCGCGCCATTCGCGCTGATCGCATAGGCAGTCAGCACGTTGCCGGCGGCGGAAGCCGCAAGCAAATAGTCGCCGTGGCCGGTCGTCGCCACGGCGAGACAGTCGATATTGGCACCGATGGTTAGGCTTGCCGGGGGCGCGACCGGCGTCATTGTGCCGCTGTCGGACAGGTCGAAGGCGAGGGGTCGGTCCGATCCTTCCGGGGCGAGGTAGACGTAAGTGTGGCCACCCGCCGCATAACCCGCCACCGCCGTCGGATCGAAGCTGAGCGGATGGTTCAGGCTCGCGCCGAAACCACCTGCCGTCAGGTCATAACTCGCCCAGCCCGAGGGCGTGAGACCCGCGGCGATCAGTTGCGCGCCGGATCCGGCCAGATCGGGCAGGATCAGGACCTCCGGCCGCGTGCCATGACGGATCGGCGCCGAATAGCCCTGAAGCGCGACCAGCGTGCCTGTGCCAGAACCCGAGATATCGTAAAGCGCATAACCCGCCCCGGGTCCGGGCAGCGCGGTGGTGACGAGCCTCGGCTGGCCGTTGATCCAGACGATGTCGAGATCGAAGACGTTGGAGGAGAAGCTCGGATTTCCGGTGCCAAGAAGGCCTGCGAAGCTGTAGCCGACCATGCGTTGTCCGCTCCTGTCCCACCTGCTGGCAGGCTAGGGCGGAAAGGTTAATCCATGCTGACCGACGTCAGGCGCGGGGCGGCTCAGGCCGCTTCCGCCAGAAGGGCGCGCAGATCGAGCCGCTCGGACACCATCTTCAGATTGCCGTCGGCGTCGCGCGGCCACTCGCCCTCGGGCCGGTCGCGGTAAATCTCCACGCCATTGCCGTCGGGGTCGCGCAGATAGATCGCCTCGCTCACGCCATGGTCGGAGGCGCCATCGAGCGGCCAGCCCGCCTCGACCACAGATTTCAGCGCCTGCGCCAAGGCCTGACGCGACGGATAGAGGATTGCGGTATGGTAAAGACCGGTCGTGCCCGGGGCAGGGGCCTCGCCGCCCTTTGATTCCCAGGTATTCAGGCCGATATGGTGGTGATAGCCGCCCGCCGACAGGAAAGCAGCCTGCGTGCCGTAACGCTGCATGACCTGAAGCCCGAGCACATCGCGGTAAAAGCCGATGGCGCGGTCAAGGTCCGCGACTTTCAGATGGACATGGCCGATCATCGTACCGGCCGGGGCTTCGAAGGGCATGGGAGCCTCCCTGTATCACTGCGTCAGAGATAGACCTGTGCGTGATTTGAGGGAAGTGGCAAATGGCGCACCAGATCAGTGCGCCATCGCACAGTCAGCTCCGCCGCGAACGGATCATGCCGGTGATCTCCAAAGCCCGGTCGAGGATCGGCTGGGCAATCGCATCCGCCCGCTCTGCCCCGTCGCCGAGGATCCGGTCGATCTCGGCCGGATCGGCCATCAACCGCTTCATCTCGGTAGCGATGGGCGCCAGCCGGGCAACGGCCAGATCGGCGAGCGCGGGCTTGAAAGCGCCGAAGCCCTTGCCAGCAAACTCGCCCACCACCGCCTCGGGCGTCTTGTCGGCGAGGGCCGCGTAGATGTTCACGAGGTTCCGCGCCTCGGGCCGGTCCTTTAGCCCCTCAAGGGTTTCGGGCAAAGGCTCTGGGTCGGTCTTCGCCTTCTTCAGCTTCTGCGCGATCGTGTCGGCATCGTCGGTCAGGTTGATGCGGCTTGCGTCCGACGGGTCGGATTTCGACATTTTCTTCGTCCCGTCGCGCAAGGACATGACCCGCGTGGCCGCGCCCTCGATCACCGGCTCGGTGATCGGGAAGAAATCGACGCCATAGTCATGATTGAACTTCGCAGCGATGTCGCGGCACAGTTCCAGATGCTGCTTCTGATCCTCGCCCACCGGCACGTGGGTCGCATGGTAAAGCAGGATGTCAGCGGCCATGAGCGACGGATAGGCGAAAAGACCAAGGCTTTCCGCCTCGGCGTTCTTGCCTGCGGTCTTGTCCTTCCACTGGGTCATGCGGCCCATCCAGCCCATGCGCGCGACGCAGTTGAAGATCCAGGCAAGCTGGGCATGACCCGCGACCTGCGACTGGTTGAAGAGGATCGAGCGCTTGGGGTCGATCCCTGCGGCGATGAAGCCCGCAGCCGCCTCACGCGTCTGATCGCGCAGCTTCGCCGGGTCCTGCCAGACGGTGATCGCATGCAGATCGACCAGGCAATAGATCGTCTCGATCCCCTCGTCCTGCTTTTCGACAAACCGCTTCAAGGCACCCAGATAATTGCCGAGCGTCAGACCGCCGGACGGCTGGATCCCCGAAAAGATCCGGGGTTTGAACTTTGCGGCGGCATTCATCGGGCAGGCTCCGGCTGGATTTTGGGTCTGGGCTGGCGTATCGCATGGGCGAGGGGGCCGTCAACAAGACCCCGAGGAGGGAGAGCGCATGCAGGATTATCAGGAACCGCCGTTCAACCCGGTGCCGCCGGTGGTCTGGGCTGTCCTTCTGCCGATCATCGCCGTCGAGGTGGTGCTGAGCCTCGGGTCTTCGGGATATGTCGGCGGAACTGGTGCCATAGGCTGGCGGCAAGAGGCGCTGCAGATGTTCGCGCTCTCGCCGCAGATGCTGGACGAGATGCTGGCGCGGGGCAGCTGGAACAGCGATTACGCCATGCGCTTCGTGACCTATATGTTCGTCCACGCGAGCTTCGTGCATGCGCTCTTTGTCGCGATCTTCACGCTGGCACTCGGCAAGATGGTGGCAGAGGTCTTCCGGCCGCTAGCGTTCCTCCTGATCTTCTTCGGATCAGGCCTTACGGGGGCGCTTGTCTATTCGCTGGTTCCGGGGCTCGAGCGATGGCTGATCGGCGGTTATCCGGCGGCTTACGGGCTGATCGGCGCCTTCACCTTCCTGATCTGGGCGCGGCTCCGCTCGACCGGCGACAATTCGGCACGCGCCTTCCTGCTTATCGGCATGCTTCTGGGGTTGCAGCTTCTCTTCGGCATGCTCTTCGGCGGCACGCCCGACTGGATCGCCGATCTGGCGGGTTTCGCCGCGGGCTTTGGCCTGTCATTCCTTCTGGTGCCGGGCGGGCCGCAACAGGTCCTGGCCCGCCTCCGCCGCCGGTAACGCTCATCGTCGCACTCCGTGCGCTCTTCGCTCCCGACGAGCCCCGAAGGGGAACGAGGAGGCGCGCCTGCCTGGTGTCCCGGGGCCCTACCTCAACGCGGCGTCTTTGCCAGACCCGCGCGCAGGTCCGACGGCCGGAAGGCGCCGGTCAGCAGGGCGGCAATCCCGTAGACCGCAAAGCCGGAGAGACAGAGCAGCGCCAGCGCCCAGTAACGGTGGCCCGCCTGCCCAAGCTCGCCCTCAAGCCAGGCGGCGGCAAACCACAGGAAGAGGCCCATCAGGGCCGATGACAGAACGATCCGCCAGGCGCGGGACCACATCCGCTGATCGCCTCGCGCCGCCTCGCCCATGGCCCGTGTCCCCCACCAAAGCTGCGCGACCATCACCCAGCCCGAAAGCGTCGTGCCGATCGCGGCGGCGATGAAGCCGCAGTAGGGTGCCAGCCCGATCGCAAGGCCCGCGTTCACCACCATCGACAGGACCGCGAAGAGGAACGGCGTTCGCGTGTCTTCGCGGGCAAAATAAAGCGGCTGCAGCACCTTCTGCAGCACGAAGGCCGGCAGGCCCGCGCCATAGACCGCCAGCGCCAGCGCCGTCGCGGCACTATCCTCGGGTCCGAAGGCGCCGCGCTCGTAGAGGACAGAGATCAGCGGCAGCGGGATCACCACCAGCGCCACGGCGGCGGGTAGCGTCAGAAACAACGCGAATTCCGTCGCGCGCGACAAGGCGTGACGGCTGCCGCCCACGTCGCCCGCCTTCAGCCGGCGCGAGATGTCGGGCAGAAGCACAATGCCGATGGCGATGCCGACGACGCCGAGCGGCAACTGGTAAAGCCGGTCTGCGTAAGAGAGCCAGGCAATCGCGCCCTCGAAGAACGACCCGACCTGACGGCCGACCAAGAGGTTGATCTGAACAACGCCCCCCGCCAGCACCGCCGGAAAGGCGATGGACAAGAGCCTGCGGATATCGGGCGAGAGCGTCGGGCGGCGAAAGCGCAGCGGATAGCCCATCCGCGCCGCCGCGACCCAGACGAGCGCCAGTTGCGCAAATCCGGTGACGGGCGTCGCCCAAGCCATGGTCAGCCCCATGTCCCAGCCCGCCCGATCGGCCCAGACCATGGCGGCGATGAAGATCAGGTTCAGAAGCACCGGCGCGCCCGCCGCCGCAATGAACCGCCCGCCCGCGTTCAGAAGGCCCGAGAGGAGCGCCGTCAGCGAGATGAGCAGGATATAGGGGAAGCAGATGCGCCCATATTCGGTGGCGATCGCCAGCCGTTCGTCCCCGGCAAAGCCGCTTGCCATGGCAAGCACCAACCAGGGCATCAGGATCATCGCGACGATGGAGAAAAGCGTGACAACCAGCGCCAGCCCAGTCATCGCATCCTCGGCGAAGGTCCTCGCATCCTCGCCGCCCTCGAGCTTTTTCGAGAAGATCGGCACGAAGGCGGTGTTGAACGCCCCTTCGGCAAAGAACCGGCGGAACATGTTGGGCAACGAAAAGGCAACGAGGAAGGCTTCTGCCACCGGCCCGGTGCCCAGATAGTTCGCCGTTAGCACATCGCGCGCAAAGCCCGCAATGCGCGACAAGAGCGTCCAGGCTCCAACGGTCAGGAAGCCCCTGACCAGACGGATCGGTTTCATCGGCTCAGCTCGCCTCGGCCCTCTCCGCGCCTTCCGTAATGGCGGCACGCAGTTTCTTTTCCAGGCTCTCTTGCTTCAGCTTGCTGTGCAGTTTCAAGCCGAACATGTCTTTCACATAGAAACTGTCGACCACCTGCGCCCCGTAAGTCGCAATCACCGCGCTCGCGATATAGATATTGTTGGACGCCAAAGTCCGCGTCAGATCGTAGAGCAGGGCAGGGCGGTCGCGGGTATCGACCTCGATGATCGTATAGATGTCCGAGCCCTCATTGTCGAAGGTGACATGGGTCGGAAAGCGGAACTGGCGCTCGCTCTTCTTGATCTTGTCGCGGTCCTTCAAGGCCTCGCGCGCCACAACCTCGCCCTTCAGGATCTTCTCGATCGTCTGTTTCAGGCGTGGAATGCGGGCCGGATCGTAGGGATGGCCATCGCCATCCTGCACCCAGAAGATCGCCGTCGCATAGCCGTCCTTCGACGTATAGGTCCGCGCATCGACGACGTTGGCGCCCGAAAGCGCCAGCGCGCCCGCGAGCCGCGAGAAGATGCCCGGATGGTCGGCCAGCGCAAAACAGGCGCGCGTCGCGTCGTGATCGTGGTCAGGCTCGATATCGATGCGGATCTCGTCGTCGGGGATGTCCTTCAGAAGACGCGCGAAGATTTTGTGGGCGCCGGTCGAAAGCCCCTGCCAGTAGGGGTCGTAATGCCGCCCCGTCTCGGCGCGCAGCTCTTTCGCGTCCCAGTCGGGCAAGGCCTCGCGCAGGCTTCGCTTCGCTTCATCGGTACGCTTTTCGCGGTTCACGCTTTCGAGGCCCGATTCCAGCGCTACCGTCGTGTCGGCATGAAGGCGACGCAGAAGCATGGCCTTCCAGTTGTTCCAGGTGTTCGGCCCCACGCCTCGGATGTCGCAGACCGTCAGCACCGTCAGCAAGTCGAGCCGCTTCTTGGTCTTCACCACCTTGGCGAAATCGCGGACCGTGCGCGGATCGCCGATATCGCGTTTCTGCGCCATGTCGGACATGAAGAGGTGATAACGCACCAGCCATTCGACCGTCTCGCATTCCTCGGCCGTCAGGCCAAGGCGCGGGCAGACCCGCCGGGCGATCTGCGCGCCGAGGATGGCATGATCCTCCGGCCGCCCCTTGCCGATGTCATGCAAAAGAAGCGCCACATACAGAACCTTGCGGTTCACGCCCTCCTCGAGAATCGAGGACGACAGCGGCAGTTCCTCGATCAACTCCCCCCGCTCGATCTGCGCGAGGATCGAGATCGTCTGGATCGTATGCTCGTCGACCGTGTAGTGGTGGTAGACGTTGAACTGCATCATCGCGACGATCGGCTCGAATTCCGGCAGGAAGGCCGCAAGCACGCCCAGCTCGTTCATCCGACGTAGCGCCCGTTCGGGGTTGCCGTGCTTCAGCATCAGGTCAAGGAAGATGCGCACCGCCTCCCGGTCCTCGCGCATTTCGTCGTCGATGAGGTCGAGGTTTGCGGCAATCACACGCATGGCTTCGGGATGGATCAGCACGCCCGACCGCAAGGCCTCTTCGAAGATCAGAAGAAGGTTCAGCTTGTCGGCAATGAACGTCTTCGGATCGGCGATGTTCAACCGTCCGCGGTCGATGACATAGCCCGCAGGCAGCTTCCTGCGCCGCCTCAGAAGCCCCACAAGCGAGGCCTCGCGCTTCAGGTGCCGTGCTTCCATAGCGGTCAGAAAGACCCGCGTCAGCTCTCCCACCCGCGTGGCATGGCGGAAATAATCCTGCATGAAATGCTCAACGCCGCGCCTGCCGCCTGCATCCTGATATCCCATGCGCGCCGCCACCTCGACCTGCATGTCGAAGGACAGCTTGTCCGACGCCCGCCCGGCGATCCGGTGCAGATGAGAGCGCACGGCCCAGAGGAAATCCTCGGCTGCGGCGAAATTCTCATATTCCTCGCGTCGGAACACGCCCTCCGCCACCAGTTCCGCCGCCTTGCCGACACCGTGGATATATTTGCCGATCCAGTAGAGCGTCTGCAGATCGCGCAGGCCCCCCTTGCCCTCTTTCACGTTGGGTTCCAGCACATAGCGCTGGCCACCCTGCCTTTTGTGGCGCTCGGAGCGTTCATCTAGCTTGGCTTCGATGAACTCGCGCCCCGTGGTGCGGAACAGATCCTGCCTCAGCCGGTGGCGCAACTCGACCGCCAGCCGTTCTTCGCCCGCAAGGAAACGGTGCTCCAGCAGCGCGGTGCGGATCGTGTAATCTTCTTTCCCGAGGCGCAGGCAATCCTTCACCGTGCGGCTCGCATGGCCGACCTTCAGCTTCAGGTCCCACAGGATATAGAGCATCGTCTCGATGACGCTCTCGGCCCAGCCGGTCATCTTGTAGGGGGTCAGGAACATAAGGTCGATGTCGGAGAAGGGCGCAAGCTCCATCCGACCGTAGCCCCCGACGGCAATCGCGGTCAGCTGTTCCGCCCGGGTCGGGTTCGGCGCCGGGTGCAGGACTTCGGTCGCCAGCATGAAGGTCGCGCGGATCGTGGCGTCCGCCAGCATGGCACGGGCCCGCACCGCCTCGCGCGCCCGGCGCGGCGCCGCGTCAAACGCCGCCTCGATAGCCGCGCCCGCTTCCCTTCGCGCGGCGGCCAGCGCCTGCACGACCAATTGGCGCTGCTCGCGCGGGTCGGAAAGCTGTTTCAGCGCGTCGCGCAGCGGCGCCGTGAAAGCCGACGTGTCATAGATCGGATGCGCGAGCACCCGGCCATTCACGCTTGGCGCGTCATGGGTTTTGAGGTCAGAATCCGGCGCCACCGAAGCTTCTCGGGGCGGGATCGACGATCGTGTAGCTGCCGTTCTGGATCTGGGCGATGGCAAGGCCGCGCTGGTTGGTACCGTCGCCCATCAGCCGGAAGATGCCGTTCACGCCGACATAGCCCGCACCCTGTGTCAGCGCCGTACCCGAGAACGGGTTGGGCTGGCCTGATTTCACCAGCGCGCCGATGGCCGCCACGCCATCATAGGCAAGTCCAGCGATCGGATGGGGCAGATTGCCGTATTTCGCGGTGAAGCGGCTCTGGAAGGCGGTGTTCATGCCCGGATCGGGCAGGGCGAACCAGCCGCCCTGCAGGCCCGGAAGGCTCAGCGTCGCGGGCGGGATGTCCCAGCGCGTGAGGCCCGCATACTGGATCGAGGTCGGGCCAAGACCCGCCTGCGGCAGCGTTTCGGCCAGCAGCGGCAGCGCGCCCGCGCTGTCGGCGGTGAAGAACAGGCTCTGCGCGCCGGTCGACCGCGCCGTCGCGACAATGGTCGGGATCGCGGCTGTGACGCCGGGCCCGGAGAATTCATAGGGCACCGTGCCCACGATCTTCGCGCCCGAACCCGCCGCCGCGCGCGTGACTGCCCGCCCGCCAAGGTCGCCCTGCGGGGTCTTGTCCTGCACGATCAGGATATTGCCCTTACCCTGACGCGCCGCGTAGCCCGTCAGCCGTTGGGCCGCGTTCTGGAAGGTCGGGCCAAGGACGAAGACATTGCCGCCCGCAATATCGGTGTTGTTCGAGAACGAGAGGACATTGACCCCATTGCCCTTCACCGCGACGCCCGCCGCATTGGCGCTGTCGCCGAACACCGGACCGAGGATGATGACCGCGCCGTCAGTGACCGCCTGGTTCGCCATCTGGGCCGCAAGCGAAGGATCGGCGCCCGCATTGTAGACGCGCAGGTCGATATCGACGGTGCCAGACAGATCGGCAATCGCCATCTCGGCAGCCTGCTTCAGGTCGCGCGCCAGAATGTCGTCGCCCGCATTGCCGCTGCCTGACGGCAAGAGCAACGCGACCGGCACCGGTTTGGTCGGGTCCCAGCCGGGGCCCCGGCTTGCCGTCGGCAAGGGTTCGCAGGCCGCAAGTGCCAGCGCGACTGCCGACGCGGCCAGAGGTTTCAGGAACTTGCGGCGGCTGAGCGAAACAGACAACATAAACGAAACCTCTTCTGGTCCTGATGCTGGAAGGCTGGTTCGAACCTACGGCTTTCCCCGCGTGAAGTAAACGCGCGAGCGGAAACACTGTTCCGGAGACGTCACATGAGCGGCCCCTCGCCGAAAACCGCAGCGAAGCTGCCGCCCGGCCTGCATTTCATCGCCACGCCCATCGGCGCCGCGCGCGATATCACCTTGCGCGCGCTCGATATTCTGGCGGGCGCCGATGTTCTGGCGGCCGAGGATACCCGCACGCTCCGCCATCTCATGGATATCCACGGCGTGGCGCTCGGCTCCCGCCCGCTCGTTGCCTATCACGACCATAATGGCGAGGCGGCGCGCCCGCGGCTTCTGGCTTACATGGCCGAGGGCAAATCGGTCGCCTATGCCTCAGAGGCAGGCACGCCGCTTGTCGCCGATCCGGGCTTTCAGCTTGGCCGGGCCGCGATCGCCGCCGGCCACTCGGTGCTCGCTGCGCCTGGGCCATCTGCGGTCCTCGCCGCGCTGACCGTCTCGGGCCTGCCGTCTGACCGCTTCCTCTTCGCGGGCTTTGCCCCCCCCGCCGCCAAGGCGCGCCGCGACTGGCTGGCCGATCTGTCGCAGGTGCAGGCGACGCTCATCTTCTACGAATCGCCCAACCGCCTTGCCGACTTCCTTGCTGCGGCGAGCGAAGTCATGGGCGGAGACCGCCGCGCCGTCGTCTGCCGCGAGCTGACCAAGAAATTTGAGGAAGTGATCCGCGCGCCCCTGTCCGACCTCGCCGACCGGTTCCGCGACAGCGCCGTGAAGGGCGAGATCGTGGTCCTGATCGACCGGCCGGGCGAACGCCGCTCGGATGAGGGCACGATCCGCGCCGCACTTGCGGACGCGCTGGGGCGGATGAAGGTGAAAGAGGCGGCATCCCTGATCGCCGAGCTTCACGGCCTGCCCAAGCGCGAGGTCTATCAGATGGCGCTCGACCTCGCCGGGGCAAAGGACGAATGACCGGCACCATGTCGCACCACGGCGGCCATGCCGCCGAAGAGCAGGTCGAACGCCACTACCTCGGCCGCGGCGCCGTTCCCGCCGCCCGCAACTGGCGCGGCAGCCGCGGCGAGATCGACCTGATCCTGCGCGAAGGCGCACGGGTGGTGTTCGTTGAGGTGAAACGCGCGGAAAGCTTCGCCACGGCCGCCGAACGGCTCGGCCCTGCCCAGATCGCCCGCATCCTCGGCGCGGCAAGCGAGTTTCTCGCAGGCGAACCCTCCGGGCAGGACACCGAGGTCCGCTTCGACCTTGCGCTTGTCGACGGGCAGGGCCGGATCGAGATCATCCCGAACGCCTTCGGCGCCTGAACCCGGCCGGACCGCAGGCCATTGCATCCGCCCGCCCGCTCGGCCATCACTTGGCCCGTCAGCGAAAGGATACCTGCCATGAAGCTCAAGGTCGCCCTGCAGATGGACCCTATCGAACGGGTCAATATCGACGCCGATTCGACCTTCCGGATCGCGTTGGAGGCGCAGGCGAGGGGGCATGAGCTTTTCTATTACACCCCCGACCGGCTCGCCTATCGCGAGGGCCGGGTGCTCGCGCGCGGCTGGCCGCTGACCGTCCGGCGCGAGAAGGGCAACCATTTCACGCTCGGGCCGGAAACCGAGGTCAACCTCGCCGACTGGGACGTGGTCTGGCTGCGCCAGGACCCGCCCTTCGACATGGGCTATATCACCACCACCCATATCCTCGACATGATCCACCCGAAGACCCTGGTCGTGAACGATCCCTTCTGGGTCCGGAACTACCCCGAGAAGCTGCTGGTCCTGAACTTCCCGCATCTGACACCGCCCACGCTCATCGCCCGCGACCTCGCCACCATCCGCGATTTCAAGCACCGCCACGGCGACATCATCCTCAAGCCCCTCTACGGCAACGGTGGCGCGGGCGTCTTCCGGCTCGACCCCAACGACCGCAACCTCGCCTCGCTGCACGAACTCTTTGCCGGCATCAACCGCGAGCCCCTGATCGCACAGAAATACGTCCCCGCCGTGGTGAAGGGCGACAAGCGCATCATCCTTGTCGATGGCGAGCCGGTCGGCGCCATCAACCGCGTCCCCGCCGAAGGCGAGACACGCTCGAACATGCATGTGGGCGGCCGGCCCGAGAAGGTGGGCCTCACCGAGCGCGACCGCGAGATCTGCGCGGCCATCGGCCCGACATTGCGCGAGAAAGGCCAGATCTTCGTCGGCATCGACGTGATCGGCGACTGGCTGACCGAAATCAACGTGACCTCTCCCACCGGCATCCAGGAACTGGAACGGTTCGACGGCACCAACGCCGCCGCGAAGATCTGGGAAGCCATCGAGGCGAAGCGCCGCGCCTGACGGCACGGCGGATCGGCCGGGGACGATCCGCCCCCAGCCGTTCTGGAAATGCCTTAGGACGCGCGCCGCCCGGTGTCCGGCCCGATCGTCGACTTGATCTCGACCACCAGATCGACAGGAAAGCCGCCTTCACGTCCATGGCGACGGATCACCTCTTCGCTTTCGGCTTCGTGGACGCAATAGATCTTGTCGCCCGCCACATAGCTGTGGTGCCATTTGTAGGGCGCATTCAGCCCCGCGACGACGCCGTTCGACTTGGCGGATATTTCGCAAAGCTCGTCGGGCGACAGGGTTTCGGCACCGGGAATGTTTCTTTCGATCAGATACATCGGCATTTGGATTTTCCTTCCTCTCGGTGTTTCGGTGAATCATGTCTGAAGGCCGGTCATGTGCCCCGCCGTTTGCCGAGGGAAAAAATCTTTGCGGGCGTCCCACACGTTTCCACACACGGTGCTAGGATCATCTGAGGCATAGAGCCAAACAGGATGCGCGCCATGCGGCTGAACCTGATCGGCAAACCGGCGATCATTATGGATGACGGGACGCTTGTGCGGGTTCCTGGGCATCAGCCTTGGGCAGTGCTGGCCCGCCTGGTCCTGGCCGACCGGCCCTTGGCGCGGCGCCAGATCGCGGGCGAGCTGTTCAGCGATGCCGATGATCCGCTCGGCGCCCTGCGCTGGTGCCTGGCCGCGCTGCGCAAGGCGCTTGGCCCGAGGACCCTGCGTGGCGACCCGATCGATCTCAATCTGCCCGAAGGTACGGTGGTCGACGTGCGGTCCATCGACAGGGCCGGTTTCGATCTCGACGAACCGGCAGAGTTCCTGCAGGGCGTCGAACCTTCGTCCGGCGCCGAGTTTTCCACCTGGCTTCTCGTTGCACGCGAACAGATTGCCGGACGCCTGCACCAGCATCTTCGCCGGGCGGCAGTCGAGGCATTGGCGCGCGGCAACGCGGACCTTGCGATGCACCAGGCCGAACGGGCCATCCGCCTCAGCCCGCTCGACGAAAGCGGCCACATTCTGCTCGTCAAGGCGCTTGCGATGGCGGGCAAGTCCGACGCGGCCCTTGCCCACATAGGCGCGACCGAAGCCCAGTTTGAAGCAGCCGTCGGCGAGCGGCCATCCCGCGCCCTGCGCCTTGCCGCGCGCAAGACGGTCGGCGATCCGCCCAAGGGCATATCCGAAACGGCGATCATCGATTCCCTGGTGAAGAGCGGCACGGCGGCGGTGTCCGCAGGTGCCGTCGATGCCGGTCTCGACTGCCTGCGCCAGGCCTCCGCCAAGGCGGAGGCTATCGGCGACCACTATCTGATCGCGCGAACCTTCCTAGAGTTGGGATCGGCGCTTGTTCACGCCATCCGCGGCTTCGACGACGAAGGCTCGATCATGCTGCGCCATGCCGCTGACATTGCTGTCGAAGCCGGCTGTTCCGGCATCGCCGCCGCGGCCTTGCGGGAGCTGGGATACGTCGAGGCGCTCGCCGGCCGTCGGCCTGCGGCCGACATCCATCTGAAGCACGCCTTCGACCATGCCGACAACGACGATGACGCGCTGGCGGGCATTCATGCCATGATGGGCTTCAACTTCGTTGATTGGGGTCAGCACCATCTCGGACTGTCCCATTTCGAAAAAGCCATCGACCGCGCCCGGTCCTGCGGCAACCAGCGACGTGAAATCTGGGCGCTCGGCATCGGCGGCTGGGGGCAGTTGCGTGCGGGCAGGGCGGATATTGCCGAGGATTGGCTCACGCGCTGCACGGCCATGTGCGACGACATGCGCTGGCTCGCCTTCCGGCCTTGGCCGCAGGCATTGCTGGTCGAGGCCCGACTTCGGCAAGGCCGGGTCGAGAATTCGGCCGCAGCCACGCTCGACGCTTCCCTTGCCCTTAGCGTCCAGCTGGGCGATCCCTGCTGGGAAGCCGCGACTGCCAGGGCGAAGGCCCTGTTGCACGAGGATCGCGGCGAGCTTGGCGACGCATCCGACTGGCTCGTCCATGCCCGGTCGCGCCTTTGCTCGGTGACCGACCTGTACGCGGCCCTGCTGATAGAAATTCTTTCAGACGAACTCCGGCTCTTTCGGAAGCGGCGCAAGACAGACGAAGCCTCGCTCACGGCGCGCGAGCTGGTCGTTCTGGCGGCGCGCACCCATGCGGACGCCTATCTGGAAGACGCCGTGACATTGCTGCACGGTCCGAACTGATAGCGACACCCTCTTGCTCGGCAGCCCTGCATGGCCGTATCCCGGCCCATGCCCCATTGACCGCCTGACAATTCCCAAGCATATCGCGGCGATCATGACCGAGCTCGCACAGATCCGCAATTTCTCCATCGTGGCCCATATCGACCACGGCAAATCCACGCTTGCTGACCGGCTGATCCAGTCGACCGGCACGGTGGCCGACCGTGACATGAAGGCCCAGCTTCTGGACTCGATGGATATCGAGCGGGAACGCGGCATCACGATCAAGGCCAATACCGTGCGCATCGACTACAAGGCGAAGGACGGCAAGTCCTACGTCCTGAACCTCATCGACACGCCCGGCCATGTCGACTTCGGCTATGAAGTCTCGCGCTCGATGCGCGCGGTAGAAGGCTCGCTCCTCGTCGTCGACGCCTCCCAGGGCGTGGAAGCACAGACGCTCGCCAATGTCTATCAGGCGATCGACGCGAACCATGAGATCGTCCCGGTCCTGAACAAGATCGACCTGCCCGCGGCTGAGCCCGAACAGGTGAAGGCCCAGATCGAGGATGTCATCGGCCTCGACGCCTCCGAAGCCATCCCGATCTCCGCCAAGTCCGGTCTCGGCATCCCCGACGTGCTGGAAGCCATCGTCACGCGCCTGCCCGCCCCGAAAGGCGACCGCAACGCACCGCTGAAAGCCATGCTCGTCGACAGCTGGTACGACGCCTACCTCGGCGTCGTTGTGATGATCCGTGTGATGGACGGCGTCATCCGCAAGGGCGACCGCATCAAGATGATGCAGACCGGCGCGCTTTACGGCGTCGACAGGCTTGCCGTCCTGAAACCCAAGATGACCGACATCGCCGAACTTGGCCCGGGCGAGATCGGCGTCTTCACCGCCTCGATCAAGCAGGTCCGCGACACCCGCGTCGGCGACACGATCACCCATGAACGCAAGGGCTGCGAGACCGCGCTCCCCGGCTTCAAACCCTCGCAGCCCGTGGTCTTCTGCGGCCTCTTCCCCGTCGACGCCGCCGATTTCGAAGCCTTGCGCGACGCGATCGAGAAACTCGCGCTCAACGACGCCTCCTTCTCGACCGAAATGGAAACCTCCGCCGCCTTGGGCTTCGGCTTCCGTATGGGCTTCCTCGGCCTTCTGCACCTCGAAGTCGTCCGCGACCGGCTGGAGCGCGAATATGACCTCGACCTGATCACCACCGCCCCTTCGGTCGTCTTCAAGCTCCACATGAAGGACGGCGAGGTCCGCGACCTCCACAACCCCGCCGACATGCCCGACCTCACCTATGTCGACCATATCGAGGAGCCGCGCATCAAGGCCACGATCATGGTCCCCGACGACTATCTCGGCGATGTCCTCAAACTCTGCCAGGACCGCCGCGGTATCCAGATGGACCTGACCTATGCGGGGAACCGCGCCATGGTCGTCTATGACCTGCCCTTGGCCGAGGTCGTCTTCGACTTCTACGACCGGCTGAAATCGGTGACCAAGGGCTATGCCTCGTTCGACTATCAGATGATGGGCTACCGCGAGGATTGGCTCGTCAAGATGTCGATCCTGGTGAACGACGAACCTGTCGACGCACTCTCGATCATGGTCCACCGCGACCGGGCCGAGGCGCGGGGCCGGGTGATGGTGGAGAAGCTCAAGGAGCTGATCCCCCGCCACATGTTCAAGATCCCGATCCAGGCGGCCATCGGCGGCCGGGTGATCGCGCGCGAGACCCTGTCGGCGATGAGGAAGGACGTGACGGCCAAATGTTACGGCGGGGACGCGACGCGCAAGCGCAAGCTTCTCGACAAGCAGAAGGCCGGCAAGAAGAAGATGCGGCAGTTCGGGAAAGTTGAGATTCCGCAGGAAGCGTTTATCAATGCGTTGAAGATGGATGGGTGAAAGATGGATGCGAAGTGGCTCGAGTTGTTAAAAGCCAGTGGCTGGCAACTGGGTGCACTGTCTCTTTCACTCGCGGCTTTTTGGGCACTTATCAAGTTCGGCGTGTTGCCAGCGATAGACATGCCTCTGATTGTGTATGGCCTTCCGCTTGCGGTATTGGTGACTGGGTTCCTTGCATTGTTTGGCGCCGCTGAACAAGGGGCTGGTGTTCTCGCGGAAAAGAGGCGCAAGGCGGTCGCCGAGCGCGATCAGCAAAAGAAATTGCAAAATCAGAAGGATGAGCTGGCGGCGTATTTGCCGTTCCTCACCGATCGCGAGAAGAGAATACTTGGTTACCTGCTTCATAACAGTCAGAAAACCTTTACGGCTCACATTGACGGAGATTTAGCTGCATCTTTGTATAACCGCGGTTTTGTAAAGCTGCTTGCAAAACCCGGACAACATGTCTCGCAGATACACGCGTCTTTTGGGGTGCCAGATCACCTCTGGGAGGTTTTGGAAGCGAACAAGAAATGCTTCCCTAAAGACCTCAAGCAGCCGGTCGGCAGAAGTAGGCCGTGGCATTCAGGGATGATATGAAGCTATCGTGGCGAGCGTAGAGGGTTGTCATCCCACGCTTGTTGCAACTTTCGCCAATGTCGATGTCAGCGAGCGTAGGGTGGGTGCTAACCCACCATTCTCCATCATCCCGTCGCCAACGGTGGGATTCACCCACCCACACTCCCAAAGCGCGGGGCCAGCGCACCGCGCAACCCGTGACCGGCCTCCGCCATCCCGGCCGTGCTCCTGAAGCACGGCCGGCGCCCGCCCTCCGGGCGGCGGGCGCACGCGCACCCGCCAGGGGTGATGAGGGGTTAGAAACGTGCCAGTGGCACGTTTCCCCGAAGAACGCCGCGCCCGTGGCGCGGCCGGGTGGCGCCGTCCGTGCCCCAATCGTCCGGCTGCGCGGATACCCCCTTGGCCCTTCCTCGCGTCAGGGCCAATCGGACCGGGTAACGTGCCACTGGCGCGTTCCCTGCCGGTCCTCGGCGCCCCTTACCTTACGTCACACGCCACGCCCAATCTGTGCTATCCTGCCCTCGCGTCACAGGACCGATGACAACCCGGGCGCTGTGTCCGGGGGCGGTCCGTGGCCCAAAGGGGGATACTGCAATGGCACGCTATATCATCACCGGCAGCTATACGCCCGCCGCCATGAAGGGCATGATCGCCAAGCCGAGCGATCGGGAAAAGGCGGTTTCGGCCCTCATCGCCGGGGGCGGGGGCAAGCTGGAAAGCTTCTATGTGACGACCGGCGACACAGATTTCATGGTGGTCGCGCAGAGCGACGACCTGGCCGGACTGCTGGCGTCGCTGATGGTCACCGGCGCGTCAGGTGCGGTATCGGGGTTGAAGACGGTGCAGGCCTTCACCTCCAAGGAATTCCTTGCCGCCCAGAAAGCGGCTGCCGGCATCGCCGCCAAATACAAGGCGCCCAACTAGTCACCGAACGAGGCGCGGACGCGCCCTTGACCAACCGGCGTTCCCCTCTCTCAGTGGTGGAGGGAGGGGACACCAGCCGCAGTCTGCGCTTGACTGCGCAGTCGGCGCGATACCTTCACGTCGCCTCATAACTGGGCCGAATCCAATCGGTAATCTGGTTCTCCACAGGATATCCACAAGGAAAATCAACATCTTATCCCCCGGAATCTTGCCCGGCCCCGCGATTTTTCCTTGCGCGACTCACCCTTTAGACCCGACCCTTTCCTTACCGCACCGGATCGCAAGACACCGGACGGGCGCAACGGCCTCCGGGGCGCGTGCGGGTGGGAAGGTCGGGTGCAAGCCCGGGTCGGACCCCCGAAAGCGAACGGACGAGCGCAGGTGCAAAGGGTCTCATGACCCCAAGGATCGGCGGGGAAAAGGGCGATGCGGCTGCGAAGGGTTTTCGGACCTGACGTGGCAGGGGTTCTCATGAATCCCAGATGCGGGAAACCCGGCAACGGGCGGACCCATCAGGAAGGCGTCAGGGGGGTCGCAAGACCCATGCAAGGACCGCGTCCGAGCACCTGGCGCCTTTTCTGATTCTCCCACCAAAAGAAACGGGACCCGCCATCGCTGGGGGTCCCGTTCCCGTCAGGGATACTTTCCGCGTCCGTAGCACCTGTGCCCGATCCATAGCGCGGATCGGCCCTGCGTTCAACCATATCCTGCGGGGCAGGGGCCTTTGCCCCCCACATCTTTGTCCGTCACCCAGCTCTTGCGGTCGGCGGCGGCCCCGCCGCCAGTGCCGGGGCCGCAGGCCTTACCCGTTCCTTGCGCCGCCGCCAGATGCTGTCGGGACGGATGCCATACGCCTGCGGGACGGATGCGGGACGGAGGCTGGCACCCGATTTTCTTAAGGGTCCGTTAACCATGACCCGTCACTCTGGCACCATGCGTCTGCTGATCCTGCCCCTTTTCCTTGCCGCCTGCGGCGCCTCCCCGGCCCCGCAATTCTTCGGTGCCACCCGGCATGAGGTGACGAAGGGCGGGGTGGATTTCGTGGTTTTTCAAAAGGATAGCTGTGCAGAGGTCGTGCGCCTCGGCTATCTGACCCGCGCCGAACGCGCCCCCGTGCCGCAGCTGATGGAGGCGGCGGTCGAGGAGGCGACCGGCTGCCGCGTGGTTCCCGGATCGATGGTCACCGGTCTGCCGGGGGATACGGGCGAGGCAAAGTTCCGCCTAACCTGCTGAGATCACTTCAGAAAAGCCCTGAGAGCCGCCTCGAATTCCCGCGGCTTTTCGGCATGCAGCCAGTGCCCGGCACCCGGAATCTTGGCCATCACCGCGCTCGGAAACAGCTTCTTAATCCCCGCCCGGTACTCTGGCCGCATGTAGTCAGATGCAGCCCCCGACAGAAACATGACTGGCCCGTCATATGTACCGCTCACCCCCTCCGGCCAGCCGACGATCTTGTCCATCTCGGCGTCAAGGACCGGCAGGTTCAGCCTCCAGCGTGGAGGTTCCTCTTTAAGATCAAGGGATTGCAGCAGGAATGCCCGCGTCCCCGGATCGGTTACCGAAGTCTGAAGCCGCCGGTCGGCCTCGCTACGCGCCGTTAATCCCTCAAGGTCCAGCGCCTGCATCGCATGGACAAGATGCCGGTTAGAATGGCCGTAAGCCACCGGCGCAATGTCGGCCACGACCAGCCGGTACACCAGTTCCGGCCGCGTCAGCGCCAGCATCATCGCGGCCTTTCCCCCCATGGAATGCCCGACGACATCCATGGATCTGCCTTCGCTTTCAATGACTTCGGCAATATCATCCGCCATGTCATGATAGCTCTGCGTCGCCGCCCGGAAACTTTCGCCATGATTGCGCTGATCGACTGCCACCACCCGGCGGTCCGCTGCCATCCGCTTCTGGATCGCCCCCCAGTTCCGCGCCGAACCAAAAAGCCCATGCACGATCAACAGGGGCGGAAAGGCGCCATCGTTTCCAGCCTCGATCCGGTTCAGCATCGCGGACAATCCCCCCTTCCCCCTGCTGGGGATTCGGTCTTAACCTGCCTGTCCGGGGGTAAACGACATGTCGATCTCAGTCCAGCAGATGGCCGACCGCGTGGCCGAACTGATGGAGGCGCGGCTCAGGGTAAAGGGCGAGGGGCTTGCGGCCAAGCTCCGCCGTGGCGGGCGGCATCTGCCGCGCAAGGTGCTGGCGGCGGCCGAGGCGCTGGCCCGGCAGGCCGAGATGGCGACGATACCGCGCCTGCAGATGCAGGTCGATCCGGAGGAAGCGGCCGAGGCCTATGACGCCTGCGTGCGCTATCTCAAGCCGCTCGGCGCGGGCGCACGCCGTCGGGCTCTGCTGTGGCAGATGACCACCGCGATCGCCACGGGCCTTTTTGTCACGCTTGTGGCGCTGGCCGCGACTCTCGCCTGGCGCGGCTTTCTTTGAGCGGGTCGCGTACCACGAGCGTCACGGTCACGAAACTGACGTAGAGCAGAAGGTACCAGGAGCCCATCTTGGCAAGGCTCACCATCTGGCCAGCGTGCTGGCCGCCATAAAGCCAGGTTCCGGTCTGTGTGCCGATATTCTCGGCCAGCCACAGGAAGCCGCTGGTGAGGAACGCAGCAAGGGGCAGCGGCATCCAGTAGTCGTGCCGAGCGATGCGGAACCAGATGCGGGTGCGCGCATAAAGCAGGATCGTGGCGGCGAAGAGGCCAAGCCGCATGTCCGGCAGAAAATGGTGGGCGAAGAAATTCGCATAGATGGCGAGGGCCAGAACCACCGTCGTCCAGAAAGGCGGATAGGGCGCAAAGCGCATGTCGAAGAGGCGAATAACGCGGGCCATGTAACTGCCGACGGACGCATACATGAAGCCGGAAAAGAGCGGCACGTCGAGGATCTTGAAGAGCCCGGGCTCCGGGTAGGCCCAGGAGCCCGCACCCACCTTGAACCATTCCATCACCGTGCCGGTGAGATGGAAGAGCAGGATCACCCGCGCCTCCGCCCAGGTCTCAAGCCGCGCCCAGAGGAACAGCGCCTGCACAGCGACCGCGAAAAGGAAAAGCGCATCATAGCGGGCGATCGGCCAGTCCGCCTGCCACATGGCCCTGGTGATCAGCAGCGCCGCCAGCAGCAGTCCGCCGAAGAGGCAGGCCCAGGCCTGTTTCAACCCGAACATCACGAATTCCGCGAGCGCGAAAGGCAGGCGGGCGCGGGCCCAGTCGCCGAGCGCGCGCTCGATCCGGTCGGTGGTACGGTGCATGCACTCTTCCTCGATCCTCAATCGCCTTCTGGCACGGGATCGGCGGCTGGTCCAGCGCGCAGCCTCAGCCGCCGAGAATGACCCGCTCACGGCGCACTGCCTGCGCCTCCGGCGTCAGGAATTCGCGCGCGAAACGGTGGCCGTCGTGGACAGCGTGGGCGATCAGGCCCGGTGCCCGGGCATCTCCGATGCGGGTGAGCGTGGCAAGGCCCCGGTCCTTGAGCGCCTGCCAGAGACTGTCCTGAGGCTCGCGCGAGGTCACGGGGACGAAGGCGCCGCAGGGCACCCGGCATTCGCGGGCCGAGTAGGCGCAGGAGAGGTGCGCCGCACTGGGCGCGAGGGCTGTGACTATATGCGAGGTGACGATCCGCACGCCGCGCTCGATCAGCCGGGCCTGCAGGCGGGCCTGTTCGACGGTGTAGCCTGTCCAGTCGGCGACCGTGCCGAAGGGCGTGACATAGGTCACCTCATGCTCTTCGCCCGCGAGCAGGTCGGCGAGGCCAGCGCCGATATGATAGCCCTCGTCATCGAAGATCACCACCGGCCCGTTTGCCGGTCTTTCCCCTTCGAGCAACCGGTCAGGCGTAATAGTGCGCGGATCGGCGAAAGTCGGAACCGGCCTTGGATGGCTGCGCCCGCGCCCGTCGGCCCGCCAGAGGCTGCCGGTCGCCACCATCACATGCGGCGCCTCGGTTGCCAGCACATCCTCGGCCGACATCGGACTGGCGGGATAGAGACTGACATTGGCCATCTGGCGCAGTTGCGACAGCCGCCAGTCACGCACCCGCGCCCATTCCGACAGGCCCGGCAGACGCGCCTCGCGGTTGACCCGTCCGCCCGGTTCCTCGGATGCCTCGGCCAGCATGACCGTCGCCCCGCGCCGCCCGAGCGTCAGTGCCGCCTCCAGCCCGGCGGGGCCAGCGCCGACGATCAGGACGGGGTCGTCGGACCGTTTCAGAGCGGGCACCCGTTCGGGGTGCCAGCCGCGCCGCCATTCCTCGCCCATCGTCGGGTTCTGGGTGCAGCGGATCGGCGCGCCGAGCCCGTCATGGGCGTAACAGATATTGCAGCCGATACACTCGCGGATGTCCTCAAACCGCCCCTCGCGGATCTTCGCGGGCAGGAAGGGATCGGCGATCGAGGGGCGGGCGGCGCCGATGAAATCAAGGATACCGCGCCGGACTTGGGACAACATGGTCTCGGGGCTGGTGAACCGTCCGACGGCGACCACCGGCTTCCCGGTCGCGGCACGGACATGGGCGATGTGACCCTCCAGCGCCGCTTCCTTGACGAAGCGCGAGGGGCCCATTTCGGTGCCGTAATCGGGGATCGTCACGTCGAAGACATCGACCAAGGGCGCGAGGTCGGCCAGCACGCGGGCGCGTTCCTCTCCACCCGATCCGTCCTCATCCGTCACTTCGATGCGGATGGCCACCGCGCAGCGGTCGCCCACCACCTCGCGCGTCTCTTCGACCAGTTCGCGAATTAGCCGCGACCGGGCGGCGAATGAGCCGCCGTATTCGTCGGCGCGCGGGTTGGTGGACGGGTCGAGGAACTGGGTCAGAAGGTAGGTATGGGCGGCATAGACATAGACCACGTCGAAATCGGCCGCCTTCGCACGCAGTGCCGCTGCCCGGTGCCAATCGCGCAAGGCCCTGATATCCTGCCTATCCATCCGCTGGCTCTGCCAGGGAACGGTCTCGGCCAGCATGCTTTCCGGGCCCAACGGTGCCTCGCGGCTGAGGATATTGCCCGCCCGCCAGCCGCCGTGCCACAGCTCGACGCCCGCCAGCGCGCCGTGGGCGTGCACCGCCTCGGCCATTGCCGCCATATTGGCGATGTCGCCCTCGTCCCAAAGCGAGGCGTAGGGCGCAGGCGTGTCGTCCGAACTCGGGTGTATCGAGCAGTATTCCGTGTTCACCACGCCCCACCCACCCTCGGCCTTCACCCCGCGCATGGCGGCGAGTGTAGCGGGCAGCGCAAAGCCCATACCGGTGCAATGCGGCACCTGCCAGAACCGGTTCGGCGCGGTGACGGGGCCGATCTTCAGGGGCTGAAACAGGATATCGAAACGCGGATCGCGGGGCATGGTGCTCTCCTTGCGGCGCGATCTTGGACGATTGGTCAGAATCTAGTCAATGCTGGTGGGTTGCGCACCGATGGACATGCCGCTGCAAGGCATGACGGGCTACTACGTCGACATTTGGAACTTAGTACCGCTTCTGCGCTTCGAAATAGGCTGCAATGTCCTGGAAATCGCTTTCGCTGAGCCTGCCGAGCGCCTGCACCATAAGCTCGACATTCTTGGTCGAACTCATTCGGGTGCCGTCAGCAAATGCCTTCATCTGTGCTACCAAATACTCTGCGGGTTGCCCTGCGAGCATCGGTATCGGCTGGAACGAAGTGGAGCGCGCATTTCCGTCGTCGCCATGGCACTGGATGCAAGCCGAGCTTCGAGCCAATGTCTTTCCTTTGCTCAGATCGCCCTCTGCTGAGGCAGGCTGAGCTCCACTCGTAAACGCTACCAGCATCATTCCAAGAACAACGCGTGATTCCAGAAGTGACGATGTCATTTGAAACAGCTCCTTTGTTCCCAACAGCCGGAAACCATCTTTGGAGAAGACAAGGTGGAGTCCGCCCTGACCTTCGCGAACTGTTTCCCCATAAGCTACTCCCAGTGGGACCTCCTGCAAAGCATCAGTTTGCTGACGGCACTAACGGCGCTTATCGAGGGGTTGCAACTGCGGTTAACCAATGCCACCGCTGTGCCTTTTTTGTCGAGATGATGGACCCTGATCTGCCATATCTTCTGGCAGAAAGCTGCCTTCAATTCATTCGGGCGGATGATGTAAATTGCACTCAGAGCTGCACGCAGCCTGCAAACATCGATTGCTATTTCAGGGCCTTAAGGATTTCTCGGCTTCGCTCATGACTTTCGCCGGGCTGCAGCAGAGCGCGAAAGAGGCATAGAAAAGGCCTCCGGAAATTCGGAGGCCCTTCTAAGTCAAAAATGTTCCGGCTCAGAGTGTCGGGTACATCGGGAATTTGGCGCAAAGGGCCGCGACTTCGCCCTTGACCTTGGCCTCGACCGCGCCGTTGCCTTCCTCGCCGTTCGCGGCAAGGCCATCGACGACCTCGACGATCCAGCGGGCGATCTGGCGGAATTCGGCCTCGCCGAAGCCGCGGGTGGTGCCGGCGGGCGCGCCGAGACGGATTCCGCTGGTCACGAACGGCTTTTCGGGGTCGAACGGCACGCCGTTCTTGTTGCAGGTGATGTGGGCACGGCCAAGCGCGGCCTCGGTCGCCTTACCGGTCACCTTCTTGGGCCGCAGGTCGGCCAAGCAGAGGTGGTTGTCGGTGCCGCCCGAGACGATGTTGATCCCGCCCTTCATCAGCTCGTCCGCCATGGCGGCGGCGTTTTTCTTGACCTGCGCCGCATAGGCCTTGAATTCGGGCCGCAGCGCCTCGCCGAAGGCCACGGCCTTTGCGGCGATCACATGCATCAGCGGGCCGCCCTGCAGGCCGGGGAAGACGGCAGAATTGATCTTCTTCGCGATCTCTTCGTCATTGGTCAGGATCATGCCACCACGGGGGCCGCGCAGCGACTTGTGGGTCGTGGTGGTGCAGACATGGGCATGCGGGACGGGCGAGGCATGGACGCCGCCCGCGACAAGCCCCGCGATATGGGCCATGTCGACATGCAGATAGGCGCCGATCTCGTCGGCGATGGCGCGGAAGGCCGCCCAGTCCCATTCGCGGCTGTAAGCGGTGCCGCCCGCGATGATCAGTTTCGGCCGATGTTCCAGCGCCTTCTGGCGGACATCTTCCATATCCAGCCGCTGGTCCTGCTGGCGGACGCCATAGGAGACGACGTTGAACCATTTGCCCGACATGTTGACGGGCGAGCCGTGGGTCAGGTGGCCGCCGGAGTTGAGGTCAAGCCCCATGAACGTATCGCCGGGCTTCAGAAGCGCCAGGAACACCGCCTGGTTCATCTGCGACCCGGAATTCGGCTGGACGTTCGCGAACTTGCAGCCGAAGAGTTCCTTCGCGCGTTCAATGGCCAGCGTTTCGGCCACGTCGACATACTGGCAGCCGCCGTAATAGCGCTTGCCCGGGTAGCCCTCGGCATATTTGTTGGTCATCACCGAGCCTTGGGCCTCGAGGACCGCCAGCGACACGATGTTTTCCGAGGCGATCAGCTCGATCTCGTCGCGCTGGCGGCCGAGTTCATTGGTGATCGAGCTCCAGAGCTCGGGGTCGCTCGACGCAAGATGCTCGGTGAAAAAGCCTTTTTGGGCGGTCATGCTGGTCTCCTCGCGGTCCGGTTCGGGCGGGGTTGTAGCCGAGCTTCCCCCTGCGAGAAAGGCGGATTCCGACCTTCCCGCATCACGGGGCGAACGTTACCGCTACCCTTTGCCGCCGGGCGGTGTTCAGACCACAGTGAACTGCTTCATCATGCCCTGATCCTCATGCTCGAGGATATGGCAGTGCATCATGTAGGGGCTGACCGGGTCGGCGTAGTCGGTGAACTCCATCCGAAGTTCGACCCGTTCGCCGGGCTGGGTGAGGACCACGTCCTTCAGCCCCGCCTCGCGCGGCGCGGGCGGCTGGCCGTTGCGAGAGACGATGCGGAACTGCACATCGTGCACATGCATTGGATGCAGCATCTGGGATGTGTTCTCGAAGATCCAGGTCTCGACCGCGCCGAGCGGCACGGTGAAATCTATCCGCCCATGGTCGAACGGAATGCCGTCGATCACCGGCGTGCCCATCAGGCCCTCGCCGGTCATGCCGAGCTTGAAGGTCCGCGTCGCGCCGGTGGCCGCCGGGACGGGCGGCAGGCTGGCGAGCCGGTCGGGCAGGGCGGGCGGGGCAGACCGCGCGCGGTCGGGGCGGATCTCGATCACGTCACGCACGCCGTTCGATCCGGCAAAGGGCGCCTCGGCGCCAAAAACCTCGGCGCGCAGCATCAGGGGCGCCCCTGCGCTCAGATCGACCAGAAGTTCCACCCTTTCGCCCGGCGCGACGAGTGCCTCGGTCAGCATGACCGGGGCTTCGAGGAGCCCGCCGTCAGAGGCTATCTGCACGAAGGGCACGTCGCCCGCAAAATGCAGCCGGTAGATCGAGCCATTGGCGCCGTTCAGGACCCTCAGCCGCGCGAGCGGCGCGGCGACCGGCAGATGGGCCCCCACCTGACCGTTCACCAGCATCACATCGCCGACCTTGCCTGCCATCAGGTCATGCATGTCGGGCGCATAGGTCATGGCACCGTCCGCGCCAAAACGCCGGTCCTGCAGGACAAGGGTGAAATCATCTTCGCCGTGCGTGCGGGGCAGGGGCAGCGCCCCCTCCTCTTCATCTTCGACCCGGATCACGCCCGCGAGCCCCGACCAGACCTGCGCCGCGGTCCGGCCATGCTGGTGCGAATGGAACCAGAAGGTCCCGGCCTTCTGCTTGAGCGGAAATTCGGCCGTCCAACTGGCGCCCGGCGCGATCGGCTGATGCGGGCCGCCGTCCATCGCGGCGGGCAGATGCAGCCCGTGCCAGTGCAGCGATGACGCTTCCTCAAGGCCGTTCCGGACCCTGAGCGACAGGGCCTCGCCCGCCCGCGCCCGCAGGATCGGGCCGAGGTAGGGGCCGTTGATGCCGATCGTCGGCGTCGCCCTGCCTGCCAGGAACTCCATCTCGCCCGACTGCAGCCCGAGGTCGAAGGACAGCGCGCCCGCCGTCACCGTTCCTTCGTCGATCGCGGGCATGGTCAGCGCCCGCCCCTCTGACGCGAAGGCAGGCCCGAGGCGCATAAGCGCGGGGCTGGCCAGAAGACCGGTCAGGAAGGTGCGGCGGCTGGGCGTCATCGGGCGTTCCTTTCAGACGGGGGGCGACTGCGGGGTTGCGCAGGCGTCCTTAACGGTGATCAATGCCGATGTGGAAGCGGAGCGGAAGATGTGAAGAGGTCGCAGCGTATCACTTTTCTGGCAAGCGAGGCGGAGGCCGCGCGCGATGCGCTAGAGCGGCTGACCGCGCGCTATGGATCAGTGGCGCTGGAACAGGCGGACGCCATCGTCGCGCTTGGCGGAGACGGGTTCATGCTGCAGACGCTCCATGCGACCGAGGCGCGCGATCTGCCGGTCTATGGCATGAATTGCGGGACCATCGGCTTTCTCATGAACGAATATGCCGAAGACGGGCTGTTCGAGCGGCTGGCGGCGGCTGAGGAAACCGAGATTGCCCCTTTGCGCATGCGGGTTATCGACGCCGATGGTGCGGCGCATGAGGCGCTCGCGATCAACGAGGTGGCGCTTCTGCGCGCCGGGCCGCAGGCGGCGAAGCTGAGGATCAGCGTCGATGGAAGGGTCAGGATGGAGGAGCTGGTCTGCGACGGCGCGCTTCTTTCGACGCCTGCCGGATCGACCGCCTACAATTATTCCGCCCACGGCCCGATCCTGCCGATCGGATCGGACGTGCTGGCGCTGACCGCCATGGCCGCCTTCCGGCCAAGGCGCTGGCGCGGCGCCATCCTGCCGAAGGCGGCGCTGGTGCGGTTCGACGTACTCGAAGCCGCGAAGCGGCCGGTAATGGCGGACGCCGACAGCCGGTCCTCTGTGCGCGATGTGCTGAGTGTCGAGATATGTTCGGATGCCACGATCCGTCACCGCATCCTCTTCGATCCCGGTCACGGGCTGGAAGAACGGCTGACGCGCGAGCAGTTCATCTGAGCGGGGCTATCAGCCCTCCTCGCTGTCCTTGGCTCCGCCGGTTTTCGCCTGCCAGGCTTCGATCTTGCGGTAAAGCGTCGAGGGCGCCACCTCCAGCACCCGCGCCGCGCGGGTGATCGAACCGCCATGCATGGCAATCGTCGCCTCGATGATCATCCGTTCGGCCTCAGCCAGCGGACGGCCCAGGATCGCGCCGATTTCGACCTTGCTGGCGACCGGGCGCGGCGCACCTGCGAGGTTCGGCTTGACCGGCGCCTCGGTCAGTTCCGGGGGCAGCATCGCGGGCGTCACTTCGCGCCCGTCATGCATCACCACCACCTGACGGATGACATTCAGAAGCTCGCGCACATTGCCGGGCCAGGCGTAGAAGCGGAAGAGTGCCGCCGCCTCGTCGCTGAGGCCACGGAAACGGCGCCCCTCTTCCTCGGACATCCGGGCAAGCGCCTGTTCGGCAATCTCGATCACGTCGGCGCCCCGATCACGCAGGGGCGGCATATGCAGCGGCACGACATGCAGGCGGTAGTAGAGGTCCTGCCTGAGCTGCCCCATGCGGATCGCCTGCGCCGGATCGCGGTTGGTGGCGCAGATGATGCGGACATTGACCTTGCGCGGTCGGTTCGACCCGACCGGCTGGATGGTCGAGGTCTGGACGAATTTCAGAAGCTTCGCCTGGACAGACGGGTCAAGTTCACAGATCTCGTCAAGAAAGAGCGTGCCACCATCGGCCGCCGCCGCTGCGCCGGTCCGCTCGGCGATGGCGCCGGGGAACGAGCCTTTCATATGGCCGAAAAGCTCTGATTCCAGCTGATCCGATGGAATCGTGCCGCAAGACAAGATGACAAAGGGCTTCGTCGCGCGGCTCGACAGGCGGTGGATCGCCTCGGCGCACAGCTCCTTGCCGGTGCCGCTTTCGCCGGTGATGAAGACCGGCGCCATCGACCGGGCGACCGAGCGGATGCGGGCGTAGACCTGCGTCATCGTGGCCGATGATCCGACGAAATCGCCTGGGGAGGGTGCCGTGCGGTCTGGCGCTTCGGCGCTGGCCAAGGTTGCCTCGGCCGCCGCGATCGCATTGCCGACGGCGTTAAGGAATCTCTGCTCGTCGAACGGCTTGACCAGAAAGTCATGCGCGCCGGCCCGCATCGCCTCGACCGCCGTGCTCGTCGGGCCGTTTGCCGTGATGACGATGACCGGCAACCCGGGGCGTTCGGTCAGGATATCGGCCATGAGTTCAATCCCGTCGCGGTCGGGCAGAGCGAGGTCGACGATGACAGCCTGTGGTGCGGTCTCGCGCAAGGCGGCAAGCCCCGCCTCTGCGGTTCCCGCTGTAATCACCCGATAGCCATGCTGCCGCAGGACCGAGGCATAGGTGACCTGCAGCGATACGGTGTTCTCGATCAGAAGTATGGTACGGTCAAATGTCATGTCCGGCCACTTGCGTGGACCCGAATGCCAGGGGACAAGGGCAATTCAAGCCAAGGTTGCATAATGCAACATATCTACGTGACGAATCGCCCCGCGCCAACTTGTCTGAATCGTCATGACCTTAGGGCAGCAACGAAAGGCCGTGACCTTCGGCCTCTCGCGCAGATAGCCGCCGGTGCCTAACCCCGCGGATAGCCGAGCGCTTTCAGCGCCTCTGTGATCTCGTCGAGGATGGCCGGATCGTCGATCGTGGCGGGCATCTTGTAGGCCTCGCCGTCGGCGATCTTCACCATCGTCCCGCGCAGGATCTTGCCCGACCTGGTCTTCGGCAGCCGGTCAACGACACAAGCGGTCTTGAAGGCCGCGACCGGGCCAATCTTGTCGCGCACCAGCCCCACGCATTCCTTCACGATCTCGCCATGCGGCCGGTTGGTGCCCTTGTTGAGGCAGAGGAACCCCAAGGGCATCTGCCCCTTCAGATCGTCCGCAACCCCGATCACCGCGCATTCGGCGACATCAGCGTGCGAGGCCAGAACCTCCTCCATCGCGCCGGTCGACAGACGGTGGCCCGCGACATTGATCACATCGTCGGTGCGCGCCATGATGTAGAGATAGCCATCCTCGTCGATATAGCCCGCATCGCCCGTCTCATAATAGCCGGGGAAGTGGTTGAGGTAACTTTTCTTGAATCTTTCCTCGGCATTCCAAAGGGTTGGCAGCGTGCCGGGCGGCAGGGGCAGTTTCACCGCTATGGCACCCAGTGTGCCGGGCGCGACCGGATGGCCGCCCTCGTCCAGCACCTGGACATCGTAGCCGGGCATCGGAACGGAAGGCGAGCCGATCTTGACCGGCAGTTCCTCGATCCCGATCGGATTGGCGGCGATGGCCCAGCCGGTCTCAGTCTGCCACCAGTGGTCGATGACCGGCACTTTCAGATGGCGCTGGGCCCACATGATCGTGTCGGGGTCGGCCCGTTCGCCCGCCAGGAACAGCGCCTCGAGGCTCGATATGTCGTAATCCTTGATCAACTCGCCCTGCGGATCCTCTCGCTTGATGGCGCGGAAAGCGGTCGGCGCGGTGAAGAAGCTTTTCACGCCATGGTCCTGGATCACCCGCCAGAAGGTGCCTGCGTCGGGCGTGCCGACCGGCTTGCCCTCGAAAACGATGGTGGTGCAGCCCGCGATCAGGGGGCCGTAGCAGATATAGCTGTGACCGACGACCCAGCCCACGTCCGAGGCCGCCCAGAACACATCGCCCGCGCCCACCTTGTAGATCTTGCCCATCGTCCAGTTCAACGCCACCAGATGCCCTGCCGTCGGGCGGACTACGCCCTTCGGCTGGCCGGTGGTGCCGGAGGTGTAGAGGATATAGGCCGGGTGATCGCCCGAAACCGGAACACAGTCCGCGGGCTCTACGCCGTACTGGAAGGAATGCCAGGCATAGTCGCGGCCCTCGGTCAGCTTCGCCACTTCCTGCTCTCGCTGGAGGATCACGCAGAAGCTGGGCTTGTGGCTGGCCTGGTCGATGGCAGCATCAAGGAGGGGTTTGTAATGAACCACGCGCCCCGGTTCGAGACCGCAGGAGGCGGCAATGATCGCCTTGGGCTTGGCGTCGTCGATACGCACAGCCAGTTCGTTCGCGGCAAAGCCGCCGAACACCACCGAATGGATCGCGCCAAGCCGCGCGCAGGCCAGCATCGCCTCAAGCGCCTCGGGCACCATCGGCATGTAGATGATGACCCGGTCGCCCTTCTCTACCCCCTTGGCACGCAGCGCGCCCGCAAGCGTCGCCACCCGATTTCTGAGCTCCGCATAAGTGATCTTGCGGATTGCGCGGGTGATCGGGCTGTCGTGGATGATGGCGATCCGTTCGCCATGGCCTGCCTCGACATGGCGGTCGACGGCATTCCAGCAGGCGTTGACCTCGGCATCCTTGAACCATTCGTAGAGCGGCGCCTTTTCGGCGCTCAGCGCCTTCGACGGCGGTTTGATCCAGTCGATGGCCTCGGCCGCGCCCATCCAGAACCCGTCCGGGTCCTTCCGCCAGCCGTCATAGATCTCCCGGTAGCTCCCCGCCGTCGCCATCTGTCGCCTCCTCCAAAGCTCGGGCGGGAGCCTAGGGCAGGGGATGGGGGCGATCAATCGCGTTAGCGGTCGCAGGAAATGTCGCTGTCATGATATTTGCAAAAATAGACAACTTGCCCCGGCAAATTTTTGCAAATCCTCTGCGTATCAGCAAAGGGACGGGCATTGTGTGGCAGGTTTGCAAATACCAGCCACACCTCTGCAGAATCGCCTTTACCTAGCTGTAGACGGTCACGGGCGTTCCGGCGATGGCCGACATGTTCAGAAGCCCGCGCGCCGTGATCGACGGCGTGACGATATGCGCCTTGTTGCCCATCCCCATCAGGATCGGCCCGACCTCCAGCCCGCCTGCACGCATCTTCAGCACATTGCGCGCGGTATTGGCCGCATCGGTGAAGGCGAAGATCAGGATGTTGGCAGCACCGTCGAACCGCCCGTTCGGGAAGATCCGCGCCCGCAGTTCGGGGTCGAGTGCCGCGTCAACCGACATTTCGCCGTCATGGGCGAAATCGACGCCCTTCGCGGCCAGTATCTCCATCGCGCCGCGGGTGCGGCGGCCGGAATCGGTATCGAGATTGCCGAAGTTCGAATGGGAGCAGATCGCGACCTTGGGCACCACACCGAAGCGGCGGGCGTGACGTGCTGCGCCGATGGCGGCGCGAGCGATCTCCTCGGGCGTCGGCACCGCATTCACATGGGTGTCTCCGACGAAAAGTGGCCCATCCTCCTGGATCATCAACGACAACGCACCGTGAGGGCAGAGCCCGTCGCGGCCTAGGATCTGGTTCACATAGTTCAGATGCCAGAGATACTGGCCGAAAGTGCCGCAGATCAGGCTGTCGGCCTCGCCGCGATGGACGGCGATGGCGCCGATTGCGGTCGTGTTGGTGCGCATCACGGCGCGTGCGATATCGGGCGTCACGCCGCGCCGTTCCATCAGCGCATGATAGGTTTCCCAATAATCGCGGTAGCGCGGGTCGTTTTCGGGGTTCACGATCTCGAAATCGCGGCCCGGGCGGATCGGCAGGCCCGCGCGTTCGCAGCGCCGTTCGATCACCTCGGGGCGGCCGATCAGTACCGGGCTGTCGGTCATCTCCTCAAGCATCGCGTTCGCGCATCTCAGCACCCGCTCATCCTCGCCCTCGGCGAAGATGATCCGCCGCGCCGCCTGCCGGGCCGCCTCGAACACCGGGCGCATGATCAGGGCGGATTTGTACACGGACCCATCGAGCTTCTGCTTGTAGGCGGGCAGGTCGACAATGGGGCGCATCGCGACGCCGGTTTCCATCGCCGCCTTCGCCACCGCGCTTGCCACCACACCGATCAGGCGGGGGTCGAAGGGTTTGGGGATCAGGTAGTCCGGCCCGAAGGTCAGCTTCTCGCCCCGGTAGGCGGCCGCCGCCTCGGCGCTGGTCGTGGCGCGGGCCAAGGCCGCGATCCCGTCGATACAGGCCAGCTCCATCTCGTCGTTGATCGTGGTCGCGCCCACATCGAGCGCGCCGCGGAAGATGAAGGGAAAGCAGAGGACGTTGTTGACCTGATTAGGAAAATCGCTGCGCCCCGTAGCGATGATCGCGTCAGGCGCCACGGCGCGCACCTCGTCGGGCAGAATCTCCGGCGTGGGATTTGCCAGCGCGAAGACGATCGGGCGCGGCGCCATCTTCTGCACCATCTCCTGCGTCAGCACGCCCGGACCGGAGAGGCCAAGGAACAGGTCCGCGCCCACGATCACCTGATCGAGCGTCGCAGGCGCCGTGCCCTGCGCATACGCGTCCTTCTGCGGCGTCATCTGCTCGGCCCGGCCCTTGTAGACGAGGCCAGCGAGATCGCAGAGCCAGACATTCTCGCGCCGGACGCCGAGTTTCAGGAGCATGTTGAGGCAGGCGATGCCGGCAGCGCCCCCGCCCGTAGACACGACCTTTATCTCGTCGAACCGCTTGCCCGCGACATGCAGCGCATTGGTGGCCGCCGCGCCGACCACAATCGCCGTGCCATGCTGGTCGTCATGGAAGACCGGGATGTTCATCCGCTCGCGGCACAATTTCTCGACGATGAAACAGTCGGGAGCCTTGATGTCTTCGAGGTTGATCGCGCCGAAGGTCGGCTCCAGCGCGCAGACGATATCGGCGAGTTTCTCGGGGTCGGGCTCGTTCAGCTCGATGTCGAAACAGTCGATATTGGCGAATTTCTTGAAAAGCACCGCCTTGCCTTCCATCACCGGCTTCGACGCCAGCGCGCCGATATTGCCAAGGCCCAGCACGGCGGTGCCGTTCGACACGACGGCAACCAGATTGCCTCGGGCGGTATAGCGGCTGGCACTGGCGGGATCGGCCTTGATCTCCAGGCAGGCTTCGGCCACGCCGGGGCTGTAGGCGCGGCTCAGGTCACGGCCGTTCGCCATCGGCTTCGTCGGGCGGATCTCCAGTTTGCCGGGCTTCGGAAACTCGTGATAATCAAGCGCCGCCTGCCGCGCGCTGTCTTGCCGTGTCTCGTCCAAATCCGCCTCCCGCCTGATTTGTTTAATATTAAACTATTTACAGAGTCGCGCAAGTTCCCTGACTTTCCGACAGATACAATCGCCATACAAGAATTTCCTTGAAAAGTTATTTTGAACTTGAAGAATACCGGCAGCTCCGGAGGAGACAAAGATGAGCGACATGCGCGCCGAAGTGCTTTTGCCGACCACGGCCCTGACCAAGGATCTCGGCTTCTTCACCAAGGAGTTGGGTTTCCGGCTCGACATGATCTACCCGGCCGACAATCCGGCGGTGGTTGTCCTTTCCGGCCATGGCCTGCGCCTCAGGCTCGATGCCCAGCTGAAGGCCGCGCCCGGTCAGCTTCGCATCCTGACCGACGATTATCTGACGCTGGCAGAGGGCAAGACAGAACTGACCTCGCCCGGCGGCACGCTCGTCACGCTCCATGAACTGAACCCGCCGCTCGTGCTGCCCGCCACCGAACATGCCTTCGTTGTCCGCCGCCTCGCCGATCAGGCGCCCTGGGTGATCGGCCGCGCCGGGATGGCCTACCGCGATCTGGTGCCCTCGCGCCTCGGCGGCGCGATCATCGCGAGCCACATCCGCGTGCCGGACGGCAAGGTTCCGGACATGGTTCATTACCACAAGGTGGGCTTTCAGCTCATTTTCTGCGTGAACGGCTGGGTCGATGTGCTTTACGAGGATCAGGGCGGGATGCGCCGCCTGACGCGCGGCGATTGTTTCATCCAGCCGCCGCAGATCCGCCACCGGGTGATGGAGGCGGGCGAGGATATCGAGGTGATCGAGATCGGCGTGCCGGCCGAACATGTCACCGAGATCGACCATGAGATGGAGCTGCCGACCCCGCATGACCGCCCCGATCGGGAATGGGACGGCCAGCGCTTCGTCCATAATCTGGCGAAAGGCGCCGCATGGGCCCCGTTCCGCCAGCCGGGCTATATCTGCCGCGACACGACGATCAACGCAAATACCAAGGGCGTCGCGGGCGTTCAGGTGGTGCGCAAGGGCGAGGGCCCGTCCGCGCCCACCCGCCATGACAGCGACATTCTTTTCGGCTTCGTGATGGCGGGCGAAATGACCCTGAAGGGCGAGGGCAAGGAGCCCTACCGTCTGGTGCGCGGTGACGCGTTCGTCACCCCGCCCGGCATGGTGACCGAATGGGCCGAGCCGTCGGACGATTTCGAGCTTCTGGAAGTTTCCCTGCCCGGCGCATTTTCCACCCTGCGCGCCTGACCTCTATCCCTTTCACTGTGGCTCAAATATCCTGCGGAGGCTCCGGGGGGCGCAAAGCACCCCGGACTACGCCGTTGCGTTCGCGCTAACGGTGACGTAATTAGACCGGATGGTAAAAAATGGGAGGCAGGAATGACCGAGGATGATCTGGTCGCGGCGGCGCGCGCCGTGCGAGAGAACGCCCATGCCCCCTACAGCCGTTTCAAGGTCGGCGCGGCGGTGCGGGCGGCCTCCGGCACGGTCTATGTCGGCTGCAATGTCGAGAATGTCGCCTATCCGGAAGGCACCTGCGCCGAGGCGGGCGCCATCGCCGCGATGGTTGCGGCCGGGGAAAAGCGGCTGACCGAGGTCGCCGTCATCGCCGACAGCCCCGCGCCGGTGCCGCCCTGCGGCGGCTGCCGACAGAAGCTCGCGGAATTCGGCGCGGGCGAGGTTCCGGTGACGCTCGCGACGACGGATGGCGCCCGCCTTTCGACGACGATCGGGGCGCTTCTGCCGGGGTCCTTCGATGCCAGCCATATGGAAAGGGTCTGAGATGGACGCGCGTCAGATCATTGCCCGCGTGCGCGACGGCGGCGGCCTGCCTGCAGACGCCGCGCGCTGGTTCGCCGACGGGCTTGCCTCGGGCGAGGTCACCGATGCGCAGGCAGGCGCCTTCGCCATGGCGGTTTTCCTTAACGGACTGCCGGTCGAGGAACGCGTCGGCTGGACGCTCGCCATGCGCGACAGCGGCCAGGTTCTGCAGTGGGACATGCCGGGGCCCATCGTCGACAAGCACTCGACCGGCGGCATCGGTGACGTAACATCGCTTCTCCTCGCCCCGGCGCTAGCGGCCTGCGGCGCCTATGTACCGATGATCTCGGGCCGCGGCCTTGGCCATACCGGCGGCACGCTCGACAAGCTGGAGGCGATCCCGGGCTACAAGGTCGACCAATCGTCCGACGCGCTGACCCGCATCCTGCGCGAGGTCGGCTGCGCGATCGTCGGGGCGAACGCCGATATCGCCCCCGCCGACCGGCGGCTATACGCGATCCGCGATGTGACGGGGACGGTGGAGTCTATCGACCTTATCACCGCCTCGATCCTGTCGAAGAAACTGGCGGCCGGGCTGGAAGCCCTTGTTCTGGATGTGAAAGTCGGCTCCGGCGCCTTCATGAAGACGCTTGATCGGGCCCGGGCGCTCGCGCGTTCGCTCGTCGATACGGCGAATGGCGCGGGCTGCAAGACGTCCGCGCTGATCACCGATATGTCGCAGCCTCTGGCTGCGGCGGCAGGCAATGCGCTTGAGGTGATCGAGGTGATGGAAACGCTGACCGGCCAGGCGATCAGCCAGCCCTTGTGGGACACGACGGTGGCGCTTGGCGGCGAGGCCCTGGTGCTCGCTGGCCTTGCCGAGGATGCGCTGGAAGGCGAGGACCAGATTGCCGAGGCGCTCGATTCCGGTCGCGCCGCGGAGATTTTTGGCCAGATGGTCGCGGCGCTGGGTGGGCCGCATGATTTCGTGGAACACTATCCCGACCGCCTGCCCGCAGCAGCGGTGGTGCGCGAGGTGAAGGCGCCTGAAGGCGGCTTCATCGCCGCCATCGATGGCGAGGCGCTTGGCCATGCGGTGGTTCATCTCGGCGGCGGTCGGCTCAAGGGCGGCGACCGGATCAATCCGGCGGTCGGGCTGTCGGACCTTGCGCCAATTGGCGAACCGGTGGCGGCGGGCGAGGCCTTCGCTTTGGTTCACGCAGCGTCGGATGCAGATGCGGATCGCGCGGTGGCCGAGGTGCTCGCCGCCTACCGGATCGCGCCCGAGGCGCCGGACGAGCCGGAATTGATCATCGAAAGGATCGCCTGATGGGACGCGCCTTCCTGATCGTGATGGATTCCGTCGGCGCGGGCGGCGCGCCGGACGCGGGCAACTTCTTCAACGGCAAGGTGCCGGATACGGGCGCCAATACGCTCGCCCATATTGCCCAGGCCTGCGCGGCGGGCCGGGCGGAAGAGGGGCGGAGCGGCCCCTTGCACATGCCGAACCTCGACCGGCTGGGCCTGTCGGCTGCTGTGGCTTTGGCGTCGGGTGAGGCGATGCCGGGCCTGCGCCACAGCCCGCAGGGCCTTTGGGGGGCTGCGACCGAAGTGTCGAATGGCAAGGACACGCCCTCGGGCCATTGGGAATTGGCAGGTGTGCCGGTGCCGTGGGACTGGCACTATTTTCCCGACGCCCAGCCCGCCTTCCCGCAGGATCTGATGGACGAGGTCGCGCGGCTATGCGGCGCCGGGGGGACCTTGGGCAACTGCCATGCCTCGGGCGTGCCGATCATCGAGGCGCATTGCGCCGAGCACATGCGGACCGGTTGGCCGATCTGCTACACCTCTGCCGACAGCGTCTTTCAGATCGCCTGTCATGAGGAGACCTTTGGGCTCGACCGGTTATTGAAGCTTTGCGAGGACATCGCGCCGCGTCTCCATGCGATGAAAGTGGGCCGGGTGATCGCCCGGCCTTTCGTCGGCGAGCCGGGAAACTTCAAGCGCACGACCAACCGCCACGACTACGCCATAGCCCCGCCCGCGCCGACGCTTCTGCGCTGGGTGCAGGGCGCGGGCCGCAAGGTTCATGCGATCGGCAAGATCGGCGACATCTTCTCGATGCGCGGGATCGACGACGTGAAGAAGGGCGCGGATATTGCACTTTTCGAACATCTGATGGATTGTGCGAGGGATGCCGAGGAGGGTTCCTTAACATTTGCGAACTTCGTCGAGTTCGACAGCCTGTTCGGCCACCCCCGCGATGTTTCGGGCTATGCCCGGGCGCTTGAATGGTTCGATGCCCGCGTGGGCGACTTTCTGGCCGTTCTCCGCCCCGGCGATCTTGCGCTTTTCACGGCCGATCACGGCAATGACCCGACCTGGACCGGCACCGACCATACGCGCGAGCGGGTGCCGGTCATCGGTCATGGCTACGGGCTGAAAGAAATCGGCCATGTCAGCTTCGTCGATGTGGCGGCCTCGGTCGCGGCGCATCTTGGTGTGCCGTCGCACGGGCCTGGGAAGAGCTTCCTCTAGGCCAAAGAACTCCGTGCCGCCCGCGTCCCGCACCCGTCCTGCACGCGTATGGCATCCGTCCCGAAAGGAACTCCGAACATGACCTCCACTCTGCCCAAGGTCGAACTTCACCTGCATCTGGAAGGCGCGGCACCGCCTGCCTTCATCCGGGGGCTGGCGAAGGAAAAGTCGATGGACCTGTCGGGCATCTTCGACGAGCGCGGCCACTATGCCTACCGCGACTTCTGGCATTTCCTGAAGGTCTATGAGGCGGCCACCGAAACCTTGAAGAGCCCCGAGGATTACCATCGTCTGACGCTTGCCGTTCTGGAGGAAAGCGCGGCCTCGGGCGTCGTCTATTCCGAAACCTTCCTCAGCCCCGATTTCTGCGGCGGGCGGGACGTGGAAGCCTGGAAGGACTATCTGGCCGCGATCCGCGACGCTGCCGATCTGGCCGAAAGGCGCGACGGGATCACGCTCAGGGGCATCGTAACCGCGATCCGCCATTTCGGGCCGGAGAAGGCGCGCGAAACTGCACTGTGTGCCGCCGAAACTGCCGGCGACTGGATCGTCGGCTTCGGTCTGGCCGGTGACGAAAAAATGGGAAAACCCAAGGACTTCGCCTGGTCTTTTGATGCAGCGCGTGAAGCGGGTCTGCGCCTGACGGCGCACGCGGGCGAATGGGGCGGGCCTGAGAGCGTGCGCGACGCGATCCGCGATCTGGGCGTCGAACGGATCGGCCATGGCGTCCGCGCGATCGAGGATCTGGCGCTGGTCGAGGAGATTGCCGAAAAGGGAGTGGTGCTGGAGGTTTGCCCGGGCTCGAACGTGGCGCTTGGCGTCTACAGGACCTGGCGCGACCATCCGATCCACCGGCTGCGCGAGCGCGGCGTGAAGGTCACGGTCTCGACCGACGATCCGCCCTTCTTCCACACAACGATGAAGAATGAATATGATAGGCTGGCCGAGGCTTTCGACTGGGACGAGGGCGTATTCGACGCAATCGCCCGCACCTCGATTGACGCGGCCTTCTGCGATGGCGATACAAGGGACCGGATCGTCAAGAAGCTGGAGGCTGCCCGTGCGTGATCATCTGACCGTCGTCAAACACCCGCTGGTGCAGCACAAGCTGACCTTGATGCGCGAGAAGGACACATCGACCAATTCCTTCCGCCGCCTCTTGCGCGAGATCAGCCAGCTTCTGGCCTATGAGATCACCCGCGAGATGGAGATGACGACGAAGCGGATCGAGACGCCGCTCTGCGAGATGGACGCGCCGGTGATCGACGGCAAGAAGCTGGCGCTGATCTCGATCCTGCGCGCGGGCAACGGGCTTCTGGACGGGGTGCTGGAGCTGATCCCGGCGGCGCGGGTGGGGTTCGTGGGTCTCTACCGCGACCCCGAGACGCTGCAGCCGGTGCAATATTACTATAAGGTGCCCTCGGGGCTGGAGGATCGTCTGGTCATTGCGCTCGATCCGATGCTGGCCACGGGCAATTCCTCGGCCGCCGCCATCGACCTTCTGAAGAAGTCGGGTGCGAAGAACATCCGCTTCATGTGCCTTCTGGCCGCGCCCGAGGGCGTGGCGCGGATGAAAGAGGCCCATCCCGATGTGCCGATCGTCACCGCAGCGCTCGACAGCCATCTGAACGATCACGGCTATATCGTGCCGGGTCTTGGCGACGCGGGCGACCGGATGTTTGGCACGAAGTGAGTGGGGGCTTTACCGGCGCCTTGGCCTTTGCCAATCTGACCCCGGGGTGGAGGCAGGGCAGGCGATGAGAGTTCTTCCGGTACTGGTGTCTTTTGCGGTCTTGGCCGGTCAGCCCAGCTTCGGGCAGGTGGGTGGCCCGGCGGAGCCGCCGCCCGCCGATTATGCCGGGCGGGACTATACTGACAGCAAGGGCTGCCTCTTCCAGCGCGCGGTGGTGAATGGCGCGGTCCTCTGGGCGCCGCGTCTGGATCAATCGAACAAGCCGGTTTGCGGTGAGGTGCCGACAGCCGCGCCGGTGGCCGAGGTGGCGGCAGATGCGGCACCTGCACCCGAACCTGCGCCGAAGGCGGTAGCTCCGGCTGCGACCAAGGCCCGCCGGGCGCGCCCGGCGCTGGTGATCGTCGGAACAGAGGCCGTGGCATCGGGCGATGGGCTTTGCCCGCGCGGAGGGGCGCGGGCCTGGCTTAGCGACGGGCGGCGGATCACCCGCTGTGGCGGTGGGGCGCTGGACCCCGCGAGCGTGAATGCGTTGGGCGTGCCGGGATTGGCGGTTGCGGGCGTTTCGGACGATCCGGCCGCGCTTGCCCGCGCGAAGGCGCAGGGTGCAGGCGGTTACCGGCTGGTCTGGTCGAGCGATGGAACGTTGGAAGAGCGACCGGTGGGCGGCGCGGCGCTTTGGGTACAGGTTGGCGCCTTCGCCGATCCGGCGAATACCGAGGCGGCCGCGACGGCGGTGAAGGGCGCGGATTTGCCGGTGGCCCGGCAGAAGGTGCGGGGCGGCGCGTTGACCGCCGTTCTCGCGGGACCTTTTGCAACTGAAGCGGCGGCCGCGGCGGCGCGCGCGCGGCTGAAGGCAGGTTTTCCCGGCGCGTTCATCCGGCCCTAACCGCAAATCCCCTGCAGGCCGACCCAGTCGGTATCGGTGATGACCGGCTCGACCGCGTCACCGCCTGCCGGGGCAGAGGTGGCGCCGGTTGCAGTGAGATAGGGCGCGGGATCGAGGTGGAGGCGCGTGGCCTGCGCTGTCAGATCATCTGCCGACACGGGCTCGACCGGCGCTTTCAGGAGCCGTTCGCCATAGCCGTGGAACGCCTCACTCGGGACTTCGCCAGTGGTCAGAAGGTGGAAGGTCGCGCGGAAGCCGGCGTAGGACAATGCTTCGGTCAGCGCGTCGGAGCGGCGGGCGCGAAGCTCCTCGGCAAGAATATGGCCGGCAAGCAGGGCCGGGTCGTCCCCGCTGTCGAGGAGCGGACGGCCGGCAAGGATGAGGCCGCCGGGCAGATGGAGCGCGCCCTGAAGCCCTTCGGGAAGTATCACCAGCGCGCCGGGGCGCCCGAGCAGGCGGTTCGACAGAAGATCGGCAGCGGCCAGCCCTTCGGGCTCTGCGCAGGGCGGACCGGACAGGCGCGTGACATCGGCCAGGATCGCCTGACCGACGGCGGCACGGACCGGCGCGGGCAGCACCTTGGCGGTATGGGCGATAAGGGCGCCCGGCAGCCAGAAGATCATCGCGCCGAGGAAGGCGGCGAGGAGCGAGGCGACGAGCGCGCCGCGCAGGCGCCCGGGATGGGGGCGGCGGGCCTCGATCAGCCGGTGGACCTTTCCGATGGCGGCGATCATCACCTCGTCGTCAATCTCCAACTCCTCCTCTGCGTCGGGGTCGGGGCGAAAGATTGCGGGCATCTCTCCCGGATTGGCGCGGGTCAGCGCGGGCAGCGACCAATGGGCAAGCGCCCGATCAGAGGCCGCTTCCTTCAGCATCAGCGTCGCATCGCCGAAGGTGACGATCACCTCGCGCCTCTGGGCAGCCGCATGCTCCCGCCAGAGGCCGGTGCATTCCAGTCGCTGATATTCGCTGAGCGCCGTCATGGGCGGTATGCTGCTCTTGCCTGTTTTCCCGCAGTCTAGCGAAGCGGAGGAGGGCGGGCAATCATTCCGGGCCGCCCGTCGAGCCCTTGCAGCCGAAGAGAGCCCGCCCGGGCTCGATGAGGCGCCTGCATTGTGTCAGAGTTCCCTGGCCCGGGCGCGGAGTTCGAATTTCTGGATCTTGCCGGTCGAGGTCTTGGGCAATTCCTGAAACACCACTTTCTTCGGGGTCTTGAAGCCCGCAAGCCGCGTTCGCGCGAAGGCGATCAGCTCCTCCTCGCTTGCTTCCTGCCCGGGTTTCAGCTCGACGAAGGCACAGGGCACCTCGCCCCATCTGTCGTCCGGCTTCGCCACGACCGCGCAGAGCGACACGGCCGGATGGTGCATCAGCGCGCCCTCGACCTCGACCGACGAGACATTCTCGCCGCCCGAAATGATGATGTCCTTCGCCCGGTCGGTGATCTTGATATAGCCGTCCTCATGCTGGAAGGCGATGTCGCCCGAGCGGAACCAGCCGCCCTTGAAGGCTTCAGCCGTCGCCTCGGGGTTCTTGTAATAGCCCTTCATCACCGCGTTCCCGCGTATGGCGATCTCGCCAAGCGCGGCGCCGTCACGGGCGACAGGGGCGGAGGCATCGCTGTGGACGTTTATGTCTTCCATGAAGGGCATCAGGACCCCGGTCCGCGCCTTGATCGCCGCGCGGTCCGCCTCGGGCAGCCCGTCCCACTCCGGCCGCCAGAGGCATTCGGTGACATGGCCAAAGGTTTCGGTCAGGCCATAGACCTGCGTCACCGAAAACCCCAAAGGTTCAATGGCGGCAAGCGTGGCGGCGGGCGGCGGCGCGCCGGCGGTATAGGTCTGAACGATATGCGAAAAATCGCGCCGGTCTTCCGGTTTTGCATTGATGATCATGTTCAGAACGATCGGCGCCCCGCCCATATGGGTCACGCCTTCCTCGGCGATGGCGCGATAGATCGCGGCAGCTGTGATGTCGCGGCAGCAGACGATCGTGCCGCCGAGCGACGGGATCGTCCAGCTGTGGCACCAGCCGTTGCAGTGAAAGAGCGGCACGATGGTCAGATAGACCGGCCTCAGCCCCATCTGCCAGGCGACCGCCGTGCCCATACCAAGAAGATAGGCGCCGCGATGGTGATAGACCACGCCTTTCGGCCGCCCGGTGGTGCCAGAGGTATAATTGAGCGCGAGGCTTTCCCATTCGTCCTGCGGCATTTTCCAGGGCGCGTCGGCATCGCCGGTCGCCAGCAGATCCTCGTAGGTCTGATAGCGCCCGCTTGGCTCGATCCCCGCGACCCGGTCTGGCACTTCGACGATCCTCGGACCCGCGCCCGCGTTTCGGGCGATGGCGTCTTCGGCGAGCGGCAGAAGCGCCGTGTCGACGAGCGCGAGCTTCGCTTCGCCGTGGGCGAAGATATAGGCGACGGTGTCGGCATCAAGCCGCGTGTTGATCGCATTGATCACCGCGCCTGCGGCCGGAATGCCGAAATGCGCCTCGACCTGGGCGGGCACGTTCGGCAGAAGCGTTGCCACCACATCGCCGGGCGCGACCCCCGCGCGGTCGAGCGCCGAGGCGAGGCGGCTGACCCGTTCATGAAAGGCGCGATAGGTCCAGCGCTCATTCCCATAGACGAGCGCTGCATCAGTGGCGAAAACATCCGCCGCGCGCCGGAGGAAGGAGAGGGGTGTCAGCGGCACGAAATTCGCCGCGTTCCTGCCAAGACCGGTTTCGTCCCTGAGCCAACCCATGCGTACCTCCCCGTCGCACATGTCGTTTCCAGACATGGGTAACGCGCGCCGGGCCGCTAGCATATCCAAATTCGACCTGAGAGGCCCGATGACCGTCCCCGATACTGTCCGCCCTACCGCAAACCCGACCCTGCGCGCCGCCGCGATGGTCCTGACCTATGCTTTCCTGATCGGCTTCACCGACAATTGGGTCAGGGTGATCGCCGCCGAGGGCGGGCTTTGGCAGTTCCATGCCACCCGCACGGTCATGGCGGCGGCGCTTCTCTTCCTGCTTGCCCGGCCGCTTGGCCTGTCGCTCGCCCCGCGCCGCCTGCGCGCGGTTCTGGCGCGCAGCCTCATTCATGCCATAGCGATGGTGATCTATTTCGGCTGCCTCGCCTTCCTGTCGGTGGCCGAGGTCGCGGCAGGCCTCTTCACCGCGCCGATCTTCGTCCTGATCCTCACGCGGTTCGTCTATGGCCATCCGATAGGCCCGTTCCGGGTGCTGGCGGTCATCGTGGGGTTCGTGGGCGTGATGCTGGTTCTGGGGTTCGGTCTGAAGGCCGTCAGCCCGGCGATGATCCTGCCCATCGTCGCGGGGTTCTTCTACGCGCTGGGCAATCTCGCGACCCGCGAATGGTGCGAGGGCGAGAGGGCCGAGACGCTGCTTCTGGGTTTCTTCCTTGGCCTTGGATTCTTCGGTCTGATCGGGATGGGCGTCCTCTCTGTCTTGCATCCGGCAGTGCCGGAAGGCACCGCAGGTTTCGTTCTGCGCGGGCCGGTATGGCCGTCCGGGCCCTTCCTTTTCTGGACCTTCGTTCAGGCAGCAGGTTCGCTTCTGGGCGTCGGCCTGATGATCCGTGCCTATCAGGTGGCCGAGGCGAGCCGGGTCGCGGTCTTCGAATATGCGATCCTGCCAATGAGCGCCCTCTGGACCTGGGCGATCTGGGGCGAGGGGATTTCGCTGACCGCGGTCAGCGGCATGGGGCTGATCGTTGTCGCGGGTGCGATCATTGCGCTGCGGTCGCGCTGAGGGGTAGGCTCGGCCCATGTATTTCTCGCGCGGCCGCCGTTTCCTCTTTCTCCACGCGCCGAAGACCGGCGGCACGGCGCTGACTTTGGCGCTGGAAGCGCGTGCGATGAAGGACGATGTGATCATCTCCGACACGCCAAAGGGCCGGGCGCGGGCGGGGCGACAGAAGGCGATCAAGACGGCGGGGCGGCTTTGGAAGCACTCCACGCTCGCCGATCTCGACGGGCTTGCAGGCGTAGCGGACCCGGGACTTCTCATCGTGACGCTGGTGCGCAACCCGTGGGACCGGATGGTGAGCTATTACCATTGGCTGCAATTGCAGAGCTTCGATCATCCGGCCGTGGGGCTGGCGCAGACGCTCGACTTCAGCGCCTTCCTGAACCGTCCGGTGATCGCAGAGAGTTTCCGCCGCTGGCCGTACGGGGCCTGGCTGCGTGACCGGTCCGGAATGGAGCAGCCCGGGCTTTTCCTTCGCCTCGAACAGATCGGCGCTGATCTGGCGCCGTTCGAGGCGCACCTGGGCTTTCGCCTCGCCCCCCTGCCGCGCGTGAACGAAAGCGCCCGGCCGCGTGACTGGCGGCCTTTCTATTCCGACCGCGATGCAGCTTTGCTGGGCGCGATCTGCGCCGAGGATATTGCGCGGTTCAGCTATGATTTTGATGTTTGAAAGCAGGAGTTTGCCATGAGTGACACAAAGGTTGCCCTCATCACCGCCGGAGGCTCCGGCATGGGCGCGGCGGCGGCGCGCCATCTGGCCGGGCAGGGCTGGAAGGTCGGGATCCTGTCGTCGTCCGGCAAGGGCGAGGCTTTGGCCGAGGAACTGGGCGGGCTGGGCGTGACCGGATCGAACCAGTCCTCAGACGATCTGGCGCGGCTTGTCGATCAGGCGATGAAGCGATGGGGCCGGATCGACGGGCTGGTGAATTCCGCTGGCCACGGGCCGCGCGCCCCGATCCTAGAGATCAGCGATGAGGACTGGCACCGGGGGATCGACGTCTATTTCCTGAACGTGGTCAGGGCCACGCGGCTGGTGGCGCCAGTCATGGCGGCGCAGGGCGGCGGCGCGATCGTCAATATCTCGACCGCCTGGGCGTTCGAACCTTCGGCAATGTTTCCGACCTCGGCCGTGGCGCGGGCGGGGCTAGCGGCCTTCACCAAGATTTTCAGCGACGAATATGCCGCGAAGAATGTGCGGATGAACAATGTCCTGCCCGGTTGGATCGACAGCCTGCCCGGCACCGAAGAACGGCGGCAGATGGTGCCGATGGGCCGCTATGGCCGGGCGGAGGAGGTCGCGGCGACCGTCGCGTTCCTTCTCTCGGATGGCGCTGGCTATATCACCGGCCAGAATCTGACCGTCGATGGCGGGCTCACGCGCCGCATCTGAGGCGCCTGCGCGAAGCGGCGCCTCGTCGCGCATGTCATGCACGCCTCGGGCGGGTCCGACGAGCGCACGAAGTGCTTCGAGGAGGCCCGCCCGGGCAGGCCGCGCTCAGGCGGCCTTCGCCGCCTTGCCGCCGTAGAAGCTTTCGCCCTTTGCCGCCATGTCGATGAGAAGCTTCGGCGCCATGAACCGTGCGCTGTGGCGCGCCTCCAGCCCGTCGCAGATCTCGACCGCGCGGGCGGCGCCCACGATGTCGAGCCAGCCGAAGGGCCCGCCCGACCAGGGGCAGTAGCCCCAGCCGAGGATGGCGCCTACATCGCCTTCGCGGATGTCTTCCAGAACGCCATCCTCAAGCGCCCGCACCGCCTCCAGCGTCTGGACCAGAAGCAGGCGGTGCTGGACCTCGGTCAGGTCGGGCTGGCTTGCGGCGACCGGCCAGAGGCTGTCAAGACCGTCCCACAGGCCCTGGCGCTCGCCCTTGTCATCATAGGCATAGAAGCCGGCCTTGGCCTTGCGGCCAAGCCGGCCCTTGTCGGCCATCGCGAAAAGCACCGGATCGACCGCCCCGTCGGGATAAGCTTCGCCCATCGCGGCCTTCGTGGCCTTGGCGATCTTCACGCCGAGGTCGATCGAGGTTTCGTCGACCAGTTGCAGCGGCCCGAGCGGCAGGCCAAGGAGTTTTGCCGCATTTTCGATCAGCGCCGGTTCGACCCCTTCGGCGACCATGCGGATGCCTTCGTTGATGTAGGGGATGATGCAGCGGTTGGCGTAGAAGAAGCGCGCGTCATTGACGACGATCGGGGTTTTCCTGATCTGCCGCACGAAGTCGAGCGCCTTGGCGACGGCGATGCCTCCGGTTTCCTTCCCCTTGATGATCTCCACGAGCATCATCTTGTCGACGGGCGAGAAGAAATGGATGCCGATGAACTGGCCGGGGCGTTTGGACGCCTTGGCGAGATCAGAGATCGGCAGGGTCGAGGTGTTGGTGGCAAAGATCGCCGTTTCCGGGATCGCGGCTTCGGCCTTGGCGGTGACCTCGGCCTTGACCTTCATGGCTTCGAAGACGGCTTCGACGATCAGGTCGCAGCCTTTGAGCGCCGCATAGTCGGTCGTGGCGGTGATCCGGCCCAGCACTTCGGCCTTCTTCTCGGCCGTGACCTTGCCGCGTTTCATGCCCTTGTCGAGGATGCCTTCCGAATGGGCCTTGCCGCGATCGGCGGCCTCCTGGGCCGCGTCGATCAGCACGACCTCGATTCCGGCCAGCGCCGAGACATAGGCGATGCCCGCGCCCATCATGCCGGCGCCGAGGACGCCTACTTTGCGGACGGTCTGGTCATCGACCTTCGGGCGGTTCGCGCCTTTCTCCAGCGCTTCCTTGTTGATGAAGAGCGAACGGATCATGGCGGACGAGGAGGGGTTCATCAGCACGTTGGTGAACCAGCGCGCCTCGATTTTCAGCGCGGTGTCGAAGGGGACGAGTGCGCCTTCGTAGGCGGCCGAAAGGAGCGCCTTCGCCGCCGGATAGACGCCTTGCGTCTTGCCATGAACCATGGCCGAGGCGCCGACATAGGTCATGAAGCCCGCCGGGTGATAGGGCGCGCCGCCGGGCATCTTGTAGCCCTTTGCGTCCCAGGGCTTCACCATATCCTCTGGCTTGGCATTCAGGACCCATTCCTTGGCGCGGGTCATGAGGTCTTGGGGCGCCACGACCTCGTCGATGATGCCTGCTGCCTTCGCAGCTTTGGGGTCGGAGAGCTTGCCTTCCAGAAGGAAGGGCGAGGCGGCCATGGCGCCCAACTTGCGGACAAGGCGCGTGGTGCCGCCTGCGCCGGGGAAGATGCCGACGAGAATCTCCGGCAGGCCGATCTTGGCCTTGGGGTTATCGGCGGCGATGATGCGGTGGCAGGAGAGGGGGAGTTCGAGGCCGATGCCGAGCGCAGTGCCGGGCAGGGCCGCGACGATCGGCTTGCCGCCCTTGCCCGACTTCAGGTCGCGGCCCATCAGTTCCATCTTCCGCTCGAGCGCGTGGAAATTCATGATGCCTTCAAAGAGGCCGCGCGCCGGGTTGTCGCCGGCGCTTTCCTTCATCTTCGCGATGATGTTGAGGTCCATGCCGCCAGCGAAATCCTTCTTGCCAGAAGTCAGGATCACGCCCTTGACCGCGTCGTCGGCGATGGCCTTGTCGATGAGCGCGCTCAGGTCCGCCGCCGCCTCGAGGTTGAGGACGTTCATCGACTTGGACTTCACGTCCCAGGTGATGGTGGCGACGCCGTCGGCGTCGATTGCATAGGTGAAATCGCTCATCTGTTGGTCTCCTTGGGCCAGCCGGGGTAGGGGGTGCCGTCCTTGTGGGACATGCTGCGCTGCCCATCCTTCCGGGAATAATGTAGGTTGATGTCGGGGTAGTGGGCGGCGTCATCCTTCGCCCTTGTGCCTACGATGAGATAAGTGGCCGGCCTTTGCGATCGGTTGATCAGGCAATGGCCGTTGGCGACGCCCGCAGGCCAGCAGGCCGCATCGCCGGGGGTAAGGATATGGTCGCCGTCGTTTTCGACCACCGTCAGCTCGCCGTCGAGGACATAGAGGAATTCATCCTCGGCCTCGTGCCAGTGGCGCTGGCTCGACTGGCCGCCGGGGTCGAGGGTTTCGACGGCGGCGCCGAACTGCGACAGGCCGCCCGCGTCGGAGAGTGGCAGCCATCGCATCAGCCCTTCCGGCAGCGCATAGGGCGCGGGATAGTTCGATGGCGCGGTGTCGGTGGCGACGGTGCCCTTGCGCAGGATCATCGCGGCCCCGTCCAGTCGCTGCCATCGCGGTAGGTGAAGCGCGCCTTGCCACCTTCGATCTCGACGCGGAGGTCGACGTCGGAATAGGTCGCGACTTCGCGCGGGGCCTTGGTGCCGACGACGAGGAATTTGGCGGGCTTGTCGGTGCGGTTGACGAAATGGTGGCCGTTGCCGTCATTGGCCGGGAAGGCCGCGCAGTCGCCGGGGCGCATGATGTGCTCGCCCTGATCGTCGATGAGGGTGCATTCGCCTTCGGTCACCATGACGAATTCATCCTCGTTCTGGTGCCAGTGGCGGAGGGACGAAAGTGCCCCGGGTTCGAGCATCACGAGGTTGACGCCATATTGGCTGAGCCCGCCCGCCTCGCCCAGGCGGAGCGAGGAGCGGCCCTGCATCATCGATGCATAGGGTTCGGGATAGATCGAGCCGGTTTTGACCGGGCATATGGTCTGGTCGATGATGGGCATCCGCGCCTCCTCAAGGCATCTTTTCAGCAGCCGGGCCGAGTGTCAGACCCGCTCGATGATCGTGGCCGCGCCCATGCCGGACGCCACGCAGAGGGTGGCGAGGCCGGTGCCCTTGCCGGTGCGCTCCAGCTCGTCGAGAAGCGTGCCGATGATCATCGCGCCGGTGGCGCCAAGGGGGTGGCCCATGGCGATCGAGCCGCCGTTGACGTTGACCTTCGAGGCATCCACATCGAAGGCCTGCATGAAGCGCAGGACGACCGAGGCGAAGGCTTCGTTGACCTCGAAGAGGTCAATGTCGCTGATCGACATGCCCGAGTCCTTCAGGATCTTTTCAGTCACGGGGACGGGGCCGGTCAGCATGATGGTGGGATCGGTGCCGATCTTCGCGGTGGCGCGAATCTTCGCGCGGGGCTTCAGGCCGTGGGCCTTGCCGAACTCGGCGTTGCCGATCAGCACCGCCGCCGCGCCGTCGACGATTCCGCTGGAGTTACCGGCATGGTGGATGTGGTTGATACGCTCGAGATGGGGGTATTTCATCAGCGCGAGCTTGTCGAAACCCGGCATGACCTCGCCCATGCCTTTGAACGAGGCGTCGAGGCGGCCGAGCGTCTGCATGTCGGTGCCCGGTCGCATATATTCGTCGCGGTCGAGGATGGTCAGGCCGTTCTGGTCTTTGACCGGGACGATGGATTTCGCGAAGCGATTTTCGGCCCAGGCTGCCGCCGCGCGGCGCTGGCTTTCGACGGCCAGCCCGTCGGCGTCATCGCGGGAAAAACCGTACTCGGTGGCGATGATGTCGGCGGAAATGCCTTGCGGTACGAAATAGGTCTTCATCGCGAGCGAGGGGTCGACGGCGATCGCGGCGCCATCGGAACCCATGGCGACGCGGCCCATCATCTCGACCCCGCCCGCGATATAGGCATTGCCCGCCCCGCCGCGCACCTGGTTGGCGGCGATGTTTACGGCTTCCATGCCCGACGCGCAGAAGCGGTTGATGGCAAGGCCGGGGATGCGTTCGTCGAGGTCAGAGAGGAGGACGGCAGAGCGGGCAAGGCAGCCGCCCTGTTCGGCGACCTGGGTGACGTTGCCCCAGATGACATCCTCGATGACGTGGCCTTCCAGCCCGTTCCGGTCCTTCACCGCGTTCAGAAGCCGGGCCGAAAGGGCGACCGCCGTCACCTCGTGCAACGCGCCGTCGGGGCGGCCCTTGCCGCGGGGGGTACGGGCGGCGTCGTAAATATAGGCTTCGGTCATCGTCGGTCCTCTCCTTGGGCGTCCGACCGCGATTCGCGATGATGCGGGGGACAACTTTCGGGGCAGTTTACCTGCGCGTCAGCTTTTGTCCCGCGTGACGCTGCGGCGCAATATCAGCTTTTCTGCGCTCGCTCGGTCGGATTGCCGGGCATCAGGTCATAAGGGTGTTTCCAGCCGGGCAGGGCGGCGATCCGGTCGAGCCAACCGTCGATATGGGGCCAGTCCTTGCGGTCGAAGCCGAAGGGCTCGGGGTAGTAGAGATAGGCGCAGCAGGAGAAGTCGGCAATTGTCGGGCCTTTGCCCACCAGCCAGTCGCGGCCCTTGAGGTGGCTGTCGAGCGCGCTATAGGCGGCCTTGAGGCGGCCCTGCATGAAGGCGATGACCTCTGCGGGGCACTTGTCGGCGGGCAGGAAGTTCATCAGGAACCGGGTCATGCCCGCCTGGCTCGACATCTTGTGATTGTCCCACAGGATCCAGCGCAGGACCTCTTCCTCTTCGCCCGGGGCGCCGCCGAACCTGCCGGTGCGCTTGACGACATGGTACATGATCGCACCGGACTGGGAGAGAGTGGTGCCTTCCTCTTGAAAGACCGGGACCTCGCCCATCACGTTGATCTTGCGGAATTCCTCGGTGCGGGTGGCGCCATTGAAGAAATCGACGAAGACGGGCTGCCAGTCGTAGCCCGAGAGTTCAAGTGTCAGCGCCGCCTTGTAGGCATTGCCGCTTTCGCCGAAGCAGTGGAGTTTCGCTGTCATGGGTCGGATCCTGTTGTTGCCCCCCGATATATGGCGCGGCGGCAGGGCGGGCGCACATCAAATCTTGGTATGGGAATGTTCACGCGGATCGATGCTGGAGCAACTGGTCTGGAACGCGCCGCAATAATTACTGATGTCTCGTCGCAATATCCGGTGGTGTGTCCTGTGTGCAATTCATTGTGCGCGGAGCAATGCCGACGAATAGGCTGCAACAGATTTGGCCAGACATGGCGGTTCAAGCAACCGCATTCAAAAAATCTGAAACATGTCCTGCCGCTTCCTTCGGCCTAGTCAGCAACAGGAAATGTGGGGCATCTACCGCGATGACGCGCTCGCAATATGGCAAGAAGTCTTCGGAAACCGAGCGATGCACCAGCCGATCCTGAGCCGCACGCAGGTAGGCGCACGGCGCGGCGATTCTGGAAAGCTCCCTGCGGACGTCGACGCTCGCAGTGGCGCAGAGGCGTTCCACGAGAGTTCCAGGCGGCACTTGCCGCAGGGCGGCCTGATAGCTGGCGACGTCATCGCAAGAGCGCTTGAGACCGAATGTGAATGTCTGACCGACCTTTGACAGAACTCGGAGAGATCCGGGGATCAGGTTCAAAGTTCTGATCAGGCGGGGCGGAAATCTGACAGGTGCGCGCGCGAAAGTAGCGACAAAGGCGACCGCCCTGAGTCCAGCGGGGCGACGAGCGGCGATTTTGATCGCGAGCGGCCCGGAAAAGGACTCCGCCACGATCAGATAGGGACCTTCCGGCAGGCGGGGCGCCAACCATTCGTCGATTTCGGCGTAGGACGCCAGGTCGACCGGGTAGGAGAAAATCTCGACGGCATGATCGGCCCGCAGGTAATCGGCGAAGCTCTGGACAAGACGACCGGTGCCATCGAGGCCAGGAAGCACAACGATCTTCATGACCCGCCTCGTCCTATCCCACAAATAAGCAAGAAGACTTATATGACAGGTCTGTCTGGAATGCAGTGCGGTTTAAGATCGTATTTCCCTTCAGATGCGGGCGGTATGAAGGCGTTGGTGCGGGGGTTGGGGCAGCGCCTCCGATCGCGTAGATCGCCGCCCCAGAAAAGCCTGTTCAGAACGCCTCGGCGGCGAGCGTCATGACTGGGTCGGCGCCCGACTGGATGCGGGCGAGATGCATCATCGTCGCGGGCAGCTGGCGGGCCATATAGTAGCGGCCGGTGGCAAGCTTGGTCTCGTAGAAGGCCGTGTCGCCGGTTCCGGCGGCAAGCGCTGCGCGGGCGGCCTTGGCCTGGCGGGCCCACATATAGCCGAAACAGACATGGCCGAAGAGATGCATGAAATCGTAGGAACCGGCGAGCGCGGCATTGGGGTTCTTCGTCGCCTCTGACATGAAGAACATCGCGGCGGTCTGCAGGTCTTTCGAGGCGGCTTTCAGCGGGTCGAGGAACTGCGCTTTCAGTTCGGCATCCCCCTCGTTTTCCTTGATGAAGCCCTTCACCAGTTCGAAGAAGGCCATCACATGCTTGCCGCCGCCGTCGGCCAGCTTGCGGCCGACGAGATCAAGCGCCTGCACGCCGTTGGCGCCTTCGTAGATCATCGCGATACGGGCGTCGCGGACGAACTGCGACATGCCCTGTTCCTCGATATAGCCATGGCCGCCCCAGATCTGCTGGGCCTGCACGGCGCTGTCGAAGCCCTTGTCGGTCTGGAAACCCTTGATGACCGGGGTGAGAAGCGAGATCAGCCCTTCGGCGGCTGCGTCCTTTTCGCGGTGGGCGCGATCGATCAGCGTGGCACCCCAGAGGGTGAAGGCACGGGCGCCCTCGACGAAGCTTTTCTGGTCCATCAGCGCGCGGCGGATGTCGGGATGGACGATCAGCGGGTCGGCCGGGCCGGTCGGGTTCTTGACGCCGGTCACGTCGCGGCCCTGCAGGCGGTCCTTCGCATAGGCGAGCGCGTTCTGATAGGCGGCCTCGGCGACCGCATAGCCTTGCAGGCCCACACCCAGACGCGCCTCGTTCATCATGGTGAACATCGCGCGCATGCCCTTGTGGAGCTCGCCCAGCAGAAAGCCGGTCGCGCCGTCATAGTTCATCACACAGGTCGCATTGCCGTGGATGCCCATCTTTTCCTCGATCTTGCCGACCGAGACGGCGTTGCGGGGCCCGAGCGAGCCATCCGCATTCACCATGAATTTCGGCACGATGAAGAGCGAGATGCCCTTCGTCCCCTCGCCGCCTCCCGGGGCTTTCGCCAGCACGAGGTGGATGACGTTGTCGGACATGTCGTGATCGCCCGCCGAGATGAAGATCTTCTGGCCGGTGATCTTGTAGCTGCCGTCCGCCTGCGGTTCGGCCTTGGTGCGAAGCTGACCAAGGTCTGTGCCGCAGTGCGGCTCGGTCAGGTTCATCGTGCCGGTCCAGTCGCAGGTGACCATCTTCGGCAGGTAGGTGGCCTTTTGATCCTCGGTCCCGTGGGCATGGATCGCCGAATAGGCGCCATGCGTCAGGCCCTGATACATGTTGAAGGCCATATTGGCGGAAACGAAAATCTCGCCAACGGCGGTCGCGAGCACGTAAGCCATGCCCTGACCGCCGTAGGCGGGGTCGCAATCAAGGGCGGTCCAGCCGCCCTCTTTCATCGCCTGGAAAGCTTGCTTGTAGCCCTTCGGCGTGTAGACCACGCCGTTTTCCAGACGGCAGCCTTCCTGATCGCCCGAGGCGTTCAGCGGGTGGAGGACGTCGCGGGCGATCTTGCCCGCCTCTTCCAGAACGGCGCCGGTGAAGTCCGGCTCCAGTTCCTCGTGACCCGGAACGCCCGACTTGGTCACCTCCAGCACATCGTGCAGCAGGAATTGCATGTCGCGGGTGGGGGCGTTGTATTGGGTCATTCGGTCCTCCGGGATCTTCGGTCTGGTCGCGGGATCAGGCGGCTTGGGTTTCCACCCGGTCCAGGGTCTTTTCGGCATCGGCGATATGGCCGGCCAGTTCATTGATGACGGCGTCGAGCGCGGCGCGCTGCTCCATCATTTCCGCCAGGCGGCGGCGGGCGGTCTCGATCGCTTTGGTGATCTGCAGCCCCTCGCCATCATGGTCGTAGAGGTCGACGATCTGGCGAATTTCTTCGAGGCTCACGCCATATTTCTTGCCACGCAGGATCAGTTTCAGCCGGGCGCGGTCGCGCCGGTTATAAAGCCGTTTCTGGCCCTCGCGCAGCGGGAACAACAGTTCTTTCTGCTCATAGAAGCGCAGCGTGCGCGGCGTGACGTCGAATGCCTCGCACATGGCACGGATGCCCATCAACTCTTCACTCACGTCTCATATCCTTTCGACTGTTTCAGAGAGAGACAGCAGATGACGATTGGATATGGATGGTACAAGCCAAGATGACGTTAAGGTAACCGTGACGTCGCGTAAGAATTTTTCTGACGAAACGTCATTGCGAAAGGATCGTTTCAGAGGAAATTTTTTGACCTAGCGTCAAGCATTTTCCGGGCCTCAGGTGACCCGGCGGAAGATGTCAGTCATCCAGATTCGCGGCGCTCGAATCTCTCAAGGCGCGCAGGTCGGCGATGGTCCCGTCCAATTCGGCCCGTTGCTTCTCCAGTTCCTTCAGCTGCCGATCGGCAAGCTCGACCCAGACGAGATTCTGCTCTCGGGTGCCCTTTTGGTTGTAGAGGAGAAGCCACTGGCGAATCTCTTCAAGACTGAAGCCGAAGCGGCGGCCGCGCAGGATGAGCTTCATCCGCGCGATTTCTCGCGGGCCGTAGAAGCGAGAGCGGCCTTCCTTTATCGGGGCCAGAAGTTCGATATATTCGTAATAGCGCAAGGTGCGCGCGGTCACGTCGAAGCGCAGGCACATGTCCTTGAAGCTGATCGGCTGGTCCGTCATCGCCGTCCTCCTTGCCGTGAAGGTAAGGCGAGAGACGGGAGGTGACAACTCAGTTCAGAAAGCCCGGCGCGAAGAAATACAATCCATAGGCGACGATCAGCGCGGGGATGGTGGAAAAGACCGTGGCCATGATCGCCGCGCGGGGGGCAAGCGCGATGGCGGGGAAAAGCGCGTCGCCGTCGTTCGAGATGGCGTTGGCGACGAGGGCTGCGAACGGGATCGCGCCGTTGACATAAAGCGTTGCCACCAGAACCTGCGGTCCGCAGCCGGGGATGAAGCCGATCGCCGCGCCCACGAGTGGCAGCACCGGCGCTATGGCGGCGAAGAGGGCTTTGAGGTCGAGTCCCGCGAACTGAGCGAGATAGTCGTAGGCCAGATAGGCGGCGATCACCCAGACCGAGATGAAGGCGGTTTCCTCGGCCATGCGCGTTACCGGCCGGTCGGCCGGGTTGGTCATGGCGTTGACCGGCGAGAAGGCCCAGATCAGAAGGCCGGTCGCCACGCCTGCAAGCGCGATCCATTCGACTGGCAGCGGGCCGAAACTGGCGATCTCGACTTGTCCGATCTGCGCGGCGCCGACGACAAGGCCGGGCAGGACAAAGGCCAGATAGGCCCAGTCGCGGGCGCGCGGTTGGCCGATGCGCGGTGCGATCTCGCAGGCGCCGCCGGTCGGGCGGTAGTCGACGGTGACGAACCTGTCGATGAGCCAGCCGGTCAGGATCCCGACCGCGAACTGCAGGGGCAGTAGGACAAGCGCGGCATCGGGCCGCGTGGCGATCAGCAGGAAGGCGGCGTCGCCCATCGTCGCGGTCAATGTCGCCACGACCGCGCCGAACGAGACCTTGCCTGACGCATAGGCGGCCACGACCACCACCGCGCCGCCGCAGCCGGGCGTCGCCCCGAGGAAGGCCGCCATCGGCACCTGCAGCGCTTTCGCGCGACCCATGGACTCGCCCAGGTCGAAGCCGAAAAGCTTTTCGGCGCCGTAGAAGAGAAGGAGCGTCGCTGCGACGAAGACCGAGACCTGGACGAACGCATCGACCATCAAGCCGCGCGTGACCTCGCCCAGAAGCCCCGGCGCAAGCGCGAGGGCCGCCAGAAGCGCGACGGTCGCCAGGCGGCCGGGTCGCAGGTTCGCGGCCCGCAGGGTTTTCTCGGCGACGGTCGGGACGGGGGCTCTGGTGCTAAGATCGGACATCTTGCTTTCTTGCGACTAATTCTCAATTGCAAAAGATAGCGCTTGCGGGCGGTTTTGCAAGCGCGAATAACTGCCGGGGGCCTCTGACGCCGGAGATGTGATGACCGAGACCGAAAAGCTGAAGATCGGCGCCCAGTTCGTGGCGGCGCTGCCGCATGCCCGCGCGCTCGGCATGAAGCTCGATGCGATCGGGGCGGGGACGGCCTCAATCTCGATGCCCTATGACGAGCGGCTGATCGGCGATCCGGAGACGCGGGTCATTCACGGCGGCGCGGTTTCGGCGCTGATGGATACCTGCTGCGGCACGGCGGTGATGAGCCATCCGTCCGCGCCGCGCGGGACGGCGACGCTGGATCTGCGGATCGACTACATGCGGTCCGCGACGCCCGGCCAAAGGATTACGGCGCGGGCGGAATGCTACAATGTCACCCGCTCGGTCGCCTTCGTGCGCGCAACCGCGCATGACGAGGACGAGGCGCGAATCGTCGCCATGGCGACCGGCGCTTTCACGGTCGAACGAGGGGAGGCGGGCAAATGAGCCGCCGCCCGCCGCCCGAGCCCGTCCATCTGGTAAAGGGCCGCCGCGACGCCGCGCTGAAAGCGCTGGTCGAGGGCGTGCCCTATATCCGCTTCCTCGGTATCGAGTTCGACCGGCGCGGAGACGAGCTGACCGCCGTCCTGCCGTTCCATGAAAGCCATATCGGTAATCCGCTTTTGCCCGCCCTGCACGGCGGGGTGACGGCGGCTTTCCTCGAGGTCGCCTCCATCGTCGAACTGAGCTGGACGATGATCTGGGAAGATCTGGAAAGCGGCGCGCTCGATGCCGCGCGGCTGGCGGGCGGCGGTCTGCCGCGGCTGCCGAAGACCATCGATTTCACGGTTGATTACCTGCGCAGTGGCCTGCCACGCGACGCCTATGCGCGGGCGCGGGTCAACCGGTCGGGGCGGCGCTATGCCTCAGTTCATGTCGAAGCGTGGCAGGACAACCGCTCGCGGCTCTTCGCTCAGGCAACGGGCCATTTCCTGATGCCTGAACGCCCGGAGCCCTGAGGTGAGCGAGCCCGTCACCCACGCCCGCGTCTTCAGGATCGCGGCGCCGATCGTCCTGTCGAACGCGACCGTTCCGCTGCTGGGCGCCGTCGACACAGGGGTCGTGGGCCAGATGGGCCTCGCCGCGCCGATCGGCGCGGTGGGGATCGGCGCGGTGGCGCTGGCCACCTTCTATTGGGCCTTCGGCTTTCTGCGGATGGGCACAACCGGACTGGCCGCGCAGGCGCTGGGCGCGGGCGACCGCAAGGAACAGGGCGCGATCCTGATCCGGGCGCTGATGATCGCCTTTGCAGCAGGCGCGGCCTTCGTCCTGCTGCAGGTGCCGGTCTTCGCGCTGGCCTTTCACGTGGCACCCGCTTCGGCCGAGGTCGAAACACTGGCGCGGGACTATCTTGCCATCCGCATCTGGGGTGCCCCCGCGACCATCGCGATCTATGCGGTGACCGGCTGGCTGATTGCGGCCGAACGCACGCGGTCGGTGCTGGTGCTGCAGTTCTGGATGAATGGGCTGAACATTCTTCTGGATCTCTGGTTCGTCCTTGGCTTTGGCTGGGGGGTGGAAGGTGTGGCGGTCGCGACGCTGATCGCCGAATGGACGGGGCTGGCGCTTGGCCTGTTCCTGTGCCGGAACGGGCTATCGGCAGCGGCGCTGAAAGACCGGGCGCGGATCTTTGATAGAGCGAAACTGCGCCGCATGGCCTCGGTCAATGGCGATATCATGCTGCGTTCGATCATCCTGCAGGGCGCTTTTACCTCGTTCGTTTTCCTTGGCGCCCGGTTTGGCGACGTGACGCTCGCCGCCAATCAGGTGCTTCTGCAGTTCCTGGAAATTACCGCTTATGCGCTCGACGGCTTCGCCTTTGCCGCCGAGGCTTTGGTCGGGCAGGCGGTGGGCGCGCGGTCGGTGCCGCTCTTGCGTCGCTCGGCCTGGCTGCCGTCGCAATGGGGGGCAGGGGGCGCGATCCTCTTGGGGCTGGGCTTCTGGCTGGCGGGGCCTTCCATTATCGATCTGATGACGACCGAACCGGACGTCCGTGCCGCGGCGCGCGGCTGGCTTTTCTGGGTGGCCTTGTCGCCGGTGGTCGGCATTGCCTGTTGGATGCTCGACGGCATTTTCATCGGCGCGACGCGCGGCCGCGACATGCGGATGGCGATGATCGAGATGGCGGTGTTCTACATCCCGGCACTCTGGCTGCTGCCCATGGCTTTCGGCAATGACGGCCTGTGGGCGGCGCTGCTTCTGATGTTCGTTTTCCGTGCGATCAGCCTTGGGCGGCGCTATCCAAGGATCGAGCAGGCCTTGGCCTGAGATGGGCTCGTCGTTGCACTGCGTGCCTCCTCGCGCGGCTCAGCCACGGGAGGCCTTTTCGGCAAGCCCCGACGTGCCCTCGCGCCGCTCCAGTTCCGCCAGAACATCGGCAAGCGTCACCTCACGCGCGGCAAGCATGACGAGCAGGTGGTAAAGCACATCCGCCGCCTCGGCGGTCAGCCGGTCGCGGTCGCCCTTCACCGCCTCGATCACCGCCTCGACGGCTTCTTCACCGAACTTCTCGGCGCATTTCTCCGGCCCTTTGGCGAGGAGCTTCGCCGTCCAGGAACTTTCGGGATCGGCGCCCTTGCGGGCCGCGATGGTGGCGGCAAGACGGTCAAGCGCGGTCATGAAAGCCTCATTGGAATGCCCGCGCGGGCCATGTGGTCCTTGGCTTCGCGGATCGTGTAGGTGCCGAAATGGAAGATCGACGCGGCGAGGACGGCGCTCGCGTGGCCCTCGGTCACGCCCTCGACGAGGTGGTCGAGCGTGCCGACGCCGCCCGAGGCGATCACCGGCAGGTCGACGGCATCGGCGATGGCGCGGGTCAAGGGCAGGTTGAAGCCTGCCCGCGTGCCGTCGCGGTCCATTGACGTCAGGAGGATTTCGCCCGCGCCCTTCGCGGCGACGGTGCGGGCGAATTCGACGGCGTCGATGCCGGTGGCTTTCCGCCCGCCATGGGTGAAGATTTCCCAGCGGCCCGGTTCCACGGTCTTCGCGTCGATGGCGACGACGATGCACTGCGAGCCGAACCGGTCCGCTGCCTCCGCCACCACGTCGGGGTTCGCCACGGCGGCGGAGTTGAACGAGACCTTGTCGGCGCCGGCCAGGAGAAGGGCGCGGACATCCTCATGCGTACGGACGCCACCGCCCACGGTCAGGGGGATGTAGCATTGTTCGGCCGTACGGGTGACGAGGTCGAACATCGTGCCGCGGTTCTCGTGGGTCGCGTGGATGTCGAGAAAGCACAACTCGTCGGCGCCTGCCGCATCATAGGCCTTGGCCGCCTCGACCGGGTCGCCCGCATCCACGAGGTCAACGAAATTCACGCCCTTGACCACGCGACCATCGGCCACGTCGAGGCAGGGAATGATGCGGATCTTGAGCATGGGTGGTCCTTTCGGACCTCTCCTAACGCTCCATCCTGTCGATGAAAAGCATTCTCGATCGCGGTGCGTCGCTTGAAGGTGTCCATCTAGCAGGCGCCGCCCGGTCGATCTATCGGATTTCTTCGGGGTTGCAGGTTTATCCGTCGGTCTTCGAGTGGTCGCGCCTACTGAGAAGGCGGCGCAGAAGCGCAGCGAAGGGGGGGATTTCGACGATCTGGCGCTTGGGGCTTTCCGGGCTCGAAAGGCCGAGGAGCGCATAGCCGTGAACCATGGTCCAGACGGCAATCTCGACTACCGGGTCGGCAGTGCCGTCGGCGGCGAACGGGCGGCAGCCCTCGCGCAGGATCTGATAGGCCTCGGCCCCGGCGGCCTTCAGCGTCGGATCGTCGCGGTCGGGGCCGGGGGAGACGAACATCAGGTCGAACAGCCCGGCGTGATCGCGCGAGAAATCGAGATAGGCGAGGCAGATGTTCAGCAGGCGCTCTTCATCACCCTTCGCCGGAAGGTCGCGCCCGGCCGCGAGCCGGTCGGCAAACATCCCGTAGGCCCGGGTCGCAATCGCGGTCATCAGGCCCGAGAGTCCGTCGAAATGATGGGCGGGGGCGGCGTGGCTGACGCCCGCCCGCGCCGCCGCGCGCCGGAGCGTCAGCCCGCCCAGGCCCTCTTCCAACAAGATGGCGAGGCCCGCATCGACAAGGGCCACGCGCAAGTTGCCGTGGTGGTGGGGGGATTTGGGCCTACTACTCATATTTACGGCATCGCAGGTCATCTTGACGCCGTCAACATTGCTCTTATGGTGGCGTAACTTTACACTGTCAAGGGGCGGCAAATGCGTATGATACTCGTCTGGCTCTACCAGGCGCTTTCGCTTCTTCTGGTCCTTCTGACCTTCCGCGCGCTTCTCGAACCGATGGCGCTGAGCATGCCGGACCTGGCCTATTATTTCCCTGAGAACGCACCATCGGCCCTGTCGCATCTGATCTTCGGCCCGCTGGCGCTTGCGCTTGCGCCCCTGCAGACATCGGCCGGTCTGCGGCGCCTCTGGCCCCGCTGGCACCGGCGGTTGGGCTATCTCTATGCGCTGTCGGTTCTGGTTGGTGGGGTCGCCTCGCTGGTCATGTTGCCCTGGTTCCGTGGGAGCCTCTGGGCGGCGGCGGGTTTCGCGCTGTTGGCGCTGGGCTGGATCGGGGCGACGGCCCGGGCGATCTGGCTCGCACGGCGCGGCGATCTTGCCGGCCATCGGTGCTGGATGCTGCGGTCGGCTGCCCTGACCTTCTCTTCAGTCACGCTCAGGCTAATCATGGCGCCGTTGATGGCGGCCGGCTGGACCTCGACCGAGACCTACGATGTCACGGCCTGGGCCTGCTGGCTTGTCAATCTCACGCTCCTTGAACTCTTCGTGCTGCGGCGGCGCAAGGTCCGAGCCGCGTCGGCCGTATGACCGGAAAACACAAAAGGGCACCGTTTCCGGTGCCCTTTTGAATGGAGCGGGCGAGGCGATTCGAACGCCCGACCCTAACCTTGGCAAGGTTATGCTCTACCCCTGAGCTACGCCCGCATCCTTGGGTGCGGCGGGATTTAGTGTCTTCGTCCGCCGCCTGCAAGAGGAAAAACGCAACCGGCGCAGAAATCGGCGTTGGGCGCGCCAAGCGGGCGTTTCCGTAATCGGTCGGAGCGCGAATCGATCCGTACCTGTCGCGCTGACGGCTGTTTTTCAGCGGTCCGTAGCTCAGATAAACAGAGTTCTTTCAAACGCTTGCAGAGAGTTCTGGTTACGGTTCGGTTAAGCCGGGAGCGTTTGGTTGCCAAAAGGCGTCTTCCGAGGCCGATTAAGGATGGCGGCGAAAAAGTGCCGGAAAATTGTCTGTTCTGGGCCGAAATGATGGCGGATTCCCGGAGCGCCATCAGGATACCGCCCCACAGGTTAATGCGGCCAAGACCGGCCCGGGGCTTGCGAGAGGAACCGTCGATGTTCATGCCGTCGCCTTCGAGCTTCCGTCCCGACGCGAAGCTTCTGCTGACCCCCGATCTGCTTGTCGCAGCGCCCGGGTCGGCCCGTACCGGCCTGCGCGCCGATACGCTGGTCGAGACCGCCGACGGCTGGCGCCCGGCGGGAGAGCTTTTGTCGGGTACAAACGTTCCGACCTACGAAGGCGGCCTCGTGCCGCTGCGCTCGGTCACACACGCGGCCGCGTTGCCGGGTGGCGGGCGGTCGCTGATCCATTTTCCGGGCGGTGCGCTCGACAATTGCTGCGATGTCTGGCTGAAGCCGGGCCAGCGCCTTCTGGTCACCGCACCCCTGATCGAGGCGCTGTTCGACGCGGCGGCCGTCGTCCTGCGCGCGGATATGCTGGTAGGTTATCGCGGCATCCAAAGGGTGCAGTTGCAAGCGCCGACCGAGATGGTCAGCCTGTGCTTTGACCGCGAAGAGACGATTTTCGTCAATTCCGGCACGATGATCCGCTGCGGATCGGTCGGCGGCGCGGATCGCTCGGCTCTCTATCCAGAGCTGGAGCCCTGGCGGGCAGCGGACCTGCTTGGACTTCTTGAGGCAGAGAGCGACCGGTACGCTCCGCGCGATATTGCTGCCTGAACCGGGGCGGATCAGCCAAGCCCCGCGCGCCGCGACCGGAAGGCAGGCGCCGTTTCGGGCAAATCGCTGTTGAGCGCGTCGCGCAGAAGGCCGTCGAGCGTCACGCCGGAACCCGGCGCCTGCGGGCCGATGCACACGGCGCGCGCCCGGTCCTGCAGAAGCTCCAGCTGGTGATCGAGCCGCTCGAGGAAGGTTGACAGCATGTCCCGGTCGAGGTGCGTTGCGGGGTCCGCCAGCCAGGCGATCCAGCCCCGAAGGTTGCCGAGGGTGAGGATCACATCCTCGACCAGAAACCGTTCAAGCGCGGCCAACGTCGCCTCACCCATCATCGCACCCCTTTTCGTACCCGGTAAGAAATCTGCCCGAGAAACGCTAAGAAGCGGCTAACGGGTGCCCGGGGGCGAAGCGCGGCCCATCCACGGGGGAGGGGCATTGACTCTGCCCGCCGCTCCTCTATAAGCCCGCCGTCCCGGGTCGAGAGGCCCGGGGTTTTCATTGGTGTTGGTGGACCCCGCAAGGGGAAGCCTGTCGTCCCGTCCGGGAAACCGCGAGGGAAAAGGACAACGCCCTTCATAGCCTCCGTCAGGGGGCGGCACATAGAAGGAGATCAGCGGTGACCAAACGCACCTCTGCCAAGTACAAGATCGACCGCCGCATGGGCGAAAACATCTGGGGCCGTCCGAAGAGCCCCGTGAACCGCCGCGAATATGGCCCCGGCCAGCACGGCCAGCGCCGCAAGGGCAAGCTTTCCGATTTCGGTACCCAGCTCCGCGCCAAGCAGAAGCTGAAGGGCTATTACGGCGACCTGACCGAAAAGCAGTTCCGCCGCATCTACGCCGAAGCCGAACGGGTCAAGGGCGACACCGGTGCGAACCTCATCGGCCTGCTGGAGCGCCGTCTCGACGCGGTCGTCTATCGCGCCAAGTTCGTGCCGACCATTTTCGCCGCCCGCCAGTTCGTGAACCACGGCCATGTGACCGTGAACGGCACCCGCGTCAACATCGCCTCCTACCGGGTGAAGGAAGGCGACGTGATCGCTGTCCGCGACAAGTCGCGCCAGCTGGCGATCGTTCTGGAAGCCGTGGCGCTCGTCGAGCGTGACGTGCCGGATTATCTGGAAGCCGACCACCACAAGATGACCGCGACCTTCGTGCGCACCCCGGGCCTGGGCGACGTGCCCTATCCGGTGCAGATGGAACCGAACCTCGTGGTCGAATTCTACGCGAAGAACTGATCCTTCGCTGGACCGACGCACTCCGGAAAGGCCGCCCACTGGGCGGCCTTTTCCATTTCGGTCAGCGACTGGACCTACGGTCAGGCGTCCCCAAGCTCGTCGAAGCGCGCGCGGTAGACGCGGGGCGAGCATCCCGCGAAATCGCGGAAGGCTTCGGTAAAGGACGACACGGAATCATATCCGGTCGCGAAAGCGGTCTCGGCCACGCCCATCGGCTCGGATGCCAGAAGTTCCATCGCGCGGATCATACGGATCCTGCGCAGTGCCGCGCGCCACGTCAGGCCAAGTTCATCGGCACAATGACGGGCGAGGCTGCGCGGCGACAGACCGGCGGCTGCCGCGATCTCGGTCGCGCTGGGCCGTCCTTCGAGCGCCGCTGAAGTCAGATCGAGCGCCCGTCTGAGCGCCGGTGTCCGTGGGCTGCTGATCCAGGCCGGGGAAGGGGTCAGGGCGAGGTCGAGCGCCACCGCCCCAAGCGCAGAAAAGATCGCGCCCGCATAGCCTTCGCCCGGGCCCTCGGCGCCCCCGAGGCGCCGCGCTTCGCGCACAAGGCTGCGCGCCAGCGGCGACAGATCGAAGACTGCAAGGCCGCGTTCGGGTGCGGGAATGAATCCCTCGTCGAAGAGCACCGAGGCAGCCGCGACGGGTTGGGGAAGCGTGCAGTCGACCGGAACGCCCGCGCGGATCAGGGCTGCGCGGGCGGGGGGGAGCGACCATTCGCGGCCCTCTGCCTCCATCTTGAGCACACCTTTGACGGTGCAGAGCAGATAGTGCCGGTCCATCACGAACCGCTCGCGCGGCGCGGCGGGAAACTCCTGGGCGATGGCATCGGCACGGGGCTTTGACATGCGGTTCAGCATGGCGCGGATGTCAGACCGTCTCAAGCAGGTCCGCGGTGAACCGGCGACTTTCGGTCGCGCCGACCATCAGCGGACGCAGGGCAATGCCGCTTTCGGTAAAGGAGGGCGAGGCGACATAATTCGCGAAATCCTCCGCGCTGTCCCATTCGTGCTGGATGCAGATGCTGCCCGGCTGGCCGGACACGGTGAGGGCGCGGAAGCGGCGGCATCCTTTCATGCTGCGCACGGTCTCTGCCTCGTGGGCAAGGGCCGCAAGGGCGGTTAGCTGATCTTCGGGACGGGTCTGGAAGTCGACGATGGCGATGAACATTGGTCTCTCCGTTTGACAAAGTGGCTACACTTTCCGTGAAAAGCGGCGACGGTTCGCCCGGCCAACGGTCAAAAACAGTCCCCGAGCTGCCAATTCTGACCGAGACGCCACTAGCCTATCGCCCGACCGGTCGCTACAACGCCCGGGCATTGCCGGGAGTCGCTGCCAGATGTCCGAACCGATCCGTCCTCAGCCGGGGATCATGGAAATCGCGCTTTACGAGGGCGGTGCGGCGCAGGTCGCGGGCCTGTCGGACGCGATCAAGCTTTCCTCGAACGAAAATCCGTTCGGCCCATCGGACCGCGCCAAGGAAGCCTTTCAGCGCGCCGTCCACAAGCTGCACCGCTATCCCGGCACCGATCACAGATCGCTCCGCGAGGCGATCGGCGAGGCGCATGGGCTCGATCCCGAACGCATCATCTGCGGCACCGGGTCGGACGAGATCATCCATTTCCTCTGCCAGGCCTATGCGGGACCGCGCGACGAGGTGGTCTTCACCGAACACGGGTTCCTCATGTACCGCATCTCGGCCCTTGCCGCCGGGGCGACGCCTGTGGCGGTGAAGGAGCGGGAGCGGACGACAGATGTCGACGCGATCCTTGCCGCCTGCGGGCGGAAGACCAAGCTCGTCTTCATCGCCAATCCGAACAACCCGACCGGCACGATGATCGGCCCGGCCGAGGTCGAGCGGCTGGCGGCGGGCCTGCCGAAACAGGCGATCCTCGTCCTTGACGGCGCTTACGCCGAATATGTCGAAGGGTTCGATGGCGGAGCGGAACTGATCGGGCGGCGGTCGAACGTGGTAATGACCCGGACCTTTTCGAAGATCTACGGGCTGGGCGGTCTGCGCATCGGCTGGGGCTACGGGCCGAAACCGATCATCGATGTCCTCAATCGGATCCGCGGCCCCTTCAACCTGTCGGCCGCCCAGCAGGAGGCGGCGGAAGCCGCCGTGCGCGACCGCGAACATGTGGAACGCTGCCGCGAGGAGAACACAAGGATGCGCGCCTGGCTGGCCGAAGCCCTGGCCGAAAAGGGCGTGCCGTCCGACACGTCCTGCGCCAATTTCATCCTTGCCCGCTTCGCCGACGAGGCGGAAGCCACGGCTTGCGACCAGTATCTCCAGTCGCAGGGGCTGATCGTGCGCCGCGTCGCGGGCTACGGCCTGCCGCATTGCCTGCGGATCACCATCGGGGACGAGGCCTCCTGCCGCCGGGTCGCCCATGCGGTCGGCCAATTCAAGGCCGGAAAGGGCGCGGCATGAGCGTGATCTACGAAAGGGTCGCGCTGATCGGGCTTGGCCTCATCGCCTCGTCGATGGCGCATGCGACCAAACGGGCGGGTCTCGCCCGCCATATCGCGGGTCATGCCAAGACGGCTGCCACGCGCGCGACGGCGCTGGAGATCGGCTTTTGTGACAGCGTCCATGAAACCGCCGCCGATGCGGTCCGCGATGCCGACCTGATCGTGCTCGCCGTGCCGGTGGGCGCCATGGGCACCGTCTCGGCCGAGATCGCGCCGCATCTGAAGCCCGGCGCTACTATCACCGATGTGGGCTCAGTCAAGGCCGCCGTGGTCGAGGCGGTGGCGCCGCATCTGCCCGAAGGCGTGCATTTCGTGCCGGGCCACCCTCTCGCAGGGACCGAGCATTCCGGGCCGCGTTCGGGGTTTGCCACGCTCTTCGACAACCGCTGGACGATCCTGACCCCGGCAGAAGGCGGCGACGCGGCGGCGAGCGACCGTCTCGTGAGCTACTGGCAAGGTCTGGGCGCCCATGTCGACCAGATGGACGCCGCCCATCATGATCTCGTTCTGGCCGTCACCTCGCATACGCCGCACCTCATCGCCTATACGATGGTAGGCGTCGCTGATCACCTCAGGCGCGTCACCGAGAGCGAGGTCATCAAATATTCGGCGGCGGGTTTCCGCGACTTTACGCGGATTGCCGCTTCCGACCCCACCATGTGGCGCGACGTGTTCTTGACAAACAAGGAGGCGACGCTCGACATTCTGGGACGGTTCACCGAAGAGCTTTTCGTCTTGCAGCGGGCGATCCGCATGGGCGATGGCGATGCGCTCTTCGACTATTTCACCCGCACCCGCGCCATCCGGCGCGGGATCATCGAGGCGGGGCAGGATACGGCCGCACCGGATTTCGGGCGGGGAAAGGCAGGCGGATGAGGGGCTTCCGGCAGGGCACGAGGGCAGGTCTGGCGGTGGCGCTGATCGCTGTCGCACTGCCCACTCTGGCCGAAGCGCCGGTGAAGTCGCTGCGTCCGCCGGTCCGGCCAACGGGCCTTGCCCCTGCTGCGATCGCGGTTGCCGAGGCGACCTTGCCGGTCCAGGGCCCCGTGAGCCCGCTCGCCCCGCTGTCGTCGCCGCTGCCATTGCCGCGCGGCGCCTTGGTGGTGGCGGACGTGTCGCGCTTCGTCACGCCGACCGAGGTTTCCGCCCTGACCGCGCCGGGGCGCCATGCGCCGCTTGTTTCGCTCTTGCCGTTGGCGCGGCCCCGCGGGCTAGATACGGATGGCGGCGCCGACGAGATCGTACTTGCCGCCGCGCCCGCGCCGAAGAAGCGCGACAAGGCAAGCCGCAAGGGATCGGTCTGCGGCAACCCCGCGATCAAGGGCGAGGAGATTGCGCCGATCAAGGCGGCGGCGCGGGGCTGCGGGCTTGATGGCGGGGTCAAGGTCACTTCGGTCTCGGGCGTGGCGCTGTCGGCCCCCGGCAACATGGATTGCCGCACCGCCGAGGCGCTGAACGACTGGGTCGAGCGGGCGGTCATCCCGGCGGTCGGCTCGACCGGCGGCGGGGTGGCGAAGCTGCAGGTTGCGGCGACCTATGCTTGCAGGCCGCGCAACAATCAGAAGGGCGGCAAGATCAGCGAACATGGCAAGGGTCATGCGGTCGATATCTCTGGCCTGATCCTGGAAAACGGCAAGGTGATCAGCGTCCTGACCGATTGGGGCAGGGGGCGCGAGGGCAAGATCCTGAAGGCGATCCGCAAGGCGGCCTGCGGTGGCTTCACCACGGTGCTTGGGCCCGGATCAGACCGGTTCCATCGCGATCACCTGCATCTCGATACTGCGCGCGGGCGCGGCGCCTATTGCCGCTGAACCGCCCTAGAAACGCGGGGCGGGGCCCAGATAGGCGCCGCCGACCATCGCCATCCCGTCCTCGAAGCTGATCGGAACTGTCAGACTGCCGTCCTTGGAGCCTTGCGCCATCACCGCGAGGATATTCCGGATCTGGTCCGCCTGATCCGATGGCACGAGGCCGGTCGCGGCGGCGATGGCGAAGAGCGCCTCCCAGTTTCGTGCCTTCACCTCGATCCGGCCCTCGGCGAAACCGCCCGTATCGGCGGCCAACTCGCCCGTGATGTCGAGCGAGGTGTCGCCCCAGCCGAGATGACCCTCAATCTCGCGGAGCGCGAGAAGGCGCGGGGGGCTGGCAAGCGTCGCCTTGTCGATCCGGCGGTCGAAATCGGCGGCAGCCTGCAACCTGAGTTCTTCGGCCGCCGCGGGAAGGGTGACACCGGGATCGATCAATCCCTTGAGAACCGCGCCCGGAGCGAGGCCGGTCAGCAAGGCGGCCAGATCATAACTTGATTGCCCGCGGCCGCTCGGACGCGCGGCGAGGATCAGCTTCTCGACAGTGAGCGACAGGCCGGGGGCACGGGCGATCTCGACCTGGTGGCCCTCGACTTCGGCATGATCGAGCGGCAGCGAGAGCGTCGGCTCGGTCGCGACCGAGGCGCGGAGGTCCTCGCTGCGGATGGTCAGCGGCTCGCCGGCGATGCGGACGGATTGCTCCTTGGGCCAGACCGCGATCACCTGATTGGGATGGTAGGAGAGTGCCAGAAGCTGCAGGAAATCCGCCGACCAGCCGTTCGCCCCGTCGCTGCTGAGAAGGCGCGGCTTGTCGATCGTTATGTCGAAGCGTGAGGGGAATCCTTTGAGGGAGACATCCGCATAGTCGCCGACCCCCTCCGCCTTCAGCCCGTCGAGCGCCGCCTCCATCCCTGACAGCGCGGCGCGCGAGCCCACATACCAATAGCCGCCGTAGAGGGCGGCGAGCGTCATGGTCAGCCACAGGAGCAAGCGCATTCGGCCTCTCTTCCCTCGCCCGATGTTTCGGGGTTTATAGGGCGCGCGGACGGGAGAGGCCAGATGGCGGCGGATGTGGATCTTTGGGTGTTCGGCTACGGTTCGCTCATGTGGGACCCGGGCTTTGCCCATGTCCGGCGCGAAACGGCGCGGCTGCCCGGCTGGCACCGATCCTTCTGCATGACCTCGATCCACTATCGCGGCACGCCGGAAGCGCCGGGTCTGGTGCTGGCGCTGGATGCGGCTGAGGGCGCGGCCTGCGATGGTGTGGCCTTTGGTGTCACGGCAGAGGCGCGGGCCGAGGTTCTGGCCTATCTGCATGACCGCGAGCTGGTGTCGGATGCCTATCTCGAACGGCGTCTGCCGGTGCGGCTGGCGGACGGTGCGGAGGTCGAGGCGGTGACCTATGTGATCGATCATGACCATGTGCAGTACCGAGCGGGCCTGACGCTTGAGGAACAGGCAGCGATCATCGCGCGATCTTCGGGGCGCAATGGCACCAACGCCGATTATCTGTGGAATACGGTCGATCATCTTGGCGCGCTCGGCCTTGCCGACCCTGACCTCGACTGGCTCGCCGAACGGGTTCGGCGCATCAGGGCCGAGGGCTGAGCCGGGGCGCGGCTCGTCGTTGCACTGCGTGCCTCCTCGTCCGCGCGCCCGGGCTTCGGCCTCGTCTCTGCGCTTGGCAGGGGAAGCTCCCGCGCCTATTGTCGCGACCAGACAGGCAGGGACCGATGACGATGGACAGACCGGCGCGCCGTGCGGCGCCCTATTTCTCGCAGCCGTTCCAGCAGATCTTCATGATGCTGGTGATAACCGGTCTCGTCGGCGCCGGTGGCTATCTGGTCGCGGCCAAGGTCTGGCCGGTGATCCTGGAAAATCCTTGGTTGAACGGGCTGATCTTCGGGGTTTTTTTCTTGGGGATCCTGACCTGCTTCTGGCAGGTGATCGCGCTCGTCCGCTCGGTGCGCTGGATCGAGGGGCTGGCCTCGGGTCGCCCCGGACATGAAATCACCGTGCCGCCACGCCTTCTGGCGCCGCTCGCCCATCTTCTCAGGTCGCGCGGCACCAAGGGTGGCCATATCTCTTCCTCCGCCGCCCGGTCGATCCTCGATTCCGTCTCGGCCCGGATCGAGGAAGCGCGCGACCTCACGCGCTATCTGACCAACCTTCTGATCTTCCTCGGCCTTCTCGGCACGCTTTACGGCCTCTCGGTCACCGTCCCGGCCGTCGTCGACACGATCCGCGCGCTGGCGCCGAAGGAAGGCGAATCAAGCGCCGAGGTCTTCACCAAGCTGATGACCGGCCTCGAATCGCAATTGGGCGGCATGGGCATGGCCTTTTCCTCCTCGCTCATCGGGCTTGCGGGCTCTCTGGTCGTGGGGCTTCTGGAACTGTTCGCGAGCCATGGCCAGAACCGGTTTTACGGCGAACTGGAGGAATGGCTGTCGAGCTTCACCCGCCTGACTTTCGGCGGCACCGATACCGAGGGCGATGGCGCGAGCGCGGTCATTGCCGCCCTTGCCCAGCATCTGGAGGATCAGGCGGAGTTTTTCGCCGCCGCGCGCGAACAAGCCGAAGCGGACCGCCTGCGTGGCGAACAGGCGCTGGCAACGCTCACTGGCTCGATCGGCGTTCTGACGGAACGGCTGGAACGGGCGATGTCCTCGACCGGCAACACGTTCGAGCGGCTGGCAGAGGGCCAGGAACAGGTGGCGGCGCTATTGGCGGAGAAGGGCGGGGGAGAGGCGGGACCTGATGCCGAAAGCCGGATGCGGCTTCGGTCCATCGACACGCAGATGCTGCGACTGCTGGAGGAAGTGGCGGCGGGCCGGCAAGAGGCGCTTGGCGATCTGCGCGCCGATCTCGCCCAACTGACCCGTGCCGTCCGCTCGCTCGCGATGCGGGGCGAGGCGGGGCGGGGCGAGGCGGGCCCGGGCGAGCGGGGCTGAGCCATGGCAGGTCCGGGGCGCGGGCGATCAGGGCAGGCGGCGGCGATCTGGCCGGGGTTCCTCGACCTCATGACATCGCTCGTGATGGTCCTGATGTTCGTTCTGACCATCTTCATGATCCTGCAGTTCGCGCTGCGCGAGACGATATCAAATCAGGGCGACGAGCTTGCTGACCTCAATCAGCAGCTCGCGGGCCTTGCCGACAGTCTGGGAGTGGAGCGGGCGCGGACCGCCGAGCTGCAGACCGAGGTTGGCACGCTGACCGCGACGCTGGCCGCGCGTGTGGCGGACCTGTCGGCGGCCGATGGCCAGATCGACGCTTTCGAGGCGCAGGTCGCGGCCCTGCTGAGCGCTCAGGCCGCCAACCGGGCAACGATTTCCGCGCAGGAGGAAGCGGCACGGCTCGCGGAAGCGAAACGCGCGGCGCTCGAGGCTCTGGCCGCCGATCTGAAGGCCGAGGGAGAGAAGACCGCGGCGAAGCTGAGCGAGACAGAGGCCGCGCGTCTGACGGAAGCCGCAGCCGCTGCCGCGCTTCGAGAGAAGCTGAAATCCTCCGAGGATGAACTCACGGCGATGACGCTGGCGCTTGAGGCGCAGCGCAAGAAGGCCGAGGAGACGCTGACACTGCTCGCCGCAGCCGAGGCTGCGAAGAAGGAGCTTGATGCCGCCAAACTTGCTAGCCTCAGCGAGGCCGACCGCCAGAAAGCGCTTCTTGCGTTGGCAGAGGCCGAGCTGGGCAAGGAGAAAGCCTCGACTGCCGAGGCAGCGCGCAAGGTCACGCTTCTGAACGAACAGGTCGCGGCGCTGCGTGGCCAGCTTGGCGCGCTGCAGGACCTGCTCGATGCCTCCGCCGCCAAGGATGCCGATGCGAAAGTGCAGATCGAGGCGTTGGGCAGCCAGCTCAATTCCGCGTTGGCCCGCGTTGCCGCCGAGGAAAAGCGTAGGGCCGAGCTTGAGGAGGCGGAGAAGAAGCGGCTGGCTGAAGAGGCGCAGGCCGCCAAGGACGAGGCGAAGGAGCTGGCGAAATACCGGTCGGAGTTTTTTGGCAAACTGTCCGAGGTGCTTTCCGGGCGCGAAGGCGTACGTGTGGTGGGCGACCGGTTTGTCTTTTCTTCCGAGGTCCTGTTTGAACCTGGTGCGGCCGACCTTTCGCCCGAAGGAAAGAGCCAGATCGCCGGGGTTGTGGCGACCCTGCAGGAGGTCGCGGCGGTGATCCCGCCGGAAGTCGGCTGGATCATCCGGGTAGACGGCCATACCGACAACCTGCCGCTCTCCGGTTTCGGCGAGTTTCGCGACAATTGGGAACTCAGCCAGGCGCGGGCGCTGTCTGTCGTGCGCTATATGCAGGACGATCTCGGCTTCCCGCCGGAGAGGCTGGCGGCGACGGGGTTCGGTGAATATCAACCGGTCGCCGATGGGGATGCGCCCGAGGCGCGGGCACAGAACCGGCGCATCGAGCTTAAGCTTACCGAACGGTAGGGCGTGGCCCAGACCGCTGAATGGTCGGCGCTGCAAAGACCAAATCTCAGGACAGGCAAAGGGGAGCGCAGTGCGCTCCCCGACACGGCCCCTGGGGGCCTCGATGGCCCCCAAGGGCCGGGCTCGTCAGTCCGCCGTCAGAAGCGGCGGCTTCGATCCGGTGATACGCGGGCGCGAAGGCTCCTCGATATCGAGCGCGATGGCGCCGTCGCGCACCATCACCCTTACCACGCCGCCCTTGGTGAGGCGTCCGAACAGAAGCTCCTCCGCCAGGGGCTTCTTGATATGCTCCTGAATCACCCGGCCGAGCGGGCGGGCGCCCATCCGGTCGTCATAGCCCTTCTCGCCGAGCCAGGCGGCGGCTTCGGGCGAAAGCTCGATGTGGACATTGCGGTCCATGAGCTGCGCCTCAAGCTGCAGGACGAATTTCTCGACCACCTGCAGGATCACGTCACGCGGCAGCGCCGAGAAGGAGATGACGGCATCCAGACGGTTGCGGAATTCCGGCGTAAACGTCCGCTCGATCGCCGCCTGATCCTCGCCCTCGCGGCGGTCGCGGCCGAAGCCGATCGCAGCCTTGGCCTGTTCGGCGGCACCCGCATTCGAGGTCATGATAAGGATCACATTGCGGAAATCGACCTGCCGCCCGTTGTGGTCGGTCAGCTTGCCGTGATCCATCACCTGCAAGAGGATGTTGTAGACATCCGGGTGCGCTTTCTCAATCTCATCGAGAAGCAGCACGCAATGCGGATGCTGGTCGACGCCGTCGGTCAACATGCCGCCCTGGTCGAAGCCCACATAGCCGGGCGGCGCGCCGATCAGGCGGGAAACCGCGTGTTTCTCCATATATTCCGACATGTCAAAGCGCAGAAGCTCGACCCCGAGCGTTGACGCCAGCTGCTTCGCGACTTCGGTCTTGCCAACCCCCGTCGGCCCGGCGAACAGGTAGTTGCCGATGGGCTTTTCGGGTTCGCGCAGGCCAGCGCGGGCGAGCTTGATCGCCGACGACAGGGCCTCGATCGCCTTGTCCTGACCGAAAACCACGCGCTTCAGCGTCTTTTCCAGATCGCGCAGCACCTCGGCGTCGTCCTTCGAGACGTTGCGCGGGGGGATGCGGGCGATCTTGGCGACGACCGCCTCGATTTCTTTCGGGGTGATCGTCTTGCGGCGTTTGGATTCCGCGACCAGGTGCTGGGCCGCGCCCGCCTCGTCGATCACATCGATCGCCTTGTCGGGGAGCTTGCGGTCATGGATGTAGCGCGCGCTGAGTTCCACCGCCGACTTGATCGCATCCTTGGTGTAGTGCAGCTCGTGATGTTTCTCGAAATAGGGCTTCAGACCCATGAGGATCTTAACCGAATCCTCGACCGTCGGTTCATTCACGTCGATCTTCTGGAACCGGCGGGAAAGCGCGCGGTCCTTCTCGAAATGCTGGCGGAATTCCTTGTAGGTCGTGGACCCCATGCAGCGCAGCTTGCCGCCCTGCAGCGCGGGTTTCAGCAGGTTCGAGGCATCCATCGCCCCGCCCGAGGTGGCGCCTGCGCCGATCACAGTATGGATCTCGTCGATGAAGAGGATCGCGTCGGGGTGATCCTCAAGCTCTTTCACCACCGCCTTCAGCCGTTCCTCGAAATCGCCGCGATAGCGGGTGCCGGCCAGAAGCGCGCCCATGTCGAGCGAGAAGATCGTCGATTTTGACAGGATCTCCGGCGTCTCGCCCCGGGTGATCTTCAGCGCGAGACCCTCGGCGATGGCGGTCTTGCCCACGCCCGGATCGCCCACAAGAAGCGGGTTGTTCTTGCGCCGGCGGCAGAGGACCTGAATGCAGCGCTCGACCTCGGCATCGCGGCCGATCAGCGGGTCGACATCGCCCTTGCGGGATTTCTGGTTGAGGTCCACGCAATATTTGCCAAGCGCGCTTTCCTTGGCCTCGCCGCCTTCGGCCTCGCGCGGCTTGTGATCTTCCTCGCGCTCGGTCGCGCCGGTCACGGGGCGCGTCTCGCCGAAGGACGGGTCCTTGGCCACGCCATGGGCGATGAAATTCACCGCATCATAGCGCGTCATGTCCTGTTCCTGCAGGAAATAGGCGGCGTTCGATTCCCGCTCAGCAAAGATCGCGACGAGTACGTTGGCGCCGGTCACTTCGCTGCGGCCCGAGGACTGCACATGGATCGCGGCGCGCTGGATCACGCGCTGGAAGGCGGCGGTCGGCACCGCCTCGGACCCCTCGACATCGGTGACGAGGGTCGAGAGATCGTCGTCGATGAATTCCTGCAGCGTCTTTCGCAGCTCATCAAGATCGACGGAGCAGGCCCGCATCACCTTGGCCGCGTCCGGTTCATCGATCAATGCCAGAAGCAGATGTTCGAGCGTCGCGAGCTCGTGCCGTCGGGCATTGGCAAGCGCCAGCGCCGAATGGATTGCCTGTTCGAGAGTGTTCGAGAATGACGGCACCTGCGTGCTCCTTTCTTCCGGGCGAGTCGGGGCTTTGCCTCCTCCTCACCTTGGCCTCATACCTTTAAAGTTCGGTGGAATTCCGGCGGCTTCAAGGGGAAAGTGGCAGATTTTGGTTAGAGCCGGGTCCGGACATCCAAAATGTGATCGTTTCGTGACCAATTGGCAAAGGCGCCGGACTTTGGCGCCCCTCCTGAATGCGTTCTATCGCTGCTCGATCGGTTGAGTGATTTCGTCGCGATCACCTTGGGGTGGTTGCGCTGTGGCTGAGCTAGGCGCTATGAGTTTATTGATGGGTCCTGTGCAAGGAGGTTCAGAGTTGAATTTCCATGAGCGCGAGTATTGCGTGTATGCCTTCTTTGCTGGATTGGATGCCCCAAAACCATGGCTGCACTCGACTTGGCTTTCTATTGTCGAAGCAACCTCCGCTGTCTTCAACGCAGCCCGTGATCACGGTGCGGTGCGCTGCACGCAGTACGATTTAGCCTCTCCAAATTCGCCAGCCATCTCATTCGGACGCATCGGACACAATGCAAGAGGCGCCGCAAAGTGGACGCATGAGACTGACGGCAGACTAGTTTCTGGCAGCCAAGCGCGTTTTCAATCGGCTGAGGTATGGGCTCCGAACTGGAATGCGTGCGTACGCGACCTGCTGGCTGCCGACGCGTACCTTTGCGTTTCCAATCGCCTCGCATGGGCTCGTGCGCCCGACAGTGGTGCAATAAGATTCCCGGCCGTGTGCATCTTTGCGGTCGCTACAGACCTTGGAGAGCAGACCCGCCAAGATGGGCGACGCGCCGGCGCGTCGCTGTCCTCAATCTTGAAATCGCCTTTAGGCTTCGTTGGCGTGCGACCATGGGGCTTTGCATCTCTCGGCGGTTTTACCGACGCCATTAACGATCTCGAGCTCGTCGAACCCTTTCGTCCACCGTTGCGAAGCCGCGATGATCCGTCGCTGTCCATGCTTAGGGGGAACTGGACGCCGTTTCGGGATAGCCTCTCATGACAGCTACAAAGTAGGGCGCATGCGGATATTTCTGCCTTGCCAGCAGCGATTGTATGCAGCGTCCCAATCGCAGGAATCGGTGCCGTGTGCTGCCGTTACTTCGCGCTTTCGATCGTGAGCTCGCGTCGGCGGGCTGGCAGGCCTCCTCCCAATGCGCTGTTGCACGAGATGCACTGCACCAAAACCCTGCAGTGACGAGGAAGGCCTCAGAACCGGTCCTTCAGGGCCCGGAGGTGTGCGAAGACTCTGGTATCCGACGCGCCCTCAAGGCCGACGCGAGCCTTCATCGCCTGGTCCGTCGCGCGGAGGAAAGGGTTCGTCGCCCTTTCCTCGGCCAGCGTCACCGGCACCGTTGCCTCGCCCCGTGCCCTCAGCGCCGCAACCCGCGCGGCGCGGTCCAGCAGGGCGGCATTGTCGGGATCGACCGAGAGGGCGAAGCGGATGTTCGACTGGGTATATTCGTGACCCGAACAGACGAGTGTTCCCTCGGGCAGGGCCGCGAGTTTCGAAAGGCTGTCCCACATCTGGTCCGGCGTGCCCTCGAACAGCCGACCGCAACCGCAGGACATCAGGCTGTCGGCGGTAAAGACGACGGCGCTGTCGGGGAAGTGGAAAGCGATATGACCCACTGTATGGCCCGGTACTTCGATCACATGGCCCATGCCCATGCCCAGAAGCACGGTGTCACCCTCGCTCACGGCCTCGTCGAGGGGCGGCAAACGGTGGGCGTCCGCCGCCGCGCCGATTACCCGTGCGCCGGTTGCCGCCGCCAGCGCCTCGACCCCAGCGATGTGATCGTCATGGTGATGGGTGATCAGGATATGGCTCGCCTTCCAGCCACGCGCAGCCAGCGCGTTAAGAATGGGTGTCGCCTCTGGCACGTCGATCACTGCCGTCGTCCCCGTCGCCGCATCATGGGCGAGGTAGGCGTAATTGTCCGTAAGGCAGGGAATGGTGACTATTTCGAGAGGCATGGCGTTCGCGACTTTTGACGGTATGGTACGGGCGGCGTTTGACTGAAACCACTCTGACCGAGGCCCGGGACCGGCGCAATGCATCTTGATGTGCATGATCTGCGGAATTTCTACTACAGGACCCAGCTTGGCCGGGTGGCCCAGAAAGCGGTCCGCGACCGGGTGGTCGAGCTCTGGCCCGACGCCAAGGCGCAGACCGTGGTGGGGTTCGGTTTCGCCGTGCCGCTGCTGCGGCCCTATCTGGAAAATGCGCGCCGGGTGATCGGGCTGATGCCCGGGCCGCAGGGGGTGATGCCCTGGCCTGCCGGCATGGCCAATGTCTCGGTCCTGTGCGAGGAGGTCCAGTGGCCTATCGAGACGGGCATGGTCGACCGGCTGGTGGTGATGCACGGGCTGGAAACCTCGGACCGGCCGACGGCGCTTCTGGAGGAATGTTGGCGCGTCCTCGGCCCCGGGGGCCGGGCGCTTTTCATTGTCACCAACCGCTCCGGCCTCTGGGCGCGGTCGGATGCGACGCCCTTCGGACACGGGCGACCCTATACGATGCGCCAGCTCGACGCGCAGTTGCGCCAGAACGGTTTCACCACCGAAAGGTTCGAGACCGCGCTTTTCGCCCCGCCGTCGGAACGGCGCTTCTGGCTCAGGACCGCGCAGATGTGGGAACGGGCCGGTCGCCGGGTGCAGCGGCTTCTGGCGGGAGGCGTTCTGATGATCGAAGTCTCCAAGCAGATCCATGCACCGATCCGGCCTGGCCTGCGGGCGGTCGTTAAGCGGCCGCTGAAGGCGATCGAGGGGCTGCCGAAACCGACGCCCGCGCCGGTGTGATGACGGTGTGATTCTGCCCAGCCGCCCGGTCGGAGGGGGCTAGAGCCCCCGTCTTGTCCCGCTTGCCGCGCTGTGACCGCTAAAGGCCGGAAAAAGGCCATGACAGGCAATCAAAAACTCGCTCCGGGGCGGTTGCGGGGCAGGGGGCTCTCTGATAGAGGGGCACGCAATTGAGGCGCGCGCCACCGGTGCGCGCACTGGGGATGCCTTGGCCGGACCGCAGGCCGCCGGGCGCAACAATCGGAAGGGTGGACGTGTCCGAAACAGCTTCGACAGCTTCCGGGATCGCAGGGCGCTATGCGCTGGCTGTCTTCGATCTCGTCAAAGAGGCCAAAGGCGTCAAGGCGCTTGAGGCGGATGTGGCGGCTCTCGGTGCCGCGCTGAACGACAGCGCCGATTTCCGGGCGCTGATTTCCTCGCCGGTCTATTCGCGCGAAGAGCAGGGCGCCGCGATTGCGGCCATTGCCGCGAAGATGAAACTTTCGGACGTTCTGGCGAAGACGCTGGGCCTTCTGGCCGCGAACCGCCGCCTGTTCGTTCTGCCGCAGCTCCTGTCGTCGCTGACGGCGATGATCGCGGACGAAAAGGGTGAGGTGACCGCCGATGTCACTGCCGCCGCCGCGCTGACCACCGCGCAGTCGAAGAAACTCGCCGCCAGCCTCAAGGCTTCGGTCGGCAAGGACGTGAACCTGAATGTCTCCGTCGATGAAAGCCTCATCGGCGGTCTTATCGTCAAGGTGGGCTCGAAGATGATCGATACCTCGATCCGCTCGAAGCTCGCTTCACTCCAGAATGCCATGAAAGAGGTCGGATAATGGGAATCCAAGCCGCAGAGATCTCTGCAATCCTTAAGGAGCAGATCAAGAACTTCGGTCAGGAAGCCGAAGTCGCCGAAGTGGGTCGTGTGCTGTCCGTTGGTGACGGTATCGCCCGCGTCCACGGCCTCGACAATGTTCAGGCCGGCGAGATGGTGGAATTCCCCGGCGGCATCCGTGGCATGGCGCTGAACCTTGAAGTCGACAACGTCGGTATCGTTATCTTCGGCGATGACCGTTCGATCAAGGAAGGCGACACGGTCAAGCGCACGAAGGCCATCGTGGACGTGCCGGTGGGTGACGAACTGCTTGGCCGCGTCGTCGACGCGCTGGGTAACCCGATCGACGGCAAGGGCCCGCTGAAGACCAAGAAACGCTCGGTCGCCGACGTGAAGGCCCCGGGCATCATTCCGCGCAAGTCGGTGCACGAGCCGATGGCGACGGGCCTCAAGTCGGTCGACGCGATGATCCCGATTGGCCGTGGCCAGCGCGAACTGATCATCGGCGACCGCCAGACCGGCAAGACCGCGATCGCGCTCGACACGATCCTGAACCAGCAATCCTACAATACGGCTGCTGGCGACGACGAGGGCAAGAAGCTTTACTGCGTCTATGTCGCCATCGGGCAAAAGCGCTCGACCGTCGCGCAGCTGGTGAAGAAGCTCGAAGAAACCGGCGCGATCGCCTATTCGATCGTCGTGGCCGCGACCGCTTCGGACCCGGCGCCGATGCAGTTCCTCGCGCCCTATTCGGCAACCGCCATCGCGGAATATTTCCGCGACAACGGCCGCCACGCGCTGATCATCTATGATGACCTCTCCAAGCAGGCTGTCGCCTACCGCCAGATGTCGCTCTTGCTGCGCCGTCCGCCGGGCCGTGAAGCCTATCCGGGCGACGTTTTCTACCTGCACTCGCGCCTTCTGGAACGTTCGGCCAAGCTTGGCGACGCTTCGGGCAATGGTTCGCTGACGGCGCTGCCGATCATCGAAACCCAGGGCGGCGACGTGTCGGCCTTCATTCCGACCAACGTGATCTCGATCACCGACGGCCAGATCTTCCTGGAAACCGAACTCTTCTACCAGGGCATCCGCCCGGCCGTGAACACCGGTCTCTCGGTGTCGCGCGTTGGTTCGTCCGCTCAGACGAACGCGATGAAATCGGTCGCGGGTCCGGTGAAGCTCGAACTTGCCCAGTACCGCGAAATGGCCGCCTTCGCCCAGTTCGGTTCCGACCTTGACGCCGCGACCCAGAAGCTTCTGAACCGCGGTGCGCGTCTGACCGAACTGATGAAGCAGCCGCAGTACTCGCCGTTGACCAACGCCGAGATCGTCTGCGTGATCTTCGCGGGCACCAAGGGCTATCTCGACAATATCCCGGTCAAGGATGTCGGCCGCTATGAGGCGGGCCTCCTGAAGCACCTGCGCACCAATGCCAAGGACCTGCTGGACTGGATCACCAAGACCGACCCCAAGATCAAGGGCGAGGCCGAAGACAAGATCCGCGCGGCGCTGGACGCTTTCGCCAAGACCTTCGCGTAAGGCCGGGGTAGGGACAGGGACATGCCCAGCCTAAAGGACCTCAAGAACCGGATCGCCAGCGTCAAGTCGACGCGGAAGATCACGAAGGCCATGCAGATGGTCTCGGCGGCCAAGCTCCGCCGGGCCCAGGATGCGGCCGAAGCCGCTCGTCCTTACGCCGAGCGGATGAATGCGGTCATGTCGGGCCTCGCGTCCGGCATGGCAGGCGCCGAGAACGCGCCTCGGCTTCTGGCCGGGACGGGTGCGGACAAGGTGCAGCTTCTGGTCGTGATGACCGCCGAACGCGGCCTCTGCGGCGGCTTCAACTCGACCATCGTGCGGCTTGCCCGTGCGAAGGCGAACGAGCTGATTGCCCAGGGCAAGACGGTCAAGATCCTGACCGTCGGCAAGAAGGGCCGCGAGCAGCTGAAGCGCGACTTCGCCGACAAGTTCGTGGGTCACCACGACCTGAGCGAAGTCAAGAGGATGGGCTATGATGTGGCCCAGCGGATCGCCAAGGATATCCTGACGCGGTTCGAGGCGGGCGAGTTCGACGTCGCCACGATCTTCTACAACCGCTTCCAGTCGGTCATCAGCCAGATCCCGACCGCCAAGCAAGTGGTCCCCGCCTCGTTCGAGGAAGCAGCGGGCGCATCGGCCCAGTATGACTATGAACCGAGCGAAGAGGGCATCCTCGCGGACCTGTTGCCGCGTGGCGTGGCGACCCAGGTCTTCACCGCCCTTCTGGAAAACGGCGCCTCCGAACAGGGCGCCCGGATGAGCGCGATGGACAATGCGACCCGCAACGCGGGCGACATGATCAACAAGCTCACCATCCAGTTCAACCGCTCGCGCCAGGCCGCGATCACCAAAGAGCTTATCGAAATCATTTCGGGCGCCGAGGCGCTCTAACGGAACCGGAGAAACCAAATGGCTAAAGCGAAAGCAGCAGCAGCAACGGGTGCGACGGGCCGCGTGACGCAGGTCATCGGCGCTGTCGTTGACGTGCAGTTCGACAATGCGCTTCCGGCGATTCTGAACGCGCTGGAAACCACCAACAACGGCAAGCGGCTGGTCCTGGAAGTGGCCCAGCACCTGGGCGAGAACACCGTCCGTACCGTCGCGATGGACGCGACCGAAGGCCTCGTGCGCGGCGCCGCCGTGACCGACCTCGGCGCGCCGATCCAGGTGCCGGTGGGTAACGCGACCCTGGGCCGCATCCTGAACGTCATCGGCGAGCCGGTCGACGAAAAGGGTCCGGTGAGGGCCAAGGAACATCGCGCCATCCACCAGCCGGCGCCGGAATTCGCGGCCCAGTCGACCTCGTCGGAAATCCTCGTGACCGGCATCAAGGTCATCGACCTTCTCGCCCCCTACTCGAAGGGCGGCAAGATCGGCCTCTTCGGCGGCGCGGGCGTGGGCAAGACGGTTCTGATCATGGAACTGATCAACAACATCGCCAAAGTGCACTCGGGCTTCTCGGTGTTCGCAGGCGTTGGCGAGCGGACCCGTGAAGGCAACGACCTTTACCACGAGATGATCGAATCCGGCGTTATCGTGCTGGACGATCTGGAGAAATCCAAAGTGGCCCTCGTCTACGGCCAGATGAACGAACCGCCGGGCGCGCGTATGCGCGTTGCGCTCTCGGGTCTGACGCTCGCGGAGCAGTTCCGCGACCAGTCGGGGACGGACGTTCTCTTCTTCGTCGACAACATCTTCCGCTTCACGCAGGCGGGTTCGGAAGTGTCGGCGCTTCTCGGCCGTATCCCTTCGGCGGTGGGCTACCAGCCGACGCTCGCGACCGACATGGGCGCGATGCAGGAACGCATCACCTCGACCAAGGCGGGCTCGATCACCTCGGTGCAGGCCATCTACGTTCCGGCCGACGACCTTACCGACCCGGCGCCTGCGACCTCGTTCGCCCACCTCGACGCCACGACCGTTCTGTCGCGTGCGATCTCCGAGCTTGGCATCTACCCGGCCGTTGACCCGCTGGACTCTACCTCGCGGATCCTCGACCCGGCCGTTGTGGGCGAAGAGCACTACAACGTCGCGCGTTCGGTCCAGGGTATCCTTCAGCGCTACAAGTCGCTGCAGGACATCATCGCGATCCTCGGGATGGACGAACTTTCGGAAGACGACAAGCTGACCGTGGCTCGCGCCCGGAAGATCCAGCGCTTCCTCAGCCAGCCCTTCGACGTGGCCAAGGTCTTCACCGGCTCGGACGGCGTTCAGGTGCCGCTCGAAAAGACCATCGCCTCGTTCAAGGCGGTTGTCGACGGCGAGTACGACCACCTGCCGGAAGCCGCCTTCTACATGGTTGGCGACATCGAGGAAGTGAAAGCCAAGGCGCAGCGTCTGGCCGCTGAAGCGGCGTAAGGGGGCGAAATGGCCGATATGATGCAGTTCGACCTCGTGACACCGGAGCGCAAGCTTGCGTCTCTTCAGGTGCGCGAGGTCCGCATTCCCGGCGCGGACGGGGATCTGACGGCCATGCCTGACCATGCGCCGATGATCACCACGCTCCGCCCCGGTGTTCTTTCGGTCGTTTCGGCCGAAGGCACCCAGTCCTACGCTGTCACCGGCGGCTTCGCCGAAGTCTCTTCGGCCGGCGCCTCGGTTCTGGCTGAGCGTGCAATGCCCGCAGCGGAAGTTTCCGCTGTGGCGCTTGACGAGATGATCGCGGAAGCTTCGTCCGCGGCTTCGGGCGCGGCGGGCGACGCGAAGGATGTTGCCGACAAGCTCGTCGCCGACATGCAGGCCCTGAAAGTTGCGCTCGGCCTCTGAGGTCACACGTCAAACGCGAAAATGCCCCGGCGTCACGTCGGGGCTTTTTTTTTGATGAGCCGCCGCTAAAGTCCCCCGACGTTTTACGGGGTAGGATCGATGAAGCGATTGGCGTCCCATTTGCTGGGGGTGGAACAGGGGTCGATTGTCCTGTTCTCGGACTTCAAGGATGGCGGCGCCATGTGGACGGGCGATGGACCGCGCGAGTTGCGCCGTCTTGTCGAGTTCAGCGAGCCCTTTATCGGCGATCCGATCGTGCAGGTATCGCTGTCGATGTGGGATATGGATCAGAAGACCAACCAGCGCGCCGATATATCCGCCGAGATGGTCAATGCCGAAGGATTCGTGATCGTCTTCCGCACCTGGGGGGACACAAGGGTGGCGCGAGTGCGCGCCGACTGGCTCGCCATGGGCGAGGTGCGGGCCGAGGACGATTGGGAGATCGACTGAGCCCTAGCGTCGCTTGTCAGGATGTTTGCCAGACGGTTTGCCGGACGGTTTGGTCGATTTCGGCTTCATGCCTGACCGGCGCGGTTTCTTCCAGCTTTTCGCCTTTCCGTCCGCTTCGGCGGCGGCAGGGCCGCGCTTACCGTCGAAGGGCCGTTTCGGTTTTCGCTCCGGCGCGGCGGCAGGCTCGTCCTTCAAGAGTTCCGCGAGCGCAGCTTCGTCGCCGGGGCGGGTGGTCGGGCGCGGCCTGTCGCCCTTCTGATATTTCGCTTTCCGGGCGGGTGCCTCCGCTGGCTTGTCCGCCGCCGCTGCAGGCCGCTCGGGCGCGAAGGGCGGATTGGCCAGCGGCTGGATTGTCACGCCGCCTTCCAGTTCACGCGCGGCCCCAAGGCGTTTCAGCATCGGCTTGACCGCCTCTTCGGCGATCTCGACGAAAGTTTCCTGTTCCTGCACCCGGATCGCGCCGACATCTGTGCGGCCAAGGCCAGCGGTCCGGCAGAGCATCGGCAGCACCCAGCGCGGTTCGGCATTGGCATTGCGGCCGACCGACAGCGCAAACCAGCGGCTCGGCCCGAAACTTCCGGGCTCGCGCGGTTGCGTGCCCTGCAATTCCTCAGGTGCGCTGCGCTGGCTCATGTAGAGCCGGACGAAGGCGGCGGCGATGCGCCGCGCGTTCTGGCCGTTCAGAAGCCGCGCGGCCAGCGCCGCTTCGCGCTCGCTCACTTCTTCCAGCCAGACCGGGTCGGCGATCAGCCGTTCCTCATCGCGGGCGCGGACGGCATCGGCCGAGGGCGGATCAACCCAGTCGGCATTGACCTTGGCGAAGCGCAGCAGGCTTTCGGCCTTGCGGCGCGCATTCTTGCCCACGATCAGCGCGCTGATCCCCTTGCGACCGGCGCGGCCCGTGCGGCCCGACCGGTGCAGAAGCGTTTCGCCATTCGTGGGCAGATCGGCGTGGATCACCAGTTCAAGGTTCGGCAGATCGATGCCGCGCGCGGCGACGTCGGTCGCCACGCAAACCCGGGCGCGGCCATCGCGCATTGCCTGTAGCGCATGGCTCCGCTCCTGTTGCGAAAGCTCGCCCGACAGGGCAACCACCTGGAAGGCACGGTTCGAAAGCCGTGTGGTCAGCCGGGCAACGGCGGCGCGTGTGTTACAGAAGATGATGGCATTCTGCGCCTCGTGATAGCGCAGAAGGTTGACGATCGCATGATCGGCATCAGCCATCGCTACCTGCATCGCTTGATAGGAAATGTCGGCATGCTGGCTGCCCGAAGCGGCGACCTGCAGACGAAGCGCGTCCTTCTGGAACTCCTGCGCGAGCTTCTCGATGGCCTTCGGCACGGTGGCCGAGAACATAAGCGTCCGGCGACCTTCTGGAGCGGCGCCGAGGATGAATTCCAGATCCTCGCGGAAACCGAGATCGAGCATCTCGTCAGCCTCGTCGAGAACGACCGCGCGCACTGCCGAGAGATCGAGCGTGCCGCGCAAAAGATGGTCCTTCAGGCGCCCCGGCGTGCCGACGACGATATGCGCTCCGCGCTCCAGCGCCCGGCATTCGTCGCGAATGTCCATGCCGCCGACACAGGAGGCGAAACGTGCGCCGGTCGTCTCATAAAGCCAGCCAAGTTCACGCTTCACCTGCAGGGCCAGTTCGCGCGTCGGTGCGATCACAAGCGCGGCGGGGCTTTCGGCCGGACCGAACCTGCCCTCGTCGGCAAGGATCGTCGGTGCGATCGCCAGCCCGAAGCCCACGGTCTTGCCCGATCCGGTTTGCGCCGAGACCAAAAGGTCGCGGCCGGTGTCGGCCGCCACAACGGCCTCCTGGACCGGCGTTAGCTGACTGTAGCCACGCGCCTGAAGCGCATCGGCGAGGGCGGGGGCAAGGCGGGGCAGGGTCATGGCACTCATTTCAGGAAAGGCGCAGCCCTACGCCGGATCGCGCGGTTTGTACAGATGCCGTTTTCGGCTTGACCTTCGGCGAGGCCGACGCATCCCTGTACCCGGGCCCGTTATCGTTTGTGCAACAATGATCTGGAAATGCAGGTCGGCGCACTTCTCCTGATGAAATCCCTTCGGCTCGACGCTATGAGTCTGATCAAATGGGGGAACATATGGAAGCGGAGCAGCTTACAAAGCCGCAGGCTATTGTCGCGCGCCTGACGGAATTCTTGTCGGGCGGAAAATACGCACCCGGCGATCAACTACCGACGGAAAAGATGCTGATGCAGGCGCTGAGCGTCGGGCGCTCCTCGCTTCGCGAGGCGATCCGCACGCTTGAGGCGATGGGCGTCGTCCAGGTCCGCCATGGCACCGGCACATTCCTGATGCGTGCGCCGGAGAAGTCGGAGATCCTCGTGCCCTTGGCCATCGGCGGAGAGCGCGAGAGCCTGTTGCGGGCCCTCGACATCCGTCGCGCGCTTGAAAGCCATGCTTCGGCTCTTGCCGCGACGCGTGCGAGCGACGCGCAGCTTGAGCGGATCAGGGTGACGCTCGAGGCGATGGAGGAGACCTATCGGCGCGAAGGTACCGCGCTGAAAGAGGACATGCAGTTTCACTTGGCGATCTACGAGGCTGCCAACAATCCGCTTTTCGAGACCTTCATCGAAGCCATTCGTGGCCAATTCTTGCTTTTCTTTTCCGGGGTCGTAGCCTCAAGTGACGGGCGTGGGACCAGTTCTTTCGATCAGCACCGTGAGCTTTACGATGCAATCGCCGCCCGTGATCCGGAAGCGGCGCGGCTGAAGACGCTGGAACTGCTTGACCATGTCGAGGACGATGTCCGCTCGTTTGGAAAGCACTAAACGCCCGGCTTCGCTTTGGGACGCCGGGAAAAGGCTTTAGGGAGACGCTAGCCGAGGTCGGCCATGTCTGCCGCGTCGATCACCATGACCATATCCCAGAACCGGACCAGCTCCGCCTCCTCAAGCGCCTGATCCGCCGCCGCGCCCGGTGACAGACGCTCGACCCTGAAGCCGAATGGTTCCAGCCCGGAGTAGGGCAACGCGCAGAGAATAACCGGAGTCAGATCGCGCTCGATCGCGGCGGCTGTAATGCGGGCGGCGGTCGAGGCAGGATCGGGGAGGGGCGCTGTCACCCTGATGCCAAGGACCGGGCGCGCGGGCGATGTGCGCGTCCAGATCCTTGCAGATGGGGCGCGACTGGCTTCGGTCGAACGGTGATCCAGGCCTCGCACGGCTTGCGCCTTGTCTGACGTCCCGTCGAGGTCAATCGGCGCGTTTGGCGTCAGGCGGGCAAGCAGGAAATGCAGGTCGCGGTCGCTCATCTTTCGGCCACCTCGTCGATCAGCGCGGCCGCCTCGTTTGTGCCCGGCAGCGGCAACTCGGCGCCCCCGAGCGCGGTCCTCAATGTTGCGACCCCGTCCAAGTCGAGAAGCTCGTTGATCTCCTGTTCCAGACGCAAGAGATCCTTGGCCTCGACCGCGCGGGCGAGGCCGCGCTCGGCTGCGGCCCGGGCGCGCGCGGTCTGGTTGTCCATGAATTCCGCCATCTGGGGAATGAAGATGGAGGGCAGTCGGTGGTAGAGCACCTCGTGGAATGAATTGTAGCCTGCGGCGCTGATCACCAGATCGGCCGCGCGGGCGACGGAGAGGGCATCGGTCGTCCTTGCGACCCGGCTGCGCGTCCAGCCGTACAGCCCCGGTGGCACGACCGCGCCGGGCCAGACGATCACCAGATGAAGGATGTCGCTGCGACGTTCGAAGAGGCTGCACAGGAATTGAAGCTGCGCCGACCGGTCGGCGGCGGCCCCGGCGCCGAGCATCGACACGACCAGACGTTCGAAAGGAAGGCCGATCCGTTCAAGCAGTCGATCGCGCATGTCAGGCTGGGCGTCGTCGTTCTGCGGAAGGTGGACCACCGGTCCGACCGTCCGGGTCCTCTGATCCCAGCCGGGCGGGCGGTTCAGTTCGGTGAAGGCCTCGCTCGGGATGATGATCCGGTCGAAGAGATGTTCGCGGTCGAAAGTTGCCGAGGAGGAGGCGCCTGCCTGCCAGAGCCCGCGCCTGATCCAGACCGATCGCAAGTCCTTTTCGCGGATCGCGCGCGCGATGGAATCGAAGATGAACCCGCCGTCGAAGACGAACGTGTCGCCGTCTGCCAGAAGGCGCTGCAAGCGCCGGTGATTGACGATGTCATTGGCGAAGGGTTCGAGGTGGTCGGGGCTCTTCTGGACAAGCGCCGTCGCTTCGAACCCGCGCGCATGGATGAGCGGCAGACAGCTTGGAAAGGCGGCGAAGGCGACCTTGCCCTTCATTTCGCTCGCGATCAATGCGCAACGCTGCGCATGGCCGAGCCCGACACCGTTCGTTGGCAGGAAGTGCGTGCGGGGGCGGCGTGTCGTCACCTCGGCCCGGCGCTTGGGAGGCGTCAGGCCCGCGAGTTCCGCAAAGCGCTCGGCCGTGCGTGACGCCCTCCAGGGGGAGGCGCGCAACGTGGTTTCGATCTGGGCAAGGTTCGGCAGAAGCGTTCCGTCGAGATAGGGACCGAGCGCGCCGAGGTCGGTTGGGCCCCTGAGAACCGGCGCGTCTTGCGATGCCAGCAGTTCTGACGCCGTGGCGTCGATGACCGGCCGCCCGGCACCGAGAAGCTGGGTCAGGATCACCTGCTGACGCTCATCGGGCGGCGCATCGCCGAAACTGACCGCGAGGTCGATCGTGCTGGCCGCTGCGATCGGCGGAAGCTCCGACAGGTCGGAGATGTTTCGCAAGACCGGTTGCAGGGTGCGCGCCTCGCCGCTCCATCCATCGGTGAGGATGACCTGAAGATCGAGTTTCGGGTGATAGTCGAGGGCTTGCAGCGCGGCGGCGGTGCCGGGCATGCTCATGGCCGCGCCCGGCAGGAAGATCGCAAGGCGGGGCCTGGTTACCGCCCGTCGCCCCTGGACCGCCGTGCCGATCAGGCCGGGGCAAATCGCGCCCGGAACGAGCGCGGTCATCGAACACTGCCCAAGATCGACGAGATCTGGCTCCCGACCGGTCGCATATGCCACCCGGGCGCGCGCTCCAAGTTCCGTCTGCCGGTCGGCGAAGCAACCGACAGGGACGACCCGGACAGATGGATCGAGCCGGTAGTCGTGCAATGTGGCAAGAGTGATATCGCTGAGGGTGCCGTCGGTCAGGACAAGCACATGGGACAGCACGAGGTCTTCGGTCGCGACAACCAACGCGGCGGCCTCATACTTCTGGTGCCGCCCCAACTCGTCGGGCAGTGTTGCCTCGTCGATGACGGCGTCATAGCCTTCCGCCCTCAACAGGCCGGCGAGCGCGAGCCGTGCCTCGAACGCCGCTGCGGAGCGATCTCCTGCGTCGATCAGGATCATGCGGCCATCCGGCGTGCAGGAGACCCGAAAGTTTCAAGCATCTGGCGGAAGGCGGTCGGCGCGTAGCGATCTAGATGCGCCTGCGCCCGCAGCACGTGATCGCGGTAGGCGGCGGGCTCGGCGATGTAGTGGCCGATCAGCGCGTCGACCTGCGCGGGCTGGCAGCCAATGACCGCGCCGCCGAAATTGGCTGCTGTTTCGGGGTCGGACAGCACGACCTTTCCAGAAGCGATGCCTTCGGCCAGAACCCGGCCGAAACTTTCGCGCCAGCCGGGCGCGGTGAAATGCACGAGGAAATCTATCTCTTCGAAGAAGGATGCGACCGGCAGCATACCGAAGGGCAAGAGCCGCCAGTGCGGTCGGACAATGTCGGCTTTCAACAGGTGATCGGCACCGAGGATCAGGTTTGTCTCTGCCGTGGCCGGAAAGCACAGATCGAGGTCGGCCGGCGCCGGAAACTTTTCCCAACCCGGCCGTGACAGGCGGCCACGGCGGTCGCGCGGCTGCGGACGTGGCCGGGCGCGAGGGTGATCAATGATATTGAACCAGTCGGACGGCGCGAGCCGCCAGCGCTGGCGTATCTTCGGTTCCGCGATGGCCAACCATTCTGCAACGGTCTCTCGGTTCGATGGCGACACGGGCGCCAGCCATTTGTTGAGCGACAGGCTCGCCCGATCCAGAGCCCCAAGACATTTACCGATGTCGAACGCTTCGACATTGCCGGGCCTCAGGAAATTCTCGTGGGTGACGACCACGAGGTCTCGGCAATAGATCGGTCGGCCAAGGTCAGACTGGAACTTGAGGAAGGCGGGATTGTGGACGACGACCATTTCCGCTGACACCGGACGATCGCCATCGAGAAGCGGCAGCCTGAGGTCGGCGAGCGTATCGGTCAGTACCTGCGCGAGCGCACGCTTGGGAAACATCGCCGAAGCCGCGTCATGGATAACAGGGCGGACCATCGGCTCAATCGCTCTGAGTTCTGCCGCCACGGCCGACGATGTGCCGCCCGGAAAGCGCGGCTCGATCAGATAGGCGATGCGTGGCGGCTGGGCCATGAACAATCCTGTATCCGCCTAGTAAACCGAACGCGTGGTGGCAGGTTGGCTGGCCGCGGCCACCGTGCGCTGCGAGGCGAAGCAATCAAGACGACCGCTGGACATACAGTGCTGGAAGCTGAGTAGCTCGCGTGACAAAGGATCGTCGCCCTGTGTCAGGCGCGGGTTGGCGGCCAGATAGCGGCCAAGTGCCAGCGTGTCGCGCGACAAGATCAATTGTTCGATCATCTTCAGTTGATCGAGCGAGAAGGCGGCCCGACCGGGTGCGCCGCTGCCCATCAGGACCAGAGCGGTGACAATGGCAAGAAGTCTGGGATCTGGCATACTCGTATTTCTCCACAGGGCGAAGGCCCGCTAAGGGCTAGCCACCGGACTGAAGCATCAGGATCAGGCGTTGTTTCAGGGCCTCCGCCTCGGCCTGCTGAGCAGGGGTGGGGCCGCTCGTGCGTGCTCGCTTCTTCTTGGTTGGTGCGGGCGTCGCTGTACTGTTTCCGACACCGGTCCCCGCAAGCCAGATTTCGACAAACCCTTGCGGCGGCGGATCGGCGCGGGAGGTGAAATCGCGCGCCTCCATCTGCAGAAGCTTGGCCAGTGCGGCGACGGCCTCGGCGTCTTCTGCGTGGTAGTAGCGCAGATGGGACGCACTGACCTTGAAGCCGACCGTATCACTGTCGGCGACCGGGGCGCTTGCTTCCAAAAGCGTTGCGAGGGCAGCTTCAGCCAGCGTCGGATCGGCGTCGGCACTGTGAAGATGGATCGCGAGGCCGGCGAACTGCGCCGCCTGCGGCTTGGGCTTCGGCTGTGGCGCCAGTTGCGGGGGCGCTGCCGTGATGTCCGCGGCGGGGGCTTGATCAGTGTCGGGGGGGGCGAGGGTTCGCGGCGCCGGGCTTGCGGCCGCCGCCGGGAGGGCAGGAATGGCGAGAGTTCGCTCCGGTCCGCCGACCACACGGAGCATGGGTAGCGATACCAACGATGCGGGGGCGGATGGACCGGCGGCATCCGCCGTAGGCACACGCTCTCCCCGGCTACTTGGTGCTGCAAGCAGCGCGACCGAGGCAATGCGGTGTCCGGCATCCTGCGCCGGCAGCAGCGGCGCACGGTCCGCCCCGACGAGACGGACGCTGCCGAGGTTCGACCCGGTCGCAGTCTGCGGGTTGGGTTCAGGCGCTTCTAATGTCCCTGGTTCCGGTTTCGGTGCGGGTCGAGCGATCTTTGACGGCGCGCTGGGCGGCGGTTGATCGGCGGGCGCCGCCAGATCGGCGACGGGCACGAGCGACGGCAACGGCAGTCGCGAGATCACGACGCCCGCCGTCACGCCGAGCGCGAAACCCAGGGCGATCCTGAAACCGATCCGACGGGGCCGGGCTTGTTGTGGCGCGTGCGCTGCGAGCTGCACGTGGCCGGGAAGATCCTGGGCCGCCGCTTCCGACCTGACAAAGAGCGGCGCCGAAGCGGCGGGTTGAGCGTCGAGCCCCAGACGTCGTGTCGCGCCGATCGGTTTCTCGGGCGGTGGCGTGCCGAGCATGCGGTCCTGCCGGTCCCATGGCTTGGACGGCTCTGCGCTATTGTCCGGGCGATCGGCTTCGGGTGGTGCTTGCCTCAGGACACGTTCCCGCTCCCGCCGGGCGCGTTCCATCCGCTGCTGGAAGGTCTCGCTGCGCAGAAGGACCTCCGCCGTCGCGGCGGAATCATCAGGTTCACGGGAAGCGGCGGCCGCCGCGCCCTTGTCCATATCAGCCCCCCTTGTCCTGTGACCGCCCCGGACTCGCTAGCCCGTCGCGTGGCATGGCTGGCAGTTTCCGCGCCTTGCACAATGACAGCCGGAATCTACCATTGACCGGCGGCTTTTTAAACAATGTAGCTTACCGATGGTCAACGCCGGACAATGCGCTTCTGTGCGGCGCATTGGTCATTTTCTGTGGATAATATTGCGACTTCTTGGCGCTATCAGGCTTCGCGATGGCCGTAGAGCAGGGGCATCAGCCCGACCGTGGCCACGAATCTCTCCCAATCCTTGCGCTCTGCCCGGGTCCAGCCGGTTTCGGCGATGGCCGAAAGGCGGGGGAAGGTCAGCCGGTCGAAGAGCGCCCGGTCGGTCATGGATTCCGACCAGATGCAGGCCTGAACGCCCATGAACTTCGTCCGCTGCGCGTCGGTCCAGCCCGCGGTCGGATCGAAGGCATAGGTCTCGCGCGGTGAGGACCAGCCGGCCCAGCCCGCGCCCGGTTCGACCCAGTCAGAGGATTGCGACATGTCGAGATAGTAAGACTGGCCGGGGCTGACGACGATGGAATAGCCCTTCGCTGCCAAGGCGCCCGACACCACCGTGTCGCGCCAGCCGACGAGGTAGGAGGCACTCTTGTCGATCACATCGCCATGCGCGGCTTCTTCCCAGCCGCCGGTGACGCAGCCACGTTCGGCCAGCAACTGCTGGACGCGGGAGAGGAAATCAGCCTGCAAAAGCGCCGTCGCCGAACCTTCGATCGCGTCGGCACCGCCGTGATTGCCCTCGCTGTCCTTCAGCCGCGCATGGGCCTCGGCCAATTTCGCGCCCCCAAGCTCGGCAATGCGCTGGAAAGCCAGCGGCGAACCCGACCAGGCGGCCAGTGGCACTTCGTCGGCGCCGACATGCACGATCCGGGCGGGGAAAAGCTCTGCCAGTTCGTCGAAGATCATGCCGAGGATCTCGTAGGTGCGGGGGACGGCGGGGTTCAGGCAATTGTTGGGGAAACCCTGGACCGAGGCATAGGTGCCGCTCTCGCCCGGGTCGCGCAGATCGGGGCGGGCGGCAAGAAGGGCGAAGGAATGGCCGGGGATGTCGATCTCGGGCAAGGTTGTGATGCCGTAGCTTTCCGCGACCCCGACGATGCGGCGCACTGTCTCTTGCGTGTAATAGCCGCCCGACCGTTCTGCCCCGGTGCCGAGAAGCGCGGGGATCGGCAGCTCTTCGCCGCGCCAGGCGCCGATCTCGGTCAGTTCCGGCAGCGCCGCGATCTCGATACGCCAGGCCTCGTCATCGGTCAGGTGCCAGTGGAAGCGGTTGAGCCTGTTCCAGGCCAAGATGCCCAGGAACCGCTCGACCTCTGCAGAGGTGTAGAATTGCCGGGCGCAATCGAGATGGCAGCCCCGCCAGCCCATAGCGGGCGCGTCGGCGATGCTGCCACTTTCGGGAAAAGTAAAGGTCTGCGGATAGTCGCGCGCCCCGCGCAGGGCCTGCGCGAGGGTGATGAAGCCATAGAGAAAGCCTGCATGCCCAGAGGCCGTCACGGTTATCCGGTCGGATGCAAAGCGGATCCGGTAGGCTTCGGGCGCGAGCGTTCCGTCCGTCGCGGAATCAACCGGAAAACCGCCCTCGGCTGTGCTGCGGCTGAGGGCCTCGGTCGGGAAAAGCGCCTGGCAAAGCCGGGCGAAGGCGGTGGCGGCGGCCCCTGCCTCGGCCGCTTCTGCGGTGATGGCAAACCCCACGGGCGCGGCGCGGGTCGCCGCGATCTCGACATGCTCGGGCCAGGGGATGACCGAGAGCGCTTCGGGCGCGCTGGCCGGAACCGGGTAGGGCGCCGCGCCGCGCTTCAGCGGGCGGTTGTCGCCGACCTTGTGGGTGGCGCGCACCTCGACCGGTTCGGTCCCTCCGCCTGCGCGTTTCAGATAGGCGGTCGTCGCCCCGTCGCTCCAATGGCGGAGCGGATAGGACAGATGGTGGGCGACCATAGTCCAGGAGGCGCCGGAGGCCAGAGCGGAACCTTCCTCTGGCGCAAGCTCGGTATTGTTCGAGAGCCGCCGGATCAGCCGGGCGCCCTCGACCCGGTCCTTCGCCGTCAGGCGTCCGGGGCCGGTGATCACCAGAGTGAAATCCGTGATGGGATCGCGCCCGCGATTGGTGAGGCGCAGGCGATATTCCGGTGGGCCTCCGCCCTTCGCCGGTGTCCAGTGGGTCTCTAGCAGGAAGGGTCTGCGCATGATGGGCTTTCATACAGCGGGCAGGGAGTTGCCCTGTGTATCAAAGAGATAGAGCTGGTCGGCGGGCACAGAGACCTGCATCTCGACGCCATCGGCGATCCCGGGCTTGCCGTCGAAGAGCGCGATGAAATTCTGACCGTCCGCAAGCGGGCTGTAGGCGATCGTATGGATGCCCAGACGCTCGATCAGCGTCGGCCGGACGGTCAGCGATACGGCGCCGGGACCCAGTGACAGATGTTCGGGCCGGATGCCTATGGTGACCTCCTGTCCCGGCGCAAGGCTAGGGCGGGCGGGGATCGTGATCCGGCCGAGAGGGCCAAGATCGACCTCGGTCGCGGACAGGCAGCGGCCGGGCAGGAAATTCATCTTCGGGCTGCCGATGAAGCCCGCGACGAACTGGTTGCGGGGGCGTTCGTAAAGTTCGAGCGGCGCGCCGACCTGTTCGACCCGGCCACCGTTCAGGACGACGATCTTGTCGGCCATGGTCATCGCCTCGACCTGATCGTGGGTGACATAGATCATCGTGGTGCCGAGCGATTTATGGAGCCGCATCAGCTCGATCCGCATCTCGGACCGGAGCGCAGCATCGAGGTTCGACAAGGGCTCGTCGAACAGGAAAATCTTCGGCTGGCGAACGATGGCCCGGCCAATGGCCACGCGCTGACGCTGGCCACCAGAGAGGGTGCCGGGCTTCTGGCCGAGCCGCTGGGTCAGCTGCAGGACCGAAGCCGCCTCTTCGACCCGGCGGCGGATGTCGGCCTCAGTGAGGCCTTCGACGCGGAGCGGAAAGGCGATATTCTCGAAAACCGTCATGTGTGGATAGAGAGCGTAGGACTGGAAGACCATCGCAATGCCGCGCTTCACCGGCGGCAGGTCTTTCACAGGTCGGCCGCCGATGACGATCTCGCCTGTGGACACGTCTTCGAGCCCGGCGATCATCCGCAGCAGCGTCGAATTCCCGCAGCCCGAGGGGCCGACGAAGACCACGAATTCGCCTTCCTCGACATCGAGCGTGACGCCCTTGATCACTTCGGCTGCGCCGAAGGATTTGGTCAGGTTCGACAATGCAAGCTGGCTCATGCCTCTCTTGGTCCTTCGCACAGGGTCGTCTGGAGTCTGGCGCCCCGGGATAGGTCCCGGGGCGCCGCCATTGCCGCCAGTGGTGGTGGCTACTTGAATTCCTCGAGCGCAGCTGCCGCCTGCTCAAGCGCCGCAGCGGGTTCCGCCGCGCCGGTGACGACCGACTGGACCATGGTGATCATCGTGTCCTGCAGCCCCTTGTAATCGAGGAACAGAGGCTCAGGCCCGCCAAAGGAAATCCCGTCGATGAAGGGTTTCCAGTTCGGATCATCGGCCACCAGCTTGTCGACCGCCGGGCCCGGACGCAGCGGCGTGAGGCCTTCGGCCGCCTCATAGACCGGCTGGTTTTCGGTGCTGGCGAGGAATTTGGCGAAGTCGATCGCCTTGTCTTCGACACCCGTCCCCTTGAAGACTGCAAGGCTGTCGGTGATCAGGAGCGTGCCCGGACCTTGGGCGTGCGGACCGAGCGGCAGGGGCGCCACGCCCCATTTGAACGGGGCGTCCTTCAGAAGGTTCTTGGCGCCGACCGAGGCATGGATCATGCCAAGTTTACCATCGAGGAAGATGGCACGGACGTCGTTCTGCTCATAGGCGGTCGGGCCTTCCTCGGCATAGGCGGTGATGTCGCGCAGCGCGGTCAGCGCTTCGAGATTTTCGGGGCTGTTGAAGGTGATGTTGCCGTCGGCGTCGATCACCGTGCCATCGTTGGTATAAACCCAATGCAGGAACTGGTGCATCGTATTGTCGAAGGTCTTGGCGACAACGCCGAAGCCCGCCGTGCCGGTCTTTTCCTTGATTGTCCTGGCGGCTGCGATCTCCTCTTCCCAGGTTGCCGAGGCCTTTTCGGGATCAAGGCCTGCGGCGGCGAAGAGATCCTTGTTCCAATAGAGCGACTTCGTCGAGAAGGCGACCGGCACGCCCCATTGCTGGCCGTCGGTGGTGACGGTCGAGACCACGAAGGGGAAATAGGTCGCCTGTTCGTCGGCGCTCATCGGGATCGGCACGATGAGGTCGTTCTGGGCAAGCTGCTTCAGGACCCGCGATCCCATGTAGGCGAGGCCCACGGGCGTCCCGGCGGCGGCAAGGGTAGTGGCCTTTTCCTGGCACTGGTCCCAGCCCACCGCCTCGACCTGAATCTTGTAGCCGGGGTTAGCCTCTTCCCATTTCGGGAACAGCGCCTCGTGCACGGCCGACACGGCGTCGCCGCAGGAAATGAAGGTGATCACCTGATCCTCGGCCAAGGCGAGGCCGGGCACGGCCAGCACAGCCAGCGCCGTGCCTGTCTTCAGTACGGTCGTCAGCTTCATTCTTTCCTCCTGTTGGGACCCGTTTTCTGGGGTGTTGTTCTTTGAAGTCATTCCTTCACGGCGCCGGCGGTGAGGCCGGCGACGAGATAGCGTTGCAGGATGAGGATCACGACAAACGCGGGCGCGATGCCCACGAAGCTTGCCGCCATCAGCTCGTTCCAGGACACCTCCTGCCGCCCGAAGAAGGCGAAAAGCCCGACAGGCAGCGGCATGTATTCGGTCTTGGAGTTGAAGGTGACCGCATAGACGAACTGCTGGGCATAGGCGCCGAGGAATGTCGCGATGGCGGTGACGATGATGCCGGGGGTGGCCAAGGGCAGGATCACCCGGCGAAAGATGTAGAAGCGCGAGGCGCCGTCAGCCCAGGCGGCCTCTTCGAGTTCACGCGGGATGCGCAGCATGTAGGCCCGCAGAAGCCAGATCGCGGTCGGGATCAGGAAAGCCGCACCCGGGACGATCATGGCGAAATAGGTGTTGAGGAGCCCGAGGCTTCGCATCAGCCTGAAAAGCGGGATCAAGAGCACAGCGCCCGAGACCATGTTGACGGTCAGGAAGGCGCCGAGCACCGCGCTTTGCCCCGGGAAACGGAAACGCGACAGCGCATAGGCGGCGGGCACCACGAGCAGGATCACCAGCCCGGTCACCACACCCGCGACGAAGAGGCTGTTCACCACATAACGCCCGAAGGCCGGAACCGAGACCCACATGGTCCGGTAAGCCTCGAACGAGGGGCTTTCCGGCCAGAAACGGTAGGGCGAGGAGAAGAGCAGCGACAGGGGCTTCAGCGAGACGTTGAACCCTTCGATGAAGGGTGCAAGGCAGAAGAACAGAAGGCAAAAGATGCCCGCATAGATGCCCAGAAGCTCATACCAGCGGTAGCGGTCGATCATCGGGCGGTCTGTCCGGCGGCTTTTGCGCATCAGCGGGCCTCGGTCGGGTTGAAGCGGCTGATGAGCCGGTAATAGAGCAGGCAGAAGACCGACAGGAATAGGCAGATCATCACCGCCCGTGCCGAGCCCTCTCCGTATTTGTAGGACCCGATCCCGGATTTGTAGGTGTCGATGATCATCGTCGTCGTCTGACCCGACGGCCCGCCGCGCGTGAGGATCCAGATGATGTCGAAAGAGTTGAAGGTGAAGATCAGCGACAGCATCGACATGGTCAGAAGCGAGGGCACGATCATCGGCAGCGTGATGCGGCGGAAGCGATAGAAACGGCCCGCGCCATCGGTCCAGGCGGCCTCATAAAGGTCCCGGGGGATCGTCTGGATCGTGGCGAGCATGTAGAGCGTGACGAAGGGCACGCCGATCCAGACATCGGTGACGATGGTCGCCCAGAAGGCGGTCTTGCCATAGCCGAGGAAGGCAATCGGCCCGTCCGACAGGCCGAAATTCTGCAAGAGGCCGGAGATCATGCCGAACTGGCCATTGTACATCCAGCCCCACATGAAGATGCCGATGGCCATGGGGATGATCCAGGGCGGCATGATCAGGATGCGGAACAAAGTCTGGCCCGGCACGGCGGCGTTCAACAGGACCGCGCCCAGAACACCGATGGTCATCTTCAGGGCGACCGAGCAGAAGGTCCAGATGAAGGTCCTGAGTATCACGTCGTCGAAATTGGCCTTGAAGATCTTCTGGTAATTCTTCCAGCCGACCCAGTTGGTTTCAGGCTTCAGCGCCGCATCGGTGAAGGACAGGATCACCGTATCGACCAGCGGATAGGCGACGATGAACAGCACGTAAAGGACCGCCGGCGCGAGCAGAAGATAGGCGAAGGCTCGGGCCGACGGCGAATGGTTCATCACGCCACCTCGCGCGACCGACGCCCGAGCGCGGCATCGAACTCGGCCCAGATGGGCGCCATATCGACGACGCGCCGGGTGCGCCGCGCCTCGTCGATGGCCATAGCCAGAAGCCCCGCCTCCAGCGCGTCGATGACCGAGACGGGCAGGGCGGCGCCGGTCGCCATATGGGCGCCGATATCCTCGGCCATCTGCTCGTCCGCGCCGTAATGGACCGAAAGGTCCGAGGCCTTGTACTGTTTGTCGGCCAGCCGTTCACCCGTCCGCGCCCGGTGCAGGCGGAAGAAGTTGCGGACGAAATCGCCCTCGGCCATACCGTCGACACCGATCACGCAGAAGCGGCGGAAATCGTCGGGGACGTTCAGGTTGGTGTGGAAGGTCATCGCCGCGCCAGAGGCATATTCCACGATCGCGGTCTGGAAATCGATGATGTCGCCGTCGCCGTCGAACACCCGGTCGCTGCCCATCCAGCCGGAAGGCTTGCGGTGATAGACCTCAAGGTCATTGGCGCCGAGGCCCTGCGGGTCGTTCTTCGGAATGAAGGTCCGCCGTCCGCCGAACGAGGCGACGCGCGCCGGGCGGCAACCCATCACGCCATTGTAGAGATCGAGGTCATGGCAGCATTTTTCCAGCAAGAACGAGCCCGACCAATGTTCGTGCCGCCGCCAGTCGCGCATGAAGAAGGCGCCGTGATAGGGCGGGATATGTTCCGATGCCTCGATCGAAACGACCTCGCCGAGATGCCCGTCGGCCTGCGCCCGGCGCAAGTCGCGGTAAAGTGGCGCATAACGCAGGACGAGGCCGACCATGACCTGATCCGCGGGATGCGCCGCCAAGAGCCGCGCCAGCGCCATCGTCTCCTCGATGGTCGAGACCACGGGCTTTTCGGTGAAAATCTTCATGCCGCGCGCCAATCCGGTGCGCAGGTGGTCAAGATGCAGGTGATTGGGTGAGCCGACCATCAGAAGGTCGAGCTCCTAGCCCGCCAGCATCTCGTCGAGCGTCGCATAGGCGCGGCCGGCGCCGATGCCGTGGCTTTGCATATAGGGCAGGCCCGCGGGCGCGGGGTCGACATGGGCGGCAACGGTGAAGCCCGGCACCCGTTCCGAGAAGACCCGGGCCAGATAGCCAAGCCGGAAGCCAAGCCCGATGATGCCCGCCTTCATCTTCCGCTGGTCCCCCTCTTTGCTCGCTTGCCGGATTATGTAAACTATTTACAAAATAGGGAGGCGCTGTTCGCGCTGTCAAGCTAAAATTGTTCTTCCGGGAAGGGTTCGCCCGTGAGTATCTGTGCACTTTTATTAGTTTATACACAAATGTTTCGTGAGGCTGTGTCGCTAAATGGCGCCGTCGCGCAGGCAGCTTGCGCAGCGCGTCAATTTAGTTGGAAATTTACATATCCAGCACGCCTACCCGCGCTGGATAGTCTCAGCGATGCGCCATGTAGCCGGTGAATCCCGCAATCCTCCACCGTCCGCCGACGCGACGACATTGATACAGCGTCTGCCAATTCAGCCGATCCTCGCGGCCGGAAGCGAGCCGAATCGTGCCGTCGAACTTCTTGTGCGCGATCGCCATGTCGGCTTCGATATCGATCCGCGAAAGATCGGTGGCGCGGTGGATCGCCGCCGCCGGATCCTCGGCAAAAGCGGTCGCCGCCGTCTCGGCCGCCTGTCGCAGCCATTCGTCGCGGTAGGCGGCAAGCGTCGGGAAAGAGAGAGTCCAGTCGTCGGGGTCGCGGGAGCCATGGGCATGGAGGCCGCAGAACCCGTCGGTGATGAAATCGTCCGCAACCATCGACCAGTCGGCGGCAATGAAGGCCGCGATATCGCGCGGCACCAGCATTTCCCAGATCTGGCCGCGGTCGGGGTCGGCGGGGAACAGATTGAGGCTCATCGTCTCTCCTCGATCAGCCGACGCGGCCCCGGGCCGCGACGGGAAGGCAGTCAACCACGCGCTCGCCCGAGATCAGATAGACCTCGTCGAAGAGGTTCGAGACCGGGCAGGCATGGTTGGGCAGCACCCGCACGCGGTCGCCCACGGCGAGCGGACTTCCCTCCGGCAGGGTGACGGTGCCGTGCTCTTCCGACAGGCCGGTGACGCGCGCGCCGGGGTGGCCGACGATCTCGCCATGATCGGGCTGGCCAAGGAGGTCCGAGGTCAGCGCCTTGGAGCCCGCGTCGAGAATGGCGCGGCCGGGCACCGGGCGGCTGACGATCGTGGTCAGCACGGTCAGCGCGCAATCGTCCGCGCTGCCCACGCCCTTCGCGATGCAATAGCGGTCCATGTAGATATAGGTGCCCGGCCGGTATTCGGTGACGACGCCGCCGGTTTCCGCCCGCCAGATATCGGGCGTGCCGCCCGACGAGATCACCGGGCAGTCGAGGCCCGCGCCGTCAAGTAGGCCGCGCGCCGCGCGCAGCCAGTCGATGGCCTCGCCGGGGCGCCCGGCGGGCGGGTAGGTCATCAGGCCGCCGAAGGTAAGACCTGGTTGCGCTGCGATCTGCCGCGCCAGCACCAGCGCGGCCTCCGGTGACTGCACGCCGCAGCGGCCCATGCCGGTGTCGCATTCGATCAGAACGGGCAGGGGATGTGCGGCATCGTTGAAGCTCTCGGCCAGCCCATCGATCACGGTCGCGCTGTCGGCCGTCACCGACATGCGTGCGCGCCGGTGCAAGGCGGCCAGCCGCGCCCGCTTGTCGGGACCGAGGATATTGTAGGGCAGGAACAGGTCGTGAAACCCTGCATCCGCCATCACCTCGGCCTCGCCGAGCTTCTGCACCGTCAGGCCGACGGCACCCGCCGCAATCTGCTCGCCCGCCCAGAAGGGCAGCTTGTGGGTCTTGATGTGGGGGCGGAGCTTCAGCCCGGCGCGGTCGGCATACGCCTGCGCCCGAGCGATATTGGCGCGCGCCCGGTCAACGTCGATCAGGACGGCGGGCGTGTCGATCTGGGCTATGGTTTTCGGCAGCGGTTTCATCTCAGTCTCCGAGCGGCAGTTTCGGGTCGTCGACCTTGAAGGTGTTGATGCTCTGCTTCACCCGGCGCAGCGTTTCCAGCACCCTGGTGCCGCGATGTTCGGCGACTGCCATGGCGATGATGTCGACAAGCGCCAAGAGCGCGAAGCGCGAAGACGTGGGCTTGTAGAGATTGCCGTCCTCGGCAGGCTGATATTCGATGACATGGGTCGCGGCCTCGGCCAGCGCCGAGCCGGGCGCGGTGACGGCGATGGTGGTCGCGCCATATTGGCCCGCCACCGCGACCGCATCCACCACCGACTGGGCATAGCCCGAGGTGGAAAAGGCCATCACCACCGTGCCCTTGGTGGCGGTCGCGGCGAACATGCGTTGCAATTGCCCGTCCACCTGGGCGATGGCGGCGATCCCAAGCCGGTAAAGGCGGTTCTGCATCTCGGTCGCCATCATCGAGGAGGTGCCGCCGGAGCCGAGCGCGAGCACTTGTGTCGCCGCCGTCAGCCGTTCTGCCACCGTCTGAACGAGCGCCATGTCGACCGCCCCCGCCGCGCGCTGCACCGCTTCGGCTGCGCCTTCGGCCACCAGTTGGGGAATGCGGCTCATCTCCGCTTCGGCAGGGGCAGGGTTCGCGGCCAGATACTGGCCGCCAACCGCCAGCGCCTGCGCGATCCAGAATTTGAAGTCCCGCGTCCCGTCGAGCCCGAGGCTGCGGCAGAACCGGGTAACGGTCGGTTCGCTGACCCCGATGCGCGCGGCCATTTCCGAGATCGAAGCCTTCGAGGCAAAATCGAGATCGTCGAGCACCATTCGTGCCAGCTGCCTGTCGGATTTCGAGCCTTCCTGCGCGCGGCCCTGAAGCCTCGTGATGATGTCGATGACCGATCGCCTGTCGTTCATTCCGTCCCCCCGAGGATCATGTCCAGGAAGGGTTTATTGCCCGCCGAAAGGCCCGCGTCCACCGCAAGCGACACGCCGGTGATGCCCGAGGCGCGGTCCGAGGCAAGGAAGGCGACCGTCTCGGCCACCTCTTCGGCAGTCACGATCCGGCCCATTGGGTACAGCTGTTCGAGTTTCGCGGCGATACTCGGGTCGCGCGCGATCCGGTGATCCCAGGCCGGGGTGCGGATCGATCCGGGGCAGACCGCGTTCGCCCGGACACCGCGCCCGCCATATTCGACGGCCAGCGCGCGGGCAAAGGCATTGAGCCCGGCCTTGGCGGCGGCATAGGCGGGGTTGCCGTAATGCAGGAAGGCGTTGACCGACGAAATGAGGACGATGTTGCCCTTGCCGCGCGCCGCCATTGCCGCCGCGATTAGCGTCGTGAAGGCCGTGGCCGAGGTCAGGTTCAGGTCGATCTCTGACATCGCCTTTTCCGGCGTCAGATCGGCAAGGGTCTCTGACCGCGTCCAGCCCGCATTGTTGATCAGCACATCCAGCGGCCGGTCCGCCAGCGCCTGAGCAGCGGCGAGCGTCGCGCGACGGTCAGCGAGGTCGAAGATGATCTGCTCTTCGAGCGGCAGGCCCTCAAGCAGCGCCGGATCGCGGTCCGCGCCGATGACTTGCCCGCCCCGGGCCGCGAAGAGACCCGCAAGCGCCCGGCCGAGGCCGCCACCGGCGCCGGTCACCAGAATTCGCCTGCCTGAGAATTCCAGCTCTGTCATGGCCCTCTTTCGACGTGCTTGCGTCGTTTCAACGGATGCAGGTTAGGTTGAAAATGTAAGTTTGCAACATAAATTGCCACTTGATTGGCGTTCAAAAGCAAATAATGTAAATTACTAACGCGCCTACTGGGTCTCCCACCGGCGAGGCGCGCCATCGGCCCGCTCCCCCATCATGGGCCGGTATCGCTGCCGCCGGCGCCGCTTCCTGCGCCGGCGGCAGCGATCTGACAAGGAAAGGACAGGGTGTGCCCGAACGCAAGCAGACTTTTGGCAACTCGCACGTGCCCTTGTCGCCCGCCGTCCGCGCTGGCGACATGGTCTATGTCTCGGGTCAGGTGCCGGTTCGACCGGACGGAACCTATGTCGAGGGTGGGATCGAGGCGCAGACCCGGCAGGTGCTGGAGAATGTGAAGGCGGCGCTGGCGCTCGCCGGGGCGACTATGGATCAGGTGGTCAAGACCACGGTCTGGATCGAGGATGCGCGCGACTTTTCCGGCATGAACAAGGTCTATGCCACCTACTTCCCGTCCGAGCCGCCCGCCCGCACCACAGTCGAATCGCGCCTGATGGTCGATATCAAGGTCGAGATCGAGGCCATCGCCTTCTCGCCAGTCGCGAAAGGCTAAGCTGAATGCGGATCTTCACCGCGTCGCTTGCGACCGAGACGAACACCTTCTCGCCCTTGCCGACTGACCGCGCCTCGTTCGAGGCGGCCTTCTATGCCCCGCCCCGCCAGCATCCCGAAACGCCGACGCTTTGTTCCTCTCCGATGGTGGTGCTGCGCCGCCGGGCTGCCGCCGAAGGGTTCGAGCTTGTCGAGGGCACTGCCGTCTGGGCGGAACCGGGCGGGCTCTTGCAGCGGCAGGCCTATGAGGCGCTGCGCGACGAAATTCTGAGCGAGCTTGAATCGGCACTGCCGGTCGATGGCGTGATCCTCGGCCTGCACGGGGCGATGGTGGCGCAGGGCTATGACGATTGCGAGGGCGATCTTCTCGCCCGCGTCCGCGCGCTGGTCGGTCCCGGTGTGGTCATCGCGGCCGAGCTTGACCCCCACAGCCACCTCACGCCCGCCCGTCTTGCCGCTGCCGACATCTTCGCGGCTTTCCTCGAATTTCCCCATACAGATTTCTACGACCGCGGCGAGCATCTGGTCGATCTGGCTTTGCGCGCGATCCGGGGCGACGTCCGCCCGGTGATGGCGGCCTTTGACTGCCGGATGATTGCGGTTCTGCCGACAAGCCGCGAGCCGATGCGGTCCTTCGTCGACCGGATCAAGGCGCTGCAGGGGCGGGACGGTATCCTCTCCATCTCGGTCATCCACGGCTTCATGGCCGCCGATGTGCCCGAGATGGGCACACGGATGCTGGTCGTTGCCGACGGAGACGCCGCTGCCGCCACCGCGCTGGCCGAACGACTGGGGCGCGAGCTTTTCGCCCTGCGCCATGAGACAATCATGGAAATCGTGGGCGTCGAGGACGGGATCGCCAAGGCGGCCCGTCTCGCGAGTGCGGGGCACCCTGCGGTGATCGCCGATACATGGGATAATCCGGGTGGCGGCGTGCCGGGGGACGGGACAGTGATCCTCAGGGCGCTGATCGCGCGCGGCGGGCTCAAGGTCGGCGTCGCCACGATCTGGGATCCGATGGCGGTCACCATTGCCCATGCGGCGGGCGAGGGCGCGCTGATCAATCTGCGGTTCGGGGGAAAGTCCGGACCCGAGGCGGGCGAGCCGATCGACGCGCTCGTCCGGGTGGAGAAGGTCGCGGAGGAGGCCTGGCAAAGCTTCGGCCCGAGCCGCGTGCCGCTTGGCCGCGCGGCGGTCGTAAGGATCGAGGGCTCCGAGATCGATGTGATCCTCAACACCAACCGCACCCAGACCTTCGAGCCTGACATCTTCACCGGCCTCGGCATCGATCCGCTGGCGAAAGACGTGCTTCTGGTGAAATCGACCAACCATTTCCACGCGGGCTTTGCCCCCATCGCCGCCGGGATCATCTATGTCTCGGCGCCGAGCGCTTATCCCTCGGACCCGGCGCGCACCGTCTATCGGAAGCTCACCCGGCCGATCTGGCCCCGCGTCTCTGACCCGTTCGCCTGAAGCCCGCGTTGCGCCCGAGGCCGCCGACCGCTAGCGTCTGGCGGCGGGAGGAGATGCGATGCTCAAGGGTTTCTTCGTCGCCGGTCCCTATGACGATGGCGATCCGGTCACCGGCCATTATTACGAGACGGCGTCGAACGACCCGGCCCGCGCTCAGGTCTGGGCCTATACCGACCGGCTGTCCTACGCCCCGGGTGAGCGGCTTTCCCTGCACGCCATGTCGAGCGCGCCGCACGCCCGGCTCGAGATCGCGCGCGACGGGCTGCGACCCGAAGTGGTGGTCGAGACCGAAATCGCGCTCTCATTCGAAGACACGCCTGCCGACTGTTCAGTCAAAGGCTGCGGCTGGCCGGAGCGCTACGCGGTGACGATCCCGGACGGTTGGCGCAGCGGGCTTTACACCGTTACGCTCACGGTGCCCGGCCATCAGTCGCAGCATATGTTCGTCCTGCGCGCCGCGCGACCTCGGGCGCGGATCTGCATGGTGCTGACCACAGGCACCTGGTGCGCCTACAACGATTGGGGCGGCTCGAACCATTATCAGGGCCTGACCGGCCCGTCAGGCGGTGATTTCGCGTCCGAGGTTTCGCTGCGCAGGCCTTGGGCCAAGGGGTTCGTGCGCTGGCCCGAGGATGCGCCGCGCATACCGCATGCCTCGCCGCTGCTGTCGAAGCCGCGCTATCCGCATATGGACTATGCCCGTGCAAAGGGGATTTCCAAGAAATATGCTTCTTCTGGTTGGGCGGCGTTCGAACGGCCCTTCGCGCATTGGTGGGAGGGGCAGGGGATTGCGCTTGACTATGCGACCCAGCACGACCTGCACCGCGACCCTTCGCTCTTGGACGGCTACGACCGCGCGCTGATCGTCGGCCATGACGAATATTGGACATGGGAGATGCGCGACCATCTGGAGGGATGGCTCGACCGGGGAGGCCATCTTGCGCGCTTTGCGGGGAATTTCTTCTGGCAGACCCGGCTCTCCTCCGATCTTGTAACCCAGATCTGCTACAAAACGACTGCGCATCAGGCCGATCCCTTGCGCCTGACCGACCCCCGACGCCTGACCGGCTACTGGGACGATCCCGCCGTCGCCCGGCCCGCGACGGCCACGATGGGTCTGACGGGATCGATGGGCGTCTATGCGGGCTGGAGCCGCTGCGCGGCGCATGGAGCAGGGGGCTTCACGATCTACCGGCCGGATCACTGGTCGCTCAAGGACACTGGCCTTGGCTATGGTGATGTGCTGGGCGCAATGGCGAAGATCTTCGGTTATGAGGTCGACGGGATCGACCATACGATGATCCATGGCCTGCCCTTCGCTGCCGAGGGGACCGGCCTTGAGGGCGATCTGACTATCGTCGGCCTGTCGCCCGCGACGACGCTCTCGCATTCGACCGGACCGCATGACCGTGACGGGTTCATCGGCCATCTCGATGCCGAGGAGGTTGCCCAGTTCGTCTATGGCGCGGTGACGCCTGAAACCTTCGGCCGCGCGAGCCGTGGCAATGGCTGCATGGTTGACTACCGGCGCGGCAAGGGCGCGGTCTTCAATGCCGGGTCCTGCGAATGGGTGGCGGGCCTCATTGCCCGCGACCGGACGGTGGAACAGGTGACGCGAACTGTTCTGTCGGGAGACTGGGGCTAGCGCTCATTCCGCCGCGACGGCGAAGGCGGGTCCGGCCGGTGTCGCGTCTTCAACCGCCGTGTTTGCAGGCGCGGGGGTGGCCTTGCGCGGCCTGCGGTGGGCGACGAAGGCGATGCGCGCCGTGAGCGTCAGGGCGAGTGCCCCCACAATGAAGGCGCTGCCGATACCCGCCGTCGCCGCCAGCGCCGCACCGAGCGGTGGCGCCGCGAGAAGGATCGCGCCCTGAAGCCATTGGCCAAGGCGCGCGACGGAAGCGGCGCGCTCGGGCGTCGCCCATGCCTCTGGTCGCGCGCCGATCTGGTCGGTGCACTGGGCCATTGCAAGCCCGAGGCAAGCGCAATAGGCGAAAATGACCGCCGCACCCGGCGACAGGTTGGCGAGGGCAAGAAGCCCAAGCCCGCCCAGAGAAATGGCGGCACCAGTCGCGCCATCCGCGATCCGCCAGAACCTCCTGTCAGCCGCGGCGCGCGCGGGACAGAAATCGGCAAGCGCGCCGCCCGAGGCGAGCGCGGCAAAGGCAAGGCCGATCATTGCCGGTTCGTGCCCAAGATCGAAAAGAAGCGGCGCCATGAGCCCTTCCTGCACGAACAGGACAGCGGCGGTCAGCGCGCTTATGAACAGGGCGGCGCGAACTTCCGGCACGGCCCGCGTCTCGGCAAGGGCCGCGCGGATCTGCGCCGGTTCGTCCTCGCGCGACCGGCTGTAGACGGCGGGCAGGACCGGCAGCGTCCAAAGAAGAAGGCTCGCCACGAGCGCTAGGCCCGCCGTCAGGAAGAAGAGATGGTCAGGCGCGAAGGACAGAAGCAGACCCCCCGCGAGTACAGGCGCAATGATACGGGCGGCGCGTTCATGGGCGCGGCTGGAGCCAAGGATCACCGGCAGGTCCTCGGCGGGTGCAAGCCGGGCGAAGGCTGCGTCCAGTGCGGGATGCAGCAGGCGGTCAACCGTTGCGCGGACGAAGACAAGTGCCAGAAGCGTGGGCCAGCCGGGCGCAAGGATCAAGCCGATCGCGATGAGCCCGCGCAGCTTGACCGCGGACGCCATCACCGACCGGGCGTCATGTCGCGCGCAAAAGGCCTTGGCCTCCGCCGCGCCAAAGACATGCGGCAGCGCGGCGGCAAGCGCGAGCGCGGCATAGACCATCAGCCCAGCCTGCCAGTGAAAGGCCAGCAGCGCGAGGATCGCCACATAGTCCAGCCAGTCGCTGCAATCGGTCAGGAACTGCGCCTTGAGCAGGCGGCGCAGGTTTCGGTCGGCTGGGTTGGGGCGAACTCTCAGCATGGCTCAAGCGTACGCTACCCCGGACGCCATGCAAGAAATCCTTCGATAAAACTTATGGTTATCAGTATAGTAACAGGAAATTCCGGCTAGGCGACCGGGGTCCAGATCACATCGTCGATGCGCGGCGCGCCGGTTGCGAGCATCACCAGCCGGTCAAAGCCCATCGCGATGCCGGACGCGGCAGGCATCAGTGCAAGTGCCGCGAGGAAGTCCTCGTCGAGCGGATAGCGCTCGCCATAGATGCGCAGCTTGATCTCCATTTCTTCCACGAAGCGGCGGCGCTGCTCGTCCGGGTCGGTCAGCTCGCCGAAGCCGTTCGCCAGTTCCACCCCGCAGGCGTAAAGCTCGAACCGCTCCGACAGGCGCGGATCGTCCGCCGTGCGCCGGGCAAGCGCGGCCTCTGCCGCCGGATAGCGGTCGAGGATCGTTGCCCGCCCAAGCCCGAGGTTGGGCTCGATCCGGTCAGAGAGAATGCGAGAGAAGATGTCGGACCAGCTGTCGTCAGCAGCTGACCTGATCCCTGCCTGCGTGGCGGCAGCCCTGAGCGCGGCCTTGTCGGTTGACCCGTCAGGGTGGATCGTGGCCAGCAGATCGATCCCGGCATGACGGGCGAAGGCGTCGGGCACCGACAGCCGCTCGGGCGCGGCAAGCGGGTCGCAGGTGCGATTGCGGAAGCGCAGTTCCCTCGCCCTGGCGCCTTCTGCCGCGAGCCGCAGGAAGGTCGCGCAATCTTCCATCAAGACGGTGTAGTCCTCGCCCGCGCGATACCATTCCAGCATGGTGAATTCCGGGCTGTGCAGCGCCCCGCGTTCGCGGTTGCGCCAGACGTGGGCGAAGGCGGCGATCCTTGTCTCGCCCGCCGCAAGCAGCTTCTTCATCGCGAATTCGGGCGATGTATGCAGATACATTGCGCGCGGCAGTCCGTCATTGCCGATGGCCTCGGTGGCGAATCCGTGCAGATGCGCCTCGTTGCCCGGGCTGAGCTGCAGCGCCACGGGATCGACCTCCAGAAACCCTTCGCCCGCAAACCAGCCGCGCAGCGCCGCCTGGATGCGGTTGCGGGCCAGAAGCAGCCCACGCCGGTCGGCATGGCGGTGCGGCTGCCACCAGGCGGATGCACTATCCAAGGGCTCTTTCACGGGCTCTGTCACGGCTGGTGCGCTTTCATCTGGCGAAATCGGGAAAGATCGGCTAAGGGCAGCGCGATCCATTCAAGATGCTGCCCGGGCCATAGCGCAAGGGCCCGAACGACTGCAAGGAACACCATGGTCAAAGTCATCGCCTCTTCGCTGCGCAAGGGCAATGTCGTCGAACTCGACGGCAGGCTCTATGCGGTTCTCTCCGCCACCAACTTCCATCCCGGCAAGGGCACGCCGACGACGTCCGTCGACATGCGCCGCATTTCGGACGGGGTGAAAGTGTCGGAACGCTGGAAGACCACCGATCAGGTCGAAAAGGCCACGGTGGATGAGCGCGAATATGACTTCCTCTATGAGGATGGCGAAGGGTTCCATTTCATGAACCCCGAGAACTACGACCAGCTGACCGTCACCGAGGATGTGATGGGCGACAACAAGGTCTATCTGCAGGAAGGCATGCGCTGCTGGCTGAAGACCTTCGACGGCGTCGCCATCGCGCTGGAAGTGCCGCAGAAGATCACGGTCGAGATCACCGAGACCGAGCCGGTGGTGAAGGGTCAGACCGCATCGTCTTCCTACAAGCCCGCGATGACGTCGAATGGGCTCAGGATCATGGTTCCGCCCCATATCGACGTCGGCACCCGCGTCATCATCAACACTGACGACAACAGCTATCAGGGCCGCGACAAGGAATAATCGCTGCCTTGAATGGGTTCGTAAGGGCGGGGCTGCGGCTCCGCCCTTCTTTCTTGGTTCTGCAAGAAACTCATTCAAGTCTCTTGTTTCATTCATTTCCTTAGGGTTTTTGGTGACTGTTTCCCCTGATCGACAGGCCGGCTCTTTGGCACGATGGGTCCGGGAAGAAATTTCAAGCTTGAAATAAAATCTCGCCGCACGGATCATGGTCGGGCGAATCGAAGGCCCCGATGCATCGAAGAGGGTTGCGGAAGAGGGCCCGGCTCGCGCAGGCTTTCCAAAGAGTGCGGCGCCCCTTGCAGACCGGGTGCAGACCGCCCGACAGTTGACAAGGGAGAACAAGATGAAACTTGGACGATTTCTCATGACAGCGGCATTTGCCGCACTGGCTGGCGCAGCCTCTGCCGAGGTGAAGGTGGGCATGATCACCACGCTTTCGGGCGGTGGTGCGGGCCTTGGGATCGATGTGCGCGACGGCTTCATGCTGGCGATCCAGCAATCGGGTCGGTCGGATATCGAGCTGGTGGTCGAGGATGACCAGCAAAAGCCCGAGATTGCGGTTCAACTCGCCGACAAGATGGTCCAGTCCGACAAGGTCGATCTGATGACCGGCATCATCTGGTCGAACCTCGCGATGGCGGTGGTGCCGTCGGTGACGGCGCAAGAGATGTTCTATCTCTCGCCGAACGCTGGGCCATCGGCGCTGGCGGGTGCGGGCTGCAGCAAGTTCTATTTCAACGTCGCCTGGCAGAACGATGCCCTGCACGAGGCGGCAGGCGCCTACGCCAATGGCGCGGGCTATGCCAATGCTTTCATCCTTGCACCCAACTATCCGGCCGGAAAGGACGCGCTGACCGGGTTCAAGCGGACCTTCACCGGCAAGCTCGCGGGCGAGATCTATACCGAGCTTGGCCAGACTGACTATGCCGCCGAGATCGCACAGATCCGGGCCTCGGGCGCGGATTCGGTCTATTTCTTCCTGCCCGGCGGCATGGGGATTTCGTTCCTCAAGCAATATGCGGACAGCGGCGTCGGCCTCCCGCTCGTGGGGCCTGCCTTCTCGTTCGATCAGAACATCCTTCAGGCGGTGGGCGATGCGGCAGTTGGCGTTGTCAACACCAGCCAATGGTCGAAGGACCTCGACAACGAGGCGAACAAGGCCTTTGTTGCGAGCTTCCAGGAAGCCTACGGGCGGTTGCCATCGCTCTATGCAAGCCAGGGGTTCGATACGGCGAACCTGATGCTCTCGGCGCTCGCCAAGGCCGAGCCGTCGGACAAGGCCGCCTTCCAGGCAGCGCTCGAGGCCGCCGATTTCGCGAGCACTCGCGGCAAATTCGCCTTCGGGCCGAACCACCATCCGGTGCAGGATGTCTATGCCCGCAAGGTGGTGAAGGAGGGCGACATCTACACCAACGAGACGATCGGCACCGTCCTGACCGATCACGGCGATTCTTATGCCGCCGAATGCAAGATGTAAGCTGGCGGCCGGCCCCTTCGCAGGTTCTTGCGCAGGGGCCGGCGCTGTCGGATGCAGATGATGAGCTTTGTCCTTCTCGCAGAGCAGGTGCTGAACGGGCTGCAGTTCGGCGTGATGCTGTTTCTCATGGCCGCAGGCCTGACGCTGATCTTCGGGGTCATGGGGCTGATCAACCTCGCCCATGGTTCGCTCTACATGCTTGGCGCCTTCGCGGCGGCGGCGGTGGCGGCGGCGACCGGATCGTTCCTGCTGGCGCTTCTCGCGGCACTCGCGGCGGCGGCGGTGGCGGGAGTGGTCGTCGAGGTGGCGATCATCCGCCGCCTTTATGACCGCGACCATCTCGATCAGGTGCTGGCGACCTTCGCGCTGATCCTCATCTTTTCCGAAGGCACGCGCTGGGCGTTCGGGTCCTTCCCGCTCTATCTCGACATTCCGTCCACCCTGTCAGGACCGGTCCGGTTGCCGGGCGGGATCGATTATCCGCTCTATCGGCTGGTCCTGATCGGGGCGGGGCTGCTGATCGCACTCGGGCTCGACCTGATGATCACTCGCACACGCATCGGGATCCGCATCCGCGCGGGCGAGAACGACCGGGAAATGACCGCGGCCCTTGGTATTGACATTTCAAGGCTTTATACGCTGATCTTCGCGCTCGGCGCGGCGCTTGCAGGTCTCGCGGGCGCGCTCGTTGGCGCCATCCAGTCCGTGCAGGTCGGCATGGGCGAGCCGGTCCTGATCCTCGCCTTCGTGGTGATCGTGATCGGTGGCATTGGCTCGATCCGTGGCGCCTTTCTGGGCGCGCTTCTCGTCGGGCTGACCGACACGCTCGGCGGCGTCTTCCTGCCCGAGGCGCTGAAGCTGGTGACCGATCCGGCCAGCGCCAAGGCAGTGGGCGCCTCGCTTGCCTCGATGGCGATCTATATCCTGATGGGCGCGATCCTGATCTGGCGGCCGACTGGCCTCTTCGGAGGCCGGGCATGAGCCGCGAGCATCTGGTCAACCTGGCAGTCGTTCTCGCCCTCGTTCTCCTGCCGCTCGCGGCGCATTTGATGGGAGAGACCTATTGGGTGACGCTCGCCACACGTGCGGCGGTGCTGGCGCTTGCAGGTGTTGGTTTGAATATCGCACTGGGGCAGGGCGGGCTCGTCAGCCTTGGGCATGCGGTCTTCTTCGGGATCGGCGGTTATGCGATGGGTATCCTCGCCTATCATGCCCAGACATACACGCCCGTGATCGAAAGCCTCGGCCTTCCGGGCACGAACCTAATGCCGCTGATCTGGCTGGTTGCGGCCATGTTCGCCGCGCTCGCCGCCCTGATGATCGGTGCCCTGTCGCTCAGGACTTCGGGCGTCTATTTCATCATGATCACGCTTGCCTTCGGCCAGATGTTCTATTTCTTCGCGCTCTCCTGGCCGACCTATGGCGGCGAGGACGGGCTGTCGATCTATGTGCGAAACCGCTTTCCCGGGGTGAATACGCTGGTGCCGATCCAGTTCTACGGGGTTGTGGCGGCGGTCCTTCTGCTGGCGCTTCTCCTCAGCGACCGGCTGGCACGCTCGCCCTTTGGGCTGGCGCTGGCGGCAGCGCGCCAGGTGCCCGCGCGGGTCGCCGCGGTGGGTCTCGATCCACAGCGGCTTAAACTGGTGGCCTTCGTTCTGTCGGCCGCGCTTACCGGCCTCGCCGGGGCGCTGTTCGCTGACCTCAACCGCTTCGTCAGCCCGACGATGTTCAGCTGGCACACCAGCGGCGAGATCATGGTCTTTGTCATTATCGGCGGCGTCGGGCGGCTGATGGGGCCGGTCGTGGGCGCCGTGGTCTTCGTGCTCCTGGAACATCTCTTGGGGGGCATCAGCGAATACTGGCAGATCGCATTTGGCGTGCTCCTCCTCTTGATCGTCCTCTTCGCCCGGGGCGGTCTGATCGGCCTGATCGCGGGGCGGGAGAAGGCGCATGGCTGAACCCGTCCTTGAAACCAAAGGCCTGACCAAGAGCTTCGGCGCGCTGAGGGCGAGCGAGGATGTGTCGATCGACCTTCGCCCCGGCGAGATCCATGCGATCATCGGCCCGAACGGCGCGGGCAAATCGACGCTGATCGCCCAGATCTGTGGCGCGCTGCGCCCCGATAGCGGTGACGTGCGCTTCGCGGGGGCCGATGTGACCGCGCTGTCCGTTCGTGCCCGTGCCCGGCGGGGGCTTGCGCGGACCTTCCAGATCTCCGCTCTGGCGATGGATCATACGGTGCTGCAGAACGTGATGCTCGGCGCGCTCGGCGCCCGGGGTCGACCCTGGCGGTTCTTCGTGCCGGTCCTATCGGACCGAGGCCTTCGCGAAACGGCCGAAGCGGCTCTGGAGCGGGTGGGGCTCTCCGACCATGCTGCAACCCGCACTGCCGAACTCAGCCACGGCCAGCGCCGCCAGCTGGAGGTGGCGGTGGCGCTGACCCTTCGCCCACGCGCCTTTGTCATGGACGAGCCGATGGCGGGCCTCGGCGCCGGCGGATCGAAGCGGCTGACAGGGTTTCTCGACGGTCTGCGGACGGAGGCGCCGATCCTTCTGGTGGAGCATGACATGGACGCGGTCTTTGCACTTGCTGACCGGATCAGCGTTCTCGTCTATGGCAAGGTCATCGCCACCGGAACGGTTGCGGATATTCGCCAGAGCGATGTGGTGCGCGAAGCCTATCTGGGGGAAGGGGCATGACGCTTCTGTCGCTCGCCTCGGTTACAGCGTCTTATGGTGCGAGCCAGGCGCTCTTCGGCGTCGATCTCGACATCAGCGAGGGAGAGGTGGTGGCGCTCCTTGGCCGCAACGGCATGGGCAAGACCACGACCGTGAAGGCGATCTGCCGGATGATCCCGGCCTCGGGCTCAATGCAGTTTGCCGGGCAGGATCTGACGCGATTGCAAAGCCACCGGGCCGCACGGTTGGGGATCGGGCTCGTGCCGGAAGGGCGGCGCTGCTTCCGTGACCTGACGGTTGCCGAGAACCTGATTTGCGCGGCGCGGCCGGGCGAGTGGAGCCAGGCGCAGGTTGAGGCGCTGTTCCCCCGCCTCGCCGAACGGCGCGACCAACGCGCCGGAACGCTCTCGGGTGGCGAACAGCAGATGCTGGCCATCGGCCGGGCGCTGATGACCAATCCCCGGCTTTTGATCCTCGACGAGGCGACGGAAGGGCTGGCGCCAGTGATCAGGCAGGAGATCTGGGCCGCCGTTGCGCGGCTGAAATCCGCCTCGGGTCTTGCTATCCTTGTGATCGACAAGACATTGAAGGAATTGAAGACCGTCGCCGACTGCGCCGTGGTGCTTGAACGGGGGCGCACGGTCTGGGCCGGTTCCATGGCCGAGCTGACACCCGAGCTCAGCACGCACTACGTCGGGGTATGAGGAGCGGGAATGGACTGTTTCATCTGCGATTTCGTAAGGACCCCGATCGGGCGCTATGGTGGCGCCCTCTCTTCAGTCCGGACAGACGATCTGGCGGCGCTGACCCTGCGCGCGCTGCTTGAGCGCAATCCTTCGCTCGGGCCGGATCAGGTGGAAGAAGTCGTCCTCGGCTGCGCCAATCAGGCGGGCGAGGACAACCGCAACGTGGCGCGCATGGCGTCGCTTCTGGCCGGGCTCGGGCCGGAGGTGCCCGCCTATACGGTGAATCGTCTCTGCGCCTCGGGGCTGGATGCAGTGATTGCCGGGGCACGCTCGATCCGGCTGGGCGAGAAGGGCCTGGTGATCGCGGGCGGCGTCGAGGGCATGAGCCGCGCGCCCTTCGTGATGCCCAAGGCCAGCGGCGCCTTCAGCCGCCAGACGGAAGTGCATGACACGACCATCGGCTGGCGCTTCGTCAATCCCCGGATGGCGGCGGAGTACGGCGTGGAATCGATGCCTGAGACCGCCGACAATCTGGCAGCCGATTTCGGCATAGCGCGCGCCGATCAGGATGCTTTCGCCCTGCGTTCACAGGAACGGTTCGCCGCCGCCAATGCCGCTGGATTCTATGCGGAAGAACGGCTTGTTGTCGAATTGCCGGGCCGGAAAGGGGCGGTCACGCTTGTCGACCAGGACGAACATCCCCGGTCGGAAACGACATTGGAAGGTCTCTCCCGCCTCAAGGGGATCAACGGGCCAGATAAGAGCGTGACGGCCGGCAATGCCTCGGGCGTGAATGACGGGGCGGCGGCGATGATCCTGGCCTCGGCAGAACAGGTGGCGAGGCTCGGGCTTTCGCCGCGCGCCCGGGTGATGACGGCAGCCTCGGTCGGCGTGCCGCCCCGCATCATGGGCATCGGCCCGGTCGAAGCCAGCCGGCGGGCGCTGGCGCTCGCGGGGATCGGGCTTTCCGACCTCGACCTTATCGAGATTAACGAGGCTTTCGCGGTTCAGGTCCTGGCTTGCCTGCGCGGCCTGGGCCTTGCCGACGACGACCCGCGCGTGAACCCGAACGGCGGGGCTATCGCGATGGGTCATCCTCTGGGCATGAGCGGCGCGCGCCTGGCAGGAACCGCGGCGCGGGAGCTTGAGCGCCGGAGTGGGCGTTATGCATTGGTCACGCTTTGCGTCGGCGTCGGTCAAGGCGTGGCGATGGTGATCGGCCGCCCGTGAATTCAGGGCGGCCTAACGCGAGGCTCAGTCGGCGAACTCGATCAGCAGGTCCTTCGCGTCGATCTGGGCGCCGGCCACAACATGGACCGCGCGGACAAGGCCCGCGCGCTCGGCATGGATACCGGTTTCCATCTTCATAGCCTCGATGGTCAAGAGGAGGTCGCCCGCCGCCACTTTCTGCCCCGCGGCGACCGACAGGCTCGCCACCACGCCCGGCATTGGCGCGCCGATATGAAGCGGGTTGCCGTCCTGCGCCTTGGGGCGGCTCGCGGTCTTGGCCTTCACCGCGCGGTTCGGCACGCGGATGACGCGCGGCTGGCCGTTCAGTTCAAAGAAGACCTTGGCCTCGCCGGTATCGTCGGTCTCGCCCACCGCCTGAAGGCGGATTTCCAGCGTCTTGCCGGGGTCGATCTCGACCGAGATCTCCTCGCCCGGCTGCATGCCGTAGAAGAAGGTTGGGGTCGGCAAGGTGCGCACCGGGCCGTACTGGCGGTGGCGGCCCATGTAATCGAGGAAGACCTTGGGATACATGAGATAGCCGTTCAGGTCCTCGTCATCGACATTGAACCCTTCGAGATCGGCGGACAGCTTGTTGCGCACCGTTTCGAGTTCCACCGGCTGCATGTTCTTGCCCGGCCGCTCGGTCGAAGGTTTCTCATCCTTCAACACCTTGCGGACGATCCCTTCGGGCCAACCACCCGGGGGCTGGCCGAGATTGCCCTTCAGCATGTCGGCAACTGAGTCCGGGAAGGCCACATCGACCGCCGGATCCTCGACCTGCGCCCGCGTCAAGCCCTGCGCCACCATCATCAGCGCCATGTCGCCCACAACCTTCGACGAGGGCGTCACCTTCACAATATCGCCGAACATCTGGTTGGCGTCGGCATAGGCCTGCGCCACCTCGTGCCAGCGTTCTTCCAGCCCGAGAGAACGCGCCTGCGCCTTGAGGTTGGTGAACTGGCCACCCGGCATTTCGTGCAGATAGACCTCGGACGCGGGCGCTTCGAGACCGGATTCGAACGCCCGATACTGATGACGGACCGCTTCCCAGTAATTGGAGATCCGCCGGATCTCGGCGATATCGAGGCCGGTATCGCGGTCGGTATGGGCGAGCGCCTCGACGATCGAGCCAAGGCAGGGCTGCGAGGTCCCGCCCGAGAAAGCGTCCATCGCCGCATCCACGGCATCGACGCCAGCGTCGGCGGCGGCAAGGATCGTCGCGCCTGCAATGCCGGACGTGTCATGCGTGTGGAAATGGATCGGCAGGCCGACCTCTTCCTTCAGCGCCTTGACCAGCACACGGGCCGCGGCGGGCTTCAGGAGACCCGCCATATCCTTCAGGCCAAGGACATGGGCACCGGCCGCCTTCAGCGCCTTGCCCATGGTGACATAGTAATTCAGGTCGTATTTTGCCCGGTCGGGGTTCAGGATGTCGCCGGTATAGCAGATCGTACCTTCGCAGACCTTTTCCTGCTCCACGACCGCGTCCATGGCGACGCGCATGTTCTCAACCCAGTTGAGAGAATCGAACACGCGAAAGACGTCGATGCCGGTTTCAGCCGCCTGTTTTACGAAAAATCGAACTACATTGTCCGGGTAGTTCGTGTACCCCACGCCGTTCGACGCGCGCAGCAGCATCTGCGTCATCAGGTTCGGCATCGCCTTGCGCAAGTCGCGCAGCCGCTGCCAGGGGCATTCCTGCAAGAAGCGGTAGGCCACGTCGAAGGTCGCACCGCCCCAGCATTCGACGCTGAAAAGACCGGGCAGGTTCGCGGCATAGGCGGGCGCAACGCGGATCATGTCGATCGAGCGCATGCGGGTCGCCAAGAGCGACTGATGGCCATCGCGCATCGTCGTGTCGGTGATCAACAGCTTCTTCTCGGACGCCATCCAGTCAGCGACCGCCTGCGGGCCTTTTTCCTCCAGCAGGGTGCGGCTGCCGGGCGCAGGCGCCACCACAGGCCTCGGGGCACGCGGCGCGCGCGCCTCGGCCGGGGGTTTTGCCCGGCCGGCGGTTTCGGGATGACCGTTCACTGTGATGTCGGCGATGTAGATGAGGATCTTCGTCGCCCGGTCGCGCCGTTTCTTGAAGGCGAAAAGGTCAGGCGTCGTGTCGATGAACTTGGTGGTTGCTGCGTTCGTGAGGAACGTCGGGTGGCGCAGCAGGTTCTCGACGAAGGCGATATTGGTGGCGACGCCCCGGATGCGGAACTCAGCCAGCGCGCGCTTCATCCGCGAGACCGACTGTTCGGGGGTCTGCGCCCAGGCGGTGACCTTCACCAGAAGCGAATCGTAATAGCGGGTGATGACCGCGCCCGAATAGGCGGTGCCGCCGTCGAGCCGGATGCCGGCGCCGGTGGCCGAACGGTAGGCAGTGATGCGGCCATAGTCGGGGATGAAATTGTTCAAGGGGTCTTCGGTCGTGACCCGGCACTGGATCGCATGGCCGTTCAGCCGCACATCGGTCTGGCTCGCGACCCCGGTCGCCTCGGCGAGGCTCTTGCCCTCGGCGATCTTGATCTGGGCCTGGACAATGTCGATCCCGGTCACCTGTTCGGTGACGGTATGCTCGACCTGGACGCGGGGGTTCACTTCGATGAAGTAGAATTTCCCCGTGTCCATATCCATCAGGAATTCGACCGTGCCCGCGCATTCGTAGTTCACATGCGCGCAGATGCGGCGGCCGAGTTCACAGATCTCGGCGCGCTGATCGTCGGACAGGTAGGGCGCAGGCGCCCGTTCGACGACCTTCTGGTTGCGGCGCTGGACGGTGCAGTCACGCTCATAAAGGTGATAGATATTGCCCATCTGATCGCCGAGGATCTGAACCTCGACATGGCGGGCGCGCAGGATCATCTTTTCCAGATAGCCCTCGCCGTTGCCGAAGGCAGCCTCCGCCTCGCGCCGCCCCTCGCGGACCTTGTCGGCCAGTTCCGCCTCGGACTGGATCGGCCGCATGCCGCGCCCGCCGCCGCCCCACGAGGCTTTGAGCATCAGGGGATAGCCGATCTCGGCCGCCTGGCGCTTGATCTCGGCCATATCGTCGCCCAGCACCTCGGTCGCCGGGATAACCGGCACGCCGGCGGCCACGGCGACGCGCCGGGCGCTCGCCTTGTCGCCAAGGGCGCGCATCGTTTCGGCCTTGGGGCCGATGAAGGTGATGCCGTTTGCCGCGCAAGCCTCGACGAAATCGGGGTTTTCGCTCAGCAGCCCGTAACCCGGATGGATCGCGTCCGCCCCGCACTCCTTGGCGACCCGGATGATCTCGTCGATCGACAGGTAGGCCTGCACTGGGCCGAGGCCTTCGCCGATCCGGTAGGCTTCGTCGGCCTTGAACCGGTGGAGCGACAGCTTGTCCTCCTCCGCGTAAACCGCCACGGTGCGCTTCCCAAGTTCGGTCGCGGCCCGCATCACGCGGATGGCGATCTCGCCGCGGTTGGCTACAAGGATCTTGCGGAAATCGGCCATCGGTCCCTCCCTGGTCGCGGCGCGCACTTTAGGCATGCTGCAGCGCAGCGCAAGTGGCGATGCGAGACTAGGCGGGCCCCGGCAAAACGCAGGCACGAAACCGGCACTTTGGGTGCGAAAGCGGCGTGGCCGACAGCGGTTCGGTAAGTCAGGGTCCGAGGGCCCGGCGCAAGGCGTCGCGATCATCGACCGAACCAAAGCGCCGCACAATGAGATCGACAACGCGCGCCGCCCGATAAGCCCCAAGCGCCACGTCATCGGGCGTGCGCCCCGTCTCGGTCTGAAACCGGTCCGCGAAGGGCGCCAGATCGCGCCGTTCTTCCGGCTCGACTTGGGCAATCGCAGTCGCATCCACAATGACGGCATCGCTCACCGCCGCCCGTACAAGGACCCTCGGATCGCCCGGAGCGGCAAAGGGCGCCACCACGAAGTCTGTCGCGTCGGCGGAAGCCGCCTCGTCCACCCGTGCCAAGGTCAGCTGCACGTCCAGCCCGCCCAGATGCCCCTCCGATGTCTCGTCGGGATGGTCGTCTCGCTCGTGCGAGGCGATCAGGAAAGCCGCTCGCATACTGTCCAGCTCGGCTTGCGTTGCCGCTTCGGGGGCCAGCAACAGAAGGTTGAATTCATGCGCGCTTGCATGCGCAGCCCAGACTGTCTGAAGGATCAGCGTGAATACGAACGACAATGATCGGCGTGGCATTTCTGAACTCCTCTTGCCCTGCAGTCTATAGGCATCCGTGACGCCTGTCGCCCCGCGCGCGGCCACATTCTGACGTGATTGGCTGGAACATTCATCGAACAAACCCTTTCCTGTGGCGGCGACACGCTCTATCCTGTCGGGCATGAGCACTTGGGATGAGAACGAGACCTTTGAGGCCGCCGTTCCGCTGTCGCAGCGGGCGCTGGCCGCGCGTGCCGTGGGTCAGGGGGCGCCTTACCTCGACGGGCTGAATGCGCCGCAGCGGCAGGCGGTCGAGGCTTTGGAAGGGCCGGTCCTGATGCTTGCCGGTGCGGGCACTGGCAAGACACGGGCGCTGACCGCGCGGATCGCGCATCTTCTGGCGACGGGAAAGGCGCGGCCGAATGAGATCCTTGCGGTGACCTTCACCAACAAGGCTGCGCGCGAGATGAAGGAGCGGGTCGGTCGCCTCTTGTCCCAGCCCGTCGAAGGCCTGCCCTGGATGGGCACTTTCCATTCGGTCTCGGTCAAGCTTCTGCGGCGGCATGCCGAACTGGTCGGCTTGAAGTCGAGCTTCACCATCCTCGACACCGACGATCAGATCAGGCTGCTGAAGCAGGTCATCGCGGCCGAGGGGATAGATGAAAAACGCTGGACGGCGCGCTGGTTCGCAGCCCACATAGACTACTATAAAAATAGAGCGTGGCGGCCCGAAAATGTTCCCGCCAGCGAGGACAAAGAGGTTTGGCGAAATCCGGGCAGCAACTCATCGACAAGTGATGGTCGTTTGGGCCAAAAGCGGACCGTATGCGGAGTTTACGCACAATATCAGGAGCGGTTGAAGACCCTCAACGCCTGCGATTTCGGCGATCTGCTGCTCCATTGCGTGACGATCTTTCAGGCGCACCCGGACGTTCTGGAACAATATCAGCGCTGGTTCCGCTACATCCTCGTCGACGAATATCAGGACACCAACGTCGCCCAGTATCTCTGGCTGCGGCTTCTGGCGGCCAAGCACAAGAACATCTGCTGTGTCGGCGACGACGACCAGTCGATCTACGGCTGGCGCGGGGCCGAGGTCGGCAACATCCTGCGCTTCGAGAAGGATTTTCCCGGCGCGACGGTCATCCGGCTGGAACAGAACTACCGCTCGACCGAACATATTCTCGCCGCCGCCTCAGGCCTTATCGCCGCCAATGCCGGCCGCTTGGGCAAGACGCTGTGGACCGATGCCGAGGGTGGCGAGAAGGTCCGGCTGATCGGCCATTGGGACGGCGAGGAGGAAGCGCGCTGGATCGGCGAGGAGGTCGAGGCGCTGCAGCGTGGCACCCGCCATCTTGACCCGGTCAGCCTGAACGATCAGGCCATCCTCGTTCGCGCTTCCCATCAGATGCGCGCCTTCGAGGACCGGTTCCTGACCATTGGTCTGCCCTATCGCGTCATCGGTGGCCCGCGGTTTTATGAGCGGCAGGAAATACGCGACGCGATGGCCTATTTCCGGCTGGCATGCTCGCCTTCTGACGATCTTGCCTTCGAACGGGTGGTGAATGTCCCCAAGCGCGGCCTTGGTGACAAGGCGGTGCAGACCATCCAGATGCAGGCACGTGAGGATGGGGCGGGGCTTCTGGAAGGCGCGCGGTATCTGGTAGCGGCGGGGCGGATGCCCGGCAAGGGTGGCGGGCAGCTGAGGATGTTCGTCGAGGCGGTAGACCGCTGGCACCGGGTGACCACGCGGCCCGGCTATGACCATATCGCGCTCGCCGAGGTGATCCTTGAAGAATCCGGCTACACCGAGATGTGGCAGAGTGACAAGACGCCCGAGGCGCCGGGGCGGCTCGACAACCTCAAGGAACTGGTGAAGGCGCTCGAGCAGTTCGACAGTTTGCAGGGCTTCCTCGAACACGTGGCGCTGATCATGGACAATGACAGCCAGGATGCCGAGGAGAAGGTCACGATCATGACCCTGCACGCGGCCAAGGGGCTGGAGTTCCCGGTGGTGTTCCTGCCGGGCTGGGAGGACGGGCTCTTCCCCTCACAGCGCTCGATGGATGAAAGCGGATTGAAGGGACTCGAGGAGGAGCGGCGCCTCGCCTATGTCGGCATCACGCGGGCCGAGGAGCTTTGCACCATCTCCTTCGCGGGCAACCGTAGGGTCTATGGCCAGTGGCAATCGCAATTGCCCTCGCGCTTCATTGATGAATTGCCTGCCAAGCATGTCGATGTGCTGACGCCGCCCGGTCTCTACGGTGGCGGTTTCGGCGCCGCCGCGCCCCGCATGGGCGGGATGGAAGAGCGCGCGACCAAGGCCGATGTCTACAATTCGCCGGGCTGGCGGCGCCTGCAGGAACGTTCGCAAGTGCGCTCGCTTTCGCAGCCGCGCGAGGCGCGCAACCAGATCATCGATCTGGACGCGGTTTCCGCCTTCGCCGAGGGCGACCGGGTGTTCCACAAGAAGTTCGGCTATGGCACAGTGGAAGGGACCGAGGGCGACAAGCTCGAGATCGCCTTCGACAAGGCGGGCGTGAAACATGTGGTGGCGAGCTTTGTGATCGCCGCCGACCAGGTCGACGACATTCCGTTCTGACCGCTGCGGGGTCGGCCCGGCCCATTTCAGCAATTCAAATCAGCACTCGGCGTCAGCCGCGCGATTTTCTTTGCCTGCTCTGAGAAGGAAATGCGCGGCGATGGCTAGGGGAGGAGGAACAGCCATCGCCGCGGGGATCAGCCGGCAGGGAGGAGGGAGCCGGCGATCTCAGGGAACCCGGACGGGTTCCTTTGGAGTAAGGGCGGCGCCCCAGGGAGGAGGAGGGGGCGCCGTCCTTATGCGCCGCGGACCCGAGGGAGGAGGAGGGTCGGCGGCGGTTCGTTTGAGGCTTGCGCCCCGAAGAGGGAGGCGGTGACAGGGAGGGAGGTCACCGCCAGATCCGGCCCGAGGGGGAGGAGATTGGGCCGGAAATCAGATTACTTGCCGTAGGCGGCTTCGATCGCGACGCGCTCGATTTCCGAACGGTGCAGGCCGAGGTCGTTCAGCTCGCGATCGTTCAGGCCGTCAAGCTCGCGCAGCGTCTGGCGGTAGATGCCATAGCGACGGCGGCTTTCGTTCAGGCCAGCGATCAAGGCCGAAATCCGGTCGAGGAGCGTGGCGTTGCCGCGAAGAATGGTCGTGTTCATTTGGTGCCTCATCTAATTCGTTGCACGTTCAGTGCCGTGCTGTTGGCGTAAACATGCGCCTCATGCTGCACCTGCACAATCCGGGAAAAGATCAATGCTGCCATGCAGAAAATGCATACCGCCTGCTGACCTATTTTGACGCCGCGGAAACAGAAATGTAACGGTTTAGTGAGGCAAATCCGTATCCTCGCCGGGGTGCGACCATTTCCCCCTTGCCGAGGCGCGCGGGTTGAAGCCAAGTGTGCGGCGCATAACACAGGATGGTTCCTCTCATGCCCGACCGCGCTCAGATCCTCACCGCCCTCTCGCGTATCACGCTGCCCGACGGCGGCGATCTCGTGTCGCGCGACATGATCCGGGCGCTGACCGTGGAGGGTGACAGGGCGAGCTTCGTGATCGAGGCGCCGACGCCGGATCTCGCGCGGCAGATGGAACCGGTCCGTCAGGCGGCCGAGGCGGCAGTCGTCGCGCTGGGCTTCGCGCGGGCCTCCGCGCTTCTGACCGCCCATGGTCCGGCGGCCAAGGCGCCGCCTCCATCGCTGAAGATCGGCGGCCACCCGACGCCGCAGGCCGGTCCCCAGCATGTGCCAGGCGTGGCGCGCATTCTTGCCATCGGCTCCGGCAAGGGTGGGGTCGGTAAATCGACTGTCTCCTCGAACCTCGCGGTCGCACTCGCGCGGCAGGGCAGGCGCGTGGGGCTTCTCGACGCCGATATCTACGGCCCGTCGCAGCCTCGGATGATGGGGGTGTCGAAGCGCCCGGCCTCGCCGGACGGAAAGACGATTGAGCCCTTGCAGGCCCATGGCGTGACGATGATGTCGATCGGGCTGATGCTGAAGGAAAACGAGGCGGTGGTCTGGCGCGGGCCGATGCTGATGGGGGCGATGCAGCAGCTGTTGAACCAAGTGGCCTGGGGCGATCTCGACGTGCTGATCGTCGATCTGCCGCCCGGCACCGGTGATGTGCAACTGACGCTCTGCCAGAAGACCCATGTGACGGGCGCGATCATCGTCTCGACACCGCAGGATGTGGCGCTTCTGGATGCGCGGCGCGCGATCGACATGTTCGGCAAGCTGAAGACGCCTATTCTGGGCCTGATCGAGAACATGTCGTCCTATGTCTGCCCGAATTGCGGGCACGAGGCACATATCTTTGGCCACGGCGGCGTGGCGGCAGAGGCCGAGACGCTCGATGTGCCGTTTCTGGGCGAGATTCCCCTGTCGCTGGACGTCCGCCTCGCCGGCGATGCGGGTACGCCGATTGCGGCGGGCGAGGGTGTGGTCGCCGAGGCTTATGCGCGGATCGCCCACCGGCTGATTGCGGGCGGCATGGCCTGATCGGGTCAGGTTGGGCAGGGCCTCGTCGTCGCACTCCGTGCGCTCCTCGGGCGCGCCCGACGAGACGCGAAGCGCGCGAGGAGGTTCCCACGGGAATTCATGGGATCAGTGTGCGTTCCGTGTAGCTGCTTCGAATCATTCGTGACGAGATCGCCCGCTGAATCAGGGATTTCTGCGGGACTCTCGTTGTTTGAGGCCATGGCAACGCCTGCGTGGGGCTGAAATTCTCGAGGCCCGCGGTCCCGTATGGGAATGACCCGCTTCGGCTGGATCTATCTATATATGGTGCCCACTTGCTGGCTGCGGCCGACATGTCGTCCTTCCGGGCAAGTTTTTCCTCCGATTTCCTCATGGCCAGCTCCCGCCATTGTCGATTTTCCTGCGAGAGGCCCAAAAATTCCTGTTGATTCCCATAAATTCCCGTGTCATCCCTTTCTTACCGGTAGGACGGGATCAAGACTTCGGGGCGGCAAGACCCCAAACGGCAAAAGTCAGGTTTCATACAGGCGCCCGCCTTACCGAACCAAGAGATCCGGCGCTGTGACGAGCAGACATCCCCCCAGGTGGTCACCAGCCGGACACCCAGAGATGGGACGAGGGCGGCGGATCGGGCAGTGGCAGCAGCCCGATCCGCCGTTGTCTTTCCGGGGCCCCGCTCCGGCAAGAGGGACAGGTAAAGGAGCGCGGGCCGTTGGCACGCAGGTTCAGAGGGTCGGAGACGTTCAAGGTGGACGCGAAGGGTCGCGTATCCATCCCCGCCCCCTTCCGCCGCGTGATCGAAGCCTCTGACCCTGATTGGCGCGAGGGCTTGCGCCCCAATATCGTGATCGTTTACGGCGACGCCCGGCAGGATTGGCTGGAAGTCTATACGATGCGCGCCACCCATGAGATCGACGAGCAGATCGAAGACATGCAGCGCGGCTCGGCCGAACGGCTGATGCTGGAAGAACGCATGTATGGCCAGTCGATCGAAACCAATATCGACGACGACGGCCGCCTCGTCCTGCCGCAGAAGCTGCGCGAAAAGATCGGGCTTTCGTCCGAGGCCTTCTTCATCTCGGCCGGCGACTATTTCAAGATCTGGAAGCCCGAGACCTATGAAGAGCGCGCGGGCGCCCGCTCGCGGCGGCTGGCCGACCAATATCCTGACGATTTCGACCCGCGCAGCCTTCTGCCGCCGAGGACGAGGGGATGAAGATGCCGCTGCCACGGCCTGAGACCCCGCCAGATGCCCCCCATGTTCCGGTCCTTCTGAAGCCGCTTCTCGAAGCGGTTTCACCCGTTTCCGGGGTCTGGGTCGATGGCACGTTCGGGGCCGGCGGCTATACCCGCGGCCTTCTGGCTGCGGGGGCGGGCAAGGTCATAGCCATCGACCGCGATCCCCTGACTTTCCGCATGGCGCGAGACTGGGCAGGGGGCTACGGCGACCGGCTGGCTCTGACCGAAGGCACCTTTTCCGATCTAGATCTGTTGGCGGGCGAGCCCGTTGACGGCGTCGTCCTCGATCTTGGCGTTTCTTCCATGCAGATCGACGAGGCGGAGCGTGGCTTTTCCTTCCAGAAGGACGGCCCCCTGGATATGCGCATGGGCGATGTCGGGCCGACAGCCGGCGACCTGGTGAACGAGGCCTCGGAGGCCGAACTTGCCGATATTCTCTTCCACTATGGCGAGGAGCGTGCCTCGCGCCGCATCGCCCGCGCCATCGTCGCGGCGCGTCCCTTCACCACGACCCTGCAGCTTGCGAAGGTCGTGGAAAGCTGCCTGCCGCGCCCAAAGCCCGGGCAAAGCCATCCGGCGACCCGCACCTTCCAGGCGCTTCGTATTGCGGTGAACGATGAATTCGGCCAGTTGGAACAGGGCCTTGCCGCTGCCGAACGGGCACTGAAACCCGGCGGGCGGCTCGCGGTTGTGACCTTCCATTCGCTCGAAGACCGCGTGGTGAAGCGCTTCTTCCAGATGCGTTCGGGCGCCGAGGGGCAGGGCAGCCGCCATGCGCCCGCGCGCGCCGAGGCGCGCCCGGCCTTCACGATGATCACCCGCAAGGCTGTTGGGCCTGACGATAGCGAACTGGCCGCGAACCCCCGGTCGCGTTCGGCCAAGCTGCGCGTAGGGCAAAGGACTGACGCGCCCGCCGGACGGGCCGATGCAGCGAGCCTGGCGCTGCCGCGCCTGCCGCAAAAGAAGAAAGGACGCTGAGCCATGCGCGGCTTCATCCTCACGCTCTTCGCGATCTCGCTCATTGCGCTCGGCTTCTGGGCCTATCGCGAAAACTACCGGACCCAGGCGGAACTGGCCGAGGTGCGTAGCCTGCAGGTCGAGATCGGCGAGTTGAAGGAAAGCCTGTCTGTCCTGAACGCCGAATGGGCCTATCTGAACCGGCCCGACCGGCTTCGCGCGCTGGCGGATCTGAATTTCGAACGGCTCGGCCTTCTGCCGCTTGCGCCGGAGCAGTTCGGCGATGTTGCCCAGATCAGCTATCCGGCGACAGACATGCCGTCGCTCGAACCGATAACCGACCCGATCTCCACCGTCGCCGCGCTGGAACAGACCCAATGATCCGCACCCCCCTTCGCCCCCTTGCCCGCATCCTCTCGGCCCGAGCCAAAGGCGAGAACCCGGATGCGATCGAACGCGAGAACCTGCGCCTGCGCCATGAAGAGATGCGCGACCGGTCGCGGCTGAAGGCCGAAGGGCGGCTGCTGCTCCTCGGTCTTGCGTTCGTCGCAGGCTTTGGCTTGGTCGGCCTAAGGATGGGTGTTCTGGCCGCCTCCGCCCCCGAAGAGCCGAAAAGCGGTCAGGCGGGACCGGCGATCGTCGCGCAGCGCGCCGATATCACCGACCGCGAGGGGCGTATCCTAGCGACGAACCTTGTCACCCACGCGCTTTATGCCCAGCCGAAGCTGATGGTCGATCCTGCGGGCGCCGCCGAAAAGCTCGCGCTGATCTTCCCCGACCTCGATGCCGAGAAGCTGACGAAGGATTTCACCGGCGCGAAGAAATTCCTCTGGATCAAGAAGCGCATCTCGCCCGAACAGATGCAGCTTGTGCACGAGATCGGCGATCCGGGGCTTCTGTTCGGGCCGCGCGAAATGCGGCTCTATCCAAATGGTGCGTTAGCTTCCCATATCCTCGGCGGCTCCTCCTTCGGGCGCGAGGGCGTCGCATCGGCCGAGGTCATCGGCACGGCAGGGGTCGAGAAGACCTTCGACGGCTGGCTGCGCGATCCCGCTAACGGCGGTGCGCCCCTGCAGCTCTCGATCGACCTTTCCGTGCAGGCGACGGTCGAGGAAGTGCTCGACGGCGGCATGAAGCTGATGAATGCCAAGGGCGCGGCGGCGGTCCTTATGGATGTGAAGACCGGCGAGGTTATTGCCATGGCCTCGCTTCCCGACTTCGATCCCAATACACGGCCTGCGCCCCTGACCAAGGGACAGGCCGGCGACAGCCCGCTCTTCAACCGCGCGGTACAGGGCGTCTACGAGTTGGGCTCTACCTTCAAGATCTTCGCGGTGGCACAGGCGCTCGACCTCGGCGTCGTCAATCCGATGACGATGGTCGATACAAAAAGCCCGATGTTCTGGGGCAAATACAAGATTCGCGATTTTCACAATTACGGTGCCCAGAACACGGTGACCGATGTTGTGGTGAAATCGTCAAACGTCGGCACCGCTCATATCATCGGCATGGTCGGGGCCGAGAAACAGCAAAGCTTCTTGAAATCGCTGGGTTTCTTCGAGCCGACCGAAGTGGAGCTGGTCGAGGCACCGACCGGCAAGCCACTGATCCCGAAGAAATGGTCCGAGATTTCGATGCTGACCATTTCCTATGGCCATGGCCTGTCGGCGAGCCCGCTGCACCTGGCCGCTGCCTATGCCTCGATCGTCAATGGTGGCACCCGGGTGCGTCCGACGATCCTGAAGACCGACAAAGTGCAGGAAGGCGAGCGGGTGATCAGCGAAAAGACGTCAGAAACGGCGCGGTCGCTTCTGAGGCAGGTGGTGGTGCGCGGCACCGCGTCCTTCGGGGAGGTGCCGGGTTATGCGGTCGGCGGCAAGACCGGCACCGCCGACAAGCCGAAGCCCACGGGTGGCTATTATGACGACAAGGTCATCACCACCTTTGCCTCGACCTTCCCGGCCTATGATCCAAAATATGTGCTGATCGTCACCCTCGACGAACCGGTCGAAAGTTCGGGTGACGAGCCGCGCCGCACGGCGGGCTGGACCTCGGTCCCGGTCGCGGCCGAGGTGATACGCCGCGTCGCGCCGCTTCTGGGTCTCAGGCCAGAGGTTGAACCCGGGCTGGAGGCAGGTGTAACACGCGTCAGTTCGAACTGACGGGCGCGGGGATAGCATGGCGGCGACGAAATCACTGGCGGATCTGGGGCTGAGGGCCCGTGACGGTCGTGAAGCGCGGATCACCGGGCTGACCGCCGACAGCCGCCAGGTGAAACCGGGCTTTCTGTTCTCCGCCCTGCCGGGGTCCAAGGTCCATGGCGGGGAGTTCATCCAATATGCGCTGAGGATGGAGGCGGGCGCGATCCTGACCGACCGTGAGGGGGCAGAGATCGGGAAGGCGGACCTCGCCGGATCGCAGTCTGCGCTGGTGGTGGCCGAAGAACCGCGTCAGGCGCTGGCCTATGCAGCGGCTCTCTGGTTCGGACGTCAGCCTGAGACAGTCGTCGCGGTCACCGGCACGTCTGGAAAGACCTCGGTCGCGACCTTCACGCGGCAGATCTGGCAGGCGCTGGGCCTTAAGGCCGCGAACCTCGGCACGATGGGTATCCTCGGTGATTTCCACGGCAAGCTCGCCCATACCACGCCCGAGCCGATCACGCTTCATTCGGTGCTGTCCGAGATGGCGGCGGCAGGAATTGACCATGCGGCGATGGAGGCGTCGTCGCACGGGCTAGACCAGTACCGGCTGGACGGGGTGCGGCTGAAGGCGGCGGCCTTCACCAATTTCAGTCAGGATCACCTCGACTATCACGCTGATTTCGATGAATATTTTGCCGCGAAAGCCGGGCTCTTCGCCCGTGTTCTTCCCGAAGAGGGCACGGCGGTCATCAACATCGACGATGCGCGCGGGGCCGAAATGGCGGCCATCGCGCGCGGACGCGGGCAACGACTGGTGACCATCGGCCATGCGCCGAGCGCGGACATTCAGATCGGAGCGCAGCGGTTCGATGCGACGGGGCAGGACCTGCGCTTCGTCTGGAACGGCAAGCCCTTCCTCGTGCGCCTGCCGCTGATCGGCGGCTTCCAGGCCGAGAACGTGCTGGCCGCCGCCGCGCTGGTCGCGGCCTCGGGCCCCCATTCGCTGGACGAAATCGCCCGTACCCTGCCGGGCCTGACCACGGTGCGCGGCCGGATGGAACTGGCGGCGACGCGGACGAACGGCGCAACCGTCTTCGTCGATTATTCGCACAAGCCCGGCGCGCTTGCCTCCGCCCTGCAGTCTTTGCGTCCCCATGTGATGGGCCGCATCATCTGCGTCTTCGGCGCCGGCGGCGACCGCGACCGGCTGAAGCGGCCGCTGATGGGCGAGGCGGCGGCGAGATATGCCGATGTGGTGATCGTCACCGACGACAATCCCCGCAGCGAAGACCCCGCCGCGATCCGCGCCGAGGTGATGAAGGGCTGTCCCGAGGCGACCGAAGTCGGCGACCGGGCCGAGGCGATCCTGCGTGGCGTCGATGCTCTGCAGCCCGGTGACGCACTGCTGATCGCGGGCAAGGGGCATGAAACCGGCCAGATCATCGGCACAGACATCTATCCGTTCGACGACGCCGAACAGGCCAGCGTCGCGGTCGCGGCCCTTGACGGGGTGATCTGATGGCCCCGCTCTGGACATCGGACGATGCGGCGCGCGCGACGAAAGGTCGGGCAACACGCCCCTTCGAAGCAAACGGCGTCTCCATCGACAGCCGGACCATCGCGCCGGGCGATCTCTTCGTTGCCCTGAAGGATGTACGCGACGGACATGACTTCGTGCGCGTGGCGCTGGACCGCGGTGCGGCGGCGGCGCTCGTGTCGCGCATTCCCGAGGGCTGTTCTGAAGCCGATCCGCTGCTGATCGTGCCGGATGTTCTTAAGGGCCTTGAGGCGCTTGGCCGGGCGGGGCGCGCGCGGGCTTCGGCAAAGGTGGTTGCGGTGACCGGGTCGGTCGGCAAGACCTCGACCAAGGAAATGCTGCGCACGGTCCTTGCCGCGCGCGGGGCCGTCCATGCGGCGGAAGCCTCCTACAACAACCATTGGGGCGTGCCGCTGACGCTCGCGCGCATGGCGCCCGACGCCGCTTTCGCGGTGATCGAGGTCGGCATGAACCACCCCGGCGAGATCGCTCCGCTGGCGCGGCTTGCCCGGCCGCATGTGGCGATGATCACCACCATCGGCACCGCGCATCTCGAAGCCTTCGGCGCCGTCGAGGGGATCGCCCGCGAAAAGGCCTCCATCGTCGAGGGGCTGGAGCCGGGCCGCATTCTGGTGATGCCGGGCGATCTGCCGACCTCGCCCATCCTTGCCGACGCGGCCCGCGCCGTCGGCGCTGCGACTGTGACTTTCGGGGCAGGCCCGGGTGACGACTGGCAGCTTGGCACCGTGACGCTGGCGCAGGACACGACCGTGGTGCAGGCACGGCATGACGGCCAGCCCATTCTCTTCAAGGTCCGCACGGCGGGGCGGCATTTCGCCAAGAACGCGCTCGGCGTCCTCGCGACCGCCCATGCGCTCGGCCTCGACCCGGCGATTGCCGCCTGTGACCTCGGCCTCTGGGCGCCGCCCGCGGGCCGGGGTGAGCGGCAGCGCATTTCGCTTGACCCTGTCGAGCCGGGTTTCACCTATGACCTGATCGATGATGCCTACAACGCCAACCCCGACAGCCTGTCGGCGGCGCTCGACGTGATCGCCGCCGCCCGCCCGCAGGACGGAATCGGACGCCATGCCGCAGGCCGCCGGATCGCCATCCTCGGCGACATGCTGGAGCTTGGATCGGACGAACGCGCGCTGCACGAGGCCGTCGCGCGCCATCCTGCGGTCGAAAGCCTCGCCTTCGTCCATTGCGTCGGCCCGCGCATGCGATGGCTGTGGGAAGCGTTGCCGCGCGAGAAACGTGGCGACTGGGTGGAAAAGGCCGAGGAGCTTGCCGCCCGCGCCCACCAACTGGCCGATGCGGGCGACGTCATTCTGGTCAAGGGCTCGAAAGGCTCGAAGGTCAGCCTCGTGGTTGACGCGCTGAAGAAACTGGGGCATCCGGTCGCGCCCGAATGAAATCCGGGCGCGGAACGAAAGAAGAAACGGGCCAAAGGCCCAGCCGAAGGGACGAGTAGATGCTGTACTGGCTGACCGCATTGTCGGACGGGGGGGATGTGTTCAACCTCTTCCGCTACATCACCTTCCGCGCGGGTGGCGCCTTCTTCACCGCGCTGGTCTTCGGCTTCCTCTTCGGCCAGCCCTTGATCAATTTCCTGCGGCGGAAGCAGAAGAAGGGCCAGCCGATCCGTGACGACGGCCCGCAATCGCACCTGTCGAAAGCCGGTACGCCCACAATGGGCGGCCTTCTGATCCTGTCGGCGCTTATCTTCTCGACCCTCCTTTGGGCGCGGCCTGACAGCCCTTATGTCTGGATCGTGCTGATGGTGACGGCGGCCTTCGGCCTTCTTGGCTTTGCTGACGATTATGCCAAGGTCACCAAACAATCGACCAAAGGATCGTCTGCGCGCATCCGTCTGCTGATCGGCTTCCTGATCGCGGCGGCGGCGGGCTATGCCGCGGCACTGCTGCATCCCGAAGCCTTGTCCATGAAGCTGGCCCTTCCGGTCTTCAAGGACACGCTGATCAACCTTTCCTTCATCTTCGTTCCCTTCGCCATGCTGGTCATCGTGGGTGCCGCGAATGCGGTCAATTTCACCGACGGGTTGGACGGGCTCGCGGTGATGCCGGTGATGATCGCGGCGGGCACCTTCGGGATCATTGCCTATTTCGTCGGCAACGTGAATTTCGCTGACTATCTCGGCCTGCATTTCGTGCCGGGCACCGGTGAACTGGTAATCTTCTGCGCCGCCCTGATCGGCGGGGGCCTCGGGTTCCTGTGGTACAACGCTCCCCCCGCCGCTGTCTTCATGGGTGACACCGGCTCGCTCGCGCTCGGCGGCGCCTTGGGCGCCATCGCGGTGGTGACGAAGCACGAGATTGTGCTCGCCATCGTCGGCGGGCTTTTCGTGGTCGAGACGCTGTCGGTCATCATCCAGGTCGCCTATTTCAAACGCACCGGAAAGCGGGTGTTCCTGATGGCGCCGATCCACCACCATTTCGAAAAGAAGGGCTGGTCAGAGCCGCAGATCGTGATCCGCTTCTGGATCATCTCGCTCATTCTCGCGCTTGTCGGCCTTGCGACACTCAAACTGAGATAGGGCGATGGGCCTCGGCGGTGTCGGTCACCTGAGAGTCCTGAACCCCGAACCGGGCCTCTACGCCTATTACGACGGCCGCGTGCCGGGCTACCGGTTCATGGCGGCGCCGAACTGGGTGGATGAGGGCGCGATCTCGCTCGGCACCGCCTCCTATGCGCTCGTCGCGGGCGCCGAGGCGCTTGTCTATGACACCCATGTCTCGCTTGCCCATGCGGGGGCGATCCGCGCGCATTTGGAGGGGCTAGGCGTCCGGCACTTCACGGTCATCTACAGTCACTGGCATCTCGATCATGTCGCAGGGACTGCCGCCTTTGACGGTGCGCCGGTCATCGCCAATCACTTGACGCTCAGTCATCTGACGGCGCGTCGCGACGCGATCGAGGCCGCGACCTATCACGGTGCGCCCGCCATCAACCCGCTCATCCTGCCGACCGAAACATTCGACAACCGTATGGCCTTCGATTTCGGCGGCGAGCGGGTGGAACTGATCGCTGCCAACATCCATTCCGACGATGCGGCGCTTCTGTGGCTGCCTGATCGCGGCACGCTTCTGGCCGGAGATACGGTCGAGGATACGGTGACCTATGTCGGCGCGCCTGAGGATTTCGCGATCCACCTCCGCGATCTGGATCGGATCGGCGCCCTCGGCGCCCGCCACATCTATCCCAATCACGGCGCGCCGGAGCGGATCGCGACGGAGGGGTATGGCGGCGACCTTCTTGCCGCGACCGCGCGCTATGTGTCGTGGCTTCAGTCGCTCGCGCAGCACCCCTATCAGGGCGCACGCGACCTTGCCGAGGTGGTGAAGCAGGATCTCAACGCCGGAACACTGATCTATTGGCCGGAGTATGAGGCCGTCCACCGTCAGAATGTCGAACAGTCGCTCGCTCATTTCGCGGGCAAGGGCTGATCAAGGCGGCGGGCGGCGCCCCGGCCAGTCGGTCGCGCGGTGATAGGCCTGGCCGATCGACAGGATCTTCGCGTCGGCCCCGGTCGGCCCGATGAGTTGCATGCCCATCGGCAGGCCGTTCGCGCCGAAGCCCACGGGCAGGCAGAGCGACGGCAGGCCGATCAGCGACACCGGCACCACCACCTCCATCCAGCGGTGATAGGTGTCCATGGTGCGGCCAGAGACCTCCTTTGGCCACCGCCAATCGGCCGGGAAAGGCCAGACCTGTGCCGCAGGCATGATCAACGCGTCATAGTCGCCGAACAGTTTCGCGGCGCGGGCATACCAGCGCGACCGGATGGTTGAGGCCTCGTAGATGGCAGCGGCGGTAAGTGACTGGCCCTGCTCGATCTCCCACAGCGTCTCGGGCTTGATCTGCGCGCGCTTCGCAGGATCGGCATACAGGGCCTTCATCGAACCCGAGTTCAGCATGGCGCGGAGTGTGATCCAGGCCTGCCAGAGCCGCTCGGCGGGGTAGGGCGGCGCGACGGGTTCGACGATGGCGCCCATCCCCTCGAACACTTGCGCGCCCTCAAGGCACTGGTCAAGGATGCCCGCCTCCATCGGATAGGCCCCGCCCCAGTCCCCGAGCCAGCCGATGCGCAGCCCTTTCACGTTGCGGTCCAGCCGGTCGGCGAAAATTTCGCTCGTGCGCCCGAACGGTGCCTCGGGGTTCGGGCCGCAGAGCGTTTCCAGAAGCCGCGCAAGGTCTTCGATCGTGCGCGCCATCGGGCCTTCGGTCGAGAGCGTGTGCAGGTAAGTATCGCCCTCGGCATCCTGCGGCACGAGGCCCCAGGTCGGGCGGAAGCCGTAGACGTTGCAGAAGGCCGCCGGGTTGCGCAGGGACCCCATCATGTCCGACCCGTCGGCCACGGCGAGGAGGCGCGCGGCAAGTGCCGCTGCCGCGCCGCCCGAGGAGCCGCCCGCGCCGCGCGTCCGGTCATAGGGGTTGAGCGTCGTGCCGTGGACCGGATTGAAGCTGTGCGATCCATGGCCCCATTCCGGCGTGTTGGACTTGCCGATGAAGATCGCCCCCGCCGCCCGCTGCCGCGCGGCCACCAGATCGTCGGCCACCGGCACATGGTCGGCAAAGAGCGGCGAGCCCCAGGTGGTGCGCAAGCCCTTTGTCGCCACCAGATCCTTCGGCGCGGCGGGCACGCCATGCATCCAGCCCTTGGGCTGCGACGCATCGGCCTCGCGCGCCATGGCCATGGCCGCGTCGGGGTCGATGAGCGAGACAAGCGCGTTGATCGCCGGATTCACCTGGCCGATCCGGTCGAGATAGTCCCACATGATCTCCTCTGCCGAGACCTTGCGAGCGCTCAGAAGGCGCATGAGATCGGATGCGGAATGATCGGTCAGCGACATGATACCCCCCATTGCCGACTGGCAGGTTAGGCGCGCAGCCTGGCGATGCAAGCCGCATCTGCAGGCGCGCCTCTTCGGGCACTTCGTTTCTCGTCGGGGGAGGGCGAGGAGTGCCCGAAGGGCTTCGACGAGCCGCTGCTCAGGTCAGGATACGGTTCACATGGCCCATCTTGCGGCCCGGCCGCGCCTCGGCCTTGCCGTAGAGATGGATCGCCGTGTTTTTCTGCCGCGCAAGCTCCGACACCCGCAGCACATCGTCGCCGATCAGGTTCTCCATCTCGACATTCGCATGCCGTGCCCCGTCACCCAGCGGCCAGCCCGCCACGGCACGGATATGCTGCTCGAACTGGTCGACGGCACAGCCATTCTGGGTCCAGTGGCCGGAATTGTGGACACGGGGCGCGATCTCGTTCACCACAAGGCCCCTGTCGGTCACGAAAAGCTCCACCCCCATCACTCCGACATAATCGAGCGCATTGAGGATGCGGGCGGCCAGAAGCACGGCATCGGTCCGTTCCGCCGGGCTGAGCCGCGCGGGGACTGTCGTCGTATGCAGAATGCCGTCGCGATGGACATTCTCGCCCGGGTCGTAGGCCGCGACCTCGCCCGAAAGCGAACGCGCCGCGATCACCGACACCTCACGCGAGAAGGTGACAAACCCTTCCAGAACCGCGGGCGTGCCCTTCATTGCGGCCAGCGCTGCGGGCGCATCGGCGGCGGACAGGATCCGCGCCTGACCCTTGCCGTCATAGCCAAGACGCGTGGTCTTCAGGATCGCGGGCGTGCCGATCCGGGCCATTGCTGCACCAAGGCTCTTGGCATCACTCACCGCCGCATAGGGCGCGGTGGTCAGGCCGATCGAGGTCAGAAAATCCTTCTCTAGAAGCCGGTCCTGACTTGTGGCGAGCGCCCGGCGGTTCGGCCGGATCGGGCGCAGGCTTTCCAGAAGATCGAGCGCCGAGGTCGGAACATTCTCGAACTCGTAGGTGATAACATCGACCGAGGCGGCAAAGGCGCGCAATGCCACCTCGTCCTCATAGGGCGCGGTTGTCACCTTGTGGGCGACATCGGCGGCAGGCGGGTTCGCGGAGGGCTCGTAGACATGGGTCCGGTAGCCGATCCGCGCTGCCGCGACCGACAGCATGCGGCCGAGCTGGCCACCGCCGAGAATGCCGATGACGGAACCGGGGGCGAGCTGTTCACTCATCGGCTGGCTCGTCAGGGATCGAGGCCGAGAGGGCTGCGCGCCAGGCATCGAGGCGCCCGGCCACTGCAGGGTCATGCAGGGCAAGGATGCCAGCCGCCAGAAGGCCCGCGTTCGCCGCACCCGCCGCGCCGATGGCCATCGTGGCAACCGGATAGCCCTTGGGCATCTGGACGATGGAGTAGAGGCTGTCGACACCCGACAAAGCCTTGGTCTGCACCGGTACTCCAATGACCGGCACGCGGGTCTTCGAAGCCATCATGCCGGGCAGATGGGCCGCGCCGCCAGCGCCAGCGATGATCACCTGAAGCCCGCGACCGGCGGCCTGTTTGCCATAATCCCAAAGCCGGTCGGGCGTGCGGTGGGCCGAGACGATCTTGGTCTCATAGACCACGCCGAGTTCGTCGAGGATGGCCGCAGCCTCTCTCATCGTCGGCCAGTCCGACTGAGATCCCATGATGATGCCCACGCTCACGCCCATCGCGACCCCTTTCCGCTTTCGGGGCCGACTAACATGGGGCCGGACGCGGCGCAACGCCGCGTTGACGCGGTGGGCAGGCAGGATAGACCATTCTCCATGACGATACTTGCCTATCTCCTCACCGCAGTCCTTTTGACTATCGCCTGCCTTCATCTGATGTGGGCGATTGGCTGGTGGTTCCCGCTTGGCGACGAAAGACGGCTCGCGCGCGCCGTGGTTGGCGCACGGGGGATTGAGAGGATGCCGGGAGCCATAGCGTGTTCACTGGTGGTCGTGGCGCTTCTGGGCGTCGCGTCTGCAATCTGGTGGCCAGACACGATCGTGCGCACGCTCGCTCTCTGGGTCAGCGGTGCGGTTTTTCTTCTGCGTGGTGTGATCGCCTATATCCCGGCCTTCCGCCGCTTCGGGCCTGAGGAGCCGTTCGCCACCCTCGACAAAAGCTATTACGCGCCGCTCTGCCTCGTGCTCGGGGTCGGCATCTGGGCGCTTGCCACCTGAAGTCAGGCGATGATGTCGGGGGTAAGGATATCCTCGATCCGCGCGATCTGGTCCTTGAGATGCAGCTTCTGCTTCTTCAGCCGCCGGAGCGTGAGCTGATCGGCGCGACCGGCCTGTTCCATCGTATGGATCGCCTCGTCGAGATCGCGGTGTTCCTGCTTCAGGACACCGAGTTTGACGCGCAGAACCTCTTCGCTGTCCATCTCGAACTGGGCATTCATGGTCTTTCCGACTCGCTCTGGCCTCTTTCGCTATCCTATCAGCCCCGCCGCCTGCCTGTGAAGTCTTGGCGCCTCTCGCCCTTGCCGCCCGCGCCGCGCCACCCCATATTGCCCATCAGGTGCGTTGCCGATCCGGGACGCGCCTTTCGCAAGTCGCTTAAGCCGAGGGCCTGCCCGAATGACCAAACTGACCTTTGCCGCCCATCCCTTCCTTCTGGGATTCGATCAGCTCGACCGACTGGTCGAACGCGCTTCCAAGAGCGGCAGCGACGGCTATCCCCCTTTCAATATCGAACAATCGGGCGAGAATGCCTTCCGCATCACGCTGGCGGTCGCGGGCTTTCGCGAGGATGACCTGTCGATCACAGTCGAGGACCGCCAACTGGTGATCCGCGGCCGTCAGGCCGACGACAGCGATGGCCGCGTCTTCCTTCACCGCGGCATCGCCGCGCGCGCCTTCCAAAAGGCTTTCGTGCTGGCCGACGGGGTCGATGTCGCGGGTGCCTCGATGGAAAACGGTCTTCTGCATGTCGACCTGCGCCGGGCCGTGCCGGATACGATCGTGCAGACGATCCGGATCGACAGAAAATAGGAGGCAGGCATGGATGTGAAGTTTGATTTTGGCACGGTCGAAGGCGAGCGCATCGTCTATGTCCGCCCCGTCGCCGTCGCCGATCTGCCCGACGAGGTGCGCGCGCACGCGGGCAATCGTGAAGTGATCTGGGCGGTCCATGATGCCGATGGCGAGCAGCTGGCGCTGGTCGCGGACCGGCGAATGGCCTTCCTTCTAGCGCGCGAGAATGATTGCGCACCGCTCAGCGTACATTGACAGCCCGCGCGAATAAACTTTTGCTCTAGTGGCGGCAACTGCCCCCGGAGGTGGATGGGCCAAGGGCGTAAGTGAGGGCATGTTCCCGAGGCCGCGTGAGGCAGTTGAAAGGGAACCTATGCAAGTGAAGACCTCTTATTCCGGGGCGCAGATCGCGCTGCACTGGCTGATTGCCGTGCTCATTCTTGCCAACTATCTCCTGTCGGAAGAAATGGGCGACACGTTCGACCGCATGCTCGAAGGCGAGGGCGGTGGCACCCTTGGCTCGGCTTTTCATGTCTGGGCTGGGGTGGCGGTCCTGATCCTCAGCGCGATCAGGGTTGTCGTGCGGCTCCGCACCGGGGCACCGGAAAGCGCGGGTGCGGGGTTGATGGACGTCGCCGCCCGCTGGGCGCACCGGCTTCTCTATGTACTAATGCTGCTCGTGCCCGGCCTCGGTGCCTACAGCTGGTTCGCGGGGGCCGAAAGCACCGCCGACCTGCACGAGCTGACGGCGAACCTCTTGATGGCGGTCGCGGGCCTGCATGCGCTTGCCGCGCTCTATCACCAATATGTGCTGAAAGACGGGCTCTTGATGCGGATGCTGCGCCCGAACTGAAGTCACGGCAAAGAAAAGGCGCGGCCCCTGAAAGGGTCGCGCCTTCGTCTGTCCGTCGGTTCGTCTCAGGCCTTGATCAGGCCCATGCTCTCGAGCTTCAGGATTACCTGATGGGCGCAATTGTCGACGTCGACATTTTCCGTCTCGACGCGCAGTTCGGGGTTTTCAGGCACCTCGTAAGGGTCAGAAATGCCGGTGAACTCCTTGATCTTGCCCTCGCGCGCAAGCTTGTAGAGCCCCTTGCGGTCGCGACGTTCGCATTCCTCGACCGAGGTCGCGACATGGACCTCGATGAAGGCGCCGAAGGCCTCGATCATCTCGCGCACCGCGCGGCGGGTCGCCGCGTAGGGCGCGATCGGCGCACAGATGGCGATACCGCCGTTCTTGGTGATCTCGGACGCAACATAGCCGATGCGCTTGATGTTGATGTCGCGGTGTTCCTTCGAGAAGCCAAGCTCTGACGACAGGTGTTTGCGCACTACATCGCCGTCAAGAAGCGTCACGGGACGGCCGCCCATTTCCATCAGCTTGACCATAAGCGCGTTGGCGATGGTGGACTTGCCCGAGCCGGAGAGGCCGGTGAAGAAGACGGTGAAGCCTTGCTTCGCGCGCGGCGGCGAGGTGCGGCGCAGTTCCTTCACCACTTCGGGGAAAGAGAACCATTCGGGGATTTCCAGCCCCTCGCGCAGGCGGCGCCGCAGTTCGGTGCCGGAGATGTCGAGGACGGTCGAGCCTTCAGGCACCTCGTCCACGGGGTAGTATTGTGCCTTTTCCTGCACATAGACCATCTGCTTGAAGTCAACCATCTCGATGCCGATTTCCGCCTCATGTTGGCGCACCAGCTCCTGCGCGGCATAGGGATCGTAGAAATCCTTGCCCTGGCTGTTCTTGCCGGGGCCCGCATGGTCGCGGCCGACGATGAAATGCGTGAGGCCATGGTTCTTGCGGATGATCGCGTGCCACAGCGCCTCGCGCGGGCCGCCCATGCGCATCGCAAGGTTCAGAAGGCTCATGTGCGTGGTCGAGGCCGGGTACTGGCCCAGCACCGCCTCATAGCAGCGCACGCGGGTGAAATGATCGACGTCACCCGGCTTGGTCATGCCGACGACCGGATGGATCAGAAGGTTGGCCTGCGCTTCCTTCGCCGCACGGAAGGTCAGTTCCTGGTGCGCACGGTGCAGGGGATTGCGGGTCTGGAAGGCGACGACGCGCGTCCAGCCCAGCTTGCGGAAGTAGGCGCGCAGTTCGTTCGGCGTGTCGCGGCGCGCCTTGAAATCATAGTGAACCGGCTGCTGGATGCCGGTGATCGGCCCGCCCAGATAGACGTTGCCCGCCTTGTGGTGCAGATAGTTCACCGCCGGATGGGCGATATCGTCGGCGCCAAACACCTTCTCGGCCTCGCGCGCCTTGTTCGGCACCCATTTGTCGGTGACCGACAGGATGGCAAGGATCACGCCTTCCTGGTCGCGCAGCGCGATATCCTGGCCGGGCTCGATCCCTTCGGCGAATTTTTCATTCACGTCGAGCGTCACCGGCATCGGCCAGAGCGCGCCGTCGGTGGTGCGCATCGTCTCGACCACGCTGTCGTAGTCGGCTTCGGTCAGGAAGCCCTTCAGCGGATGGAAGCCGCCATTCATCAGAAGCTCAAGATCGCAGATCTGGCGGGGCGTCAGATCCCACGAGGGCAGGCTGCCCGCCTCGTGCTTCAGCTTCAGCGCGGAATCGTGGGAGACATAGAGCTCCGGGATCGGAGCATGGTTCGCGGGTGCCATGGAATGGGCCTTCTGCAAGCGGAAAGACAGTGAATTTGGCGGCGGCATAGACCCGAAAAGCCGGGTGGTTCAAGGGAAATAGGCCGATTTCACACGAAAAGGGCGGAAATGCCGCGCTGCGGCGGAGGAATGGGAGAGATTCCCGGACAAAGGCGCCGGTGCTGAACGAATGGCGGGTGCCCGTTGACCGACACCGAAGAGTTTTCGCGAAAACTCTTCGGAGGGGGCGGAAGGGGCTAGAAAAATCTTCCCATAGATTTTCTACCCGGCCGTCGCGAGCCAGCGTTCGGCGTCCAGAGCGGCCATGCAGCCCATGCCGGCCGAGGTCACCGCCTGGCGATAGACATGGTCGGTCAGGTCGCCCGCGGCGAAGACGCCCGGGATCGACGTGGCCGTGGAACCGGGCGTGACCTTCACATAACCGCCCGAGTGAAGATCCAGCTGGTCCTTCACCAGTTCCGACGCCGGCGCATGGCCGATCGCCACAAAGAAGCCCGCACAAGGAACGGTCCGCTCGGCCCCGGTGCCGGTGTCGCGGATGCGCACGCCGGTCACACCGAGCGGCGCCTCGTCGCCAAGGATCTCCTCGACCGTATGGTTCCAGATCACTTCGATCTTGGGGTTCTTGAACAGGCGGTCTTGCAGGATCTTTTCGGCGCGGAACGAGTCGCGGCGGTGGATCACCGTGACTTTCGAGGCGAAGTTCGTCAGGAACAGGGCTTCCTCGACGGCCGTATTGCCGCCGCCGATCACCACGACTTCCTTGCCGCGATAGAAAAAGCCGTCGCAGGTGGCGCAGGCCGAGACGCCGAACCCCTTGTACTTCTCCTCCGACGGCAGTCCGAGCCATTTTGCCTGCGCGCCGGTGGCAAGGATCACCGCATCCGCTGTGTAGGTCGCGCCGCCGTCGCCGGTCGCCGTGAAGGGTCGCTTCGACAGATCGAGCGCCGAGATATGGTCGGAAATGATCTCCGTTCCCATAGCGCTTGCATGCGCCTCCATCCGGACCATCAGGTCGGGACCCTGCACCTCGGTATCGCCCGGCCAGTTCTCGACCTCGGTGGTGATCGTCAGCTGGCCGCCCGGCTGGATGCCCTGAACGAGGATCGGATTGAGCATCGCGCGCGAGGCATAGACCCCGGCGGTATAGCCTGCCGGGCCGGAGCCGATGATCAGAACCTTCGTATGCCGTGTCTCGCTCATCGCCGCCTCTTCACTTTCCTTCCACGCGGATATAATCAGCCACCCGGCTCGGGGAAAGGGGGCATGTCCACCGCCCACGCTGCTGAAAATCGCCGATACGCGAAATAATATTGCGCATTACCGCCCTCGGCGGTAAGTTCCGCAAAATTTTTGAAGGAGACGTTCAATGGCCGGCCACAAGCTCGACGAGATCGACCGCAAGATCCTGTCGGAACTGCAGGCCGATGGCCGGATGACGAATGTCGAACTGGCAAGCCGCGTGGGGATTTCCGCGCCGCCCTGCCTGCGCCGGGTGCGTACGCTGGAAGAGACCGGCTATATCCGCGGCTATCATGCCGATGTGAACCCGCGCGAACTTGGATTCGAGGTTCATGTCTTTGCCATGGTGAGCCTGAAGTCGCAGGCCGAGAGCGATCTGTCTGCCTTCGAGCAGCGCTGCCGCGACTGGCCGCTTGTGCGTGAATGCCACATGCTGAACGGCGAGATCGATTTCATCCTGAAATGCGTGGCGCCGGATCTGTCGTCCTTCCAGCACTTCCTGACCGGAGAGCTGACGGCGGCCGACAATGTCGCGTCGGTCAAGACCTCGCTCGTGATCCGCTGTGCCAAGGACCAGCCGGGCGTGCCCTTTGATGTGCTTGAGGCGCGGATCGCGCGCGCGGGCTGATCAGGTCCCACACGACGATCCACGCCTCAAGCGGCCTCCACAGCCGTCTGGCGAAGTTCCTTCCGCACCCAGGAAAATCCGCCCGGCCCGGAGACAGGCAGTCTGTCAGGCGGCGATAAGGTCTGCCGCTTCGTCCGCGCTCAGGCGCGCATGCGCCATCGGGCCGAACCCGCCCCAGCCACTGAGCTGCGGGAAGAGCGCGAGGAACAGCTGACCAAGCTGCGGGTCGAAGCGCTCGGACGGGTTCTTGCCGGGATGGAAGCTTTCGACCTCGATCCCCGCGCAGCGCAGCGATCCATGGTTTTCCAGAACGACGTGATGGACCGTCACCGGCGCGACCGGCGTCACCTCAATCACCGACAGGCCGTCGATAAGGCCGCGCGCCGGGCAATAGGCGGCGGCATGACCGGCCGCACGTGTCCGGGCATTGCGCATCAGAAGGCGGGCATCTGGGCCAAGCAGGATATCGGGCATCGGCTTGCCGCCGCCGAACGCGTCGGCGGTGATCCGGGTCATGGTGGTAGTGGCGATGCCGGGGATCATGTTCGGCGGGAAAAGCATCATCGAACCGATCCAGGTCACCGTCTCGGTCCGGCCTTCGCCGGTCACGACCTGCATGCCGGGCAGAAGGTCTTCAATCGCGACCGGACCTTCGGCGGTATCGATCACCGTGCCACGGGCGAGGGCAGAGAATGCCTCTTCGAACTCGGGCAGCGCCGGTGCGGTGCGGCTTTCTCCATCGACCTGACCGTCTGCGCCGAGCCATTGCACCTCATAGCGGCGCATCTTGAAGGTGGGGCGCGGCGGACGCGGGGCGGGCTTTGCACCACGCGGCAGGAAGAGGTCGGTCGTTCTGGATGGGGATGACAGGGCAGGCATGGCCGAAGCCACGCTCGGGGCGGAATGCATCATCTCAAAAAACCTTCCGGTTCAAACTTCAAAAACAAACGGCGAAAAGGCCGTCACAAATCATGCGCCCGAAAATTGGGTGCGCTCCTGTTTTGCGCTCACTTCGACTGCTTGTCAAATTTTACGCGAACTTTGCCGAAAGCAGCCGCCAATCGCAGGTGACGCACCAAGATTGCCGCGGCGTCAATGAACAATGGCTGTGATAATGCGGCGAAAACTCGATTCGATTGCGAAGGGGCGTCAGAGCCGGATGGCTGCGATCAGCCTGCCGTAATCGGCCTCGTGCCGATGGACCGAACGGCGGAAGGAAAAGAAGCGCTCTGGGTCTGAATAGGTGCAATGACCGGTCCAGTGTGCCTGCCCGACACCCGCCTTGCGTAGGCGGAACAGGCCGAAGGACGGAAGGTCGAACTGCAGCCTGTCGCCTTGGCCTTGCGCGAAAAAACGGTCGTAGGAGGCGTCTTCGACCAGAAAGCTCTCCATGAATTCCGGGCCGACTTCGTAGGCGCGCTGGCTAATTGTCGGGCCGATCACGGCGGCGATCCGGTTTGCCCGGGCGCCGAGCCGTTCCATCTCGCGGACCGTGTTTTCCAGGACACCGCTCAGCGCACCTCGCCAGCCCGCATGCGCCGCCCCGATCACGCCCGCGTCCGGGTCGGCAAGAAGCACCGGCTGGCAGTCGGCGGTCAGGACCGACAGCGCGAGGCCCGGGCGATCGGTCACCATCGCATCGGCGCGCGGCGCCTTGTCGAACGGCGCCGATACCGTCACCACATCGGCGGAATGCACCTGATGGACGCCGACGAGCGCCGCGACCGGAACCGACAGGTGGGTTGCCACCCGTTCGCGGTTCATCATCACCGCCTCGGACTGGTCGGAAGAGCCGAGCCCGCAGTTAAGACCGTGGAAGATGCCCGACGAGGCGCCGCCCTTGCGGGTGAAGAAACCGTGTGTCAGGGGCTCCAGCGCCGGATCGGTCAGACAGTCGAGCGTTGTGGCCATCAGATGGGGTCCAGTCCCGGCGGTGGTGGTGCACCTGCAGGATGACAGGCGATCACCTTGAACAACTCACCCATTTCCGAGGTATCGGTCAAGCGCCGATAGGCGGCAAGATGGCTGTCTAGCGCGGCGCCCTGCAGCTGCGCAGCCAGCCGCTCTGCCCGGGCGCCGATGCCGAGCCGTTCCAGAAACAAGCCCTGCGACACCATCCGGCTTGGCCGGGCACCCGGGCGGGTGAAGGCAAGACTCAGCGCCTCGAAATCCACATGCGCGGTCAGATCGGCCTCGCCCGGCGCGGCGAAAGGATCGGTCGGGCGATGATCCTTCAGCGCCTGGAGCGTATCGCCGAGCGAATGCCAGCCGCCATAGTCTATAACCAGCGCCGCGCCGCCATTCGTGGCGATGCGCCGAGCGATCTCTTCCGAGATCGGGGCAAGTGCAGGGCACAGTTCGACCAGATCGCCGGGGCGCGTGTCCGCAAGGCGGGCGGCCAGCGACCCGTAGGGCGTCGCAGGTCCGAGGCCCAGCGTCAGAAGCCCGTCCTTCAGCCCTACCATTCGTTCGGACCATCCCGCGTCGGCGCGAACGAACTGCCGGATCGGCAGCGCGTCGAAGAACTCGTTGGCGACGAGGAAAAGCGGCCCATCAGCCAGATCGTCCAGCCGGTCCAGCCATTGCACCTTGTGGCCTTGCAGCCGCTCTTTCTGGACGGCGCGCAATTTGGGTGACGCCTCGACCAGGGCGACCTCGATCTGCCCGTGAAGCCCCGGCACTGACCCCAGTGCGCGCAGCATATCGGCCATCAGCGTGCCGCGCCCTGGGCCAAGTTCGACCAGGCGAAAGGGCAGGGGGCGGACCTGATCCATCCAGGCCTGCGCAAGGCAGAGGCCGAGAAGTTCGCCGAACATCTGGCTGATCTCGGGTGCCGTAGTGAAATCACCCTGCGACCCGAACGGGTCACGGGTGGCGTAATAGCCGTGGACCGGATGCATGAGGCAGTCGGCCATATAGTCGGCGAGGCTGATGGGCCCCTCCGCCGCAATACGGGTCGCGATGAGGCGGCCGAGCGGCGTCATCGCTCGGCTTTTCCTGGTGTCCGTGCCCGGGCAAGGAACCAGAGCCCGGCAGCCACCATCGGCAGGCTGAGGAGCTGGCCCATCGACAGACCGACACTTGCGGTGCCGATCACATGGCCAAGCGGATTGTCCGGGCTGATGAACTGCCCGTCGGCCTGCCTCACGAATTCGACCGCGAAGCGGGAAAGCCCGTATCCCAGCAGGAAGGTGCCGGTGATCAGGCCGGGGCGTTTCAGCGCGCCGCGCCGGAACAGCCAGAAGAGGGCTGCGCCCAGAAGAAGCCCTTCAAGACCGGCCTCGTAAAGCTGGCTTGGATGCCGCGCGCACAGGCCGGCGACGATACCGGGGCAGTCCTGCGCCTCCTCTCCCGGAAAGATCACGCCCCAGGGCAGATCCGTTGGCCGCCCCCAAAGCTCGGCATTCACGAAGTTCGCGAGCCGCCCGAGGAACAGCCCGATCGGCGCCACGAGCGCCATCGCGTCGGACAGAAGCATCGGGCGGACCCCGTTCTTCCAGCAAAAGAAAAACCCTGCCGCGATCACGCCCAGAAAGCCGCCGTGGAAGGACATGCCGCCCTCCCAGACCCGGAGAATCTCGCCCGGATTGGCGAGGTAATAGTCGCGCTGATAGAAGAAGACATAGCCAAGCCTGCCGCCGAGGACGACGCCAAGGACGATGAGCGTCAGCAGGTCCTCGACCTTGCCTGGTTCCATCGGCGCCCGCTCGCCGGGCCAGAGCGCCGGTCGCCGCATGAGTGCCTGGATCAGCTTCCAGCCCGCGACGAGACCTGCGAGATAGGCCAACGCATACCAGCGCAGTGCAAAGCTGAAACCGCCGATGTCGATCGAGAAGATCTCGCTCGACAGATCCGGAAATGCGATGACCGCCTGCATCATGCCCTCTTTTTGTCCGTCAGAGCCCGCGGGCGCGACATTGTCAACCTTGAGCTTGGCCAGTCTTGAGCTTCCGGGGCCTTCAGCCCATATAGTCACCAAGTTGCCCGAGAAGGAGGCTCCGCCATGGAAGGCCCGAACAAGTTCATCGACGATCTGTCGAAACTGATGACCAATGCGATGGGCGTGGCCCAGGGCGCCAAGACCGAGGCCGAGACGGCGATGAAGGGCTGGATCGACCGCTGGCTCGCCGACCGCAATTTCGTGACGCGCGAGGAGTTTGACGCCGTCCGCGCCATGGCCCAGAAGGCCCGCGAGGAAAACGAGGCACTTGCCGCGCGGATCGAGGCGCTCGAAGGCGCAAAGAAGAAGACCAAAGGCTGACGGCGCGCGCCGGGACCGCCTTCGGCCCCGGCCCGGGCGATGATCGGTGCAAAATCCGTTCGGCGCGCAAGACAGAGGGAAAGAGAACGTGGGTGGCGATGTGCGTCTTGGGCTTCCTGACGGCCTCGCTATCCTTATCAATCTCACTTCTGCCAGCGATCGGCGCGCTTTCCAGGAACAACAGCTCAACAGGCTGTCGATCCCCTTCGTGGTCTTGCCCGCCACCACCGCCGCAGACATCGTCCCGTCCGAACTCTCTCGATTTCGAAACGCATGGGCGCGGCCTCTACGCGCAACCGAGATCGCCTGTACCCTCTCTCACCGCCGCGCCTGGGCAGAGGTCGTCGCGGGCGGAAGGCCGCGTCTGATCCTCGAAGATGATGCGGTGCTGTCCCCGTCGCTGCCTGCGCTGCTCGCGGAACTGATCGACCGCCCGGCGACAGAATATGTGACGCTCGAGACCTATGTGCACCCCAAACTCCTGTCGCGAAAGAAGGAACCGCTTGGTGCGGAAGGTTTCGCCATCTCGCGCCTCTATCGCGACCGGGGCGGCGCGGCTGCCTATCTGCTCTGGCCAGACGGGGCGCGCCGGCTTCTGGCCGCGACCAAGACCGTTCTGCCGCTTGCCGACGCGGCGATCGACCTCGCTCCCGGCCTTGTCCGCCATCAGATTGAACCCGCGGCGGCCCGGCAGGCCCAGTTCTTGCCCGCGCCGGCCGTCCCGTTCGACCGGATGGGCACATCGATCATCTTTACTGAGCCGATGCCCGGTCGCGGGTCGGGTGTAGCTTGGCTTCGCTTCCGGCTGCGCCGCCTGCGCATGTCGCTCGGGCTTCTGCTTCGCCGCCTGCGCGCATCGGACGCGGTGCTGCGGCAGGTGCATCCGGCGGCCGACATCGGCTGGCCGCGCGACTAGCGCGGCAGTCGCCAGTGCCAGGAACGCCGCGTGTCACGAAGCGACTTTTCTCCAGGCTGGCCTTGCCTATAGTGGCGCCATGTCGCTCACGCTCTATTCCGCTCACTATGGCGCGAAAGAACCGCTAAACCGAGAGGTCTTCGGACCCTTTGCCCATGTGCGGCGTGTTCTTTTCACCGACCAGAGTGAGGTCGACTTCCCCGGGGTCGAGATCGTGCATGATCCGCTCGACGGGCTTGACCCCGCGCGCGCCTCGCGGCGGGCAAAGCTGATGCCGCATCGTTATCTGGACGGGGACTGGTCGCTCTGGCTCGACAACAAGTCCAGGCTTAAGCGCGATCCGTTCGAAATTCTCGACATTGCTACGTCTGGCAAATCGGCGGCTTTCTTCGCATTCCCGCATTTCCGCCGCGATTGCGTCTATCATGAACTGCAGACCTGCTGGGAGAACGGACTGGACGATTTTCGCACGCTCAAAGAGCGCCAGCGCACCTACCGAGCCGAGGGAATGCCCACGCATTCCGGCCTGATCGAGGGCCATTTCATCCTGCGCCGCCATCAGGATCCGGCGGTCGCCCATTTCGGCGAGCGCTGGTTCGAACATGTGCTGCGCTATTCGCGGCGCGACCAGATTTCTTTTCCCTATCTTGTCTGGAAACTTGACCTGCGCTTTGAGTTCATCCGAACTCTCGACTGGAGAGAGACGGTAGAGCACGATTTCCTCGACCGGGCGCACCGCGTGCCGGATTTCCCGCGCAAGCATCGCGCCTATCAGGCGGCGCGGCGGTTTTATCACGCGCTCAAGGGGCGCTGACGCGCCGCTCATCGCGCACCGGGCGCGCGCTCTTCGCTGTGTCCGCGAGGCGGAGAGCGAGGACACCTGTCAGGGGGGGGCGAGCGGCCCGGCCGGGCCTGAGTCTTTGCCGCCACAGATCGACCGCCCAAATATGGTGCGCCGAAAAAGCCCCTACCCATCCTTTTGGTGCGACCCTATAGTCCTTGCGGGCAAAGGGCTTTCGGGGAGATATCCATGCGCTGTCCGTTTTGCGGCAATGTCGATACGCAGGTGAAGGACAGTCGTCCGGCTGAAGACCATGTCTCGATCCGGCGGCGGCGCTTCTGCGCGGCATGCGGCGGACGGTTTACGACATACGAGCGAGTGCAGCTCCGCGATCTCGTGGTGATCAAGTCGTCCGGGCGACGCGAGGATTTCGACCGCTCGAAGCTCGAACGTTCGATCCGCATCGCGATGCAGAAACGTCCGATCGAACCCGAACGGATCGACCAGATGATTTCCGGCATCGTGCGCCGCCTTGAAAGCCTGGGCGAGACCGACATTCCCTCGAAGACCATCGGCGAGATCGTGATGGAAACGCTCGCGCGGATCGATACGGTCGCCTATGTGCGCTTCGCCAGCGTCTACAAAAATTTCCAGGCCGCCGACGATTTCGACAAGTTCGTCTCCGAACTGCGCCCGACGGCCGGCGCCGACGAGTGAACGGCGCGGACGACCGCGCCTTCATGGCCCAGGCAATCGCCCTGGGCGCGCGCGGACTTGGCCGGGTGTGGCCCAATCCGGCGGTCGGCTGCGTGATCGTGAAGGCAGGCCGGATCGTCGGCCGCGGCTGGACGGCGGATGGCGGGCGGCCCCATGCCGAGCCGCAGGCGCTTGCCCAGGCGGGCGCGCTGGCGCGTGGAGCGACCGCCTATGTGAGCCTTGAACCCTGCGCCCACCATGGTAAGACCCCGCCCTGCGCGGAAGCCCTGATCGCGGCGGGCGTGGCGCGTGTCGTTACCGCGCTTCAGGATCCGGATCCGCGGGTTGCGGGCGGGGGGCATGCGCTGCTAAGCGATGCCGGGATCGCGGTGGATACCGGCCTCATGGAAGACGAGGCGCGGTCGGTCCAGAAGGGCTTCCTCTGCCGGATCGGGCTCGGGCGACCAATGCTGACCCTGAAGCTTGCCACAAGCCTTGACGGCCGGATTGCCACTTCCTCGGGCGAAAGCCGCTGGATCACCGGGCCAGAGGCGCGGCGGCGGACCCATCTGATGCGGGCGCGCCATGACGCCATCCTGATCGGGGCGGGGACCGCGCGTGCGGATGATCCGGTCCTGACCGTGCGCGGGATTGGCGCCAGCCGTCAGCCTGTGAGGATCGTCGCGGCGCGCAGGCTCGACCTGCCGCGCGATGGGCAGTTGGCCAGATCGGCGGCAGAGGTTCCGCTCTGGCTTCTGCATGGCCCGGACGCACCCCACGTAGCGCGAGACCAATGGACCGCTCTCGGCGCGCGGCTGATCGAGGTGCCGCAGTCCGAAGGTGGTCTCGACATGACTGCGGCCTTTCAGGCGCTTGGCGCGCTTGGGCTGACCCGGGTCTTCTGCGAAGGCGGCGGGGCGCTGGCGGCGGCGCTTATCGGCGCCGGACTGGCTGACGAGCTGGCGATGTTCACCGCCGGTCTTGCCCTTGGCGGCGACGCCCGCCCCGGGGTCGGCGCGCTGGGCCTCACCGCGCTGGCTGACGCCGGGCGTTACCGGCTGGAGGAACTGTGCCCGGTCGGTGGCGATGTGCTGAGCCGCTGGTCGCGCGTCTGAACCTACCCGTCAGCGCCAGAGCCGGGACCGGCTCGCCAGAAGCCCCTGCAGCTTCGACAGGAACCGGTAGCCCGCGCCCGGTCGGGGAACCTCGCCCTTTGCCAGACGGTCCACGATCACCTCGGCGGGGCAGGGCAGGCCGGTCACCGGGTCGCGGTAGCGCGGATAGGCGATCAGTGCCGCGTGAACAAGCTTTTCAAGCGTCGGTCGTGCCTTGCGGTGCGGGACCGCTGGCCCAAGGTCGCGCGTGAGGCCCCAGCCCGCATAGAAGGGCGCGCCAAGGCAGGTGACGGGCTTGCCCCGCATCATCGCCTCGAAGCCGAGCGTCGAGGTGATCGTCCAGACCTCGTCCACCTCGAGGAGAAGCGCCGCCGGATCGGCGGCGTGCACGAGGAGAGCCCCGCGTGCGGTCAGGTCCGCCGGGGGGAACAGGCCGGGCCGGAGGCCCGCCTCGACATCCGGGTGGGGTTTGTAGACGATCACCGCTCCGGGGTTTTCGGCCTGCGCGCGGTCCAGAAGCCCAAGGTTCGTCTTCACCTCGCCCGCGCCAAGCCGGACCGAGGCATCATCCTCGACCTGACCCACGACCAGAATGCGCCGCCCCGCGGGCAAGGGCGGCAGTGCGCCGCCGATATTGTATTTGCTCAGCCCCGCCCGGGTGATGGCGGCGATCAACCTGCGGGCGCGGTCTTCCTCGCCGGCAAGGGCGGGTGCCGCGATCAGCCGGTCGAGATCGCTTTCCTGCGATGGATCGTAATAGATGCCCCGCCCGTCGGCGATCAGCGACAAGGGCGGCACCAGATCCGCGCCGAGCCCGCGCGAGCGCAGAAGCCCGTCCTCGACCCGCCGGATGACGGGCGTTCCGTCCAGGGTATGCGTATCCGGGCCGGTGGTTCCCCATGCCAGCAACCTGCGGCCGCTGGACCGCGCCGCCTCGACCGCCTGCGCGCCTTCGCGGAACAGAACGGGCTTTTCCCGCCCGTAGAATTTCTGCAGATGCGCCCGCTTCCAAAGCCGCATGCCGGTCGCGACATAGCCCACGCGATCCTCGCGGAAGGCCCGGACCTCGGCTTCCAGCTGACCCAGCATCTCTTCGAAACTGCACAGGCGGTCGCGGCAGGGGTCGTACCAGACGGGATAGAGGATCATTGCGGCAGCGAAAAGCTGGGCGCGGGTCAGTTTCCGTTGCCGCCGCCACACCGGCTGGCGGTCGTCGGTCAGGCCCCAGCCTGCATAGAAGGGCTGGCCCAAGACATGGGGCTTGTGGCCCGCGAGGATCGCCTCGAACCCCATCTGGGAAGAAACGGTATAGACCGCGACCGCGCCTTCGAAGAGCGCCTGCGGCGTCAGCGCCGGGTCGGCAAACTCAATCGGCCCCATCGAACGGTCCTCGGGCCCGAAGTGGCCCGGCCGGTGGCCCGCACCGGTTTCGGGATGGCTGCGGATCAGGATCGGGCGCCCGGGATGTTCGTCCATCGCGACGAACAGCATTTCGCGGAAAGTGGCTGCCGTCGCCCCGCCATGGGTGATCGAGGCATCGCCCTTCGTCTGGTCGATCACCAGCACATAGCCGGGCGCGGGTGGCGGCGTGGTGGGGTCGGCGAGATTGTATTTGGACAGATGCCCCGCCGCGATCCGTGCCATCCCGGCGCGGGCGCGGCCGAGAAGGTGACTGTCGTCGAGCGGGTGGGTCGCAAGCAGCACTTCCAGATCGGAGGGAACATCAGCGGCGAAATGGACTCCGCGTTCATCCAGAAGAAGCCCGATCGGAGCTGCACCGTCGCGACCGAGCTTGACCGAGCGCAGGAATGGGTCTTCGACCCTGAGGACAGGCCGGTCAAACGCTCCCGCCACCACCTCGCCGCGCGGGGAGGTCGGGCTCTTGCCCCAGACGCCCACATGATCGTCGGCGCGCAAGGGCGCCCCGAGCCGCACATCCCAGGCCTTCAGCGCCAGAATGCGGCGAATGCGCGTCTGGGTCAGGAAGCCGCCGCTATAGACGAAAAGCCGCCGGGCGCTATCACGATCGGCGGCGTCGGGCGTTGGAGCGCCGCTCAATTGCCGGACTCAATTGCCTTGGGCGAGCGAGTTGACCGAGCTGGCGGAACTTGCAGTGCCGGTCAGCACAGCCAGCGTCTTCTGCCACTGAACATAGGGCGCCTCGGTCACATAGAGCGTGTCGCCGTCACGGATCAGGAAGTCGCGGGCGTTGAACAGCCCGTCCGGCTCGGTCAGGTTCAAGACATAGGCTACCCGCTGCGGACCCTTAAGGTCGTTCCGGCCCAGAACGGCGCGGGCGATAGCCTCGCTCTCGTCCCGCAGGACGAACACGCCCTTGGGATCGGCGAAATTGGTCGAGAGGCCGCCGACCTGTGCCAGCGCCTCGATGGCGGTCAGGGTCGGGGTCTCGAACTGCACCCGGCTTTGTGCACCGGTAGCGCCCATGGCCGTGAAGGACCGGGGGTCAGCTTCTACCAGAATGACGTCGCCGGGCCGCAGCGCGATATCCATCGCGGGGTTTTCGTAAATGTCGACAAGGCGCGCCTTGCCCGAGGATTTGCCGCGCGTCACCGTTACCTGCGCCGCCTGCGGATCGACCGCCACGCCGCCCGCCCGTGCGATCATCGCCGACAAGGACCGTGTGGGCCGTTCGATCGGGTAGACTCCCTGGCCGCCAATGTCGCCGATGACCGAAACCGTCGCGCCGTCACCGGCAAGCCGCGTCACCTCGACCTGCGGGTCGGGGGTCTGTTCGGCGAGTTTCTCGGTGATGATGCGCCGCAGCTCCTCGACCGAATTGCCCGAGGCTTTCACCCGGCCCGCATAGGGCACGAAAATGAAGCCTTGGCCATCGACCTGAATTTCCTGCAAGGGCGTGGCACTTGCCCCGGCCTTTGCCAGAAGCCCGTTTTCCACATTCTCCCAGATGGTCACGCCGAGCTTGTCACCGGGGCGCACTTCGTCTGAGCCGACGAGTCCTGCATGACGGAAGGCCGCCGGAAAACCGATGGGCGCCTCTTCGCCGGTCAGGCGGGCGACGCGGGCGTCAACGGGAATGATGAAGGAATTGCCATTCTGTTCGACACTGCCTGCAAGAATCTCTTTCTTGTTCGGCCCGGAACGCGGCAGACCACAGGCAGCGACCAGCGCCACCATGGAAACAAGAACCAGACTACGTGTCCGGCGTTTGCCAGATTGGATCACTCTTCGGTTTCCGTATTTTATCCTGCCTCTTTGGGCGCGATGCTAGCGGCTGTCGCGGCAAAAAAACAGCCCCGTCAGCTCACCACCCGGATGTGTTGCCGCTCTGCCGCGTCGGCCTGCAGAAGCGTGACGTAAGGATCGTGGGGGGCAAGCATCATGTCTACCACACGTCGTAGAGCCCGACGGCGGCCGCGGGAGGAATAAAAGCCGCCCGGGATTTGCGAGGTTTCCAGGAGGAACTGCCGGTAGTCGGAGTAAGCGCGCGAGTCGGGGCGGGACGGCGTTGCGAAAAAATCGGCGAGCGGTTGGGGCGACACGAATTCCGGCTTGTCATAGACCGCGCGACCGAGAAGCTTCACCGGCAGACCCCGCCACAGGGCCTGCTGTGCGGCGGTCGAATTGACTGTCACCGCGCTTGCCGCCTCGCGCAGAAGCTGGGCAAGCTTGCCACCGGTCACGAAATGGACGCGCGTCGATAACCCACGCGCCGCGGCCCCCTCGCGGATCAGCCGCGCGAGTGGCACCCGCCCGTCTTCCAGCGGATGGGCCTTGAAGACCAGATGGTGATGCGCCGCTGCCCCCCGCGCGAAAGCGTCAAGGCAGAGCGTCACGAAATCAGCCATCGAGGCGAAGTCGGAATGCGCCCGGAAACTCGCATCATGTTCAAGCTGAAGAAGGACCAGATGATAGGGAAAGCCGCTTCGCCTTATGCGCCACTCGGCCAGCCGCCGCCTGATCCGCACGAAGGGCATCGCAAGAAAACGCCTGAGATGCAACCGCGCCTCGCGGGTCACGTTGATTTCGCGGTGCGGCAGGTGGCCTGGATAGGCGTGGTTGAGCGTCAGGATCAGGAAATGGTAAAGCGCGCCGTAGAACATATGCTCACGCATGTCGCCCCAGCGGACCGGTGCAGCGGGATGCTCTGCGCCGGGCCGGGCAAGGGCGGCGCGCATCGTCGAAAGGTCAAGCTGCATCAGCCGCGAATTGCCGTTCGATCCGTCGCGTTCGTAAGTGATCCAATAGGGTCTGAGATAGCCCTCTTCGAATACATGGACCCGCAACCCGCGTTCCTTTGCCAATCGGATCGCCGTGGCGTGAATCGGTCGGCTGTCGCCATAAAGCACCAGATCGGTGATGCTCAGGTTTGCCAGCAGGCCGGTAAGGTGAGTCTCCCATTCATCGAACGGTGCCCGGAAGGCGACATAGTTCCGGCGGCGCCAGAAAAACTCATCGCCCCGGTTGAAACCCACGCGCCAGACCTCCGCGCCCGCCGCGCGCAAGAGATCGCCGAGCCGCGCGAAAAACGGCCCGTGCGGCCCCTGCAGCAACAGGAAGCGCCGGTCGGCGGCGGATGGCGGAGAGGGCGTGCGTCGGGTCATGCTGGTGGCAGCCTGTAGGGTCTTTCCGCTTTCGTCATTTCTGCCACCGCCCGAAACGCTTAGCCATGCCCTTGCGCCAAGGCGCTGCGCTCGCTAGGCAATCGGGAAAGGAGCCGCTCATGTTCACAGGTATAGTCACCGACATTGGCGAAGTCATGGCGCTTGAGCGTCGCGGCGATCTCTGGGCTCGGATCGGAACGCATTATCCGGCGGCGGGCATCGACATCGGCGCCTCTATCGCGTGCGACGGCTGCTGCCTGACGGTCATTGCCCGCGGGACAGAGGGTGGGCGCGACTGGTTCGACGTGCAGATCTCGGCCGAAAGCATCGCCAAGACCACCATCGGGTCAAACCGTAAGGGCTGGGCGGTCGGGCGGCGGCTGAACCTTGAACGCGCGCTGAAGGTGGGTGACGAGCTCGGCGGTCACATCGTGTCGGGCCACGTCGATGGCGTGGCCGAGATCGTCGGGATGGAAGACGAAGGGGAAAGCACCCGTTTCACCTTCCGCGCGCCTGAGGCTCTTGCAGGTTTCATTGCGCCCAAGGGCTCGGTAGCGCTGAACGGCACTTCCCTGACGGTGAACGAGGTGAGTGGCCGGGATTTCGGCGTCAACATCATCCCCCATACCAAGACGGTCACCACCTGGGGGACGGCAGGCATGGGCGATCCGGTGAATATCGAGATCGACACGCTTGCCCGCTACGTAGCACGGATGCGTGATTGGGCTAACGGCTGACTGGAGGTCACGGTGCCTCTGTCAGCTTTCCGTCGCGCTTCGTTTGTGGGCGCAGCGCCCTATTTTTGGGCAACAGGTCGCGCGGGATATCGCAATCGTGCGGTCCTTGCTTGAGCCCTTTCGCGGCGCCTGCAAATCTCCGCGTCATGATGGCGAACCTGATCGGACATAACGGCGGCCCGACGATGGAGGGCGGGGCAAGCTGGCGGGCGCATTGCTGGCGCGCGGCGCGGGCGCGGCTTTTGCCGGTGCTGCCGGTCGAGGTGGTTCGGCTTCGTGTCATGCGGGCAAAGGAGCTTGGGCTCGACTACAAGACCTATGCCGGGGTGCGCGCGACCACCGGGCGCGACCTTGTGGCCTTTCTCTTTTCATCGAATGCGCTCTCCCTGTCCGTGGCCAGGCCGGTCCTCGCACCCGAGCGGGCGGCAAAGCTCGCCGAGATCACCGCTTGCGGGCGGATTGCACTGGCCAACCCGCCGCTGACGCCCGAGGCGGTGCGGGAAGCGCTGCTGATGATCGATGCGGCCCACGCAGCGCCTGCGCTTCTGGCCGGGCACCGCGAGGTGCGGGCCATGCTGCGCGCGGCACTCGGGGCCCTTCCCGCCGACGGGGTGCTGCTCATCGGCGATCACGGGCTGGAACGCGACTGGTGCGCGGCGGCGCGGCTGGCAGCCTATTTGCCCGCCGACCGGTTCTTCGGCCCGGCCGCGGCGCGCTGACCTTCCGTCATGTCGGTCTCTAGTCGCCAAGCGCCGCCGCCGCCTCTGGCCTTTCGGGCGCGCATCGTCTATGCCCGCCGGTGACTTTCCCTGCCCCGGGCCGCCCATGACCGACGATCTGAAATCCGCGATTTCGCCCACCGAAGAGATCATCGAAGAGGCCCGGAACGGCCGGATGTTCGTGCTTGTCGATCACGAGGATCGCGAGAACGAAGGCGATCTGGTGATCCCCGCGCAGATGGCCACGCCCGAGGCGATCAATTTCATGGCCATGCATGGGCGTGGCCTCATCTGCCTGACGCTTCCGGCCGAACGTATCGAGACGCTGGGCCTGCCCCTGATGTCCACCAAGAATTCCTCGCGCCACGAGACGGCCTTCACCATCTCGATCGAGGCGCGCGAAGGGGTAACCACCGGCATTTCCGCCCATGACCGGGCGCGCACCGTTGCTGTCGCCATCGACCCTTCGAAGGGTGCCGCCGATATCGCGACGCCCGGGCATATCTTCCCGCTTCGCGCCCGCGACGGCGGCGTTCTGGTGCGCGCGGGCCATACCGAGGCGGCGACCGACGTCTCGCGCCTTGCGGGTCTGAATCCGGCGGGCGTGATCTGTGAGATCATGAACGAGGACGGCACCATGGCGAGGCTGCCGGAACTGGTGGCCTTCGCACAGCGGCATCGGCTGAAGATCGGCACGATTTCCGACCTGATCGCCTATCGCCTGCGCCACGACAGCCTGGTGCGCGAAATCGCCCAGCGGCAGGTCACCTCGATCCACGGCGGCGACTGGCATATGCGGGTCTTCACCGACGCCACTCAGGGCGCCGAACATATCGTGCTGACCAAGGGTGATATCGCCACGCCCGCGCCGGTCCTCGTCCGCATGCATTCCCTGAATCCGCTGGAGGATGTGCTCGGCCTGCATCCCTCGCACGCGGGCCAGATGCCCGCCGCCATGCGCGCGATCGCCGAAGCGGGCAGGGGCGCCGTGGTGATGCTGCGCGACACGCAGATGAAGCTCGCGCTTGACGAGGAGGCGACGCCCCACAAGCTCCGCCAATACGGGCTCGGCGCGCAGATCCTTGCCGCTCTCGGGCTGAACCGGATCGAGCTTCTGACCAATTCCGGAACGCCGAAGATCGTCGGTCTTGATGCTTATGGACTCGAGATCACCGGGACCCGCCCGATCGCGATGGAGTGACGCATGGCCGCGAACGAAAGCCATTATACGCTACCGCTGCCCGCCTTCGACAAGCCCGTGAAGCTTCTGATCGTGGTGGCGCCCTATTACCGCGATATCGCCGACAACCTGATCGCAGGCGCGAAGGATACGGCGGCCAAGGCAGGGGCGAGCGTCGAAGTGATCGAGGTGCCCGGCGCGCTGGAAGTGCCGACCGCCATCGGCATGGCCTTCCGCATGGCTGACTATGACGGGTTCGTCGCTCTGGGCTGCGTGATCCGGGGCGAAACCACGCACTACGATACGGTCTGCAATGACTCGTCGCGCGGCATCACGATGCTCGGCCTTTCCGGCGCCTGTGTCGGCAACGGCATCCTGACGGTCGAGAACCGCGAACAGGCCGAGGTCAGGGCCGATCCCAATGGCCAGAACAAGGGCGGAGGCGCCGCAGCGGCGGCCTTGCATCTCATCGCACTTTCCCGCAAATGGGCGCGCCAGACCAAGGGCATGGGCTTCAAGCCTGCCGATTGAGTCCGCCTATCGAGAGAACCATGACCGACGACGACGCGCCCCGCAAACCGACGCTGGAAGAAAAGCGGCAGATGAAATCCGCCGCCCGGCTTTATGCAGTTCAGGCGCTGTTCCAGATGGAGGCGGCGAGCCAGACCGTCGACAAGGTGCGCCGCGAGTTCGAAACCCACCGGTTCGGCGCGACCATCGAGGGTGACGAATTTGTCGAGGGCGATACCCATCTTTTCCGCCAAATCATCGAAGAGGCGGTGAACTGGCAGGCGAAGATCGACCAGATGACCGACCGGGCTTTGGTGGCCAAATGGCCGATCGACCGGATCGACCCGGTCTTGCGGGCGCTGTTCCGGGCAGCGGGCGCAGAGCTTCAGCAACCCGCGACGCCGCCGCGCGTGGTGATCACCGAGTATGTCGACGTGGCGCACGCCTTCTTCCCCGACGGACGCGAGCCGAAATTCGTCAATGCGGTTCTGGACCATATGGCGCGCGAGGCACGCCCCGACGCGTTCTGAAAACCCGGGATCGCTCATCGTCGCCTGCGGCGCTCTTCGCTTGGCACGATGGCCCTCTTGAGCCTAGTCTGACAAACACAGTCACCGACGGGAAGTCGCCATGCCGCTTGTCGCCCAGATGCTGATCGCCGCCATCGCCGCGCTGCATCTCTACATCCTTTGGCTCGAGATGTTCGCCTGGGAAAGCCGTGGACCGAAGATCTTCCGCTCGTTCCCGAAGGGCCTGTTCGCACCGACAAAGGTGATGGCGGCCAATCAGGGCCTCTATAACGGCTTCCTCGCGGCCGGTCTTATCTGGTCGCTGATCGCGACCGAGGCGATGGCCCGCCCGCTCGCAAGCTTCTTCCTCGGTTGCGTGTTCGTCGCCGGTCTTTTCGGCGCGCTCACCGCCTCGCGCCGCATCCTCTATGTGCAGGCACTGCCTGCCGCGCTGGCGCTCGCGGCACTGTGGCTGGGCTGACGGACGGGGTAGGGCGCCTGCGTCACTCTGCCTCTGGCGCGTGCGTCCCCAAGCATTAGATTGGCGTCGGAGGGTCCAGAAATGCCCGAACTTGTCCGCCTGTACATCCGCCATGTGTTCATTGGCTTGCTGCTTGGCGCGGCCTTCACGGCCCTTCTTCTGTGGCTGAACGTTGCCAATCTGTGGCATCTGGTGACGGCCACGCGCGAGGGGCCGCTCGCTGTCGTGATGCTGGTCGTCTTCAACACCATCGTCTTTTCGGGCGTGCAGTTCGCCTATGCCGTGATGCAGATGGCAGAAAAACCGGGCAGGGGCGGCGGTACCCGGGCGCCCGCCGTCGCGCCTGAACCGGCGCCGGTCACGGTGCGGCAGACAAGTGGCGGGAACCGCAGCGACCGTGCCGGCGTGAATTTCCCGAGAGCCTGACTAGTCAGGTGGGAGCCAGATACCTGGGCCAGGACCCAGGCAGAGCCAGCCCCCTCGGAAAAGATTATCGGCCACTGGAAAAGGGCCGGATACGAGAAGAGCAGAACCCGCCACCGCGCAATCTATGCGGCGCTGATGGCGCCTTCAAGACACGGCGAGGGGTCTTGACGGAATGTTCGTCTTTCGTTCATGTTTGCGCATGCTCCAGGACCTAATGCCCGGCCAGATTCTCGCGCGCGGTGTGTGCCGCCATCTCCTGTCGCACGGGTTCGCGACGGTGGAGGAACTGGTGCCAGCTCCGGGCCTCAGGGTTGATGTGATGGCGCTTGGGCCGAAGGGCGAGGTCTGGATCGTTGAATGCAAATCCTCGCGCGCCGATTTCACCTCGGACCGAAAATGGCGCAATTACCTCGAATGGGCCGACCGGTTCTTCTGGGCGGTCGACGCCGATTTCCCTGTCGACCTCTTCCCCGAGGGGGCGGGACTGATCATTGCCGATGGCTATGATGCCGAGATCCTGCGGCTGGGCCCCGAGGCGCCGCTACCGGGCGCGCGCCGCAAGGTGGTGCTGACCAAATTCGCGCGTCATGCCGCGCTGAGGCTGCAATCCTATCGCGATCCGGGGGTGACGTCAGAAGGAATCACCGCCGCTTAGGCTTGCCTTTGCCTGTGCTGCCCGCGCGCATCTCCCGCGCGGCTTCGGCCGCCGCCCGCAACTCCTCGGCGATTTCCTCTGCCTCTTCGGGGTCGAAGTCGAGCGGTAACTCGAACCCGTCCGCCTCGACATAGATGCGGACCATGCCCAGATCGGTCGGTCCGATCTGCAAGTTCGCAGCGATTTCGCTTTCCTTATTGATGCCCATCTCGGCCTCCGGATGTTCAGTGCCGGTTCTGGCGGAAGAATGCGAGAAATCCAAGCCTTAACCTCAAGCCGCGTTTCCGAGCCGCGAGCTGTCGACATCGCCTGTGGATAAGTCAAGCGCGGCTGACACATATCGCGGCGGGTCCGCCCGTGTGCGCGTCAGAGCTTCACAAGATATAGGTTTCAGGTCTGCCGAATCGCGCAAAATGGGCGCGCAATAAAATTTTCCTTGACTAAGCGGATTTCCGCGCATGACAATCTGTCGCAGGTCAGATCATGACCTGAATAACAGAGCAGGAAGGAAATCAGGATGTTGGACAATGCAAGATCCGTCATCAGAACCCTGACGGAACTCGGAATCGGCCTTCTGGCGCTGGCCATCGTGGCCTCGCTTCTCGTTGGTCCGGCGAACATGTCGTTCCTTGGTGACGTGGTCGGCAATATCACCAACCTCGTGAAGGAACTCGGCGGTGCCGGTCTTGCCGGGTTGATCTCGCTCGGCGTCGTTCTCTGGCTGATGGACAAGCGCTAGGGCCGTCACGGCTACACAGAAACGGGCCGCCCCCGGCAGGAGGACGAAGGATGGACGCGCTTCTCGACGCACTCGGCCTGGTCAAACGCCTGTGCCTCGCGGTTGCAGAAGCGGGCTATGCGCTCGTCGCGCTTCTGATCCTTCTCTATCTCCTGCTGGGGGCGGATGCCGGCCCCTATGTCGGCTCGGTCATGGTCAACCTGTCGCTTCTGATTGACGCAGTCGGCCAACAGACATTGGTCGCCATCGCGATCGTCTTCGCGCTCGGCCTCGCCCTGCGTCGGCGCATCAACTGACGGTCGCCGGTCGCCTCCGAAGCGCCGATTTTCCAGTTGACCCTCGCCGTCAAACCTCCTAATTCCACGCCCGAGTGCCGCCTTAGCTCAGTTGGTTAGAGCACCAGATTGTGGATCTGGGGGTCCCCCGTTCGAGCCGGGGAGGCGGTACCATTAAATCAGTGACTTGGATGGTGGTTCGGGCGCCGGATTGCGCGATAGTCTCCCATTCATCACATTCGAGCGTGTCGATATCTTTCGTGCTCGAGTTTGGGTAAGCGCCTTCAGCGCGAGACGACGGCGTTTGACGCGGTGGTCTGCGGAAGCTGACGCAGACAGACAAATGATTGAAAGTCCACGTGTCGCCCGTTCCATTCCGGCTCTGGGCACGACTTCACCTTCTCGTCGCAGGACACAAGTCAGGTAGATCCGGCGAAAGGGGCGCTTCGCCCATTACACGATTGTGGCGACACCGCCGTGGGAATACGAGAAAGCGTAGCACTACTCGTTCCCTGGTGTTTGATGAGGGCCGGGGAACCGTGTGAATACCTGCTGTGTGCCCTCTGCGCCGCGCGAACGCCGCGCCGACTGTCGGTTGCCTCTATCAGGTTCATCCCCGGGAGCGGGCCTCCTGGAATAGGAAGTTTCTGCAGATCTCGGCCGTGCATATGTCAAGGCCGACCGTCCCTGCGGCGCGCTTTCGGGCACCGAGGCTATTGTCGGACGATAGTCTATTACCCAAATACCCGCGCCCAGAAGAAAGATGGTATAGGAATAGATGGTCGCCCAAACGTGGACAGTGATGAGCGTAAAGGTGAGGCCGCACATCGTCACGACCCAGGCAAAACGAAACACAGAAGCTACCTTGTCTGCGTCGAGATTCTTTAGCGAGATAGCAATCAATGCATATGCATAACCGGCGGCAAGCAACAAGAACCCTGGAATGCCGTACTTCATCGCGTTGACGAGCCAAAAATTATCAACACTTCCACGAAGCATGTAGCCAGGTCTGATCCAGCTTCTTAGGCCAAGGCCGAAAATAGGGTTGTTCCAGACATTGTACATACCCCACTCATTGATGATCGACCTGTAGTAGGCTGTCTGCGCATCGAAAGTAGCATAGCTCATGAAGACCTTCATCGGTGTCCTATTCGATAGAAGGTCAACAGCCACATACGCCAAAACAAAGGAAGAAATGAGCAATATCCATCTCTTGGGAACATTTCGGAACACGAGTGCCCAGCCGATCAATGCGCATTGAGCCAGTACGGCCAGGACCGCGCCGCTGGACAGCGACAGCATGACCGCTGCAAACACCAGCCCGCAAAAAAGCAATCTGGTAATTATTCCAAGATTGCTGGCGACGACATAGAATGTGAGGGCAAATGCCGTAGAAGAATACAGCCCATAGTGAATTGGATGCTCGAAGATGTTCTGCACACGCTCGAGCCCAAGTCGTTTCGCATTCGATACGTCCGGAACTGAACTTAGGCCGGGGATGCGGGATATCGCCTCCGCGATAACCGGTTTGCCGGAGAAGAGCTCCGACACGCCGAACGGGATCAATATCAAGACAGACAAGAAGATGTAGGTGCAGGCGATCTTGAACGACTGAGGGTCGCGGATGCTTGCTCTGGCAACCAGATATCCGCCGAGAAATTCGACCGCTGTCGAACCGACATTTTCGACAACACGGTTCGGGTTATTCACGGCGATGGCGACGATTGCCCATAGGATGTGCAGCGTCATGAGGACGTCAGCAGCGTTCACACGGCCATATTTGCCGCTGAAAAGATTCACAAGCAGGACGGGAACGACAAACAGGAGGTAAACCCGGAGCGGCGAAAGCGCCACCGTCCCGATCGAGAACTTGATCGGAAGCAGCAGAAGGAGCATATAGCAGAGCACCAAGCCGACAGCAGGCTTGGCCATGGCTTGACCGCCAGGAACCGGAGCGCTGGTGATGCCAGTGTCGGCCATGCTCAGACTTCTAGATCGCATTGGTACTCCGGCTTGCTGCCTTGCAGCGCGCGCTCTGACGCCGACAAGAATTCCTCCGGGCCGGTCAACGGCCGTCGAAGCTGCTCTACGATGGCGCATGGTGCCATCAAGTTCCAGCCGAATGTGATGCAGAGCGACCGGATTTCGGGGCAATCCGCGCTATCATCGTAGCAGTGGTTCGCGGCGGTCAACAATGGCGGCCGCCCTTTCACTTCGAAGGCCCAGCTATGGTAGCTGCGCGATGCGGTGCAGGCGCCGTGGCGTCCACTTTGTGGTTGCCCGACAGGCTTCACCCGACGAAAGGATGCAGCTATACAGACCATCGGATCTTGGTCTGGGTGTCGGGTGACCTCTGTCGCTGGCATCCTTCGATGAGACGCTTGTCCGGAAGGCAAATGACCAAGAGGTTCCGCTGCGCGATGCGCACGGAGGGCGGTGTAGGCTAACGGTTCTATCAGGGCTTCGGGAGCGCAAGATTGATCAGAGAGCAGCTTTCTGGGGGGCCCACGTCACCTGGCGTCGGTACGGTGGTGGTAACCTACAACTCCTCTTCCGAGATTGTTGATTGTATCAGAAGTGTTTTATCGACAGCAGGACATGCGCTATCGATACTGGTTGTCGACAACAATTCGACAGACCGCTCGGTTGAAACCCTTTTAGAGTGGTTCGTGGGAGACAAAACCTTCGAAGCGCTGCCGATATCGTTGGCTGAGAAAGATGCCGCTGAAAGAATGGGCTGCCGCGTGGTCGCAAAGGCCAGAAGTAACGCGCATGAGATTGCGCTGCTGCGAACCGATGCAAACCGTGGGTTTGCCGGCGGCGTTAATGTCGGATTGACTTGGCTGGAGCGCGACAAAGCAATCGAATATTATTGGATTCTGAATCCGGACTGTGTTGCCGACAGCCGCTGTGTGACTAACCTGCTCACTTGCGCCAGCAAGAGCGAAAAGTTTGGTATCGCAGGCGGACGGGTGTACTATGCCGGGGCGGATCGCGTTATTCAATCAGACGGCGGCGTTGTTAATATGTGGACGGGCTTATGCAAGCCCCATAACCACAAGAAGGCAGAGTCGGACGCCGAGGATCCGAGCGATATGCGGATCGATTACATTTCGGGCGCCCATATGCTGGTATCCCGTGCATTCGTAGATGCAGTCGGGCACATGCCTGAGCAGTATTTTCTGTACTATGAGGAGGTGGACTGGTGTCTGCGGAGGGGCGAGTTCACGATCCACTACTGCCCTGACGCGCCGGTCTACCATTCAGCCGGTCACTCTGCGGGGTCCGGCAATTCCGAGCAGCGTCAATCACCCCTGTCAGCGTATTTCATGGCACGGAGCAGGGTGATTTTCGTCGCGGGATTTCGACCTTGGGCGGTGCCCGTCGCCATCGCCTACGCTGTTCTGAAGGCGGTGAGGGGACTGCTCAGGGGTGAGACGCGTGCTTCGGCTGCGGCCCTGCGGGGAACTTTCGGTCTGGGCCCGGACGGGGTGACCATGGAACGGCTGCGCGGGTCGACATTTCCCTTACGCTCAGGCCGGAAATGACGGCTGAAAAATCAGATCACGGGGTGTCGCGCCGGTATGAAATCGCAATTTTCGCACGACAATAACTTCAATCTGATAAGGATGGTTGCGGCCATCTGCGTGCTGATTTCTCATGCCTACCCAATAGCACTCGGGCCCGGTGCGGTCGAACCGCTGGAACATGAAACGGGTTTCTCGTTGGGAACGATCGCCGTATTTGTATTCTTTACCGCCTCCGGATTTCTGATATCTGCCAGCTATGTGAACAGAAGCTCCATCCTAAGCTTCTGCAAGGCCCGCATATTCAGGATATATCCTGGCCTGGTGATCTCCAATATTGTCGTTGTTTTCATCTTGGGGCTGATCTTCACCTCTCTGCCTTTGGCGGAGTATTTCGCCGCACCTGACACATGGATGTTCTTAGCCAGGAACACGGTTCTGCTGTCACCGATGTACGAGTTGCCAGGTGTCTTCGACCAAAGCCCATACCATGCGATCGTTGGCTCTATCTGGACTATTTTCTATGAGATTGCTTGTTATGTCCTTGTCGCTATTGTCGGCTGGATGGGCTTTCTGAAGCGCCGGTCGAGCGCCGTGGCGGTCTCGCTGGCCTGGATGCTTTTCGCGACAGCCTATGTGGTGTCGGATGTCCATACGATCTACCAGATCGACAAATTCATGGAGCTCTCTGTCTCATTCGCGTGGGGCATTTTCATCTGGTCGGTATGGGATGTGCTCGGAGCGCGTTATGTGGGGGCTCTTGCACTCTTACTTATCGCGGTGATGATACTACTTGGAACGTCAAATGTATTGCTCCTGTACCCGGCTATCGCTTTCGTAACGATTGCGCTCGCATTCTTGCCGTCAAGGTTTCTCGGGCTCTATAACCGCCTGGGCGATTACTCGTATGGCTTCTATCTTTATGCGTTTCCGATTCAGGGCGCTGTGGTGGCTGTGGCTGCGGGTATTGATCCGGTAGGCTGCATGATCTGGGCCGCACCCATCACACTCGCGATCTCAGTGATTTCCTGGCGCCTGATCGAACGACCTTTCATCGTCCGCAAGACCGTTGGGTCCTGAGTTAACAAATCTCGCCGATATTACGCGACTGAGATGACTCATCCTGCAATGACTTGTGCCTTTCGGTTCGCGGTGAGACGCGGCGTTCGGGGCGCTAAGCCGAAATTGGCCGAAAATCAGCCACTTAAGGAATGATTGAAAAAATATTGGATGGTCGATTGGAGCGGGCGAGGCGATTCGAACGCCCGACCCTAACCTTGGCAAGGTTATGCTCTACCCCTGAGCTACGCCCGCACTCCGTGGGCGGCGTGCTACTGCAACGGCCGGCGAATGACAAGGGTCATTCTGCGGGTGGCGCTTGGCCGTTGGCGCGAGGTTCGGGCGCCGGCACGGTTTACGTCGGCCACTCTGCTGTGCGCGGTCCGAAACGGACATGAGTTTTCGAGGCTCAAACAAGCAATATCCCGATGGTTGGGTAACTAATTCTACCGGTGCTCGGCCGTAACCCACGGAAGGAGAAATTTCCGTGGCGAGAACGGATTAGGTAAGCCGACAGTTTCATGGGCTGTGTGCTCCACTTTGTGTCGCACTTGGCAGCCATGGGGCTTAAGTCACTGATTTAGAAGGATATGGAGGCGGGTACCGGAATCGAACCGGTCTTCACGGATTTGCAATCCGGCAAGAAAAACAGAGAAATCAATGCGCCTTCGTTTCAACGAAGGCCCCGACAAACCGTGAACCTTCCGCGAAAGTTTCAACCGGCGGTTTGAGCCCTGAAAACGAAAACCCCGGCGCGCTGGCGGGCGCTGCCGGGGGTATTGCCAAACCTTCCATCGCGACCAGCGTTGAAAAGTCCTGCGCCGATTATAGCGCGGGACTGAGGCCATGACCATGGCTTTCAATCATAGGGGCTTCACCGAAGCCGAGGCGGTCGCCCAGGCCGAGGCGGATATGTGGCGCCGCCGTAATCGCGCCGCGACGGCCGCAATCGACCATTGGTTCGCCGATCTTGGCTTGCCGGAAACGCGGCAGCGCTGCGAGGGCGCATGGCTGGCCATGAGCAACTGGCCGGGCGATCTTCTGGTCTACTGGGACGAGGCCGACGAGGCCGCAGCGATCAAGGAAGGGCGTGGCCCCACTCATACCATTCCGCCGCACCATCGCGGCAACGTGGTCGCGGAGTGCGGGGAGATACTGGCGAACGTCATGGAGCGGCACTTCCTGCAGCCGCTTGAGCTGATCGCGCTCGCCAAGGGCTTCGACAAATCAGACGCCAAGGAGCGGGCATGGTCCTGGCTTCGGCATCGGATTGACTTCACCGGATGGGATGAGCCGCTGGACATGATACTGCCGAAGCCGTCGCCCTTCATTTCGGCATCGAGCTTCAAGGCGCGGCCTGTGCCAGCACGCGAATGGGTCGTGGAGGCTCTTGTTCCGGATCGCACCGTCACGCTGCTGACCGGCGACGGCGGCACGGGCAAATCGCTTCTTGCAATGCAGCTTGCCGTTGCCGTTGCCTCGGGCACGCGCTGGATCGGCAGGCAGGCCGATGAGGGCGCCGTGATATATCTCTCTGCGGAAGATGACATGGCCGAGCTGCACAGGCGCCTGGACGGCATCCTGCGCGGCGCTGGCCTGACCTTCGATGACGTTGATAGCCTGCACTTGCGCTCGACCGTGGGGGAGGGCGCCCTGCTGGCAGAACGCGGCCGTGTAGGCTTCAAGCCGACCGAGCTGGCACGCCAGATTGAGGAATTCGCGAGTGACCGTTACACGCGCCTGATCGTTCTGGACACGCTGGCGAACCTGTTCCCCGGCGACGAAAACGATCGCGCACAGGTCACGCAATTTGTGGACATCGTGAAGGGCATCGCCCTTCGCTGTGACTGCGCCGCGATGGTGCTAGCCCACCCTTCCAAAAGCGCGATGGAGAGCGGCGACGGCTATTCAGGGAGCACCGCCTGGAACGGTGCGGTGCGCTCGCGCCTGTTCTTCAAGCGGGTCGTGGTGGACGGATACGAGGCCGACCCGGATGCGCGCGTTCTGCGCACGATGAAGGCCAACTATGGCCCTGTGGGCGGTGAGATCGGCCTGACCTATTGCGACGGCGCCTTTGTGCCCGAGGCTAGCGAAACAACGCTTGATCGCATGGCGGGTGCAGCCAAGGCGGAGCGGGTCTTCCTTAAGCTCCTGCGCATGTTTGCCGAGCAAGGACGGCGCATGAACCATGCCGGTGGCCCGACCTATGCGCCGAAGGTCTTTTCCGAGCATCCCGATAGCGAGGGCATGACCAAGAGGGCCTTGCGCGCAGCCATGGAGAGCCTGCTGGCATCGGGCAAGATCACGGTAGTCGAGGCCGGTCCAGCCTCCAAGCGTAGGACCTACTTGGAGGTGGCGGAATGACGTTCCAACCCCCTTCCAACCCCATTTTCCAACCTGTTCCAACCCCCATCCCACCCCCCCTTCCAACCCCCTTCCAACGGTGGGGGAGTATATACCCCATACCCCATAGGGGTACGCCCCCCCGTGGGGCGGGGGGCGTACCCTTGAGAGTGGACGCGCTAGGTTGCGCCGAGGTGGGCATAGGCATGGGGGTACACCTATACCCCACCCCTACCCAAGGGGAGGGGGAGAGGGGGAGCGCCCGCACTCGCGAACGTGAAAATGAAATTCGATTTGCGTTGATCGAGTTTGGCGTAATCGAACGAGCGACGATCTGGTGCCAATGCCCGGCCCTCTGGGTGGGGGGGCTTTTCGGGGGGGCGGGGTTCTCCTGTCTCTCTCCCGAAAAATTCCGGGGGGCAAAATGACCGCTGAGACCGTCATTGCCTTCCTCGAAACCTTGCGCATCCCCGAGGGTCCGAAGGCTGGTGAGCCGCTGGTACTGGCCGATTATCAGCGCCGGTTCGTCCGGGGTGCGATGGCGGATCGCATCATGGTGGCCTGCCTCTCGATCGGCCGCGGCAACGCCAAGACCGCTCTGGCGTCTGGCATCGGGCTCGGGGCGGTCATGGGGGTCTGGGATGCCCAGCCCCGGCGGGAGATCATCCTTGCCGCCCGGAACCGTGATCAGGCGAAGATAGCGTTCAACTTCGTCCTCGGCTTCATTGACGGGCTCGGTGAGGATGAACGCGAGTTGTTCACCATCCGCCGGGGCTCGCGACTAGAGGTAGAATACGAGGCGAACGGAGGCGGTCTGCTACGGGCAATCGCCGCGGATGGCCGCTCGATACTCGGCGGTGCGCCGACGCTCGCGATCCTCGATGAGCGGGCCGCATGGGAGCGCGAGAAGGGCGATACGCTCGAAAACGCGATCCTGTCGGGCCTCGGCAAGCGGGACGGCAGGGCGCTGATCATTTCAACGTCCGCGCCCGACGACGCCAACACGTTCTCCCGATGGCTCGATGAGCCGCCGCCAGGCACCTACGTTCAGGAGCACCGGCCCGCTTTCGGTCTGCCTGCCGACGATCTGGAAAGCCTTCTGGTGGCGAACCCCGGCGCGGCAGAGGGCATCGGTGCGAGTGCCGAGTGGCTGGTGGCCCAGGCGAGGCGAGCGATCGCGCGGGGCGGGGCGGCACTGGCGAGCTTCCGCAACCTCAACCGCAATGAGCGCGTGAGCACGGAAGACCGGTCGGTTCTGATCACGGTGGACGAATGGCTTTCGGCCGAAGTCGCGCCGGATGATCTGCCTCAGCGGGCCGGGCCGTGCATTCTCGGCGTGGACCTCGGCGGCTCGCGGTCCATGTCAGCGGCCGCGTTCTACTGGCCCGAGACGGGGCGCCTCGAATGTCTCGGCACCTTCCCCGCCGTGCCCGGTCTTGCCGATCGTGGCGCGGCGGATGGCGTCGGTGGGCGGTATGTCGAGATGAATGACCGGGGCGAACTTTCGGTCATGGGCGAAAACACGGTGCCGCCTGGCCCGTGGATTGCCGAACTGGCGCGGCGGCTCGAAGGCGAGCAACTGGCCTGTGTTGTCGGCGACCGCTTCCGACACGCCGAGTTTCTGGAAGCCATGGCAAAGGCCGCGCTGCGCGTGCCGTTCGTGTGGCGGGGCTTTGGCTGGAAGGATGGCAGCGAGGATATAGAACGGTTCCGGCGCGCGCTCTTTGACGGGCAGGTGAAGGCCGCTCCGTCGCTGTTGCTGCGCTCGGCCTTCTCCGATGCGATCACGCTGGTGGACCCGGCCGGAAATCACAAGCTGGCCAAAGCCCGAAGCCTGGGCCGGATCGATGCGGCTGCGGCTGCGGTGCTCGCCGTTGCCGAAGGCCAGCGGCGTATCGCGGTGCCCGCCAAGTCGGGGAGGGCGCCAGTATGGGCGTGAACCGCTGGACCCGACATTCCGCGCCGATCATACGCACCAAGCGCTGGAAGCGGCTTCGCTATGAGGCACTGCGCCGTGACGGCTTCGCCTGCGTCTCTTGTGGGGCGCGGGGCAGGCTTGAGGTTGATCACCGGGAGCCTGTGCGCACCGCGCCCGAGAGGTCATTCGACCTGACAAATCTTCAGAGTTTGTGCGTGGCCTGCCACGCCCGAAAGACCCGCGCCGAGATCGGCATGGGAGAAACCGACCCCGCCCGCATGGCGTGGAAAACCCTGGTCCGAAAAACGGGCCGAGAAACTGAGCAGTGAAAGGAATTCAAATGCTCGACTCCGTTAAGATCGCCCGGCGGCAAAGCGAAATCCGCCAGCAAATTGCCGGTCTGGCTGGCAAGGAGAAGCCCGACGAAAACGAGCTTCGCCAGATGGAGGCACTCGATACCGAGTACCGCCAGAACGAAACCCGCTATCGCGCCGCACTGATCGCGGAAGATACCGAACGGCGCGAGGCGGGCGAGGAACTGGAAACCCGCTCGGATCGCGAATGGTCCGAATTGGTTTCCGCGTTCGAGATGCGCCAGGTCGCTCTGAACCTCGACGAGGGTCGGGCATTGTCCGGGCGTACCGCCGAGGTGGTCGAGGAGCTGCGCGGTGCAGGCGGCTATCGTGGCGTGCCGGTTCCGTGGGCCGCGCTGGAAACCCGCGCGGGCGAGACGGTCGCGGCGGGTACCCCGAACCCGTTAAGCACGCGGCCGATCATCGATCGCCTCTTCCCCGACAGCGTGGCCGCGCGCATGGGCGCCCAGATGATCGGGATCGAATCCGGGCTGACCGAATGGCCGGTCGTCACCTCTGCCGTGACTGCGGGCTGGCAGGCGACGGAGACCGGCAACGTGGGCGGCCCGACCGTCTATGCGACGACCGACAAGGCCATGGCGCCGAATAATACGCTCGGAATCCAAATGAAGATCACGCGGAAAGCGATGAAGCAATCCGGGGCAGCACTGGAAGACGCGGTCCGCCGTGACATGAACGGGGCGATTTCGCAGGCGCTCGACGCGGCGATTTTCCTCGGCTCAGGTTCTTCAGGCCAGCCGCTCGGCGTGATCGCCGGTGCCGCGACCTACGGCATCACTTCCACTGCGGTCGGCGCCGCCGCTACCTGGGCGGCATTCCGCGCTGCGGTCGTATCGTTCATGACCGGCAACGCTGCGGCCTCGCCCGACGCGGTGAACCTGCTGATCCGGCCCGAGGTGTGGGCCAAGATGGACGGCTCGCTGATCACTTCGACCGCGGTGAGTGAATGGGATCGGATGCTGGGCAACATCCCTGCCAAGAACATCGCCATGACCGCGAACGCTCTTGCCGCGCCGACCGGCTCGCCCAGCGCCTGCACCGCGCTCCTGACCACGGCGTCTGGTGGTGTTGCGCCGATCTTCGTCGGCCTATGGGGCGCAGTGGATTTGATCCGCGACCCGTTCTCGGACGCGCAATCGGGCGGCTTGCGGCTGACGGCGCTTGCCACGGCGGACGTGACCGTGGCGCGGGCGGTGCAGCTGCAGGTTCTGACCGGGGTGCAGGTGGCCTGATGCTGTATGGCTTCGCGGATGGCGAGCTGGAACTTCGGGGGCGGCGGGGGAAGTCCCGCCGCCTGCGGGGTCGGTTCCCCTATAATAAGAGAGCCGTCCTTAGCGACGGTGGAAAGAACGGGCGCCCACAAAAAGAGGTTATCGCCTCGCGGGCGTTCAGCTACCGGATCGATCGACCGGACGAGGATATTCACCTTCTGGTCGGGCACTCCTACGACCGGCCGCTTGCAAGCCGCCTGGCGGGCACGCTCCTGATCCTCGACAGCGACGAGGCCGTGACCTTTGACGCCGAGATCGTGCCCGAGATCGAGGACAGTCCCTATGGCCAAGACTTCCTTGCGGCCTTCACTGCCGGGTTGATCCGAGGCATCTCGCCCGGCTTCCGCATTCCGCCGCCTATCACCGTGCCGGATGCAGAGAAGGTCGAGGAGGAAGACCCCGCGCTTGGACGGGCAATCATCCGCACCATTTTCGCGGCGCTGCTCTACGAGATGAGTTTTGTCACGGTCCCTGCCTACAAGGAGGCCGAAGGCGAGGAAGCCCGATCCTGGGAACTGACGCAGGGCGGGTTGATGGTGCCGAACGCCAGGGCGCGGGCATTGAATCGGTGGAGGGCATGACATGGCGGTGACATTGAAGCAAACCGAGACCCCGCCTGCCAGCTGGCCCTTTGTCAGCCGCTTGTCGGAAGCCGCTTTGGCCGTCCCGCAAGTCGCGCTCTGGTCAAGGATCGAGGCCTGGTGCTCGCACCGCTGGGGGGCGCGGCCCGTGGTCTGGGTCGTAGAGGGGCCCGGAGCCTGGGAGCCACCTTTGACGCCTGCGGCAGTCTCGGCGATCGAGAAATGGGACGGCGCAGCGTGGCTGGCCGATAGCCCCCCGGATTCGCCATATGGCGGCTACGACCTACCCAGCGAGGGGCCATGGCGTGTCACGGCGACCGTGGGCGATACGGTCGTGCCCGAGCCCGTCGCCGAAGCGTTCAGACGGCTGGCCGAGTATGTCAGCGACGGCATGACGCCTAGCCTGCACAAAGGACGCTCCGGGGCGAAATCCACCTCCTACACGGTTGACGGACTTACGGTCATGTTCACGCGCGATCCGAACTGGATGGCGCGAGCGATGGCAAACTCGGGCGCTGGCGATCTGCTGCGCCCTTATCGAAAGGTGCGCTGATGGGCATTCTCGATTTCTTCCGCCGCAAGGCTGACCCGATCGAGCTGCGATCGTCGGGTGCCGGATATACAGCCGAAATCATGGCGGCGCGGGCCAGCTACATTGCCGGCCGTTCGGGGCTCGGGGATCTGACCGCGACGGTGCAGAGCTGTGTAAGCCTCTGGGAGGGCGCATTCGCGCTCGCGGACGTGCAGGGCACGGATTACCTCGATCGCCGCACCATGGCGCTTGTGGCGCGCGCTCTGGCACTGCGCGGCGAAGCGGTCTTCATGATCGGCGACCTGGGGCTTATCGCGGCCTCTGACTGGGACGTTTCGACCCGCGACGGCATTCCTCGCGCTTATCGGCTCAGCCTGCCCGATGCGGGCGGCGGGCGTAGCGCGACGGCGCTGGCGGCAGAGGTAGTACATCTGCGGATCGGTTCGGATAGTGTGGCGCCCTGGACCGGCACGCCACCCTTGCGGCGCGCGCAGCTCTCGGCATCGCTCCTTCACACGCTGGAATCGGCTCTCGGCGAGGTTTACGAATTCGCCCCGATCGGCTCGCAGATCATCCCGTTTCCAGAAACGGCAGCGACCGAATTGGAGACAATCGGCCTCGGCTTCCGCGGGCGGCGGGGGCGGGTTTTGCTGCGCGAGTCGGTCAACGTCCAGGCGGTCGGTGGACCCGCACCGCAACAGGACTGGCGGTCGAATGACGTGACGCCGGATTTGTCCAGGTCGATGGTGCATCCCGTGCTTGAGAGCGCCCGCGCTTCGATCCTGACTGCCTTCGGCGTCCTGCCTTCGCTCTTTGTGCCCGCCGCACAAGGGCCGCTGGTCCGCGAGGCCCAGCGGCACCTTGCGGCATGGACGCTGCAGCCGATTGCCGAACTGATCGCCGAGGAATGTGCGGAGAAGCTTGGCGGGGAAATCTCGATCGACGTGATCCGCCCCCTGCAGGCTCATGACACGAGCGGCCGGGCGCGTGCGTTGCAGACGCTGGTGCAAACCATGGCCGATGCCAAAGCCGCTGGGCTCGATGATGCGGTGGTGGCTGCGGCAGTGAAGGCGGTGAACTTTGCCGGGGGCGACGACCTGGCATGACGAATAGGGTAGGGTGTCGCCCTGGTTCTTCTGCGCCGAAGGCATCCCCGTAAGTCGCGAGTGGGAAAACCGCGAATAGGCACGGCCCGTTGATCCTGCGGGCGCGGTGCGGTCGAGGAGGCCTTGAGAACCGGCCTCGACAGATCGGGCGGGGCTATGTCCCGCCCGATGCTGCTTTCAGCTTTGGCTCGCACGCGGCCGTGTTCTAGCCGAAAACGTGTTTCAGATTGAATGTCTCCGCGCCCATCAGTGCAGCTTTGCATTGGCCTACAAGCGCAAGAAACTGTTCGGCCTCTGCGGTGGTCGACGGTTGTTCCTTATGGACGCGGTTCCAAAGCCATTGCGCCATGTCGAACGCCACACGCGCTTCGCTTTGGGTATCTTGGATTTTCACCGTTTCAGCCATGTGTTCCCTTTCTCAGTCGAACGCCGGGTCCTCCGCCGTTCTCAGCTATGAACTCGACACCGCCGTCCTCCAAGGCCCAGATCAACGACACGTAGGTTGATGGGTTTGGTGCGGTTTGGCCGAGTTCGTACCCAGCAATAGTGCGTTTCGAAACCTGCGCCAAGCTTGCGAGATAGTCTTGTGACCACCCTAGCAGAGCTCGAGCGGCGCGTAACTGTTCAGGCGTCATGTGTGGTCTGGCCATTTCGCCACCTTGCATTAAAAGTGCAATTGCGCTATTGGTGCACTATTGCACTTATTGTGTAGTTCAAATCGAGGAAAGACGCAATGATCACCAAGCAACGCGCCTGCGCAAAAGGCAGAAGAACACTCACCGATATGGAATTCACGGAAATGCATGACGCCCTGACCCTGGCGCTGGATGCGCTCGGCGACGGGCCGGAAGATGTAGACCGCGTACGCCTGATGATGTGCGTCGCGAACCAAAGGATCGCGATCAAGATCGCACATGCGAGATTGGAGCGGCTATGAGTGGCGAAATTCGGATTGCGGACTGTCAGGCGTTTGCACGGGCAAGGGGATTGGTGAGCGAAATGCTTGATGATGCGCCCGGCCTCGGCTTGCGTAGGGGCGATTGGCTCATCATAGAGCCGTGCGATCGCTTCGTGTGCGATGCCCGGTATCTTCTGAAGTCGCAGGAAGTGGTGCGGCTCATGTCTGCAGCAGGCGGCGTCAACCTGACTCGCGGCGACGGCGGCTCCGAAATCGTTACACATGCGGAGGTGGCCGAAATGGTGCTCGGATATGCTCGACACGTTACGCGCAAAGTTTCGAGTTGAAGCTTGACCGTGGTATCATATCACGGTATATGTGTGAGAATATGCCACGGTAAAGCAAGATGCGCGACACTGTTTTTCACTCCCAACCTACAATAGCGCCGGCGCGCCTCGCTGAAATCACGGGTGTTTCGCCAGATACCCAACGTGACTGGCGCCGCCGAGGCGTTTTCGAAGGAATTGGGGTGCTCCAAGAAAATGGACGTTGGCTCTACGATAACTTCGATGTGTTGATCGTTTGCCTGTTGCGGCAGCTTTCTGACTCGAATGTTGATCTCTTCACTGCGCGTAGCATCTCGACTCTGATCGGGAGCCGAGTGGCGGTATGGGCGATCAAGCAGAAACGACTGGGACCATTCGCAGTCAGAGCACCACTCGAGAACCATCGATATGCTGCGGCCTACAGCAACAAGGATGCATTTCTTGGCTGGACGGTGGTGCCGCTATTCCAAGGTAGCAATTTGGACAGGGCCCCTGACCGAGGGGCTGCATCAATCCTACTTGATTTGAAATCTATGGGCGCAGCGTTGCCTGACTATTTCGACGAATTGCTTCCCGCTCTAGCCGGTAGGATCGCATCCCTAGCCGATGCAGAGGAAGGCGACAAATGATGGCAAACCCGCGCGCCCAAACAGTTGCAAAGCAGACGGTCGCGGCGCTTATGCGTGAGGCGCGGGCGGCCGGCTGGGCGCGTGCCAAATTCGAGATCAGGCCAGACGGCAGCGTGACGATCGATGCCGGAATGACGCTGCCGGAATCAAACGACGACTTTCTCGCAGCCGATCTGAGGATGGGCAAATGACAAAGGATGGTCTGCCAAAATTCGTGTATCGCGACCGCGGTTACGTTCGCTTCATTCGTCGGTCGCGCGGCCTCTCGGTGATGATGAAAGAAAAGCCCGGCACGCCCGAATTCTGGGACCACTACAACCAGCTTCTGCGCGGCCGCGACCCGCTCCCCTCAAAAAGGAGCTTTGAGACCCTCATTCTGTCTTATTACGAGGGCGATGCCTTCAAGAAGCTTAAGCCGCGCACGAAGGCTGACTACCAGAAATACATCGGCCATATTCGGACGATCTGGGGCAGCAAGGATCCTGCCAAGATCGAGCCGCACCATGTCTACGAACTCCACCGGGCAAACGCCGATCGCTGGCGGCAGGCGAACTACCTCGTGCAAGTCATGGTCGTCCTGATGAACCATGCCCGCCTGATCGGCTTCCTTAAGAAGGAGCACGGCAACCCGGCCAAAGGCATACCGCTTTTCAAGCAGGAGAGCGACGGGTGGGTACCGTGGCCAGAAGACGTGCGGGCCGAATTCGAGACCGTTGCGACGCCTCGCGCGCGCCTGGTATATGAGCTTTGCATCGGCACCGGCCAGCGGATCGGCGATGTTCTGAAAATGCGCTGGGATCACTTCGCGGACGGCGCCTATGACTTCACCCAGGGCAAGACCGACAAGCGGCTCTGGATACCGCTTACAGCGCGTCTGGCCACGTTTCTCGGCGGCATGGAGAAAAAGGGCCTCACGGTGGTCACCGACGCCAAGGGGCGCCCGGTACATTATCGGACCATCGCCGACGAAATGCGCGATGTGAAATCAAAGATGAAACACCCCGAGGCGGAATCCTATGTAACGCATGGGTTGCGCAAGAACGCGACTATCGAGCTCTACCAGTCGGGATGCACCGACGAGATGGTCAAAGCGGTGACCGGCCACTCAGGTGTCGAGATGCTCAAGAAGTACGGCGGTACGGTGCGACAAATCGAGCTGGCGACGCGGGCGCAGGAAGCCCGGAATCGTTTGGAACGGAACAAGGCCAGAACGTGAATGTTTCAAACGAAGTTTCAAAACACACACAACAAGGCGAGCAGAATGCCACAAGTCATTGAAAATATTGGAGGCGGGTACCGGAATCGAACCGGTCTTCACGGATTTGCAATCCGCTGCGTAACCTCTCCGCCAACCCGCCGGATCGAGGCGAGGGTTCTCTAGCCCGCGCGGAGCGCGGGGTCAACGGTCTGATTGCGGGAGGCTCGCGAGAAGGGTTGCGAGTTCAGTCGCATTGCGCGCGCCCATCTTGGTCAGGATGCGAGAGCGGTGGACTTCGACGGTGCGCATGGCGATGCCGAGCCGGTCGGCGATCTGCTTGTTGAGGCTGCCGGTGAGCATGAGCGCCATCACCTCTTCTTCCCGCGCCGACAGGGCGGCGCGGCGCGCGGCCAGATCGCGGCGGGCCTCTTCGCCGGTTTCGCGCTCGGCATTGAGCGCCATCGCCTTCAGCGCCAGATCGACGATCTGATTGTCGTTGAAGGGTTTTTCGAGGAAATCATAGGCGCCCGCCTTCAGCGATTGCACAGCGACCGGTACGTCGGCATGGCCGGTGAGGAAGATCACCGGTGCCTCGCAGCCCGCGCCTCGCACGGCGTTGAAGGTCTCGGGGCCGCTCAGACCCTCCATCCGCACATCGAGGATGATGCAGGCGCAATCGGGGAGGGGGAGGGCGGCAAGGAATGCCTCGCCCGAGCTCCAGCCTTGTGCCGCGAGCCCGCGCGAGGCGAAGAGGAAGGCGAGCGAGTCGCGGATGGTGTCCTCGTCGTCGATTATGTGGATGCGGCCGGGACGGGGGGCGGTCATTCGGCTGCCTCCTCGGGTTCCTGGATATGAGGGACAGCCGCAGGCAGGGTGACCGAGAAGATCGTTCCGCCCGCCGCGCCCGGCCGGTGGGCGAGCTTGCCGCGGTGCAGCTCGACGATCGAGCGGCAGATATTCAGCCCCATGCCCATGCCTTGGGTCTTGGTCGAGGTGAAGGCGTCGAAGAGCCGGTCGGCCACTTCCGGCGCTATGCCCGGGCCGCGGTCGGCGACCTCGATCAATGCATCGCCCTCGGCGGTGGCCGAAAGCCGGATGGTCAGGGTGCGGGCCTCCACGGTCACCTCCGCCATCGCTTCCATCCCGTTGCGGATGAGATTGATCAGAAGCTGTTCGATCAGGATGCGGTCGGCCTCGACAGGCGGAGCCGCCCCGAGCTCGGTCACCAGCTGGACGCGGTTCTCGCGCGCGTCGGCGGCGAGGAAGCCGAGCGTTTCGGTGACGATCTCTTCAAGTGCGAGGGTCGAGAAGCGCGGCTCGCGCTTCTTCACGAAATCCTGGATGCGGCGGATGATCTGGCCCGCGCGGCCCGCCTGATGGGAGAGTTTCTCCATGGCCGGGCCGATCACGGCCGGATCGGCTTTGCCCGAGGCGATCAGGTTCGACATGCCCGCCGCATAGCTTGCAATGGCGGCGAGCGGTTGGTTCAGCTCATGCGCGAGCGTCGAGGCCATTTCACCGAGCGTCACCAAGCGCCCGGTGCGCGCCAGGCTTTCTTCCTGCAGCCGGGCGGTGCGCGCGGCCGTTTTGGCCGCGCTGATGTCGATGACCGATCCCATCCAGCCGCGATGTTCGCCCCGCGCGTCGATAAGCGGCGCCTCATAGACCTGCACGTCGATCTCGGTCCCGTCGCGGCGCAGGAAGCGGGTCTCGAACGATTGCGGCGCGCGGCCACCCCTTTCCAGCGCCTTCTGGCGGGCGATCGTTTCCTCCAGCCGGTCCGGCGCCCAGTAGGGCATTGGGGCGGCGCGGCCCACGAGATCGGCCTGTGGCCAGCCGACCAGATTGCAGAAGGCGGAATTGACGTAAAGGATACGGCCCGCCTTGTCCTTGGCGCGCAGGCCCACCGTCAGGCTTTCTTCCATCGAATGGCGGAAGGCCATTTCGGCGCGGAGCCTCTGTTCGGCGCGCCGCCGCCGCCGGGCGCTGAGAAACAAGGCAAGCATGGCGAGAAGCGCGAAAAGCGCGAGACCCGCGATCGCCGCGCTGATCAGCATGTTGGCGATGGCGACCGGCGGGTCATAGGGGGTGATGCTGAGAGCGGCCCCCCGGATCGGCGGGTCGAAGCTGATCACATGGGTCGGGTTGCCGGTTGCCGGGTTGCGGCCCGCGCGCAGGGCAATGGGCGCTCCGCCGCCATCGGTCAGTTGCACGCTATATTGTTCGGCGATCCACCAGGGAATGTGGCGTTCGAGGAGTAGCGGCAGCGAGATGGTCGCGGTGACGAAGTGCCCCTCGCCCCGCCCGCGAACGCCGAGCGTGACGCGCCTCTCGCGCACCTCGCCATAGAGCGGCCGGGCGATCTGGGTCGCCGATCTTTGCAGGATCGCGGCAAGGTCGGGGTCGTCCGCGCCATCGGGGCCGGGGATCGCCGCCCGGGCGCTGCCGTCGGCATCGTGCCAGACGACCGACAGGACCTCGGGGTTTGCGGCGATATGCAGCCGCGCGCGCGCCTCAAGCACGTCCTGTGCCGTGCCGCTCGCCTCGTCAAGCGCGAGGCGCACAAGCATGTCCTCGTCGACCGACAATTGGAAGCGCAACGTCTGCTCGACCCAGAGCGCGTCTGTGGCAAGCTTGGTGCGGGCCTGTTCCAGGTCGCTGCGGCTGACGAGCCAGAAGAGAAGACCGATGATGCTGACAAGCGCGACGATGGCAACAAGGGGGATGAGCGACAAAAGATCGACCCGCCCGCCCGCAAGGGCAGGGTCGGACGACCAGGGCTCCGCCTGATCCGTATGCGCTTCGCGCTTCGGCAGGGTCCGTCTTCCTCCCCGGTTCGGGCCCGCCCAGTCAGGCTAGACCCCGAACCGGACCACATCTATTGCGGAAACCCACAATAGCGAGAGGCCGCCATGGCTGGCAATAAGAAGCCAATCCGCCGGAGGGGCGGAGATGAGGAGGATATCATTATGTTGAACCGTCGCCTTTTCGCGGCCCTCGGTACGGCTGCAACGCTTGCACTGACCGTGGCGCTTCCGGCTCATGCCGAACCGATCGTCATCAAGTTCAGCCATGTCGTCTCGCCCGATACGCCCAAGGGCAAGGGCGCTGCGAAGTTCGAGGAGCTGGCCGAGAAATACACCAACGGCGCGGTGGACGTCGAAGTCTATCCCAACAGCCAGCTTTACAAGGACAAGGAAGAGCTTGAGGCGCTGCAGCTCGGCGCCGTCCAGATGCTCGCGCCGTCGCTGGCGAAGTTCGGGCCCCTCGGCGTGCAGGATTTCGAAGTGTTCGACCTGCCGTTCATCTTCCCGAGCTATGACGCGCTGCATGCCGTGACCGGCGGCGATGTCGGCAAGATGCTGTTCTCGAAGCTTGAGGACAAGGGCATTACTGGCCTCGCCTTCTGGGACAATGGTTTCAAGATCATGTCGGCCAACTCGCCGCTCAACGTGCCGGACGATTTCCTCGGCCTGAAGATGCGCATCCAGTCCTCGAAGGTGCTGGAAGCCGAGATGAACGCGCTGGGCGCGGTGCCGCAGGTGATGGCCTTCTCGGAGGTTTATCAGGCGCTGCAGACCGGTGTCGTCGATGGCACCGAGAACCCGCCCTCGAACATGTATACCCAGAAGATGAACGAGGTGCAAAAGCACGCGACCATCTCGAACCACGGCTATCTTGGCTATGCAGTGATCGTGAACAAGAAGTTCTGGGACGAACTGCCCGCCGAGGTGCGCACCGGTCTGGAACAGGCGATGGCCGAGGCGACCGACTATGCCAATTCGATCGCCAAGGGCGAGAATGACGCGGCGCTCGAGGCGATGAAAGCGGCCGGGACGACCGAATTCCACGAACTGACGCCCGAGGAGCTCGAGGCCTGGAAAGCGGCGCTGCTGCCCGTCCACGAGGAAATGGCCGAACGGATCGGCGCCGAGACGATCGCCGCCGTGAAGGCCGCGACCGGTATGTAAGCGGTGGCATCGGGGCGGCCCCTCGGGCCGCCCCTTTCCCGGCCCTTTACCCTTCATCCCATCGAGGTGCGCCATGCTGCGTCTTCTGGACCGGCTGGAAGAGGTGCTGATCGCCACGCTGATCGCGGTGGCGACGGTCCTGATCTTCCTGTCGGTGTCCCACCGTTTCGCCATCGGTTTTGCCGCCGATCTCGTCGGCTACGCCCGTGCCCATGACATGCAGGGTCTGAACGACACGGCGCGGTCGATCTTCAAGTCGATCAATGCGCTGAAGATGACCTGGGCGCAGGAGGCCTGCATCTATCTTTTCGTCTGGATGGCGAAATTCGGCGCCGCCTATGGCGTGCGCACCGGCATACATGTCGGTGTCGACATTCTGGCCGAGCGGCTGGAAGGCGCGGCCCGGCGGACGATCACGACGATCGCCATGTCGGGGGGCGTGCTCTTTACCGCGATCATCACCTGGATCGGGACCGACTTCGTCTGGCATGTCCGACTGGGCGGGCAGACCTCGCCCGACCTCGAAATGCCGATGTGGATCATCTACCTCGCCGTGCCGCTCGGCTCGGCCCTGATGTGTTTCCGGTTCCTGCAGGCATTGCACCGCTATCTTACCACCGGCGAGGTTGCCCATCACGATCATGGCGCGGTCGACGGTCTGGATGAGGAAGCCGACGATCTGGCCAAGGGAGGTCACGCATGACCGCGCTTATCATCTTCCTGATCCTGGCGCTTTTGCTGATCACCGGGATGCCGGTCTCGATCGCGCTTGGCCTAACGGTCTTCACCTTCCTCTTCGGCTTCTCCGACGTGCCGATGGATTCGATCGCGCTGAAGCTCTTCACCGGGATCGAGAAGTTCGAGATCATGGCGATCCCGTTCTTCATCCTGGCCGGCAATTTCCTGACCCATGGCGGGGTGGCACGGCGCATGATCCGCTTTGCCTCGTCGATGGTCGGGCACTGGCACGGAGGCCTCGGCCTCGCCTCGGTCTTTTCCTGCGCGCTTTTTGCCGCGATCTCTGGGTCCAGCCCGGCGACTGTCATGGCGGTTGGATCGATCCTGCTGCCGGCAATGGTCAAGCAGGGCTATCCGTCGCAGTTCGGCGTCGGCACGATCACCAGCTCCGGCGGCCTTGGCATCCTTATCCCCCCCTCGATCGTGATGGTGATGTATGCGGTCGCGACCAGCGGAATGGTGGTGAAGGGGCCGAATGGCGAAGATGTGCTGTCGGCTTCGATCGGCGACCTCTTCATCGCGGGCGTGGTACCCGGACTGGTTCTGGCGTCGATGCTGGCGGGAACCACGGTCTGGCGGGCCTGGCAGAATGGCTATCCGCGCCAGCAGCGGGCACCCCTGATCGACCGCTGGACCGCGTTCCGCGAAAGCGTCTGGGGCCTGATGCTGATCGTGATCATCATGGGCGGGATCTATGGCGGCATTTTCACGCCGACCGAGGCCGCTGCGGTCAGCGCCGTCTATGCCTTCGTCGTGGCGGTGTGGGTCTATAAGGACATCAAGCTGAGCGAGGTTCCGAGGGTTCTGCTGAACTCGGCAGCGATGTCGGCGATGCTTCTCTACATCATCACCAATGCCGTGATGTTCGCCTTCATCCTGACGTCCGAGCAGATTCCGCAGGCTTTGTCGGAATGGATCGTATCGCTGGGCCTCGGCAAGGTCGGCTTCCTTCTGGTGGTCAACGTGCTGCTTCTGATGATCGGCATGGTGATGGAGCCGTCCGCGATCGTCCTGATCATGGCGCCGATCCTTTATCCGGTGGCCATGGCCCTGGGCGTCGATCCGGTGCATTTCGGGATCATGCTGGTCGTGAACATGGAGATCGGGCTTTGTACGCCGCCTGTCGGCCTCAACCTCTATGTCGCCTCGTCGCTGTCGCGGCTGGGGCTGACCGAGGTGACGCGGTCGACCTGGCCCTGGCTTCTGACGATGCTTCTGTTCCTGATGCTCGTGACTTATGTCCCGGCGATCACGCTGTTCCTGCCCAGTCTGATGGGTATGTGAAGGGAGAAGCACCGCTTGACCAACGTCGGCGCAGTCGGAGCCAGGCAGGTGCGCGACCCACCTTGGCGGGGCAGCTACAGCTGAGTAACGGGGCGGCGGGCCATCGCCGCCCTGACCTTTCTTATACTTTCGCGACGTGGCCGTTCTTGTTGACAGGGCGTTCAACGCGTGTCAGGGGCTATTGATCAGCACAAAGGATAATTTTGGGGGAGTCCTATGGGCTGCGTCATTGCCGGTTTTCACCGGAGTGGAACGTCATCTGTCGCTCAGTATCTTACGGCGGCCGGACTTGATCCAGGCCCCGATCTGATCGGCGCGAATGAGTGGAATCCCTACGGCTATTTCGAGGATTGGCGGGTCACACATTTCCATGATGCGGTTCTGCGACGCGCCGGAAACCGCGACTGGGCTTCCGCCTCTGACGACAACATAGCGCTTACACCGGACGAAGAGGAATTCATCCGCAGTTACTGCGCCGGGCGCGATGCTGCGGGGCGACCGTGGCTCGTCAAGGACCCAAGGATGTGCCTGGTACTTGGCGACTGGATGGCGCTGCACCCCGCATTGACGGCTGTCATCGTCTTCCGCTCGCCGGCCGAGGCCTGCTGGTCGATATACCGGCGCGAGGCGCGTGAGGTTCACGAGGCGGATGATGAGATCCGGGATGCGGCCGAGCCGGTTTCGCGTCGCATACTTTCGGAACCAGATCATGCGCTGAAATTGTGGGTCAGCTACAACCGCCATCTGCTGCAGGCCCTTGAACGATGGCCGGAAAGATGCACCGTCATCAGCAATCGCGCATTTGTCGAAGGCTTCGATCTCGCGACGGCGGTGGATTCCAGATTTCACTATGGCCTTTCTCCATCGGCGACGACCGGGGTTCTGGATACCTCCGTCCTTACGCGCGAAGTGCCGCCGTTGCCGGTGCAGGATCAGGTGCTCGCGGAGAGGGCATTCGACCTCTGGTCGGCTCTCTGCGCCGCCGATGTCGGCGGATGCCTTCCCGGCGCTATGGGCGACCTGTTCGAAACCGACAAGGGCGGGACGGTGCTCGCGCTCGCGCTGACGCGTCTGGAGCTTGCCGGCACGTTAAGACATCTGCCGGAGTTGCGCGAGTTGGCCGCGCTGAGATCGCGCGCCGTGCAATCGGAGCGCGAGAAGGCCGAGTTGGAGGGCCGGGCCAATGAATGGCAGAGCAAAGCGGCGGAACTGGCGCAAGATGTTGGGGACCTGCAGGCACGGGTAAATGGCCTCGACAGGAAGATCGAGATCGCCCGGCGCGTTATCAGCAGATTGCAGCGTTGGCCCTTCCGCGCATTCTTCAAGTGGCACAGAAAGTACCGTGCGCTGATTGAAGAATTTCGGGCCTGATCGCGGGAAGTCGAACCGGAACTGCCAGACGAACTCTGCCTGGCCATTTCTGGTGGTTGTGTCACTTGCTTGTCCCGTGCCGAGCCAATATCGGGACGCTTGACCGCGTAGCGCTTGGTCAAGACCAAGCGCCCGCCGACGACTGGGAGAACTCCGGAATGCCTCGTGCCAAATTGCGGGCACTTACAACTGTTGACCAACTTGTGGCGGAAGAGTGGATCGCGGGCGGCTCTGTTGTCGATATCCGTGACGTGGTCACCAATTTCAGCCTGAGAATCTCAGCGGAGATGCGTCAGGCCATAGGGTCCGGTGATCATGGGCTGCTGCGACAGTTCGTGCCGTCGGCGGCCGAACTGCGCGTGGGCCCCGAGGAACTGTCGGACCCGATCGGCGACCGGGCGCACATGCCGGTCGACGGGCTGACGCACCGCTATCCCGACCGGGTGATCCTTGCAGTTACACAGGCCTGCGATGTCTATTGCCGCTTCTGTTTCCGGCGCGAGGTGGTGGGGCAGGGCGGCCTACTGGGCGAGGCGGCGCTTGCGGCCGCGCTCGACTATATCCGCGCGACACCGGCGATCAACGAGGTGATCCTGACCGGTGGCGATCCGATGACGCTCGCGCCGCGCCGACTGCGAGGTATTCTTGAGGCGCTGGCGGAGATGGACCATGTTGCGCTGGTGCGGCTTCACAGCCGGGTGCCGGTCGTGGCGCCTGAGCGGATCGATTCGGCGCTGATCGCAGCGCTCGGCGCCCATCCTGCGGTCTGGATCGTCCTTCATTCGAACCATGCTGCCGAACTGACGGAAAATGCGCGGGCGGCACTCGGGCGCCTGTCGGCGGCGGGTATCCCGCTTCTTTCGCAGACCGTGCTTCTGCGCGGGGTGAATGACGATGCCGAGGTGCTCGCGCAGCTTTTCCGCAGCTTCCTCAGGCTGAAGGTGAAACCCTACTACCTGCACCACTGCGACCTTGCGCGCGGCACCAGCCATTTCCGTACAACGATCGCCGGGGGCCAGGCGCTGATGGCGGCGCTAAGGGGCCGTGTCTCGGGCACGGCGCTGCCGACCTATGTGATCGACATCCCGGGCGGGTTCGGCAAGGTGCCGGTCGCGGACCCTTGGGTCAGGGCCGGGTCTGACCCCGGCGCCTACCTTCTGACCGACTGGCGCGGGGGCGAACATCTCTACCGCGACCCGGAACGGGCAATCTAACCCGACTGAAAGAATCGGACTTTACAAATCTGACTCTTTCAATCATCTATATTCCGCAAGCCAGCCCGCCTCCGGGCAAGCCGTATCGATCACCCATGCCTGCGAGTTCGCGGGGCACATAGGAGGTTTCGGCCATGACGATAGCGGTGCCGGGCGACGGTTTTAATTTCGATACAGTGCCGGTGCATGATGCAACCCGGCTGACAGCGGGCGGTCCGCTCGCGCGGATCATCTTGAACGGTCAGGTCTATTCGCTGCGCATCACACGCGCGGGCAAGCTGATCCTGACGAAATGACGGGACATGGAACGGGAATGAAACAGACGGCTTTCGCACTTCTTCTGACGACAACCTGTGCCGGGGCGGCGGCCGCCGCCGACCGGGCCGCTGTGGTCGAAACCTATGCCGATATTGCGCAGGCGACGTATGAGGACAGTTTCACCACCGCCGTGGCCTTGCAGAAGGCGGTCGAGGCACTGATCGCCGAACCGTCCGACAAGACGCTGCAGTCCGCTCGCGCTGCCTGGACTGAGGCGCGCGCCTATTATCAGCAAAGCGAGGTCTTCCGGTTCGGCAATCCGGTCGTCGACGACTGGGAGGGCAAGGTGAATGCCTGGCCGCTCGACGAAGGTCTGATCGACTATGTCGATGTGTCCTATGGCGAATCCGAGGAAAACCCGCTGGCTGCCGCGAATATCATCGCCAATCCCAAGCTTGAGGTCGCGGGGCAGGAGATCGACGCCAGCGCCATCACGCCGGACCTGATCGCGGGCACCCTCCACGAGGCCGACGGCGTCGATGCCAATGTCGCCTCGGGCTATCACTCCATTGAGTTCCTGCTCTGGGGGCAGGATCTGAACGGCACTGGCCCCGGTCCGGGCGCGCGACCCTATACCGACTATCTGCAGGGCGAGGGCTGTACGGGGGGCAATTGCGACCGTCGCGCGGCCTATCTGCGGGCCGCGACCGATCTTCTGGTCTCGGACCCGTCCTACATGTCCGGCGCCTGGGCGCCGGGCGGTGAGGCGCGCGGTGTGGTAGCTGCCTCGCCCGAGGCCGGGCTTCTGGCGATGCTGACCGGGCTCGGCTCGCTCTCCTACGGCGAACTGGCGGGCGAGCGGATGAAGCTTGGCCTTCTGCTCAACGACCCGGAGGAGGAGCAGGATTGTTTCTCCGACAATACCTACAACAGCCATTATTACGACGGGATCGGCATGCAGAATGTGGTGACCGGCCATTACACCCGCGTGGACGGGACCGAGATCGCCGGTCCCTCTCTCCTCGATCTTCTGAAGGAGGCCGACGGAACGCTCGCGGGCCAGCTGGAAGGCCAGGTCAACGGGACGGTCGCTGCGCTTGGCGCGATCAAGGCCGCTGCGGAAGCTGGCATGTCCTATGACCAGATGCTTGCCCCCGGCAACAAGGAAGGCGAGGCGCTGATCGGTGGCGGGATCGAGGCGCTGGTCGCCCAGACCGCTACGATCGAACGTGCGGTCGGCGCGCTCGGCCTCGCGGCGGTGGCCTTCGAAGGGTCGGACAGCCTCGATAATCCCGGCGCGGTGTTCCAGTGACGGGCGGCGGACCGAACTGGCGGTGACCGGGACGGCAGGGTAAGAAGGGGCGAGGGTCAGAACATGAACCGCATCCGTCTTGCCCTGCCGCTTGCATTGGCTGTCCTGCCCGGAGCTACGCCTGCCGCGCCTATGGGCGATGCGCATCTGGAGGTCTTGCCGCTGAGCGCGGCAGAGGCGGCACGCCGCGACGAGGCCCTTGCGGCCTCCAGGGCCGGCACTGATTCAGCTTTCGAGCGTTCTGCCGGTGGCGCGGCGACCGTGCCGCGCGCGCCCGGAGAGGCGGCGCTGCGGGCGCCGTCGGCGAACATGACGGCCGACCGGCGGCTCGATTTCGAACTCGGCAAGGCGATCTTCGACAAGCTCTGGGTTGCGGCGCCAGCCTCGACCAAGGCCTCTGACGGGCTTGGGCCGCTTTATAATTCCCGCGCCTGCGCAGCCTGTCATATCCGCGACGGGCGCGGACGGGCACCGGGAGAGGAGGACGGCGGGACGGGCTCGCTTCTCTTCCGGCTCGGATCGGAGGGCGGGCCTGATCCCGTCTACGGCATGCAGTTGCAGGATCGCGCCGCGCCGGGACAAGTGGCGGAAGGCCGGGTGTCGCTGTCCTACGAGCCGCAATTGCTCACGCTGGCCGATGGCACGATCGTCACGCTTCGTGCGCCGCGCTACGCCCTGACCGATCCTGGCTTCGGGGCCTTTGCAACCGGGCTTGGCCTTTCCCCCCGCATGGCGCCGCCGATGACCGGGCTCGGCCTGATCGAGGCGATCCCCTCGGCCAACATTCTCGCCCTTGCCGATCCCGACGACAGCGACCGCGACGGGATTTCCGGCCGGGCGCGGATGGTCGCAAGCGCCGAATATGGCGGTGAGTTGCTGGGTCGCTTCGGTCTCAAGGCGGGCGTTGCCACGGTGCGCGAACAGGTGGCGCGGGCCTTTTCGGCTGACATGGGCCTTTCGACACCGCTCTTCCCCGACCCATGGGGCGACTGCACCGGCACCGAAACGGCCTGCCGCGCCGGGCCGCATGGGCAGGAACCGGAAGTGCGCGACGGGCTGGAGGTGGACGGGAAAAGCCTCGATCTGGTGACCTTCTACGCCCGCAACCTCGCGCCGCCCGCGCGCGACCGGACCGGCGATCCTCCGGTCGTGATAGGCAAGGCTTTGTTCCACGATCTCGGCTGCGCCGCCTGCCACCATCCGGCCTTCGTCACCGCCAAGCTCACCGACCGGCCGGAGCAAAGTTTCCAACTCATCTGGCCCTACAGTGATTTCCTCTTGCACGACATGGGGCCTGAACTGGCCGACACGGCATCCGAAACAGGGGCGGGCGCAGCGGAGTGGCGCACACCACCGCTTTGGTCTATCGGCCTTGCCCAAAGTGTCGATCCGGCCGTGGGCTATCTGCATGACGGGCGGGCGCGGAACCTCCTCGAAGCCATCCTGTGGCATGGCGGCGAGGCGGGAGCCGCGCGCGACCGTGTCATCGCCTTGTCGAAACCCGACCGCGATGCGCTTATCGCCTTTCTGGAGAGCCTGTGATGTGCCGACCGCTTCTCGCCGCGATTTTCCTCGCGACCCCTGCGCTTGCTGACTATCGCGAAGTCGTCGAGGGCCATATCCTGCCAGGCTACGCGGCCTTTGCCGCTGCGACGGACGATCTGGCCGAAAAGGCAGGGGAAAGCTGCGATGCGGAGGCGCTGAAACCGGCCTATCAGGCGGCGTTCGATGCCTGGATGGCGGTCTCGCACCTGCATCTCGGCCCGGCGGACGAGAAAGGCCGCGCGCTCGCCATCGCCTTCTGGCCTGACCCCAAGGGCCTTGGCGCCAAGGCGCAGCGCGGGCTTCTGACCGGCGATCCGGCGGCGCTGGCACCCGAGGCGTTCGCCGACCAGTCGGTCGCGGCGCGCGGGCTGATGGGGCTGGAGCGGCTCCCCTATCCCGACGAGCCGCCCGCCGCCGATCCCTGCGCGCTGATCCGGGCGACGGCGGGCGATTTGGCTCGGATGGCGGGCGAGATCGAGGCGGAGTGGCGCGACGGTTATGCTGATCTGATGCTGTCACCCGGCGCGGCAGGCAATGCCAGCTATCTGACCGAGCAGGAGGTGCGGCAGGCGCTGTTTACGCAACTCGCGACCGCGCTCGAATTCCTTGCCGATACCCGTCTTGGCCGACCCTTGGGCACCTTTGACCGGCCGCGCCCGGAGCGGGCCGAGGCGCGGGCCTCGGGGCGGAGCCTTGCGAACGTGCGCGCGGAACTGGCGGCGCTGCGCGACCTGACCGCGCGGCTGGCGCCCGAAGCGGCGGATACGCTCGCCGCCTTCGACCGGGCGATTGGATTGGCGGACAAGCTCGACGATCCGGTCTTTGCCGCTGTCGCCGATCCGCAGGGACGGCTGAAGGTCGAGATCCTGCAAGGCGCGGTGAAGACCGCGCGCGACACAGCTGTTGCGGAGCTTGGCAAGGATCTGGGCGTGAGCATCGGCTTCAATGCGGCGGACGGTGACTGAGATGGCGACGCGGCGCGGATTTCTGGCGGGACTTGCAGCAGCGGCGCTGCCTGCCCGGATGAGCTGGGCGGAAGCGGGCAGCCCCGCCTTTGTGGCGGCAGGCAGGGAAGGGGAGGGCTACAGCCTGCATGGGCTGACCGGGCAGGGCGAGGATATCTTCCGCATCGCGCTTCCCGCGCGTGGCCATGCGGCGGCGGCCCATCCAGTCCGGGCCGAGGCCGTGGCCTTCGCCCGGCGCCCCGGCACTTTTGCCATCGTGCTGAATTGCGTGACGGGCAAGGTATGCCACCGCCTGACCCCGCCCGAAGGGCGCCAGTTTAACGGCCATGGTGTCTTTTCGGCAGACGGATCGGTGCTGATGACGTCAGAGGTGGTGGCGGACGTCTCCGAAGGTCGCGTCGGCCTGTGGGAGGCGGAGACCTATCGTCGGATTGGCGAATGGCAGACCGGCGGAATCGGCCCGCACGACATGAAGCTTCTGCCCGGCGGACGGCTCGTCATTGCCAATGGCGGGATCGAGACCGACCCGACCGACCGGACGAAGCTGAACATTGACCGGATGCAGCCGAACCTGAGCCTTCTGGACACCGAGGGACGGATCATCGAACAGCTGGAGCTGGACCTCGACCTGCATCAGAATTCGATCCGCCATCTGGCTACCCATGGCGACCGGGTGGCCTTTGCCATGCAATGGGAAGGCGATCCGGCGATCGCCGTGCCGCAACTCGGCGTCTGGCAGCCGGGCGGGGCGGTGATGTTGTGTCCGCCGGTTGAGGCCGAGGCATTTGTCATGCAGGGCTATGCCGGGTCCATCGCCTGGACGGCGGACGGCGCGCGGATTGCGATCACCTCGCCCAGGGGCGGGGCGGTGATGCTCTTCGATGGCGCCGGCGCTGTGCTTTCCACGCATCGCAGGGCCGATATCTGCGGCGTGGCAGCCGAAGGTTCGGGCTTTGTCGCGACGGATGGGCTGGGCGGTATCTGGGCCTGCGATGAAAGAGGCCTCAGGCCGCTTGCGAAGGGCGGGTCCGCCTGGGACAATCACCTCGTCTCCTGCCGGGTCTGATCAGTCGGCAAGGCCCGCCGCGCTGAGGTAGGCGGCAGAGGCGAAGATGTCGCGGATTTGGGCCAGTTCGACGATGAGGCGCGGCATTTCCGGCAGTTTGGCAAGCTGGGTGAAGACCGCGTGCCAGTGGATTGATCCCTTGCCGATCTGCCAGTGCCGGTCCGCGACGCCGTCTGCGTCCTGCAGATGGACATGGGCAAGCGCCGCCCCTGCCGCATGGACGAAGACATCGACGGGCGGCGCGCCGGTCGAGCCATGGGCATAATGCGCATGGCCGGTGTCGAGCGAGACGCGGACGGCGGGCGAGTTGAACGAGGCCGCGAGCGCCACACGCTCGGCCGGGTCCTTGTCCTCACAATTCTCGATCACGAAGGTCAGCCCGTGGTCTTCGGCCCGCTTCACGGCGGGGCCGAGGCAGCGGTGGGTGCGCTCGAGGATCGCGGCTGTGTCGTCGTAATGGGTGCCGCGATTGTACCAGTGCCAGGTCGTGTAGGGGCTGTGGATCACGATATGGCCCAATCCCCGGCCCCGGTCGAGGCCGATGGCGGCCGAAAGCGCCGCGTCGAGCCTTGCCTGCACGATGGCGCGGACCTCGGGGTCGGGCGTGTCGATGAAGAGGCCCTCAAATGGTCCGTGGATGCCCACGCGGCCCTTGTGGCCGTCAAGGAGCGGACCGGCGCGCTCGACCGTGTATGTCCAGCGGCCTTCCACCAGCGCGCCGACCGGCACGAGATCCTGAATTTCAAGGTCCCGGTCGCGGTCGAAGACGAAGTCCCGCAAGCCCTCGACCCGTTCAAGTGCGTCGAGGGTGAGGGCGACGCCGAGGGTGGGGCGGCTGTTTTTCATGGCGGGGCTCCAGACTCTGTCGGCGCCAGACTAGTCCGGCGCCGTGGAAATGGAAGCCCGGGGCGATGGACAAACGGAAGAGGCCGGGGGCGCTGCCCCCGGACCCCCGAGGTACTTGGGCCAAGATGAAGGGCAGATGTCTGCCCTTTGCCCCTCAGCCCGCCGCCGCGACGGCGCGGCCGGTCAGGACCTTCACCAGATTGGCGCGGTAGGCGGCGCTGCCGTGAAGGTCGCTGATCATGTCGTCGCCCGACAGCGACAGGCCGTCGACCGCACCCGGCGCGAAGGACCGCGAGAGTGCCGCTTCGGCCTCGGTCCAGCGGAATACCCCGCCCTGGCCCGCGCCGGTGACTGCGACGCGCACGCCCGTCCCGAATTTCGCGACGAAGACGCCGGTGAGGGCAAAGCGCGAGGCGGGTTGCTGGAACTTCACATAGGCGGCCTTCTCCGGGATCGGGAAACGGACCTCGGTGACGATCTCGCCTTCGTCCAAGGCCGTCGAGAAAAGGCCCTGGAAGAAGTCGTCGGCGGCGATCTTGCGCTTGCTGGTCACCACGGTCGCGCCGGATCCCAGAACCCCGGCCGGGTAGCAGGCGGCGGGGTCGTTGTTGGCGATCGAGCCACCGATCGTGCCGCGATTGCGCACCGCAGGGTCGCCGATGCCACCCGCGAGCGCGGCAAGCGCGGGATAATGTGCGGCAGCCTCTTTCGCGACCGTGGCATGCGTGGTGGCTGCCCCCACATGCAGTCCGCCGTCGCCCCTGCAGACCCCTTTCATCTCGGCGATGCCGGTGAGGCTGACGAGGACGGCGGGCGCGGCGAGGCGCTGCTTCATCGTCGGCAGAAGGGTCTGGCCGCCCGACAGGGCCTGCGCGCCGTCCGATGACAGGGCTTTCACCGCATCGGCAATCGAGGCGGGTTTGACGAAATCGAAATTATGCATGGCTCCCTCCTCTCAGCCGTGGATCGCCTGCCAGACCCGCGAGGGCGAGACCGGCATGTCGATATGTTTGACGTGGGTATGGCCGCCCCGGTGCAGCGCGTCGATCACCGCATTGACGACGGCGGGCGGCGAGCCGATGGCGCCCGCCTCGCCGCAGCCCTTCACGCCCAGGGGATTGTGGGTGCAGGGCGTCTGGCAGGAATAATCGACATTGTAGAAGGGCACATCGCCCGCGCGCGGCATCGCATAATCCATGTAGGAGCCGGTCAGAAGCTGGCCGGTGTCGTCATAGGTGGTGTTCTCGCACAGCGCCTGGCCGATGCCCTGGCCGACGCCGCCATGGACCTGCCCCTCGACCACCATCGGGTTCATGATGTTGCCGAAATCGTCCGCGCAGTGGAAGGCGACCACGTCCACCTTGCCGGTCTCGGCATCCACCTCGACTTCGCAGATGTAGGCGCCTGCGGGGTAGGTGAAGTTGGCCGGATCATAGAAGGCGGTTTCCTCTAACCCCGGTTCCAGCGTTTCCAGCGGGTAGTTGTGCGGGACATAGGCCGAAAAGGCGATCTCGCCGAAGGTCTTGGCCTTGTCGGTGCCCGCGACCGAGAAGCTGCCGTTTTCGAAGGTGATATCCTCCTCGGCGGCTTCCAGCATATGGGCCGCGATCTTCTTGCCCTTGGCGACGATCTTGTCGATGGCCTTGGTGACGGCGACCCCGCAGACCGCAAGCGAGCGCGAACCGTAGGAGCCCATGCCGAAGGGGATTTTCGACGTGTCGCCATGGACGATCTCGACCGAGGCTTCGGGCACGCCGAGCTTTTCGGCGACGATCTGGGCGAAGACCGTCTCGTGCCCCTGCCCATGGCTATGGGCCCCGGTCATGACGCTGATATTGCCGGTCGCGTTCACCCTGACCGTCGCCGCGTCATAAAGGCCGACGCGGGCACCGAGGACGCCGACGAGGTGCGACGGTGCGATGCCGCAGGCCTCGATCCAGGTCGAAAGCCCCATGCCGCGCAGCTTGCCGCGTTTGGCCGAGGCTGCCCGGCGCGCCTCGAAACCGGCGACATTGCCGATCTCGATCGCCTTGTCGAGCGTCGCATGGTAGTTGCCGGTGTCGTAGGCGAGCCCGACCGGGGTCGTGTAGGGGAACATATCGGTCGTGATGAAGTTCTTCCGGCGCACTTCGAACGGGTCGAGGCCAAGCTCGCGGCACATCTTGTCGATCACCCGTTCCAGCGAATAGGTCGCCTCGGGCCGCCCTGCGCCGCGATAGGCATCAACTGGCGCGGTGTTTGTGAAGACCGTCTTCACGTTCACATAGACGTTCGGCACCTTGTAGGGGCCGGCCATCAGCGTGCCATGCAGGAATGTGGGCGTCACAGTGGCGAAGTTCGAGAGATAGGCGCCGACATTGGCCATTGTCTCGGTACGGAAGGCGATGAAGGTGCCGTCCTTCTCGCAAGCAAGCTCGATCTTCGTCACATGGTCGCGGCCATGGGCGTCGGACAGGAAGCTTTCCGACCGTTCAGCCGTCCAGCGCACGGGGCGGGCGAGTTTCTTCGCCGCCGCAAGCACCACGGCCTCTTCGCCGTAATGGTAGATTTTCGAGCCGAAGCCGCCGCCCACGTCGGGCGCGACAACCGTCAGCTTGTTTTCGGGGATGCCGAGCACGAAGGCCGCCACCAGAAGTCGGGTGAGGTGCGGGTTCTGGCTGGTCGTCGTCAGCTTGTAATCGCCGGTGCCGGGGAAATATTCGCCGATCGAGGCGCGGGGTTCCATCGCGTTCGGCACAAGGCGGTTGTTCACCAGCTCAAGCACAGTGACATGCGGCGCCGCCTTGATCGCGGCATCGACGGCAGCGCGGTTGTCCTCGATCCAGCCCCAGTCATAGCAGAGGTTGTCGGGGATCTCGTCATGGACGCGGTTCGAGGCGTTCGCAACGGCGGCGGCCATGTCGATGATCGCGGGAAGTTCCTCGATATCACTGTCGGCGGCAAGCTGTTCGGCCGCGTCCTTGGCCTCGGCGTAGCTCTCGGCCACCACTGCGGCATAAGCGTCGCCCACGTGACGGACCTTGCCGTGTGCCAGAACCGGGCGCTTCGGTTCGCGCATCGGCGTTCCATCGCGCGAATTGATCAGCCATCCGGCCGGGTTGCCGCCCACATCCTTGAAATCCTCGCCGGTGAAGACGGCAAGGACGCCGGGCATCGAGGCGGCGTTCGACGTGTTGATCGACTTGATCCGGCCATGTGCTACCTGAGAGCGGACGAAGACCGCATAGGTCTGTCCGTGCAGGTTCATGTCGTCGGTGTAGACCCCGCGACCAGTCAGGAAGCGGATATCCTCGCGGCGCTTGGAGCTGGCGCCAATTCCATGATCTTTCGGCATTTTCCCCTCCCTCATTCCGCCGCGACGGCCGACACGTCCTGTCCGGACGCGGCAAGGACCGCCTTGACGATATTGTGGTAGCCGGTGCAGCGGCAGATATTGCCGTCGAGGTAGTGGCGGACGTCAGCCTCGCTGGGCTTGGGGTTCTCGGCCAGAAGGGCCGCCGCCGACATTACCATGCCCGGCGTGCAGAAGCCGCATTGCAGGCCGTGATGATCCTGGAACGCCTGCTGTATCGTCCCTAGCGAGCCGTCGGCATTCGCCATTCCCTCGATCGTGCGCACCTCTGCGCCAGCGACGTCCATTGCAAAAACGGTGCAGCTTTTTATCGCCTTGCCGTCCACGTGCACCACGCAGGCCCCGCATTGCGACGTGTCACAGCCGACATGGGTGCCAGTCAGGCCTAACCCTTCACGCAAAAAGGCGGACAGAAGCGTCCGCCCCTCCACCTCGCCGGAAACGGCCCGGCCGTTCACGGTCATCGAGACTTTCGTCATCCTGTCCTCCCTTGGATCATTCCTTGGTACCTTCGGCGGCTCAGCCGCCCACGAGCCGTTTGAACCAGCCTTTCTTTTCCGTTGGCGCCTCGCCCTCCGCCTCTGCAGGTTCCTCTTCGGGTCCCTCGACTGCCATTTGAAACCGTTCGAAGAACTGGTCAGCGAGCTTCTTGGCGAAACTGTCGATCAGGCGGCTGCCGAGCTGAGCAATCTTGCCGCCGACATTGGCATCGACCGTGTAGGTCAGCCGCGTCCCGTCGCCCTCCGGCGCAAAACCCACCTGCGCGCTGCCCTTGGCGAAACCCGCAGCCCCGCCCTTGCCCTCGCCCGACAGCGTCAGGCCTTCGCCGGGGCGCAGGTCAGACAGGCTGACGACGCCGGTGAACCGGGCCGAGACCGGGCCGATCTTCTGCAAGACCACCGCCTCATAGCCCGTCTCGGGTGATCCGGTCAGGCTTTCGCAGCCCGGAATGCAGGCTTTCAGCACCGCGGGGTCGAGGATCGCGCGCCAGACTGTATCGGTATGGGCACGGATAAGACGTTCGTCAGTCAGTTGCATCGGCGCGGCTCTCCCCCGTGGCTTGGCGCTGGCTGGTGGCAACTCTAGGGGCTCGGCGTGGCCTCGGCTATTTGACCTTGGTCGTAGTCCCGGCTGCGGGCCAGTCTGGTTGCGATCGGCGCGATTCGTCCATAGGTTGTGCATAAGCCCGCGTCATGTCCGACCTTTGGCCAGTTGCCCGGAAGCGATGGCTTGCTATGGTCGGACCTGGAGGGAGAGCAGCCGTGCGCACCGAGGCCGCAACCGGACCAAAGGCCCTGACCTCGGCGCTTATCGTCGAGGACCATCCCCTGTTTTCCGAAGCCTTGTCGATGACGCTGAGCGCCTTCCTTGGGGTCGAGCGGATCGAAACGGCCGACCGGATCGAGGGGGCGATCAGCCATCTCGCCTCCGGCGCACGTCCCGATATCGTCGTCCTCGACCTCAACCTGCCCGACGTCAGCGGCATGGACGGGCTGATCCGCATCGCCCGAGTGGCGCGGGGCGTGCCGGTCCTTGTCGTTTCCTCGATGGCGGAGCCGCGCGTCATCGGCGCGGCGCTTAAGGCCGGTGCGGCGGGGTTCGTGCCGAAACACAGTGCGCGCGACGTCTTTCGTGCCGCCTTCGCGGCGATCGGCGCGGGTAGAACTTACGTGCCCGACGGCTATCAGCCGAGCAGTGCCGCCGAGGAAGACCCGATAGAAAGGATGCGGCTTCTGACCCCGCAGCAGGCGCGTATCCTGCAACTGATCTGCGAGGGGCGGCTGAACAAGCAGATCGCCTATGACCTGTCGATTGCCGAAACGACAGTGAAGGCCCATGTCACCGCGATCATGCGTAAGCTTGGTGTCTTCAGCCGCACACAGGCGGTGCTGATGGCCAAGGGCGTCGATTTTGCCACGCTCTTGTCAGGGCGCGACGGTGCTGCGTAACCTCCCGCAGCGGAGGAATGAATGAGCGGCGCGCAGACAGTTCTGACGTCCTGGGCCGAGGCCGGAGATGTGCTGCGCGTCGCAGTTGCGCCGGCGCGCCCGACCGAAGCCGACGGCGATCCTGTCGAACAGATCGCCGCGACGCTCGCCGGTTCGCACCTTGCCGCAGTCTTTCTCTTCGTTTCGCCCGAGGCGGACGCGGCAGCCATTGCCCGGCGCGCCAGCGCACGGTTCGCGCCGGTGCCGGTGATCGGCTGTACGACCGCAGGCGAAATCTCGCCCGATGGCTATGTCGAAGGCCAGATCCTCGCCATCGGCCTGCCTGCCGGCCTCTTCGCCGTAGAGACACGACTGGTGCCCGACCTTGACGATCTGGTGGGCGAGCGGCTGATCAGCGACATGATCCGCGCGCGACAGGCGCTGACACGCGCAAGGCCCGATTGGGAAGGCGAGTTCGCCTTCGTCATGGTCGACGGCCTGTCGCGCCGGGAAGACGAGCTGACCGCAGCCCTCGCGGCAGCACTCGGGCCGGTGCCGCTGTTTGGTGGCTCGGCAGGCGACGGGCTGAGGTTCGGCAATACATTCGTCTTTCACCAAGGGCACGCGCTACAGAAGGCCGCCGTGATCACCTTCGTGCGCAGCCGTTGCCGGGTGAAGGTCTTCAACCTCGACCATCTGGTGCCGACCGACCAACGCATGGTGGTGACCGGCGCCGACCCCGCGCGGCGCATCGTTCACACGATCAACGCCGAACCCGCCGCCTTCGAATATGCGCGGCTTCTTGGCAAAGACCCCACACAGCTCACGACCTTCACTTTCGCCGCCCATCCGGTCGTCGTCCGCTTCGGCGGGCGCCATCACGTGCGCTCCATCCAGCGGATGGAGGCGAACGGTGATCTGCATTTCTTCTCGGCCATCGGCGAGGGTCTGGTGCTGACGCTGGCCGAACCGCAGGACATGGCCGACCATCTGGCGCACGAGCTTGACGCGCTCGGGCAACGGGAACCTCCGGCTGCGATCCTGGCCTGCGACTGCGTGCTGCGTCGGATCGAGGCGCAGGAGAAACAGGCCTTCGGCCGCCTGTCCGACCTTCTCCGTCGCCACCGGGTCGTGGGCTTTTCGACCTATGGTGAACAGCTGGGCGCCATGCACGTGAACCAGACGATGACCGGTGTGGCGATCTATCCACCTGAGGAGGGCGCGCCATGACGCTCTCACTCGTCAATCCTGCGGACCCGCCGGAACGGCAGCGTGAAAAGCTGATCCAAATCGCCGAGGTGCTGATGCGGCGGGTGGAGCAGGCAACTGACGACGGCGGCGCCGCCTATGCGCAGTTCCAGCGTGCGGTGATGCTGGAAGATCAGGTGCGTGAACGCACGCGCGAACTGGAACGGGCGCTTGACCTTCTCAACGGCTCGAACGCCCTTCTGGCTGCCGCAACGCGCGAGGCAGAGGCGGCGCGCCAGAACCTCGCCAATGCGATCGAGACGGTACAGGAAGGCTTCGCGCTTTTCGGTGCAGACGAGCGGCTTGTCCTGTGCAACTCGCGCTTCGGGATGCAGCTTGGCGATATCCAGCAGGCGCTGCGTCCGGGCCTTCCCTTCACCGACTATGTGGCACTGGTCAGCGCGTCAGCCGACCTTGCGCGCGAGCCGGGCGTCAGCGCGGCAGCCTGGGCCGAACGGCGTCTGCGACGCCATGGCGACCGGCATGTGATCTTCACCGTGCCGTTGACGGGCGACCGCTGGGTTCAGGTCTCCGAACATCGTACGCCCGACGGCGGTACCGTCATCATCCAGACCGACGTAACGGAAATCATCCGGCTGGAACGGCAGGAACGCGGCAAGCTTCTCGACGAACAGGCGCGTATCATCCGGGCGACGCTTGACCATCTGGGGCAGGGGGTCGGCATCTTCGACCGGGAGCGGCGGCTTTTGGGCTGGAACCGCCAGCTGGCGGATCTTTTGTCGATACCGGTCGGCCGGTTGCGCCTTGGCGCCGGGTTCGGCAGCCTCGTCACAGCGCTTGGCACCGAGGTCCGGTTCGGCGGCGGTTTCGAACTCGACCGGCTTCTCGCCTGGGTCGCGTCAGAAGAGCCGCGCCCTGCGTTGACCTTCGAGCTCGCACGCGGCTCGGAGACGGTTCTTGCGGTCTTTGCCGAGGAAATGCCTGACCGGGGCTTTGTGATGAGCGTGACCGACATCAGCACCGAACGGTCGGCGCTACGCGCGATCTCCGAGGCGAAGGAGACGTTGGAACAGAGGGTGCAGGACCGGACGGAGGATCTGGCCCGCGCGCTTGAGGAGGCCGAGCGCGCCAATGCGGCGCGCGCGCGCTTCGTCGCGGCGGCGAGCCATGACCTGCTGCAACCCCTCTCCGCTGCCAAACTCTTCATGGCCGCTGCCGCCGACGGGACGACGGGCGACAGGGCCGCGTCTGGCGCCCTTGAAAAGGCGCAGAATGCGCTTGGCAGCGTCGAGCAGATTCTGGAGGCGCTTCTTGATATTTCGCGGCTCGAGGCGGGCCGCGTGGCGATCGACCCCGGCCCTGTCGATCTTGGACGCCTCCTGCGCCAGCTCTCGGACGAATTCGCGCCGCTTGCCGCGCGCAAGGGCCTCGATTTCCGGATCGTGCCGACCTCTGCGATGGTCGAAAGCGACGCCACTTACCTGCGGCGCATTCTGCAGAACCTGATCGGCAACGCGATCCGCTATACCTTGCAGGGCAGGGTGCTGGTGGGGGTCCGGCGCGGCCCTGGCACCGTGCGGGTCGAGGTGCGCGACACCGGCCCCGGCATTCCCGAGGCGGAACACGCCAGCATCTTCCGCGAATTTCACCGCATTGGCGGCCGTGCTTCGGCGTCGGAGGGCATGGGGCTCGGCCTCGCCATCGTCGAGCGGGCGGCGGCGATCCTCGGCCACCCGCTCGATCTTGCTTCGGAGGTCGGGCAGGGTACCTGCTTTGCGCTCACGCTGCCCTTGACCGCGCTGGCTTCTGCCGGGGCGCACACCGGCGCAGGCTGGGCCGCGCCGGCAGAGGCGCCGGGCGGCCAGATCGTCTGTCTGATCGAGAATGACGAAGGCGTGCGGCGTGCCCTGTCGCTGCTTCTGGAAAAATGGGGTTTCAGCGTGATCGATGTCGCAACCGGGGAAGAGGCGCTCGCACTTGTCGCAGACATGGGCGTGGTGCCGGATCACTTCCTCGCTGACTTTCATCTCGGCACAGGAATGGACGGCGCAAGCTGCCTGGAGGCTCTGAGCGCGGCCTATGGTCCCGTCCGGGCGCGTCTGATCAGCGCCAACCGCTCGACCGAGGTCGAACGACGCGCGGCGCAGTGGGGGCTGTTGCAAAAACCGCTCCGGGCTGAGGAACTGGCGGCATTTCTGCTGGGATAGCGGACCGGAAAGGTCCGGATGCAACCCGCCGCGCCCGAGATGACGGCGCCGCTATGCCAGACTAAGGCGCATGTCGCAGCGGTCGAGGCCCTGGCCGAACCCGTCGCGCGTGATCTGCGTGACAGCAAAACCGAACCTCTCATAGAAGCCGCGCGTGTGCTGGCTCGTGGAGAGGATGACCTCGTCGATCCCGGGAAGGGCGCGGGCCAGTGCGAGGCGCGCCTCGGTCAGCTGCGTGCCAAGTCCCGTTCCGTGAAGCGGGCGATCCACCATACCCCAGGAAAGGCCTGCGCAGCGGCTGCCGGGGGCTCTTTCCAGCCCACCGCAGGCGATCACCAGCCCGTCGAACTCCAGCACCAGATAGGGCGCCGCCCACGTTGCGGTGTCATGCAGGAACTGGATGAATTCCGCCCGTTCCGTCGGATCGAAGAAATCGGGCAGGTTGCCGTCGAAGATCGACAGGCAACGGTCGAAATCGCTGGGCTCATAGGCGCGGGACAGGATGTCGTTCATGGCTGTGTCAGAATGATTAGCCGCCGCGCGCCGCACCCCGGTCGCGGGGGAGCGGGCGGGTCGGGATCTCCTTCAGGAGGCCGCCCACACCCATAGTCGCAATATCCTCGTCGGTAACGGCAAGGCCACAGGCGAGCCTCTCTAGAACCCAGTCCGCGCCATTGAGCGCGGGTGAGCGGGCGCAGCCGGGCAGGCCGATCACCGGACGGCCGCGCAGAGTGCCGTGGAAGAGCAGGTTGCCGGGATCGACCGGCATGCCGAACCGCGCCACATGCCCCCCCGCGCGGCGCAGCGCCTGAGGCGCGGTGTCGTGAAGATCAGAGGTGGCGGCGCCGGTGAGGATCAGGATCAGCGCCGCATCGCAGGCGCTGATAGCCTCAGACAACGCCCTCTCCTCATGCGGGACCTCGACGGCCCCGCTGAGGTCGATCCCGAGGGCTGTCAGCCGCTTGCGCACCGCTTCGCGACCCTTCGCGGCAAGTTTCGGGTCATCCCCCGGGGCGCGCGTCAAGATGAGGGCGGCAGAGCGCAGCACGACCGGGCGCACCCGGATCGCGGCGCGGGCGCTCTCGGCTGCGACTTCAAGGACCGGACCCGCGACGGCATAGGAGATGATCTTGACGGTTCCAACCAGCGTTCCGGGCGCGACCCGGGCATGATTGGGCAGGGTTGCGAGCGTGATCGCCGGATCGGTGCGGTTCAGCGTATGAAGCCCGGCTTCATCAAGCGCAACGATCCCTGGCCGGTCCGCCACCAGATTGACACGGCCGGCATGGGGCTGCGTGAGGCGCAGGCCTACCTCTGCGGGCGCGGGGACCAACGCGGCCGCTAGCCTGCTTGCTGCCTCATCCTCACCCACGTCCCCCGGTTCAAGTTGCGCGACTGTCACTGTCTGAATGCCATGCGCGCGAAGCTCCGAAATCTGCTCAGCTTCAATGAGTGTGCCCTTCGCCAGCTTCCGGTCGCCGAGCTTCATCGAATGCGCGAGGATCGCGCCCAGAGTCGCCTCGACCGGTCGTGGGCCGAACTTCATGTCTCGTGCCGTGCGGGGCGTCTCAGCGCCGCGGTGACTTCCGCCATGATCGCCACCGCGATCTCGCCGGGGCTCTTCGCGCCGATATCAAGACCGACGGGGGCATGGATGCGGGCGATTTCAGCTTCGGTGAAGCCCGCGTCCGTCAGGCGCGCCACGCGCTTCGCATGGGTGCGGGTGGAGCCTAGGCAACCGAGGTAGAAGATGTCGGAGCGGAGCGCCGCGCGGATCGCCGGATCGTCAAGCTTCGGATCATGGGTCAGCGTCACGACAGCGGTGCGCGCGTCGAGGCCGAAGGAGCGCAAGGCCTCGTCCGGCCAGTCCTGACTGAGCCGTTCGCCGGGAAAGCGCGCAGGCGAGCCGAAGGCCTCGCGCGGGTCTATGAGCAGCGGGTCGTAGCCGCAGGCGCGGGCAAGCGGCAAGAGCGCCTGGGCGATATGAACCGCACCGACGACAGCCATGCGCAGTGGTGGATTGTGGATTACCGTGAAGTCAGCCTCGTCCACCCCCGACTGGTCGGCGCGGAAGCGGGCGGCGAGCGGCCCGTCCGGCCCTGCGAGCCTGCGCGACCAGCTCTCGAGGTTCACCACATAGGCGCGCGGCAGACGTGCGGCGCGGGCCGCGACGATGTCGGCCAAGAGGCCTTCAGGCATGGCCTTGCCCACCGGCTCGACCAGCACGCGGATGGTGCCGCCGCAGGCAAGACCCACCGCGAACGCATCCTCGTCGGCGACCCCGAAGGTCAGAAGGCGCGGTTTGCCGTCCTGCAGCGCCTCAAGCGCCTCGGCGACCACGGCGCCCTCGACGCAACCGCCAGAGACCGAACCTGCCATTTCGCCCGTCCCGGAGACTGCAAGTTGTGATCCGGCCGGGCGCGGGGCGGAGCCCCAGGTCTCGACAACGGTTGCAAGGACGGCACCCGTGCCAGCCCGGTACCAGGCAAGCGCGCGTTCGGGAATCTGGTCATGATCGGCGGTCGACATGGGGAGACTATGATCCGGGACGGCGCGCCGCGCCACTGCCAAAAGGTCGAAAGTGGCGGCGGCGGTCAGGGGCGCAAGAGGGTCATCAGCCGGTCCTTCTCGCCAGTGCCCGCTGAGGCGGAAAGCGCGGCACCGAGCGCGGCGAGAGAGGCGACCGAATGGCCGGCGATCAGCGTGTCGACATGGGGTAGCATGGTGGCAATGCCACGCGCGCGGGGGGCGAAGCCCTGAAAGCGCAGGAGCGGATTGATCCAGACGAGGCGGCGGCTGGCGAGATGCAGCCGTTCCATTTCCCGGGCGAGATCGCTCGCCGGATCGCGGTCGAGCCCATCGGTGATCAGAAGAACCACCGCGCCCTGTCCCACCACGCGGCGCGACCAGTCGCGGTTGAAGGCATGCAGGCAGCCGCCGATCCGTGTGCCGCCCTGCCAGTCCTGCGCCTCGGCGCCTGCCGCCGCCAGCGCCTGATCGACATCGCGTCGCGCGAGATGGCGGGTGATGTTCGTGAGCCGCGTGCCGAAGGTAAAGGCGTGGACTTTTGCCCAGCCGCCCGCGCCCCGTTCGTTCGCGACCGCATGCAGGAAATGCAGGACCATGCGGCTGTAATGCGACATCGACCCCGATATGTCGCACAGGACCACGAGATTGGGCTGACGTTCCCGCCGCCTGCGGGTGGCGAGCGTGCCGATCTGGCCGCCGCGCCGGAGGCTCAGCGCGATCGTCCGGCGCCAGTCCGCGATCGGGCCGCGCGCGTCGGGTGAGGTGCGGCGCGAGGCGAGCGGCGGGACCGGCAGGCGAAGCCGCGCGATCATCCGACGGGCCTCGGCCATCTCGGCGGGTGTCATCTGTTCGAAATCGAGCGTGCGAAGCCGCTCTTCGCCCGAGGACGTGCCGGTCGCGTCACCTTCGATCTGCAGCTCTTCTTCGGGTGCGGGCGGGGCCTCGATGCCTTCGGCGATCATCCCGTCGAGCAGCGCCGCCGCCGCGCGTTTTTCCGCAGCGGCTGCCTTGCGGTCTTCCTGCGTGCCGCGGATCGAGGGCAGCAGGAGGCTCATCATCTGTTCCAGATAGCGCGGATCGCGCCAGAAGAGGCGGAAGGTCTGGGCAAAGACGGCGCGATCCTCGGGGCGCGAGACGAACGAGGCGTGCAGCGTCCAGTAGAAATCCCGCCGGTCGGTGAAGCCTGCCGCCGCGACCGCGCGGATCGCGCCGAGGACCCGGCCGGGGCCGAGGCGCAGACCGGCCTTTCTGAGGGCGCGGGCGAAATGGGTGATATTGGCGGCAAGCTTGCCGTCTTCGGGGATGTCGGGGAGTGAAATTCCTGACGGCGGCAATGCCTAAGTCCTACAGGACACAAGAAACGCAGCCCAAATCGCACAGAGCGTAGGAACGGCGAACGACCAACCGACGACATAAAGCCACGCAACTTTACTAAATATCCATCTGGATTTCTCTAAACGGCGAAGTTCCGCTGCTATGCTCGCAAGCTGCCCTGTATCAGTTGGAGAGCCCTTCCTGTTGTCCTCAAGCAGTTCTTCGAGCTCTTCAGCGACAAACACGAGTCGTCCTTTGATACGCCCGCCGCCGGGAAACATGGTCTCGACGCCCTTCTCCGTCATTGCTGCGTTCCAGCGCCCCAAGCTGGTGAGGTCGCAAAGCCAATTGACAAGAAGCCCTATCCAGAGCGTCAGGATGATCCAAAGCGACGCCGCGCTAGCTTGTTCCTCTGTGATTCCCACACCGAGCAGATTCAATCCAGCCAGATCGACATCGAGATAGTGAATTAACAGCTTCGCTCCACAGAGGGAAAGAAGCGCGCGACCCGAAGCGATCGTGGAGCGGCTGACAAGTGCCTCGTTGCTAAAGTTCATAACTGATTCAACTCCGCGCGCGCCTCGTTCAGCAATCGCGCGGCCTCCGATCCGGCGATCTTCTGGATGTCGTCCTGATATTTCAGGATCGCGCCCAGGGTGTCGGCGATTACCTCGGGCGAGAGGGCGATCACGTCGAGCGCGAGGAGGCATTTGGCCCAGTCGATGGTTTCGGCGACGCCCGGGCGTTTGAAGAGGTCCTCGGTGCGGAGCCTTTGGACAAAGGCTACGATCTCGCGGCTGAGGCTTTCGGTTGCCTCGGGGGCGCGGGCCTGCACTATCGCCATTTCGCGGTCGAAGGCAGGGTAATCGACCCAGTGATAGAGGCAGCGGCGTTTCAGTGCGTCATGGATCTCGCGCGTGCGGTTCGAGGTGAGGATGACGATTGGCGGTTCCGGCGCGCGGATGGTACCGAGTTCCGGGATCGTGACTTGGAAGTCCGACAGTGCTTCCAGAAGGAAGGCTTCGAACGGCTCGTCGGTGCGGTCGATCTCGTCGATCAGCAGGACCGGCGCCCCGCCCGGCTGGGGGCGCATCGCGGCGAGGAGCGGGCGTTCGATCAGATAGTCCTCGGTGAATAGCTCGGCGCGGAGCGCCTGCCGGTCGGCGCCGCCCTGGGCCTCGGCGCTGCGGATGGCGATCATCTGGGCGGCGAAGTTCCAGTCGCAGACGGCGGAGGCCTGATCGAGCCCTTCGTAGCATTGCAGCCGGATCAGGCGGCGGCCGAGCGCCTGGGCAATGGCCTTGGCGATCTCGGTCTTGCCGACGCCCGCCTCGCCTTCGAGGAAGAGCGGACGGCCGAGGCGGAGGGCGAGGAAGGTGACAGTGGCGAGCGCGCGGTCGGCCACATAGCCTTGCCGGTCGAGGAGGGCCGCGACCTCGTCGATGCTGGCGGGAACGGTGGTCACGGTGCCTCCTCTGATCGTGGCCATGCTTCAGCCTCGCGCGGCGCAGGTCAAGGGTGGAGGCGGGGCAGGGGTCTACGACCTTCGGCGTAGAGGCGGATCAGGGCAGCACGATATCCGCCGGTCCCGACCCGTCGCGGACGCGGCGGATGTTCGGCAGGTCATTGGTGGCGATCCAGTCTTCTGCAGCGGCTTCCGACCGCCCGTAGTGCGCCCAGCGAGCGCGAAGGCGGCGGAGAAGCTCCTCCTCCGGCGGGTCCAGCATGATTGTCAGGTCAAGGCGGCGCCTGATGTCGCGCCATGGCGCTTCGTCAAGGAGGAGGTAATTGCCCTCGACGATCAGGATCCGGTGATCCTCGGTCACCAGATCGGCGGCGGCACGGGACAATTCCATGCCCCGGTCGAAGATCGGGATGGCGACGCGCACCTCTGTCCTGAGACGGGCGAGGAGGTGCAGAAAACCTGCGGCGTCGAAGGTTTCCGGCGCGCCCTTCCGGCTGGAGAGCCCGAGCATAGCCAGAAGCCTGTCGTCATAATGGAACCCGTCCATCGGTACGACCTTTGCCATCTCGCCGAGGTGCCGCGCCAGATCGGCGGCAAGCGTCGATTTGCCCGAACCGGGGGGGCCGGCGAGGCCCGCGAGAAAGCGGGCGCCGCTGGCAGCTTCGGCGCGGGTCCGGATCAGATCGGCCAGCGCCTCGGGCGTCATGCGGCGTCCGCGTCCATGCCGTCGGGCAGTTTGGCGCCGGTCATGAAAGCGACTGCATCGGCCATCGTATATTCCTTGGGGTCGATGACGCAGAGCCGGCGGCCCAGCCGGTGGATGTGGATGCGGTCGGCGACCTCGAACACATGCGGCATGTTGTGGGAGATGAGGATGATCGGGATGCCGCGCGCCCGGACGTCGCGGATGAGTTCCAGCACCCGGCGGCTTTCCTTCACGCCAAGCGCGGCGGTCGGTTCGTCGAGGATCACCACTTTCGAGCCGAAGGCCGCGGCGCGGGCCACTGCCACGCCCTGCCGCTGGCCGCCCGAGAGCGTTTCGACCGGCTGGGTTATGTCCTGGATGGTCATCAGGCCCAGTTCGCTGAGCTTGTCGCGGGCGAATTGTTCCATCCGCGTCCGGTCCATCTTGCGAAAGAGGCTGCCCATCACGCCCGGCGCCCGCCATTCACGGCCGAGGAACATGTTGTCGGCGATCGAGAGCGCGGGCGAGAGGGCGAGGTTCTGGTAGACCGTCTCGATCCCGGCCTGGCGCGCCTCGTCGGGGGAGCGGAAGTGGACGGGCTTGCCGTCCAGCTCGATCGTGCCGTGGTCGGGCGCCACCGCGCCGGACAGCGCCTTGATCAGCGTCGACTTGCCCGCGCCATTGTCGCCGATGACCGCGATGATCTCGTTAGGCATCAGCTCGAAGTCGGCGCCGTTCATGGCCACCACGGTGCCATAACGCTTCATCAGGCCACGGGCGCTGAGGATCGGTTTCACGGTCATTGCGAGGCCCTCCGCAGCCATTGGTCGAGTGCTACCGCGATGATGACGAGGCAGCCTGCCGCGAACATCTGCCAGTAATCGTCCACCCCGGCGAGCGAGAGGCCGGTGTTGAAGACGCCGACGATGAAGGCGCCGAGGACGGAGCCGACAATCGAGCCGCGCCCGCCGAAGAGTGAGGTGCCGCCGATCACCACGGCGGTGATCGAGCCGAGGTTCACCGTCTCGAACGCGATGGGCGAGACGGACCCTACGCGGCCGATGGCGATCCAAGCGGCGAAGCCGCAGATCAGGCCTGCGACGGCGTAGACGGATATGAGCGTGCGGTCGACATGGATGCCCGAGAGCATCGCGGCGTCGGGATCATCGCCCACTGCATGAACGTGACGGCCCCAGGCGGTGTGGTTCAGGACATACCAGAGAAGTCCCGCCAATAGGATCAGCGTAATGCCGCCATAGGAGATCGAGGCGCCAGCGATGTTGTAGCCCTGGCCGAACCAGAGGAGGCCGGGCGATTTGTCGACGATATCGGCATTGCGGATCGACTCCGACTGCGAATACCAGAGCTTCAGCGAAGTGAAGACCGACAGCGTGCCGAGCGTCACGATGAAGGGCGGCAGCTTGACGCGCGCGACGAGGAGGCCGTTTGCGAGCCCCATCACGCCGCCGGTCGCGATGCCGATGGCGACCGCGATCAGGACGGGCGTGCCGCCGATGGCGAGGTTGCCCATCACGAGCGAGGAAACGACGAGGATCGCGCCAACGGAAAGGTCGATGCCGGCGGTCAGAATGATCAACGTCTGGGCAAGGGCGACGAAGCCGGTGACCGTCACCTGCTTCAGAACCGTCGACAGGGCGCCGATGCCGAAGAAGCGCGGCGCGACGATCGAGAAGGCGGCGATCGAGATCAGAAGCACAAGCGCCGGGATCATCGTCGGATTGCGCCTGAGGAAATTGCGCAAGACGTGGATGAAGGTGCGGTCGTCCTGTTCGAATGAGGCCACCGCCGCGTCGGCGCGGTTGAGGGTGGATTCGAAATCGGAAATGGTCTTCGTCGGCGCGTCTGGTGTGCTCATGTCAATCTTCCCCTGCCGGGCGCATGCCGGTCAGGGCGCGCGCCTTGTGAAGAAGGGCGACTGTAAAGCCGCCCTTCCACATATCAAGCCACTCGTGACGAACCTCAGCCCCAGCAGAGTTCGGTGCCCTTTGTGGAGTCGATCGATTCGACGCCCTCGACCGGCTGGTCGGTGACGAGGTTCACACCGGTGTTGAAGAAGGACAGGCCTTCGGAGGCGGCGGGCTTGGTGCCGTCGGCGGCGTAGGCCGCGATCGCCTCGATGCCCTTCGAGGCCATCAGCAGCGGATATTGCTGCGAGGTGGCGCCGATCACGCCCGACTTGACCGAGGCGACGCCGGGGCAGCCGCCGTCGACGGAAACGATGATCGCCTGGCCTTCCTTGCCTGCATTCTTCAGTGCCTGGTAGGCACCTTCGGCGGCGGGTTCGTTGATCGTGTAGACGACGTTGATGTCGGGATCCTTGGCCAGAAGCGTTTCCATCGCGCGGAGGCCGCCTTCGGGGTTCGCGTCCGAGGATTCATGGCCGATGACGCGCGGGTCGTTTTCCGAACCCATCACGGAGAGATCCGGAACCTCGATGCCGAAGCCGACGAGGAAGCCAGTGTCGCGGGCGACGTCGACCGAGATATTGTCCTTGTTGATGTCGAGCATGGCGATCTTCGCATTGGCGACGCCGTCAGCGCCGAGCTTGCCTGCGGCCCATTTGCCGATGCGCAGGCCCGCCTCGAAATTGTCGGTGGCGAAGGTCATGTCCTGGGCTTCGGGATCGGCAATCGGCGTGTCGAGCGCGATGACGAGGATGCCGGCTGCGCGGGCGTCCTTCAGCGCCGGGATGACGCTGTCGTTCGAGGCAGTGATCAGGATCCCCTTTGCGCCGGCGGCCATGCAGTTTTCGATCGCGGTGATCTGCGGGGCGGCGTCGCCGTCCTTTTCACCGGCATAGGCCTGGAAGTCGAGGCCGGCGGCGGTCGCGGCCGCTTCGGCGCCTTCCTTCATCTTCACGAAGAAGGGGTTGGTGTTGTTCTTGGTGATGAGGCAGGCGAGATCGGCGGCCGAAGCAGCGCCCGCGGTGAGCGCGAGGGCAGCGGCCCCCATGAGCGCGGTGGTCTTGAACGTCATATTATCCTCCCGAGAGAAGGGCGAGCGCCCCTGAGCATTGATCATGTATTGATCGTCCGGATGTCGCAGGCCCCCGGCGATGCCTATAGGGAAACCGATTCGCGCGGCCGCGTCAACTTAAATAAATCAGAATGAATTATTATTGACAGAAGCCATGACGCCGCGCAGGTTAAAGGCCAATGCGTGGATCGGACGCGGCGGGGAAATGATCTCGAACAGCAAATTTGCGCGCCCTTGCTGCGCCGGGCCGGGCCCCGCTACACCGCCGAACGCGCCGGGGTATGGTTTCGGCGGTTTTGCCCCTGAACAGGCCAGACGATGACAGACGCAAGTACTGAACGGTCCGTAACCGAGTTCGTCGCCCTCAGAGGCTCGAATGCCTCGGGCATGCGCGCGCACAACGAACGGCTGGTCCTGTCGCTGGTGCGGGGCGAGGGGGCGCTCGCCAAATCTGATATCGCGCGCATGACGGGCCTCTCGGCACAGACCGTGTCGGTCATTATGCGGCAGCTCGAACAGGATGGGCTGCTGGTCCGGGGCGAGCCTGTCCGGGGCCGGATCGGCCAGCCGTCGGTGCCGATGTCGCTCAATCCCGACGGCGCCTTCTTTCTGGGGCTGAAGATCGGGCGGCGGTCGGCTGATCTGTCGCTGGTGGATTTCCTGGGGCGCGAGCGCGCGATGAGCAGAAAGGTCTATCGCTATCCGACGCCCGACACGATCGTGGCCTTCGTGCGTGAAGCGCTGCCACAGGTAACGAGGGCGCTTTCTGCAGACGGACGGGCCCGGATCGGTGGGCTGGGCGTGGCGATGCCCTTCCAGCTCTGGAGCTGGGTGGAAATCATCGGTGCGCCGCAGGCTGAGATGGATGCCTGGCGATCACGCGACATACAGGCTGAGCTTGCCGAGGCGACCAGCCTTCCCGTCCATGTCCAGAACGATGCGACATCTGCCTGCCGGGCGGAACTGGTGTTTGGCACCGGCGACCGGCCCAAGGACTTCCTTTATTTCTATTTCGGTACTTTCATCGGCGGCGGGCTGGTGCTGAACGGCCAGTTGCACCTCGGCCGGACCGGCAATGCCGCGGGTGTTGGCCCGATGCCGGTGCCCGGGCCTGACGGACGGATGCAGCGCCTTCTGTCGGTCGCCTCGATGTCGGCGCTTGCCGATCAGATCGAGGCGGGCGGCGAAAGTGCAAACATTCTGTGGGAAAAGCCCGACCACTGGCCGTTCCGGGAAGGGATTCTCTCGGACTGGATGGATCGGGCGGCGGCGGGGCTTGCCTGGGCCTCGCTGTCGGCGGCAACGCTGATCGAGCTGGAGGCGGTCTTGATCGACGGCTGGATGCCGGCGTCAGTCCGCGCCGAATTGGCGCGCCGAACGCACGAGCATTACCACCGGCTCGATCTGGCGGGCGTCGGGCCACTTTCGATCCGCGAAGGCACGATCGGGCCGCTCGCCCGCTCGCTCGGCGCCGCGGCCATTCCCTTGTCCTACCGCTATCTGATCGATCAGAACGCCTGACGCAGCCGCTCAGCGGCAGAGGCGGGCGAGCGGCGCGCCATCGAGGAGGAGGAGCCGGTACTTGCGGCGGCGGAAACCGAGCATCTCGTAGAAATCGAGTGCCATGCGGTTCTCCGGATCGACACCAAGGGTCACATAACGGGCGCCCCAGTCCTGCTCCTCCATCGCGGCCTTCAGAAGCAGCCGCCCAAGCCCGCGGCCGCGGGCGCCGGGCGCGACGAACAGGTCCTGAACGAACAGGCCGGGCTCGCCGCGGTGAGTGGAATATTCCGGGAAATAGAGGATCATGCCGATGTCTTCGCCCGCCTCGTGGGCGATGAGCGCCTGAAAAAGCGGCCGCTCGCCAAACCCGCCCGCGAGGAGCGCCTCTTCGGAGGCGACCTGAGGGCCGCCCTCGTGATCGGACACGGCCTGAAGCATGGCGCGAACAAGAGGAACGTCTTCTGCCCGTGCACGGCGCGTGGTGATCGCGGTGGCTCCGCTGCCGGTCATAGCGTAACCGCCTCCTTGCCTTTCAGACCGAGAAGCGCGCGTGCCTCGGCGGGCGTCGCGACCTCGCGCCCGAGCCCCTCGACGATGGTCCGGATCAGCCGGACCTGCTGGGCGTTCGATTCGGCCAACACGCCTTTGGAGATGTAGAGATTGTCCTCAAGTCCGACGCGCACATGGCCCCCCATCGCAGCGGCCATCGTCGCCATCGGGATCTGAGAACGACCGGCGGCGAGGACCGAGAAGTGATAGTCCGCGCCGAACATCCGGTCGGCGGTGCGTTTGAGGTGGGTCAGCGTGTCGGGTTCCGCGGCCATTCCGCCGAGGACGCCGAAGACGAACTGAAGGTAGAAGGGCGGTTTCACCGCGCCGCGCTGGACGAAATGCTGGAGCATCGTCAGATGGCCGATGTCGTAGCATTCGAACTCGAACCGAGCGCCGCGGTCTTCGCCCATTACTTTAAGGACATGTGCTATATCCTTGGGGGTGTTCTTGAAAACCAGATCGTCTGAATTATCGAGAAAGGATTTTTCCCAGTCATGTTTCCAGTCCCTGATCCGCCTGGCCATCGGATAGAGCGCGAAATTCATCGTGCCCATGTTCAGGCTGCACATCTCGGGCCGGAAGCGCAGCGGCGCGGCGAGCCGCTGGTCGAGCGTCATCACCGCCGAGCCGCCCGTGGTCATGTTGATCACCGCATCGGTGCCCACATGGATGGCTGGCAGGAACCCCGCCCAATGGCCGGGGTCGGCCGAGGGGCGGCCGTTCGCCGGATCGCGGGCATGAAGATGCAGGATTGCGGCACCTGCCTCGGCCGCGTCAATGGCCGCGCGCGCGATCTCTTCGCCCGTCACCGGAAGGTGCGGTGACATCGAGGGTGTGTGGATCGAGCCGGTGATGGCGCAGGAAAGGATGATCTTGCTCATGGCGCGAGTTCCAGACGGCGGAGCGAGGGGGCTTTCTGCCCCCTCGCGCTCCCCCGAGGATATTTGGAAACGGAAGAGGAGGCAGGGGTCAGATGCATTTGATGCCTGCCTTTTCCATCTCGTTCCCGAAGGCAGCGAGCGCCTCGGTCAGGAGGCCGAGAAGCTCTTCGACCTGTGCGGGCGTGGTGATCATCGGTGGGGCGACGATCAGATGATCGCCCGCATATCCGCCGCGCGAGCGGCGGGGGTAGATGATGAGGCCGCGCTGATAGGCTGCCTCGGTCAGCCGGTCGAAGGCCTTGAAGGCGGGCGGTAGCGGTTCTTTCGTCGCGCGGTCGGCGACCAGTTCGAAGGCCAGAAGCATTCCCATGCCCCGTACATCGCCGATGAAGGGGAAACGGTCCATAAGACGTTCCAGCCCCGCCTTCAGAATCGTGCCGGTCGAGACGGCGTTGGCCATCATGCCCTGACGCTCGATCTCCTCGATTACGGCGAGGCCGGTGGCGCAGGCCAAGGGGTTGCCTGCATAGGTGAAGCCGTGGAGGAAGCCGCCCTTCTCGACCACCCGATCGACGATGTCGCCGCGCGCGACAATCGCGCCCAAGGGAACATAGCCCGCGCCGAAACCCTTCGAGATGGCAAGTATATCGGGCGCGGCCGCCCAGTTCTGGCCACCGAAGAAGCGCCCGGTGCGGCCGCCACCCGACATGACCTCGTCATGGATGAGAAGCACGCCGTGGCGGTCGCAGACCTCGCGCACCGCCTCCATATAGCCCGCGGGCGGCACCAGCGCGCCGGTCGAGGCACCGCCGACGGGCTCGAGGATGAAGGCCAGGACCGTGTCGGGGCCTTGCTCGCGGATCTTCGCGTCGAGTTGTTCGGCATAGTGGCGCCCGGTTGCCGGATCGGTCGGGTCGAGCCCGTCGAGCCAGGCGCGGGGCGCAGGCACCTTGGGCATCGCCTGCATCATCGGGCGGAACGGATCGGCGAGAGCGTCATAGCCCGAGATCGCAAGCGCCCCGAGCGTGCAGCCATGATAGGAGGGCCAGCGCGAGATCACCTTCCAGCGGCGGTCCTCGCCGCTCGCGACCGCATATTGGCGGGCGAGCTTCAGGGCCGATTCCACCGCCTCCGACCCGCCGGACACGAAGAACACCCGGTCCATGCCGGGCCAGGCAAGTTCGACCGTCTTTGCGGCCAGCGCCTCAGACGCTTCGGTGACGAAATGGAGACGATAGCCGAAGGTCGAACGGTCCATCTGGCGGCGCATCGCGTCGAGCACATACGGATTGGAATGGCCGATATTGCAGACCATCGCACCGGACGAGCCGTCGATGAACCGGTTGCCGTCCACATCCCACATATAGATGCCCTCGGCGCGGTCGAGCACCGGTCGGGGATGGTCGGTCTGATAGAAAAGATGGGAACGGCTGTTCTGGCGGTCGGTCATCATCTGCCCCCTGATGGGCACATATGACGCCGTGCCGCGGGCGGCTGCAAGGGGCCGCGCGCGCCGGGCAGATGGTCAGAGCGGCATGGCCTCGAGCGCCGCCACGAGCGCGGGGCGTTCGCGGTCAACGAGCGCTTCGAAGGCCGCCACGCGGTCGGGCGTGAAATGGTTCTCGACATCAAGGAGATTGACGGTGCCGACGACCTTTCCACCCTCGACCACCGGGATATTGATCGCCGACTGGCACCCCAGCGCATTGATCAGCGGATGGTCGGGGAAATAGGGCGAGAAGCCGTCGGTCGTATTGGCGACGAAGGTTTTCTGGTCCTCGATCACCTGGCGGCCCCAGCCGTCGATCACCATCGGCTTGGTGCCGCTCACCGGATATTCGGCGGGGTGCGAGGTATAGGCACGGCGCGACAGCTGGGCGTCGTAGTCGATTCGGCTGACGGTAAAAAGCCGGGCGCCGCCATGGGCGGAGGTAGCTTCATGCAGTTGCCGGAAGGTCTCGGACGGGGAGGGGGGCATCGGGGCTCCACAAATTTTTGTACTGATCCGCCGCAAACCGCGTCGCAGCGCTTGACAACATAGGCCAGAAGCTGCCCAATCAGTCAAGGAATCTGGCATGTTAGAAGGTCAGTTCTGAAACAAGCAACGAAAACAGGGAGTTACTGATGCTACTGGATCCGACCCTTCGGCGGTTCGGGGCCGCTGCGCTTGCCGGTCTCCTGCTTGGTGCGGCGCCTGCCGCGCTTCTGGCGGAAACGCCTGCCGATACGCTCGTCATCGCCGATGCGATCGACGATATCGTCTCGCTCGACCCGGCGGAGGCCTACGAATTTTCCGGCCTCGACCTGAACAACAACACCTATGACGGTCTGGTCGAGCTTGATCCGACCACGGGAGAGATGGTGCCCGGGCTGTCCGACACCTGGTCGGTCGCCGACGATGGCGTGACCTATACGTTCCACATCCGGCCGGGCGTGACCTTTGCCTCCGGCAATCCAGTCCGGGCGGAGGATGCGGCCTTCTCGCTGCAGCGGGCGATCAAGCTGAACAAGACGCCCTCCTTCATCCTCGGCCAGTTCGGCTGGACTGCCGAGAATGTCGATCAGATGGTCACTTCGGACGGCGAGACGGTGACCCTGAAGACCGACAAGCCCTATGCGCCAACCTTCCTCTACAACTGCCTCACGGCGGGCGTCGCCTCGATCGTCGACAAGGAGACGGTGATGGCGAACGAGAAGGATGGCGATATGGGGCATGAGTACCTGAACTCCAATTCGGCCGGGACGGGGGCCTATACCCTGAAGAGCTACAAGCCGAACGAAGGCTATGTGCTGGAAGCCCGTCCGGGCCATTGGCGGGGCGATGCGAAGATCGCAAAGGTCTTCATGCAGCACGTGCCCGAGGCTGCCACCCAACGCCTGATGCTGGAAAAGGGCGATATCGACATTTCGCGAGAGCTGACGCCCACTGATATCGAGGGTCTGGCGGGCAATGCTGATGTGAAGATCCAGTCGGACGTCGGCGGGCAGGTGTTCTACCTTGCCTTCAACCAGAAGCACGAACAGTACAAGAACCTCAAATACCTCGAAGCCATGCGCTGGGCGATCGATTATCAGGGCATGGTCGACACGTTCCTGAAAGGCACCAACGTGGTGCATCAGAACTTCCTGCCCAAGGGCTATCTCGGGGCGCTCGATGATGTGCCCTATTCGCTCGACATCGAAAAGGCAAAGGCGCTTCTGGCGGAATCGGGTGTGACCGATGCCAAGATCACCCTTTCGGTCCGCAATGCTGATGACCGGATGGATATGGCCCAGTCGATCCAGAACACCTTCGGCCAGGCCGGGATCACGGTCGAACTGAAGGTGGGCGAGGGCGCCGAGCAGCTCGAGGAATATCGTGGGCGGCTTCATGATGCGACGCTGCAAAGCTGGGGGCCGGACTATCCCGACCCGCACACCAATGCCTCGACCTTCGCGCAGAACCCAGGCAATGCCGACGAGGACAAGAACACCGGCTACCTTGCCTGGCGCAATGCCTACGAGCCGGGCGAACTGGATGCGATGACGCAGGCCGCGGTCGAAGAGCGCGACGGTGACAAGCGCAAGGCGATGTATGAGGAGATTCAGAAGAAGCACCGCGAAACGGCGCCCTTCATCATCCTCAACCAGGTTGCCTACCAGACGGGTCTGCGCGCCAATGTGAACGACTTCCATACTGGCGGCGCGACCGACTCGGCCGCTTACTGGCTGGTCACGAAATAAGTCATCGGGCCGCGCGAAGCCCTCTTCGCGCGGCCTACATGCCCCATGACCGATACATCCCTTCCCGAACATCACAGGGTCCTGGAAGCGCTCCGCCAGATCGGGGCGACGCTTCTGACGCTTTTCGTGACTTTTGTCGGCCTTCTGGCCGTGACCTTCATCATCAGCCGCGTGGTGCCGATCGACCCGGCGACCTCGATCCTCGGAGACCGCGCCTCGGCCGCGCAGATCGAGGCCCTGCGTGAAGAACTCGGGCTGAATGAGCCCTATTGGTGGCAGTTCTACCTCTATGTCCGTGATGCGCTGCACGGCGATCTCGGCACCTCGCTCAATACGGGACGACCGGTGATCGCCGACATCGCGCAGTATTTCCCCGCGACGCTGGAGCTTGCGACGCTTGCGACGATCATCGGCGTTCTGGTGGGCGTGCCAGCGGGTGTGGCCGCCGCCACGCGGCCCGGGTCATGGACCGATCAGATCGTGCGGGTGGTGGGGCTTATCGGCTATTCGATGCCGGTCTTCTGGCTCGGGCTAGTCGGACTTCTGGTCTTTTACGGTCGGCTTGAGTGGGTAGCGGGGCCGGGACGGCTCGACGCGGCCTATCAGATGATGTTCGATTTCGAGGTGGACAAACCCACCGGCATGATCCTTCTGGACACCGCTATCGCCGGACGCTGGGACATGTGGGCGAATGCGCTGTCGCATATCGTCCTGCCCGCGAGCCTTCTGGGCTATCTGTCGATGGCTTATATCAGCCGCATGACCCGCAGCTTCATGATCAACGAGCTTGGGCAGGAATATGTGACGACCGCGCGGGTCAAGGGCATGCCGGAACGCCGCGTTGTCTGGGTTCACGCTATGCGCAACGTGCTGGTGCCGCTGATCACCGTGATCGCACTTTCCTACGCGTTCCTCCTTGAAGGCGCGGTGCTTACAGAGACGATCTTCGCTTGGCCGGGCCTTGGCCGCTATATCACCGACGCGCTGCTGGTAGCGGACATGCCAGCCGTTCTGGGCGGCACCGTGGTCGTGGGTGCCGTCTATATCGGGCTGAACATGCTCTCTGATCTTCTCTACCGGCTGGCCGACCCGAGGGCGCGCGCATGACGACATTCACCGCATGGCTCCGCGACCCCAACCCCTCATCCCGGATGCAGGCACGACTGGGGCAGAGTTACCTTAGCTGGCTGCGCCTGCGCCGCAATCCGCTGACAATGATCGGCCTTGCGATCTCAGTGACGCTTTTGCTGGTGGCGGCCTTCGCGCCGCTTCTCGCGCCGCACGACCCGATCGTGCAGAACCTGTCTGAGCGGTTCATCCCGCCCTTCAGCGCGGGCCACTGGCTTGGCACTGACGAGTTTGGCCGCGACATCCTGAGCCGCATTCTCTACGGCAGCCGCATCACCCTTTACATTGTGGCGCTCGTCATCCTGACCGCGCCGGTCGCTGGCCTGATCATTGGCACGGTCGCAGGCTATTTCGGCGGCTGGGTCGATCAGGTGCTGATGCGGATCACCGACATCTTCCTGGCCTTCCCGAAACTGATCCTTGCCCTCGCCCTCGTCGCCGTTCTCGGCCCCGGCATGGTGAACGCCGTCCTTGCCATCGCGCTGACCTCCTGGCCGCCCTATGCCCGCGTCGCGCGGGCCGAGACTCTGACCGTCAGGAATTCCGACTATATCGCCGCTGTGCGCCTGCAGGGGGCGGGGCGGGCGCGCATCATCTGGGGCCATGTCATGCCAATGTGCCTGCCGTCGGTCGTGATCCGCGTGACGCTCGACATGGCGGGCGTGATCTTGACCGCCGCTGGCCTCGGCTTCCTCGGCCTCGGTGTCCAGCCGCCGATGCCAGAATGGGGCCTGATGATCTCGGCCGGGCGCAAATATCTCTTCGAGCAATGGTGGGTCGCCACGATGCCGGGGCTTGCGATTTTCATCGTCTCGCTCGGGTTCAACCTCCTGGGCGATGGTCTGCGCGATGTCCTCGATCCGAAGAGCGCCTCCAAATGACGCTGCTTTCGGTCGAGAACCTGCGCGTGACCTTCGACACCGAAGCGGGTCTGGTCGAGGCCGTGCGCGGCGTTTCCTTCGCTCTGGGGCGCGAGCGGCTGGGGATTGTCGGCGAAAGCGGCTCGGGCAAGACCATGACCGGACGTGCCGTCCTCAGGCTCATCCGCCACCCAGGGCGGATCGAGGCTGACCGGATGGTCTTCGACGGTCAGGACCTGATGGCGGCGGACGATGCTGCGATGCGGGCGCTCCGCGGCCACCGGATCGCCATGGTCATGCAGGACCCGAAGTATTCGCTGAACCCGGTGATGAAGGTCGGCGCGCAACTGGTCGAGGGCCTGCGCCAGCGCGACCGGATGCCGAAGGCCGAAGCGCGCGCCAAGGCGGTCGAGGCCTTAACCGCTGTCCAGATCCGTGACCCGGAAAGAGTGATGGAGGCCTATCCGCACGAACTGTCGGGTGGCATGGGTCAGCGGGTGATGATTGCGATGATGCTGATCCCCAACCCCGACCTGCTGATCGCCGACGAACCTACGTCGGCGCTCGACGTCACCGTGCAGGCCGAGGTCCTGTCGATCCTCGACGCGCTGGTGCGCGACCGGGGCATGGGTCTGATCTTCATCAGCCATGACCTGCGGCTGGTCGCGCGGTTCTGCGACCGGGTTCTGGTGATGTACAAGGGCAAGGTGGTCGAGGAGCTGGCGGCGAAGGATCTGATGCAGGCGAAACATCCCTATACGCAGGGCCTTCTGAACTGCCTACCGCGCATCGGCGGCGCGCGCGAACCGCTTCCGGCACTGAACCGCTCCGCCGACTGGGCACTTTGACATGTCCTTGATCGAGATCGACAATCTGACCGTCCATTTCCGCGCCAAGGGCCATCTGGTGCGCGCAGTCGAGGGTGTCAGCCTCACCGTCGGTGCGCGGGAAAGCTACGGCCTTGTGGGCGAAAGCGGGTCAGGCAAGTCAACGATCCTGCGGGCGATCTGCGGCCTCGCCCCGGTCACGGGCGGCGCGATCCGCATTGCGGGCGAAAAGATCCCCGAGCCGCGCGATCGTGGCTTTGCCGCCCGCGTGCAGATGGTGTTTCAGGATCCTTACGGCTCGCTCCACCCCCGCCATACGGTAGACCGGGCGCTGTCGGAACCGCTCGCCATCCACGGCATCGGCGATACTGACCGCCGCGTGCAGGAGGCTCTGGCCGATGTCGGCCTGCCATCGGCCTTCCGCTTCCGCTACCCCCACCAGCTCTCAGGCGGTCAGCGTCAGCGTGTGGCGATTGCCCGGGCTCTCATGCTGAAACCTGAAATCCTGCTGCTCGACGAACCGACTTCGGCGCTCGATGCTTCCGTGCAGGCCGAAACACTGAACCTCCTCAACCGCCTCCGCGCCGAACGGGGCCTGACCTTCCTGATGGTCAGCCATGACCTCGCCGTCATCGACCATATGTGCGACCGGGTACTCGTCATGCAGCACGGAAGCGCGGTCGAGGAACTGACGCGCGACGATCTTGCGGGTGCCCGCATGACGACCGACTATGCCCGCAGCCTCTTCGAGGCAAGCGCCGACAGGATGCTCTGACGGCACTCCGGGCGACAGCCCGCCCTTGGGGGCCATGCAGCTATCAGTGCGCCAGCGCGGCTCTTGCTTCGTGTGGCTTGAGGGAGGTACGGGCGGCCGGGTAGGTGGCGGGGCCTTCCGGGTTTGCGAGGTCCGGGAAGAGGGCGAGGAGTTCGTCGCGCTGGGCTTCCTCGATGGCCGAGATGGTGGCGAGGCCGGGCTGGAAGCTTTCGCTCCAGCTGCCGTCGGAGCGGACGATTTCATGCTCTTCAAAGAAGATATGGATATAGCAGACGCCCTGATGCGGCGCGATCTGTTCGATCCCGGGCTGGCCCATGAGATGCAGGGCGGCGACCAGGACCTCGCTTTCGCCCGAGACCAGTTCCGCCCCGACGCCGGTGATCAGGAAGCGGTGCTGGGGCGAGACAAGCATGTCGCGGGCAGGCTCGGCCGGGCCGAGCGCGCCCTGGCGGATCCGCACCGGGCGGAAGGCAGGGTTCGCGACGATGTCGGCGAGGCTCAGGTCGCGGCGGCCCACCCAGCGCAGCGGGCGGTAGCCGCTGTCGCGGGTCAGGATCATGTCGCCGGGTCTGAGGTCCTCGACCGGGCGGGGGCCCGCGATCGTGTCGATCAGCGTGCCGGGGGTGAAGCAGGGGATGACCGTCTCGATGTTCGAGAAGGACATCGTGCCGAGGATATTGCCGCCGCCGTCGAGGAACTGGACGGTGCCCGCCTCGTTATTGCCGCCGGCATAGAGGATGTTGGTGGTGGCCTTGGTCCAGCCCGAGCCGAAGAGGTCAAGGACGTCGTTCTCGGTCGAGGGCGTATCCTCGCCGCCATCAACCACATCGCCGATACCGAGACCGGTGAAGAGATCGCTGCCAAGGCCGCCGTACATTGTGTCACTGCCGGACCCGCCATCAATCGTGTCCGCGCCATCGCCCCCGTCGAGCAGGTCGTTGCCCGCCCCGCCGATCACCGTGTCACTGCCGGTACCGCCGTAAAGCGAATCGTCGCCCCCCATGCCGTCGAGCGAATCGTTGCCGCCGCCGCCATAGAAGGCGTTCGTCCACGTGTCGCCCGGTACGGTGCTCTGGCCATCATAGCCGACGAGCGTGTCGCCTTGCGCCGAGCCAATGATGCCGTCGATCCCGGCAAGCGTGTCACCCTGCGCGTCGCCGCCAGTGCCGGTATTCGTGGTCAGATTGACGTTTACGCCTGCCGATGAAGCGCTGTAGTCGGCGAAGTCCATGCCAGCGCCGCCGTTCAGCAGATCGGCACCCGCGCCACCGGCGACCGTGTCATCACCGTCGCCGCCGAAAAGGCTATCGTTTCCGGCGCCGCCCGAAATGCTGTCGTTGCCTAGCCCGCCGGTCAGCGTGTCCGCGCCCGAGCCGCCGAGCATGCTGTCATTGCCCGCGCCCGCGTCGACATTCACGCCCGAGGTGGTGGCCGAGGCATTGACCGTGTCATTGCCGGAGCCGAGCTGGAAGCGCTCGATCTGGCTGAAGCTCGCGGTCGAGGTGCTGTCCGAGAGCGTTCCCGTCTCGTTACCGGTGAAGGTCAGCGTCTCGTTCGCGGTGATCGCGGTCGCGTCGATCAGATCGCCCGAGGTTTCGCCCGTCTCGCCGCCGGTGATCGTGTCATTGCCGAATACGCCCGTCAGCCGGATCGTATCGTCGCCCGCGCCGCCAAGGATGATGTCCGCGCCCGTGCCGCCATCGACCGTGTCGTTGCCGCCGCTCGCATCGATCGAATCGTTGCCGGCGCCGCCGAGGATGGAATCGTTCGATGTATCGACGGCGGGGACCTGCCAGTCGGCGTCAAGCCGGGTCGCTGCCATGAACGTGTCATTGACCTCGACCCCGGTGAAGGTGACCGACTGGATCGGCTTGCTGGTCAGGAGGGTATTATCGGCGTTAGTGCTCAGTTCCGGCAGCAGATAGACCTGACCCGTGGTGGTCTGGATGACGACCGCGGTGAAGCTGCCGGTGGTGCCGTCGGTGAAGGTGACGGCGGCGAAATAGGTCTGCGTCGAGTCGAGCGATACGGTGACGCCATTGATGGTGATCGTATCGCTCAAAACATTGTCGTCGTTGTCGTCGACGTTGCCATCGCCGTTCGTGTCGAAGGTGGTGATCGAGACGAAGTTATTGTGAAGTGGCGACCCGGCGCTGCCGAAGGTCGTCAGCAGGTTCGCCGCATTTTCCGAAGTGCCGTTGCCCTCGGTCGGGTCGACATCGGCGAAGGTGCCGAGACTGATCGCGGTGAAGGACGTCCCGAGCGTCGATGTCCCGCCGATGCCTTCCTGTCCGGTCGCGGTGCCGCCGTAGATCGTGTCGTTGCCGTCGCCGCCGTCGATCGTATCGGCGCCTGTTCCCCCGGCGATGACATCTGCCCCGAGCCCGCCCGAGATGCTGTCGTTTCCGGCCCCGCCCGATAGCGAATCCGCGCCGTCGCCGCCGACGATCGTGTCGCTCCCGGCCCCCGCAACAATCGTGTCGTTACCCGCGCCGCCCGAGATGCTGTTGGCACCGGAATCGCCCACCAGACGGTCGTTGAAGCCTGAACCTGTGATATTCTCGACGCCGGTGAACGTATCGCCCGCAGCGTCGCCTACCGAGCCGGTCCCGTAGGCGAGATTGACGTTTACGGCTGATCCGGCGGTGGAATAGCTGATCGTGTCGGTGCCCGCGCCGCCATAGATTGTGTCGGCGACGGTGCCGCCGGTAATGCTGTCGTTGCCGTCGCCGGCGAAGATGACGTCATTTCCGGCTGCGCCGCTTATCGTATCATTGCTGGTCCCCGTCGCGCTGGTGGAGGCGCCTCCGTAGATCGTATCGTTCCCGGCGGTGCCCGCTATTGCCGCGTCATTGCCCGACGTGCCCATGATCGGCGCGAATGTCGGCGACGTGGTCGCCGTCGCGCTGCCGCTGCTGATCGTCCATGTGGCGGGCACGAAATAGACGTTGCCGTCGGTGCCCAGATAATAGGTACCGTTGTCGGTGATGTTCGAATAGAACTGGCCGTCGCCCGTCCAGACCCCGGACCAGGTCCAGGAGCCAGTGCCGATCGTCGATTGGGTGGTGAAGGTGATCGGCGTGCCGCCGATCCCGTCGCCGCTGTTCAGTGCGTTGTTTCCGCCGAGGGAGACTAGATAGCCCGTAGGCATGCCCGAAACCTTTTACCAAATTTACTCTTTACCGTTGGTCTAGTGCCCGACGGATAATATACCCGTGCGGTTAAAGTGAACTGAAGGCGCAAATGTGGCGCGGCTTGGGTAATTACATGATGCAACATGGCATCAATCAACCCGCAATTGATCCGCGTAAGGGGTTGTTTCGTATCGGTATTTATTTTATCAAACGGTCAGATAAGTAATCAAAATACTCCATCGCGTTTTGCGAATGAGTGTCGGCGCCGACACAGAGTATACTGGCGCCGACGCATGCTTTTCCGATCGCGTCTGGTCTAGAGCGCTGTGCGGACGCGCCACAGCTCGGGGAAGAGTTCGACCTCAAGCATTCGCTTCAGATAGCTTACGCCCTGCGTGCCGCCGGTGCCACGTTTTAAGCCGATGACGCGCTCGACCGTGGTGACATGGTTGAAGCGCCAGCGGCGAAAGTAATCCTCGAAATCGACGAGCTTTTCGGCCAGATCGTAGAGTGTCCAGTGGCGCGCAGGGTCGGCATAGACCTTTGCCCAGGCGGCCTCGACCCTGTCGTCGGCGACCCAGGGCAGGCTCACGTCGCGGTTCAAGATGTCTTCGGGAACGTCGATGCCCGCACGGTTCAACGCCAGTAGTGCCGCGTCATAGATCGAAGGGCGTGCCAGTTCCGCCTTCAGCCGCTCGCTCACGTCCGGGCGATGGGCATGGGGTTGCAGCATCGCCGCATTGCGGTTGCCGGCGGCGAATTCGATCAGTCTATATTGCCAGGACTGGAAGCCCGAGGACTGTCCGAGGCTTTCGCGGAAGGTCGTGTAGTCGGACGGCGTCATGGTCCTGAGCACATCCCAGGCGGAATTGAGCTGTTCCATGATCCGCGCGACACGGGCAAGCATCTTGAAGGCGGGTTCCAGCGCGCCAGAGAGGATCGAGGCGCGCGCGGCGCCGATCTCGTGCAGCGCGAGCTTCATCCAGAGTTCCGATGTCTGGTGCTGGATGATGAAGAGCATCTCGTCATGCGCGGCGCTGAGCGGTTTCTGCGCGGTCAGGATGCGGTCAAGCGCGAGGTAGTCGCCATAGGACATGCGGCCGTCGAACGACATTTGCGCGCCTTCGGACGAGGGATCGTAGCTGTTGGTCATCTGTGTCTCCGTTGCAAAGGTGAAACGGGCGTCACCGCCCGGGGCCTCAGCTCAGTGCAGACGGGCGGCAACGGCGGCCTTCACGCCCATGCTGCGCCAGAGGCAGGCCCAGGCGCCGGGGCGGGCCAGGTACGGCTCGCGGGTGAAGGGCCGGTCAATCATCGTTCGGCCCGTCCAGATCAACAACCATCCGGAAGACCTGATAGACCTGACCGTCCGCATGGAGATTTTCCATCCAGACCACGCGCCAGTCGCGGGCAAGGAAGAACCGCCGCGCGAGGTGGCTGCCCGTTACCCACAGGCGCCGCAGGCCCTCGGCCCGTGCCCGTTCGATCAGCGCCGCATAGAGCGCGCGTGCGGTGCCGCGCCCCATTTCCTCGGGCAGGACGAAGGCCATGTCGAGATAGCCGTCACGCTCCAAAGACATGAAGCCAACGGGCGCGCCGTCGCGCTCGGCAATCCAGCACCACTGACGCTCCAACTTGCTCGGAGAGGCGTAGTCTGGCTCAGGCGAAGGCGCCCAAGCGGCGCGCTGGTCTGCGTCATAGTGATCCGCCGCCCCCTCGCGTACCGCGCGGTAGAAGATATGGGCGGCGGCTGCGCGGTCTTCGGGCCGGTAAGGGCGGATCGTCAGTGTCATGTTACCTTCGCCCGGGTCTTGTACTCAGGCCGGTCCCAAAGCGAGCCGGTCATGATCTCGGACAGGATCGCCACCGCGCCCTCCACATCCGCCATCGTCGTGTATAGCGGCGTGAAGCCGAAACGCAGGATGTCGGGCGCGCGGAAATCGCCGATGACGCCCCGGGCGATCAGCGCCTGCATGATCGCGTAGCCTTCGGGATGCCGGAAGCTGACCTGGCTGCCGCGCTCGTCAGGGTTGCGGGGCGAGGCGAGTGTCAGGTCGGGGCAGCTGGCCTCGACCCCCCTGATGAACGCCTCGGTCAGGTCGATCGAACAGGCGCGGACATCGGCCATCTCGGCCTGGTCCCAGATATCCATCGACGCTTCCAGCGCCCGCATCTGCAGGATCGGCGGCGTGCCGACCCGCATCCGCTCGATCCCCGATCCCGGCCGGTAGTCAAGGTCAAAGGCAAAAGGCGCCTCATGGCCCAGCCAACCCGACAGCGCCGGGCGGACCCGGTCAGCGAGCCGGGGGGCGACATAGATGAAGGCCGGGCCACCGGGGCCGGAATTGAGATATTTGTACGTGCAACCCACCGCGAAATCGGCATCCGCGCCGCTGACGTCGACCGGGATTGCGCCCGCCGAATGTGCGAGGTCCCAGACCATAAGCGCACCCACATCGTGCGCCTTGGCGATCAGCCGGGCCATGTCGTGCTTGCGGCCCGTGCGGTAATCGACCTCGGTCAACATCAGGACCGCAATGTCCGGGGAGATCGCCGCCTCGACCTCTTCCGGTGCCACGGTCCGCAAGGCATAGCCCTGCCCGAGCGTGCGGGCGAGCCCGTCTGCCATGTAAAGGTCGGACGGGAAATTGCCGGTGTCGGACAGGATCACCCTACGGCCGGGGTTCAGCTCCAGCGCGGAGGCGAGCGCCTGATAGACCTTGATCGACAGGGTATCACCCAGCACCACCGTCCCCTTCGGCGCCCCGATCAACCGCCCGATCCGGTCACCGAGCGATTGTGGAAGGTCCATCCATCCGGCCCTGTTCCAGCCGGTGATCAGCATCTCGCCCCATTCCTTTTCGGCCGCATGGGTCAGGCGCGCGGCTGCCGCGCGGGGCAGGGGGCCGAGCGAGTTGCCGTCCAGATAGATCACGCCCTCCGGCAGGGCAAAGGCGGCGCGGGTGGCGGCGAAATCGGTGGTCATGACGATCCTGTGCGCTCCTGTCGGGATTTATTTCATGTTTAAAATAGTTCGGGTTCGTTTTCCAGCTTTTTCCTTGCCTGCGCCAAGGACTTGCCGGAATCTCGCGGCACAAATGTCGCGCGAACCGGAGTGACTGAATGATTTCGCGTGAAGTGGATTATCCGCCTGTCTGGCTTGCCGGCTTCGCGATGCTGGGCGGTGCGCTTGGCTCTGTCCTGCCGCTGCATCTGCCCTTCGCGCCGCAACTCGGCGCGCTGTTGGTGATCGCCGCGCTGGCGATGTTCGTCCTGGCCGCGCTGCAGATGATGCAGGCCGGAACGACGGTGATTCCCCACAGGAACCCGACCCGTCTGGTGACGCGTGGCCTCTTCAGCCTGAGCCGCAATCCGATCTATCTCGCCGACGCGGTCTTTCTGACCGGGCTCTTCATCAGTTGGGGCGCGTGGATCGCGCTGCCGCTGGTGCCGTCCTTCATGCGCTTGATATCACGGCGTTTCATCGAACCCGAAGAGGCGCGGCTGGCGCGCGTGTTCGGCGAGGATTATTTCCGCTATCAGGAGGCAACCCGGCGCTGGATTTAGGCGCAGGTTCCCGTATATTGCCGCAACGCAGCGAGGCGAGAAAGATTCTTGCTTTGCCGTGCGTAGTCGCGCATATTTTTACCAAATGGTAAAATAATACGGGAGGGACGGGGTGAAGATCGGCGCACCGAAAGAGATTTTCGCGGGCGAGAACCGGGTGGCGATGACGCCCGAGTCTGCCTTGCAATTGAAGAAGCTTGGTCACGAATGCTATGTCGAGAGCGGAGCCGGGCAGGCCGCCGGTTTCTCGGACGCGGCCTATGAGGCGGCGGGCGTGACGGTCGTCAAGACCGCGGCCGCGCTGTTCAAGGCAGTCGATGTGGTGGCCAAGGTGCGGCCGCCGACCGAATCTGAGGCCAAGCGGCTGGCCGAGGGGCAAACGCTGATTTCTTTCTTCTATCCGGCGCAGAGCAAGGACCTGCTGGAACTTGCGAACAAGCAAGGTGCCACGGTCATCGCCATGGACATGGTGCCGCGCATCAGCCGGGCGCAGAAGATGGACGCGCTGTCGTCCATGGCCAATATCGCGGGCTACCGCGCGGTGATCGAGGCAGGGAACAATTTCGGTCGCTTCTTCACCGGTCAGGTGACGGCGGCGGGCAAGGTGCCGCCCGCAAAGGTGCTGATCATTGGCGCGGGTGTCGCCGGGCTTGCCGCTATCGGCACGTCCACGAGCCTAGGCGCCATCACCTATGCGTTCGACGTCCGCCCCGAAGTGGCCGAACAGATCGAATCGATGGGCGCGGAGTTCGTCTATCTCGACTTCGCCGAGCAGACACAGGACGGCGCCGCCACCGGCGGTTATGCCGCGCCTTCAAGCCCTGAGTTCCGCGAAGCGCAGCTGAAGAAGTTCCGCGAACTGGCGCCCGAGATGGATATCGTCATCTCGACAGCGCTCATCCCGGGCCGCGACGCGCCGGTTCTGTGGACCAAGGACATGGTCGAGGCGATGAAGCCCGGTTCCGTCATCGTCGACCTCGCCGCCGAACGCGGTGGCAACTGCGAGCTGACGGTGAAGGACGAAAAGATCGTGACGCCGAACGGCGTGACCATCGTCGGTTATACCGATTTCCCCAGCCGCATGGCGGCGCAGGCATCGACCCTCTATTCGACGAACATCCGCCATATGATGACAGACCTCACGCCCGCCAAGGACGGGGTCGTGAACCACAATATGGAAGATGACGTGATCCGGGGCGCGACGGTGACGCACAAGGGCGAGATCACCTTCCCGCCGCCGCCGCCGAAGATCCAGGCGATTGCTGCCGCGAAGCCCAAGGAGAAGGCCAAGGAGCTGACGCCGGAAGAACGCCGCGCGCAGGAAGTGGCCGCCTTCAAGGCCCAGACCCGCAGCCAGGTGACACTACTGGCGGTAGGCGGCGCGCTGATGCTGCTGGCGGGGCTTTATGCGCCCGCAAGCTTCATGTCGCACTTCATCGTCTTCGTGCTTTCCGTCTTCGTGGGCTTCCAGGTCATCTGGAACGTCTCGCATTCGCTGCACACGCCCTTGATGGCGGTCACGAACGCGATCTCGTCGATCATCATCCTGGGCGCGCTCATGCAGATCGGATCGGGGTCGTTCCTGGTGATCCTTCTGGCCGCGCTCTCGGTCTTCATGGCCGGGATCAACATTTTCGGCGGCTTCATGGTCACCCGGCGCATGCTCGCCATGTTCCAGAAGTCGTAAGGGGGCACGCTGAATGGATTATGGTTTCACAACCTCCGCCTATGTTGTCGCGGCGGTTCTCTTCATCCTCTCGCTCGGCGGCCTCTCCGGGCAGGAAAGCGCCAAGCGTGCGGTCTGGTACGGGATCGCCGGGATGGCGCTCGCCGTCCTCGCCACACTCTACGGGCCCGGTGCCGGCCTCTGGTGGCTGTCGCTTCTCTTGGTGGCGGGCGGCGGCATCCTCGGCTGGATCGTCGCGCAGCGCGTCCAGATGACCGAGATGCCGCAGCTTGTGGCGGCGATGCACTCGCTCGTCGGCCTCGCTGCCGTCTTCATCGGCTACAACGCCCATCTGGAGGCCGCCCATGTTAGCGGTCTGGACGAGACTGCCCGCGCCGCGCTCACCGGTTTCGGCGCGGTTCTTGCGCACAAGGCTCCGGTTGAACTGTCGATCCTCAGGGTCGAGCTGTTCCTCGGCATCTTCATCGGGGCGGTGACGTTCACCGGCTCGGTCATCGCCTACGGCAAGCTTGCGGGCAAGGTTGACGGCAAGGCGAAAAAGCTGCCGGGCGGGCATCTTCTGAACATCGTCGCGGCGGTTCTCTCTGTCGTTTGCCTCTTTTGGTACTTCAGTACCGGCGGCATTCTGCCCCTGGTCCTGATGACGCTTGCGGCGCTTTTCATCGGCTATCACCTGATCATGGGGATCGGCGGCGCGGACATGCCGGTCGTCGTCTCGATGCTGAACAGCTATTCCGGCTGGGCGGCGGCGGCGATCGGCTTCTCGCTGTCCAATGACCTTCTGATCGTCGTCGGCGCGCTGGTTGGTTCCTCGGGTGCGATCCTCAGCTACATCATGTGCAAGGCGATGAACCGCTCGTTCATCAGCGTGATTCTGGGCGGTTTCGGCAATACCACCGGCCCGCAGATGGAAGTGACGGGCGAACAGATCGCCATCGACGCCGAGGGCGTGGCGGCGGCGTTGAATGAGGCCGATAGCGTGATCATCATCCCGGGCTACGGCATGGCGGTGGCGCAGGCCCAACAGTCGGTCAGCGAACTGACCCGCAAGCTACGGGCCAAGGGCAAGAACGTCCGTTTCGCCATCCACCCGGTCGCCGGGCGCCTGCCCGGCCACATGAACGTGTTGCTCGCCGAGGCCAAGGTGCCTTACGACATCGTTCTGGAAATGGACGAGATCAACGAGGACTTCCCGGAAACCGACGTGGCCATCGTTATCGGCTCGAACGACATCGTGAACCCGGCGGCGCAGGAGGACCCCAACAGCCCCATCGCCGGGATGCCGGTGCTGGAATGCTGGAAGGCCAAACAGGTGTTCGTCTCGAAGCGCGGGCAGGGGACCGGCTATTCCGGGATCGAGAACCCGCTCTTCTACAAGGACAACACGCGGATGTTCTACGGCGACGCGAAGAAGAGCCTCGACAGCCTGCTGCCGATGATCGACTGACCCACTCTCCAAATGAAACAAGCGAGACCCCGCCCGATACGGCGGGGTCACTTTTTTGTGCGCCGCCGTATCCCGGTTCTGCGCTATCCTTCCGGCTTCGCTGCTGAGGGAGGATGTGATGAACAGACCGGATCGCCCAGGCGCACGCAAAAGCGCCAAGGACTTCGACCCGCGTATCCTGGAGATTTTTGAAGGCTATGTGCATGGTCGTATGACCAAGCGCGCCTTCATCGAACAGGCGGGCAAATATGCGGCCGCCGGGGTGACGGGGGCGGCGATCCTTGCCCAATTGCAGCCCAATTACGCGCTGGCGGCGCAGGTCGCCCCCGACGATCCGGCAATCGAGACCGCACGTGCCGAATATGACAGCCCCGAGGGCAACGGCCGGATCAGCGGGCTGATGGCGAAACCCGCAGGTGCAACCGGCAAACTGCCTGCCGTTCTGGTCGTGCACGAGAACCGCGGCCTCAATCCCTATATCGAGGATGTGGTGCGCCGAACTGCCAAGGCGGGTTACCTCGCCTTCGGTCCCGATGGGCTCTCGCTGCTCGGCGGCTATCCCGGCAATGACGATCAGGGTCGCGAGATGCAATCGACACTCGACCCGGCGAAACTGATGGCCGATTTCTTCGCCGCCTTCGAGTTCCTGCGCGGCCATGACGGTTCGACCGGCAAGGTCGGCGCGGTGGGCTTCTGCTACGGTGGCGGGGTCTGCAATGCGCTGGCGGTCGCCTATCCCGACCTCGCGGCCTCGGTCCCCTTCTACGGCCGCCAGCCCGCGACAGATGACGTGCCGAAGATCGAGACACCGCTGCTTCTGCATTACGCGGGCCTCGATGAACGCATCAACGCAGGCTGGCCGGACTATGAAGCGGCGCTGAAGGCGCACGGCAAGCGCTACACTGCCTATGTCTACGAGGGCGTGAACCACGGCTTCCACAACGATACGACGCCGCGATACGATCAGGCGGCGGCGGAACTCGCTTGGGCGAGAACCCTTGACTTCTTCGCTGAAAAACTGGGCTGACCGGCAGAGATTGCACAGGAAAGCCTCGGCTTGACATTCCGGTAGCGCTGACCCGTTGCAGATTTGCAAGTATACCGCCGTGTGCCCGCGTCGCGCCTTGCTGCGGGCTGTTTTCCCGAGCGCGAGCGCTATGGTCGCGCGACGGAGACCCCAAGCGATGATCGAAGATCACCCCCAGCGCTACGCCCTTGTGAACGAGCTGCATGCGCGGCCCTTCCCGTCGCTGACGGTGCCCTGTCAGGCCGTCTATCTTGCGGTGAAGGAACCGATCGAGGCGGCGAACCGCGACCGGGAACGCGATTTGGCGCACCTGCGCGCGCTTCTCGCCCGCCATGGCGCGGCCCACCCGGCGCCCGGGGCCACCCATCACTCCGCCGAGATCGGGCGGCATGTGCTGAAATGGGAAAGCCATACAGAGTTTGTGACCTATTCGGCCTTTTCCGCGGGCCTCTGCGAGCGGCCGTTCGACCCGAGGGGGTCGGAGGTCTTTCCAACCGACTGGCTCGGCGTGGCGCCCGGAAAGCGCATCGCTGCCGTCCTGATCCGGGTCGAACCGCTGCCCGCGGACATGAGCGAGGTAGTAACCAAGCTCGAGGACTGGTTCGTGCCCGAAAGCCTCGCCGCCTCCTGGGTGCTCGATGAGGCCGCGATCATCGCGGGGGATTTCCAGATCGACCCGGCGGGGCTGATGCGTTTTACCGTCTTCGCGCGCCCCGGCACCGGCGCGCGTCGGGTCGGGCGGATTGTGCAGCGGCTCTGCGAGATCGAGACTTACCGAGCCATGTCGATGCTCGGCCTTGGTCGGGCGCGCGACCTGACCGGGCGGCTGAACGCGCTCGATCCGCAACTTTCGTCCGTCGTTGCGGCGCTGCCCGACGATCACCGGGCGGCGGAGGCAACCTTGCACGAGCTCCTGGAACTGTCTGCGGAACTGGAAAGCCTAGCCACAAGGCATTCCTTCCGCTTCGGCGCGACCGGCGCCTATGAGGCGATCGTCAATCAAAGGATCGACGTGCTGCGCGAGACCCGCTTCATGGGGCGCCAGACCTTCGGCGAATTCATGCGCCGCCGTTACGATCCGGCGATGCGGACGGTGAAATCGGCCGAGCATCGGCTGGAACAGATGGCTGAACGGGCCGAACGGGCGGGTGAGCTTCTGTCGACCCGTGTCGATGTGGAACGCTCCGCTCAAAACCAGAAGCTTCTTGAAAGCATGGACCGCCGCGCTGATCTGGCACTCAGGCTCCAGCATACGGTCGAGGGCCTCTCGGTGGTGGCGATCAGCTATTATGCGGTCAGCCTTGCGACCTATGCGCTTCTGCCGGTCGCCGAGGCTCTGCACTGGCCAAAATCGGCGCTGACAGCGGTGCTCGTGCCGGTCACGTTTGGGGCGGTCTGGCTGATGGTCCGCCGCATTCGGCGGGCGATGCACTGAGGGGCCGCTCCTCGCGCCCGGGCGGGCGCTCCTCGTTTCCGGCGAAGACGCCTGTCAGCGCGGATGAGCCGCTACCGTCCGCGGATGCGGGGGTCGAGCGCGTCCCTGAGACCGTCGCCGATATAGTTCACGGCGAGCACGGTGAGCGAGATGGCGAGGCCCGGCCAGATCACCCGCTCGGGATATTGCTGCATGTAGCTCAGCCCGTCGAAAAGCAGCCGCCCCCAGGTCGGGAAGTCGGGCGGAAAGCCGAGGCCGAGGAAGGAGAGCGCGCTTTCGGTGATGATCGCGCTGGCAATGTCGAGGGTCGCGGCCACCATCACCGGCGAGACGACGTTGGGCAGCACATGGCGCAGTATCAGCCGCCGGTTCGGCGTGCCCAAAGACCGGGCGGCCAGAACGAACTCCCGCTCCTTCAGCGCTAGCACCTCGCCCCGCACGATCCGTGCGGCGGGCATCCAGCTGGTGACGCCGATCGCGATCACGATCAGGACGAAGGTCCCAAGCTCGGGCCCGAAGACCCGCGCCAGCGCGTCGCGGAAGAGCATCACCATGACGAGCAGCAGCGGCAAGAGCGGCAGCGAGAGGAAGAGGTCGGTCAGCCGCATCAGCGGTCCGTCCAGCCGCCTGAAAAAGCCAGACAGCATACCGACCGTGGTGCCGATGAAGATCGAGATCGTCATCGCGACAAGCCCGACCGCGATCGAGACCCGGCCGCCTTCCATCATGCGCAGGAAGAAATCGCGCCCGAGGTGATCGGTGCCGAGCGGATAGGTCAGCGAGGGCGGCTTGTTCTTGTTGAGGTAGGTCTGTGTGGTCGTCAGCTTCTCTTCATGCCAGACGAAGGGTCCGATCACCACAAAGGCCACGAGAAAGGCCAGTACCGCCATCCCGATCAGTGCGCCCTTGTGGGTCTTGAACTGATCCCAGACATCGCGCCACTGGCTGCGGGGCCGCTCCATCCGGACGGGTTTTGCTTGGGTTCCGGCCGTGTCACGCATAGCGGATCCTCGGGTCGAGAAGGCCGTAGAGCACATCGGCGATCAGGTTGAAGGTGACGATAAGCACCGCGAAGATGAAGGCGAGTGTCTGTACGGTCGGCAGGTCGTTGGCATGGATCGCGCCGATCAGCGCCGCGCCCAGACCGTTGATCTTGAAGACCTGCTCGGTGATGATCGCGCCACCAAAAATGCCCGGAATGCCAAGCGCGATGACGGTCACGACCGGGATAAGCGAGTTGCGCAGGACATGACGCAGCACCACCGTCCGTTCCGACATGCCCTTGGCGCGTGCGGTCCGCACATAATCCTGCCCGAGGTTTTCCAGCATCGAAGATCGCATGTAGCGGCTGAGCGTCGCGGCATTGAAGAGCGCCAGCACCGTGACCGGCATTACCATCTGCTTGACCTGCTTCATGAAGCTTGCCCAGTCGGTGACCTTCAGCGTCGTGTCATAGATCGAGGGGAACCATTGCAGCTTCACCGCGAAGATCACGATCAGAAGGACGCCGGTGAAGAAGGTCGGCACCGAAAAGCCGACCATCGCGACGAAGGTCCCGGCCTGATCGAACCAGGAATATTGCCGGTAGGCGGAATAGATGCCGATCGGAATGGCGATCAGGACGCCGACCAGATAGGCGGTACCGATCACCGTCATGGTCTGGGGAATACGCTGAGAAATGATGTCGAAGACCGGGCCGCGGGTCTGATAGCTGATGATCCGCTGCTGGCCTTCGGCGAAGCTTGTCCCGAACCAGTGATCGACAAGGTTCAGCGGCTCGACCCAGACGAACTGCTTCAGCCACAGAAGATAGCGCACATAGACCGGGTCGTTCACGCCCATGCTTTCGAGGATCTTCGCACGCACCTCGGCCGGGACCGTGAGCGGGATTTCCGAAGCCGGGCTGCCGGGCGCGAGATCGACGAGGAAGAAGATGACGAGACTGATGAGCAGAAGCGTCGGGATGGCGAGGAGAAGTCGCCTGATGATATAGGTGAGCATCTAGGGACGCCTTTGATCAGCAGTCTGGAAAGGGGCGCGGCCCCGGACAGGCGCCGGGGCCGCGCGGGATCAGATCACTTCACGCGGAACCAGTCCTGGGCGTTCCACAGTTCGGTGTCCCAGGTGTTGAGGACCACGCCGCCCAGCGTGTTCGACGCTGCCGACAGACGGCCGCGGTCGACAAGCGCGACGACGGTGTAGCTGTCCTTGGTCAGCATGTCGTTCAGCTTCTTGGCGATCTCGCCACGCTTGGCCATGTCGGCCGTGGTCGAAAGCTCCTTCACCAGAGCGTCATAGGCCGGGTCGCAGAAGCGGTTGATGTTCTCGCCCTGCCACTGGTTGTCCGGGCCCGGGATCTTGTCGCAGAGATACTGCGCCAGATAGGGCTCGGGATCGGTACCGTCGAAGTTGTTGGCGTACATTTCGACGTCGGCATAGAACTTCTGGAACGTGTCGGGCGAACCCGCATCGCCGCCGAAATAAACCGAAGCGTCGATGTTCTTCAGTTCCACTTCCACGCCGATCTCGTTCCACCAGCCCTTGATCAGCGCCTGGAAGTCCTGGCGGACCGGGTTGGTAGAGGTCTGGTAAAGCACCGAAAGCTTCTTGCCGTCCTTGTCACGGACGCCGTCGCCATCGCTGTCAGTCCAGCCCGCTTCGTCCAGAAGCGCCTTGGCACCTTCCATGTCCTGCGTCAGGCATTCGGTATTGTCGGAGGCATAGAGTTCCGGCGCCGGGACAAGGTTGCAGGTCGCGCGACCGGCGTTGCCGTAGCCCACTTCAACCAGAACCTGACGGTCGATCGCCATCGACAGGGCCTTGCGGACCTTCATGTCGCTGAGGAACGGGTGGGGGTGCTTGATGGTCGAGCGCTCGCCTTCGGCCAGGTCGGGCGAGGGATCGGTCATGTTCATCTCGATCCGCTCGACGAGCGTGCCGAAGCCATTGAGAAGCGTGCCCTTGCCGGCCGCAATCATCTGCGCCTGCAGATCGGGGTTGATCTGGGTGTTCCAGGCATAGTCAAACTCGCCGGTCTCCATCACCGCACGCGCCGCCGCTTCAGCGTCACCGCCGCCCTTGATGGTCATCGTCGCGAACGAGGGCTTGGCCGCGTCGCGATAGTTCGGGTTGGCTTCCAGCGACACGGTGTCGTTGGTCTTGAACTCGGTCACGCGATAGGGGCCGGTGCCGATCGGGCCGAAGTTCTGATCGGTGCAGGTCGAGGCGGCAGCGCCAAGGCAGTTGGCGAACTGCGCCTTCTGGATGATGGGCGAGGTGCCGCCCACGAAGGCCTGGTAAGGATTGGGCTTCGGGGCCTCGAAAGTGATGACGACGGTCAGATCGTCGGGCGTCTCGATCGACTTGATGCCTTCGAAGCGCGCCGCCTGGGCGCAGCCGCCCTCGGGGTGTTTGCAATACTCATAGGTGAAAGCCGCGTCCGCCGAGGTCACCGGCGTGCCGTCCGACCACAGAAGGCCCGCTTTCAGCTTCCAGGTGATCTGGGTCAGGTCGGCAGACACACCGCCATTTTCGACCGTCGGCACGCTTTCGGCCAGACGGGCGAACACCTCGCCTTTTTCGTTGAAGCCCGCCATCCCTTCGAGGATCAGCGAGGCGCTTTCAACGTCCTTGGTGCCGGAAGACAGATAAGGGTTCAGGATCGACGGTGCCTGCCAATAGAGGACGTTGACATGGCCGTCGGCACCGCGTTCCGCCCAAGCGGCCGAAGCCAGGGCGGTAAAGGCGGCAGCGCCCATCAGGGCTGATCTAAGTTTCATGTTGCTCTCCTTGTTGGGTGCTCTTTTTGGCCTCGGGCGCCGCCCCGGTCCGGGCGGTCTGTTGTTGTATCTCGTAGAGGTGGCAGGCCACATGGCGGCCCGGTTCGATTTCCCGCAGCGCGGGCTTCACCCGGTGGCAGAGGTCAAAGACCTTGGGGCAGCGTGTGCAGAAATTGCAGCCCTTGGGCGGGTTCGAGGGCGAGGGCACGTCGCCCTTGAGGATGATCCGCTGGCGGGTCGCCTCGGTTTCCGGGTCGGCCTCGGGTACTGCAGAGAGTAGCGCCTCGGTATAGGGATGCAGCGGCTTGTCGAAAAGCGCATCGCGCGGCGCCAGTTCGACGATCCGGCCGAGATACATCACCGCCACCCGGTCTGCGATATGGCGGACCATGGACAGGTCGTGGCTGATGAAAAGGTAAGTCAGTCCGAACTTGTCCTGCAACTCCTCGAGAAGGTTCACCACCTGCGCCTGGATCGAGACATCGAGCGCGGCGATCGGCTCGTCGCAGACGATGAACTTCGGGTTCAGCGCCAGCGCCCGTGCGATGCCGATCCGCTGGCGCTGGCCGCCCGAGAAAGCATGCGGGTAGCGGTTGGCGAAGGCGCGGTTGAGGCCCACGGCATCCATAAGCTCATAAACCCGGGCCAGTTTTTCGTCGCGGGTCAGTTTCGTATGTTCGTCAAGCGGTTCGCCGATGATGTCGGCGACCGTCATCCGCGGATTGAGGCTCGCCTGCGGATCCTGAAAGACCATCTGCATCGCCGGTCGCAGGCGGCGCAGGTCGGCCGGTTCGGCGCGCGCGATATTCTCGCCGCCGATCCAGACCTCGCCCTCGGTCGGATCGTAAAGCCTGAGGATCGCGCGGCCGCAGGTCGATTTCCCGCAGCCGCTTTCGCCCACCAGACCCAAGGTCTCGCCTTCGATGATCTCGAAGCTCACATCATCCACCGCCTTCACATCACCTACCTTGCGGCGGAAGATCCCGGCGGTGATCGGGAAATACATCTTGAGGCCCTTGACCTCGACGAGCTTGCGCGGGCTCGCATCAAACATGGCGGGCGCCTCCGGTCTTTGGGTTCCAGAAGCAGGCCACGTCATGGCCAGGCGAGACGGTTATACGGCGCGGATTTTCCTGGCCGCAGCGGTCGAAGGCCACGGTACAGCGGTCGCGGAAGGCGCAGGCGGCGGGTTCTGCCTTCATGATCGGCGGCTGGCCCTCGATGACATTGAGTTTCGCCGTCCGTTCGCCGCGAATGGCGGGAACCGTTGTCAGAAGCGCCCTGGTATAAGGATGCTGCGGATCGCGGAACACCGCGCCCACCGGCCCCTGCTCCACGATCTGGCCGCCGTACATCACCAGAACCCGGTCGGCGATCCCGGCGATGACGCCAAGGTCATGCGTGATCCAGACAATCGCCATCCCGAGCTTCTGGCGCAGTTCGCGCACCAGTTCGAGGATCTGCGCCTGGATTGTCACGTCGAGCGCGGTCGTGGGCTCGTCAGCGATCAAGACCTTCGGGTCGCAGGCCAGTGCAATGGCGATCATCACCCTTTGCCGCATCCCGCCGGAAAACTGGTGGGGATAGTCCTTCAGCCGCCGCGCGGCGTCCGGGATCCCCACAAGCTCAAGAAGCTCCTGCGCGCGGTTCCTCGCCTGCGCCTTGTCCATGCCCATATGGCGGCGCAGGGGTTCCATGATCTGATAACCCACGGTGAAGACCGGGTTGAGCGAGGTCATCGGATCCTGAAAGATGAAGCCGATCCCAGCGCCGCGCACCGATTGCAGATGATCGGGCGCGCATTTCAAAAGGTCCGCCCCGCCGAAAAGCACTTCGCCGCCGCGGATGTCCGCAGGCGGCGACGGCAGAAGGCCAAGCAGCGACATCATCGTCACCGACTTGCCCGATCCGCTTTCGCCCACCACTCCCAATAGTTCACCGGGCTTCAGATCGAAGCTCACGTCATTCACGGCATGGATTTCGCCGCCGCGGGTCCGGAAAACGGTTCTCAGGCCCTTGACGTCAAGGACGGGCTCGGCCCCATCGGGCATATACGACTCCCCAGTCGGACTTTTTCTGTGCGCCGGATTTTTCCGATCTGCCGCGAAGTGTTAGCGATTTTCCCCCACGGGGCAACACCCAAAAGTTGAAGGCTTACGCCGGGTGTTTTGAGACAGATTGCCGCTGAAAACATACAACATGTCTGGTATCGGCTCGTGAACCGCGCGCTAAACTGTGCAGGTTGAGGCGAGGAGGCATCATGACACCCTTTGAAGAGGCGAGATCGATTCTGGCACGGCTGGTCGCCTTTCCGACCGTCAGCCGGGACAGCAATCTGGCGCTGATCGACTGGGTGGAGGATTATCTCGCGGGCCATGGCATCACCGCGCATCGGGTCTGGAACGTGGAACGGACCAAGGCGAACCTTTATGCGCAGGTCGGTCCTTCGGTGCCGGGCGGCATTGTCCTGTCCGGCCATTCCGACGTCGTGCCGGTGGACGGGCAGGCCTGGGCCACGGATCCGTGGCTGCTGACCGAGCGCGACGGGCGCCTTTTCGGGCGCGGCACTTGCGACATGAAGGGGTTCGTCGCGCTGATGCTTGCGGCAGTGCCGATGGCGCTGGCGGCGGGCGTGAAGCGGCCGCTGCAGATAGCAATTTCCTATGACGAGGAGCGGGGCTGCACCGGCTGCGTCGGCATGGTCGAGGAGATGGCGGCGGTTCTGCCGCGCGCCGCGGCCGTGATCGTCGGCGAGCCGACGCGCATGAAAGTTGTGACCGGCCACAAGGGCGGGGCGGGCTATCATGTGCATGTGAAAGGGTTCGAGGTGCATTCCTCGATCATGCATCTCGGGGTAAGCGCGATCCTTGAGGCCGGGCGCCTGATCGGCTGGGTGAATGACCGGAACGAGACGGCGCGGTCGGCAATGCCCGGACCGATCGCCGCGACCTTTGATCCACCCTGGACGACCTGGCATGTCGGCCAGATCGCGGGCGGCACCGCCCATAACATCACCGCCGCCGACTGCCGTCTGGGCGTCGATGTCCGAGTGGTTCCGGGCGAAGCGATTGCCGATCACCTTGCGGCCTTCGAGGCGGAGGTGGCGCAGGTTGCGGCGGCCATGGCGCTTGTGCGGCCCGAGGCGGGCATCTCGCTTGATCGCTATTTTGAAGTGCCGCCGCTGGTGCCCGAAGCGGACGGCGCCGCAGAAAGGCTTGCGCGGGGCCTGACCGGCGACAATGGCCTGCATGTGGTCAGCTACGGGACCGAGGCGGGCCATTTCCAGAATGCGGGTTATTCGGCAGTGGTCTGCGGGCCCGGCGATATCGCCCAAGCCCACCAGCCCGACGAATATATCGAGGTGAGCGAGTTCCGGGCAGGGCTCGCGTTCATGGAGCGGCTCGTGGCCGGGCTCGCGGCATGAAACCCTTTCCGATCTCGCTCGACCAGCCTGCGCGTTTCACCGGTCCCTTGCCGGAGGCTGCCGACGTGGTGGTCATCGGCGGCGGCATTGCGGGGGTGATGACCGCCTGGTTCCTGGAGAAAGCCGGGCAAAGGGTCGTGCTCTGCGAGAAGGGCCGGATCGCGGGCGAGCAGTCGTCGCGCAACTGGGGATGGATCCGCAAACAGGGTCGCGATCCGGCGGAACTGCCGATCATGATCGAGGCCGAACGGATCTGGCGCGGGCTTGAGGCCGAGGCCGGCGCCGACCTGGGCTTCCATCAGGCAGGCGTGCTTTACATCGCCAACGAGCCTAAGGACATGGCGGATTTCGAGGACTGGATGGCGCATGCCCGCGCCCATGACCTCGACACCCGGCTTCTGACCAAAGCGGAACTCGATGCGCGACTGCCGAACGCCGCAGGATGGGTCGGTGGTCTTCTCACCCCGTCGGACGGGCGCGCCGAGCCATGGGTCGCGGTGTCTGCGCTTGCGGCAGCGCTGGCGGCGCGGGGTGTGTCGCTACATGAGGGCTGCGCAGTGCGAGCGCTCGATCTTCAGGGCGGGAGGGTCGCAGGCGTGGTGACAGAGAAGGGCAGGGTGCGCGCCGATCGCGTGGTGCTGGCAGGCGGCGCCTGGTCTTCGCTGTTCCTCGGGGCGCATGGGGTCCGGCTGCCGCAGCTTGCGGTCAGGGCGACGGTGACGGCGACCGTTCCGCTCGACTTCGCGCACGAGACAGCAAGTGCTGACAGCCATTTCGCCTTCCGGAAGCGGCAAGATGGCGGTCTGACGCTGACGCCGGGGGCCACGCACGATTTCGCGCTGGGCCCTGACGCCTTCCGCCATCTCGGCGCCTATCTGCAGGTGCTGAAGAAGGACTGGCGCTCGACCCGGCTTCACGCTGCCGCGCCGCGCGACTATCCCGACCACTGGATGACGGCTCGCCGCTGGGACGCGGGCCGCGAAAGCCCGTTCGAGCGGATGCGTATCCTGAACCCCGCCCCAAACCCGCGCTTCATCGAGGATATCCGCACCAGGTTCGCTGCCGCTTTCCCGCAGCTGGGCAAGCCCGCCATCGCCGCCGCCTGGGCCGGCATGATCGACACGATGCCCGACGTCGTGCCCGTCATCGACCATGTGGCCGCTCTGCCGGGCCTCACGCTGTTGACCGGCCTCTCCGGCCACGGGTTCGGCATCGGACCCGGGCTTGGCCGGGTGACGGCGGACCTCGTGACGGGCCGCGATCCGGGCCACGACTTGTCGCGCTTTCGCCTCTCGCGCTTTACCGACGGATCAAAAATCATTCTCGGCCCATCACTCTGAGCCTTGAACGCGGCGGCGAAACGGCAGAACGTCTGACGTGAGAGGAGATCACCCATGCCAGTCAAGAACCGTTTCGCCGAGCTTTTGCCCGAGATCACCGAATGGCGCCGCGATATCCATGAAAATCCCGAACTGCTGTTCGACGTCCATCGGACGGCGGCGAAGGTGGCGGGTCTTCTGCGCGACTTCGGCTGCGACGAGGTGGTCGAGGGGGTCGGCCGCACCGGCGTCGTCGGTGTCATCAAGGGTAAGACCGACAGTTCTGGCCGTGTGATCGGGCTCCGTGCCGACATGGATGCGCTGCCGATCAAGGAGCAGACCGGCTTGCCCTATGCCTCGAAAGTGCCCGGCAAGATGCATGCCTGCGGCCATGATGGCCATACGTCGATGCTTCTGGGCGCCGCGAAATACCTGGCGGAGACGCGGAACTTCGATGGTACCGCCGTGGTGATCTTCCAGCCCGCCGAAGAGGGCGGCGGCGGCGGGCGCGAGATGTGCCAGGACGGGATGATGGACCGCTGGGGCATTCAGGAGGTTTACGGAATGCACAACATGCCGGGCATTCCGGTGGGGCATTTCGCTATCCGCCCCGGCGCGATGATGGCCTCGGCCGACCAGTTCGACATCACGGTGACGGGCAAGGGCGGCCATGCGGCGAAACCGCACGATTGCGTCGACACAACCGTGGTCGCCGCCCATATCATCGTGGCCATGCAGACCATCGCCTCGCGCAATGTCGATCCGATGAAGCAGGTCGTGGTTTCCATCTGCACCGTTGAAACGGATTCGACCGCGCATAACGTGATTCCGCAGGTGGTGAAGCTGAAGGGCACCGTCCGCACCATGGACCCGGGCGTGCAGGATTTCGTGGAGCGGCGGGTCGGCGAGATCGCCGAGGGCACTGCGCTCGCATTGGGCGCCAAGGCTGAGGTGAATTATGTTCGCGGCTATCCGGTGACGATGAACACGCCAGAGAATACGGATTATGCGGCCGAGGTCGCCAAAGCCGTCTCCGGCCATGTCGATACCGACACCGCGCCTCTGATGGGGGCCGAGGATTTCAGCTTCATGCTCCTCGAGCGCCCCGGCGCCTATATCTTCGTCGGCAACGGCGACACGGCGATGGTCCACCACCCGGCCTATAATTTCGACGATGACGTCATTCCGTTCGGATCGAGCTGGTATGCGGGCATGGTGGAAACAAGGATGCCTGCGGCGTGACATCGCGCCCATTGCGCGCTTACCTCAAAGTTGCTTTCTTCGTTTAAAGAATCAACTTTGGGGTCAAGATGATGCGTCTTTCGTTTCTTAGTACGACCGCTGCGCTCTTCATTGGATCAGCCGCGTGGGCAGCGGATTTTGCCATACCGGTGGATGGTGACTTCTGGGTGGACGACATCACCTGGCCGACGCAGGGCAAGGGGTACGAGTTTCGTTGGCTGGTCATTGAGCACGATGGCCAACTCGCGGTGTGCGGTGCGGGTAAGTATGTCAACGTTTCGAACAAGACGCAGACACGCGATCTGATGCGCAAGGCAAAGGTGACGCTGGACGGAAAGCCGATCCTGAAGGACCTTACCTTCTTCACGCAACTGAAAAGCAATGCCGATCTCGCCACCGCCAAAGCTACCTGCCGTGACACCGGCGCGAAGGCTGGAAAGAACAGCAAAGTCGGTCTCGACATCTCCGGTCGCGCGCGGTTCTGACGGCTTAGTTCAGCCGCCGGTATGGCTCATGTGGCGGGACATCTGGCCTGCCACATGCTGGCGGGAGTAGTCGAAATCATGGCCCTTGGGCTTTAAGGCGATCGCCGCGCGGATCGCCTGCTCCAGCGCCGCGTCGTCGGCGCTGGCGCGCAAAGGCGCGCGCAGGTCGGCCTTGTCCTCCTGCCCGAGGCACATGAACAGCTCGCCCGTGCAGGTGACGCGAACCCGGTTGCAGCTTTCACAGAAATTATGGGTGAGGGGGGTTATGAAGCCGACCTTCTGGCCGGTTTCCCCGATCCGCACATAGCGGGCCGGGCCGCCGGTACGCTCGGTGAGGTCGGTGAGGGTGAAGCGTTCGGCGAGACGGGTGCGCAGATCCTTTAGCGGCCAATATTGGTCAAGCCGCATCTCCTCGCCCATCTCGCCCATCGGCATGACCTCGATGAAGGTGAGGTCATGGCCCTTCGCGGCGCACCAGTCGAGAAGCGGGAAAAGCTCGTCCTCGTTGAAGCCCTTGAGCGCCACGGCGTTGATCTTGACCTTCAGCCCGGCCTCGGTCGCGGCCTCGATCCCTTCCAGCACCTGGGGTAGCCGCCCCCAGCGGGTGATGTCAGCGAATTTCTTAGGGTCGAGCGTATCGAGCGACACGTTGACCCGCCGCACGCCCGCCGCGGCAAGGTCGCCCGCGAACCGGGCAAGCTGTGAGCCGTTGGTCGTGAGCGTGAGTTCGCGCAGCGCCCCCGATTTCAGATGCCGCGACATGGATTGGAAGAAGGTCAGGATATCGCGCCGGACAAGCGGCTCGCCGCCGGTGATCCTGAGTTTCTCGACGCCGAGGCGGATGAAGGTCGAGCAGAGCCGGTCCAGCTCCTCAAGCGTCAGCAGGTCTTTCTTCGGCAGGAACTGCATATGTTCCGCCATGCAATAGGTGCAGCGGAAATCGCAGCGGTCGGTGACCGAGACGCGCAGGTAGGAGATCGGGCGCTGGAACGGGTCAATGAGCGGTGCCATGGGCAGAGTTTAGGCCCGGGCGCGGGGGGCCACAAGTGTACTCTGGTCGGAGGCGGCTCCAGCGGAGCCGCGGCCGATGGCCGCGGCACGCCTATGTCTCGACGGGCGCCCCGGCGCCCGTCTCGGAGCGCCTTCGGCGGGGATAGCCGGAACCAAGCGAAACAGGGTTCCGGTCAGAGGCTTCACAGATACTTGCCGGCTTCCTTCCGCGCGAAGGGCTTCAACCGGCTGCCGTGGGCATCGAGAAAGGCGCGGGCACGCGGGGCGTCGTGTTTCGACAGGTCGCGCAGCCACCAGGCGATGGCCTTCTGGATAAACCATTCCCGCTCGTCGGCCATCTCTGCCGCCCAGCCAAGCACCCGGTCGCGTAACGCGAGGTCTCCGTCGGTCGGATGGTTCTGCTTGGTCCAGGGCAGGGTGATGACGAGGGCGGCGCGGCGGACCCAGAAGCTTTCGTGCCGGATCCAGCCTTCGACCTCGTCGATGCGCAACGGGTCTGCGATCAGCCGCCTTTCGCCCGCGTCGCAGGCGTGGTCGGCGATGGCCCAGCTGTCGAACTGAGGCACCCAGGAGGCGATCAGGCTCCAGACCGCATCGTCAGGCCGGATACGGGCCTGGGTCAGCAGTTTCGCGGCGGCGATGCGCGCCTCGAATATGTCGGTCTGCCACAGCTGATTGGCAAGCCTGACTCTGTCCTCGATCGAAAGCGCTTGCCGCCAGCCCTTGGCGAGATCGTTCAGCACCGGGTTCGACACTCCGATGACGGGACGGGCCTGCTTGTGATAGGCCGCCATCCCTTCCGCGCGGCCCGGTTCCGCCCCGGCCTGCAGGGCGGCGAGTGCCTCTTCAAGTGTCATTCGACCGTCACGGACTTGGCAAGGTTGCGGGGCTGGTCGACATCTGTGCCCTTGGCGCAGGCGGTGTGATAGGCAAGCAGCTGGGCCGGGACGGCATAGAGGATCGGTGCGAGCACCGGCGGAACGGTGGGCAGCGTCAGGACCTTCCAGGCGCCGTCGCCTGCCTCGTTCTCGCCCTTCGCATCGGTGATCAACAGCACCTTGCCGTGCCGCGCCATCACTTCCTGCATGTTAGATACGGTCTTTTCGAAAAGCGCATCGCGCGGCGCCATGACGATGACCGGCACCGCCTTGTCGATCAGCGCGATGGGGCCATGTTTCAATTCGCCTGATGCATAACCTTCGGCGTGTATATAGCTGATTTCTTTCAGTTTCAGCGCACCTTCCAGCGCCAGCGGGAACATGGCGCCGCGCCCGAGGAAGAGTACATCCTGCGCCTCGGCGATCGCCTCCGACAGCGCCGCGATCTCGCCCTCGCGGGCCAGTGCCTGGTTCATCAGCCCCGGCAGTGTGGCGAGGTCGGCGAGATGGGCCTTCAGATCTGCGTCGGTCAACTTCCCCCGGTCGCGGCCGGCCTTCAGGGCCAGCAGGAACAGGACCAGCAGCTGGCAGGTGAAGGCCTTGGTCGAGGCGACGCCGACCTCGACGCCTGCAAGGATCGGCAGAACAATATCGCTTTCGCGGGCGATGGAGGAGGTGGGGACATTGATGACCGCGACGATCTTCTCGACTTTGCCCTGGGCATAGCGGAGCGCCGCGAGCGTGTCCGCCGTTTCGCCCGATTGGCTGACGAAAAGCGCGAAGCTTTTCGACGGCAAGGGCGGTTCGCGGTAGCGGAATTCGGACGCGATATCGACCTCGCAGGGCAGGCCTGCAATCTGTTCGAACCAGTATTTCGCGGTGAGGCAGGCGTAGGAGGCGGTGCCGCAGGCCACCAGCGTCAGCCGGTCGAGCCCGGCGAAGTCGAGGCCCTGGGGCAGGTTCAGGGCGGCCCCCTTCACATAATGGGCGAGCGCATCGCCGAGGACGGCGGGCTGCTGGGCGATTTCCTTCGCCATGAAATGCTTGTAGCCGCCCTTTTCGATCCGCGTCTGGTCAAGGTTGATCTTCTGGACCTCGCGGTTGGCGGGCCGGCCCTCGGCGTCATAAATCTCGGCGCCCGCACGGGTGACGACGGCATGGTCGCCCTCTTCCAGATAGCAGATGCGGTCGGTCATCGGCGCAAGGGCGATGGCGTCTGAACCCACGAACATTTCGCCGTCGCCGTAGCCTACGGCGAGCGGCGAGCCCTTGCGGGCGGCGATCATCAGATCCTCTTCGCCGTCGAAGAGGAAGAGAAGCGCGAAGGCACCGTCAAGGTCGGCCAGCGTGGCACGGACCGCCTCGTGCGGGGTCAGGCCACGGTCGAGGTGGTGGCGGGTCAGCATGACCACGGTTTCGGTGTCGGTCTCGGTTTCCGGCGTCAGCCCTTCGGCGGCAAGCTTTTCGCGAAGTTCGCGGAAATTCTCGATGATGCCGTTATGGACGACCGACACGCCGCCCGAGCGGTGGGGATGGGCATTTCTTTCGGTCGCGGCGCCATGTGTGGCCCAGCGGGTATGGCCGATGCCCGCCTTGCCCGCGAGCGGGTTGTGGACGAGGAGGTCCGACAGGTTCACGAGCTTGCCGACCGCACGACGCCGGTCAAGCCGACCGCCATGAACGGTCGCGATGCCCGCACTGTCATAGCCGCGATATTCCAGCCGTTTCAACGCTTCGACCAGAAGCGGCGCAACCTCATGGCTGCCGAGGACCCCGACAATTCCGCACATTACTCTGCCCCTTTGGCCTTCGCGGCCTTAATCTGTTTTAACTTTTCGAACAATCGCGCCGCCAGACCGGGTTTTGTTTCCTGTCTGGCGCGGCCGATGGCCAGGGCGCCATCCGGCACGTCCTGCGTGATGACCGAGCCCGAGGCGGTCAGCGCCCCGTCGCCCACCCGGACCGGGGCCACCAGCATCGTGTCCGATCCGATGAAGGCGCGTTTGCCGATCTCTGTCCGGTGCTTCATCACCCCGTCGTAATTGCAGGTGACGGTGCCCGCGCCGATATTGGTGTGTTCGCCGACATGCGCGTCACCGAGATAGGTCAGATGGCCGACCTTCACGCCTTCATCAAGGATCGCATTCTTGATCTCGACGAAGTTGCCGACATGAACATCCTCGGCCAGTTCCGCGCCCGGGCGCAGCCGCGCGAAGGGGCCTACCTGCGCGCCGCGCGAGATATGGCAGCCTTCGAAATGGCAGAAACCCTTGATCTCGGCTTCAGATTCCACGGTGACACCGGGGCCGAAGATCACGTTCGGGCCGATGATGCTGTCGCGTCCGATGACCGTGTCGAAGCCGAAGAAGACGGTTTGCGGTGCGGTCAGCGTGACGCCGTTCTCCATCGCCTCGGTGCGGGCGGCCGATTGGAAGGCGGCTTCGGCGGCGGCGAGGTCAGCCCGGGAATTAACGCCAAGCGTCTCGGTCTCCGGGCAGGTGACGACGCGGGCGGTCAGGCCGCGCGTGACGGCGGCGCCGACGACATCGGTCAGGTAGTATTCGCCTGCCTTGTTGTCGTTCTTCAAGCCCGCGACGAGATCGGCGAGGAGCGTCGCGTCAGCAGCGAGGACACCGGAATTCATCAGCGTGATCGTGCGTTCAGCATCAGACGCATCTTTCCACTCGACGATCCGGTCGAGAAGGTCGCCCTCGCGGACCACAAGGCGACCGTAGCGGGTATCGGTGCGCGATGGGAAGCCGAGGATCACCACATCGGCGGAGCTGTCGATCATGGCCTCAAGCGTTTCGGGCCGGATGAAAGGCGTGTCGCCGTAGAGGACGATGACCTTGCCGTCAAAACCTTCAAGCAGCGGCAGGGCCTGCGCGACGGCATGGCCAGTGCCCTTTTGCTCTGCCTGATGGGCGATGAAGGTGGCTTCGTCGTAGTCGCGCGCGGCGCGCGCGACCTCCTCGGCGCCATGGCCGGTGACCACGATGGTCTGTTCGGGGCTGAGCGCCGCGCCCGCCCGCATCGCATGGTGAAGAAGCGGCGCACCCGCAACCTTGTGCAGGACCTTGGGCAGGTCGGAATTCATCCGCGTGCCCTGACCGGCGGCGAGGATGATGAGGGCGATGGGCATGAATGGCCTTTCCTTCGGATCGCGCCCGTTTTACCCAAGCCCCGGTGCCGCGCAAGTCCGGGGCGCTTCACGAAGCCTTTCGGCAGGTTACAGCGAAACATTCGGGGCAGGCGGCAGGTTCTATGCGCACGGTGATATTCGATCTCGACGGCACGCTGGCCGACACGTCCGCCGACCTGATCGCGGCGGCCAACCATTGCTTCCGCGAAATGGGCGCGGGCGATCTGCTCGATCCGGTCGGCGATGCGCTGACCGCTTTTCACGGCGGGCGGGCCATGCTGCGGCTTGGCTTCTCACGGCTCGGGCGCGCGGACGAGGCCGAAGTGGATGCGCAATACCCGATTCTGCTCAGGGCATATGAAGACGGGATCGATCGCGAGACGCGACTCTATCCCGGCGCGGTCGCGGCGGTCGAGGCGCTGAGGTCGTCGGGGCACCGGGTCGGCGTCTGCACCAATAAGCCGGAACGTCTGGCGGAAATTCTGGTTGGACGACTGGGCATACGTCATCTGTTCAATTCGCTCGTGGGTGCCGACACTTTGCCGGTGCGCAAACCCGATCCGGCGCCTTATCGCCTTGCTGTCGAAAGGGCGGGCGGCGCACTTGGCCAGTCCTTCCTGGTGGGCGATACCAACACCGACCGTCAGACGGCGCGGGCGGCGGGCGTGCCGGTGGCTCTGGTGACCTTCGGGCCGGAGGGCGCCGGGGTCGCGCGCTACGAACCAGAGGCGCTCATGGGCCATTTCGACGAATTGCCCGCGCTTGCCAAGCGCCTGCTTCCCTGAAAGAAGAGGCCGTTCAAGGAACCAGCTCATGTCAGATACAGCCGTCCCGGCCGCGCCTGCCGCCTCTTCGCGGGCGATTCTCTTCATTCTCGCGACCGTGTTTCTCGACATGGTCGGGTTCGGGATCATATTCCCGGTCCTGCCAGCGCTGATCGGCGATGTCGGCCATGTGACACTAGGCGAGGCGGCGATCATCGGCGGCTGGATGGGGGCGGCCTATTCGCTGACGCAGTTCCTGTCGGGACCTCTGATGGGCAACCTCTCGGACCGGTTCGGGCGCAGGCCGCTTCTACTGATCGCTATCTTCGGGCTGGGCATTGACTTTCTATTGCATGCGCTGGCGCCGACCATCGGCTGGCTGTTCGTGGGCCGGGTCTTTGCGGGCCTTTGCGGTGCGTCCTGGGTTATCGCCAACGCCTTTCTGGCCGACATCACCCCCGCCGAAGAACGCGGCAAGGCCTTTGGCCTTATGGGGGCGGCCTTTGGGCTCGGGTTCGTGATCGGCCCCGCGATTGGCGGACTTCTGGGCGAATATGGCCCGCGCGTGCCCTTCTATGCGGCGGCGGTGATCTCGGGGCTGAATTTCGTCTTCGGCTACTTCGTCCTGCCCGAAAGCCTGCCGCCCGAAAAGCGGCGGTCTTTCGAGCTGAGACGGTCGAACCCGTTCGGCGCCTTCAAGGTGTTCCGCACCTACCGGGGCGTCCTGCCGATGTGCATGGTGCTGACATCTTTCTTCTTCTTTTCCTCGGTCTATCCGGCGGTCTGGCCCTTCTGGGGCAAGGCCCAGTTCGGCTGGTCCGAGGCGACGGTCGGCCTGACGCTCGCGGCCTTCGGAGTGGTGATGGCGGTCTTTCAGGGCGCGCTGACGGGACCCGCGGTGAAGATGTTCGGCGAGTTCCGGACCGTGCTGATCGGCCTTGTCGCCGCGACGCTTGCCGCCACCGGTTATGGCTTCGCGCCGGGGCTAGCGGTCGTCGTCGCCCTGATGCTCGTGCACGGGCCGGAAGGGTTCGTCCACCCGATGCTGACCGCGCTCATGTCCGGCAGGGTGCCGGAGAATGCGCAGGGCGAGTTGCAGGGCGGCATCTCGGCCCTTACCAATATCGCGATGCTGTTCGGAACGCTCTTCTTCGCGCAGGTCTTCGGCCATTTTCTGGAGGGCCCGCTTGCCGACCCCAACATGGCCTATCATATCGCAGCCGTCGGTCTGTTGCTGACACTGGGCCTTTTTCTCTGGGTCGTCGGTCATGACGGGGGCAAGACCTGATGGAGCGGTTCACCAAACCCTTCACCCAGCAGGAACCGATCCCGGACGAGGCGATCGCGGCGGCGATGGAGGTTTTGCGCCACGGGCGGCTGCATCGCTACAATACGCTTGGTGACGAGGTGGCGGAGACGGCGCTCCTGGAAGAGGAGTTCGCGGCCTTCACCGGCGCGCGCTATTGTCTTGCGGTGGCCTCGGGCGGTTACGCCCTCGGTTGCGCGCTGCGGGCGGTGGGCGTCGGGCCGGGCGACCGGGTCCTGACCAATGGTTTCACGCTGGCGCCGGTGCCGGGGGCGATTGCCGCGGTGTGGGCCGAGCCGGTCTTCGTTGAGGTGACGGATAACCTGACGATCAATCTCGAAGATCTTTCGGTTAAGGCGGGGCAGGGGGCGAAGGCGCTGCTCCTCAGCCATATGCGCGGCCATGTCTGCGACATGGACCGGCTTATGGAGATCTGTAACGCGGCGGGCGTCATCGTGATTGAGGATTGCGCCCATACCATGGGCGCCGCCTGGCGCGGCGTGCCCTCGGGGCGGCATGGGCTGGTGGGCTGCTACTCGACGCAGACCTACAAGCATATGAACTCCGGCGAGGGCGGGCTTCTGGTCTCGGACGACCCGCAGGTGATGGCGCGCGCCATTATGCTGTCCGGCAGCTACATGCTCTACGCCCGCCACCGCGCCGCGCCGCCGCCCGAGGCATTCGAACGGGTGCGCTATGAGACGCCTAATGTCTCCGGCCGGATGGACAATCTGCGCGCCGCGATCCTAAGGCCGCAGCTGCGCGCGCTACCCGACCAGATCGCGCGTTGGAACGCGCTCTACCGGACGATGGAGACAGGGCTTCAGGGCACGCCAGGCCTGCAAATGACTGTCCGGTCGGAGGAGGAGGCGATCGTCGGCTCCTCCTTCCAGTTCCTGCTGCCCGGCTGGTCGGCGGAGGCAGTTCAGACGCTTCTTGCCCGCGCCGCCGCGCGCGGGGTGGAACTGAAATGGTTCGGCGCGGCCGAGCCGCAGGGCTTTACCTCGCGCCACGACAGCTGGCGCTATGCCCCGGCCCAGAGCCTGCCTGAAACCGACCGAATCCTCGCGGGCCTCATCGACATGCGTCTACCCCTGACCTTCTCGACCGAGGATGTGGCGCTGGTCGCGCGCATAGTCCGCGCCGAGGTGCTGACCGTCGCCCAGGGTGGCGCCGAGGTGCCAGAGTTTACGCGCTCCGCTGACTGATCCTCCTCGTCGGCCTTCGGCCGCTCATCGGTGTGCCTGCCGCGGGCACCGCCTAAGCTTTTCCTTGACGTCATCGGGGGATTCGGCGCATGAAATGAACACCTGTTCATTTAAGGGGACCGAAGATGTTCACCGCCGCAATGACCTTTGATCTTGGCGAGGATATCGCTGCGCTGCGCGAGATGGTCCATGCCTGGGCGCAGGAGCGGGTGAAGCCCCTCGCCGCCGAAGCCGACCGGACGAATGTCTTCCCCGCAGCCCTCTGGCGCGAGTTGGGGGAGCTTGGCCTTCTTGGCATCACTGTGGCGGAAGAATATGGCGGCGCGGGCCTTGGCTATCTCGCCCATGCCGTGGCGATCGAAGAGATCGCCCGCGCCTCCGCCTCGATCTCGCTCTCCTACGGCGCGCATTCGAACCTCTGCGTGAACCAGATCAAGCTGAACGGGTCCGAGGAGCAGAAGCGCAAGTACCTGCCCCGCCTCATCTCGGGCGACCATGTCGGCGCGCTCGCCATGTCTGAGACCGGCGCGGGGTCGGACGTGGTCGGCATGAAACTGAAGGCCGAGAAGCGCAACGGCTATTATCTGCTCAATGGCTCCAAATACTGGATCACCAACGGCCCAGACGCCGATACGCTCGTCGTCTACGCGAAGACCGACCCCGAGGCCGGATCGAAAGGCATGACCGCCTTCCTGATCGAGAAGGGTTTCAAGGGTTTCACCCAGGGGCCCCATTTCGACAAGATGGGCATGCGCGGCTCGAACACCGGCGAGCTGATCTTTGAGAACTGCGAAGTGCCTTTCGAGAATGTGCTGGGCGAAGAAGGCAAGGGCGTCCGCGTCCTGATGTCGGGCCTCGATTTCGAACGGGTGGTCCTGTCGGGGATCGGGACGGGGATCATGGCGGCCTGTCTCGACGAGGTCATGCCCTATGTCCGTGAAAGGAAGCAGTTCGGTCAGCCCATCGGGAATTTCCAGCTAATGCAGGGCAAGGTGGCCGACATGTATACGGCGCTGGGGACGGCCCGCGCCTATCTCTACGCCGTCGCGGGCGCCTGCGACCGGGGCGCCGTTACCCGCCAGGACGCGGCGGCCTGCGTGCTTTACTGTTCCGAACAGGCGATGGTGCAGGCCCATCAGGCCGTGCAGGCGCTGGGCGGCGCGGGCTTCCTGAATGATAGCGTGGTCTCGCGGCTCTTCCGCGATGCGAAGCTGATGGAGATCGGCGCCGGGACGAGCGAAATCCGGCGGATGCTGATCGGGCGGGAGCTGATGGGGGCGCTATGAAATTCCTCACCTCCGCCCTCCCCACCTCCGAAACCTTCCGCCAGAACCGCGCCGCCCATCTTGCGCTCCTCGACACCGTCCGCGAGGCCGCCCAACTTGCAGCGCAAGGCGGCGGCGAGAAGGCCCTCGCCCGCCACACCGCGCGCGGCAAGATGGCGCCGCGTGAGCGGGTGGCGAACCTTCTCGATCCCGGCTCGCCCTTCCTTGAACTGGGCGCCACCGCTGCCCATGGCATGTATGGCGGCGATGCACCGGGCGCGGGCGTCATCGCCGGGATCGGCCGAGTCATGGGGCAGGAGGTCATGGTCATCGCCAATGACGCAACTGTGAAGGGCGGAACCTATTACCCGATGACGGTGAAGAAGCACCTGCGCGCGCAGGAGATTGCCGAACAGAACCACCTGCCATGCGTCTATCTCGTGGACTCAGGCGGTGCCAACCTGCCCAACCAGGACGAGGTCTTCCCCGACCGCGACCATTTCGGCCGGATCTTCTTCAATCAAGCCAATATGAGCGCCAAGGGTATCGCCCAGATCGCCGTCGTCATGGGCTCCTGCACCGCAGGCGGTGCCTATGTACCGGCCATGTCGGACGTCACGATCATCGTCCGCGATCAGGGCACGATCTTCCTTGCGGGCCCGCCCTTGGTGAAGGCCGCGACCGGCGAGGTCGTCAGCGCCGAAGACCTTGGCGGCGGCGATGTCCACACCCGGCTTTCGGGCGTTGCCGACTATCTGGCCGAGGACGATGCTCATGCGCTGGCGCTCGCCCGCCGGGCCGTTGGAAACCTCAACCGCGCGAGACCCGCGACCGTGCAGTGGCAAAGCCCCGAAGACCCGGCCTATGACCCCGAGGAGATCCTCGGCATCGTTCCGGCCGATCTGCGCACGCCTTATGACATCCGCGAGGTGATCGCCCGCATCGTCGATGGCTCATGCCTCGACGAGTTCAAGTCCCGCTATGGCGATACGCTGGTCACAGGTTTTGCCCATATCGAGGGCTGCCCGGTCGGCATCGTCGCCAACAATGGTGTCCTCTTCAGCGAGGCGGCGATCAAGGGCGCGCATTTCATCGAACTTTGCTCTCAGCGCTCCATCCCTCTGATATTTCTGCAGAATATCACCGGCTTCATGGTCGGTCGGAAGTACGAGAACGAAGGCATCGCCCGCCATGGCGCGAAGATGGTGACGGCCGTCGCCACCACGTCGGTCCCGAAGATAACCTGCCTCGTCGGCGGCTCGTTCGGCGCGGGCAACTACGGCATGGCCGGCCGCGCCTTCGGCCCGCGCTTCCTCTGGACCTGGCCCAACAGCCGGATCAGCGTGATGGGAGGCGAACAGGCGGCGGGCGTGCTCGCCACGGTCAAGCGCGACGGGATCGAGCGGACGGGCGGCACCTGGTCGCCTGAGGAAGAAGCCGAATTCAAGCGTCCGACGATCGAGATGTTTGCCGAACAATCCCACCCCCTCTACGCCTCTGCCCGCCTCTGGGACGACGGGATCATCGACCCGCGGAAGACCCGCCAGACTCTCGCCCTCTCCCTCTCCGCCGCCCTGAACGCGCCGATCGAGCCGACGCGCTTCGGCCTCTTCCGTATGTGAGGCCAAATGCGAGGCTGCGCCTTCTCTCTTTCGTTCTCAAATATCCCGGGGGCCTGGGGGCAGCGCCCCCAGCCGCCGGGCAAGGAGCACCGATGTTCCGCAAGATCCTGATCGCCAACCGGGGCGAGATTGCGTGCCGTGTCATCGACAGCTGCCGCCGCCTTGGCGTCGCGACCGTCGCCGTCTATTCCGACGCCGACCGCGATGCGCGTCATGTGGCGATGGCGGACGAGGCGGTGCATATCGGCGGGTCCGCACCCAAGGAGAGTTACCTCAAGGGCGACGCGATCATCGCAGCGGCCAAGGTCTCCGGCGCCGAGGCCATTCATCCGGGCTACGGCTTCCTTTCCGAAAACCCCGATTTCGTCGATGCGGTGCAAGGTGCGGGCCTTACCTTCATCGGCCCTTCCGCCAGGGCTATCCGGGCCATGGGGCTGAAGGATGCAGCCAAGGCGCTGATGGAGAAGGCCGGCGTGCCTGTCGTGCCGGGCTATCACGGCGAAAATCAGGACGACCGCCATCTGGCCCAGTCGGCCGACACCATTGGCTATCCCGTCCTCATCAAGGCGGTCGCCGGCGGCGGCGGCAAGGGAATGCGGCTGGTCGAGGCGCCTCAGGACTTCGACGAGAAGCTGCAAAGCGCCCGAGGAGAGGCCCGCACTGCATTCGGCAACCCTGCGGTCCTGATCGAGAAATATGTCTCGATGCCCCGCCATATCGAAGTGCAGGTCTTCGGCGATGGCAAACGCGCGGTTCATCTTTTCGAACGCGACTGTTCGCTGCAGCGCCGCCATCAGAAGGTGATCGAGGAGGCACCTGCCCCCGGCATGACGGACGCGATGCGCGCGGCGATGGGGCAGGCTGCGGTCCGCGCGGCCGAGGCCATTGGTTACGCGGGCGCGGGCACGATCGAGTTCATCGTCGACGGATCGGACGGCCTCCGCCCCGACAGGTTCTGGTTCATGGAGATGAACACCCGCCTGCAGGTCGAACATCCGGTGACAGAGGCTATCACCGGCATCGATCTTGTCGAATGGCAGTTGCGGGTGGCGTCCGGCGAGCCCTTGCCCGCCCGGCAAGAAGACCTCGCGATCACCGGCCATGCCTTCGAGGCGCGGCTTTATGCCGAGGACGTGCCCGCCGGTTTCCTGCCCGCGACCGGCACGCTGACGCATCTCAATTTCCCCGATGGCGCCCGGTCCGAAACCGGCGTTCGCGCGGGCGACACGATCAGCCCCTGGTACGATCCGATGATCGCCAAGATTGTCACCCACGGCCCGACCCGTCCGGCCGCGCTCAACCGGCTGGAACGGGCGCTTGCAGCGACCGAGGTCGCGGGATCGGTGACGAACCTTGCCTTCCTCGGCGCGCTCACACGGCATGAAGGCTTTCGGGAGGGCAAGGTCGATACCGGTCTCATCGCCCGCGATATCGAGGCGCTGACTGCCGCCCCGCCTGTGCCCTTCATCGCCCGCGCACTGGCGGCGCTTGGCGCAGCTGGGCTTGGCTCGCCCGGGGAGGAAGCGCAGGGCTTCACCCTCTGGCAGCCGCTCAGACGGACGGTGCAGCTGGAGGGATTCGCCGCGGTGATCGAGGTTCTGTCGCCGCGCGAGCGCCGGGTAACCATCGACGGAGAAAGCGGCGTGATCATTTGGCACGGCGACGGCTGGCGTCTGGGCGAGACCAAATGGCCCGCACGCGTCATCCTCACCCGTGACGAGGTCGCGGTCTTCGGCGCTGACACTTTCCGCTGGCGGCTCCATGATCCGCTCGACCGCGCGTCCGACCATGCGGCAAGCGACCTCACACTCTCGCCCATGCCCGGGCAGGTGAAGGCGGTCTTCGTGAGCGCGGGGCAGGAGGTTGCACCGGGCGACCGACTGGCGATCCTGGAAGCGATGAAGATGGAACATACGCTCAGCGCCGCGCGTGCCGGTCGCGTCGCCGAGGTGCTGGTCGCCGCGGGCGCGCAGGTCGAGGCCGGACAGGCGCTGATCCGGCTGGAGGAAGAGGCGTGATCCGCCTTCACCATGTGGCGCTGTCGCGGTCCTTCCGCGTGCTGTGGCTTCTGTCGGAAATGGGGATCGAGCCGGAGATCGTCACCTATTCGATCACCGACGGCTCGCTGCGCGCGCCGGACTATCTGGCGAAATCGCCCGCGGGCCGGGTGCCAGCGCTGGAGGTGGAGGGGTTGACGCTTTTCGAAAGCGGGGCGATCACCGAATATCTATGCGAGACCCATCCAGAGCACGGGCTCGGGCGCGCACCCGGCCACCCCGAGCGGGCGCGGTACCTCGAATGGCTGCATTTTGCGGAAACGCAAGCCCATCTGATCGCCAACCTGAACCTGCAATGGGTATTCCTGCGCGATCCTTCCATGCGCTCGCCCACGCTTTTGAAGATGGAGGCGAAACGTCTGGCCATCACGCTTGGTGCGGTCGAGCGGACGCTTGCGGGGCAGGACCACCTTCTGACGTCCGGTTTCTCGGCGGCCGACACGATGCTCGGCTACAACCTTCTTGCTGCGCCGCATTTCGTGCGGATGGATCCCTTCCCGGCGATCCGCGCCTATTTGGACAGGATCGCCGCGAGGCCCGGCTGGCAGAGGGCGCGGGCGCGCGATGGTGCGCAGAAGTTCTACGCGCAAGATTTCTATGAGGTGACGGATGGCTGAATTCGTCGAGATCGTCGAGATGAGCCCGCGCGACGGGCTGCAGAACGAAAAGCGCCCGATCCCGGTCGAGGACAAAATTCGTCTCGTCGATCTGCTAAGCAGCGTCGGCTTCCGCCGCATCGAGGTCGCAAGCTTCGTCTCGCCGAAATGGGTGCCGCAGATGGAGGGGAGCGACGAGGTACTCGCGGGCATCCACCGGGCGCCCGGGGTGCGCTATGCTGCCCTGACCCCGAACCTGAAGGGATATGAAGCCGCGCGGGCGGCGAAGGCGGACGAGGTCGCGATCTTCGCCTCGGCGTCTGAAGGGTTCAGCCAGGCAAACCTCAATTGCAGCATTGCCGAAAGTATAGAGCGGTTCCGCCCGGTCGCCGAAGCCGGTCGGGCCGATGGCATTCCAGTCAGGGGCTATGTCTCGATGGTCACCGACTGTCCGTTCGACGGGCGCGTCGTGCCCAGCTCGGTCGCGCGGGTGGTCGCGGCGCTGAGGGATCTCGGCTGCTATGAGGTCAGCCTTGGCGATACGGTGGGCAAGGGTGTGCCGGATAGCATCGACAGGATGTTGGCTGCTGTTCTTGACGAACTGCCGCCCGCGCGGCTTGCCGGTCACTACCACGATACCGGGGGCAGGGCGCTCGACAATATCGAGGTTTCGCTGGCGCGCGGCCTGCGGGTCTTTGACGCCTCGGCAGGCGGGCTCGGCGGCTGCCCCTATGCGCCGGGGGCGGCGGGTAATGTGGCTACGGAACAGGTCGCGGCGCGGCTCAGGGAGCTTGGCTACGAAACCGGGCTCGATCCCGCGCTTCTGGCCGCGGCGGCTGAGGTCGCGCGCGGTCTCAGGGCCGGGTGAGGCAAGAGTTTTCGAAAACTCTTGCCAAAATCCTTTGAAGGATTTTGGCGGAAAGGACTGGGGATGTTCGAGACGATCGAGATCGAGATGGATGGCCGCGGCATCGCGCGCCTGTGGCTGAACCGGCCGGAAAAGCACAATACGCTTTCGGGCCGGATGATCGAGGAACTGACTGAGGCCGCGGAGCGGCTGGGCGCCGACCCTTCGGTGCGGGTGGTCGTGCTCGGCGGGCGGGGCGCGAGCTTCTGCGCGGGGGGCGATCTCGACTGGATGAAGGCGCAGATCGCGGGCAACGCCGAAAGCCGCCGGGCGGGGGCAAGGGCGCTTGCGATGATGCTGCGCGCCTTCGACCTGATGCCGAAGCCGCTAATCGGGCGCGTTCACGGCCAGGCCTTCGGTGGCGGGGTCGGCATGATGTCGGTCTGCGACCTGACCATCGGGGTCGAAGGCCCGAAGTTCGGCCTGACCGAGACGAAGCTCGGCCTCATACCTGCGACCATCAGCCCCTATGTGGTGGCGCGCATGGGCGTGACCGCGGCGCGGCGCCATTTCCTCGCTTCGCGGCTTTTCGACGCCGAGGAGGCGCACCGGATCGGCCTGCTCTCCGTCCTCGCAACTCCGGAAACGCTCGATCAGGCGGTTATGGCGGAGGTCGAGCCTTTCCTTGCCTGCGCGCCGGGCGCAATCGCCGATGCCAAGGCACTGATCCGTACCGTGGCGCCCGGGCCGGACGAGGCCCTGATCGACCGCACCATCGGCCTCCTGGTCGACCGCTGGCAGGACCCCGAATCCGGCGAAGGGATTGCCGCCTTCTTCGAAAAGCGCCCACCTGCATGGGCCAAAGGTTGAGGGATCGCAGCGGCGGACGCTCACCTGCTCGCAAATCCATGATTCTCAAGGCCGGGCCGCGACGAATTCGCCTTGCTCGCCCGGCCTTAGTTGACCCCGCCATAGGCGCAGAGTAAACGAACCTGAAGCCACGAACCGCATGGCCGGGGGCCGGGTCCGTCCCCCCATGCACAGAAGGAGCCAACGGGTGGAATTCCTCGCGCGCGACTATTTCCCGATTCTCATCTTTCTTGCCATGGCAATCGGCCTCGGTCTTGTCCTGATCCTGGCCGCCGCCGTGCTTGCCGTGCGCAGCCCCGACCCCGAGAAGGTCTCGGCCTATGAATGCGGCTTCAACGCCTTTGACGACGCGCGCATGAAGTTCGACGTGCGCTTCTACCTCGTCTCGATCCTCTTCATCATCTTCGACCTTGAGGTTGCGTTCCTCTTCCCCTGGGCGGTGGCGTTCAAGGACATCTCGATGCTCGGCTTCTGGTCGATGATGATTTTCCTCGCCGTCCTCACCGTCGGCTTCTGCTATGAATGGAAGAAAGGCGCGCTGGAATGGCAGTGATGACCGGAGCAAACACCGCCGGGCATGACCCGGAGGTCGCCACCCAGGCCCTGAACCGCGAGCTGCAGGACAAGGGATTTCTGCTCACCTCGACCGAGGACATCATCAACTGGGCGCGGACCGGCTCGCTGCACTGGATGACGTTCGGCCTCGCCTGCTGTGCGGTCGAGATGATGCATACGGCGATGCCGCGCTATGACGTCGAACGCTACGGCTTCGCCCCCCGCGCCTCGCCCCGCCAGTCCGACGTGATGATCGTGGCGGGGACGCTGACCAACAAAATGGCGCCGGCGCTGCGCAAGGTCTATGACCAGATGCCCGAGCCGCGCTATGTGATCTCGATGGGCTCCTGCGCCAATGGCGGGGGCTATTACCATTACAGCTACTCGGTCGTGCGCGGTTGCGACCGGATCGTGCCGGTGGATATCTATGTTCCCGGCTGCCCGCCCACCGCCGAGGCGCTGATGTACGGCATCCTGCAATTGCAGCGCCGCATCCGCCGCACCGGCACTCTGGTCCGCTGAGGAGGGCGCCATGTCTCTGGAAGATCTTTCCGCAAAGATTTCCGCTGCCCGCGCGGCGGACCTGCTGGACAGCACCATCGCCTTCGGCGAGCTGACGGTGACGGTGAAGCTCGATGCGCTGGTCAACTTTGTCGACTGGCTGCGGCTTGATCCGGCCTGCAAATTCTCGACCCTGATCGACATCACCGCCGTCGACCATCCAGAACGGGTGGAGCGGTTCGCCGTCGTCTACCATTTCCTCTCGATGTACACGAACGCCCGCATCCGGGTAAAGTCGGCCGTCGCGGAGGGCCAGATGGTGCCGACGCTGACTGTGATCCACCCGACGGCGAACTGGTTCGAGCGTGAAGTCTTTGACATGTTCGGCATCATCTTTTCGGGCCATCCCGACATGCGCCGCATCCTCACCGATTACGGCTTCCGCGGCTATCCGTTGCGCAAGGATTTCCCGACCACGGGCTATACCGAGGTGCGTTACGACGAGGGTGAGAAGCGCGTGGTCTATGAGCCGGTGAAACTGGTGCAGGATTACCGCCAGTTCGACTTCATGAGCCCGTGGGAGGGTGCCCAGTACATCCTGCCGGGCGACGAGAAGAAGGGGGCCTGAGCGGCGCATGACCGGTGTGGCCCATAGCCCGACGATCCTTTTCGGCCTTGGCGCGACCAAGGCCGGAACGTCGTGGTTGCACGCCTATCTTGAGGGACACCCCGAAGTCGCGATGCCCGCCGTCAAGGAACTGCACTATTTCGACGCCAAGTTCTTTCGTGATGAAGCGCGCCAGATCGCGCGTCTGGAGAGGGAGCGGGAGCGCCTTCTTGCCCGCGCCGAGCGCGCCGACGTGGCTGGCCGTATCGCGACCGAGCGGCAGATCGACCAGGTCGAGCGTCTTGCACGGATGATCAGCGCGCGCACGAATGATCCTGGTTATGCGGATTTTCTTGTCGAATGCGCGGGTAGTGCGCACGTGGTCGGTGATATCACCCCTGCCTATGGGCTCCTGCCGCCGCGTCTCCTGAGGCGGATGCAGCGCCTCAGGGACCAGGTTCGCTTTGTCTATCTCCTCCGCGATCCGCTTGACCGGCTCTGGTCGCATGTGAGGATGATGGGGCAGCGGCTGACAAAGACCGGCGCCGACACCTCCATGAAAACGTTCGCGGTGTTTGACCTGTGGGCCGAGGGTGGCGAGGCGCCGGTTGCCGTGCGGTCGGATTATGTCGGCGCAATCGACCGGATGCGCCGGGCGCTGGCACCCGAAAACCTGAAAGTGATCTTCTACGAGAGGCTTTTTACTGCAGAGGCGATTGCCGACCTTTGTGCCTTTCTGGGCATCACCAACCATCCGGCGGATTTTGCGCGCCGGGTCAATGCGGGCGCGCCATTGGCGCTCGATCCGGTGCGGCAGGCGAGGGCGCGCGCGCTTCTGATGCCGCAATATGATTATGTCGCACGCCAAATCGGGGATCTGCCGCCGCGCTGGCGCGAGAATATGGGTGAATAAGATGATGGACGGCGATATCCGCACCAACGCCTATGACGACGGCTCGACCGACTTCGAGACGGGCGAGCAGCGCATCCGCAATTTCAACATCAACTTCGGGCCGCAACACCCTGCGGCGCATGGTGTTTTGCGACTTGTCCTGGAACTGGACGGCGAGATTGTCGAACGCTGCGATCCCCATATCGGCTTGTTGCATCGCGGCACCGAAAAGCTGATGGAAAGCCGCACCTATCTGCAGAACCTGCCCTATTTCGACCGGCTCGATTATGTGGCGCCGATGAACCAGGAACATGCCTGGTGCCTGGCGATCGAGCGGCTGACCGGAACGCAGGTGCCGCGCCGCGCCTCGCTGATCCGCGTCCTATATTCCGAAATCGGCCGCATCCTGAACCATCTTCTGAACGTCACCACGCAGGCTATGGACGTGGGCGCGCTGACCCCGCCCTTGTGGGGCTTCGAGGAACGCGAAAAGCTCATGGTCTTCTACGAGCGCGCTTGCGGGGCGCGGCTCCATGCTGCCTATTTCCGCCCCGGCGGCGTCCATCAGGACCTGCCCGACGCGCTTCTCAATGACATCGAGGCATGGACCGAGACCTTCCCGAAGGTGCTCGACGATCTCGACGGGCTTCTGACCGAAAACCGCATCTTCAAGCAGCGCAATGCCGATATCGGCATCGTGACCGAGGAGGATGCGCTGGCCTGGGGCTATTCCGGCGTCATGGTGCGCGGCTCGGGCATGGCCTGGGACTTACGGCGCGCCCAGCCCTATGAATGCTACGACGAGTTCGACTTCAAGATCCCGGTCGGCAAGAACGGCGACTGCTATGACCGCTATCTCTGCCGCATGGCCGAGATGCGCGAGAGCCTGTCGATCATCCGCCAGGCGATCGTGAAGCTGCGCGCCGAACGTGGCGACATCCTCGCGCGCGGCAAGATCACCCCGCCCAAGCGCGGTGAGATGAAACAGTCGATGGAAGCGCTGATCCATCACTTCAAGCTTTACACCGAAGGCTTCCACGTGCCCGCAGGCGAGGTCTATGCCGCCGTCGAGGCGCCGAAGGGCGAATTCGGCGTCTATCTGGTGGCGGACGGCACCAACAAACCCTACCGCGCCAAGATCCGCGCCCCGGGCTATCCGCATCTGCAGTCGATCGACTGGATGGCCAAGGGCCACCAGCTGGCCGACGTCGCCGCGATCATCGGCACGATGGATATCGTGTTCGGTGAGGTGGACCGCTGATGCCCGACCTGACGATCAACCTCTGGACGCTGATCCTCGGCGCAGCCTCGGGCCTCGCTGCGGTTCTGGGTGCCCGGACCGGTAATCGTCTCCTCATGGGTGCCATCATCGGCGCCGTTACCGCTGCAATCCTGACTATTGCCAGGGGATACTTCTGAACCATGCTCCGCCGCCTTCACCACGACCAACCCGCTTCCTTCGCCTTCACGCCCGCGAACCTCGCCTGGGCCAAGGGGCAGATCACCAAATACCCCGAGGGCCGTCAGGCATCGGCCATCATCCCGCTTCTGTGGCGCGCGCAGGAGCAGGAGGGCTGGCTGACCCGCCCCGCGATCGAACATGTGGCCGACATGCTGGGCATGGCCTATATCCGCGCGCTCGAAGTGGCGACCTTCTATTTCATGTTCCAGCTGCAACCCGTTGGATCCGTTGCCCATATCCAGATCTGCGGCACGACATCCTGCCTCATCTGCGGGGCGGACGAGCTGATCAAGGTCTGCAAGGACAAGATCGCGCCGAAACCGCATATGCTATCGGCGGATGGCAAGTTCTCTTGGGAAGAGGTCGAGTGCCTCGGCGCCTGCACGAACGCGCCGATGGCCCAGATCGGCAAGGATTATTACGAGGATCTGACGGCGCAAAGCCTCGAGCAGATCCTTGTCGACCTCGACAATGGCCGGAACCCGGTGCCCGGGCCGCATAACGGCCGCTATGCGGCCGAGCCTTTGTCAGGCCTCACCAGCCTGACCGAGTTCGAAAGCGGCAAGACCAAATACAATGGCTCTGTCCAGCGCGCGGTCGATATCGGCGACGGGGTGAAGCGCATCGACGGCACAGAAGTGCCGTTGCTGACGCCCTGGCTTGGCAAAGCAAAGGCGGAAAAGCCCGCGAAAGCGGCAAAGGCCGAGACGCCCGCGCCGAAGGCGGCAAAGCCTGTGGCGAAGGCCGCCCCTGTGGCGGCCCCGGCGGCGGCCCCTGCGGCAAAGGCCAAGAAGCCCCGCGCGCTCAAGGCGCCGCGCAAGGGTGGCGCCGATGATCTGAAGCTGATCAAGGGCGTCGGGCCGAAGCTCGAAGCATTGCTGCATTCGCTGGGCTTTTTCCATTTCGATCAGGTCGCCGCCTGGACGGACGCGGAACTGGCCTGGGTCGACGACAATCTCGAAGGGTTCAAGGGCCGCGCCAGCCGCGAGGGCTGGGTCGCACAGGCGAAGGCGCTGGCCGCCAAGGGCTGACAGGCAAGGGAGTAGGGACGGATGCAAAGCGACAAAGCGGCCCAAGCCGGATGCCAGCGGGTCTGCTGGCTGGTCTCGCTTGCGGCGGGCGCGGTCGCGGCTGCGCTTCTGCTCCTCGTCGCGCTCTTTCCGATCTTTACCTCCGTGATGATCGGTGGCCTGATCGCCCTTGCGCTCGGCGCGCTTCTGTCCTGGGCCTTCTGTACCGGCGCGGGCGCGCCTGTGGAGGCCCCGCCTGCCGTTGAACCGCCTGTCGCTGAACCGCCGCCCTCACCCGAAGCGCCGAAGGCCGAGGCGCATAAATATGACTGGCAGGTCCTCGGCACCGAGGAGGCTGAGGCCAAGCGTGGGATCCTTGCCGGAACGGCCGAGCCTGTGGCGGCGAAACCGCGCGCGAAGAAGGCCTCTGCCGCGAAAGGGATCGAAGCCGCGATGGGGCGCACTCATGAAGAGGCGGTGGCCGCGGCCGAGCCTTTGCTGCTTTTGGCGCCGCGCGATGGCAAGGCGGACGATCTGAAGCTGATTTCCGGCGTCGGTCCGGCGCTGGAGAAGCTCTTGAACGAGGTGGGCGTCTGGCATTTCGACCAGATCGCCAGTTGGAAAGCCAAGGACATCGCCTTCGTCGATGCGAAACTGAAGACCTTCAAGGGCCGCATCACCCGTGACGAATGGGTCAAGCAGGCACGCGCGCTCGCCCGCAAGGGCGGGGAGGCGTGAGGATGAACGCGCCGCATCAGGACGGGATCGCGAAGACCGGGCGCCTTGTGGCGCTGGTCATCGCCCTGACCATGATCCTGTGGATGGCGGCGCAGTGGATAGGCGTGCGGATCGGGCTGCACCCGTCCTTCGCCTTCCTTTTCGATCTTGCGGCGCTCGCCGCGCTTTTCTGGTCGCTTGTCGTGCTCTACGGGCTCTGGCAGCGGCAAAAACGGGCGGGCCGCTAGGCGCCGCCAACCGAGGACACGGGAATGCTGAGTGACAAGGACCGGATTTTCACCAACCTCTACGGGATGCACGACCGCTCCCTCAAAGGGGCGATGAAGCGCGGCCACTGGGACGGCACGGCGAAGATCCTCGCCATGGGCCGTGACGCGATCGTCGAGCAGGTGAAGGCCTCGGGTCTGCGCGGACGCGGCGGCGCGGGTTTTCCGACCGGCCTGAAATGGTCGTTCATGCCGAAACAGTCGGACGGGCGGCCCTCCTATCTCGTGGTCAACGCCGATGAATCCGAACCCGGCACCTGCAAGGACCGGGAAATCATGCGCCACGATCCGCATACGCTGATCGAAGGCTGCCTGATCGCCTCGTTCGCGATGGGGGCCAATGCCTGCTACATCTACATCCGCGGCGAATATATCCGCGAACGCGAATGCCTGCAGGCGGCCATTGACGAGGCCTATGACGCGGGCCTCATCGGCAAGAATGCCTGCAAGTCGGGCTATGACTTCGACCTCTACCTGCATCACGGGGCAGGGGCCTATATCTGCGGCGAGGAAACGGCGCTGCTGGAAAGCCTTGAGGGCAAGAAGGGCATGCCGCGCATGAAGCCACCCTTCCCGGCGGGGTCGGGCCTTTATGGCTGCCCGACGACGGTGAACAATGTGGAATCGATTGCCGTCGTGCCGACGATCCTGCGCCGTGGCGCCTCGTGGTTTGCGGGCTTTGGCCGCCCCAACAACACCGGGACGAAGCTTTTCGGCATCTCGGGCCATGTGAATAACCCCTGCGTGGTCGAAGAGGAAATGTCGATCACGCTGAAGGAACTCTTGGAGCGTCACTGCGGCGGTGTCCGGGGCGGCTGGAAGAACCTGAAAGCGGTGATCCCCGGCGGCTCGTCGGTGCCGATGCTGAACGCGGCGCAGTGCGACGAGGCGATCATGGACTTCGACTGGCTGCGTGAGGCACGTTCCGGCCTCGGCACGGCGGCGGTGATCGTGATGGATCAGTCGACCGACGTCATCAAGGCGATCTGGCGGCTCTCGAAGTTCTACAAGCATGAAAGCTGCGGCCAGTGCACGCCTTGCCGCGAAGGCACCGGCTGGATGATGCGGGTGATGGAGCGTCTGGTGAAGGGCGAGGCGGAGATCGAGGAGATCGACATGCTGCTCTCCGTTACCAAACAGGTCGAAGGCCACACGATCTGCGCCTTGGGCGACGCCGCCGCGTGGCCGATCCAGGGCCTGATCCGCCAGTTCCGCGACGAGATCGAGGACCGGATCAAGGCGAAGAAGCTGGGCAAGATGGGCGCGATGGCGGCGGAGTAGATCTGAGTGGTATCGATGCGTGCATGTCGATTCGGTTGGGGAGTGCAGCTTGTCGCGGCGCTTTGCGTCTTGGCGACCACCGAAGAGGCTCTTGCCAAAAAGCCAAAGGGAACCATCGGATATATGGCCCCCGGAGACAGCAACGCCTACATGGTGAAGGAGATTTCGCGGAAGAGCGGGCTTGTCATCGAGATCGTGGCAAGTAGCGGCCCGGGAGCGACGGCGTCTGGCGGCAGCATCGCGAAGAAGCAGGCGAGCGCCGAGACCATCGCAAAATATTACGCCACGGATTACGGCTGCGACGCTCCACAGACTTTCGGCGGAATTGCCGCCGAGAAGACAATGTTTGACGAGACCACGAACACCTGGACGGTGGGGGTGATCTGCCAATGAGCGGCGCCCTCCACCTCGTCGAACTGAACGTCGGGCGCCTTCTCGCCCCCACCGACGATCCGCGCGTGGCGGAGTTCATGGCGGCGCTCGACCGGGTGAATGGCTTGGGCAAGCGGATGCCGGGGTTCGTCTGGATGATGGAGGGCTCGGGCGAGCCCGGGAAAGGCAATACCGAAACCAAGATCGGCGGCGATCCGCAGTTTGTCTCGAACCTTACGGTCTGGGAAAGCGTCGAGACGCTTGAGAATTTCGTCTGGAACACCGTCCACCGCCAGTTCTACGAACGGCGGCAGGAATGGTTCGAGGTGCTGGGCCAGATGCATTTCGTCATGTGGTGGGTGCCCGCCGGTCACCGCCCGAAGCTGGACGAGGCGCTGGAACGGCTTGACCATCTGCGCGCCCATGGCGACAGCGATCATGCGTTCGGGTGGAAATACCTTAAAGAAGCGCGGCTCTGGCGCAGCCGGGGTTGCGGGGGGCAGGCGGCATGATGGGGCTTTCCTTCCTCGGGCCGCTCTTGGCCAGCATCCTTTATGTGATCGTCTTCCAGAAGGCGGGCTTTCGGGGAGCTATCCTGGCCGTCTGTGCCGGGCCGCTTCTAGGCGCGCTGGTGAGTTTCACGATGGGTCGTATGACCTACGCTGGGGGTGGCATGCCCATGTCTTTCGTCGCGATCTTCCTGATATCCTTGCCGCTTTCTCTCATGCCGCTTCTGGTTCTGGCGTTCAAATCCTGGCCGCCGGTCGGCGGTCCGCCGCCGGGGGGCCGGTCATGAGCGCTGCGGTTATTGCCTATCGCGGTGCGGCCCGCTGGCTTGAGCCCCGGGGGCAGTCCGCCCTCGGAGGATCGAAGATGAAATTGTCTGTTCTGGCACCGCTGGTGTTGATCGCCTCAGGCCTCCTCGGCGCTGCAACCGCGGCCGCCAAGGCGCCTCTGGGCGAAGTGAGCTACATAACCGACCGGCTGGTCGCCGCGCGGGTGGCCGACCGGATCCGCAAGACCTGCCCGACCATCGGCGCGCGCTTCATTCGCGCCTACAGCGAGGCGCGCGCCTTGCAGGACTGGGCACTTGAGAAGGGCTACAGCCGCGAGGAAGTGAAGACCTTTCTCAAGGATAAGGCCGAGAAGAAGAAGATATATGCCCGCGCGGAGAACTATCTTGCCGCGCACGGCGCCACCCCGGAAAACGTCGAGGGGTTCTGCGCGCTCGGGCGGAAGGAAATCGCGGGCGGGACCATCGCGGGCTCGCTCATCTACGAAAAATAGGCGGGCGGGCGAAGGCCCGCCGGGGACTGAAGGACGACAACATGGCCGATCTGCGCAAGATCATCATCGATAGTGTCGAGGTCGAGGTGGACCCGAACCTCACGCTCATCCAGGCCTGCGAACAGGCCGGGATCGAGGTGCCGCGCTTCTGCTATCACGAGCGGCTGTCGATAGCCGGGAACTGCCGGATGTGTCTGGTCGAGGTCGTGGGCGGCCCGCCGAAGCCCGCCGCCTCCTGCGCGATGCAGGTGAAGGACCTGCGCCCCGGCCCGAATGGCGAGCCTTCGGTGATCAAGACCAATTCGCCCATGGTCAAGAAGGCGCGGGAAGGGGTGATGGAGTTCCTCCTGATCAACCACCCGCTCGACTGCCCGATATGCGATCAGGGCGGGGAATGCGACCTGCAGGATCAGGCGATGGCCTACGGCGTCGATTTCAGCCGCTACCGGGAGCCCAAGCGGTCGAGCGAAGACCTGAATCTTGGCCCGCTGGTGTCCACCGCCATGACGCGCTGCATCTCCTGCACCCGCTGCGTCCGTTTCACGACCGAGGTCGCGGGCATCACCCAGATGGGCCAGACGGGCCGGGGCGAGGATGCCGAGATCACCTCCTACCTCAACATGACGCTCGATTCGAACCTGCAGGGCAATATCATCGACCTTTGCCCGGTCGGCGCGCTGACGTCGAAGCCCTATGCGTTTACGGCGCGGCCGTGGGAACTGACCAAGACGGAATCGATCGACGTGATGGATGCGCTCGGGTCGAACGTGAGGGTCGACACCAAGGGCCGCGAAGTGATGCGGATCATTCCGCGCAACCATGACGGCGTGAACGAGGAATGGATTTCCGACAAGTCGCGCTTTGTCTGGGACGGGCTCCGCCGCCAGCGGCTGGACGTGCCTTATATCCGCGAAGGTGGCAAGCTGCGCAAAGCCTCGTGGGGCGAGGCGCTGGCTGCTGCCGCCAAGGCGATGAAGGGGAAAAAGGTCACAGGCCTTGTCGGCGATCTGGCCCCGGTCGAAGCGATCTTCAGCCTCAAGCAGCTGATCGAGGGCCTCGGTGGCCGTGTCGAATGCCGCACCGACGGTGCGCGTCTGCCCGAAGGCAACCGGTCGGCCTATGTCGGTACCGCGCGGATCGAGGATATCGAAGCGGCGAAGTACATCCTGCTCGTCGGAACCAACCCGCGTGACGAGGCGCCAGTCCTGAATGCGCGTATCCGCAAGGCCTGGACGAAGGGCGCGCTCGTCGGTCTGGTCGGCGAGGCCGTCGATCTGACCTATGACTATCACCATGCCGGCACCGACCGCGCCGCCCTTCAGGCGATCCTGGAGCGCGATCACAGCGACGTTGTCGATGCGCCTTCGCTGGTGATCGTGGGCCAGGGCGCGCTGCGCGAGGCCGATGGCGCGGCGGTGCTGGCGGCGGCGATGGAGATCTGCGCACGGTCGAAGTCCAAGCTTCTTGTCTTGCACACCGCTGCCTCGCGCGTCGGCGCGATGGATGTGGGCGCGGTGACCGAGGGCGGGCTGGCGGCGGCCATCGACGGGGCCGAGGTAATCTACAACCTTGGCGCCGACGAGGTGGATATCGCGGATGGTGCCTTTGTGATCTATCAGGGCAGCCATGGCGACCGGGGCGCGCACCGCGCCGACGTGATCCTGCCGGGTGCGGCATACACCGAAGAAAACGGTCTTTTCGTCAATACCGAAGGCCGCCCGCAGCTTGCCATGCGCGCCGGTTTCGGCCCTGGCGAGGCGAAAGAGAACTGGGCGATCCTGCGCGCCCTGTCGGCCGAACTTGGCGCCACGCTGCCCTGGGACACGCTCGGTGGCCTGCGGCAGGCCTTGATCGCGGCGCATCCGCATCTGGGCCGGATCGACGAAGTGGCCGCGAACGACTGGAAGGCGCTGAAGGTCAAGGCGATGGGCAAGGCGGATTTCCGCAATGCGATCAAAGACTTCTACCTCACCAACCCGATCGCGCGCGCCTCGACCGTGATGGCGGAACTCTCCGCGATGGCCAAGGCCCGCGCCGAGCAGCCGATGGCGGCGGAGTAAGGCCCCTATGCCAAACGCCACCCGCCTTCCGATCTGCGCCTTTCTGACCGGCTCTCTTGCCGGTCTGTCGGCTTGCGCGGATGGCGGGGCCGGGGACGAGGCGACGTCCGGCCGGGCTTATGGTTCGGCCTCGGTGCGTATCTGGCAGGACGATCTGGTGCGGGTCCGGACCGAGATGAAAGGTGCCGCCGACGAGGCGGAGGCGGTCGGCTATGCGCGCTGCGTGGTGGCGGGTTTCGCGCTCGACCATGGCATGAATTTCGTGCGCAACGTGCGCACGATCACCGACAAAGAGGGTGGCATTTGGCGCGCGGATGCTGTTTACAGCGTCACGTCGGCGCTGCCCGCCGGCCTCTCGACGATCGACGCGGAAGTGACGGTCGAAGACTGCGCCGAACGGAGCATACCGACCAAGGCCAAGACGGCCGCCTGAGGGGCCGTACGACGGCTGACTGAGGAAGACTGGGGACAGAAGACGATGGCAGAGTTTCTCGCAACACCTCTTGGGACTGTGGTGCTGATCGCGTTGCAGGGCCTTCTGGTCATCGGCTTCGTGATGATCTCGCTTCTCTTCCTCGTGTACGGCGACCGCAAGATTTGGGCCGCCGTCCAGATGCGGCGCGGCCCGAACGTGGTCGGGGCCTTCGGCCTTTTGCAATCCGTGGCCGACGCGCTGAAATATGTGGTGAAGGAAATCGTCGTGCCCGCGGGTGCGGACCGGTTCGTCTTCTTCCTCGCGCCGATGCTGTCGTTCGTTCTGGCCATGCTCGCCTGGGCGGTCATTCCTTTCAACGACACCTGGGTGCTGGCCGACATCAACGTCGCCATCCTTTACGTTTTCGCCATCTCCTCGCTTGAGGTCTACGGCGTGATCATGGGTGGCTGGGCGTCGAACTCGAAATACCCCTTCCTCGGCTCGCTGCGGTCGGCCGCACAGATGATTTCCTACGAGGTTTCGCTGGGCCTGATCATCATCGGCATCATCATCTCGACCGGGTCGCTCAATTTCGGCGATATCGTCCGCGCGCAGGATACCGGATACGGCCTTCTGGGCTGGTACTGGCTGCCGCACTTGCCGATGGTCGCGATGTTCTTCATCTCGACGCTCGCCGAAACCAACCGCCCGCCCTTCGACCTGCCGGAGGCGGAATCGGAACTCGTCGCGGGCTATCAGGTCGAATATAGCTCGACCCCCTTCCTCCTCTTCATGGCCGGCGAATATATCGCCATCTTCCTGATGTGCGCGCTGATCTCGCTGCTCTTCTTCGGCGGCTGGCTCTCGCCCGTTCCCGGCCTGCCCGACGGCCCCATCTGGATGGTCGCGAAGATGGCCTTCTTCTTCTTCATGTTCGCCATGGTGAAGGCCATCGTGCCGCGCTACCGCTATGACCAGCTGATGCGGATCGGCTGGAAGGTCTTCCTGCCCCTGTCGATCGGCTGGGTTGTGGTCGTGTCCTTCCTCGCGAAGTTCGAAATCCTCGGCGCCTTCTGGGCCCGCTACACGATGGGGGGCTGAGCGATGGCCAACGTCGACTATACCCGCGCCGCGAAATACTTCCTGCTCGCCGACTTCTGGGCGGGCATGAAGCTGGGGCTGAAGTATTTCTTCGCGCCCAAGGCCACGCTCAACTACCCGCATGAGAAGGGCCCGCTGTCGCCCCGCTTCCGCGGCGAACATGCGCTGCGCCGTTATCCCAACGGCGAAGAACGCTGCATCGCCTGCAAACTGTGCGAGGCGATCTGTCCGGCGCAGGCGATCACCATCGACGCCGAACCCCGCGAAGACGGCTCGCGCCGCACCACGCGCTATGACATCGACATGACGAAATGCATCTACTGCGGCTTCTGCCAGGAGGCCTGCCCGGTCGATGCCATCGTCGAAGGCCCGAACTTCGAATTCGCGACCGAGACGCGCGAGGAACTCTTCTACGACAAGGCCAAGCTTCTGGCGAACGGCGAGCGCTGGGAAGCCGAGATCGCCCGCAACCTCGAACTCGACGCGCCCTACCGGTAATCCGCCCATGACCGACGAATTCCAGAAACTCTTCGCGCAGATGATGGCATCGGGTCAGGAAATGGCCCGCGCCTTCAACCCTGCCTTGGAGAATTTCAAGGGGTTCGATGTCGAGAAGCTGTTCCCCACCATGTCGAAGGACATGCTGGAAATGTGGTTCGGCAAGACCTTCAACAAGGAAGGCCTCGATGCCCGCACCCGGCTTCTGGTCACGGTCGCGGCGCTGACGGTTCTGGGCGCGCAGGGCGAGCCGCAGATGCGCCTGACCATCCGCCACGCGCTGGAAGCGGGTGCCACCAAACGCGAGATCGCGGAAGTGATCTGGCAGATGTCCATGTTCGGCGGGGTCCCCGCCATGACCCGCGCGCTGGAGATTGCGCAGAAGGTCTTTGACGAGACGGAGAGCAACGCATGACATTCGCGGATTTCGCCTTCTACCTCTTCGCGGTGCCGGTCGTTCTGGCGGGCCTGATGGTGGTTCTGGCCCGGAACCCGGTCCATTCGGTCCTGTGGCTCATTCTCGCCTTCCTCTCCTCCTCGGGCCTTTTCGTGCTTCTGGGGGCCGAGTTCGTGGCGATGCTTCTCGTCATCGTCTATGTGGGCGCGGTCGCGGTTCTCTTCCTTTTCGTTGTGATGATGCTCGACATCGACTTTGCCGAGCTGAAGGGCGAGATGGCGAAGTACATGCCGCTCGGACTGCTGATCGGGGTGGTGATCCTGATGCAACTGGGCATCGCCTTCGGCGGATGGACGGCCTCGGAAGGAGCGGAGGGCGCGCGTCAGGCGGTGACGCCCGAGGGCGTCGAGAACACGGCGGCGCTTGGCCTTCTCCTCTACGACAAATACATCCACCTCTTCCAGCTTGCAGGCCTGATCCTGCTGGTCGCCATGGTCGGCGCCATCGTCCTGACCATGCGGCATAGGAAGGACATCAAGCGCCAGAACGTGCTTCAGCAGATGTGGCGCGATCCGGCCAAGGCAATGGAGCTGAAGGACGTCAAACCGGGGCAGGGGCTGTGACCCTGCGGAGAACCGGAGATGACAGAATGAAACCGATCCTAGCCAGCTTCCTCGCCGCGACCATCGCGCTCGCTGCCCCCGCGGGCGCGCTGACGACGAAGAATGTCCAATGCGACAACCCCGGCGTCGGCAAGGCGGCCGGCATCTGGGCGAAGGGACAGTTCGCGATGTTCGACCATTGGGCGGTTGCGGGGGACAGCCTTGGAGCCCGCACCCTGAATGTCGCGGACTGCAAGGCGGGCCGGTTACTGGCGGCGAGCCATCCGGAAGAATATCAGCTCGACACCGCGACGGATGTCGCATTCGAGGTGATCCGGGGCGGCGAGACGGATCTGGGCGTAGTGAAGCACCTGCTGTCGCAGAAGGGTTTCACCGTGGCGGAGAGCGAGATCGCGGCAGGCGACTGCGTCTGCTCGGACGAGATATTGAACGAGGCGGCGGGTTGAGCCGCAAGTCCCGGTCTATGCCGGGGCGGAAGAGATGATCGGGGCAACCCCGGAGGGACGGACGAATGATCGGATTGACACATTACCTTGGCGTTGCCGCGGCACTCTTCGTGATCGGCATCTTCGGGATCTTCCTGAACCGGAAGAACGTGATCGTCATCCTGATGTCGATCGAACTGATGCTTCTGGCCGTGAACATCAACTTCGTCGCCTTCTCCTCGTTCCTCCATGACCTCGCGGGCCAGGTCTTTACCATGTTCGTCCTGACCGTCGCCGCCGCCGAGGCCGCGATTGGCCTTGCGATCCTCGTGACCTTCTTCCGCACCCGCGGGACCATCGACGTCGAAGACGTCAACGTGATGAAAGGCTAAGGGCGCGCCATGCTGCAATTCATTCTCCTCGCCCCCCTCGCCGCTGCGATCATCGCCGGTTTCGGCTGGCGCCTGATCGGGGAAAAGGGCGCGCTTGTCCTGACGACCGGTGTTCTGTTCGTGGCCTGCGCGCTGTCGTGGATGACCTTCCTGACCTTCGACGGCACCACCCAGCACGTCCATATCCTGAACTGGATCCAGTCGGGCTCGCTCGACACTTCCTGGTCGATCCGCCTCGACCGGCTGACCGCGATCATGCTGGTGGTGGTGACCTCGGTCTCCTCGCTCGTTCACCTTTATTCGTGGGGCTATATGGACCACGACGTGAACTGGCATGAGGGCGAGGTCTACAAGCCGCGTTTCTTCGCCTATCTCTCCTTCTTCACCTTCGCGATGCTGGCGCTGGTGACGGCCGACAACCTCGTCCAGATGTTCTTCGGCTGGGAGGGTGTGGGCGTCGCTTCCTACCTCTTGATCGGCTTCTACTACCGCAAGCCAAGCGCCAACGCCGCCGCGATCAAGGCCTTTGTCGTGAACCGCGTGGGCGACTTCGGCTTTGCGCTCGGCATCTTCGGCCTCTTCTATCTCGTCGATTCCATCAACATGGATGATGTCTTCGCCGCCGCGCCCGCGCTTGCCGAGACGCAGCTCAGCTTCCTCTGGACCGACTGGAACGCAGCAAACCTCTTGGCCTTCCTTCTCTTCGTCGGTGCGATGGGCAAGTCGGCGCAGCTTTTCCTGCACACCTGGCTGCCGGACGCGATGGAAGGCCCGACGCCGGTCTCGGCCCTCATCCATGCCGCGACGATGGTGACGGCGGGCGTTTTCCTCGTCTGCCGCATGTCGCCCTTGTTCGAATACGCCCCCGAGGCCAAGAGCTTCGTCATGTATGTCGGCGCCGCGACCGCCTTCTTTGCCGCGACCGTGGGCCTCGTGCAGAACGACATCAAGCGTGTGATCGCCTATTCAACCTGCTCGCAGCTTGGCTACATGTTCGTGGCGGCGGGCGCGGGCGTCTATGGCGCGGCGATGTTCCACCTGTTCACCCACGCCTTCTTCAAGGCGATGCTGTTCCTGGGCGCGGGGTCCGTCATCCATGCTATGCACCATGAACAGGACATGCGGAACTATGGCGGCCTGAGGAAGCATATCCCGCTGACCTTCTGGGCGATGATGATCGGCACGTTCGCGATCACGGGCGTCGGTATCCCGCTGACGACGATCGGTTTCGCAGGCTTCCTGTCGAAGGACGCAATCATTGAATCTGCCTTCGCCAGCGGCAACGGCTTCGCCTTCTGGGCACTGGTCATCGCCGCCTGCTTCACCAGCTTCTATTCCTGGCGCCTGATCTTCATGACCTTCTACGGCGAAGCCCGCTGGGGTCATGGGCACGATCACGGCCATGGCCACGACGACCATGGCCACGGGCACGACGATCACAGCCACGGCCATGACCACCAGCCGCACGAAAGCCCCGCCGTCATGACCATCCCGCTTGGCGTGCTTGCTGTCGGCTCGGTGCTCGCCGGTATGGTCTGGTACGGTTCGTTTTTCGGCGACCACCATAAGGTCAACGCCTTCTTCGGCATCGCCGCCCATGACGAGGCGGCGCAGTCCGAAGGCGAAGCGACCGACCATGCGGCCACGACCGAGGCTCCGGCGGCAGACAATCACGCGACCGACGAGGCAGCGGCGACCGAAGGCGCGGCCACCGAGGAGGCGCATGCTGCGGCCGAACCCGGCCACGCGCCCCAGGGCGCGATCTTCATGGCGCCCGACAATCATGTGATGGACGACGCCCACCATGCGCCGGTCTGGGTGAAGGTCTCGCCCTTCGTTGCGATGCTGATCGGTTTCGTGACGGCCTGGGTGTTCTACATCAAGGACGCCACGATTCCCGGCCGTCTGGCAGCCCAGCAGCCGATCCTCTACCGGTTCCTTCTGAACAAATGGTATTTCGACGAGATCTATGACGTCCTCTTTGTCCGCTCGGCCAAATGGCTCGGCAGCTTCCTGTGGAAGCGGGGCGACGGCGCGGTCATCGACGGCACGATTAACGGCGTCGCCATGGGCATCGTGCCCTTCTTCACCCGCCTCGCGGGCCGGGCGCAGTCGGGCTACATCTTCCACTATGCTTTCGCGATGGTTCTTGGCATCGCCGGGCTCCTTCTCTGGATGACGCTCTCGGGGGGCGCGCACTAATGGAAAACCTGCTTTCCATCCTCACTTTCCTGCCCCTCGTCGCGGCGGCGGTCCTCGCGCTTTTCCTGCGCGGCTCTGACGCGGCATCCGACCGCAATGCCAAATGGCTGGCGCTTCTGGCGACCAGCGCGACCTTCCTCCTGTCGCTCCTCCTCCTCAAGGATTTCGATCCGTCAGACACGGGCTTCCAGTTCGTCGACGAGGGCGACTGGATCATGGGGCTGCGTTACAAGATGGGCGTCGACGGGATTTCGATCCTCTTCGTGATGCTCACCACCTTCCTCATGCCGATCACCATCCTGTCGGCCTGGGAGGTGGACAAGCGGGTGAAGGAATACATGATCGCCTTTCTCGTCCTCGAAGGGCTGATGATCGGCGTCTTCACCGCGCTTGACCTAGTCCTTTTCTACCTCTTCTTCGAGGCAGGCCTCATTCCGATGTTCCTGATCATCGGCATCTGGGGCGGCAAGGACCGGATCTATGCGTCCTTCAAGTTCTTCCTCTATACTTTCCTCGGCTCGGTGCTGATGCTGGTGGCGATGATCGCCATGTACCGAGACGCGGGCACCACCGACATTCCGACGCTGATGACGCATCAATTCGCGTCCGACACGATCGGGCTTTTGGGCTTCCATATCGTCGGCGGCGTGCAGACTTTGCTGTTCCTCGCCTTCTTTGCGTCATTCGCGGTGAAGATGCCGATGTGGCCGGTCCATACCTGGCTGCCGGACGCCCACGTGCAGGCGCCGACGGCGGGTTCCGTGATCCTGGCGGCAGTGCTTCTGAAGATGGGCGGTTATGGCTTCCTGCGCTTCTCGCTGCCGATGTTCCCGATCGCCTCGGACCTCTTGACACCGCTCGTCTTCTGGATGTCGGCCATCGCCATCGTCTACACCTCGCTCGTGGCGCTGGCGCAGTCCGACATGAAGAAGCTCATCGCCTATTCCTCGGTCGCCCACATGGGCTACGTCACCATGGGCATCTTTGCGGCGAACCAGCAGGGCGTCGATGGTGCGATTTTCCAGATGCTCAGCCACGGCTTCATCTCGGGCGCGCTCTTCCTTGGCGTCGGCGTCATCTATGACCGCATGCACACGCGCGAGATCGACGCCTATGGCGGCCTCGTTAACCGCATGCCGGCTTACGCGCTGATCTTCATGTTCTTCACCATGGCGAACGTGGGCCTGCCCGGCACCTCCGGCTTCGTGGGCGAATTCCTGACGCTCATGGGCATCTTCCAGGTCAACACCTGGGTCGCCGCCGTGGCGACTTCGGGCGTGATCCTCAGTGCCGCCTACGCGCTCTGGCTCTATCGCCGGGTGGTTATGGGCGAGTTGGTCAAGGATGCGCTCAAAGGCATCACCGACATGAGCTTGCGCGAAAAGGCGGTGATGGCACCGCTCGTCGCGATGACCCTTCTCCTCGGCATCTATCCGTCGGTCGTCACCGACCGGATCGGCCCGTCCGTCGCGGCCCTTGTCGAAACCTACCATGCCGCCATTCCGGCCGCGGATACCGCGACCGAAACGGCCAGCCATTGAGGACGCATCCCCGTGGAACAGACTGATCTTTCCATCGTTCTGCCCGAAGTGGCGCTGGCGCTTTACGCGATGGCAGCCCTGATGCTTGCGGTCTACACTTCGAAGGACGGGCTTGCGCGCCTGCTGACATGGACGACCGTCGCGGTCTTCCTCGGCGTCGCCGCCTGGGTCGGGCTCTGCCCGGTGCCGGAGGGCAGTGCCTTCGGTGGCGCCATCGTGTCCGACGCCTTTGCCCGTTTCGCCAAGGTGACGCTGCTTCTGGGCGCCGCAGGCGTTCTCGCGATGAGCGAGGACTGGATGGCGCGCGAGCGCCTCGCTCGGTTCGAATATCCGATCCTAATCACCTTCGCGGTGATCGGCATGATGGTCATGGTTTCCGCGGGCGACCTCATGTCGCTTTATATGGGGCTCGAGCTGCAATCCCTGTCGCTTTATGTTGTCGCAGCCTTCCGCCGTGACAGCGTGCGATCGAACGAAGCAGGCTTGAAGTATTTCGTCCTCGGCGCGCTTTCGTCGGGCCTCCTGCTCTATGGTGCCTCGCTGATCTACGGCTTCACCGGCACCACCGCGTTCAGTGGCATCATCGCTGCGGCGACCGACGGTCATCTGACCACCGGCGCGCTCTTTGGCCTTGTCTTCCTGATCACCGGTCTTGCCTTCAAAGTCTCGGCCGTGCCGTTCCACATGTGGACGCCCGATGTCTATGAAGGCTCACCGACGCCCGTCACCGCTTTCTTTGCGACCGCCCCCAAGGTCGCCGCGATGGGGCTCTTTGCCCGGGTGATGTTTGACGCTTTCGGCGGCGCCGTCGCCGACTGGAGCCAGGTCGTGGCTATGCTCGCCGTCCTGTCGATGTTCCTCGGTGCCGTGGCCGCGATTGGCCAGACCGACATCAAGCGCCTGATGGCCTATTCCTCTATTGCCCACATGGGCTTTGCGCTTGTGGGCCTCGCCGCCGGGACTGAGGGTGGCGTGCAGGCGATGCTGACCTATATGGCGATCTATGTGGCGATGAACCTCGGCACCTTCGCCTTCATCCTGTCGATGCGCCGGGGCGAGGCGCATGCGACCGACATCGCCGATCTGAATCTGATCTCGAAGAGCGAACCGACGAAGGCACTCGCCCTCCTCGTCCTGATGTTCTCGCTCGCGGGTGTGCCGCCGATGCTCGGCTTCTTCGCCAAGTTCGCGGTCCTGAAGGCGGCGGTCGATGTGAACATGGGCTGGCTTGCGGTTCTGGCAGTGATCGCCTCGGTCATCGGCGCCTTCTATTATCTGCGCATCGTCTATTTCATGTATTTCGGCACCGAGCGCGAGGGCGTCAGCCTGCGCATGGCGCCGATGCCCTGGCTGATGCTGATGGGGGCGGCTCTCGTGATGGTCCTTGGCGCGATCAACCTCTTCGGGATCGAGGGCGCGGCGGCGGCGGCGGCGCAGGCGCTTGTCCGCTGACGCCGCAGACTGGCCCGACACCTACGCCCGCCATGTGCTGGCCGAGGTCGACAGTACCAATTCCGAAGCCGCGCGGCTTGCACCTGGCCTAACCCGCCCCACCTGGATCATGGCACGCCATCAGACCGGTGGGCGGGGTCGCCGGGGCAGGGCCTGGGTCAGCCCCGAAGGCAATTTCTTCGCCTCGCTGGTGATGCGCCCGACGGGCGATCCGGCGCAGGCGGCACTGCGAAGCTTCGTAGCGGCATTGGCGCTCGATGACGCACTCGGGGCGCTTGTCGGGCCTGCCGGGCGCTTCACACTGAAATGGCCCAATGACGTCCTTCTGAACGGCGGCAAGGTCGCGGGGATATTGCTGGAAAGCATAGGCCAGGGCCCCAAGGTCAATCATCTGGTGATTGGCATCGGCGTGAACCTGATCGCCGCCCCGCCCGCCGATGCGGTCGAGCCCGGCGCCCTGACGCCGGTGTCTGTGCTGGGCGAGACCGGTCTGCGTTTCACGCCCGACGAACTGCTCGACCAGCTCGGACCGGCCTTCGCGCGTTGGGAAGATCAGTTCACCGCCTATGGCTTTGCGCCCATCCGCACGGCGTGGCTTGGCCGCGCCGCACGGCTTGGCCAGACCATCCGCGCCCGCACGATGGCCGAGACCTTCGAAGGCCGCTTCGAAGGATTGGCCGAGGATGGGGCGCTCGTGCTAGGAACCGATCAGGGCCGCCGGACGATTTCGGCCGCCGACATCTTTTTCTGAGAGGGGTCGGGCATGCTGCTTTGCATCGACTGCGGCAATACCAATACGGTCTTTTCGATCTGGGACGGCACCCGCTTCATCGGCACCTGGCGGATATCGACCTCGCATCAGCGTACGGCCGACGAATATTACGTCTGGCTCTCGACCTTGATAGAGGCGGAAAGGCTGGATTTCGGCATCTCCAGTGCCATCATCTCTTCGACCGTGCCGCGCGTCGTCTTCAACCTGCGGGTTCTATGCGACCGCTATTTCGGCTGCCGTCCACTTGTGGTGGGCAAGCCCGACTGCGCGCTGCCCGTCGCGCCCCGTGTCGATCAGGGCACGACCGTCGGTCCCGACCGGCTGGTCAATACTGTTGGCGGTTTCGACCGGCATGGCGGCGATCTGATCGTGGTCGATTTCGGCACTGCTACCACATTCGATGTGGTCGACCGGGACGGCGCCTATATCGGCGGCGTGATCTCCCCCGGCGTCAACCTCTCGCTCGAGGCGCTGCATATGGCCGCCGCCGCCTTGCCGCACGTGGATGTGACGAAGCCCGCGCAAGTGATCGGCACAAACACCATCGCCTGCATGCAGTCCGGAGTCTTCTGGGGCTATGTCGGCCTTGTCGAGGGCATCGTGCGGCAGATCCGCACCGAGCGCGCCCGGCCGATGAAGGTGATCGCCACCGGGGGCTTGGCCTCGCTCTTCGAACAGGGCACAGAGATATTCGACACCGTTGAGGATGATCTGACCATGCATGGCCTCGTCCTCATCCAAAAACACAATGCCGGACTGGAAAAAGAATGACTGACGAACGCCTGATCTACATGCCGCTCGGCGGCGCCGGAGAGATCGGCATGAACTGCTATGTCTACGGCTACGGCCGACCGGGTGAGGAGCGGCTGATCGTCGTCGACCTGGGCGTCGCATTCCCTGACATGGATACGTCGCCCGGCGTCGATCTGATCATGGCGGATGTGACCTGGCTCATCGAGAACCAGAGCCGGATCGAGGCAATCTTCATCACCCACGCGCATGAGGATCACCTGGGCGCGCTTGGCCATCTCTGGCCGAAACTCCGCGCGCCGGTCTATGCGCGCAAGTTCACCGGCGCGCTGGCGGTCGGCAAGATGGAAGAGGCGGGCCAGCCCGCGGATGCGATCCATATTGTCGGGCCCCGTCCGGCGGTGACAGAGGCCGGGCCCTTCCTGGTGCAGTTCGTGCCAGTCAGCCATTCGATCCCGGAAAGTGCCGGGCTGATCATCGACACGCCCGCAGGCCGCGTCGTGCATACCGGCGATTTCAAGCTCGATGGCACGCCGATCGTGGGCGAGCCGTTCAACCCAGAGGAATGGCTGAGGATCGCCACCGAGAACGGTCGGGTCCGGGCGCTCGTCTGCGATTCAACCAATGTCTTCTCGCCGCTGCCCGGCCGGTCCGAGGCGACGCTGGCCGAGCCGATTTCGAAACTCATTTCCGAACAGGAGGGGATGGTCGTTGCCACAACTTTCGCTTCGAACGTCGCACGCCTGAAGACGCTGGCCGAGGCGGGCCGGGCGGCGGGCCGCTCGATCTGCCTTCTGGGGCGGGCGATGAACAAGATGGTAACGACGGCGGTCGAGACCGGCCTTCTGACTGATTTCCCACGCGTCCTTTCCCCCGAGGAGGCGGAGGAAGTGCCGCGCCAGTCGCTGATGTTGATCGTCACTGGCAGCCAGGGCGAACGGCGTGCAGCCTCGGCCGCGCTCAGCCGCGGCAAATATCTGGGGATGGAGCTGAAGGAGGGGGACATGTTCCTTTTCTCCTCGAAGACAATCCCGGGCAACGAGAAGGGCGTGATCCGCATCATGAACGCGCTCTCCATGCGCGGGGTGGATGTCGTCGATGACCGGGGCGGGGCCTATCACGTCTCGGGCCATGCCAACCGGCCGGACCTTGAAGCGGTGCACGAACTGGTGAACCCGCTGATGGTGGTGCCGATGCACGGTGAGCACCGCCATCTGCGCGAGCATGCGGGGCTGGCGCGCGCCAAGGGCATGGCGTCGGCTATCGTCACCAATGGCACGATGGTCAGCCTGTCGGGCGCGGCGCCTGCGGTCGTCGAGCAGATCGAGGCCGGGCGGCTCTATCTCGACGGGACGGTGCTGATCGGCGCGATGGATGGCGTAGTGCGCGACCGGATCCGCCTGGCGCTGAACGGCGTCGTCTTCGCGACCGTGATCATCGACGAGGATGGCGCGCCCCTCGGCGACGCGTGGGTCGAGCTGATGGGCCTGCCAGAGACCGGCGCAACCGGGAAGGCGCTGGCTGACGCGATCGAGGACGAGCTGGGCGAGTTCCTCGAAGGTGCCCCTGACAAGGTGATCGGCGACGATGGCAAGCTCGACGAGGCGATCAAGCGCATCGTCCGCCAGGTTGCGGCCGAAGAGGTGGGCAAGAAGCCCGAGGTCAGCGTGGTGATCAGCCGCCTGATGGCCGAATAGGGGCGCCGGACAGGCGCCCCGCAGGCGCCTCATCGAGCACGGCGTGCACTCTTCGGGCCTGACGCGCCCCTGTTCAGGCGTCTCCGGCGGCCTTGGCCTGCGGCAGGCCGCGCATCAGGAAATCGGGCACATGGTCGCCCATACCCACAACCGGCTCCTCGCGCCGGTCCCGGCGCTCGCCGCGCTCGGGCCGTTCTGAACGGTTGTCGGACCGCCGCTCGCGCTTGCGGTCGTCTGGACGGCTGTCGTTACGGACCGGCGCGGGGGGCGCAAGCGCCTCGGTCACTTCCGCGACCAGGATCGGTTCGGCCACGACCGGCGCCATCGACGCTTCCTGGCCGTGCTCCTTGATCGGGCGCGACCGCTTTTCCTCGCGCCCCGGGCGGGCGGGGCGGGCGCCACGGCCCTTGGCGCCATCGTCCTTGCGCGGCGGCTTCTGTGCCGCCTCCGACAGGGCGAAGCCTTCAGGAACCTCGCCGCGCGGGATTTCCTTTTTCACCAGAGCCTCGATCTGGTCGAGATATTTCTGGTCGGCGGGTGTCGCGATGGAAATCGCCGTGCCCTTGCGGCCTGCGCGCCCGGTGCGGCCGATCCGGTGGACATAATCCTCGGCATGGCTTGGCAGGTCGAAGTTGAACACATGGCTCACCGCCGGAATGTCGAGCCCACGCGCCGCGACGTCCGAGGCCACCAGGTATTGCAGCCGCCCCTCGCGGAAGTCGTCAAGTGTGCGCATCCGCTGGCTCTGGTCCAGATCGCCATGGATCGGCGCCGCGTTGAAACCGTGGGTTTTCAGCGACTTGGCGACGATATCCACCTCGGTCTTGCGGTTGCAGAAAAGAATGGCGTTGGTGCAGGCGGCGCCTTCGGCCTTGATTACGGCGCGGAGAAGCTCGCGCTTGGCTTTCGCGGTCTGGTCCTTGCGGGCGGGCGTGATCTGGATCAGCCTTTGTACGATCGTCTCGGAGGTCGTCGCCTGACGCGCCACCTCGATCTTGACCGGCGTATGCAGGAAGGTGTTGGTGATCCGCTCGATCTCCGGTGCCATGGTGGCCGAGAAGAAGAGCGTCTGGCGCGTGAAGGGCGTCAGCTGGAAGATGCGTTCAATATCGGGGATGAAGCCCATGTCGAGCATGCGGTCGGCTTCGTCCACCACCATTATCTGAACGCCGGTGAGGAGCAGTTTGCCGCGCTCGAAATGGTCCAGAAGCCGGCCGGGCGTCGCGATCAGCACATCGACGCCGCGATCAATCAGCTTGTCCTGCTCGCCGAAGGACACGCCCCCGATCAGAAGCGCCTTCGTCAGCTTGGTATGTTTGGCGTAGACGTCGAAGTTTTCGGCCACCTGGGCGGCCAGTTCCCGGGTCGGCGCCAGGACCAGCGAGCGCGGCATGCGTGCCCGCGCGCGGCCCTTCGACAGGAGGGTAATCATCGGCAGCGTGAACGAGGCGGTCTTGCCGGTACCGGTCTGAGCGATGCCCAGCACATCCTTGCCTTCAAGGGCGGGCGGAATGGCGCCGGCCTGGATCGGAGTGGGGTTTTCGTAGCCGGCTTCGGCAATGGCTTGCAGGACCCGGGGGTCCAGTTTCAGGTCGTTGAACTTGGTCATAAGCGTCCATCAGGTCGCGGCATCGGGCCGCAAGGGTGAAGGGACGCGAAATGCCGGGCGCCCCGTGGCAGTGCCCGCCGGATGCGGGTGGCCCGCACCTACTGCAAACAGTGAAAAAGGTCAATCGCGCCGCCGGTTGGCGCACAAGCAAACGCCGTCCGCGGGGCTGTGCGAACGGCGTTTGTCTCGGGCCTCCCGCCTGGTGCGGCAGAGGGGAAGCCCTTCTCGCTTCGGCGGCGCTAGATGCTGCGCCGCCGGGCCGCCGCCGCGGCGCCGAGAGCCGTCAGAAGCAGAAGCCCTGCGGCCGGGAGCGGGATCGGAGCGGTATCGAGGCGCACGGCGCCGAGATGGAAGATCGTATTGGTGCCGGAGCGCTGAGTCACAAGCATGGTCAGCGTATAGCTGCCAGGCCCGAGCCGCTGCGTCCAATTGCTGTAGTCCGGGTCTGCGAAGGCGGCGTCATAGTTGGCGCCGAGGTTGGTTGTTCCCTGGACCGGCAGTGACGTCAGGCCCTGCGAGACATTGTTGAGGAAGACCTCGAACTGATCGCCCGAGAAATAACCGTCAACGATTGAGAGGTTCGCAAAGCTGGAAAGCGTGAAGGTGAAAACACGCGTGGCAAGGGTGCCCACGCCGCCGAAGGCGAAGCGATCCCAGCCGCTGTCGATATTCAGCGTCGCCGCCGACGCCGACCCTGCCGAGCCAAGCAGTGCCGCCACCGCGAGCGCCCTGAGCGAAAATTGTTTCATATCCAGTCCTCACACCAACAGCCACAGATATTTCATCCGCTCGAATTGGGTCAGAATTTTGACGCAATGGCACTGTCCGCGTTTCGGTGACAGTCTCGGCGATTTTGATGAACTGCTGCGTATTTCATGGACCTACTGGCGTTGCCGGTCTGTCAGCCTGCCGAATTACGGCTGCGAGCGGGCCGAATCAGGGCTCTCGGGGTCGGAATGTGAGTCGAGTTGGGCGTGCCCGCCTTTTTTTCGCCGCAATTTACGCAGCCCTCAGCGGTTTCTCGCTCGCTGCTGAAGCTGCGATTGTTCCGCGTGTGGCTATTGCCGGGTTGGCGGGCACCGCGGCGCCGACCGGCTGGGTAGTTCGGGCGCGACCTAGACCATCATCTCCTTGGTCGCGCTGAGTTTCAGCGCCGGATAGTCGCGCTGGATGCGGTCGATGTCCCATTGCAGACGCGTGAGGTAGACGATGTCGCCGTCGTGGTCGTGGGCGATATGGCCCTTGTTCGCGTTCACGAAGGTCTCGACATCCGCCTTCGGCCCCGTGACCCAGCGGGCCGAGGTGAACTGCGATGATTCAAAGCGGACGGGCAGCGAATATTCCTGCTCGATTCTACTCGCCAGAACCTCGAACTGCAGGGCGCCGACGACGCCGACGATGAAGCCCGAGCCGATGGCGGGCTTGAAGACTTTCGCCGCACCTTCCTCGGCGAACTGCATCAGGGCCTTTTCCAGATGCTTGGCCTTCATCGGATCGCCTGCCCGCACCGTCTGCAACAGTTCCGGCGCGAAGGACGGGATACCGGTGAAGCGCAGCACCTCGCCCTCGGTCAGCGCGTCGCCGATCCTGAGCTGGCCATGGTTCGGAATGCCGATGATGTCGCCCGCCCAGGCCTCTTCGGCCAACTCGCGGTCGGCAGCCAGGAACAGGACAGGGTTCGACACCGCCATTGGTTTCTTTGAACGCACATGAAGCAGTTTCATACCCCGTTCGAAATGCCCCGAGGCGAGGCGGACGAAAGCCACGCGGTCACGGTGCTTGGGGTCCATGTTGGCCTGTACCTTGAAGACAAAGCCGGTGACGGGCCTCTCCTCGGCGCTGATCGCACGCTCGGCGGCTTTCTGCGGCTGGGGCTCCGGCCCGTATTCGCCGATCCCCGCCATCAGTTCCTTGACGCCGAACGAGTTGATGGCCGAACCGAACCAGATCGGCGTCATATGGCCTTCCAGGAACGATTGCCGGTCGAAGGCGGGCAGCAGTTCCCGCGCCATCTCCAGCTCCTCGCGCAGCTTCGCCAGCTGTTCGGCGGGCACATGGTCGGCAAGCTTGGGGTCGTCCAGCCCGTCGATCTTGATGCTCTCCGCCACCCGGTTGCGGTCGGCGCGGTCCATCAGTTCCAGCCGGTCGTGCAAGATGTCGTAGCAGCCGATGAAATCGCGGCCCATGCCGATGGGCCAAGACGCGGGCGAGACGTCGATTGCCAGGTTTTCCTGAATCTCGTCGATGATCTCGAACGTATCGCGGCTTTCGCGGTCCATCTTGTTACAGAAGGTCAGGATCGGCAGATCGCGCAGGCGGCAGACCTCGAAGAGCTTGCGCGTCTGGCTCTCGACGCCCTTTGCCCCGTCGATCACCATGATCGCCGCGTCCACTGCCGTCAGCGTCCGATAGGTGTCTTCGGAAAAGTCCGAGTGGCCGGGCGTGTCGACGAGGTTGAAGCGAAATTTGCCAAAGTCGAACGACATGGCCGAGGCGGAAACCGAAATGCCGCGCTCCTGCTCCATCTTCATGAAGTCCGACCGCGTGCGCCGCGCCTCACCCTTGGCGCGCACCTGTCCGGCCATCTGGATCGCGCCGCCGAACAGCAGGAACTTTTCGGTCAGCGTCGTTTTGCCCGCATCCGGATGCGAGATGATGGCGAAGGTGCGCCGACGGGCAATCTCCGGCGGCAGGGCAGGGCGGTTGTCGAACATGGCCGGCTACATAGTGGCAAGCCGTGTCCGTGTCCATCGGCTGCGCGGGCCGGCATTGGAATGTGCGTAGCGGCCCGTGCAACAGGTTGACCGAATCGGCGCGGCGTGCGGATATAGTTCATTGGCATGCAAACAAAGGAGATGAACGATGGTTGATCCCAAGCGTTGCGCAATAGTTCTGGTAGATATGGCGCGCGATTTCGTCGAGCCGGGCGGCTTCATCGCCAATGCTGGCGGACAGGAATACCAGGCGCGGGCCCGCGCCATTGTCGAGCCGCTGCAAAGACTGACCGCGGCGGCGCGGGCGGCCGGTGCCAAGGTGGTCTATTCAACGGACGAGCATACGCCCGACGATCTCGAGATGCGCAAGTGGCCGCCGCATTCGATGAAGGGCTCCGAATGGTCCGAAATCCTTCCCGATCTTGCACCGCACCCGGGAGACCTGAGCATCCCCAAGACGACCTACAGCGGTTTCCAGAGCTCGGACATGGAATCGCAGCTGCGCGCCCGCGGCATCGACACACTCTACATCACCGGGCTGCACACCGATTGCTGCTGTCGGCATACGTCGGGAGACGCCTTCCAGAAGGGCTTCAATCTTGTCTGGGTCACCGACGCGCTTCAGGCCTTCACGCAGGAAGGCCACGACGGCGGGCTGGAGTATTTCCGCACCTGGTACGCAACCGATCCCGAGACCCAGTTCCGGACTGCCGACGAGGTCGTGGCGGAATTCAGAGCGGCCAAGGCGGCGGCATAGAGGCGCGGCGGCGCGCCCCGCCTCAGCCGGCGCGCGCGATCAGCGGGTCGGCGGGCGGGTCGCGCAGGATACGGGTCGCGAATCCGCCAAGCAGCGCGCCGCCCACCCCGGCGCGCGCATGCGCACCCAGCGCCAAGAGGTCGGCGTTGTCGCGCGCGAGCGCGGCGGCGACGACCTGATCGACCACGCCTTCGATCATTGCGATCGGGCCGAAATGGGCGGGCAGATCACGGGCCTTGCGCAAGGTGGCTTCGGCCGACCGCGCCTCCTCGGAGAGCGCCTCGGCGGTCGAGGGGGCGATCAGACCGCGATAGGGCACATGCAGTGCGTGGACCCCCCCCAGCCGCGCCTCGGCCACCAGCAACGCCGCGGTGCGGACCGCCGCGGCGGACGCGGGCGAGAAGTCGATGGCCGCGACAACGACGCCATAGTCGGTGCCGGTCGGCGCGCAGGCCAGCAGTACCGGGCAGGCGACCTGCGCCACGATCCGTTCCATCGTCGTTTCGCGGAAGATGTCGGTGAACGGGCGTGGCCGGTGCCGCCCTAAGATCAGCAGATCGGCCCTTTCGGTGGCGCAGAGCAATGCCACCGCCGGTGCCCGATCGCCGCGCAGGGTGCGCAATTCGTGCGAAACCCCTTCGCTGTCCGACACGGCGGCGACCACCCTTGTCAATCGCGACTCGTCTGCGCGCGCGAATTCCTCGGCCAAGGCATTGGGCAGGCTGTCGTCCACCACGGTGACGACGATCGGCCGCGCCGCCCGCGCCCGCGCCAGACGAAAGCCGCGCTGCGCGGCCCGTCACATCACTGCGCCCATCGCCCAGGGCACGAACTCCGCGCCGCCGAATCCCAGTTCCTCGCTTTTCGTCTTCTCGCCCGAGGCAACGCGGATCATCAGATCAAGGATTTCTCCGCCTTTTTCCTCGATGCCGACGCCATGGGTGACGATATCGCCGCAGTTCAGGTCCATGTCGTCGCGCATCCGCGCGTACATCTCGCTGTTGGTGGCCAGCTTGAGGCAGGGCACGGGCTTGTATCCCGAGACCGAGCCGCGCCCGGTGGTGAAGGCGATCAGATTGGCGCCCGAGGCGATCTGGCCGGTGACGGAACAGGGGTCATAGCCCGGACTGTCCATATAGACGAAGCCGCGTTCGATGATCGGTTCGGCGAAGCGGTAGACCTGCGTCAGCGGCGCCGTGCCGCCCTTCGCGACGGCACCGAGCGACTTTTCAAGGATCGTCGTCAACCCGCCGCGCTTGTTGCCGGGGGAGGGGTTATTGTCCATCTCGCCACCAAGCCGGGCGGTGTATTCTTCCCACCAGCGCACGCGCGCGACCAGTTTCTCGCCGACCTCCCGGCTGACCGCGCGGCGGGTCAGAAGATGTTCGGCGCCATAGATTTCCGGTGTTTCCGACAGGATGGTCGTGCCGCCCTGGGCAACCAGAAGGTCCGACGCCGCGCCGAGGGCCGGGTTGGCGGTGATGCCGGAATAGCCGTCCGAGCCGCCGCACTGCATGCCGATCACCAGATGGCTCACGCTTTCCTCGCTCCGCCGCGCCGCATCGGCTGCGGGAGCCATCGCCTTCAGCTCCGCCAGTCCCTTGTCGATGGTGGCGCGCGTGCCGCCGGTTTGCTGGATCGTCATGTAACGGAAATTGCCGTCCGGCCGCAGCCGGTCGCGGCCGACGAGGTCGGCGACCTGCATCACCTCGCAGCCGAGACCGACCAAGAGGATGCCCGCGAAATTCGGGTTGCGGGCATAGCCTTGCAGGGTGCGGAACAGGGTCTGATACCCCTCGTCCTTGCCCGACATGCCGCAGCCTGTGCCGTGGACGATCGGCACCACGCCGTCGATGCGAGGGAAATCCCGAAGCCAGCCGTCGCGCTCTGCCGCTTCGGCGATGAAACGCGCGACCGAGCCCGAACAGTTCACCGAGGTCAGGATGCCAAGATAGTTGCGCGTGCCGACCTGCCCGTCGGGGCGGCGGTATCCCATGAATGTCCGAGCCGGTCCGGGCGCGGGCAGGCGGCGCAGGTCGGTCGCAAAGTGGTAGTCCTGATCGTGGCCGCCCATGCCGAGATTGTGGCTATGCACATGCTCGCCCGCCGCGATCGCCCGGGTGGCGACACCGATCGTCTGGCCATAGCGGACGACCTGCTCACCCGTTCCAATGGCGCGGGCGGCAATCTTGTGGCCGCGTGGCACGGCACCCGTCAGTCTCACGCCATCTACAAGCTCACCAGCCGTGAAATCGGTGAGCGCCACGAATATGTTGTCATCCGGATGCAGGCGGACTATCGGCCTCTGGGGGAGAGTTCCGGGCGGGGACATGGGTTTGCCTCATTTCTTTATGCGCCCGGACCGGGCCGCCCGCGGTGCGCGGCGCGGCTTGACAGAGAGGGAGCGAGGTCTAACATGTTAGTATGTTACCGATGAACGAGAGTGCCCCGCAAGAGGCAAGGCAGATGCCGGTGCTGCAACCGCTCGATGCCTTTTCTGGTTCGCTCGCCCAAAAGGTCTATGGTGCCCTGAAACAGGCGATCCTGTCGCTGGCCTACCGGCCGGGCGAAATTCTGCGCAAACCGGAGATCTGCGAGGCGCTCGGCGTCTCGCGCTCGCCTGTGTCCGAGGCGGTGGCGCGGCTCGCCGCCGAGGCCCTTGTCGATATCGTCCCCCAGGCCGGGACTTTCGTTGCCCGCTTTTCGATGGAGGAAATCCGCGAGGGCGCCTTCCTGCGCGAGGCGCTGGAACTGGCGGCGATCGAGCGGGTGGCCGCGACCATCACCGAGGAACAGCTGGTGCTGCTGCGTCGCAATCTGCGCGTGCAGGAGGCTTTGATCGCCGACGGCGACATCACGGGTTTCTACAAGATGGACGCCGAAATGCACGAGCTGATCCTCGGTCTTACCGGTTTCCGCCGCCTTGCCGCGATTGCGGAAACCTCCTGGGTGCATGTGAACCGGGCGCGCCAGCTGATCCTGCCGCAGCCCGGGCGGGTGCAGGCGACGCTGAGCGAACATCAGGCGATTGTTGCGGCGCTTGAAGCGCGCGATCCGGTCGGCGCGCGCGAGGCGACGCGCCAGCACCTTGGCCAGCTCATTAAGATCCTCGAACCCCTCGTTCTGGAACGGCCGGAGCTTTTCGCCCCGGGCTGACCGCACCTCACAGGAGCCGCCGATGAGCTTCCTCGATACCCGCCCCCGCTATGCCGTCCGGCTGAACGCGTTCCGGGCTGGATCGGGGGAGGGATTTGGGGGAATGGTTGCCCGTGCGGCGGGCGTACCCGGGATTGACGCTGCCGATCTCAATTTCCCCGATCATCTGACAGGGCAAACCGCCGAGTCGGCGCGAGATATTCTGGACCGGCATGGCATCGGGCTCAACGGTCTGGCCATGCGTTATGGCACCGACCCGGCCTTCCGGCTTGGCGCCTTCACCCATCCCGACCGGGCGACCCGGCAACGGGCCATCGACCTCACCAAGCGCGGCATCGATTTTCTGGGGGCCATGGGCGGTGGGGTGATGACGCTCTGGCTCGGCCAGGACGGCGTGGACTATCCGCTGCAGGCCGATTTCGAGCGGCTTTGGGAGGATACGGTTGCGGCGCTTGCCGAGGTCGCTGGGCATGATCCCCGCTGCCCGGTCGCGGTCGAATACAAGCCCGACGAACCCCGCGCCCGCGCCGTCTTGCGCGATGCTGCGACGGTCCTGCTGGCGCTGGCTGAGGTGAACCGCCCAAACCTCGGTGTCGCGCTCGACTTCGCCCATGCGCTGTATGCAGGCGAGGACCCGGGACAGACCGCGCGCCTCATCGCGCGCAAGGTGCCACTCTTCGGCGTTCATCTGAACGACGGTTACGCCAAGCGCGACGACGGTCTGATGGTGGGCTCCGTCCACCCGGTGGAGACGGTCGGACTGTTTCTTGCGCTCGACAGGATCGGCTATGAGGGCACGATCTATTTCGACACGTTCCCCGATCATGGCGGCCTTGATCCGGCGGCGGAGGCTGCGGCCAATGTCGCGATGGCCGAAACGCTTCGGTCTGCAGCGCGGCGGCTGCGCGATGGTCAGTCTTTGACCGAAGCACAATCGCGTCAGGACGCGGCGGCGGCGCTGGCTGCGGTTCGCGCCGCGCTCCTGAAGGACCAGTGACATGTCGCTTCTGGTCTGCGGCGCGCTTCATCACGACGTGATCGTGCAGGCCCCTCGGCTGCCCGTGGCTGACGAGACACTGATGGGCAGCGCCGTGAGCTATGCGTTCGGCGGCAAGGGCGGCAATCAGGCGGTGATGGCGGCGCGGATGGGCGCGCGGGTCGAGATGGCGGGCGCGGTCGGTACCGATGCGGCGGGGGACCTCTTGCTGGCGGAACTTGCGGCGGCCGGGGTTGGGGCGTCCCGCGTATGGCGGATCGATGGCGCTTCGGGCATGAGTGTGGCGATCCTGCAGGCGGACGGCGAATATGGTGCGGTCGTGGTCTCGGGTGTGAATGCCGCGGTCGATGCGGCGAGGATCGATCTGCCGGAAGACTGCCGTTTTCTGCTGCTGCAGAACGAACTGCCAGAGCAGGTGAACCTGCTGCTTGCCCGGGCGGCCCATGCGCGCGGGATCGAAGTGATCCTCAATGCCGCCCCCGCACGACCCGCCGCGGGGGAGCTTCTGAGCCTTCTGTCGCTTCTCGTCGTCAATCGCGGTGAAGCTGCCGCTCTGGTCGGCGATCGTCTGCCTGCCGAGAGCGTCACCGCGCTCGCCGCCCTCGGGCCAGCCCGCGCGATCCTGACGCGCGGGGCGGACGGGATTGCCATCTGGGATGGCACGGCCGCGAGCCTCGCGGCCGCCGTGCCCGTCAAGGCCGTATCTGCCCACGGCGCGGGTGACGCCTTCATCGGCGCGCTTGCGGCCGGGCTGATGAGAGGCGAAAGCCTCGAAGAAGCCGCGCATTTCGCGCAAGCCGCCGCCGCGCTCTTCGTCTCCACCCCGCCTGAAGGGCGGTCGGCCATCCGCCGACCTCAGGCCGAACGGTTTCTCGCCGGAAGGGCCAAAGTCGGCTTAAGCGCGCCCGAGCGAAGAGCGGGCGAAGCCCGACGATGAGCGACCCGTCAGAGTCCGTAGAACTCCGCAGCCGTGCCGCCGAAAATTCGCGCCCGTGCAGCCTCTGGCAAATGCGCCGTCAGGTCCTGCGCTGCCCGCCGCCAGGCCCCATATTCGGCGCGCAAGCGGCAGACCGGCCAGTCAGACCCCCACATCACCCGCTCCGCCCCGAATACCGCGATCACATGATCGGCGTAAGGCCTCAGCTCCTCGACCGTCCAACCCGGCTCTGCCTCGGTGATCAGGGCCGAGAACTTGCAATAGGACCCGGTCTCGCCTGCGATCCGCGCCATACCCTCGGCCCAATGGGCGAAGGATGCCGCAGAATGCGCCCTGATCTGCGGCTTCATGCAATGATCGACGACGACCCGCATGTCCGGGTGCCGTTTCAGGATGGTCAGGAAGTTCGCCAGATGGCGCGGAAACCCCAATGCGTCGAACGTCAGCCCCAAGTCGGCCACCGCCCGGAAGCCCCACTGCACATCCTCGCGCAGCATCCAATCGTCATCCGGAATATCCTGGATCATCGGGCGAATACCCTTGAATTTCGGATGGTTGGCAAGACGCCTTAATGTTTCACGGTCCGACGGCCTCTCGAAATCCACCCAGCCGACGACACCCTTCACGAACTCCGTCGCATCGGCGAGGCCGAGCATATATTCCGTCTCGTCGACCGTCGCCGCCGCCTGAACCAGAACCGTCCCGTCGATCCCTTCCCCCGCTAGGACCGGCGCCAGATCGGCAGGCGCGTAAGGCCGCGCCAGCACCGGGTCGTCCTTGGGCATCCAGAAATAATCCCCCCGCGCGGGGTTCCAGAAATGCTGATGGGCGTCGATCTGCATGGCTACCCTCTCAGACCGGCGCGTCGGGGCGCATCAGCCCTTCGGCCTTCAGATCAGCCCAGAGCGCGGGCGGTATCGCCGCCGTTGCGGCGGCCAGATTGGCCTCCATCTCGCTCACCGACTGGCCGCCCGGGATCACCGACAGGACCGCCGGATGGCGCAGCGGGAACTGGAAGGCTGCATCGACCAGCCGCACGTCATGATGCGCACAGACCGCCTGAATGCGCTCGACCCGCGCGATGATCTCGGGTGGCGCGGGATTGTAATTGTAGAAGGCGCCGGGTTTCGGCCCGCTTGCCAGGATGCCGGAATTGTAGGGTCCGCCGATCACGATGCCGATGCCGCGCTCTTGAGCCAGGGGAAGGAAGGAGGCGAGCGCCTCCTGTTCCAAGAGCGTATAGCGGCCTGCAAGCAGGAAGATGTCGAAATCGCCCCGCTCGGTCAGCCATTGGCAGGGCTGCCATTCGTTCACACCGGCGCCGAAGGCCCGGATCACGCCTTCCTCGCGCAGCTTCAGAAGCGCCCGGTAGCCACCGCCGATGAACTCGTCGAGCCTTGCCTGCAACGCTGCGGCGCTGCCATGGTTGAAGACATCGAGGTCATGGGCATAAAGCACATCTATCCGGTCCACCCCCAGCCGTTCGAGCGAAAACTCGACCGAGCGCAGGGTGCCGTCGAAGGAATAATCGTAGACCTCGCGGCGCGCGGGCACATCGAACCATTTGCCCACACCATCGCGCGTGTCCGGCGGGCAGGCGCTGAGAAGCCGCCCGATCTTGGTCGAGAGTACATAGTCGCCGCGCGGTTTGCCGCGCAGGAAGCGGTTGAGGCGCGTCTCCGACAGGCCGAAGCCGTAAAGCGGCGCGGTGTCGAAATAGCGCAGGCCCATGTCCCAGGCGCGCGTCAGCACCGCGTCGGCCTCGGTATCGCTGATCGCCCGGTAGAGATTGCCTAAGGGTGCGGTGCCGAAGCCAAGCTCGGTGAAGGACAGGGCACCCTTGCCGTTTCGGTCCCAGACGCGTGTCCTGAGTTGCATTCTCGCTCTCCCGGCAGCTAACATGCTAGCATGATTCATCATCCGGCGGGCTGCCGCAACCCGAATGGGAGGGGAGATGGGGAATTTCCGCAAGGTGTTCGGCGCGGGAAAGCCGGTGATCGGCATGGTCCATCTCGGCGCCTTGCCGGGGGCGCCCCTGCATGATCCGCAGGCGGGACTCGAGGGTTTGGTCACCGCCGCCCGCGCCGACCTTGCGGCCCTGCAGGGGGCGGGATTCGATGCCATCATGTTCGGCAATGAAAATGACCGGCCATACGAGTTTCGCGTCGACACAGCCTCGACCGCGACGATGGCCTATGTGATCGGTCGGCTCAGGGGCGAGATCAGGGTGCCCTTCGGCGTGAATGTCCTGTGGGATCCCATGTCCACGGTCGCGCTTGCCGCCGCCACCGGCGCGGCTTTCGTGCGCGAGATATTCACCGGCACCTATGCCTCGGACATGGGGCCCTGGACGCCGGACGCGGGCGCGGCGATGCGGTATCGCAACCGGCTCGGCCGCGGTGACCTTGCCATGCTCTACAATGTCTCGGCCGAATTTGCCGACAGTCTCGACCGCCGTTCCTTGCCCGACCGGGCGCGGAGCGCGGCCTTTTCCTCGATCCCCGATGCGGTTCTGGTGTCCGGTCAGATCACCGGCGAGGCGGCGGCCCTGTCGGATTTGGAAGCAGTGAAGAAAGTGCTGCCCGACATGCCGGTCCTGGCCAATACCGGGGTGAAACATGCGACCGTCGCCGATGTCTTGCGGGTGGCCGATGGCTGCATCGTCGGATCGGCGCTGAAGGTGGGTGGCGACACCTGGAACCCGGTCGATCCGGCGCGCGCCGACGATTTCATGGCGCGCGCCCGCGCCGCGCGCGGCGGGGCGTGATCATGCAGGACAGGCTCAAGCGCGATCTGGTCGATCTGATGCTGACCCCGGGCCTTTCTGGGCATGAGGAGCGGGTGGCAGCATTGATCCGCGCGCGCCTGCCGGACGGGTTAAAGACCCGGACCGACCGGCTCGGCAATCTGATCCTGACGCTTGAAGGGCGGGCGGACCGGGCTTCGGTCATGGTCTTCACCCATATGGACCAGCTCGGGTTCATCGTCCGCAAGATCGAGGCGGACGGGCTGATCCGGGTCGAGCGGATGGGTGGAGTGCCAGAACGGGCACTGGCGGCGCAGGCGGTTCTCTGTTGCGTGGGCGAAGGGAGCGATGTGCCGGGCCTCATCGCCAACAAGGCGCATCATGCGACGGGGCCGGACGAGAAATATAAGGTGCTGAAGGCGCCCGAGATATTCATCGACACCGGCCATGGCTCGAAAGCGGCGGTCGAGGCGGCGGGCGTGCGGATCGGCACGCCAATTGTCTATCTGCCCCGCGCCATGGACCTCGCGGGCGTGCGGATCGCCGGAACCTCGGTCGATGACCGCGCGGGCTGTGCGGTGCTGATCGAGCTGGTGCGGGCGCTGTCGGCGGTAAAGAACCGCCCCACGGTGCATGCGGTCTTTTCGGTGCAGGAGGAATTCAATCTGCGCGGCGCCCTTGTGGCGGCACAGATGTTGAAACCAGACATCGCGATCCAGATCGACCTGATGCTGGCGACCGATACGCCCGACATGGCCGACCGGGGCGAGATGCAGCTGGGCGCAGGGCCAGGGATGAGCCTTTATTCCTTCCACGGCCGCGGCACGCTGAACGGGGTGATCCCCCATCCGTCGCTGGTCGCGCTGATGGAACGGACGGCGGCGAGCGAAGGGCTGGCGCTTCAGCGCTCCGCCCAGGTCGGCGTGCTGACCGATCTCTCCTATGTGCAGCTCGTGGGCGAGGGTGTTGCCGCGATCGATATGGGCTTTCCCATGCGCTATTCGCATTCCGCGCTCGAATGCTGCGATCTTGCCGATCTCGAAGGGCTTACCCGCCTTCTCGCCGCCGCGATCCGGGCTATCGGGCCGGACTTTGCGCTGAACCGGGGCTGACGGATGGCCTATACGCTCGGCGTCGATATCGGGACTTTCGAATCCAAGGGCGTGATCGTCGATGAAGGCGGCCGGATTGTCGCCGAGGCCGCGCGGCCGCATGAGATGATTGTGCCGCGACCTGGCTGGGCGGAGCATCGGGCAGAAGAGGATTGGTGGGGAGACTTCGTATTTATTGTCAGGGAGATGCTACGATCTTCTCAGGTAAAACCTGAAGAGATTGGCGCTGTTGCCTGCTCTGCCATCGGTCCCTGCATGTTGCCGGTCGATGCCGATGGAACCCCATTGATGAACGGCGTCCTTTATGGCGTCGACACACGGGCCAGCGCCGAGATCGCGCTGTTGAATGCCGAAATAGGCGAGGCGCGTATCCTCGACCATTCAGGCAACGCGCTGACATCTCAGGCGGTCGGGCCGAAGATTCTGTGGCTGCGCCGCAACCGGCCGGAAATCTGGGCACGGACCAAACGCATCCTCACCTCGACCAGCTTCGTTACCTGGAAGCTAACGGGCCAGTTTGTGATCGACCATTACACCGCATCGAGCTTCGCACCGGTCTACGATATGTCCCGCCAGCGCTGGTCCTGCGGTCTGGCGGACATATGTAACGAGACGATGCTGCCGCGCCTTCTTTGGTCGACCGAGATCGCCGGGCGCATCAGCGAGGGTGCCGCGCGGGAAACGGGGCTTGCGCCCGGAACGCCCGTGACCTGCGGCACGATCGACGCCGCGGCCGAGGCGGTGAGCGTGGGCGCGCGGGCGCCGGGCGACATGATGGTGATGTATGGCTCGACCATCTTCATCATCCTTCTCTCCGATCGCCGCCTGACCGACCCGCGCCTCTGGCATGCGCCCTGGCTCTTTCCGGGCCAACATGCCGTGATGGCGGGGCTTGCGACCTCTGGCACGCTAACCCACTGGTTCCGCGACAAGTTCGCCGCCGACCTGCCGCGCGATCAGGCCTTCGCCCGGCTCGCCGCCGAGGCGGAAGCTGTACCGCCCGGCGCGCGCGGGCTTCTCTGCCTGCCCTATTTCTCGGGCGAGCGAACACCGATCCATAACCCATTGGCAAAAGGAGCTTTCTTCGGGCTGAACCTCACCCATGGCCGCGGCGAAATGTATCGCGCGGTGCTGGAAGGGATAGCGATGGCCACCCGCCATGTGACCGACACGTTCGCCGAAGCGGGCGCGCCGCCCGCGCGCGTGCTGGCGGTCGGCGGGGGGACGAAGAACGCAGTCTGGCTGCAGGCCACTTCGGACCTCACCGGGCTCGACCAGTCGGTCGCCCGCGTTACCAGCGGCGCGGCCTATGGCGATGCATTCCTCGCCGCGCTGGCCATCGGACAGGCGCGTCCAGAAGACATAGCGGACTGGAACCCCGAGGCGCGCCGGGTTGCGGCAGTGCGTCATCCAGCCTATCAGCAGCAGTACCCCTTGTTCCGCGCGCTCTATGAGCGGACAAGAGAGATTGCAGCTGAACTTGGCGAGGATGGATGAACCCCTTTCACATGGCGCTGAAGGAATTGGGCGAGGTTGCCGACCGGCTTGACCTCGGCTCGGTCGCGACAGCCTGCGGGATGATCGCCGGAGCCGGCCGCATCATGGCACATGGTTGCGGACGCGAACGGCTTCAGCTGTCGGGCTTTGCCATGCGGCTTCACCACATGGGTCTGCCGGTCGCGATGCAGGGAGACATGGCCGCTCCGGCGCTGGGGGCCGGCGATCTATTCATCGCAGTGGCGGGGCCGGGTGAGTTGGTGACGGTCACAGCCCTGATGACACGGGCGATAGCCGCCGGTGCGCAGGTTCTTTTCATCACGGCCCAGCCACAGACAGCTTCGGCTGCGCTCGCCGATCATGTGCTGACCGTTCCTGCCCAGACCATGGCCAATGACGAGCAAGCGACCTCGGCCCTGCCGATGGGGTCGCTCTTCGAAGGGGCGCTGTTTTTGCTCTTCGAAGTGATGGTGCTTGACCTGCGCGACCGGCTGGGCATCCAGCCAGAAACCATGCGTGCCCGCCATACCAACATGGAATGATCAGTCGAGCGGATAAAGCCGCGACTGTTTGACCGTGCCATAGACGAGGCTCGTGGTGATCGACGCGACGCCCGGGATCGCATGCAGGCGGTTCCGCACGAACTCCTCATAAGCGTTCAGGTCGGCAACCAGAACCCGCAGCAGATAATCCGCCTCGCCGGTCAGAAGGTAGCAATCGAGAATGTCGGGGATGTCGCGCACCTTGGTCTCGAACCCTTTCACGGCGTCACGGTCGTGGCGGGCAAGCGTGATGCGGATGAAGGCGGTGATCGTGAGACCGCAGGCGCGCGGGTCGACATCTGCCGAATAGCCGGTGATCACCTGGGCCTCTTCCAGAAGGCGCACGCGGCGCAGGCAGGGCGAGGGGGAGAGGTTCACCCGCTCCGCCAGATCCTGGTTCGTCAGGCGGCCGTCGCGCTGCAAGGCGCGAATGATCTGCCGGTCCTTGGCATCAATTGCTTTCATAATGTTCCCTGATGGCAGGAAGTTTCAATTTTCGGGAAATTGTTAGCACAGTTTGGCAACTCCTGTCATCGTCTCCGGCTTAGCTTGAGCGCAGGCCTTTACGGGCGACCTCAGACAAGGTGATCCGATGACACTCTCCCCCACCACCGGTTTTTCCACCCGCGCCATTCATTTCGGCTATGAGCCTATGGAGCATGAGGGCGCGCTGACCCCGCCGCTGCATCTCACGTCGACCTTCGCCTTCGACACGGTCGAACAGGGCGGCGCGGTCTTCGCGGGCGCGGAGGCGCGGCATTTCTATTCGCGCATCACCAATCCGACCTGCGACCTTCTGGAGCGCCGGGTCGCCGATCTGGAAGGGGCCGAGGCCGGGCTTGCCACCGCCTCGGGCATGGGGGCGATCACCTCGGTCCTCTGGACGATCCTGTCGCCGGGCGATGAGATCATCACCGACAAGACGCTTTATGGCTGTACCTTCGCGTTCATGCGCCATGGGCTCGCGAAATTCGGCATCACGATCACCCATGTCGACCTGACCGATCCGGCGAACCTTGAGGCGGCGATCGGCCCGAAGACTAGGGTGGTCTATTTCGAAACGCCCGCCAACCCGAACATGCGGCTGGTGGATATTGAAGCGACTTGCGCCATCGCCCGGGTGAAGGGCGTGAAGACCGTGGTCGACAATACCTACGCGACCCCGGTCATCACCCGCCCGATCGAGCTTGGCGCCGATTTCGTCGTCCATTCGGCGACGAAATACATGGGCGGCCATGGTGATCTGGTGGGCGGGATCGCGGTCGGTTCGGCCGAGGCGATCCAGGAGGTGCGGCTTGTCGGCATGAAGGATATGACCGGCGCGGTCATGGCGCCCTTCAACGCGATGCTTGTGCTGCGCGGGCTGAAGACGCTGAAACTCAGGGTCGAGCGTCATGCTGAGAGTGCGGCGGTCGTGGCGCGGATGCTCGAGGCGCATCCGGCCGTCGGCAAGGTCTATTATCCCGGCCTCGAAAGCTTCGAACAGTATGCGCTGGCCTGCCGCCAGATGCCGGGCTTTGGCTCGATGATCGCGTTCGAGCTGAATGGCGGCATCACCGATGGCGCGTGCTTTATGAACCGGCTCGCGCTGATCCGCCGCGCCGTGTCGCTCGGCGATGCCGAAAGCCTGATCCAGCACCCCGCGTCGATGACTCATTCGACCTACACTGCTGATGAACGCGCCGCGCACGGGATTTCCGATGGATTGATAAGACTTTCGGTCGGCCTCGAAGATGTAGAGGATATCTTGGCCGACCTCATGCAGGCACTGGATGTGCCCGCGGCCTTGGCGGCCTGACCAACGGATCACGGAACATGACCTTCGAAATTGCCATCGGCTCGAATATCCGCAAATCGCCCTACTTCGCCGCGACCCTGCGCGCGGGGGTGCGAAGCTTTTCGGTCTACAACCACATGTATATCCCGGCGCATTTCGGGGACCCGGACGCCGAATACCGGCGCCTGATGGGGGGCGTTGCGATGTGGGACGTGGCGGCCCAGCGGCAGGTGGAGCTGGTCGGGCCGGACGCGGCGCGGCTCGCGCAGATCCTGACGCCGCGCAACCTGGCCGGAACGAAGGTGGGGCAGGGGCGATATGTGCCGATCTGCGACCACGACGGTTTTCTAATCAACGACCCGGTGCTGCTGAAGCTGGCCGAGAACCGGTTCTGGCTGTCTGTCGCGGACAGCGATCTGCATCTGTGGGCGCTGGCGATCGCGCGCGAGCGCGGCTTTGATGTGCGGGTGCTCGAACCCGATGTTTCGCCGCTTGCTGTGCAAGGGCCGCGGGCCGAGGCGGTTATCGCGGCGCTGTTCGGCGACTGGGTTCGCGATCTGCGGTATTTCTGGTTCCGCGAAACCGCGCTGGACGGCATTCCGCTGGTGCTGGCGCGCTCCGGCTGGTCCAAGCAGGGGGGGTTCGAGCTTTACCTGACCGACTCGAGCCGAGGCGAGGAACTTTGGAACCGCGTGGCAGCCGCGGGAGCGCCCTTCGATATTGGCCCCGGTGCGCCGAACGATGTCGAGCGGGTAGAAAGCGGTCTCGTTTCCTACGGGTCGGACATGAGGCGGCAGGTCACTCCAGCAGATCCGTTCGAAATGGGCCTCGGCGGGCTCGTGGATTTCGCGGGTGGACACGATTTCGTCGGCCGTGATGCGCTGACACGACTGGCCGTCCGGGGGCCCGCCCGCCGTCGCGTCGGGCTATGGGTCGACGGCGCCCCGGCCGCGCCCGGCAATCCCGTCCGCATAGATCTTGATGGCGCCGAGGCAGGGGTGATGAGCGAGATGGTGTTTTCGCAGCGACTTGCCCGCACCATCGGCATCGGCCTGATCCGGGCCGACCTGCGCGACGATACATCCGGTCTGACTGCCGCGCTGCCGGACGGTCCAGTGCCGGTGTACCCCGCCCCGCTGCCGTTCCGGTAAGCCGCTGAGGGGGCCATCTATGTCGCCCAGAAACGAGGCTCCGCTAGGTGATTTGACTGTGGACTGCAGATTAGATTGTCCGCGCGAGATCGCCCTTGACGCGGCGCAGGGGGATCGAGCTTTCGATGGCGGCGACGCCCGGCACCCGGGTCAGGCGGCCGGTCAGGAAGGCCTCGAACTCCGCAAGGCTCGAGGTCGCGATCCTGAGGAGATAATCGCGGTTGCCGGTCATCAGCCAGCAATCGACGACCTCGGGAAAGGCGCGGATCGCCGCTTCGAACCCGGCGAGCGTGCCGTCGATCTGCCGGTCGAGCCGGACCGAGACGAAAACCGAGATGGCAAAGCCAAGCGCGGCCTCGTCGATCAGCGCGCGGTAGCCTGTGATGATGCCGATGTCCTCAAGCTGTCGGATGCGGCGGGCGACCGGTGTCGGGCTGAGGCCAACGTTCGTGCTCAGGTCCTGAAGGCTGATGCGGCCGTTTGCCTGAAGGGAGCGCAGGATTCGGCGATCTATGTCGTCAATGTTAGCGAGTTCAGCCATGAGTTCTCCGCATGATAGTTTTTGTCCCTAATTATCGCCGGTTTCGCAGCGCCTTTGCAACAAAACTCCAAGTCGGCTGCGCTACAGTCGCGCCCGACCTACCCGAGGACCATGATGACCAAATCCCATCTCGATACCCTGCATGACCGCGTGATCTGGCTCGCGAGCTGGATGATCCACAATGCCAATCACCTGCGCGACAAGGGCGAGGGGGATGTGAAGGTCGGCGGCCATCAGGCCTCGTCGGCCTCGATGGCGGCGATCATGACCGCGCTTTATTTCCACGCGCTGAGGCCCGAGGACCGCGTCGCGGTCAAGCCGCATGCGAGCCCGATCTTCCATGCGATCCAGTATCTGATGGGCAACCAGACGCGCGCCCAGCTTGAAGGCTTCCGGGCCTATGGTGGCGCGCAATCCTATCCGTCGCGCACCAAGGACAAGGATGATGTGGATTTCTCGACCGGTTCGGTCGGCCTTGGCGCCGCAATGCCCATCTTTGCCGCGATCACTCAGGATTACCTCAAGGGCCACGGCTGGCTGGAAGGGCGGCGCGAGGGGCGGATGGTGGCGCTGGTGGGCGATGCGGAACTCGATGAGGGCAATATCTACGAGGCGCTGCAGGAAGGCTGGAAGCATGACCTGACGAACGTCTGGTGGGTGATCGACTATAACCGCCAGTCGCTGGACGGGGTGGTGCGCGAGGGGCTCTGGGCGCGGATCGAGGCGGTCTTTGCCGCCTTCGACTGGCGGGTGGTGCGGCTGAAATACGGTGCCCTGCAGCGCGCGGCCTTTGCCGAGCCGGGGGGCGAGCGGCTGAAGGGCTGGATCGACACCTGTCCGAACGCGCTTTATTCGGCACTGACCTATCAGGGCGGCGCTGCCTGGCGCAAACGGCTGATGGATGATATCGGCGATCAGGGCGAGGTGACGGCGCTTCTTGACCAGCGGTCGGACGCGGACCTCGCGCGGCTGATGGAGAACCTCGGCGGCCATTGCCTGCCCTCGCTCTGCGAGGCGTTCGATTCGGCGACGGATGACAGGCCGACGGTCTTCCTCGCCTACACGATCAAGGGGTTCGGCACGCCTTTGGCCGGGCACAAGGATAATCACGCGGGCCTGATGACCGAGACGCAGATCGAGACCCTGCGCGCCCGCATGGGCGTGCCGGTCGGGGCGGAATGGGATAAATTCGCCGCCGTTCCGGACGAAGGCGCGCTGAAGCAATTCCTGGCGCGCGTGCCTTTCTTTACTGACGGGCGGCGACGGTTTGCAGCACCCGCCGTGCCGGTACCGGCGCCGGTCGCGCTTTCCGACCGGATGCTGTCGACGCAGGCGGGTTTCGGCAAGATCATGGACGAACTGGCGCGCGCGGGCGGGCCATTGGCTGACCGGATCGTCACCATGTCGCCCGATGTGACGGTTTCGACCAATCTTGGCGGCTGGGTCAACCGGCGGGGCCTTTTCGCCCGTCAGGACCGCGCCGATACCTTCCGCGACGAGCGGGTGCCGAGCGCGCAGAAATGGGCCTTTTCTCCTCAGGGCCAGCATCTGGAACTGGGCATTGCCGAGATGAATCTCTTCCTTCTGCTCGGGGCGGCAGGCCTGTCGCATTCGCTCTGGGGCGAAAGGCTCATTCCGGTCGGCACGGTCTATGACCCGTTCATCGTCCGTGGCCTCGATGCATTGAACTATGCCTGCTATCAGGATGCGCGCTTCCTCATCGCGGGCACGCCGTCGGGCGTGACGCTGGCGCCGGAGGGCGGCGCCCACCAGTCGATCGGCACGCCCCTTATCGGCATGGCGCAGGACGGGCTGGCGAGTTTCGAGCCCTGTTATCTGGACGAACTGTCGCTGATCATGGCTTGGGCCTTCGACTATCTGCAGAAGGACGGCGAGGGCGACCCCGACGAGCGGACCTGGCTGCGCGACGAGACCGGCGGGTCGGTCTATGTCAGGCTCTCCACCCGGCCGGTCGAACAGGTGCTGCGCCGCGACGATCCGGGTTTTTCCCAAGGCGTGATCGACGGCGCCTACTGGCTGAGGGAGCCGGGGCCGAACGCCGAAGTGGTCATCGCCTATCAGGGGACGGTCGGGCCAGAGGCCATCGAGGCAGCTGGCCGGATCGCGGGCGAGCGGCGCGACGTGGGCGTACTCGCCGTCACCTCGGCCGACCGGCTGAACGCGGGTTGGACGGCGGCGCGGCGGGCGCGGGCGCGCGGGGTGCAGGCCGTCAGCCATGCCGAACGGCTGATGGCGCGGCTGCCGGGCCATTGCACGCTCATCACCGTGATCGACGGCCATCCCGCGACACTCGCCTGGCTGGGCGCGGTGGCGGGGCACAGGACCGTGCCGCTTGGTGTCGAACATTTCGGCCAGACCGGCACCATCGCCGATCTCTACCGTCATTTCGGTATCGACGCCGATGCGATCACGGCGGCCGCCGACCGGATCGCGCCGGGAAGGCCGATCCGTCTGTCGGCCTGATGCACCTGCCCACAATGAAGGCCGGGCCGAACCTTGCAAAGCGGGGGGCGCGACTATAGGTTCCCCGCCAGTCGCGGGGGCCCGGCCCCCTCTTTCCATTCGAAGGGGCCTTCCATGTTCATTACTCCCGCTTACGCCCAGGCCGCCGGTGGCGCCGGTGGTGGCGCTGCATTGGCGCAGTTCGTGCCGCTGATCCTGATCTTCGGGATCATGTATTTCCTGCTGATCCGTCCGCAGCAGAAGAAGATGAAGGAACATCAGGCGATGGTTTCGGCGCTGCGCCGGGGCGATCAGGTTGTGACCGCGGGTGGCATTCGCGCCAAGGTGACGAAGGTGATCGACGACAAGGATGTCGAGGTCGAGATCGCTGATGGCGTCAAGGTGCGCATCGTCCGCGCGACCATTTCGGCGGTTGTCTCGAAGACCGAACCTGCCGCCAACTCCAACTGAGTTCACATAGATGCAGATCCCTGCCTGGAAGCGCATTCTGACCTGGGTGTTGTGCGTGGCTGCCCTGGTCTTTGCCGCGCCGAATGCCTTCTATCCGCGTGTCGAAAAGCACAACGATGCCGTCGCCGCTCTTGCCAAGGGCGCGCCGGAAACGCCGGAGCTTCTGGCCGACAAGGCGCTCTGGCCGGACTGGCTGCCTTCGGACATCGTGAACCTCGGGCTCGACCTCAGGGGCGGGGCGCATCTTCTGGCTGAAGTTCGGGTTCAGGATGTCTACAAGGCGCGGATGCAGGGATACTGGCCGGAACTGCGCAAGGCGCTTCAGGCCGAGCGCGCGACCGTCGGCGGCGTGCGCAAGGCGCCGTCGCCCGATGACGAGCTGCGGGTGACGATCGAAAATCCCGAAGGCATGGCCAAGGCTGTTGAGGTGGCGGAAGGGCTTTCGACCCCGGTGATCTCGCTGACCGGCGCAGGCCAACGAGACCTCGACGTCACAAGCGACGGCACGACGCTGATCCTGAAACTGACAGATGTGGAAAAAGCCGCGACCGACGACCGGACGATCCAGCAATCGCTGGAGATCGTGCGGCGCCGGGTCGACGAGGTGGGAACCCGCGAACCGACGATCCAGCGCCAGGGCGCAAACCGCATCCTGATCCAGGTGCCGGGCATCGGTTCGGCGGCGGAACTGAAAGCGCTGATCGGCACCACGGCGAAACTGACGTTCCATCCGGTGATCAAGCGCACCACCAATGGCAATGAACTTGCCGGCCCCGGCAATCTGCTCGTTCAGTCGATCGATGAACAGGGCGTCTTTTACGTGCTGGAAGAAACCCCGGTCGTTACTGGTGAGGAACTCGTCGACGCGCGGCCCGATTTCGACCAGAACGGCGCCCCCGCCGTCGCCTTCCGTTTCGATCCGTCGGGCGCCCGCAAGTTCGGCGACTATACGGCAGAAAATGTCGGCCAGCTCTTCGCCATCGTCCTCGACAATGAGGTGATCTCGGCGCCGCAGATCCGCACACATATCGCGGGCGGCTCGGGGATCATCACCGGCTCCTTCTCGGTCGAGGAGGCGACGAACCTTGCCGTTCTCTTGCGCGCAGGTGCGCTGCCGGCCGAGATGACGTTCCTGGAAGAGCGCACCGTCGGGCCGGAACTTGGCCAGGATTCGATCGATGCGGGCAAGATCGCCGCTGCCGTCGGCTATACGGCGGTCATCCTCTACATGATCGCGAGCTATGGCCTGTTCGGCGTGCTGGCCAGCGTCGCGCTTGCCATTAATATGGCGATGATCTTCGCGATCTTCTCCCTGATCGGCTCGACGCTGACGCTGCCGGGCATCGCCGCCGTGGTGCTGACCATGGGCATGGCGGTCGACGCGAACGTGCTGATCTTCGAGCGGATCCGCGAAGAATTGCGCGGCGGCAAGGGCCCGACGCGTGCCATCGAGCTTGGCTTCGAGAAAGCCCTGTCGGCAATCGTCGATTCGAATATCACTACACTGATCGGCGGCGTGATCCTCTTCTTCCTCGGCTCCGGCCCGGTGAAGGGCTTCGCCGTCGCGCTGTCGGTGGGCATCATCACCTCGGTGATCACGGCGGTCTTCGTCACGCGGTTGTTCGTCGTCACCTGGTATGGCTGGAAACGGCCAAAAACCATCATCGTTTGAGGGGCCTGTCATGGCATTCCGTCTGAAACTCGTCCCCGACAATACGAAGATCGACTTCTTCAAGGCCGCGCGCTTGACCTTTGGCGGGTCTCTGCTGGTCCTGACGATCTCGATCCTTCTGCCCTTCTTCACCGGGCTCAACTTCGGCATCGATTTCCGGGGCGGTACTACGATCCGCACCGAATCGACTGCACCGGTCGATGTAGGCGCCTACCGGCAGGCGCTCGCGCCCCTGAACCTGGGCGATGTCTCAATCGCCCAGGTCTTCGATCCGACGTTCGACGAGAACCAGCATGTGGCGCAGATCCGCATCCAGGCGCAGGGCGACGAAGAGGCGATCACGCCCGAGGTGATCGAGAAGATCGAGGGTGCGCTGACCGCGATCGACCCGGAAATGACCTTCCCGAGCGTGGAATCGGTCGGGCCGAAAGTGTCGGGAGAGCTGATCAAGTCAGCGGTCATCGCGGTTCTGGCAGCGACGGCGGCGATCTGTGTTTATGTCTGGCTCAGGTTCGAATGGCAGTTCGCGGTCGGCGCGCTGGTGGCGCTCATCCATGACGTGATGATCACAGTGGGTATCTTCGCGCTGTTCCAGATCAAGTTCGACCTAACGATCATCGCCGCACTGCTGACGATCCTTGGCTATTCGATCAACGATACGGTCGTGGTCTTCGACCGGCTGCGCGAAAACCTGATGAAATACAAGACGATGCCCTTGCGGGACGTGATGAACCTGACGGTCAACGAGACGCTCTCGCGGACCCTCATGACCTCTGGCACCACGCTTCTGGCGCTGATCTCGCTTCTGATTTTCGGTGGCGACGTGATCCGCGGCTTTGTCTTTGCCATCACTTTCGGCGTGCTGATCGGCACCTATTCCTCGATCTATGTCGCGAAGAACATCGTCCTGATGCTGGGCGTGAAGCGCGATTGGTCGAAGCCCACCGATGAAGGCGGGCCGAAGGGCGAACAGCTTTACACGGCGAAATGATCGCGCTCGACGAGATCGGTTTTTCCGGCCCGGCCCTGCCGGTCGAGGGCTATGGGCCGGGCTTCTTCCGGGTAGGGGGCAGGGTCATGCGCGGGCCGGTTCTTCTGACGCCTGAGGGCTCAGCGATCTGGGCAGGCGATGCGGCGGCGCTCGTGGCGCTGGCGGGGCAGGTTGATGTCTTGCTCTACGGCACCGGCGCGGCGATGGCCTATACCGATCCGGCTCTGCAAGCGGCGGTCGAGGGCGTGGGCCTTGCGCTCGAGCCAATGACGAGCCCTGCCGCGGCGCGGACCTACAACATGCTTCTCGCCGAAGGGCGGCGGGTCGCGGCGGCGCTGCTGCCGGTCTGACCGCGGGCGGACCGCTCATCGGCCCTGCGTCGGATTTCCGCCTTCCGGCGCCGGGCGAAATCCGCTAGGCGAAAGTCATGGACCTGATCGTCACAGAGCTGTCTGTTGCCCGTGGCGGCATCGCGATCCTCGCGGGGCTCGGGTTCGCCGTGACGGCGGGGAATGCGCTCGTCCTGCGCGGGCCGAATGGCGTTGGCAAGACCACCGTCCTCAGAACCATCGCGGGCCTTCAGCCGGCGCTGACCGGCCGGGTCGCGCCGGGGCCGGAGCAGATTGCCTGGGCGGGTCATGCCGATGCGGTCAAGTCAACGCTGACGGTCCGGGAAAACCTCGCCTTCTGGGCCGCGATTTATGGGGTATGGGCGGTGGATACGGCACTTGCCGACCTGCAGCTGACCGATCTCGCTGACCGTCCGGCGCAGACCCTGTCAGCAGGGCAGAAACGGCGTCTGGGTCTTGCGCGTCTCCTTCTCTCCGACCGGCCGGTCTGGGTGCTGGACGAGCCGACCGTATCGCTTGATGCCGCGACGGTCGCGCATTTCGCGACCCTTCTCTCCCGCCACCTGAGGGACGGCGGCGCCGCGCTTCTGACCAGCCATGTCGATCTCGGTCTCGATGGTGCGGCGGAGCTTGACCTGAGCCCTTACCGCGCGCGCGGTGCAATGAGCCTGCAGGCCTCGCCCGCCGGGTTCGATGAGGCCTTCCTGTGATCCGGGGTGTGCACAGATGATCGCCCTGCTTCTTCGCGACCTCAGGCTCGCGACGCGGGCAGGCGGCGGTTTCGGCCTGAGCCTGACCTTTTTCCTGATCCTCGTCACGCTGGTGCCCTTCGGCGTCGGCCCCGAAAGCGGGCGGCTCGCCACCATTGCGCCCGGCATATTGTGGGTCGGCGCGCTTCTTGCCTCGCTTCTTTCGCTCGACCGGCTCTTCGCGCTCGATCACGAGGACGGCACGCTGGAACAGCTCGCGACCGCGCCCCTGCCGCTGGAGGCGGTCGTCGCGATGAAAGCCATCGCGCACTGGCTGACCACGGGCTTGCCGCTGGCGCTGATCGCGCCGCTTTTGGGCGTGCTTCTGCATCTGCCGGGCGCGGCCATGCCTGCGCTCGCCCTGTCGCTTGCCGTGGGCACGCCTGCGCTTTCGATGATCGGCGCCTTCGGCGCAGGCCTTACGGTCGGTCTGAAGCGCGGCGGTTTGCTTCTGTCGCTTCTGGTCCTGCCGCTCTACGTGCCCACGCTGATCTTCGGGGCCGAAGTGGCGCGGCGCGGGGCCGAGGGCGCGGCCTTGGGCACGCCGATGGCCTTTCTCGGGGCGATTACGCTTGGCACGCTGGCGCTTCTGCCGTACGCCACGGCTGCGGCAATCCGCGTCAATCTGCGTTAGGCGCGTACATGCTATGGAAAGGCCCGAACGGGCCGGGTGGGACGATGTCGATCTGGGAATATGCCAATCCCAAGAAGTTCATGCAGACCTCCGGGGCGCTTCTGCCCTGGGCGGTGGGCTTGTCTGTCGTGACGCTGACGGTCGGGCTGATCTGGGGCTTCTTCTTCACGCCGGACGATTACAAGCAGGGATCGACCGTCAAGATCATCTATATCCATGTGCCCTCTGCCCTGATGGCGATCAATGCCTGGGGCATGATGCTGGTGACATCGCTGATCTGGCTGATCCGTCGGCATCATGTCTCGGTGCTGGCGGCCAAGGCCGCGGCGCCGATCGGTATGGTCATGACGCTGATCGCGCTCATCACCGGGGCGATCTGGGGACAGCCAATGTGGGGCAGCTGGTGGGAATGGGACCCGAGGCTCACCTCGTTCCTGATCCTCTTTCTCTTCTACCTCGGTTATCTCTCGCTTTGGTCGGCGGTTGAGAACCCCGATGCGGCGGCCGACCTCACCTCGGTCCTTTGCATCGTGGGCTCGGTCTTTGCCTTCCTCAGTCGCTATGCGGTGTTGTTCTGGAACCAGGGGCTGCATCAGGGTGCCTCACTATCTCTGGACCGCGAGGAGCATGTGGCCGATGTCTTTGCCTATCCGCTCTGGACCTCAATCGCCGGTTTCGTGCTTCTGTTCGTGACGCTCGTCCTGATCGGCACCCGGACCGAGATCCGCGCGCGCCGCATGCAGGCGCTCTTGGCGCGGGAGAAGCTTTCATGATGCCCGATCTGGGGAAGTATGCGCTGACGGTTCTGTCGGCCTATGGGGTCACGTTCGTGCTGGTTCTAGCGCTTGTCGCCTATGTACTGATCCGGGCCGGGCGGGTGAAGCGCGCGCTGGCTGAGGTCGAGGAAAGGTCGCAGCGCCATGGCTAGAATGTCGCCGCTGATGGTGCTGCCGCTGGTCGTCGCGGCAAGCTTCATGGGGCTTGCCTGGTGGGGCATGGGTCGCCAGAATCCCGACGATCTTCCCTCGGTCTTCGTCGGCCGCCCGGCGCCCGCCATTGGCAGCGACGCGCTGCCCGGCTATCCCGGCGTGACCGAGGCCGATCTGAAAGGTGAGGTCACGATTGTTAACTTCTGGGCCTCCTGGTGCCCGCCCTGCCGGGCGGAACATCCGACACTGATGGCGCTGTCGGCTGAAGGTTACCGGGTGATCGGCGTCAACATGCTCGATGCCGAGGATCAGGCGCTGGCCTTCCTGGCCGAGGGCGGCAATCCGTTCCGGGCAATTGCATTCGACCCCAAGGGGCGCACCCGGCTCGACTGGGGTGTCACCGCGCCGCCGGAGACATTCATCCTGCGGGCGGACGGGACCGTGGCCTATCGGTTCACCGGGCCGCTTGTCGGAAGCGACTATCAGCAGCGGTTCCTGCCCGCGCTCGAAGCCGCGCACAATCCGTGATTGCGGAAGAGGGGCGGGCGCGAGAGAGCGGGTCTCGCGCCCGGATAGATGTCAGGAATGGCAGGCCAGGATCAGCAGCAGGAAGCCTGCAAGCTCGAACCATGGCATGCTTGGTGCAGAAAAAGAGCGATAAAAAGGACTTTGCATGGCAACCTTTTTATTCCAGCTTCGGGTGTCACCATAGAATAATCTGACGCAGAATAACGGTTCGACTGAAAATCACCGTTTCTTCCTGTCGATTGGTTGCTAACTTTTAGACAGGTTGGGCTTCGGTGGCCGCGTCTTCCGGCCTCCGCGGCAACAGCAGCAGCCCGGAAAGCGAGAACGCCCCGTCCGGCGGGGCGGGGCGTTCCGTGCAGCTAGTGGTCTGCGGCGAGCAATATCGCCTGTTCGTAGAATGATCCGGAGCAGCCCCGGAACGCCTTAAAGAAACTGCGCGATCAGGATCAGCAGGGCAAACCCCGCCAGTTCGAACCAGGGTGCGCTAGGGAAAAGGTGATGTGAAAACTTCTTGCTTACCATGGGTCAAACATACCGATACTGATCAAAAAAAGAAAGCTTTTACCTTGGGTTAAGGCCCGCCCGCCCTGAAACTCATTGTTTCGTGACAATTTGGGGTTGCTAACTTTTGGATAGGTTTCGGCCGTTTTTGGGTAGGGGTGGCGCTAACATGCGCAATTGACGATCGGAGTTCCTGCGCGTCTTCGGCCTTTTCCGTGCCACCAAATCAGTCAGCCCGGACACCCGAACAGAAAACGCCCCGTCCGGCGGGGCGGGGCGTTCTCTGGAGCGTGTCCTACGGCAAGAATGACCGCGATACTGTTACAAAACGACCGAACAAAACCTCTTACAAAATCTACAGAACCTACCCCTGATCCGCTGGCTAATTCCGACGTTACGATCGGTGGGGCGTCACTCTTTACTCTGAAAACCACTTCTTATTCACATGTACAAGATAACTCAAATTCTTCATTTGCGCATCTGGATAGTTTGACCAAACTCCGGGGGTGGTCGAAATACATTGTTTCACCCTTCAGAGCGGATAGTAACTTTTAGATAGGTTTTGGCCGGATTTCCGTCATCGCGGACGGCGCTGACGCTATATCGTTCGTGTGCATCCGTTAACCAGAATCGCCCAATCCGTCCTCGATTCTGCTGGAGAACTGCCATCGACGCGCGCCGGCCGACCCGCCCGTTCGCTCAGCGGCGACGCGGTAGGCGCGCGGCCAGGCAATATGAGCTTCGTGTCACGATGGCGGAATTCCCTTGTTTTCTTGGGTGGGCGGAACGCCGAGGTCTGACCTTGTGACAATCCGCTCAGATCGTGCGTGCAAACGCACAGGAAAAGCAGCGACGATTGGGCGACAATTCGACTTCTCGACCATAGGACTGCGCGGATTTCCGTCACGCTATTGTCACTCTTCAGGAACCGATCACTGTTGCGGATTGTCGTCGTATGGCGGAGCGCTTGCCGTTGAATTCTCCCAAAGATTGTTTGGGCGGCGGGCAAATGCTCATCTTTTCCGAGTGTCGCGCACTTCAAATCCATGAACCCCAACGCCGGAGGTCGACGGTCCGGATCAAATGCGAAGGGCGCGCCCTGTCAGCGGGCGCGCCCTTTCTTAGCCGTCGGATTGCCCGTCAGGCCCGCGCGAGGTCTCGCAGAACATAGTGCAGGACGCCGCCATGCTCGACATATTCGATCTCGACCTCGGTATCGATCCGGCATTTGATCGGCACGGTCCTTTCCTTTCCGTCGGCATAGCGGATGGTCAGTGGCACGAGGCTCAGGGGCTTCAGCTCGCCCGCAAGGCCGCCGATCGACAGCGTCTCATCGCCTTTCAGGCCCAGCGACTTGCGGTTCTCGCCATTGGTGAATTCGAACGGGATCACGCCCATGCCGACGAGGTTCGACCGGTGGATACGCTCGAAGCTTTCCGCGATGACCGCCTTGACGCCCAGAAGGTTCGTGCCCTTCGCCGCCCAGTCGCGCGAGGAGCCCGCGCCATATTCGATCCCGCCGATCACGATCAACGGCACGCCCGCCTCCTGGTACGCCATCGAGGCGTCGTAGATCGAGGTCTGGGCGCCGTCAGGGCCAAGCGTATAGCCGCCCTCCACCCCGTCCAGCATCTCGTTCTTGATACGGATATTGGCGAAGGTGCCGCGCATCATCACTTCATGGTTGCCGCGGCGCGAGCCGTAGCTGTTGAAGTCTTTCTGCGCGACCTGCCGTTCGGTCAGATACTGGCCGGCGGGGGTCGTGGCCTTGAAGGAGCCTGCGGGCGAGATATGGTCGGTGGTGATCATGTCGCCGAGAAGGGCAAGGATACGCGCACCCTGGATATCGCTGATCGCGCCCTTTTCCTTCCCCATGCCGCGGAAGTAGGGCGGGTTCTGGATATAGGTCGAGGTCGCAGGCCAGTCGTAGGTTTCCGATTCCGTGACCTTTACGCCCTGCCATTTGGCGTCGCCCTTGAAGACGTCGGCATATTTCTTAAGAAAGGCCGCGCGGGTCACAGTCGCATGGACCAGATCGGCGATTTCCTTGTTGGTGGGCCATATGTCCTTGAGATAGACCGGCTGACCGTCCTTGCCGGTGCCAAGCGGCTCAGACGTCAGGTCGATATTCATGTCGCCCGCAAGCGCATAGGCGACGACGAGCGGCGGGGAGGCCAGATAGTTTGCCCGTACGTCGGGCGAGATGCGGCCCTCGAAGTTGCGGTTGCCGGACAGGACGGCGGCTGCCACCAGATCGCCCTCGGCGATCGCGGCCGAAATCTCGGGTTGCAGCGGCCCGGAGTTGCCGATGCAGGTGGTGCAGCCGTAGCCCACAAGGTTGAAGCCCACTGCGTCCAGATCCTCCTGCAGGCCAGCGGCCTCCAGATATTCGCTGACGACCTGCGATCCGGGGGCGAGCGAGGTTTTCACCCAAGGCTTGCGGTTCAGGCCAAGCGCACGCGCCTTGCGAGCCACAAGCCCAGCGCCGATCAGCACATAGGGATTCGAGGTGTTGGTGCAGGACGTGATCGAGGCGATCACCACCTTGCCCGAAGACATTGTGTAATCCTCGCCCTTCACCGCGACTTCCTTGCCCATCGGGCGCTTGAAGCTCGCCTCCATCTCCTTCGCGAAGGACGATTTGGCGTCGGTCAGGGCCAGATAGTCCTGCGGGCGCTTGGGGCCCGAGATCGCCGGGACGATCGTCGACATGTCGAGTTCCAGCGTCGAGGTGTAGATCGGCGCATAGTCCGCGCCGCGCCAGAAACCGTTTTCCTTGGCATAGGCCTCGACAAGGGCGATACGCGCCTCGTCGCGGCCGGTCTGGCGCAGATAGCGCAAGGTTTCGCCGTCGATCGGGAAGAAGCCGCAGGTTGCGCCATATTCCGGTGCCATGTTGGCGATGGTGGCGCGGTCGGCGAGCGGCAGATTGTCCAGACCCTCGCCGTAGAATTCGACGAACTTGTTGACGACGCCATGTTTGCGCAGCATCTGCACGACCTTCAGCACAAGGTCGGTCGCCGTGGTGCCTTCCATCATCTGGCCGGTCAGCTTGAAGCCCACGACCTCGGGGATCAGCATCGACACGGGCTGGCCCAGCATCGCCGCTTCCGCCTCGATCCCGCCAACGCCCCAGCCGAGGACAGCAAGGCCGTTCACCATCGTCGTATGGCTGTCGGTGCCGACAAGCGTATCGGGGTAGGCGATCATCTTGCCGTTCTGGTCCTTGTCGGTCCAGACGGTCTGGGCCAGATATTCCAGATTCACCTGATGGCAGATGCCGGTGCCCGGCGGTACGACGCGGAAGTTCTGGAAGGCTTCCTGACCCCATTTCAGGAACACATAGCGTTCCATGTTCCGCTCATATTCCAGATCGACGTTTTTCTGGAAGGCGCGCGGGTTGCCGAACTCGTCGATCATTACCGAATGGTCGATCACAAGATCGACGGGATTGAGCGGATTGATCTTCTGGGCATCGCCACCCAGCGCCTTGATCCCGTCGCGCATCGCGGCGAGGTCGACGACCGCCGGAACGCCGGTGAAATCCTGCATCAAGACGCGCGCGGGGCGGTAGGCGATCTCGCGCGGGTTCTTGCCGCCCTGCGCGCCCCATTCGGCAAAGGCCTTGATGTCGTCAACCGACACGGTCCGCCCGCCATCCTCGAACCTCAGCATATTCTCGAGAACGACCTTCAGCGAGGCAGGCAGCCGCGCGAACGAACCAAGGCCCGCGGCCTCTGCCGCCGGGATCGAATAATAGTCGACCGAGGCCCCACCGGCGCTCAGCGTGCGGCGGGTCTTTGCGGTATCGGTTCCGGTGATGACGGTCATCTGGCTGGCTCCTCTCGGGCGAAGGCTCATAACGGCAAAAGGCTAATGCCTGATCAATGCCGGTGGTTCAAGTAGGGGTTCGCGATACGGTATACATATGTATGCAGTAGGGCGCAAGAGAGTGTGAGATAAGGTGCGATCCTGCTCACGCAAACTTGCGGGCGGGCGGGTGAGGCGTGAATGGTTTTCTTTCCCTTGCTTGGCTAAAGTTGGGTCAGGCAGTTTGCCAGGAATGGCACGGGGATGAAGATGAGACAGACGATCATTGCCGCAGCCGCGGCGCTGTCGGCGTTCGCCGGTGTGGCAGAAGCCGAAGGAAAGCGTGTAACTGTCGTGGAGCTTTACACCTCGCAAGGCTGTTCTTCCTGCCCGCCTGCGGACGCGCTCTTCTCCGAGGTCGCGGCGCGCGATGGTGTGATCGGGCTCGCGCTGCACGTGGATTATTGGGACTATATCGGCTGGGCCGATACGTTCGCCGACCCAACATTCACCAAGCGCCAGAAGGCCTATGCGGTCGCGGCGGGCGAGCGAATGGTCTATACGCCGCAGATCATCGTTAATGGCGCAACATCGATCGTCGGCACGGACGCGAGCGCGCTCGCCTCAGCGCTTGTTCCGGCCGGGGGCGCGAGTGCGCCAGACTTAAAGCTCTCGCGATCCGGAAATCGGCTCAAAGTCTCCGCGACTACGTCCGCGCCGCTGCCGAAGGGCAGTTTTGTGCAGCTCGTCCGCTATATTCCCGCAGCTTCGGTCACCATCGAACGCGGCGAGAATGCCGGTCGGCGGCTGACCTATACCAATATCGTGACATCGTGGAAGCGTGTGGGCGAGTGGGATGGCTCGAAGCCGCTCAGCCTGACGCTCGACGCGCCCGGCGACCAGCCGGCGGTGGTGATCATCCAGTCGCCCGGGCCGGGCGCGATCTTTGTCGCTGCAGTAGCGGAATAACAGACTCAGCCCCAGTTGCCTGCTGCGCGGTGATTTGGGTGCTTCCACCGGCGGTGAATCCAGAACCATTGGCCAGGATCTCGCTGGACACGCGCGGCAAGGCCGTCGTTCAGGTGCTGGGTCATCTCCTTCGGACTGCCGCAAGGTACCGGTGCTTCAAGCTCAATGTCGAAACTGATGCCGTCGGATTTTCGCGTCGCGAAGAACGGTATGAGGAGCGCGTCGTATCTGAGCGCCAGTTCCGCGGCGGACGTCGCGGTCGCCGCGGGCTCGCCGAGAAAATCGAGGAAAGGCGCGGCGACGACATTCTGATCGAAGAGCAGTACGAGTTGCCCCCCGGCCTTCAGGTGACGCACAAAACCGGCGGTGCCCCGCGTTCCTTGCGGGAAGACCGGGCCGCCGAAGGCTTCCATCGTGCGGACGTAATGTTCGTTGAAGAAGCCGTTGCGCATCGGCCGGTAGAGCCCGCCGATATGATAGCCGCGCCCGACAAGCGCTGCCCGCGCAGCCTCGTAATTGCCGAAATGACCAGACACGAGGATCACCGGCCGCCCAGTGTCGCGTGCTGCCTCAAGCGCGGCGAGGCCCGGGCCGCGGATTTCGACCCCTTCCATGCGGCGCATCAGATCGCGGGTCGAATAATTCTCGATCAGCGCGCGCCCGGCATTGTCGCAGGCCGCGTCGGCAATGCGCCGACGCTCAGCTTCCGGCATCTCTGGCCATATGAACGCGAGGTTCGCTAGGGCCCGTGCCCGGTATCCGGCCATTGGCCCGATCACCCGGCGCATCAGCCAGCCCATCCCAACGACGCGCATGCGGTAGGGCAGGGCGAGCGACAGCCCGATCAGTCCGCGCAAGGCGAGGTTTGTGGCATAGTCGACGGCAATCTGTGCCCTGCTGCGGTCGCGGCTCATCTGTCTGGCGGGTTGCTCACTGACGGGTGGCGCCCGGTTGCGGGCGCCGTGCGGTCAGACCTAGTGGCTTGAAGCCCAAAGCTCAAGCGCGTGAAGAGCGTTGCCCCGGCGCGAGGCCGGGGCAACAGGTCTTGTGGCAGATTTCGGCTCAGAAGCCTGCCTTGATCTTCTCGAACTCGGCCAGCTGACGCTCGCGCAGGGCATTGTCGTTCGGCACCTGCGGCAGGATCGGCGCGTTGATCGCACCAAGGCCTGCGTCGGCGACGACTGCCGGATCCATCGCTGCCATCGCCGGCGTGTTCGACAGGCCGTATCCGATATTCTCGATCAGCGCGGGCGCCGCATCTGGGCGCAGCCAGGAATTGATGAAGTCATAGGCCTTGTCTTCCTTGCCCGGCCCGTCCTTCATGTTCACATAGCCGCAGAACCAGGTCGACGACCCTTCCTTGGCCTCGCGCTGGAAGCCGACCGGATAGTTGTCAGCCTTCAGATAGGCGACGCCGTCATTCCAGGACCAGGCGATCAAAACCTCGCCCGATGCCATGATCTGCGACATCTCTGCCGGGTCGTTCCAGTAGGCGCGGACGTTCGGATGCACCTTGCGCAGCCAGTCGGCGGCGGCAGTGAACTGTTCGTCCGAGATATTGGTCCAGTCAGTCACGCCGGTTGCCAGATAGGCCAGCGCCCAGACATCGTCCGACGAGTTTGGCAGCGACACGCGGCCTTCGTATTTCGGATCGGCGAAGACCTGAAGCGAGGCGACATCCTCGACCGGTACTTCGTCGGTATTGTAGGCCACCGCCGTCACACCCCAGTCGGTCGGAATGAACCAGACGCCGCCATCATCCTGAAAGACCGGCGAATTCAGGAATTTCGGGTCGATATTGGCGAACTCCGGGATCTTCGAAATATCCCAGGGCTCGATCAGGCCTGCTTCGCGGTACTTGGACACCATCTGCGAGCAGGGGTGGGTCACGTCGGATTTGAAGCCCGAGGCGACTTTCTGGAAGGCTTCGTCGTCAGAGCCGAAGAATGTATAGGTCGGGCCGTCGCCGTTCTTGTCCTTGTAGGCCTGATATAGGCCTTCGACCTCGAACCCGGCCCAGTCAAGGACCAGAAGATCGGGATCGGCCGCGCGGGCGGGCAGGGCGAGGGTAAGGGCTGCGACCGAGGCCGCAAGCAGGGCGTGAAGTTTCAAGATAGCCTCCAGAGTGGAAGCCCCGGACCGGGTCCGGGGCGGGGATACCGCGGGCAACTATGCCTGCCGCCCGGGCAGTTGCAAGGGCAAGGTGAGGGCCTGCGCGGCACTTGGCCGGCGCAGGCCCTCGGTCTTTCCCTAACTGTTTGATGCTGCTTCGAAAACCGTCAGAAACCGGCTTTGATGTTCTCGAAGGTCTGCAACATCTTTTCGTGAAGCGCCGGATCTTTCGGCACCTGTGCGAGGATCGGGGCATTGGCGGCGCCAAGGCCCGCCGCGTCTAGGTCCTCGGTTGCGATACCTGACATTGCGGTTGCGTTCGAATGGCCATAGCCCAGTTCGCCCACCAGAACCCCGGCCGCATCGGCGCGCAGCATCGAGTTCATGAAGTCATAGGCCTTGTCTTCGTTGCCGGGACCGTCCTTGGCATTCACATAGCCGCAGAACCAGGTCGAGGAGCCTTCCTTTGCCTCGCGCTGGAATCCGACCGGGAAATCCTCTTCCTTAAGAAGCGCCACAGCATCGTTCCAGGCCCAGCCGACCAGTACTTCACCCGATGCCATCAGCTGGCTGAGTTCGGCCGAATCGTTCCAGTAGGCGCGCACGTTCTTGTGCGCCTCGCGCAGCCAGGCGGCGGCGGCATCGAACTGTTCGTCGCTGACCTTGGTCCAGTTCGTCGTGCCGGTGGCCAGATAGGCAAGCGCCCAGACGTCCTCGGACGAGTTGGGCAGCGAGGTGCGGCCCTGATATTTCGGATCGGTGAAGACATTCAGCGAGGCCACATCCTCAGCCGGGACCTGTTCGGTATTGTAGGCGACGGCGGTTGCACCCCAGTCGAATGGCAGGAACCAGACGCCCTGATCATCCTTGATCGTTGCCGAACCCAGGAATTTCGCGTCGATATCGCCCATCGCCGCGATCTTTGCCGGGTCCCAGGGTTCGATCAGTCCCGCCTCGCGATATTTCTCCACGAAGGTCGAGCAGGGATGGAAGACGTCGGCCTTGAATCCGGACACCGCCCGCTGGAACGCCTCGTCGTCGGAGGCGAAGAAGGAGTAGGTCGGGTTGTCGTTATACTTGGCCTTGTAGTCGGCATAAAGCCCTTCGATATCGTATCCCGCCCATTCCAGCACGACGAGATCGGGGTCGGCTGCGGATGCAGGCAAGGCGAGCGAGACAATGGCCGTCGCGGCCAGAAGTGTTCTTTTGATCATTCTATCCTCCCCAGAATATGATCAAATCATACCTACCGTGAGTGACATCGCAAGTCTTTTGATTCGATCCGGGAAATCTTGCGGGCTAATGGGCGGGTGGCGAAGGAAAATTTTCTGTGGCGCCCTTCCCGACAAGGCCAGCCGCGGCTAAGCTTTGCCCCGATCCGGCTTCACGGATCTGCCGCACCTCCTCCATGACGGGCGATTGCGGCTCGGCAGGAAGACCTGTCAGCCCTTTGGCGGCTGTCTGCCGGGCCTTCCCGGCGATCAGCCCTTCGGATGATGGAGACAGATGTGACGACGTTAGACCTCGGATTCGTGCGCAGCCAGTTCCCGGCCTTCTCGGTGCCGGGCCTTGCCGATCAGGCCTTCTTCGAAAATGCAGGCGGTTCCTATGCATGCCAGCCGGTGATCGATCGGCTGACACGGTTCTACAAGGAACGCAAGGTGCAGCCCTATGCGCCCTATGCCGCCGCCCAGGCCGGCGGCGCCGAGATGGACGAGGCGCGCACCCGCCTTGCGGCGATGATGGGGGTGAAGCGGCAAGAACTGTCCTTCGGCCCCTCGACCACGGCGAACACCTATGTTCTGGCGCAGGCCGTTCGCCGCTGGCTGACCGAGAAGGGCGGCGCGATCGTCGTGACCAATCAAGATCACGAGGCCAATTCCGGCCCCTGGCGCCGGCTGGCCGAGGACGGGATCGAGGTCAGGGAATGGCAGATCGACGCGGCGACCGGTCATCTGGACCCCGCGCGCCTTTCGCCATTGCTCGCCGACGGCAAGGTGCGGCTCGTCTGCTTCCCGCATTGCTCGAACGTGGTGGCCGAAATCAACCCGGTGGCCGAGATCGCGGCCATGGCGCATGCGGCAGGGGCGGCGGTCTGCGTGGACGGGGTCAGCTATGCGCCCCACGGCCTGCCGAACGTCGCAGAACTGGGCGCTGATATCTACCTTTTCTCGGCCTACAAGGTCTACGGTCCCCATCAGGGTATCATGGTGATCCGAGAGACCTTCGGGTTCGACCTTCCGAACCAGGGACACTATTTCAACGGCGACACTCTCTATAAGCGCTTCACCCCCGCCGGTCCCGACCACGCGCAGATCGCGGCATCCGCCGGGATGGCCGATTATTTCGACGCGCTCCACGCCAAGCATTTCACACCGGAACCGGACGCGGCCAAGCGCGGTGCTACCGTCCACGACCTGATGCGCGCACATGAAGTTGCCATCTGCCAGCCGCTGCTCGACTATCTCGCCGCACGCAACGACCTGCGTCTGATCGGCCCGCGAGACGCCGCGCGCAGGGCACCGACGGTTGCCGCAGCACTCGACCGCGCGGCGGAACCGGTGTCGGAGGCACTGGGGCGCGAGGGGATCAACTGCTGGGCCGGGGATTTCTACGCCGTGCGGCCGCTGACGGCGATGGGCGTTGATCTTGAAAAGGGTGTGCTCAGGCTGTCGATGACCCACTACACCTCACCCGACGATGTGCGCCGTCTCATCGGCGCGCTCGACCGGGTGCTTTGAGGGCGGGATGGCAGATCAGGCGCCGGTGATCGTCTGGTTCCGCCGTGACCTGCGGCTGGACGATCACCCGGCGCTTGCCGCCGCCGCAGAGACGGGGCGGCCGATTGTTCCGCTTTTCATCCATGACGAGACGGTCGAGGTGCTGGGCGCTGCACCGCGCTACCGCCTTGGTCTCGGGCTCGCAGCTTTCGCCGCCGCTTTGGAACGGCGCGGGCTGCGGCTGATCCTCAGGCGGGGCAGGGCGCTAGAGGTTCTGAAGGCGCTTGTGGCGGAAACCGGCGCACGCGCCGTGCATTGGACGCGGTATTATGAGCCCGCCCATATCGCGCGGGACCGCCAAGTGAAAAGCTGGGCGGCCGCTTCGGCCATCGAGGCGCGCAGTTTCCCAGGGGCGCTGCTGCACGAGCCGACGCAAATACTGACGCAGGCGGGCCATCCCTATTCGGTCTTCACCCCGTTCTGGCGACGCCTGCGGCAGGGGCCGGTCCCGGCGCCCGAAGCTGTGCCGCCCTTACTTCGCCCACCCGCGACCTGGCCTGCGAGCGACGAACTCGCCAGTTGGAAGATGGACGCGCCGATGAACCGCGGCGCGGCGATCCTGCGTCCGCACATACGGCCGGGCGAGGCGGCGGCGCTGGAGCGCCTGTCGACTTTTCTAGAGGAGAAGCTTCACCGCTACGCCGACCGTCGAGATTTTCCGACAGAGGAAGCCGCGTCAGGCCTGTCCGACCACCTCGCCTGGGGTGAGATTTCGCCGCGCCGGATCTGGGCCGAGGCGATGGCGCGCAAGGATCATGACGCCGCGCTCGACAGCGCCGCCGAGAAATTCCTCTCCGAACTCGGCTGGCGCGACTTCGCCTGGCATCTCATGTATCACAATCCAACGCTGGCGACCGAGAACTGGCGCAAGGGTTGGGAGGCCTTCCCCTGGCGTCGCGACAATGAGGATGCTGCACGCTGGCGACGAGGCATGACCGGCGTGCCGTTCGTCGATGCCGGAATGCGCGAGATGTATGTCACCGGGCGCATGCACAACCGGGTGCGGATGGTCGCGGCCTCGTACCTGACCAAACACCTTTTGACCGACTGGCGGGTGGGCCTTGCATGGTTCGCCGACTGTCTGACCGACTGGGACCCGGCCTCGAACGCACTCGGCTGGCAGTGGGTCGCGGGCTCCGGCCCGGATGCCGCGCCCTATTTCCGTATCTTCAATCCCGATGCGCAAGCTGACCGTTTCGATCCAGAGCGGGTTTACTGCAACCGCTTCCTCGGCGAGGGCCGCGACGGGCGCGGCGCTTTCTCCGACGCCTATTTCGATGCGGTACCCCGATGGTGGAACCTTGACAGGGCCACTCCCTATCCAAAACCAATCATTGAACATTCCGCCGGGCGCGCCCGGGCCCTTTCCGCCTACGAGCACTTCCGGGGCCAGTGATCACGAAATCGTTGCCCGGGCGGATTTTCTTGCGCTAAGCTCCCCTCATCGGGGGATGCGACATGGATATTCTGACGACAACAGAGGGACAGACCCGCCTGCCGCGCTATTTTGCGCAGGTCTTTCAGATTGCCCAGACATTGAACCGCGGACGGCTGGACTTCGTTCTGGAGGACGGACGGCGTTTCCGTGCAGAGGGAAAGTCGGCAGGGCCGGTTGCCGAAATCACTGTCCACGATCCGGACATCTTCGCGCGGCTGATCCGCGAGGGCGATCTGGGATTTTCCGAAGCCTATCTCGAAGGCGGCTGGTCGACGCCTGATCTTCAGGCCTTCATGGACCTCGTCCACGACGGCAATGACAGCGTCTATGACGGCTTTCCCGGCATGGGTTTCCTGCGGGCGCTGGAGCGGCTGCGGCACTGGATGAACGCCAACACCAAGCGGCAGGCAAAGAAGAACATCGCCTACCACTACGACCTCGGAAATGAATTCTACCGGCTCTGGCTCGACGATACGATGACCTATTCCTCGGCTCTGTTCCAAAGCGGGCAGGAAAGCCTGGAGGCAGCGCAGCGGGCGAAATATGCGTCGATGGTCGACCGGATCGGCGCGCAGCCTGGCGATCACGTGCTGGAGATCGGCTGCGGCTGGGGCGGGTTCGCCGAATATGCGGCGGGTGAGCGGGGACTGAAAGTCACTGGCCTGACGATCAGCCAGGCCCAGCACGATTTCGCGGTCGAGCGGATGAAGCGGGCGGGATTGTCGGATCGGGTCGAGATCAAGCTGCAGGATTATCGTGACGAGAAAGGCCGCTACGACGGCATCGCCTCGATCGAGATGTTCGAGGCGGTGGGCGAGAAATACTGGCCGGTCTATTTCGACACACTGCGCGAGCGGCTGAAACCCGGCCGGAAGGCCACGCTGCAGATCATCACGCTGCAGGAAAAGCGCTTCGAGGTCTATCGCAAGGGCGTGGATTTCATCCAGAAATACATCTTCCCGGGCGGTATGCTGCCTTCGCCCACGGCGCTGCGGGCGGAAGTGGCGCGCGCCGGGCTCGGGCTGGTCGGATCGCTCGAATTCGGTGAAAGCTACAGCCAGACGCTCAGGCGATGGCACGAGACCTTCAATACCCGGTGGGATGAGGTGGCGAAGCTCGGTTTCGACGAACGGTTCCGCCGGATGTGGAACTTCTATCTGACTTCTTGCGCCGGGGCCTTCAGGTTCGGCAATTGCGACGTGACCCAGATTACAATTGAAAGGCCGGTGTCCTGAATGCCTACCGCTTCCAAACTTTTTGCAGCGTTCGGCATGGCGCTGGTGGCCTTCCTGAGCGCCGAGATATTCAAGCCGCACATGCCTGCGGGCACCCAGTTCGGCGCCTTCTCGCCGCTCAGTGCCATCATCGGCATCGTCTGCGGTTGGCGCATCCTGGGCCCGGCGACCGGTGAGGGTTGGTGGCCGTCGGCAAATGCAGGGCTTCGTGCCTCGCTCGGGGCGCTGGCGCTGGCGCTTGTGCTCTTCTCGACCGAGGAAATGCTTGTCCAGGCGGTCCGCAAATATTACGACACCCCGACCGAGGCGATCATGGGGCTGATCGGGATCGCCGCCGAGATCGTGCAGCGCATGCTCGCGGCCGACTTCTTGCTCGTGCTTCTCGGGGGCGGTATGCTGGCGGGCGTTCTCAGCGAGTGGGCCGGGCGACGCTGGAGATAGCTGCGGAGACCGGTTTGTGACATCGCTTTTCCTGCATGGTGCTTTGCGCCATGCTCCGCTTGCGGAGGTCGTTCTGGGCTTATCCGTTACGACCGAACCCGCGAATCTTCCCGATTTCTCCGAGGTCTGGCTTGACGGTGGCGCGCGCTCGGCGCTTGTGCCCGGCGGCGACGGAGCGGATGGCCTGATCGTGACCGACATCGATGCGGAGGCGCTCGCGCGGATGGATTTCTACGCGGCGGTGTTCGGAGATCGGCCTGCGGAGGCCACCGTCACGATGCGTGACGGGCGCGCACAGAGCGTGCGCATCTATCACCGCGCGTCGCAGCCGGCCGATGCGGCGACGGCGGGGCGGGCGGCCGAATGGCAGGCCCGGTGGGCCCCGACGGTGACCGCAGCGGCTGCCGACATAATGGTGCGGCACGGCGCAGGCTCGCCCGAGCGGCTCGGGCGGCGCTACGGGCAGATGCTCACCCGCGCCGGGGCGCGCTTGCGCGCCGAGACGCCCCGGGGCGGAACGGAAACCTTGCGCCGCAGCGTGTCGCCCGATGACGTGTCACGCCTGCGGCTCGACCATCCGTACGAGGCCTTTTTTGCCGTCGAGGAACATGATTTGTCCTACCGCCGGTTCGATGGCTCGATGGGGCCGGTTCTCAAGCGAGCGGTCTTTATCTCGGGCGATGCGGCGATCGTATTGCCCTATGATCCGGTCCGAGACCGGGTGCTCCTGATCGAACAGTTCCGCGCTGGGCCTTACGCGCGTGGCGATGCCAATCCCTGGCTTCTGGAAGCGATCGCGGGCCGGGTCGACGGTGGCGAGACGCCGGAGGAAGCGGCTTTGCGGGAGGCCGAGGAAGAGGCGGGGCTGACCATCGACCGGCTGATGCCAGGGCCGAGTTATTATCCCTCACCAGGGGCAAAGGCCGAGTATCTGTATTCGTTCATCGGCCTTGCCGACCTGCCTGACGGGATCGCAGGCCTGGGTGGGCTCGCGGACGAGGCCGAAGACATCCGCAGCCACCTCATCCCGTTCGCCCGGCTCATGGAGCTGCTCGCCACGGGCGAGATCGACAATGCACCCCTGATGCTGATCGCCTTGTGGCTGGAACGGGAGCGCCCGCGCCTGCGGGGCACTTGATATTCCTGTTGGCCCGCCTCGCGGCCGGGAGTAGCCTTGGGCCCGTGATCCCCCGTCTTGAGGCTCCTCGCATGAAGGATTTCCATCCACCGCCTCCCGCCCTGGCCGAGGTGGCTGACGGGCGCTGGTACTCCTGTTTGACACCTGAGCTCGAGGCGCTCCGCAAGATCGCGCGGCATGCCTGCTGGCGGCACGCAACGATGGACCCGGCTGAGCGCGGCCCGATGGCGCCGGAGCTTGCTGAACTATTGGCAGAGATCGGTGCAGACGTCTTGATCGAGGCGCCCTTTCACGTCGCCTATGGAGGGAACCTCGCACTGGGTGACGGCGTATTCATGAATGCCGGCTGCGTCGTTCTCGACACGGCACCGGTGCGGATCGGCCGGCGGACGTTGCTCGGCCCTTCCGTCCATATTTACTGTGCCGATCATGCCCACGGGGCCGACGAACGGCGCCTTGGACTGGAGCGCGCCTTGCCGGTGACGATTGGCGAGGATGTCTGGATCGGGGGCGGTACCATCCTGCTGCCCGGTGTTACGGTCGGGAATGGCGCGATGATTGGCGCCGGCGCGATCGTCACGCGCGACGTAGCGCCAGGCGCGCGCGTGGTTGGCGGCCCGGCCCGGCCGATCTGAATACTTCAAAAGCGGTTCAAGAAAAGGGGCGTAAATGACACGGGCCGGCGCATTGGCGCCGGCCCGTAATTCTGTCGGAAGTCCTCAAGCAGCCTTCAGAAGTCCGTCGTCCTTCAGGCCCGCATAGCATTCGTCCAGCGACTTGCGCGCGCGGGCGATCAGCACGTCGATTTCCTCGGGCTTGATGGTAAGCGGCGGGGCGATGATCATCCGGTCGCCTACATGGCGCATGATCAGGTTGTTGGCAAAGCAACGCTCGCGGCAGCGGTAGCCGACGGTGCCGGTTTCCGAGGCAAACTTGGCGCGCGTTGCCTTGTTCGGCGTTAGCGCGATCGAGCCCATCAGGCCCACGAGCTTGGCTTCACCCACGAGCGGATGATCGACCAGCGCCTGCCAGCGTTCGTTCAGATAGGGATGCGCGACGTTGCGGACATGGTCAATGATCCCTTCCTCTTCGATGATCCGCAGGTTCTCCAGCGCGACGGCCGCCGCGACCGGATGGCCCGAATAGGTGTAGCCATGATTGAAGTCGCCATGCGAACCCAGCACCTCGGCCACCTCGTCGCACATGATCGACCCGCCGATCGGCGCATAGCCCGAGCTGAGGCCCTTCGCGATCGTCATGATATGCGGCTTGATCCCGAAGGTCTCAGACCCGAACCAGTTGCCGGTGCGGCCAAAGCCGGTGATGACCTCGTCGGCGATCAGAAGGATGCCGTACTTGTCGACGATGCGCTGAATCTCCGGCCAGTAGGTCGAGGGCGGCACGATCACCCCGCCCGCGCCTTGGATCGGCTCGCCGATGAAGGCCGCGACCTTGTCGACGCCGAGTTCGAGAATCTTCGCCTCAAGCTCCTGCGCCCGCATCAGGCCGAAGGCCTCGGGCGTCATGTCGCCGCCCTGCGCCCACCAGTTCGGTTCGCCGATGTGGACGATGCCGTCGATCTTGCCGCCATGGGCGTGGATCGGCGCCATGCCGCCGAGCGAGCCACCGCCCATGGTCGAGCCGTGATAGCCATTGTGCCGTGCAATGATCACGCGTTTCTCCGGCTGGCCCTTGATGTCCCAGTAACGGCGGACGGCGCGGATGTTGGTGTCGTTGGCTTCCGAACCGGACCCGGCAAAGAACGTATGGTTCAGATCGCCCGGCGCGAGTTCCGCGAGCTTCGCGGCCAGCGCGATCGCGGGCACATGCGAGGTCTGGAAGAAGGTATTGTAATAGGCCAGCTCGTCCATCTGGCGCTTGGCCACTTCGCCCAGCTCCTTGCGGCCATAGCCGATGTTGGTGCACCACAGGCCCGCCATCCCGTCGAGAATCTTGTGGCCTTCGCTGTCGGTCAGCCACACGCCTTCGCCGCGCACCATGATGCGCGCGCCCTTGCGGGCCAGGGCGGCATTCTCAGTGAACGGATGCATATGGTGCTTGGCGTCGAGCGCCTGCAGCTCTTTCGTCGGCATATGGTTGGTGATCTTCGTCATCTTGCCCTCACAATCCCAGGGGTGCGAGGCCCTTTTGCCCGGAACCGGTCGGGGAATCATCCCCCGGTCCGACAAGGTGCCATTAGCGTCAGAATAGTCGGGGCATGGCGGTTGTCAAGAAATTTGATCAAATTTCTGGCAGGCCTTGTTGCCGCACGCCACGCGCTCCTTGGGCGGCTCAGCGAAGAGCGCACGCAGCGCGACGATAAGCGACCGGTCAGACCTCTCCGGCCTGCAGCGCCTGGCGCACCATATCGACGCCTTGGGCTATGTCGGCCTCGATGGCGCGGGCAAGCGCGCGGCCGTCGCCTGCGCGCGCGGCCTCAAGCGCGTCCAGATGACGGTCGGGCAGGCGCCCTTCACTGTAGCGCGCCGCGACGACACGCAGCGACGGGCCGAACCGCAACCACAGCGACTGGGCGATCTCGACCAGAACCTGGGCGCCGGAGGCCTCGTAGAGCGTGAAGTGAAAAAGATGATTGCCGGTCAGATAGGCGGGAATGTCACCGCGCCGGATCGCCGGGTCGATCCCGGCATCGATCTCGACCAGCCGCTCGATAGTTTCGCCTGAGAGGCGCGGCGCGGCAAGCTCCGCGATCTTCGGCTCGACCGTCAGGCGCGCGAAGGCGATCTGGTCCAGAAGCGTCGCCGTCAGGCGCGGGACCGAAACGCGGCGGTTACCGTGGAGTGTCAGCGCCCCTTCCGCCGTCAGACGCCGGATCGCCTCGCGCACCGGTGTCATGCCAGCGTTGAGCTCCTTGATAAGCCCTTGAATGGTAACGGCTTGTCCGGGTGCGAGCCCGCCGGTCAGGACCATGTTGCGCAGCTGAACATAGGTCACTTCATGGGTCGGGACTTTCCGATCCTGTCCCTCGGTTCCACCGATATCCATCGAGCCAAGCCCTTTGCGACCTTTTGGTCAAATTATCGACCAGAGCCGTCCGGATCAAGCCTCAGCAGCGATCAATCTTCGTCTACTAAACTTTTAGTTTGACAATGAGACGAATCCCGTTACTCAATTCCATCAGCCAGCTGGAGACTGGCTCAGCATTATTCGGGAGGAGACAGGATGCGGAAGTATCTGCTCTCCGCCGTGGCGGTGTCTGCCGTCATGGCGGGGTCGTGGCCGGCATTTGCCGACGAGGCCGCGGCACAGAAATGGATCGACGAGGAATTCCAGCCTTCGGCTTTGTCGAAGGATGATCAGATGGCCGAGATGAAATGGTTCATCGAAGCCGCCAAGCCCTATGCAGGCATGGAAATCAACGTGCTGTCGGAAGGGATTCCGACGCATTCCTATGAATCGCAGGTCCTGACCAAGGCCTTCGAGGAAATCACCGGCATCAAGGTCAACCACCAGATCCTCGGCGAGGGCGAAGTGGTGCAGGCCGTCCAGACCCAGATGCAGACGAACCGCAACCTCTATGACGGTTACGTCAATGACAGCGACCTGATCGGTACCCATTCGCGCCTGCAGCTGGCCTATCCGCTGTCGGACATGATGGAAGGCAACTGGAAGGCCACGACCAACCCAGGTCTCGACCTCGCCGACTTCATGGGCGCGAAATTCACGACCGGCCCTGACGGCAAGCTCTACCAGCTTCCGGACCAGCAGTTCGCCAACCTCTACTGGTTCCGCAAGGACTGGTTCGACCGCCAGGACCTCAAGGACGCCTTCAAGGCCAAATATGGCTACGATCTCGGCGTGCCGGTGAACTGGTCGGCCTACGAGGACATCGCCGAGTTCTTCACCAACGACGTGAAGGAAATCGACGGCACCGCGATCTATGGCCACATGGACTATGGCAAGCGCGCGCCTGACCTCGGCTGGCGGATGACCGACGCCTGGTTGTCGATGGCGGGTGCGGGTTCGCCCGGCGAGCCGAACGGTATCCCGATCGACGAATGGGGTATCCGGATGGAAGCGGGTTCCTGCAATCCCTCGGGCGCAAGCGTGTCCCGCGGTGGCGAGGCGAACGGCCCGGCGGCGGTCTTTGCGATTGCCAAATGGGACGAATGGCTCAGGAAATACGCCCCTCCGGGCGCTGCCTCCTATGACTTCTACCAGTCACTGCCTGCGCTTTCGCAAGGCAACGTCGCCCAGCAGATCTTCTGGTACACCGCCTTCACCGCCGACATGGTGAAGCCGCAGTCTGAAGGCAACAATACGGTCGATGCCGACGGCAACCCGCTGTGGCGGATGGCGCCCTCGCCGCATGGTCCCTATTGGAAGGAAGGCCAGAAGGTCGGTTATCAGGACGTGGGCTCCTGGACGTTCCTCAAATCCACCCCGGAAGACCGGGCGCAGGCCGCTTGGCTCTATGCCCAGTTCGTCGTGTCGAAGACGGTCGACGTGAAGAAATCGCACGTGGGTCTGACCTTCATCCGCGACAGCACCGTCCGGCATGAAAGCTTCACCGAACGCGCGCCGAAGCTTGGCGGTCTCGTTGAATTCTACCGCTCGCCCGACCGCGTCCGCTGGTCGCCGACCGGGATCAACGTGCCCGACTATCCCAAGCTCGCGCAAATCTGGTGGCAGCAGATCGGTGACGTGAACTCGGGCGCCTTCACGCCGCAAGAGGCGATGGACCGTCTGGCCGAAGAGATGGACATCACCATGGCCCGCATGCAGGCAGCCGACGAAAGCGCCAATGTCTACGGCGGTTGCGGCCCGCGTCTGAACGAGCCCAAGGACCCGTCCGAATGGCTCGGCAAGGAAGGCGGCCCCCATGCCAAGCTCGAAAACGAGAAAGAGCCGGGCATGACCGTCAACTATGACGACCTGATCAAGCAGTGGGCTGAGAACTAAGCTCTCCCCGGCGGTGGCCAGCGATGGCCACCCCTGCCGGGGCCTCCGGTCATCTTCCGGGGCCCCGGTTTTTCCATGATGGGTGCGACAATCGAAGAAGGAAGGGACGGATGGCGCTTGAGCTTCAGGCTGTCACCAAAAGGGTCGGACAGGCGGTCCATATCAAGGAAACCTCGCTCGTCTTCGAACCCGGCCGGTTCAATGTGCTTCTGGGCGAGACCGGGTCTGGCAAGACCTCTCTGATCAAGCTGATGGCGGGTCTCGACCGGCTGGCGTCGGGCAAGCTCTTGATGAACGGTCAAGACGTGACCGGCCTTAGCCCGCAAAAGCGCAATATCAGCCTCGTCCACCAGTTCTTCGTGAACTATCCCCATATGACCGTATTCGAGAACATTGCCTCGCCACTCAGGGTCGCGGGCCTCGCCGCCTCGGAAATCCAGGGACGGGTCGAGGCGGCAGCGGATGTGCTGAAACTCCGCCCGATGCTGAAGCGTCGCCCGCATGAGCTTTCTGGCGGCCAGCAGCAGCGCACCGCGCTTGCCCGCGCCATCGCCAAGGAATCGACCGCCGTTTTCCTGGACGAGCCGCTCGCCAACCTCGACTACAAGCTGCGCGAGGAGTTGCGCGACCAGTTGCCCGACCTTTTCGCAGGCCGTGGCGCCGTTGTGGTCTATGCCACCTCTGAACCGGCCGAGGCGCTGATGCTTGGCGGCCAGACCGCGCTGATGCAGGACGGGCGGGTAACGCAATTCGGTCCGACGGCCGAGATATACCGGCACCCCAATACGCTTGTCTCGGCGCGGGTCTTTTCCGATCCCCCGATCAATGCGGCACCGGCAATCAAGATGGGCGACCGGATGCGGCTGAAGGCGGGCGCGGAGTGGCCGCTCGCCGGTGCCGCCGCGAACCTCGCGGACGGGCCTTATACGGTCGCGGTCCGCCCCCATCACGTCCGGCCAATGCACGGTTCGGCGGCCGAGGTGAAGCTGACGGGGCCGATCATGGTGACAGAACTGTCGGGCTCCGAAAGCTCCGCCCATTTCCGTCTTGGCGATGATACCTGGGTCTCGCTCGCCCCGGGCGTCCATCCGTTCGAGGTGGGCCGCGCCCATGAATTCTACATGGATCCCGCCAATTGCTTCTATTTCGCGCCCGACGGCGCGCTTGTCGCCTGAGGGGACGATGGCCAAGATCACGCTCGACAAACTCCGCCATTCCTACATGGCCAACCCATCGGGGCCGCAGGATTATGCGCTGAAGGAGCTCAATCTCGATTGGGAGGATGGCGGCGCCTATGCGCTTCTCGGGCCTTCCGGTTGCGGGAAATCGACGCTTCTCAATATCATCTCGGGGCTTTTGGTGCCTTCAGAGGGTCGCATCCTGTTCAACGACCGCGACGTGACCACACTGCCGCCCGATCAGCGCAATATCGCGCAGGTTTTCCAGTTCCCGGTGATCTACGACACGATGTCGGTCTTCGACAATCTCGCCTTTCCGCTCCGCAATCGCGGCATCGACGAGGGCCGGGTCAAGGCCCGCGTCGAGGAGATTGCCGCAATGCTTGACGTGACCGAGATGCTGAAGGTCCGCGCCGCGAACCTCTCACCCGACAACAAGCAGAAGATCTCGATGGGCCGCGGCCTCGTGCGAGAGGACGTGAACGTCATCATGTTCGACGAGCCGCTGACCGTCATCGACCCGCACCTGAAGTGGAAACTGCGCTCGAAGCTGAAGGAACTTCACCACCGGGTCCGGGCAACCATGATCTATGTGACCCATGACCAGACCGAGGCGCTGACCTTCGCCGATCAGGTGGTGGTGATGCAGGACGGCGAGGTGGTGCAGATCGGTACGCCAGTCGACCTGTTCGACCGGCCCCAGCACACGTTCGTCGGCCATTTCATCGGTTCGCCCGGCATGAACGTGCTCTCTTGCGAGGTCCGCGATGGCGGCGCTTTCGTCGCTGGCCATCAGGTTTCGCTGGAAGGGGCCGTGACGGTCGGCGCTGGCAGAACCGAGGTCGGCATCCGGCCGGAATTCGTTTCGCTCAGCGCAACCGGCCTGCCCGCGACAGTGCGCAAAGTGTCCGATCTCGGGCGTCATTCGGTGGTTGAGGCGATGCTGGGCGACACGCGGGTGAATGCGATCGTCGAGGGCGCGGTGCCGGGGCAAGGAGAGGCGGTGCATCTGACCTTCCGCCCCGATCAGACGCGGCTTTACTGCGACGGCTGGATCGCGAGCGAAAAGGGGAGGGCCGCCTGATGCGCAAGGTCAATCAGAAAGGCTGGCTGTTCGTCCTGCCGGTAGTCATCCTAGTGGCCTTCAACGCGCTCATCCCGATGATGACGGTGGTGAATTATTCCGTGCAGGAGACGTTCGGCGACAATGTCTTTTTCTGGCACGGGCTTGGCTGGTTCGAGGATATCCTGAAATCCGACCGGTTTCAGGCGGCTCTCGGACGGCAGGCCTTCTTCACCTTCCTCATCCTGATCATCGAGGTGCCACTCGGCGTGATCATCGCGCTTTCGATGCCGAGGAAGGGCTTCTGGGTGCCGGTCTGCCTCGTCACCATGGCCCTGCCGATGCTGATCCCGTGGAATGTGGTGGGTGCGATGTGGAACATCTTCACCCTGCCGGACATCGGGCTTCTGGGCTATTTCCTCAACCATGTGCTGGGTGTCACCTATGACATGACCCAGAACCCGACCGCCGCCTGGATCACGATCATCACCATGGATGTCTGGCACTGGACGTCGCTTGTCGTGCTTCTCTGTTACGCAGGCCTCGTGTCGATCCCCGACGCCTATTACCAGGCGGCCAAGATCGACGGGGCGTCCAACTGGGCGGTCTTCCGCTACATCCAGCTGCCGAAGATGAAGCAGGTGCTGACCATCGCCGTGCTTCTGCGGTTCATGGACAGTTTCAACGTTTATACCGAGCCTTTCGTGCTGACCGGCGGCGGCCCCGGCAATTCGACGACGCTTCTGTCCATCGATCTCGTGAAAATCGCCCTTGGCCAGTTCGACCTCGGGCCTGCGGCGGCGATGAGCCTGATCTATTTCGCGATCACGCTCTTTGCCTCCTGGCTCTTCTACACGCTCATGACCCGGCACGATGTGAAGTGAGATAAAGATGCGCAAAAGATCCATCATTCCGATCCTTTACATCGCCTTCCTCATGCTGCCGATCTACTGGCTGGTGGCGATGAGCTTCAAGACGACGCAGGAAATCCTGGGCGGTTTCTCACTTTTCCCCCAGACTTGGACGCTGGCTAGCTACCGCACAATCTTCACCGATCCGACCTGGTATTGGGGTTACATCAACTCCATCGCCTATGTAACGATAAACACAGTGATTTCCGTCACCGTTGCACTGCCTGCGGCCTATGCTTTCTCGCGCTACCGGTTCCTCGGCGACAAGCAGCTGTTCTTCTGGCTCCTGACCAACCGCATGGCGCCCGCCGCCGTCTTCGCGCTGCCCTTTTTCCAGCTCTATTCAGCGGTCGGGCTGTTCGACACCTATTGGGCGGTGGCGATGGCACATTGCCTCTTCAACATCCCGCTCGCGGTCTGGATCCTCGAGGGTTTCATGGGCGGCGTGCCGAAGGAACTGGACGAGACTGCCTTCGTCGACGGCTATTCCTTCCCGCGCTTCTTCCTGAAGATCTTCCTGCCGACGATCAAGGCGGGCGTCGGTGTCGCGGCTTTCTTCTGTTTCATGTTCTCCTGGGTCGAACTTCTGCTCGCCAAGACCCTGACCGCCGTCTACGCCAAGCCCATCGCCGCCACGATGACCAAGACCGCCTCTTCGGCGGGCTACGAGCTCGGCCTTCTGGCAGCCGCCGGCACGCTGACCATCATCCCCGGCGCCATCGTGATCTGGTTCGTCCGCAACTATATCGCCAAGGGCTTCGCCCTGGGGAGGGTGTGATGAGATACGCCGCGTTCATGCTGACCCTGATGCCCGTCGTGGCCAATGCCCAGACGGCGGGCTGGGGCAATCTCGGCAAGGCCGAGGACAAGGGCTTTTCCTGGACGGCGCCTCTTTGGCCCTCGTTCTGGATGGCCTGGACGCCCGCGACGCTTGCGGTCTTCATCGGGATCTTTTCGGCCATGGCCCTGCTGACCGTCCTGGAAATCCGCAGGCCCGGTGGCGACGAACGCACCGGCATCCTCGGCCTGACCACCACCCGCGGCGACCGGCTGTTCATTTCTCTCCTTGGCACCAGCTACATCTTCATGGCCTGGCTCTGGCTCATGGGCATGCCGCTCTGGTGGCCGCTCGCGCTTGCGATCGCCTGGGGTGCCTTCTGTTTCTGGAAAGTATGAGACCCGGAACAACCCCGGCTTTGCGAATGCGCCCGCCGCTGCTAGGATCGATGGAGTGCAAGGTGACGATACGAGGATCCGCCCCCGAAATGCGCACGAAGAAGAAGCCCGAGATGCTGACCGAAGTCGAGCTGGAATTCATGTCCCGGCTTTGGGAGCTTGGCGAGGGAACGGTGCGCGACGTGCTTGATACGCTCGGCGAAGGCCGCAAGCTCGCTTATACGTCAGCGGCGACGATCCTCCGGATTCTCGAACAAAAACAATTCGTGACCAGCACGAAACAGGGCAAGACCTTCACATACAGGCCAGCGCTGACAAAGGATCTTTATCAGTCGCGCAGCCTGAGAAACCTATCCGAGAAGCTCTTTGACAACACGCCCGTCTCGCTCGTGGCGCGCCTCGTCGACGACAACGATCTGTCCGAGGAGGCATTGGACGAGATTCGGGCGCTTCTGGATAGGAGGCTCAGGAATGGCAAGTCTTAGGGACCTGATCGACGCCTATCTCGACGTCAACATCCTTCTGGCCTACGCCTGTGTGCTGTGGATCATGGCGCGGTTCGCGCTTCGGCTCGCGGGTCTCGGCCATGCCTATACGGCGCAGCTCCGGGCGATACGGGCGGTCTTTCTGGCGATCGTCTTTTCGCCTTTCGCGCTTTGGGCAGTGACGCAGGCGACCGACGGGGCGGATGTGGCGCTCTTTGACCGGATCAACCTGGCCGACTTCGTCGTCTCTCAATATCTGCAGGGCAACTTCCAGATGTCGCCCGAGCGGCTGGAAACCATCCTAGGCGCGCGGCGCACACTGGCAGCGGGGGAGTTTGGTGCGCTTGTGACCGTCGTTCTCGCGCTTTTCGCTGCGGGGTTTGCCTTCTTCTTCTTCCGCCTCGCGGCGAGCATGCTCAAACTGCGCAGGGTGCTCGACGACAGTTTCGTCTGGCGCCGGATTGGCCGGGTCGAACTTCGTCTGTCAGATACCACAACGGTGCCCTTCTCGACCCGCGGCCTGCGACGCCGGATCATCGTCCTGCCCTCGACCATGCTGGCCGAACCGGAGGACATGCGCATAGCGCTTGGCCACGAGCTCCAGCATCTGCGCCAACGCGATGTGGATTGGGAGATCGCAATGGAAGTGCTGAAGCCCTTCTTCTTCTGGAACCCGGCCTTCCATATCTGGCGGCGGATGGGCGAGGAGCTGCGTGAGCTTTCCTGCGACCGGCAGGTTATCGAACGGCGCGGCTATGACGTCGCGGCCTATTGCCAGTGCCTGCTCCGGGTCTGCCACAACAGTTTGAAACGGCGGCGGCTGTTTGCTCTTCAGGCGCCGGTGGTGGCGCTTGTCCAGACCGAAAGCCGTCTTTTCGGCCACCGCTCGGTGCAAGTCCTGCGCCACCGCATGGTCTCGCTGATCGACGGCAAGGCGGAACGGCATCCGGGCATGGTCGCGGCGCTGCTTCTTGGCCCGCTGGTCGCGCTGACGTTTCTGGCTGCCGTCGCCATCCAGCGGCCGGGCGACTGGAGCCAGGACCGGCTGATGCTGTCGACCATCATCAACCTTGAGCGGCTGGCAGTGATGAACGCCAATTCGACGCTGACGCAGCCGAGCTACTGAGCTTTCGGCCCCAGAAGCAGGATCTGCACGTCCGCGACATTGGTGCCGGTGGCGCCGGTGACCAGCAGGTCGCCTGCGAGTGAGAGCGCGCGGTAGCTGTCGTTCTCTGCCAGAAGAGCCTGCGGGTCGCCGCCCGCCGCCACGATCCGGCCCTGCGTGCCCGCATCTACGATCCCGCCCGCAGCTTCTGTCGGCCCATCGCGCCCGTCGGTGCCGCCGGACAGGAACAGCCAGTCGCGCCCGAGATCGGGCAGCGCCAGCGCCACGCGCAGCGCCAGTTCCTGATTGCGCCCGCCTAGGCCATTGCCCTTGAGGGTAACGGTCGTCTCGCCCCCGAAAATCAGGCAAGAGGCGCCGGGCGGCGCGCGGCGCGCGGCGGCGATGACTTCGGCCGCCGCATCGCCCACGTCGCCTGTCAGCCGGTCCGAGATGATCTCAGCCCTACTGGAGCAGGTATCCCGGATCGCCTCAAGGCTCATGCGGTTCGAGCCGATCAGCCGGTTGCGTGCAGGCGGCAGTGGGCTCTCGCCACCCGCCTGCGCCTCCAGATGGGCGCGTACGGCGGCTGGCAGCTCTGCCCAGACGCCACGCTCCTCCAATAGTCGCCGCGCATCGGCGCGGCTGCCGAGCGGCGCGACGGTGGGGCCCGAGGCGATCGCACGCAGATCGTCGCCGACCACGTCCGACAGGATGAAGGCCTCGACCGGGGCAGGGTCGGCGAGCCTGAGCATTCCTCCGCCCTTCAGCCGCGACAGCTGCTGGCGGATCAGGTTGATTTCGGTGATTTCATAGCCATAGGCCAGCAAGAGCCGGTTGACCGCCGCCTTGTCTGAAAGCGTCAGCCCCGCCGCGGGTGCGGGCAGAAGTGCCGATCCGCCACCCGAAATGAGCGCAACCACCCGGTCGGCCGCCGTCGCACTCTCCAGCAGTTCAGCGACTGCAACCCCTGCCTTTGCGCCGTTCTCATCCGGAACAGGATGGCCCGAGGCGATGACCTCGGCCCCCGCAAAGGGTCTCGCATTCTCGTAGTTGGTGACGACGAGTGCCCGCGCCGGGGCGCCCTTCAGGTGCCTGAGCACCTCTTCGGCCATCGGGACGGCGGCCTTGCCGACCGCGATCACGATCCAGCCGCCCCCCGGCGAAAGTGCCTCAAGGGGGGAGGCAAGGATTGCGCGCTTCAACGCCCCGGCCGGGTCGGCGGCCTGAACGGCCGCCTGAAAAAGCCGGGTCGCTTCCGCGCGCATGTCCATCTTACACTCCGGCAATCTGCTTGGCTTTTTCCACCAGCACCTCTGCCTGACGGATCGAGGCATAGTCAATCAGCCGCCCGTCCAGCGACACCGCGCCCTTGCCCTGCTTGGCCGCCTCCATCATCGCTTCAAGGATGCGCTTGGCGCGCGTCACTTCCTTTTCCGACGGGCTCATCACCTCGTTCGCCAGCGCGATCTGGCTCGGGTGGATCGCCCATTTGCCCTCGCAGCCAAGAACCGCCGCACGCTTCGCCGCCGCCTTGTAGCCCTCGGGGTCCGAAAAATCACCGAACGGCCCGTCCACGGGACGCAGCCCGTTCGCCCGCGCCGCGACGACCATGCGCGCCAGCGCATAGTGCCACATGTCGCCCCAGTGGGTGGCGCGGGTCGCGTCCTCCAGCGGGTCGGTCAGCACCGCGTAATCGGGGTTCACGCCGCCGATGATGGTCGTGCGCGCGCGCGTCGAGGCCGCATAATCGGCCACGCCGAAATGCAGGCTTTCATTCCGTTTCGAGGCCGCGGCAATTTCATTCACATTCTGCATGCCGAGCGCGGTTTCGATAATATGTTCAAAACCGATGCGCTTCTTAAAACCCATCGCATCTTCAATTTGCGTCACCATCATGTCGACCGCATAAACATCCGCAGCCGTCCCGACCTTCGGAATCATGATCAGGTCGAGCCGCGCGCCGGCCTGTTCGACCACGTCCACGACATCGCGGTACATGTAGTGCGTGTCGAGCCCGTTGATGCGGACCGACATGGTCTTGGTGCCCCAGTCGATCTCGTTCAGCGCCTTGATGATGTTCTTGCGCGCCTGCGCCTTGTCATCGGGCGCGACCGCGTCCTCGAGATCCAGGAAGATCACGTCTGCGTCGGATTGCGCAGCCTTTTCAAACATTTGAACGGCGCTTCCCGGAACGGCGAGTTCAGAGCGGTTGAGACGGGCAGGGGCCTGTTCGACGGTATGGAAACTCATGGGGCGAATCCTTCGCGGCTGGGTGTCATCGACGGGCGGCAGAGAAGGAGGAAGGAATCCGCTTCTGTCAAGCAAGAAAATTGCGTGACAGACTGTCGCAGGGAAAGATCGTGACGCCTTCGCAGGGGCCGGTCAGGACCGCCCGGTGCCGTCCTTGGCCAGCCGAGAGGAATAATAAAAGGCGATGGCCTGGGCGCGATTTCGGACGCCGAGTTTTTCAAAAAGATTCGAGAGGTGGAATTTCACCGTATTGGTCGAGATTTCGAAATCCCGCGCCAGTTCCTTATTCGAATGACCCTTGGCCAGAGACTCCAGCAGCGCCTTTTCCCGACGGGTCAGTTGCGCGATCGGATCTGCCTGCAGGTCGCGGACGTCGAGGAAGGGAAAGACCATCTGCCCCGCCGCAACCGCAAGGCAGGTCTCCAGCAGTTTTTCGGCCGGATTGGTGCGGGCGACGAAGCCTGCAGCACCGGCGAGCATCGCGAGCCGCGCCACCTCGCCCCGGCTTTCCTCGCCATAGACCACGATCCGCGGCGCGCCCGGCTGGTCGCGCAGAACCTCGATCAGCTTCTGCCCGCCAAGCGCGGGCAGCATCCAGTCGATCACCGCCACCCGGACCGGCACCCGCATCACCGCGCCGAGAAAACCCTCGGCTGTTGCCGAGGTCGCCACCAGCGAGAATCGGGGATCGCGGTCGAAAAGTTCGGACAAAGCCTGCAGCACCAAGGGATTGCTGTCGGCGAGCGAAAGGTCGATCGGACTTTCCGTAGCGTTAAGTCTTTGATCTGCCATCTGATTTTCCCAAAACCTACCCATATAGGTGGGTGAATGTACTGTATGCGGAGGTATTCCAACCCGAACGGGCAGGAAAAATACTACCATAAAAGACACCCGAAAGCAGGAGTAAGGCAGGTTGTGACACGAGGGCAACCGGTTTTTGTTGGCGTCACATTCTCTGCAGGACCGCCGATGCCCGACACGATCGCATTTCCAGCCCTCTCGATCCCCGAAACGCTCGCCGCCGGCCCGGGGCCGGGCAATACCGATGCCCGCGTCCTCGCGGCCTTTGCCCGGGCAGGTGTTGCCGATCATATGCAGGCGGACGTGCTGCGCGGTATGATCGAATGCAAGCACATGCTGCGCAGCCTCTGGGGTACGCAGAACATCCACACGTTCGGCGTGGGTGGCACCGGATTTTCGGGCCTCGACTGCATGCTGAGCGCCATACTGCCCGGCGACACAGTGGTCGCTTTCACCAACGGCACCTTCAGCGGCATCGACTGCCTGACGATCCGCATGAAGGCCGCGACCCGCGAGGAACTGAAAGCCGATCCGCTGAACCCGCAGGCAGCCTCGGTCACAGTTATCACCGTGCCACATGGCCAGTCCGTGACCGGAGAGGCGGTTGAAAAGGCCCTGGCCCGGCACAAGCCGAAATGGGCCTTCATGGCGCACTGGGAAACCGGGTCGGGCCGGATCAACGATCTACAGGGCTTCTCCGACGCCTGCGAGCGCCACGGTGCGCTTGGTCTTGTCGATGCGGTTTCCTCGCTCGGCATCGCCGATTTTTCGATCGATGAGTATCCGGGCGTGCATGGCTGGGCCTCATGTCCGCAGAAGGGCGTTCTCTGCCTGCCGCTGACCTACGCGCCGGTGTCCTTCACCGACCGCTACATCGCCGAAGTGCGGGCGAACGGTGCCGCGACCTATGTGCATCATCCGATCCTCGAGGCGCGCCATTGGGGCGTGATCGACGGCAAGGATGTGGCCCAACCAGCCTATCACCGCACCCATTCTTGCTATGCGGTCGCCGCCTTCCACGAAGCGCTGCGTCTGACGCTGGAACATGGCCGGGCGCAGAAGGCCCGCGATTATGCCTTCCACGAAGCGGCGCTGCGCGCCGCCGTCGAAGCCATGGGCTGCACCGTCACCTCGAACATGACCTCGCTCGTGGTTCTTGACCTGCCGCCCGCGCTGAAAGGCCGCGAAAAGGAACTGGTGCAGACATGCCGTGCCGCTGGCTTCGGTATCTGGCCGACGCTGTCGGAGCCGGTACAGGTCCGGGTTGGCATCCTGAACCAGCTTGGCGAAGGTCCGATCACCGAGATCGTGAGTCGCTTTGCCGATGCGCTGAACGTGCTCGGCGCGGGCGTGAACAAGGAACATGTGATGGACGGGCTCGCCCGCCATTACCGGGCGGCGCTCGCCGCGGAATAGGGAGGACGTCATGGATATCCATGAATATCAGGCCAAGGACATATTGAAGAGCTTCGGGGTCGCTGTTCCCGACGGCGCGCTGGCCTACAGCCCCGAACAGGCGGCCTACCGGGCGCGCGAGCTCGGCGGCGATCGCTGGGTGGTCAAGGCACAGGTCCATGCGGGCGGGCGCGGCAAGGCGGGCGGCGTGAAGCTCTGCTCGTCGGATCACGAGATCCTCGACGTGACCTCTGACATGTTCGGCATGAAGCTCGTCACCCATCAGACCGGCCCGGCGGGCAAGGGCGTCTACCGCGTCTATGTCGAGGCGGCGACGGCCTTCGAGCGTGAAATCTACCTTGGCTTCGTCCTCGACCGCACGACCCAGCGGGTGATGATAGTCGCGTCCGGCGAAGGCGGCATGGAGATCGAGGACATCTCGGCCACGCGGCCCGATTCCATCGTCCGTTCTACCGTCGAACCGGCGGTTGGCCTGCGCGACTTTCAGGCGCGCGAGATCGCCTTCGCGCTTGGCATCCCGGCGGCGCTGACCCAGCAGATGGTCCGTACTCTGCAAGGCTGCTACCGCGCCTTCACCGAGCTTGACGCGACGATGGTCGAGATCAACCCGCTCGTCATAACGTCGGACAGCCGGATCATGGCGCTCGATGCCAAGATGACCTTCGACGGCAATGCGATGTTCCGCCATCCCCAGATCGCCGAACTGCGCGACAAGAGCCAGGAAGACCCGCGCGAAAGCCGCGCCGCCGACCGGGGGCTTTCCTACATCGGGCTTACTGGCAATATCGGCTGCATCGTCAACGGCGCTGGCCTTGCGATGGCGACTATGGACACGATCAAGCTTGCGGGCGGGGAGCCTGCGAATTTCCTCGACATCGGCGGCGGCGCGACGCCGGAACGGGTGGCGAAGGCCTTCAAACTCGTGACCTCGGACAAGAATGTGCAGGCGGTTCTCGTGAACATCTTCGCGGGCATCAACCGCTGCGACTGGGTGGCCGAAGGCGTCGTGCAGGCGCTCAGGGCCGAGCCGGTGGACGTGCCCGTGGTCGTTCGCCTTGCGGGCACGAATGTCGAGGAAGGCCTCAAGATCCTTGCGAAATCCGGCCTGCCGATCATCCGCGCGACCACGCTCATGGAAGCGGCGCAGCGCGCGGTGACGGCCTGGAAGAATGATATGGCGCAGAATACCAAAGTGAGGGCCGTGAAATGACCATCTTCATCGACCGCAATACCCGCGTCATCGTTCAGGGGATCACCGGACGGATCGCGCAGTTCCATACGCAAGAGATGGTGGAATATGGCACGCTCGTCGTCGGCGGCGTGGTGCCGGGCAAGGGCGGCGAAACCGTCCATGGCGTGCCGGTCTTCAACACGGTGAAGGAAGCGGTGGCGGCGACCGGGGCCAATGCCTCGATCGTCTTCGTGCCGCCGCCCTTTGCCGCCGACAGCATCATGGAAGCGGCCGATGGCGGCATCCGTTATTGCGTCTGCGTGACCGACGGTATCCCCGCGCAAGACATGATCCGGGTGAAGCGCTACATGATGCGCTATCCGCGCGAGAAGCGCATGGTTCTGACCGGGCCGAACTGCGCGGGCACCATCTCGCCCGGCAAATCGCTTCTGGGCATCATGCCGGGCCATATCTATCTACCTGGAAACGTTGGGATTGTCGGCCGGTCGGGCACGCTTGGCTATGAGGCGGCGCAGCAGCTGAAGGACCTCGGCATCGGGGTCTCCACCTCGGTCGGCATCGGCGGCGATCCCATCAACGGATCGTCATTCCGCGACGTGCTGGAAGCGTTCGAGGCCGACCCCGATACCGAAATCGTCTGCCTGATCGGCGAGATCGGCGGCCCGCAGGAAGCGGAGGCTGCCGAGTATATCCGGAACCATATGACGAAGCCGGTCGTCGCCTATATCGCCGGTTTGACTGCGCCGAAGGGCCGCACGATGGGGCACGCGGGCGCGATCATCTCAGCCTTTGGCGAGAGTGCGTCGGAGAAGGTCGAGATCCTCAGCGAGGCGGGCGTAACGGTCGCCGAAAACCCGTCGGTCATCGGCGAAACCGTGGCGCGCGTGCTGCGGCGCAAGGCGGCCTGAAGACGCAGTCTTGCCGGGCGGTGGGACCGTCCGGCAAGGTATGGCGGCACGTATGGCAGAACGTATGCCTGGACGTATTACCCGAACGCCGCCGGAAGGAAGTTGAAACCATGGTAAAACCGAAGGTCCTGATCTCGCGGCGCTGGCCGGAAGCGGTGGAACGGTCGATGGCCGACCGTTTCGACCTGACGCTGAACGAGGCTGACCGGCCGATGACGGTTGCCGACTTCCGCGCGGCCTTCGCAGCCTTCGACGCGGTCTGCCCGACGGTGACCGACAAGCTCGGGCCTGACGCTTTCGATTTGCCGCAGGCGCGGACCAAGGTGCTTGGCAATTTCGGCGTGGGCTTCAGCCATATCGACCTTGAGGGCGCCAAGCGTCACGGGATGGCGGTGACAAATACGCCCGACGTCCTGTCGGACTGCACGGCGGACATCGCGATGACCCTGATGCTGATGGTCGCGCGCCGCGCGGGCGAGGGGGAGCGGGAATTGCGCGCGGGCGAATGGGCTGGCTGGCGCCCGACGCACATGATCGGCACCAAAGTGTCGGGTGCTACACTCGGCATCATCGGTTTTGGCCGGATCGGACAGGCGATGGCGCAGAGGGCACATCACGGGTTCGGGATGAAGATCCTCGTCCAGAACCGCTCGCCCATCGCCGCCGAGGTGCTGGCACGCTACGGCGCGCGGCAGGTGGGATCGGTCGAGGAGCTGTTGCCTGACTGCGATTTCCTCTCGCTTCATTGCCCCGGCGGGGCGGCGAACCTGCATCTGATCAATGCCGAACGGCTGGCGCTGATGCGGCGGGATGCGTTCCTGATCAACACCGCGCGTGGCGAGGTGGTGGATGAGGCCGCTCTGGCTGCGGCTCTGGCGGAGCACAGGATCGGCGGTGCGGGCCTTGATGTGTTTGAGCGTGAACCGCAGATCACGGCCGCGCTAATGGACTGCCCCAACCTGGTGATGCTGCCCCATCTCGGCTCGGCCACGCGCGCGACGCGAGAGGCGATGGGGTTCCGTGTGATGGAGAATGTCAGCGCCTTCTTTGACGGCAAGGCACCGCCCGACCGGGTGGCCTGAGACGAAATACCGGACGACTTGCCGGGGTCAGGGCCAAATTAGACCCTGGGAAGAGAAAGGCGCCGTTAGCTCCCGGCGCCTTTCACTTTTTCAACAATCCGTTTCCGCGTCGGCGACAGTGAGTGCCGCAAACCGACCGGAATCGAACCTCACTGCAGATAGGGCATCGGATCGACCGACTCAAAGCCCTGCCGGACTTCGAAATGCAGGAAGGCTGGGTTGGAGCCGCGCACCTTGGCGATCGCCTGGCCGCGCTTGACCTTGTCGCCCTTCTTCACCGCGATGCCGTCGATGTTGGCGTAAACCGTCAGAAGGTTGCCCGCATGGCGGATCACGAGGATGGGCACGCCTTCGGTATCCTTGGTGATCGCGGCAACCGTGCCGTCGCCTGCGGCACCGACGGCGGTCCCGGCAGAGGCGGAAATGTCGATCCCGTCGTTCTTCTTCTTCTGGTAGCCACGGATGATCGAGCCCTGCACCGGCATCGAAAGCTTCGCGCTCGCCGTCGTGGCGCCGACATCGGGAGCGGCGGGCTTTTCGACCGGTTTCGAGGCCGGTTCGGTCTTTTCCTCTGGCACCGGCTCTGCCGCCGAGGGCGGGGTCGGGGTCTTCGACCCTTCGCCGGGCTTGCTTGTGTCATCTGTCACGACCACGCCGCCCTTGGCGCCGACCGGGATCAGCAGGATCTGGCCTTCACGCACCGCGAGGTCCTTGCCGAGCCCGTTCCAGTCGGCCAGCGCCTTGACGTTCACATTATAAAGCCGCGCGATCGAATAGGCGCTTTCGCCGCGTTCGACCTTGTGGCGGATCGGTTCGGCCCCGGTTTGTACCGGCGCGGGGACGGGTTTCGCGGGGGTGAGCGGGGTGGTGGTCACAGTGCCGGTGGGGGCAGAGGCGGGAACCGTCCCGCTCTGGCCTCCTGTGGCGCGGTCGATGGCGCCGCCCGCGATCGTCGTTACGTCGACGCCGCCCGGTTCGTTGACCATCGTCGCATCGGCCACGCGGCGTGGCAGAGCGAGCACTTCGTTGGCCCGCAGGGTCGAGGTGGGCTGCAACGCGTTGTAATTCGCCAGTTCGTTCGGATCCATGCCGATCCGGGCGGCGACGGAGGCGACCGTGTCGCCCTGCCGCGCCACCGCGACCTGATAGCCGGGGTAGGAGATGATGCCGCGCGGGTCGGGCGTCGGCCGGGCCGCACCCGCATTGCGGGCGGCATCCGACGTGTCGAAAATCCCCTGTCCGAAGTGCCGGAGGTCGCCGTCAAAGCGGCCATCGCTTTCGCAGGCCGCAAGCGCAAGAAGCGAGCCGCCGATCAGGAGGGTGCGCGCGAAGGTCCGGTTCAGCTTGCCTGTCATCTCTTATCCTCACCATCCGGGCCGTGTTCCGGCCTCTGGTACCCATTCACGTCCGGCGTCAGTCCTGCACCAGACCCTCGACCAGCGGCACGAAGCGCACCGGCCGCAGTTCTTCATACTCAAACCCCGTCTCGGACCGTGTGACCTTGATCAGGCTCTGTACCGCGTCCGACTGCCCGACGGGCAGGACCATGATACCGCCAACGCGCAGCTGGGCCAAGAGCGGGCCGGGCGGGTCTTCGGCGGCGGCGGTCACGAGAATGCGATCGAACGGCGCCTGATCGGGCAGGCCGAAAGATCCGTCGGCGGCGAAAGCGGTGATATTGGCAAGATCGAGCGCGCGGAAGACGCTTTCCGCCTCGCGCACCAGGCGGCGGTGGCGGTCGACCGTATAGACACGGCGCGCCAACTGGCTGAGGATCGCCGCCTGATAGCCAGAGCCGGTGCCGACCTCCAGCACCTTGTCGCGGGGCGTGACCTCGAGCGCCTGGGTCATCAGCGCCACGACCGAGGGCTGGCTGATCGTCTGGCCGCAGGCGATGGGCAGCGGCACATCCTCATAGGCGCGGTCGGCGAAGATGCCTTTCAGGAAGAGGCCACGGTCGACCCTCTCCATCGCTTCCAGAACGCGCGGGTCAGTGACCCCGCGCGAGCGGAGGGTAAAGAGGAAGCGCATCTGCTGTTCGGCGCGGTCTGTCATGTCAGCCATCATGCGAGGCGGCGGGCGAGGTCCTGAAGCGTGTCATGGGCGGTAAGATCGGCGCGCATCGGCGTGACCGAGATATGGCCGTCGAGATTGACGGCGACATCGGTGCCGGGCGCGGTCGCCTGATGCTGCGGCCCGCCGGTGATCCAGAGGAACTTGCGGCCCGAGGGGGAGACATGAGGCTCGACCCCGAAGAACGTGTCGGTGCGGTAGCCCTGGGCCGCGACCTTCATGCCCTTCACCTCGGCCGCAGGCAGCGGCGGGAAGTTGACGTTGTAGAAAATCCGGTAGTCCTTCTCGTCCCAGAGGCCCTTGTCGAGAAGGGTGCGGACGACATGGGTGCCGTGGGTGCGGGCGGCCTCGAAAGGATCGTCGATCTCGTCGGTCCTCGGGCCCATGAATTGCGACAGCGCGATGGCGGGCAGCCCCTGAAGCGCCGCCTCCATCGCGCCGCCGATCGTGCCCGAATAAAGCACGTTCTCGGCGGCATTGTTGCCGCGGTTGACGCCGGAGAGGACGAGGTCGGGCCGGGCGCCGTGCAGGACATCGTAGATGCCCGCGAGCACGCAATCGGCGGGGCTCCCTTCGGCCGCATAGCGGCGGGGGCCAAGCTTCATGATCATCATCGGATGGGTGTAGCTGATGCAGTGACCGACGCCCGATTGCTCGAAGGCGGGGGCGACGGTCCAGACCTCGCCCTCCGGCCCCGCGATGTCCTGGGCGATGGCGGTCAGCACCTCAAGCCCCGGGGCGTTGATGCCGTCGTCATTGGTGATGAGAATGCGCATGGTAGTCCGCCCCGGTTCCACTACAAGATTTAGAGGGAATGGCGGCCGGGGTAAAGCGGTTAGCTGCGGGAAGAAGGCCCCGTCTCGGGCCCCACCCACCCACCCTGGCCCTCGACGGGGCCTCCGCGTTGCACGCGGACCGGGACGCTGCCCCGGACCCTGAGGTATTTGGTCCAAGATGAAAGGCGGAGGGGTCAGAGGGTCGTGCGGTAGCGGATGTGGCCGTCGCTCTCGGCCAACTGGTCATAGAGGGCGCGGGCGCGGCTGTTCTCGTTGTCGGTGAACCAGTGAAGCCGCTTGGCGCCCTTGGCGCGGGATAGTGCCTTCAGATCCTCGATCAGCGCCCGGCCGATGCCGCGACCGCGCGCTTCCTCGGCGACGAAGAGGTCTTCCAGGTAGCAATCCTCGCCCATCACCCAGGTCGAGGGGTGCAGCTGGTGGATGGCGAAACCCATGGCGCGACCATCGAGATACGCCATGCGTGCGGTGAGGGGGTTCGCCGGGTCGAGCAGGCGGGTCCAGGTGAAATCGGTGATGCCGGGGGCGAGCTCTATGTCGTAGTAGGCAAGGAAGCCCGCCCAGAGCCGCCGCCAGTCGGCCTCGTCAGCCGCCGTCATGTCGCGGATGTCGACAAGGGCGGTCATCAGGGTCCGAGAAGGCTGAGGAGGCGGGCAGCTTCCTCGTGGATATCGGCCAAAGCCGCGCGGTCCTCGCCGGGGAAGAAACGGGCGCGGGTCGCGGTTGCGGTGGGGCGGGGCGCGGCAATGAGGATGCGCGGGCCGGTCCGTTCGGTCTCGGTCTGCCAGCTTCGGGCAAGCGCCATCTGGGCGCCCTTGGTCGCGCCATAGGCGCCGAAGAATTTCTCGCCCGCGCGCGGATCGTCGAGGAAAAGCGCGGTGCCGCCCTTGGCCCGCAAGAGCGGTTCGATCAGCGGAATGAGCGTGGCGGTGGCGCGAAGATTCACCTTCAGCGCCTTGTCCATATCCTTCATGTCGAGGTGACCAGCGGGCGAGAGTGGCGGCGCATGGATCGCCGCATGGACCCAGAGGCCGAGCCCGCCCCAGCGGGCGGCGATCTGCTTGGCCAGATGGTCCATCGCGCCATCGTCGGTCACGTCGAGCGGCGCGAGCGTCGCGGAGCCGCCCGCCTGGGTAATCCGGTCGTCGAGTTCTTCAAGCCCGCCCACGGTGCGGGCGACGGCGAGGACATGCCAGCCCGCGGCGCCAAGAGCGGCTGCAAGCGCGAAGCCAAGACCGCGCGAGGCGCCGGTCACAAGGGCGAGGGGGCGTTCTGCGAGGATGCTCGTGTCGGAAGTTATGTCGGTCATGGCCATGCCATGTCGCATTCCCTAAAGTGGCGCGCAATGGTAAATGTTGACATGTAGCTGCAGCGCAGCAAATGTGCGCGCGACTCTCGCAGGGGAAAGGAAACAGACATGACCCTCGCCAAGGCCCTCGTGCCCTCGCAATCGCTTCTGACCCGCGCCCTGATGGTGCTGGGCGGCAGCCTCTTCATCGCCCTCGCCGCGCAAGTGCAGGTGCCGATGTATCCGGTGCCGATGACGCTGCAGACGCTCGCGATCCTCATCGTCGGTTTCGCCTATGGCGCGCGGATGGGCGTGGCCACGGTCGCGGCCTATCTCGCCGAAGGCGCCGCTGGCCTGCCGGTCTTCGCCGGTGGCGGTTCGGCCGCGGCCTTCGCCGGTCCGACGGCCGGTTTTCTCGTGGGCTTTCTCCTTCTCGTCGCCATCGCAGGCTATGCCGCCGACCGTGGCGTCAAGGGCCTGGTCGGCACTGCGCTCGTCGGCATCCTCGCCTCGGCGCTGCTCTATATCCCCGGCAATGCCTGGGCGATGGCTGCGGATGCGGTGTTTGGCTTTGATGCGTCCAAATGGGGCGCTGACAATCTTCAGATGATCTGGGCCTACTACATGGCGCCCTTCCTGATCGGCGACACGGTCAAGGCGATCATCGCGGCGCTGGTCGTGACCGGCGGCTGGGCGGCACTTAAGGGCCGCAAGGCCTGACAAGGCCTTGCCTGACCAAAAGGCTTGAACGCCGCCCCTTTGGGCGGCGTTCGCATTTGGATCACGTCTCGCCCGCGTGGAGCGCGGCAAGCGCCTCTTCGCACATGCCGTAGGGCTCCCATTCGCAGCCCGCGCAGAGCGTTTTCAGCGATCCGGGCAGGACGCTGGAGCGGATACGCGCCTTCGCTTCGCCCCAGGTCAGCCGCTCGTGAGGCTGAAGCGTCAAGGCGGCGGCATGCGCCCGGTCGAGCGTCTTGATCTTGTCCTGATTGGTGCAGAGCCTGCCGCGCCGCTTGGGGCAGGGCGCGCAGATATCGTCGGTGGCGCCGGTGACCTCGATCACGGTTCGATCGCCGCCCGCCGCGCGCAGCCGCCCCATGACGATGGCGGTCATGTTGGCGGTGAAACCGTCGGAATAGCCCTTGCCCTGAAAGCCGAGCGAACAGAGGAAGTGGTGGGGGCGGTAGCGGACGGGGCGCGACCCGCTCATTCCGCCGCCTTCATCTGGAAGCCCTTCTCGATCTGGTCGGCGGGGGCCACGGGATAGTCGCCCGAGAAGCAGGCGTCGCAATAGCGCGGCGCCTTGGGATCGCGGCCCGCCGCTTCGCCCGCGGCGCGGTAGAGGCCGTCGAGTGAGATGAACTTGAGGCTGTCCACCCCGATCCAGTCGCGCATCTCGTCCTCGGTCATGGTCGCGGCGAGGAGCTTCGAGCGTTCCGGCGTATCGACGCCATAGAAGCAGGGCCAGGCGGTCGGCGGCGAGGCGATGCGGAAATGCACTTCGGCCGCGCCTGCATCTAGGATCATGTCCTTGATCTTGCGGCTCGTCGTGCCGCGCACCACGCTGTCATCGACAAGGATCACGCGCTTCCCTTTGATCAGCGCGCGGTTGACGTTCAGCTTCAGCCGGACGCCCATGTTGCGGATCTGCTCGGTCGGTTCGATGAATGTCCGGCCCATATACTGGTTGCGGATGATGCCCATCGCGTAGGGGATGCCAGACTGCTGCGAATAGCCGATGGCGGCGGGTGTGCCAGAATCGGGCACCGGGCAGACGAGGTCGGCCTCCACGGGCGCTTCCTTGGCCAGTTCGACGCCGATCTGGCGGCGGGTTTCATAGACCGAGCGGCCGCCGAGGATGGAATCGGGGCGCGAGAAATAGACATGTTCGAAGATGCAGAAGCGCGAGGTGGCGGGGGTGAAGGGCCGGGTCGAGGCGACCTTGTTGCCCTCGATCACCACCATCTCGCCCGGCTCGATCTCGCGCACGAACTCGGCGCCGATGATGTCGAGCCCGCAGGTTTCCGACGACAAGGCCCAGCCGCTGTCGCCGATCCGGCCGAGCACCAGCGGGCGCACGCCCATCGGGTCGCGGACGCCGATCAGCTTGGTGCGGGTCATGGCGACGACCGAGAAGGCGCCTTCGACCCGGCGCAGCGCGTCCTTGATCCGCTCCGAGATGTTTTGTTGAATCGAGCGCGCCATCAGATGGATGATGCATTCGCTGTCCGACGAGGACTGGAAGATCGAGCCGCGCTCGATCAGCTCGCGCCGCAGCGAGGCGGCGTTGGTCAGGTTGCCGTTATGGGCAATCGCCGCGCCGCCCATGGAAAATTCGCCGAAGAAGGGCTGCACATCGCGGATCGCCGTGTGGCCTTTCGATCCGGCGGTCGAATAGCGGACATGGCCGATGCCGAGCGTGCCGGGCAGCATCTGCATCACGTCGGGCTTGGTGAAATTGTCGCGCACATAGCCGAAGCGGCGGACGTTGTTGAACCCCTCGACCGGATCATAGGCGACGATACCCGCCGCCTCCTGCCCGCGATGCTGGAGCGCGTGAAGCCCGAGCGCCACGAAATTCGCGGCATCCGCGACGCCGGTGACGCCGAAAATCCCGCACTCCTCCTTCAGCTTGTCGTCATCGAACGGGTGCGACAGGAAGGGGCGCATGGGCCGTCTCTCCGATTCCGGGGCAGTTGGCGCTTCCATAGTCTGTCATGGACGCGCTGTCACCACCAGAACCGGTCACAGCCCGCGGAAAAGCGGCCTCAGGGCGTGACGGTCTTGGCGCCCGCGCCGTCGGTCGTGCCGGTTGCGCTACCTTCGGGAGTGACAGGTTCGGTGACCGTGGCCGTGCCGGTGCCGCAATCGCCGACAAGCTCGTTATAGCGTTCCTTGAACCAGCCGGGCGCGTCGGTCGGCACTTCGGCGGCGAGCCTGTCCTGGATCGAGGCGAAGACCACGGCGGAACGCGAATTGTCGACCATGGGGATGCCCGCCTCAGGCATCATCCGGTCATAGACGAGGAAGGCGACGGCCACGAGAAGGACGCCGCGCGCCACGCCGAAGAGGAAGCCGAGACCCTGGTCGATGCCCGAAAGCGCCGAACGCTGGATGATGGCGGAAAAGAGCGGCGTGAAGATCGAGGCGAGGATCAGCGCGCCCGCGAAGACCACGAAGAAACCGGCGATGGTCGCCAGTTCGCAATTGTCGAGAAACTTGTCGAGCACCGGGATCTGGCGCACAAGGGGGGCGGCCTGTTTGGCGAAGAGGAAGCCCACGTAGGCCGCGACCACCCAGCCCGCAATCGCGAAAAGCTCGCGCACCACGCCCCGGCTGTAGGCGAGGATCGCCGAGAGAAGCACGATGACCGCGACGGCGGCGTCGACGATGGTGAAATTGTCCATACCTGTCCCTACTCTCTCGCGGGTCTCAACCCGCCGCAAACATCTCGCCCACGAAGGCAGTGAGATCGGAGAATTTCCGCATCTTCATGCCCTCATCGCCTTCTGCTTTCGACCTCTCGGGGGCCGCTGCCTGTGAGAAACCAAGTTTTCGGGCTTCTTTCAACCTGTTTTCGGTTTGCGAAACCGGTCGGAGGGCGCCGGACAGGGAAATTTCCCCAAAAACCACCATGTCGGGAGGCAGCGGAACATCTTCGCGCGCCGAGAGAAGGGCGGCGGCGACGGCAAGATCGGCAGCAGGTTCCGTGACCTTGAGCCCGCCCGCGACATTGAGAAAGACATCAAGGCCTGCGAAGGGTATGGCGCAGCGCGCCTCAAGGACCGCGAGAATCGTCGACAGCCTGCCGCTGTCGAGGCCGACGACCGTGCGGCGCGGCGTGCCGAGGGTCGAGGGCGCGACGAGCGCCTGGATTTCAGTGAGGACCGGCCGTGTGCCCTCGATCCCGGCAAAGACCGCCGAGCCGGGGCTCGCCTGTCCGCGTTCGGAGAGGAAAAGGGCGGACGGGTTCGCGACCTCGGCGAGCCCCGCGCCGGTCATCTCGAAGACGCCAATCTCGTCGGCCGGACCGAAACGGTTCTTGACCGCGCGCAGGATGCGGAACTGGTGGCCACGCTCGCCCTCGAAATAGAGGACGCAATCGACCATATGCTCGACGACGCGGGGACCGGCGATCTGGCCTTCCTTGGTGACATGGCCGACGAGAATGACCGAGGTGCCGCGTTTTTTGGCGAAGCTGACGAGTTCATGCGCGGCGGCGCGGACCTGGGCGACCGAACCGGGCGCGGCCTCGACCATATCGGCCCAAAGGGTCTGGATCGAATCGATGACCACAAGGTCCGCGCGCTCGGCATCGAGCGTGGTCAGGATGTCGCGCAGATTGGTTTCAGCGCCGAGCCCTACGGGCGCATCGGCAAGGCCAAGGCGCTGTGCCCGCATCCGGACCTGGGCCGAGGCTTCCTCGCCGGAGATATAGAGGCATTTCAGCCCCTTGCGGGCGAAGGTGGCGGTCGCCTGCAAAAGAAGCGTCGATTTCCCGATGCCGGGATCGCCACCCACAAGGATCGCCGACGCAGGCACCAGCCCGCCGCCGAGGACGCGGTCGAATTCCTCCATGCCGCTCGCGGTGCGGGGCGGCGGCGGTTCGTCGGCCTGAAGGGTGGTAAGTTCGACCTTGCGGCCGCGCGCCGCCCCGAGGCTCTTCGCGGCGGGGCCGGCGGAAAGCGGCGCCTCCTCGACGATCGAATTCCAGGCGCCGCAGGCGTCGCAGCGCCCGGCCCATTTCTTGTGGACGGCCCCGCAGGAGGTGCAGGTGAAGCTCGAGGTCGATTTGCTCATGCGCCCTTCATGCCGATGCCGCCGCTGACCGGCAAGCGCGGATTGGGGCTCTGCCCCAAACCCCGGGATATTTGTCAACGAAAGAGGGCAGGATCAGGCGCGGTGAAGGCGGCGAGAGGTGATGGACGATATCCAGAGGCTTGCGAGGATGCAGGCGGTGAAAAGGTAAAGGCCCCACGCGGTCTCCAGCCGTCCGACGAAGGCGCCTTTGGCCAGAACGATATAGAGCGCGATGAGGAAGACATCGGCCATGGCGAGGCGGCCGAGGGTTTCAAGGATGGGCAAGAGGCGCGGCGAGGCAAGGCGGAAGTGGATCAGCGCAAGGCCGAGCGTCTTGGCCATCGGCGCGAAAAGCGCGAGGAAGGTCACGAGAAGCGCCAGCAGCGCGTCCTTTTCCCAGATCGCCTGCAGGCCGGTCAGGACCGAGATCTCGTCAAGCTCGAAGAACGGCAGCCAGCCCGCGCGGAGGAGCGGCGCCACCCAGCTGAGCGGGAAGAGGATCAGAAGCGCAAAATTGGCGAGCGCCAGCGGCGTGAGGCCTCTCATTCGTCACCTGGCTGCGGGCGCTGCGCGATATCGCGGTTGAAGGCGAAGGCGAGAAAGAGCCAGAGCCAGAACGAGACCCAGGCGATGGCGACGGCGATGGAACTGAGCGTGCCATAGACCGAAACGCCCTGAGCGACTGACGCTGAGATGCCTATAAAGGCGAAGACATTGAAGCCGAGCGCGAGAAGGGCGGCCGCCATGCCGACCAGATAGCGTTTGCGGTTGATATTGCGGCGCTTGGCGCGTTTGTAAAAGCGCGCAAAGAGGCGCAGCACCAGATAGGGCGGCAGGCAGAGGATGAGGCTGATGAGAAGGACGGCGACCGTCGAAGCCTTGATGATCATGGTGCGGGGGCGTTCCGTCCTGACGTCGGGCCAAGGGTAGCGGCAAAGGCACTGGGCGTCAAACCCTGGGCTTCCGCCGGGCTCAGCGCACGGATTCTATCGGTCCTTCGGCGCGGCCGTGAATGAACTGATCGACGTAAGGGTCTGGTGTCGTGTCCATTTCCGCAATCGGACCGGTCCAGCGGATCACACCGCCATGCAGCATCGCCACCCGGTCGGCGATGGCGCGGACCGAGGTCATGTCATGGGTGATGGTCATCGCGGTCGCGCCCATCTCGGTCACGATCTCGCGGATCAGCTCGTTGATCACGCCCGCCATGATCGGGTCGAGGCCGGTCGTCGGCTCGTCGAAGAAGATGATCTCGGGCTCCGCAGCGATGGCGCGGGCAAGGCCCACGCGTTTCTGCATGCCGCCCGAAAGCTCGGCCGGAAAGAGGTCGGCCACCTGTTCCTTCAGCCCCACGCGCCGAAGCTTCTCTATGGCGATGGCGCGGGCTTCGTCCTTCGGGCGCTTCTTGGCGCCGCGCAGCAGGCGGAAGGCCACGTTCTGCCAGACCGGCAGGCTGTCAAAAAGCGCGCCGCCTTGAAAGAGCATGCCGAACCGGTCGAGGAAGGGCTCGCGACCCGCGCCCTTCGTCGCGGCGGGCTGGCCGTCGACCAGGATCGTACCCGCGTCCGGCGTGACAAGGCCGAGGACGCATTTCAGAAGCACCGACTTGCCGGTACCCGAGCCGCCGATGATCACCATCGACTGGCCGCGCGCGACCGAGAGGTCCACGCCCTGCAGGACATGGTTCTTGCCGAAGCTTTTCCTGACGCCCTGAAGCTCGATCATGCGGAGAAAAAGACCTCCGTCATCAGATAGTTGGCGGCGAGGATCAGGACCGAAGCGGCGACCACGGCGGATTTCGTCGCCCGACCCACCCCTTGGGCGCCGCGTGCAGAATTCATACCGTAGAAACAGCCGCAGATGGCGATGATGAAGCCGAAGGCCGCACCCTTCATCAGGCCCGAGATGATGTCGAAGGCCTCGAGATAGGCGCGGGTGTTCGCAAGGTAGGTGGCCGGATTGAAGCCCAGTCGGTTCACCCCGACGAGATAGCCGCCGAAGATGCCGATACTGTCGCCGACTGCCACCAGCACGGGCACGGCGAGCGTCGCGGCCAGCATGCGCGGCACGGTCAGGTATTTCATCGGATGGGTGGAGAGCGTCACCAAAGCATCGATCTGCTCGGTCACCTTCATCGTGCCCACTTCGGCGGCAATGGACGAGGCCACACGCGCCGCAACCATCAGGCCGCCGAGGACGGGCCCAAGTTCCCGCACCATGCCGATTGCGGTGATCGAGGGCACCACGGCTTCCGCCGAAAAGCGCGCGCCGCCCGCGTAGATTTGCAGCGCGAGCGCACCGCCGGTGAAAAGCGCGGTCATGCCGACGACCGGCAGGCTGAACCAGCCGATCTGCATCAGCGCGACAAGGAACTCGCGCGGATAGAATGGCGGGCGGAACAGATGGCTGACCGCGTCGGCGGCGAAAAGCGCGATGCGCCCGACAGTGGCAAGCGCGCCTTGCGTCAGGCGGCCGAGCGCCGCGAGGGGGGAAAGCAGGTTCATGCGGCAAGCGTTCCCTTGGCGCGGCTCTTGTACTGGCGGGCATAGCGCTGGCCAAGCGCGGTCAGGATCTCGTAGCCGATGGTGCCGGCGGCGCGGGCAAGATCGTCGATACCCTGCGCTTGGCAGAGAAGGTCGAGCGTTTCGGGTGTGCCTTCGGCTGCGGTGACATCGACGGTCACCAGGTCCATCGAGACGCGGCCGACGAGCGGGCAGGGGGTTTCGCCGTGGTAAAGCACAGCGCGGTTCGACAAAGCGCGAAAAAGACCGTCGGCATAGCCTGCGGCCAGCGTCGCGATGCGGGTTGGCGCCACGGCTTGCCATGTCGCGTTATAGCCGACCGTGTCGTCGGGATTGAGGGTGCGGACCTGCACGACCGGGAGCGACAGTCTTACGACCGGTTGAGCGGCAGTGAAAGGCGCGCCGCCGTAAAGGCCGATGCCGGGGCGGGTGAGGTCGAAATCATATTGGCGGCCAAGGAGGATGCCGCCGGTGGCCGAGAATGACCGGGCGATGCCGGTCCCGTCGGTCATCTTGTGGAAGGTTGCCAACTGGCGGTCGTTCAGCGGATGGCCGGGCTCGTCGGCGCAGGCCATGTGCGACATGAGAAGGCGCGGCTTGTGCGGCAGGACTGAGGGTGCGAGTAGTTGCCAGTCGGCCGCGTCGATGCCGAGCCGGTTCATGCCGGTTTCCAGCTGGATGCCAAACGGATGGGTGGGGAGTTCGGAAAAATGCCGCTCGACCTGGGCGCGGCTGTTCAACATCGGCACCAGATTGAAGGCGCCGATCCGCGCCGTATCGCCCTCCATATGGCCCGAGAGGATATTGATCTCGGCCTCGGGGCCCAGGGCGAGGCGCAGGGCCACGCCCTCTTCGGTCAAAGCTACGAAGAACCGCCGCGCGCCCGCCGCCATCAGGGCACGGGCGATGGGCGCAGCGCCGAGGCCATAGCCGTCGGCCTTGACCATCACGGCGGTCTGGACATGGGCGGGCGTCATGGCATCGAGCGCCCGCCAGTTGGCGGTGATCGCGTCGAGGTCGATATCGAGAATGCCGGATGCCATGGCGGGGGTTTTGACGGTCCTGTCGCGGAGGTCAAGTGTCTTTAGTCGCAGCGGGGGGCCAGCCCCCCGCACCCCCCGGGATATTTGGACCACAATGAAGGAGGCAACCACTCATCCGGTCGGGCCGGCTCGCGGTCAGAACCCTTCGCCCTGCTGCCAGGGCTTCACCAGATTGCCGAAGCGGGTGAAGCGGCCTTCGAACGACAGTTCCACCGTGCCGATCGGCCCGTGGCGCTGCTTGCCGATGATGACTTCGGCCTTGCCATGGACCTGTTCCATGACCTCTTGCCACTTGGCCATGCCTTCAAGGTCGTGATCGCCTGGTTTTTCGCGTTCCTTGTAATATTCCTCGCGGAAAACGAACATCACCACGTCGGCGTCCTGCTCGATCGAGCCGGATTCCCTCAGGTCGGAGAGCTGCGGGCGCTTGTCGTCGCGGTTTTCGACCTGGCGGGAAAGCTGCGAAAGGGCGATCACGGGGATGCTAAGTTCCTTCGCCAAGGCCTTGAGACCCATGGAGATTTCCGCGATCTCCTGCACCCGGTTGTCACCTTTTCCGGTGCCCCGCAGCAGCTGCAGGTAGTCGACGAAGACGACATCGAGACCGTGCGTCCGCTTGAGGCGGCGGCAGCGGGCGGCCACCTGGCTGATCGGCAGCGCGGGCGTGTCGTCGATATAGAGAGGGCAGGTTTCCAGGGCCTTCGCGGCCTCGACGAAGCGGCGGAATTCCTGTTCCGTCATGTCGCCGCGGCGGATCTGTTCGGAGGGCACTTCCGAGGCTTCGGAAAGGATCCGGGCCGCCAGCTGTTCGGACGACATTTCGAGCGAGAAGAAGCCTACGACCCCGCCGTTCACTGCGCCTTCGGTGCCGTCGGGTTTCTTGCCCTTCTTGTAGGCCTTGGCGATGTTGAAGGCGATGTTCGTGGCCAGCGAGGTCTTGCCCATCGAGGGGCGCCCCGCGAGGATCAGAAGGTCGGACGGGTGCAGACCGCCGAGTTTCTTGTCCAGATCGGCGAGACCCGTCGAGATGCCCGACAGCGCGCCGTCGCGCTGATAGGCGGCAAGGGCTGACTGCACCGCCTCGGTCGTGGCTTTCAGGAACGACACGAACCCCTTCTCGACCGTCCCCTGTTCGGCCAGCTGGTAAAGCCGCTGTTCGGCCTCGGTGATCTGGTCCTTAGGGTCGTTGTCGACGGTGATTTCCTGAGCCCGCGCGGTGATGTCGCGGCCAAGGCCCATCAGTTCGCGGCGCACGGCAAGGTCATGGATCATCTGCGCATAATCGCGCGCCGCATAGGCCGAGATCGCCGCGCCCGCGATCCGGGCAAGGTAGGCCGGGCCGCCCAGTTCCTTCAGGCCCGGGTCATCCTCCAGATAGCCCTTCATCGTGACCGGCGAGGCCAGCGCATTCTTCTGGATGCGGGCGATGGCGATCTCGAAGATGCGCTGATGGACCGGGTCGAAGAAATGATCGGCCCGGACGATCGAGGCGATCCGGTCGTAGATGTCGTTGTTTGTCAGGATCGCGCCGAGAAGCTGCTGTTCGGCCTCGATATTGTGCGGCAACACCTCGCCCCCGGCCTCGGTGGCGGGTACCGGCGGCTGCGCGGGCCGCAAGGTCGCTATTTCACTCATGCCTCAGCTCTTCTTCTTGTCCCCGGACTGTCATAAGTCGGCCCGGGCGTTTCGGCAAATGTCCCTAAATGCCACAAGCAGCGGTGTATGCCCGAAGCAACCCTACCAGATCGGGGGTGGGAAATCTGTCCTTTCTGGGGAATCGCGCGACGGGCCGGACTTGTCCACATGTCACCCCCAGAGAGCGTCCACAGGAAAATTTGGACGGGCCCTATTTGCCTGCGCGGGCTTCCTGCCAGGGCCGGGGATTGGTGAGGAAGGCTTCGACCTCGTTCAGCGTCTTCGCATCGAATGCGCCCTGGGCGCGGGCCTCGGCGAGCACGTCCCACCAGGTGCAGAGGTAATGCAGCGCGACGCCATGCTTGCCCAAGACATCGACGGTTTCGGGGAAGATGCCGTAGTAGAAGATCACCGCGGTATGGGCGCAGGTCGCACCCGTGTCGCGGATCGCGTCGACGAACGAGAGTTTCGAGCCGCCGTCTGTGGTGAGGTCTTCGACCAGCAGAACGCGTTGGCCCTCGCTCATCGCGCCTTCGATGCGGGCATTGCGGCCGTAGCCTTTCGGCTTCTTGCGCACATAGGTCATGGGTAGCGCCAGCCGTTCGGCGACCATGGCCGCGAAGGGGATGCCCGCGGTCTCGCCGCCCGCGATATTGTCGAACGCCTCGAAGCCCGCGTCGCGCATCACGGTGACGGCGAGGAAATCCATGAGCACCGAGCGGATGCGAGGGTAGGAGATGAGCTTGCGGCAGTCGATGTAGGTGGGCGAGGGCAGGCCCGAAGCCAGCGTGAAGGGGGTCTCGGCGTTGAAATGGACGGCCTTGATTTCCAGAAGCATCCGCGCGGTCAGGCGGGCGATCTCTTCTTTGGGCGGGAAGCTGGAGGGGATCATCTTTGTCCTTTCGCGGGGCCTCGTCGGGCGCCTTCGGCTTCTCCTCGTCTGCCCGACGAGCGCCGAAGGCGACGAGGAGGGGGTCAGGGGGTGACGCGCCAGTGAAGGGCGAAACCGGGGTCGAAGACGGTGACCGGACCGGCGCCGGTCTCGATCTTGGTGGGGTAGGTGACCGTGTCGCCCTTTGTCAGGTTGACGCAGTCTTCGGACGGGGCGAGGCGGTAGAAGCGCGCGCCATTCAGCGAGGTGAAGGCCTCCAGCCGATCGAGCGCGCCTTCCTCCTCGAACACATGGGCGAGGATCGAAAGCGTATTCGTCGCGGTGAAGCAGCCCGCGCAGCCGCAGGCATGTTCCTTCAGGTGATCGGCGTGGGGCGCGGAATCGGTGCCGAGGAAGAAGCGCGGATCGCCTGATGTGGCGGCGCGGCGCAAGGCCAGGCGGTGCTTCTCGCGCTTGGCGACCGGCAGGCAATAGTAATGCGGCCGGATCCCGCCCGCGAGGATATGGTTGCGGTTGATCACCAGGTGATGGGTGGTGATCGTGGCGCCCAGCGTCTCGTCGCCCGCGCCGGCATAGGCCACGCCTTCTTCGGTGGTGATATGTTCCATCACGACGCGCAGGCCCGGCGTCGCGCGCCGGATTGGATCCAGGACCCGGTCGATGAACACCGCCTCGCGGTCGAAGATGTCGACGGCGGGGTCTGTAACCTCGCCATGGACGCAAAGCGGAAGGCCGATTTCCGCCATCCGTTCAAGTACATGCCGGACGTTCTGGAAGTTGGTGACGCCCGATTGCGAATTGGTGGTGGCCCCGGCCGGATAAAGCTTCACCGCCTTGACCAGCCCGCTTGCATGGGCGGCGGCTACATCGGCCGGATCGGTCGTCTCGGTCAGGTAGAGCACCATCATCGGCTCGAATGCCATGCCCTCGGGAAGGGCCTTCAGGATACGGTCGCGATAGGCGGCCGCCTGATCACCGGTGACCACGGGGGGTACGAGGTTCGGCATCACGATCGCGCGGCCGAAATGGCGGGCGGTTTCCGGCAGGACCGCCTCCAGCATCGCGCCATCGCGCAGGTGCAGGTGCATGTCGTCGGGGCGGCGGATCGTCAGGCTCTGGCTCATGGGCCGAGCGCTACAGGATCGGCGGGCGCATTTCCAGTCTTGGGATGCGGCAAGATGCGGTAGGAGGCTGGAAAACCCGACTTGAGCCCGGAAATGCACCGGGCCATGCAGGGGAAAAAGAGGCCCCCGATGTACAGACCCCTGATCGCGCTGTGTTTCACATTGATTGCCGCCCCGGCGCTTGCCGAAGACGCCCCGCCGGCGGAATGCCGGAGCCCGGTGACCCATCCCGACATGATGGAGTGCAATCGCGCCTTGCTTGTTCGGGCGGAGGAGCGGATGAAGGCCGCGCTGCAGGCGCTGCGGGACGAGGCCGCCGAAGGTGATCCCGCGAAACGCGCGGTCTCCGTTCCGTCCGACGAAGCGATTCTGGCCGATCAGGCAGCCTGGGAGGCCGAGGTTGAGGCCGATTGTCAGGCATCGGCGGCGGAACTGGGCGGCGGGCAGGCCTCGGACCTCGAATATCTCGGCTGCCTCGGCCTGAAAACGGGCGAGCGCGAGGCTGAGCTCCTGGATCTAACCGAGCGGGTTGAGGGCCTACACTGAAGGCTCGACCGGTCGCCTCCGAAGGCGATCTTCCGCCGAATCACAGTTGGATGGTGGGTTGCGGCGCGCGCGCCATTGCGCCCGCCATTGCGCAGGCTGGGCGCGCGCGGCATCATTGTTTCCAGGGCGGCGCCGGATGCAGACGACCGCCGGTCAGGCGAAAGGGCAGATCATGCGCAGGATTTCGGGTGCGATGGCGATCGGGCTGGTGCTTACTGGGTGCACGAACGATCCGGGGTTTACCGGGGTGCCGGATGTGCGGGAAGCGACGGCAGCGGAGGTGACGAGCTGCCGCTACGTGTCCGATATCACAGGAACGCCAAGCGTTTACGGGCCGATCCTCGGGCCTGAGGGGCTTAAGTATACCCGCAATCAGGTCAAGGACGAGGCGCGCAAGGTCGGGGCCAATACCGTGGTTTTCGATCTGGTACCGCCGGGGGTCGAGCTTTATGAGCTTCATGCGAAGGTCTATGCCTGCTGACGATCGGCAACGCCGGGCTTGCCCGGCAAAGCGCCCTGTGGATGAGTGGCGGGCGACAATCGCTTTGGATCGGGTGAAATGCGCCTTCTTTCTTCGTCAGCTGCGATGGTTTTCTGCCTTCTTGGCCAGAATATCGCCCACGCCTCCGAATGCGCGACGCCCGGCGACATGAAGCAGGGCCTGCGGCTCGTCTATGGGGCGGACGGAACGACCAAGGTGAAGCGCCGCACCGACGGGCTGATCGAGTTCACCGAGATCGGTAGCGGCGCGGATGGCGGCGATCTGGTCTATGCCAGCCGCTACGGGCTCTATGATCTTGAGGCAGCGGCGGCGGGTGCCGGAGCCGGCCCGGATCGCCGCGTGACATATGACTATGATGGTGGACCGCTCGTCGAACCGGCGCCGGGCGCGACGGGCTGGGTCGGGCAGGTGATCGCGACCTTTCCCGGCGACGCGCCTGTGCCGGAAACCGCCGCCTTCGTTTTTGGCGGCGCGGTGGCGGTCGCGGTCGGGGACTGCAGCTTTGATGCGGTGACGGTCGAGGCGACCTTCATCCGCGAGCGGGATTGGGAAGGGCAGAGTTTCCTCTATTTCCCAGACTTCGGCTTTGCGACGCTCATCGGTCGGGCGGGACCCGAGATGCCGAAAGAGCGCTATGAACTGACCGCGATCGAACCGCTTCCCGCCGAGTAAGGCCATATTGTGAGGCGTGTCGCCGGGCACCGGAATTCTTCAAGAATTCCGGTCCGAAGTCTTTGAAAGACCTCGGGCGCGCTCGGGTCTCGTGCGCGGGCCGTTGAAGGTCCGTGCCGTCTCAGCCCGCTGTCATCCCGCGGAAACTTGCGGCGAGATCGCGGGCGCGGGCGCGGAACTTCTCATCATTTAGCCGACCGCCCGCATTGTTGGCCAGAAGGGCGGCAAGGCCCGGCCTGCCGTCGGTTTCCAGCCGATTCAAGAGGCGGCGCAGATAGGGCAGGTGGTTGCGGCGCGCGCGGTAGAAGGTCCAGAAGAGCCGCGCATCTAAGGCGCCGTCGCCCGCCGCGGCGAGGGTTGACGGCAGGACATGCATCGCGGTCAATGTGCCCAGAAGGTCCGATCCCATGTTCCGGCAGGGCAGGAAGGTGGTGAAGCTGCGTCGGAAAAGCGCGGCATGCATCGCATCATAGGTCTGCGCGGGATCGAAGATCACAAAGACCTCGTGCGCGCCGTCGGTCATGTCGGGGGCGAAGCCGTAGCGATCGGTGAAATTCAGCCGCCGGTGGTTTTCGAACCGCGGGTCCCAGCCGGCATAGGTCGGGTCAAGCGTCGCCTGCGGCTGCACCAGGATCACCGTGGCGCCCGGGCAGGCGACCGAATAGGCGGCGGCGGCATAGCCCGCCGGACCCGCGCCAAAGAAGATCACCCGGTCATACTGGTCGAAGAAGCCGTCGTCGGTCAGCCGGTCGAAGAATCCGTAAACCTCCGGGTCGCGGAACCAGGTTTGACGGTAACAGATGAGGCTCAGGTGCGACCAGTCGCGCCCTTCGGCCAGCGCGAAACCGTAGGGAAGCCCGTCCGAAGACTGGCTGCGGATATGGGCGGAACTGTCGAAGGTGACGAGAAGCACCGCCTCGCGGTCGGCGAAAAGCGCGGCGTGGTCCTGACCGAGCGGCGCAAAGAAACCCTCGCGCCGTCCGACATGGTTCAGACGTTCGACAAACTCGTCCTTTGACAAAGACCCGCGGTCTTTCACCATTCACCCTCTGCGCATGATCCCCCGATATCCGGAAGCGCGGTCCGGACCCGGCAATTCTAGCACCGGCCTGTGCCGGTGACGCAAGATATGTGTGGGAAGCCATGCGCCCGCACACAAGAGCGACTGGGTGGAAAGCGGAAAAGCGCTTGTTTTCCGTCGTTAATCCGTTTCCTGAGAGCCGCCAGTTCCGACCAGGGTGCCCGATTGGTTCTGCCGGGCCAGATCGAAAAGGAATCGGCTTTCGCGTTCGCTCAACAGGCGGCTGTGCGGCGCCATCATCAGTCGCCCCAGGAGGGACCGGTAGGCCTCTTCGCTCATCAGCTGGCGGAGGCGGTTGGATCGCCAGGTTTGCGCACGCTTCTCCAGGTCGGCAAGGAGCGGATCGGCGCGCAGCTCGTCACGAAGACTGCCCGCGGCAGGGAATCTGTCGACAAGCGCCCGGTCCTCGACCGCGCAGAGATTGCGCTCGACCCAGTAGGAGAGGTCGAAGGCCGAGGCGGAGCGGTTGGCGCGCCCGCGGTCGCATTTCAGGACATAATCCTCCATCGCGCCGAGGGCATAGTGGTTCAGTTGCACGAGGCCATAATTGTCCTGACCGAAGGGTGAGAACAGCCGGGCGGAATGAAAATCGGCGGGCAGTTCGCGCCCCGACCCGTCGAACCAGCGCTGCCGGGACAGGCCCTCGGGTGTAGGATCCTTCGGGCGGTGGACGCCAAGCGCGCCATAACTCCCGTCGTTCCTGAAGAGCGTCTTGAACATCGCCGCCCGCCAGGGCCAGCCCATGACCGCAGGCGCGGCGCGGGTGAAGACCTCCGGCACCGGGCGCCCGTCGCGGCGGATCACCCCGCCATTGCCGAAAAGCCGCCAGGTGAGGGGGATCGCGGTCGCCTCTGGCAGGGCGGCGAAAAGGTCGGCAAGCCGTCCGTCGCCCGCATGGACCGTCACATATTCGTCGATGTCGGCGGTCAGGAGCCAGTCGGCCTGTCGTTTCAACGGATGGGCATTCGCAGCCTTCAGGGCCGCCCATTGCGCGCCCTTTTCGTGCGGCCCAGGGTTCGGCACATGGGTGAGCCAGCCCATTGCCGCCAGACGGTCGAGCATGAGGTCGGTGCCGTCGGTGCAATCGTTGGAAAAGACAAGGAAATCGGTAAAGCCCACATGCCGGTGCCAGGCCAGCCAGTCGATCAGGAAGGCGCCTTCATTTCGGACGGTGAGGATGAGGAGTGCCTTCAATGATGCGCCTCGCCGGAATGATCGACGGTGAAGAAGAAATCCTGGCTGATTTTCTGCCGGTGCAGGTCCTCGGGGATCACATGGGGGCCAGCATTGAAGACATTGGCGCCGAAATGCCGCAGCAGGCGCGACAGGGCCCGCATCCGTTCTCCCGCCAATTCAGCATGCAGCGCCTGCTGGTCGGGCCGCGCCATCAACTCCGTGATCTTCGCCCGGTGGGCGGCGACGCAGGCCGCGTGCTGGGCGGCGATCTCGGGGTCGGCGATCAGCCGGTCCCATTCGGCCTGCAGCGCCGGAATCATCCGCTGGATCGAGCGTTCCTCGACCGCATTATGGTTCATGCGGAACCAGTAATTCACGCCCTGGTCGCGGTCGACATGGTTCACCCGGCCGCGGTCGCGCTTCACGAGGTAGCTGTCGACCGACCGGCAGGCATAGTGATTGAGCTGCACCCAGTCATAGCCGAATGAATCGGTCGAAGAGCGCCAGCCGTTCCTCAACATCTCGCGCGGCATCGGTTGGCCGGAGCCATTGAGCCATTTCACCACCTTCCAGAGGTCGGATTTCAACCCCTTCGGCCGGTGGACGCCGAGCTTCCTGTAGATGTCGATATTGCGGAACAAGGTCTTGAAGCCCCAGGCCTGATGGGGCTTGCGCATCATCTCTTCGGCGGCGAGCGGAAACTGGGCGATCACGAACCGGTCCTCGAAGCCCTCTACATCGGCATTGCCGAACATCCGCCAGGTCAGCGCGATCATATTCGCCTCGCCCATCGCCGCAAGAAGGGTGGGCAGACGCCCGTCGCCGAGCTTGATATCGACAAACTCGTCGACATCCATGCAGATCACCCAGTCGGCCTTTTGCACCACGGTCTCGTCCTCGGCCGCCTGCAGGGCCGCATGCTGCGGCTTGATATGGTCGGGCATCGAGCGGAAGGGATTGTCGCGGTGCTGGACGATGCCCTTTCGTTGCAGAAGGTCGAGGAGTGCGTCGGTGCCGTCGGTGCAGTCGTTGGTGTAGATGAGAAAATCGCTGACCCCGATCGCGCGGTGATAGGCGATCCATTCGAGGATGAACGGGCCTTCGTTCTTCATCGTGGTGACGATCACCGTACGCGCCGTTGCCGGGTCGGGTATCGGGGCCGCGGCGACCTCCGATGGTTTCGGCCGCACCGGCTTGGCGCCGAAACAGGCGGTCGCAAGGCGCAGAAGCTCGGGGTCCTCGACAAGCGAAGTCTTGGGGGCGAGGACCGAGGGCTTCTGCCCCGGTACTTTCAGGGCCATCGCCCGCCAGAAGGGCACGACCTGCCCGGGCGCAGGCTGGGCATAGGCGACGCGGATCATGCGCCAGGTCTTGTCGAGCCCGGCCTTTTCCGGCGCCACGCCCCAGCGCGCGATGCCGCGCCGCGCGTCGAACTGGCGGCAGATATGGTCGCCGAAGCGCTCGGGCTGGTCCTTGCGGATGCGCCAGGGGTAGATGCGGCGCCCGGCCAAGAGGATCACGCCATTGGGCGCGGCCTGACAGAGGTCGAAGGCATTGGGCAGCCGGTCAGGATCGGCGAGGATGTCGCACGGGTCGAGGAGCAGGACGGCGCGGGCACGGGCGAGGAAACGCGCCTTCATCGCCTCGAAGATCAGGCTCTCGCCGAGGGGCGATGACCAGGGGTCGGGCGCGGGGGCCTCCATCCGCGATTTGCCGGGCGCGTCTGGGGCGAGATAGGGGTGGTTCTCGGGTCCGAGATCGGGCTTGCCCAAGGGAATGTCGCTTTCGACGACAAGCACGGAAAAGGGCGCGGATGTGTCAAGATCGGCACTGTCAAGAAGATGCGCAAGCCTTTGTTGAAAAACATCTTTGTCGCTTTGACGGTTCACGATCAGAGCCGCCGTTGCGCCATGATGACGCGCGTGATAGGCGAGCCAGTCCAGCACTGTCTCAGCGGTTTCGACCGAGCGCAGGCCGAAAAGCACGTTGCGCCCGGCGAGGAGGTCGAGTTCGGGCGAACTGAGGGGAATCTCCATGACGCCGTTCTTAAGCCCAAGCCGTGCCGGTGCAGCCTCATCCCCTGTGTCGCGGCCAATGATCATCAGCGCGCCGGAAACCTCGCGCGTGCCGTCGATGACAAGGCTTTCGGGCAAGTCACGCACCAGCGCGGGCCTTTGGCCCGCACGCAGGAAAATCCGCACCTGCCGCCCGTCCGCACCGGGCGTGCCGCAGGCGTCCAGCCAGGCCACGCCACCCGCCGCGCCGGAAGCAAGCCTGCGGACGTGAAATTGCGGTGCGGCTTTTGTCTGCATCGATCCTGTCAGGGCCCGGGTTCTTCCCCCTGACCTTGGATAGCAGCGCGACCGACGCCGCACAACATTTGAGGGTCAGGCGGGCGACTGCGCCTTTTCCGCCGCTTTGGCGGCGTTCCACAGCGCGTCCATTTCCGCCAGATCGCTGTCCTCGGGCCGCTTGCCGCGCGCAGCCAGTGCGGCCTCGATCGAGCGGAAGCGGCGGGTGAATTTCGTGTTCGCCGCGCGCAGCGCGGCCTCAGGGTCGATCTTCAGATGGCGGGCGAGATTGGCGACGACGAAGAGAAGATCGCCGAATTCCTCGAAAATCTCTGTCTCGCCAAGCGTTTGCCGGGCATCGTTCAACTCCCGCGCCTCTTCGGTGATCTTGTCGATCACCTCATCGGTCGAGGGCCAGTCGAAACCCACCCGCGCCGCACGGTTTTGCAGTTTCACCGCACGGGTGAGCGCGGGCAGGCCCGCCGCGACGCCATCCAGAACGCCGCCCTCGGCCTTTCCGGCCCGTTCGGCCGCCTTCATCCTTTCCCAGTCGCGGGTCTGATCCTCGGCCGTCTTGTCGCGGCTTTCAGAGCCGAAGACATGAGGATGGCGCGCCACCATCTTGTCGGCAATCGACGTCGCCACATCCTCGAAGCCAAAAAGGCCCGCCTCGGCCGCCATCTGGGCGTGATAGACCGTCTGAAAGAGAAGATCGCCCAGTTCGCCCCTCAGCTCGCCCCAGGCCTGCCGCTCGATCGCGTCGGCGACCTCGTAGGCTTCTTCGATCGTATAGGGGGCGATCGTCGCGAAAGTCTGCTCCAGGTCCCAGGGGCAACCACCGGACGGATCGCGCAAGCGCGCCATGATTTCCAGAAGCCGGGGCAGGCCGCCCGCCGGGTCATGCACCAGCGCGTCGGAGGCCTTTCGGTCTTTCGTCATTGCTCTCCCCCCGGGTTTTTGATCATCTGACGGCTAACAAGAGCCTTGAAGAGAGTCCATCATGCCCGTCCTCAATCGCATCGCAGCCTTTGCCCCCGAGATGAAGGAATGGCGCCAGCATCTGCACCGGATCCCGGAACTGTCGTTCGACCTGCCGAAAACTTCGGCCTTCGTGGCCGAGCGGCTCAGGGAATTCGGTGTCGATGAGATCCATGAGGGGATCGCCAAGAGCGGGATCGTGGCGATCATCGAAGGCCAGGGCGAGGGGCCGGTGATCGGGCTTCGCGCCGATATGGATGCCTTGCCGATCGAGGAGCTGACGGGGGCCGATTATACCTCGGGTCATGCCGGAAAGATGCATGCCTGCGGTCATGACGGGCATACGACGATGCTCTTGGGTGCCGCAAAATATCTGTGTGAAACCAGGAGGTTCCGCGGCAAGGTTGCACTGTTGTTCCAGCCTGCGGAGGAGGATGGAGGCGGTGGCGATGTGATGGTGCGCGAGGGCGTGATGGACCGGTTCGGCATTGCCCAGGTCTACGGTATCCACAATGCGCCGAACATTCCCTTCGGTCATTTCCAGACGACGCAAGGGGCGCTGATGGCCTCGGTCGACACGGCGGTCGTCCATATCACCGGCAAGGGCGGCCACGGGGCGACGCCGCATGAGTGCGTCGATCCGGTCGTGGCGCTGGTGGGCATGGTCGGCGCGATCCAGACGATCCTGTCGCGCAACGTATACGCATTGGACGAGGCAGTGATCTCGGTCACGATGATCCAGGCGGGGACGGCGTCGAACATCATCCCCGAAGAGGCGATGTTCGCCGCCACCATCCGCTGTTTCAAGCCCGAGGTGCGCGAGATGTTGAAGAAGCGCATCTACGAGATCGTCGAGGGCCATGCGGCGGCCTATGGCGTGTCCGCGCGGATCGACTATGACTGGGGCTATCCGGCGACGATCAATCACCCGGGCGAAGCGGCCTTCGCCGCCGATGTGGCGCGAGAGATCTCGGGCGACGCGGCTGTCGAGGCGGACGGGCCGCGCGAGATGGGGTCGGAGGACTTTTCCTATATGCTCGAGGCGCGGCCCGGTGCCTATCTGTTCCTCGGTCAGGGGCCGGGGGCGGGGCTGCATCACCCGGCCTATGATTTCAATGACGAGCTTGCGCCTGTCGGCGCGAGCTTTTTCGCCCGGCTTGTCGAACGCGCGCAGCCTTTGGGCTAGGGCGGGGGGCTGTCTGCCCCCCGGGCCCCGGATTGCATCCGGGTCCTCCCCCCGAGAGTATTTCGGGACAGAACGTGGGGGGTGGGATGTCGGGTCGCGTCAGCCGAGCACCTTCACCGCCCGGCCGATGCCGTCGAGAGTGAGCGGGAACATGCGGTTTTCGAAGATGCGGCCGATCATGCCGACGGACTGGGTATAGGGCCAGTAGCGTTCGGGCAGCGGGTTCAGCCAGACATGCGCGGGCCACTGGGCGCGCGCGCGGTTCAGCCAGACCTCGCCTGCCTCGGCGTTCCAGTGTTCGTTCGCGCCGCCCGGATGGGCGATCTCGTAGGGCGACATCGAGGCGTCGCCCACGAAGATCGCTTTGTAGTCGCTGCCGTAGGTCCTGAGCACCTCTGAGGTCGGGGTCTGCTGATCCCAGCGGCGGCGGTTGTCGCGCCAGACGCCTTCGTAGAGGCAGTTGTGGAAATAGTAATATTCCAGATGTTTGAATTCGGCGCGGGCGGCGGAGAAGAGCTCCTCCACCACTTTCACATGCGGGTCCATCGAGCCGCCGACATCGAGGAAGAGTAGCACCTTCACCGCATTATGGCGCTCGGGCCGCGTCTTCACGTCGAGATAGCCATGCTCTGCGGTGGCGCGGATCGTGCCGAGCAGGTCCAGTTCGTCGTCGGCGCCTTCGCGCGCCCAGCGGCGGAGGCGCTTCAGCGCGACCTTGATGTTGCGGGTGCCAAGCTCGACCGTGTCGTCAAGATTGCGAAATTCGCGCTTGTCCCAGACCTTGACGGCGCGCTGGTGGCGGCTTTCGGACTGGCCGATGCGCACGCCTTCGGGATTGTAGCCATAGGCGCCGAAGGGCGAGGTGCCGGCGGTGCCGATCCATTTGTTGCCACCCTGATGGCGGCCCTTCTGTTCCTCAAGCCGTTTCTTCAGCGTTTCCATCAGCTTGTCGAAGCCTCCTAAGGCTTCGACTTGCGCCTTTTCCTCGGGGGTGAGTGTGCGTTCGATCAGTTTCTGCAGCCAATCGGCGGGCAGGTCGACCGCCTCGATCACCTGTTCGGGCGAAATGACTTCCAGCCCCTTGAAGGCGGCGGCGAAGGCGCGGTCGAACCGGTCGAGGTGGCGTTCGTCCTTCACCATCGCCGTGCGGGCAAGATAGTAGAAGCCGTCGATCTCATAGGTGACGAGCCCCGCCGCCATACCGTCCAGAAAAGCCAGATACTCGCGCAGGCTGACCGGAACGCCCGCCTGCCTCAGTTCGGCGAAGAAGGGCAGGAACATCGGTTCAGGCCGCCCGGCCCGCGACGATCACGACGAGAAGGCCGAGGAGGGCGAAGAGGATCGCATGGGCGGCGGCATATTGCGCCATGTCGAGGCCGCGCCCGCCGCGGGCGCGGGCCCGGTAGATGCCGAAGAGCGCGCCGAATAGTGCTGCAAGGAAAATGACCATCGGCTCACCCCTTCTCATCGGGCGCGAGCGCCTCGATGAAGGCAAGCCGCGCCCGGACCTCTGTGTCGGAGGCCATGCCATAGCGCGCCCAGCCGAGACTGTCGAGGCGGGCGGCGCGGGCGGCGTCCGGCTGGCCCGTCCGGTCAAGCGCGACGGCGCGGACGGCGAGGAGACCAGCGAGCAGGGCCGCGTCACGGCCCGTGCGCGCGGCCGGGATCGCCCCGTCGGCAAGCGAGAGCGCATCGGTGAAGGCGCCGTCCGACAGGGCCAGAAGCGCGCGCTGCAGGTCGGCGTGCGCCGCATGAAGTGGCAGTCGCTGCGAACGATAGAGGGCGGCGGCATTGGCAAAGGCGGCGCGCACCTCAGCCAGCCGGTCGCGCGGCAGGACGCGGCCGAGCGAGAGCCAGGCGAAGCCGGTGCGCCAGTCGGACCAGGGCCGGGCGATTGCGAGCGCTTCCTCGGCGGCGCGGACCCGGCCGCCGCCCCGTGCGCCGGGACCGAGCGCGCGGGCGATGGCCTCGCCATAGGCGCGCGGGGTCTGGGGCGGGAAGCTTGCGGGTCGCGCCCCGGCCGGGTTGAGGCGGGCAAGGATGCCGGGAATGCGCACCTCAACCTCGCCCGGTGACATACCGGGGGTCAGTTCCGGCGCATAGGTGGCGCGCAGCATCAGCATGTCGAAGCCGGTGAGCCTGCCTTCGATATTGTCATCGTTGAAGACCGAATCCGGCAGCCGGTAGAGGTCGTTCAGGGGGCCGAGCGCCTGGGCCATTTCCTCGTTCAGGCAATCGCGGATTTCCTGCGGGCCGGTGTCGGAGGGGATGAAGATCGCCACCCGGTCGCGGAAGGTGAAGTCGGTCCAGTCGAGGTCCGAGCCCCGGGCGCGGCGGTATTCCGTCCAGGACGAGACGCGGGGCGCCACGAAACAGGCGGCATCGCGGGCGCGGGCCTGCAGCTGGCGGCGCGGCAGGAATTCGATGGTGATTGCCGCCTGATCCTCTGGGGCGGCGGCCGACAGGGAAAGCCCGGCCTCGGTCCGGAGGCGCGCGATCAGCTCGCCCAGATCGGTGGCGGCGGTGGGCGGCACTTGGCCGGTCAGCCGGTAGGTCAGGGGGGCGGTGAAGCGCGAGAAGGCATCAAGCGGGCGGCCGGTTTCAAGCCGGAAGGAAAGGTCCATGAAATCCCGCGCCATATCGGCGTTCGAACGGCGCGCGGGCGTGCCCGGCGCCGGCGGGAACCGCTTCATCGGTGGCAGAGGTATTCTGTCAAAGCCCGCGCGCAGGACTGCCCCGTCGGTCTGTCGCGGCGTGCTTTCGGGGGCTATGCAGCCGGAGAGGAGCCCAAGACCGATAAGCGCCACCGCGAGCCTGCGGGAAAGGGGTCTGCCTGTCACTGCCATCCTCGGTCTGCGCCTTTTCGGGCAGGCTAGCCGCAGCTTCGGCAAAAGCGAAGCCAAATCCTGCGGCCGCCGTCAGCCCCGCGCGCGGGCCATGAAGGCCAGGCGCTCAAAGAGGGCGACATCCTGCTCGTTCTTCAAAAGCGCGCCATGGAGTTTCGGCAGAAGGTGTTTGGGATCGCGCTTCAGGTCGTCCGGCCCCAGGTCCTCGGCGAGGATCAGTTTCAGCCAGTCGAGCATTTCCGAGGTCGAAGGTTTTTTCTTCAGTCCCGGCGTTTCGCGGATCTCGTAGAACTGGGTCAGCGCCTCGGCGAGCAGCGCCTGTTTCAGCCCCGGGAAATGCACATCGACGATACGTTTCAGGACGTCGGCCTCGGGGAAGCGGATATAGTGGAAGAAACAGCGGCGCAGGAAGGCGTCGGGCAGTTCCTTTTCATTGTTCGAAGTGATGATGATGGCCGGGCGGTGTCTGGCCCGGATCGTCTCGCCCGTTTCATAAACATGGAACTCCATCCGGTCGAGTTCCTGCAAAAGGTCGTTCGGAAATTCGATGTCGGCCTTGTCGATCTCGTCGATGAGAAGGACGACCTTGCCCGGGGCTTCGAACGCCTGCCAGAGCTTGCCCTTGCGGATATAGTTCTTCACGTCATGGACGCGCGCATCGCCAAGCTGGCTGTCCCTGAGCCGCGAGACGGCATCATATTCATAGAGCCCCTGTGCCGCCTTGGTTGTGGACTTCACATGCCATTCAACGAGCGGCAGCCCGAGACTCAGGGCGACCTGACGGGCGAGCTCGGTCTTGCCAGTTCCGGGCTCTCCCTTCACCAGTAGCGGGCGCTCCAGCGTAACTGATGCATTGACCGCAACAGTCAGGTCCTCGGTCGCCACGTAGGCGTCGGTACCGTTGAATTTCATGCGCTTTCCCGCAGTCTCTTGTCCCAGGTTCCGCCCGACATAGCTGCCGGGTCACAAAGCTGCAATGCCAGCCTTGCCAGCTAGTGACATCCGTGCGCGCTTCCTGTATGGCGGCGCCCACAAGTGGCCGGTCGTCCCCCAGGGGGTGCAACGGACCCGGCCGAGGAGGACGTGCGTATGAAGCCCGAGGTGTTTCTTCCCGACGATTACCGTCCCGCGGAAGACGAGCCATTCATGAACGAGCGGCAACTGGAATATTTCCGCCGCAAGCTGATTTCCTGGAAAGAGGAACTTCTCGAACAGTCGGCCGAGACACTGGAAGGGTTGCAGGACAGCGCCCGTTCCGTGCCCGATATCGCCGACCGCGCGAGCGAGGAGACCGACCGCGCGCTGGAACTGAGAACCCGCGACCGGCAGAGGAAGCTGGTCTCGAAGATCGATTCCGCGCTCCGCCGCATCGACAATGGCGAATATGGCTATTGCGAGATGACGGGCGAGCCTATTTCGCTCAAGCGTCTCGACGCGCGCCCGATCGCCACGATGACGCTGGAAGCCCAGGAAAAGCACGAACGGCGCGAGCGGGTGCACCGCGACGAATAATCCGATTTTAAAGAAGATCGGCGAAGTCTATGACGGGGCCGGGGCAGGATTGCCCCGGCCCTGTTCGCATGAGGAGCCATGATCCGGGATCGCGACATCGCAGTGATTGGGGCTGGCATCGCCGGGCTGGCGACGGCCACGGCGCTGTGCCAGCGCGGCGCGAAGGTGCGGGTGCTGGAACAGGCGCCTGTGATCCGCGAGGTAGGCGCGGGCCTGCAGATCACGCCGAACGGCATGGCGGTCTTGAAGGCGCTGGGGCTGGAAGAGGAGTGTGACGCGCGGGGGCAGGTGGCCGAAGCGGTCGAGCTGATCGACGGCGAAACCGGCGCGCTCGTCACCCGGATCGAGCTGGCGAGCATCGCGCCGGAGGGCAGCTTCCGGTTCTTCCACCGCGCCGACCTGATCGACATGCTGGAGGGTGCCTCGCGCCAGGCGGGTGCGGCGATCGAGCTTGGCCACCGGATCGAAAGCCTCACGCTCGGGGCGCAGGGCCCGCATCTTCTGGCCGAACGCGGGGTCGAACATGCGGGGCTGGTCGTCGGCGCCGACGGGCTGCATTCGCGGGTCCGGGCGGCACTCGATCAGGGAGGCAAGCCCTTCTTCACCGGTCAGGTCGCCTGGCGGGCGACACTTCCGGCGGCTGGAGAGATACCGCCGGTCGCGCGGGTCTATATGGGGCCGGGGCGCCATATCGTGACCTATCCGCTGCGGGGCGGCTCGCTGCGCAATATCGTTGCGGTCGAAGAGCGGAAGAAATGGGCCGAAGAGAGCTGGAACCTCACTGACGATCCGCTCGCACTCCGGATCGCGTTCGAAGAGTTTATCCCCGAGGTGCGCGGCTGGCTCGACCGGATCGAGAGGCCGAACCTCTGGGGCCTCTTCCGCCACCCGGTTGCCGAGCACTGGCATGGCCATGGCGCGGTGCTGGTCGGCGATGCGGCGCATCCGACCCTGCCGTTCCTGGCGCAGGGCGCCAACATGGCGCTAGAGGACGCCTGGGTTCTGGCGGCGTCACTCGCCCGCCATCCCGAGGCAGAGGCGCTGCGGCAATATCAGGCGGCGCGACGGGATCGTTCGAAGCGGATCGTTGCGGCAGCGAGCGCGAACGCGCGGAACTATCACCTGTCGGGAGTCAGGCGCGACCTTGCGCATTTCGGTCTGCGCACCCTGCAAAGGTTCGCGCCGGGGATGGTGGCAGACCGTTTTGCCTGGCTCTACGGTCATGACGTGACCCGTCTTGGCACCACTTAGCGGCGTTCGCGCCAGCGGTCTTGCAGCTGCAGCTTCCAGTAGGTGAGCTGGGCGGCGGCGAGGCCCGCCGGGCCGCCCGCCCAATCGAGGCCGAAAGGCTTGAAAAGCCTAATCCGGTCGCTTTCGCCGAGCATCGCCTCGGCCAGTACCTTGCCTGCAATCGCCGTCGTGTTCAGCCCGTGGCCGCCGAAGGCGGTGATGTGCCAGACGCCGGGGTGCATCTCGCCGAGTTGCGGCATCAGATGGCGGGCGTAGCCCATGAGACCGGACCAGGAGAGTTCGGTCTTCAGGTCGGCGAGTTGGGGATAGGCGGTCAGCATCTCGCGCCTCAGTTCGCGGGCGATGCCCGCAGGGTCGGCGGCGCGGGTGGTGATGCGCCCGCCCCAAAGGAGCCGGCGCCCGCCATCGACCAGCCGGTAGTAATCGCCCGCCCGGCGGTCGTCATACATGCAGGCGCGGGTGCGGATCGCGGTCGCGATCAGTTCGGGCGCCTCTTCGGTCGCCATCATATAGGTGGCGATCGGCAGGACAGCACGCTTCAGGCGCGGCACGAGGCTGCCGGTATAGCCGCCGGTGGCGAGGACGAGGCGCGGTGCTTCGATCAGGCCCCCGGCGGTTCGGACCTGTTTCGAAGGGCCTGACAGCTGGACGCCGGTCGCGGGGGAGCCTTCGAAGATCCGCCCGCCCAGACGCTCGATCTCGGCCGCGATGGCGCGAACCACATTCAGCGGATGGATATGGAAGGCGTTCGGATCGTGGAGCGCGTGGAAGTAGCGGGGGCTGGTGACATGTTCCGCGAGGGCGGTCCGATCGAGATAGTGCAGCTCGTAACCGTAGAGTTTCGCGAAGTCGTCGACATGCGCCTTCAGATCGTCCGCCCGGTCGAAACGGCGCAGGCTGAGGAGGCCGGGCACGACCCTCGCGCTCTCGATCTTCAGATCGCGGATCGTGGTGCGGAGCCGCTCGACCCCTTCGATGGAAAGGCGGTGGAGGGCGCGCGCCTCCGCCTCGCCGACCCGGGCGCGGATCGCGGCGTCGCCGCCCGCGAAAGCGGGGCTGACCAGTCCGCCGTTGCGACCGGAGGCGCCGAAACCCACTTGCGCGGCCTCGAAAATGGCGACGGCCAGGCCCGCGCGCGCGAGTTCGAGCGCGGTCGTGAGGCCTGCAAGTCCACCGCCGATGATCACGACATCGGCCACCTCATGGCCCGAGAGGGCCGGGCGGACAGTCCGATCGGCGGCGGTGCGCGCGTACCAGGTATCGGGGAAAGCCATGTCAGACGTCGAGCTCGATCCAGACCGGGACGTGGTCGGAAGGCTTGTCGTGCCCGCGCACTGCCTTGTCGATCTGGCAATCTTTCAGCCGGTCGGCGGCCTGCGGGCTAAGAAGCAGATGGTCGATGCGGATGCCGTTGTTCCGCTCCCACGCACCGGCCTGATAATCCCAGAAGGAATAATGGCCCGGGCGGGGCTCCCGCGCGCGGAAGGCTTCGCTATAGCCGAGGTTCAGAAGGCGGCGGAAGGCGGCGCGGGTCTGGGGCAGGAAAAGCGCATCCTCGGTCCAGACCTCTGGCCTGGCGGCATCTTCCGCTTGCGGGATCACATTGTAATCGCCAGCCATCACGACCGGCATTTCGGTGGCGAGAAGCTTTGCCGCGCGACTGCGCATCCGCTCCATCCACGCGAGCTTGTAGTCATATTTCGGCCCCGGCACCGGATTGCCGTTCGGCAGGTAGAGGCCGCAGAGCCGCACGGCGTCCTTTCCTACCACGGTCGCCTCGATCCAGCGCGCCTGCTCGTCCTCAGGGTCGCCGGGGAGGCCCCGCTCGACATCCTCCAAGGGCAGTTTCGACAGGATCGCCACGCCGTTGAAACCCTTCTGGCCATGGGTTTCGACGAAATAGCCGCGATCCTCGAAGAGGTCGCGCGGAAAGGCCTCGTCGACCGACTTGATCTCCTGCAGGAGCACCACGTCGGGCGAGGCCTCGTCGAGCCAGGCGGGCAGCGCTTCGGCGCGGGCCTTGATGCCGTTGATGTTGAATGTGGCGATCTTCATCCGCGCTCCCCTGTCTCACCCCATCATCGGCCTTGGGCGCGCCGGGCGCAAGCCGTCCGGGGCGGGAATTCCCTACTCGATCTGCCACTCGTGACATGCTTTCGTCCTGGCCCGGGGGCGGATCACGGAGACTGTTCATGACCTCATCTGTTATACGCGTCCTCCCTGTCGCGCTCGCTGCCGTCTGGTTCGCGACCGCTGCCTCGGCGGGGCAGTGCGAGAAGCATTATTCGGCTGTCGGTGTGCCGCTGGTCACGCCCATCGTCTTCGAATCCTGGATGGATTTCAAAGGGCTGGCGCCCGACAAGGCGCTGAAACGCATGGCGCGCGCGGTTAAGTCAGAGGGCTTTTCGGGCATCAAGGTCGATAGCGGGCGGCTGATCATCACCGCCTATCAGGAATCGACCGGTTCCGGCCGGACGCAGAAGCTGACCGTGACCGCGAAGAAGACCAAGGATGGCACGCGGGCGCGCGTATCGTTCAAGATCAAGGCTGGGCAGGTTGCAGCAGACCGTCATGTGCGGCCGGGCATGTGCAAGATCCTGAATGCGGCCGACGGCTGATCGCCGTCAGGCGTTGCGCACCAGAAGCTTGTCGATGCGGAAGCCGTCGAGGTCGATGACCTCGATGACCAACTGACCGACCTCGAGCTTCTCGCCAAGCTTCGGAATATGGCCGAGACGGTCGAGGACGAGGCCAGCGACGGTTTCGTACTCGCGGTCATCGGGCAGCTTCAGCCCCATCCGGTCGCCGAATTCGTCGGCGGCCATCGAACCTGACACAAGGAAGGACCCGTCGTCGCGGGCGACCATGTCGGGTTCTTCTTCGCCGGGCGTGTCGAAGGAACCGGTGATGCCTTCGAGAACGTCCATCGGCGTGATCACGCCTTCGAAATGGCCATATTCGTCGAAAACAAGGACCATGTTCACCGTGCTTTCGCGCAGCTTCTCGATCACCTGTGCGGCGTCGGCCACGTCAATGACGATCGGCGCCTCGCGGACGAATTTGCGCAGGTCAGAGGTTGCGGCCTTGGTCGCCAAGAGGAGGTCACGCACCGGGATGACGCCGATGATGGCGTCGGCGCCGCCTTCGGACGCGGGCAGAAGCGCCTTGCCGGTCTCGCGCGCCTGTTTCAGCGCGGCGGCGGGGCCTGCGGTTATGTCCAGCACTTCGACATCGGTGCGCGGCGTCATCAGCGTGCGGGCCGAACGGTCTGCCAGCCGCATGACGCCCGCGATCATCTCGCGTTCGTCGGAGGAGAGGACGCCAGCGGTTTCCGCCTCGGCGATGGTCAGCTTGACCTCTTCGTCGGTCATTTCCTCGCCCGAGACCGAATGCTGACGCAGGAGGAAGAGAAGCGCTTTGCCGGATATGTCCAGGAACCAGACAAGCGGCGTTGTGACCGCGGCAATGACCCGCATCGGCGGGGCCATGCGGATCGCCACACCTTCGGGGTTCTTCAATGCGATCTGCTTGGGTACCAGTTCGCCCACGATCAGCGAGAGGTAGGTGATGGCCGCGACGACGGAACCGACGCCCAGCGTCTGCGCCCAGGAGGCGGAGAAACCCGCAGCCTCCAGCGTCTGGGTCAGCCTTATACCAAGCGTCGCGCCCGAGATTGCGCCCGACAGGATGCCGACGAGTGTGATGCCGATCTGAACGGCCGAAAGGAAGCGCCCGGGATGTTCCTGCAAGGCAAGTGCGGTGCGGGCGCCGGTGCGGCCCTGATCGGCCAGGACCTTCAGCCGGGTGGGCCGGGCCGAGACAATGGCAAGTTCCGACATGGCCAGAAGACCGTTCAGGACGGTCAGGCAGAGAACGGTCAGGATTTCAATGAGCATAAGGGTCCGGTCGCGGCAATGTCGGGCGACTATAAGAGGAAAGGATCAGATGGAAAAGCTGGTCCCGCAGCCGCAGGAGGAAGTGGCGTTCGGATTGTTGATCACGAAGCGCGCGCCGATCAGTTCCTCGGAAAAGTCGATGGTCGCATTGGCGAGGAAGGGGAGCGAGACCGTGTCGACCAGCACCTTCTGGCCCTTGCCTTCCAGCACCAGATCGTCGGTGCCGGGCTCGTCGAGCGTGATCTCATACTGAAAGCCCGAGCAGCCGCCGCCGTTGACCGCGACCCGCAGGGCCTTGGCCTCACCCGAGGCCTCATTGATCTCGGCCAGCCGCGCGAAGGCGCGGTCGGTGACTTTCGGGGGCAGGGTCAGGGACATGGTCGCCGCGTCTGGTTGCTGTCATGTCCGAAGATAGTGAGAGGGAGGGGTTTCCGCAACCGGGTGGGGGGACATGGGGCCAATGCGGTGGGATCAAGGCCCGCGAGACCCGGTTGCGGAAAGGGGATTACGCCGCTTCGGCGCGCACCACGGGGAAGTCGATGTCGGTTGCGAAGATGTGGTTGAGGTAATTGGTGAAGATGTTCTGCACCACCGCCCCCACGGTTTCGACGACATCGGCATTGGTGAGGCCCGCCGCGCGCGCCGCCTCGAGGTCTGCGTCGGCAATCAAGCCGCGCTTTTCGGTGATGGCGCGGGCGAGCTTGAGGATCGCCTCGGTGCGCGGCGTTGCCGACGCGGCCTTGCGGTTCGCGGCGATCTCTGTCGCCGGGACCTTCAGACCGGAGGAAATGGCGCTATGAGCCGAGAGGCAGTAGTCGCAGCCATTGGTCTGGCCGACGACCAGAGCGACCGCTTCACGCTCCTGCGCGGTGAAGCTGCCCTTGCCGAGCGCCTCGCCGAGGCCGAGGAGGGCGGAAAGGGTCGCGGGGCTATGGCCCGTGGTGCGGTAGAGGTTCGGCACCATGCCGATCTTGCCCTTCACGGCGGCGAAGATCGCGGCGGCCTCGGGCGCGGCATTGGCATCGGACAGCGGGGAAATGCGGGGCATGTCTTCTCTCTTTCAGTTTATCGGGAAGGGGCTTTGCAGCACCGGTACAAGGGTCCTATAATATTACGGACCGTATGGTAAAGTATAATATCGGACCGTACGGTAACAAATTCGGGAGCAGACCATGGCACGTCCACTGGGGTTCGATCCGGAGGAAGCGAAAACGGCGCTGATGAACATCTTCTGGGCGCGCGGCTTTGACGCGACCTCGATGCAGGATATCGAGGTGGCGACGGGTCTGAAGAAGCAAAGTCTCTACCGGCTCTTCGGCGACAAGCATTCGATGTATCTGGCGGCGCTGCGCACCTACGAGGATTGCGTGGTGGCCGAGGCCGAGCGTATTCTGGGTCAGACGCCGGGGCCTGCGCGGGCGCGTTTCGCGGCGCTTCTGGATTGGGTGATCCGTTCGGCCTCGGACGCGGGTGATATGCGCGGCTGCTTCCTTGCCAATGCCAGCGCCGAGGCGAGTGCCGCCGATCCCGAGACGGCGGAGGTTCTGGCCGAGATGAGTGGCCGGATGGCCGCGGCCTTTGACGGGGCATTGTCGGCCGACGCGCGCTACCGCGATGATGCGGGCCTGCGCCGGGCGCGGATGCGGCATCTGCTGGCTGCCTATGTCGGGCTGAGGATCCTCGTGAAGGGCGCCTTCGAAGAAGCGGCGGTGCGCGAGGCGGCGGACGATCTGCTTCTGTCGATCTGAAGGGCCTGTTCGCCCGGGTGTCGCGCCCCTATAGTCGGGGCAAAGACGAAAGACGGAATGCCATGCTTGCCCCCTATGCCTGCCAGCCCGATCAAAGCCGGGGCAGGCTCTTTCCCGAACAGCTCTCGACCTTCCGCTCGCCCTTCCAGCGCGACCGCGACCGGATCATCCATTCCTCGGCCTTCCGGCGGCTGAAGCACAAGACGCAGGTCTTCGTCGAACATGAGGGCGATTATTACCGCACGCGCCTGACCCATACGATCGAGGTGGCGCAGGTCGCCCGCACCATCGCCGCGACGCTTGGGCTGAACGTCGAACTGGCCGAGGCGGTGGCCCTGGCCCATGACCTCGGCCATCCACCCTTCGGCCATACGGGCGAGGATGCTCTGGCGGTCTTGATGGAACCCTATGGCGGCTTCGACCACAATGCCCAAGCCTTGCGGATCGTCACGCGGCTGGAACGGCATTACGCCGATTTCGACGGGCTGAACCTGACCTGGGAAACGCTTGAGGGCATGGCCAAGCACAATGGCCCGGTGATCGGGCCGAATGCGAGCGGATCGCATTCGGTCGCGGACCCTGCGCTCATGCCTTACGCTTTGGCCGAGGTGAATGGCCGGATCGATCTGGAACTTGCGACCTTTGCGAGTGCCGAGGCGCAGGTGGCTTCGGTCGCCGATGATGTGGCCTATAATCACCACGACCTGCATGACGGGCTGCGGGCGGGGCTGTTCACCGAGGACGATCTGATGGACCTGCCGGTGACGGGGCCGGCCTTTTACGAGGTCGATCAGATGTACCCGGGCCTCGATCCGATGCGGCGGCGGCATGAGGCGCTGCGGCGGGTGTTCGGGGTGATGGTCGAGGATGTGATCGCGGTGGCGCAGAACCGGCTGCAGGCGAGCCAGCCGCAGTCGGCCGACGCGATCCGGGCGATGGACGGGCCGATCATCCGGTTTTCGAAGCCGCTCTATCAGAACCTGAAGGCGATAAAGAGTTTCCTCTTCACCCGCATGTACCGGGCGCCGACGGTGGTGGTGGAGCGGAAGCGGGTGACGGCGGTCGTGAACGACCTCTTTCCGCTGTTCCTGAAGGAACCGGCGCTTTTGCCGGAGGAATGGCAGGCGGATGTGGCGGCGGCGGCGGACGAGACCGCGCTCGCCCGCGTGGTCCTTGATTATGTGGCAGGCATGACCGACCGGTTCGCGCTGCAGGAGCATGAGAGGCTGGTCGGGGCGGCGTGAGAGGGAGTTTCGTCCCGCCTTTGGCGGGCCGACCCGCCGGGGGGCCAGCCCCCCGGACCCCCCGAGGTATTTCAGCCAAGATGAAGGGGGATGGTTCTATCCTGCGCTTTGGGCAGGCTCCCAGAGCTCTATCGGGTTGCCTTCGGGGTCGTGGATGCGGGCGAAGCGGCCGACCTCGGGCATGTCCCAGTCGGGGTTGGTCGTGACCTCGATCCCGGCGGCGCGGAGGGCGGCGAGAAGCCCGCCGAGATCGCGGACGCGTAGGTTGATCATCCATTGCCGGTCGGCCGGGAAATAGTCGGTATCGGCGGCGAAGGGCATGAAGACGGTCGGTCCCGCCTCCTGCTGCCAGGGTGTGGTATAGTCGATGTACGTGCCGAGATGGCTGCGATACCAGTCCTGAAGGGCGGCGGGGTCCTTCGCGCGGAAGAAGATGCCGCCGATACCGGTCACGGGCATGGGAACCTCCGCATTTGTTCTGCAAAGACTATCAACTGGCGAGGCGAACGCCAATCTTCGGCTCAGGCGAGGAATATCCCCAAGATCACCAGCATCAGCCCGAGGCCGGAGAGGAGGACGGCGCCGATGTTGAGGGCCACGACCTTCTGCAGGCGGGCGCGCAGCTCGTCGTCAGAGAGGCCCGCCTTGCGGGCGCGGGCGACGGTCAGGATGCACCAGACGAGCCCCGCCACACCCAGAAGCGTGACGCCTGCGCCGATCCAGATCAGGATGTCCATCTTGCCCTCGCTCAATCTTTAGCTTTCCGCCTAGCCCGAACCGGGGCGCCGGGCAAGGGCTTGCCGGGCCTTGGTGCGGGGCCCTTGAAGCGGGCGCCCGCGCGGTCTAGTCAGGGGGCCTGATCCGAAGGAGACGCAGATGAACGCCGCCCCGCCCGATGCCTATAGCGTGACCGCCGACGAACTGAAGCAGTTCATCGAGCAATTCGAGCATCTGGAGGCGGAGAAGAAGGACATCACCGAGCAGCAGAAAGAGGTGATGGCCGAGGCCAAGGCGCGCGGCTATGACACCAAGGTGATGAAGAAGATCATCGCGCTGCGGAAGCGCGACAAGGACGATCTGGCCGAGGAAGAGGCGGTGCTGGAGGTCTACAAGGCCGCGCTCGGCATGAGCTGAGCGGGGCCGGGGTCCGGGGTCAGGGCCGGATCACGCTCAGGCCGGGCAGGGTGCAGATCTCCTCCCATTCGCGCAGGTAGCGTTCTGTGATCCGTGCGACGATCTCCTCTGTCCAGCCGGGCAGGGTGATGTCCATTTCCATCTGATCCGGCCGCCCGTGCGCGATCAATGCCTCGCTGACCCTTGCGCGGTACTGGGCCCGATCGGCGGGCGCAGCGTCCGCCAGCGATTGCTGGAGCGCCGCGAGACCTTCGTCGGTCAGAAGCGTCGCGACCAGATCGAACTCGCCCTCCATCGGCGCCTCTTCGGTCCAGCCGGTGATCGCGCGCAGCACCTCGGGCCAGATGAGCGGCGTATCTTCATTGCACCAGACGGTGACCGGCAGCTCCAGACCTGCGTCGCAGATACGGCGCATCGTATGCAGCCAGCTCAGGTGAACAGCGTCGGCGGCGGCGATTATGTCGGAGAGCGACGCCGCATCGGCCAGTGCTGAAAGTCCAGCGATCAGCGTCGCCGGATTGCATAGCGCGATGGAGAACTCGACCTCATGGTCGAGGAACAGGTTCTGAATGGTCTTCATCCGGCTGGGCGCCTGGACATAAAGCCCTGCCTCCGAGACGGCACGGGTCGGCATGGCGATGATGCTTTCGTGCGACAGGACCAGCCGCCGAATGGCGTCGCTGTCGGTGATGGTGTCGATCAGCGCCTGCTGCGCAACGGTGCTGGCTCGTCCGCCGCCGAGCGCGTTGAGCGCATCGCGGATGAGCACACGGTACTGGCGCGGCGCCGGAACATAGGTGCCCTGCGCGGCCAGGCTGCCGCGGTTCTTCAGCACCGCGCGGATCAGGCGGCTGTCGTCCGTCGCATGGACACCAAGGTGAAAGTTGATCCGCATCGTCCTGCTGGTTCTGCCCGTTTGGCCCGCACCTTATATGGGTGTATCGCGCGAGGAAACCGCCCTGCGTTCGCGCGGGGCGGCTAAATTGCCGCCATGCTGGCTGCGATATCGAAAAAGGCCCGCACGAGTTTGCCGCCCTTGCGTTCACGCAGGCAGATCAGCGCCTCGTCCATGCGGACATGGCTGGTGCCCTCGACCGGGATCGCGACAAGTCTCGGGTCGGGGCCGAATTCGGCAGCGGAGACAAAGCCGATGCCTGCGCCCGAGGCCACGATCTCGCGCACGGCCTCGCGGCCCTCCGCCTCGATGGCGGCTAGGAGCTGAATGCCGGCCGCCGCTGCCGCCTCCTCCAGCTTGGCCCGCGTGCGAGAGCCGCGCTCGCGCATCACGAGGGGTGCGTCGGCCAGATCGGCGAAGGTGAAGCTGGCGCGGCTGGCAAGCGGATGTGTCTTGGCCGTGAAGGCGACGATCGGTGTCGAATTCAGCGCCAGATAGTCGAAATCGCGGCTTTGCGGGATCTCGCCCAAAACGCCGATATCGGCCTCGTAGCTGTAGAGGCTTTCGATCACATTGTCGCTGTTGCCCGCACGCATCGTGATGCGAACCCCGGGATACTTCTCGCGAAAACGCGCGAGGATATGGAGAAGATGGTGGGCGCTGTCGGCAACGATGCGCAACGTGCCCGATCGCAGGGCGCGCGCCTCGGACAGAAGTTCCAGTGCCTGCTGCTCTTGCTCGAAAAGCCGCCTTGTGATGTCGAGAAGCCGTGCGCCTTGCTCGGTCAGGATCACCTGCTTCTTGTGGCGATTGAAGAGGAGGACATCATATTCCTCCTCAAGCTTCCTCACCTGATCGGAGATCGCGGGCTGGGTGAGGTAGAGTTCCTCTGCCGCGCGCGAGAAGCCGCCGCAGATCGCGACATAGTGAAAGGCGCGCAGCTGGACGTATCGCATGTCTCTCCTCCTGGCTTCGCGCGGATCATCTACAAGTCAGGCTTATATGACAATACAAAATAACGATTTTACAGATATATTGGGGCGTGAGACATACGGGGACGAACAAGGTTCTGCAGGGTGCATCATGCTCCATTCCCCCGAAAATGCCCTTCCCGCGCCGCGACTTGGCGAGCCCTATCTGTTGACGCCCGGGCCATTGACCACGGCCTATGAGGTGAAGGAGGCGATGCTCAGGGACTGGGGGTCGTGGGATGCAGATTTCCGGGCAATGACCAGATCGCTTTGCGATCAGCTTCTGGCGCTGGCGGGGGATCGCGACGGAGAGTTCGCCTGCGTGCCGATGCAGGGGTCCGGGTCGTTCTGCGTCGAGGCGATGCTGGGCACTTTCGTGCCGCGCGACGGCAAGGTTCTGGTCCTGGCGAATGGTGCTTACGGGCTGCGCGCCGCCGAGACGATGAAATATCTGGGCCGGGCGTACACGTTGATCGACAAGGGTGATTACCTGCCGCCGCGCGGTGACGAGGTTGGGGCGGCGCTTGATGCCGATCCGGCGATCACCCATGTGATCGCCATCCATTGCGAAACCTCAAGCGGCATCCTGAACCCGGTCGCCGAGATTTCCGAGGCGGTCTATGCGCGGGGGCGCAAACTGCTGATCGATTCGATGTCGGCCTTTGGGGCGCTTCCCCTGGACGTGACCGAGATCCGCTATGAGGCGATGGTGTCGTCGGCCAACAAGTGTATCGAGGGCGTGCCGGGTTTTGGCTTCGTCATCGCGCGGAAGAGCGAGCTTGAGGCGGCGAAAGGCAACAGCCATTCGCTGGCGCTCGATGTCTATGCGCAATGGGCCTATCTGCAAAAGACCGGCCAGTGGCGCTATACGCCGCCCACTCATGTGGTTGCGGCCTTTCTGAAGGCGCTGGAGCTGCACGCGGCCGAAGGCGGGGTCGCGGGACGCGGCGCGCGCTATACCAGGAACCGCGACGTGATGGTCGAAGGGATGCGCGCGCTTGGTTTCGAGACGCTTCTGAAGGATCGCTGGCTTTCGCCGATCATTGTGACCTTCTTCTGCCCGGCTGATCCGAATTTCGTCTTTTCAACCTTCTACGATCTGATGAAGGCCAAGGGTTTCATCATCTACCCGGGCAAGCTGACGGTGGTGGACAGTTTCCGCGTCGGCTGCATCGGGCGGATGGACGAACATGTGATGCGGAAGGTGGTTGGCGCCGCGAAAGAGGCGCTTGCCGAGATGGGCGTCGCCTCGGCCGCGCCGCCCGCGGCAGCGATTGCCGAGCGCGCGAAACTCGCCGCCTGAGGCGGCAATGGATATGTGACGGAAGGACCAAGAATGAACATGATCAATCGCGCGCCGGTGATGGCCAACGATCGCGCCTATCCCTGGCCCAAGGTCCCGGCGGTGGCGATCTGCCTTGACGGCTGCGAACCTGCCTATCTAGAGGTGGCGATCGCCGAAGGGCTGATGCCCACCCTCAAGCGCATCCGCGAGACCGGGACCGACCGGCTGGCGCATTCGGTCATCCCGTCCTTCACCAATCCCAACAACCTGTCGATCGCCACCGGTCGCCCGCCGGCCGTCCATGGTATCTGCGGCAACTACCTGTACGAGCCGGAAACCGGCGAGGAAGTCATGATGAACGACGTGCGCTTCCTGCGTGCGCCGACGGTCTTCAAGGCCTTCTACGACGCGGGCGCGCGGGTTGCCGTGGTGACGGCGAAGGACAAGTTGCGCGCGCTTCTCGGTGCGGGGCTTAAGTTCGACGAGGACCGGGCGATTGCCTTCTCCTCCGAACGCTCGGGCGACACCACCAAGGCCGAACACGGGATCGACAAGGCGAGCGACTGGCTCGGCCGCCCGGTGCCAGAGGTCTATTCGGCCGACCTGTCCGAATTTGTCTTCGCCGCCGGGGTCAAGCTTCTGCGCGAGTGGAAGCCCGACGTGATGTATCTGTCGACGACCGACTACATCCAGCACAAGTTCGCACCCGAAGAGAAGGGGGCGAAGGATTTCTATGAGATGTTCGACCGCTATCTGGCTGAGCTCGATGCGCTAGGCGCGGCGGTTGTCGTCACCGCCGATCACGGCATGAAGCCCAAGCACAAGGCCGACGGCTCGCCCGCGGTGATCTATGTGCAGGATCTGATGGACGACTGGCTCGGCAAGGACAAGGCCCGGGTCATTCTGCCGATCACCGACCCCTATGTCGTCCATCATGGCGCGCTCGGCTCGTTCGCGACGGCCTATCTACCGCAGGGCGCGGATCGGGCGGCAGTGATGAAACGGCTGGCGGATCAGCCGGGCATCACGCTCGTGGTGACGCGCGAGGAGGCGGTGAAACGCTTCGAGCTGCCCGCCGACCGGATCGGCGATATCGTGATGATCTCGGGCGAGAACATGACGATCGGCACCTCGGAACATCGCCACAACCTTGCCGCGCTGAAGGAACCGCTGCGCAGCCACGGCGGGCTGACCGAGCAGGAAGTGCCCTTCATCGTCAACCGCAAGATCGACCTGCCGAACGCGCCCAACTTGCGCAATTTCGACGCTTTCTATTATGCAACCACGGCGGCGGCGGTCTGAGCCATGCTGAAACGCAAGCCCCCCATTGAACTGCGCCACGAGGCAATGCGGATCGCCGGGCGCAAAGTCGACACGAAAGACCGGGTGCCGGTCACCTATCCCTACACTGGCGAGGTGATCGGTTCGGTCCCGGCCGGGCAGGCCGAACATGCGCGCGAGGCCTTCGCGATTGCCGCTGCCTACAAGCCCACGCTAACCCGTTATGAGCGCCAAAAGATCCTTTTGAACGCAGCGAAGATCATCAGTGACCGCAAGGCGGAACTGGCGCCGATCATCACGGCGGAACTGGGCATATCGCTTTCCGATGCGATGTACGAATGCGGGCGGGCCTATGACGTCTACACACTCGCAGGGCAGATGTGCATCCAGGACGATGGCGAGATCTTTTCCTGCGACCTGACGCCCCACGGCAAGGCGCGCAAGATCTTCACCATTCGCGAACCCTTGCGGGCGATTTCGGCGATCACGCCGTTCAATCATCCGCTGAACATGATCAGCCACAAGATCGCCCCGGCGATTGCCACCAACAATTGCATCGTCTGCAAGCCGACCGAGCTGACGCCGCTGACCGCGCTCTGGCTGGCGGACGCGCTCTATGAGGCCGGGTTGCCGCCTGAAATGCTGTCGGTGGTGACCGGCTGGCCCGCCGACATCGGCGACGAGATGATCACCAACCCCGATTTCGACCTCATCACCTTCACCGGTGGCGTGCCGGTCGGCAAGATGATCGCGGCGAAAGCGGTCTATAAGCGGCAGGTGCTGGAACTGGGCGGCAATGACCCGCTGATCATCTGCAATGACCTCTCCGACGCCGACCTTGCCAAGGCCGCCGACCTGGCGGTGGCGGGGGCCACGAAGAACTCGGGCCAGCGCTGCACAGCGGTGAAGCGCATCCTCGTGCAGGAAAGTGCTGCCGACCGGTTCGTGCCGCTGGTGCTGGAACGGGCGAAGCGGCTCAGGTTTGGGGATCCGATGGACCCGGCGACCGATCTAGGTTGCGTCGTCCATGAGCGCGCGGCCGAGACATTCGAGAAGCGGGTGTTCGCGGCCGAGAAGATGGGGGCAAAGGTGCTCTACCATCCGGGCCGCCAAGGTGCGCTCTTGCCGCCGATCGTCGTCGATCATGTGCCGCATGAGAGCGAGCTGGTGATGGAGGAAACCTTCGGACCCATCGTGCCCATCGTCCGGGTGCCTGACGACGATGAAGCGACCATGGCGATTTCGAATTCCACTGCCTTTGGTCTTTCGTCCGGCGTCTGCACCAACGATTTCCGCCGCATGCGCGCCTATATCGACGGGCTTGTCGTTGGCACGGTGAACATCTGGGAAGTGCCTGGCTACCGGATCGAGATGTCGCCCTTCGGCGGCATCAAGGACAGCGGCAACGGTTACAAGGAGGGGGTCATCGAGGCGATGAAATCCTACACCAACGTCAAGACATTTTCGCTCCCGTGGGGTTAGGGACCATCCCTCCCACGAACTGGCGGGGCCTCGGGGTGCCTGTGCGGCCCCGTGGCCCCGCCTCTTTCCTGATCAGGCCCGATGATGACAGCGATCACCCATACCGAAGGCGAATCAAACACCTCCGAGGCGCGCCGCGCCTGGGCGGCGAAACATCCCGACGCGGCGACGCGCGATCTCTTGCGGCGCGACGGTGAGGCCTTCCTGCACCAGTCGCTGTCGTCGCCCTGCGTTTCGACCATCGCGCGCGCCGAAGGCATCTGGATCGAGGATACCGCCGGGCGGCGCTACATGGACTTCCACGGCAATTCCGTCCATCACATCGGCTATGCCCATCCGCGCGTTGTGGCGGCGATCAAGGCGCAGCTTGACGCGCTGAGCTTCTCGCCCCGCCGCTTCACCAACGAGGTTTCGGTGGAATTGGCCGAACGGCTGGCCGAACTGGCGCCCGGCGATCTGGGCAAGGTGCTGTTCACGACAGGCGGGTCCGACGCCAACGAGGTGGCGCTGAAGATCGCCCGCGCCGCCACGGGCCGCTTCAAGACACTGAGCTTCTGGGATGCCTTTCACGGTGCGGGCTTCGGTTCGGCGAGCGTGGGCGGCGAGGCGACCTTCCGCAGCCATATCGCCGGACCCTTGTTGCCCGGCGCCGAGCATGTCGCGCCCTTCAACTGCTACCATTGCGCCTATGGCCATCCGGGGCCGCAGGCTTGCGCGCTCGCCTGTGCGAAGATGGTCGATTATGTGCTGGAACGCGAAGGCGACGTGGCCGCCGTGATCGCCGAGCCGATGCGTGCAGTGCCGACAGTGCCGCCGCCGGGCTATTGGCAGGCGGTGCAGGCGGCCTGCAGGCGCCATGGAACGCTTCTGATCATGGATGAAATCCCCACCGGCCTCGGCAAGACCGGCCGGATGTTCGCCTTCGAGCATGACGGGATCGTCCCCGACATCGTGACGATGGGCAAGGCGCTGGGGGGTGGGATCCTTCCCATCGCCGCGGTTGTGGCGCGGCGCGATCTGGATGTCTGCGGCGATTTTGCCATCGGCCATTACACCCATGAAAAGAACCCCGTCACTGCACGCGCGGCGCTGGAGACGCTTGCCGTCATTCGCGACGAAGGGCTTGCCGAGCGCGCCGCCGAGTTTGGCCGCCATGCGCTCGACCGGCTCGGCGAGCTGGTCGGGGATTGTGCCATCGTCGGCGACATAAGGGGCAGGGGGCTGATGTTCGGGGTCGAGATCGTCTCTGACCGCGCTGCGCGCACGCCCGACCGCGCCCGGGCCGAGCGCATCTATTACCGCTGCCTGGAAGCGGGCCTGAGTTTCAAGATCAGCGCAGGCTCGGTCCTGACGCTCTCGCCGCCCCTTGTCATCGCCCGGCCGGACCTCGACAGGGCGCTTCAGATCGTGGCGGAGGCGATTCGCGCCGAGGCGGCCTGAGGCCGACCGAAATCTTGTTTGTTTTCAACGCCCGCCGGTGTCGGTGCGGCGGTCTTTCTGTTGGTGCGGGGCTCGCAACGATCATCGAAAAATCCAACCATAATATAAAATAAATAGATTTTACTTATTCATCCCCCCTTCGCACAATCAATTTGGAAGGTGCCGGGAAGGCAGGTTTTACCGCGCTGTCACGAACGGCCGCTACCTGAAGAACGAAATCCGGGGCGTGGTGCCACCGGGTTCGCCCGCAAGCAACGCCTGCCTTGGGCTGACATGGGGAGTAGAATGGGACTGAAGACATCTCTGGCGCTGGGCGCCCTCGCGACGGTTCTGAGCACGACCGCTCTTTGGGCCGAAACCGAACTGACCGTCTATACCGCGATCGAGGCCGAAGACCTCGAACGCTATGCAGCGGCCTTCAACGCCGAACATCCCGATATCAAGATCAACTGGGTGCGCGATTCCACCGGCGTCGTGACCGCGAAGCTGCTGGCTGAAAAGAACAATCCGCAGGCCGACGTGGTCTGGGGCCTCGCCGCGACCTCGCTTCTGGTCCTGAAGACCGAAGGCATGCTGGAACCCTATTCGCCCGCGGGCCTCGACGCGCTCGACCCGCGCTTCAAGGATGGCGACAATCCGCCCTCCTGGGTCGGCATGGACGCCTGGGTCGCCTCGGTCTGCTACAATACAGTCGAAGGTGAGAAACTGGGTCTGACGCCGCCCACAAGCTGGGCCGACCTGACGAAGCCCGAATATGCCGGCCATATCGTGATGCCGAACCCGGCCTCGTCGGGCACCGGTTTCCTCGATGTCTCGTCCTGGCTGCAGATGATGGGCGAAGAGGGTGGCTGGGCCTATATGGACGGGCTTCACCAGAATATCGCGGCCTATACCCATTCCGGCTCGAAGCCCTGCAAGATGGCAGCGGCGGGCGAGACGGTGATGGGCGTGTCCTTCGCCTTCCGCGGCGCCAAGTCGAAGAACGAGGGCGCGCCGATCGACGTGATCGTGCCCGAGGAAGGCATCGGCTGGGACATGGAGGCGACCGCGATCGTCGCGGGGACCGATGCGCTCGATGCGGCCAAGACGCTGGTCGACTGGACGATCTCTCCGGCCGCGATGAAGGAATATAACGTGGGTTATGCAGTGCTTGCGATCCCGGGCATGGCGCAACCGGTCGAGAACTATCCGGCGAACGTGTCGGAAAAGATGATCCAGAACGATTTCGAATGGGCGGCGAACAATCGCGCGGCCATTCTGGAAGAATGGACCAAGCGCTACGACTCGAAGTCCGAGCCGAAGAACTGATCCCTCTCCCGGGCGCGCCGATCCGGCGCGCCCACCCCCTGACCGGATGAGCATGATGAACGCACTGACCGCAGACGCGCCGCGCGCGGACGCTGCCGACCCCTACCTGAAGATCGACAGCTGCTGGAAAGCCTTTGGCGAGTTCGTGGCGCTGAGGGATATTACGCTCGACATCCACAAGGGCGAATTCGTCTGTTTCCTCGGCCCCTCGGGCTGTGGCAAGACCACGCTTCTGCGCGCCATCGCCGGGCTTGATCCGCAGACGCGGGGCACGATACGGCAAGGCGGCCGCGATATTTCGGCGCTGCCCGCGTCACAGCGCGACTACGGCATCGTGTTTCAGTCCTACGCGCTTTTTCCGAACCTGACGGTCGAGCGGAACATCGCCTTCGGGCTGGAAAACACCGGGCGTCCGAAGGCCGAAATTGGTGCCCGCGTGGCGGAATTGCTGGCTCTGGTCGGCTTGCCCGAGCAGGGCAGAAAATATCCCGCCCAGCTTTCCGGTGGCCAGCAGCAACGGATCGCGCTTGCCCGGGCCATCGCGATCAATCCCGGCCTTCTGCTGCTGGACGAACCGCTCTCGGCGCTTGACGCGAAGGTCAGGGTGCATTTGCGACATGAAATCAAGGAATTGCAGCGTAAACTTGGTGTAACGACGATCATGGTGACCCACGATCAGGAAGAGGCTTTGTCGATGGCCGACCGGATCGTGGTGATGAACCATGGCGTGATCGAGCAGGTCGGCACGCCGACCGAGATCTATCGCGATCCGGCGACGCTGTTCGTTGCCGATTTTATCGGCGAAACCAACAAGATAGAGAGCGTCTTTGACAAGGGTGCGGTGCGGGTCGGCCAGGCAGTGCTCGCAACCGGCGCGAAGGGTCTTGCCGACGGGGGGGCCGTGACAATGGCGGTGCGACCCGAGGACATCCTGCCCCTTGCGGCCGGGCATGAGGCGCGGCCCGCGCCGAACCATCTGAACGTGACGGTGACGTCGATGGAGTTCCTCGGCTCCTACTGGCGGACGCATTTGACGAGCGATTCGTTGGGGGAGACGCCTTTGGTCGCCAATTTCTCGATGAATGCGGTCCGCAGGCTGGGGATCGAACCCGGTGCGGCGCTCACGGTGGAACTGCCGGCCGAACGCGTGCTGGCCTTCGCGCGGGGCGCCTGAGATGGCGGAGACTTCGACCCTTCCCGCCGGTCGCGCCGTCAAGCTGAAGCTCGACCGAGACGGGATCGTGAAGCGCGGCTTCATGGCGCTGATCGGGCTTTACCTCTTCGCCGCGCTGGCATTGCCGCTCTATGCGATGCTGTCGAAAAGCTTCGTGACCTACGGCTTCGACCTCACGCGCTATGAGTTTCAGGTCAGCGATGAGAGCGGCACGGTCTGGGGCGATCCCGTCAGCGCGGCCAGCCTGAACGACGCCTTGGGCAAGTTCTCTGATGCCGACCTCGCCTCTTCCTCCGACGGGCGGCTCGCGGTCACCGATCTTTTCCCGGATTTCAGCTTCAAGAGCCCGGTGAAATACCGCCTGCGCAGCACAACCGCTGACGCGCCCTATCTTGTCGGCCTCGATCTGCAGCGCACGACCGACTGGCAGGAGTTCGACAGCAACACGTTCCGCAGGGTGAACCTCAGGCCGGTGACGACTGTCGGGCTGCAGAATTATGTGGAGTATTTCTCGAACCCCGCGCTTTTCTCCTCGATCGAGAATTCGCTCTTCATCTCGGTGATTTCCACGGTCCTGACTGTCGGTCTCGCCTTCGGCTTCGCCTATGCACTGAACCGCAGCTGCATCGCTTTCAAGGGCACCTTCCGGCTGATCGCGATGATGCCGATCCTGGTGCCGTCGCTTCTGCCCGGCATCGCGCTTATATATCTCTTCGGCAATCAGGGGTTCCTGAAGGGCCTTCTGATGGGGCAATCGATCTATGGGCCTTTGGGTATCGTCATCGGCTCGGTCTTCTTCACCTTTCCGCACGCGCTGATCATCATCTCGACCGCGCTGTCGATCGCGGACCAGCGCCAGTACGAGGCGGCGGAAAGCTTGCGCGCCTCCAGTTGGCGGACCTTCTGGACGGTCACGATCCCCGGGGCGCGCTATGGCCTCATATCGGCGGCCTTCGTGACCTTCACCCTCGTCATCACCGATTTCGGCCTGCCCAAGGTGATCGGAGGCCAGTACAACGTGCTGGCCATCGACATCTACAAGCAGGTGATCGGCCAGCAGAATTTCGAGATGGGGGCGGTCGTGTCGGTCGTCCTGCTGATCCCCGCGGTCTTCGCCTTCATCATCGACCGGCAGGTACAGAAGAAACAGGTCTCGCTTCTGTCGGCGCGCTCGGTGCCCTATCAGCCGAAGCCCAACCGGCGGTTCGACATGCTGATGTTTCTCTGGTGCCTGATCGTAGCGTTCTTTATCGCCGGGATCATCGCGGTCTGCCAGATGGCGGCACTGGTGAAATTCTGGCCCTATGATCTGAGCCTCAGCCTGAAGAATTACGCTTTCAACCGCATGGACGGCGGTGGCTGGGCGGCCTACTGGAACTCGCTGCAACTGGCGGCCATGACCGCCGTTGCGGGCACGGCGATCATCTTCACCGGCGCCTACATGGTCGAGAAGGTCGACGGGTTCCGTGCGGGCCGCGCGCTTTTCCAGTTCTTCGCCATGCTGCCGATGGCCATTCCGGGGATGGTGCTGGGGCTCGCCTACATCTTCTTCTTCAACGACCCGGCCAATCCCTTGAACTTCCTCTATGGCACGATGGCGATACTGGTCATTTCGACAGTCACCCACTTCTACACGGTCGGGCATTTGACGGCGCTGACCGCACTGAAACAGATCGACGCGGAGTTCGAGCCGGTGGCCTCTTCGCTGCGGCAGCCCTTCTGGCGGCTGTTCGCGCGGGTCACGGTGCCCGTCTGCCTGCCCGCGATCCTCGATATCTCGATCTACATGTTCGTGAATGCGATGACGACGGTTTCGGCGGTGGTCTTCCTCTATTCGACCCATACGGCACTGGCTTCGGTCGCGGTCCTGAACATGGATGACGCGGGCGATATCGCACCGGCGGCGGCGATGGGGATGATGATCTTCTATACCAACGCCGCGGCACGCATCCTGCACGCTTTCGCATCGCGGCGCATCCTCGGCCGGACGCAGGCCTGGCGCGCGCGCTGACGGCCTAGCGGCTTCGGCGCGCCAGCACCATGCCCGCGAGGATCAGCGCAACGCCCGCCGCCTTGGGCAGAAGGCCATCCGACTGACCAAGCGCCAGATCGAGCGCAACGCCCGACACCATCTGCCCGGCGATCACCAGCATCGCGGTCAACGTGGCGCCGATGCGTGCGACGAGCCAACTGCCCGAGGCCACGAAGAGGACACCGATCGTGCCGCCAAACCAGGCGGTGACGGGCGCGTCCGGCCAGCCGCCGGGCATCAGCCCGCCCCAGAGAAGCGCGACGGCTGAAAGGAACAGGAACCCGACAAGATGGTTCCAGAAGGACGCCGACATCGCCGAGGTGGCGAGCGAGAGGCGCCCGTTGATCGCCCGGCTGACCGAGACGAGCGTGCCGCCGAGAAGTGCGAAGAGGATCGGTTGCAGCATCGGCGCCTCAGGTAAAGATCACAAGAAGACTGCCCGCGAGGATGAGTGCAAGCGCGGCAAGGTCGGTCGCCCCGATCCGGCGTGCGGGCAGGCCGAACCAGCCGAACCGGTCGGAAAGAAGGCTGAAGCCCGCCTGCCCGGCAAGCCCGAGCGCCAGCGTGCCGGAAAGTGCGAGGAAACTGTTCACGGTCGTTGAGGTCAGCATGACCGTGACCGCGCCGGAAAGGCCGCCGAGATAGGCCCAGAGCGGCGCCTTGCCTGGCCTTGCGGATGGTTTCCGCCCGGCACGGAGCAGAAGAAGAAAGATCAGCGCCGCGACCGTACCGGTGCCATGCGCCATCCAGGAGGCGAAAAGCGGGGTCCCCTCGCGCGCCCACTGGCCGTTGAAGAGCACCATCAGCGTCAGAAGTCCGCCCGAGGCGAAGGCAAGGGGATAGGCAAGGCGGTTCGGCATGAAAACATCCTAGACTGGCGCCAACTCCTAACCCGCAGCAAAGCCGGGAACAATGACTCGCCCTGGCGGATCGTGCGCATCCATCTTCACCGTCGAATGTTCGAAGGCCCCAAGCAAACGCAGCAGCGGCACGCCCATCATCGGCGCAGCGATGATAGGCCGGCACGTTGCAGAAACAGGCCGGAACCGTTCAACGAAGCGAGTGTAAGAAATGGCGGACCCGGAGCGATTCGAACGCCCGACCCCCAGATTCGTAGTCTGGTGCTCTATCCAGCTGAGCTACGGGTCCGTTGGGAGCGGCATTTAGCCCCCCCGCCGGGGCAATGCAAGGGCCAAACGTCCGGGATCGGAGAGGAAATTTCGCTCACACGGCGGCTCATTCGGCGGGCTGGATCGAAACCGTCTGGCGCAGCGCGCCGGTCGCGGCATCGAAGATCAGGAAGGCGTTGCCGTCGGTCACCACGCCGATCCAGCCTTGCCCATAGGTAACCGCCGCGGCGGAGGCGCCTGCGGGCAGGGTGATGCGGTCGGGCAGGGTGGGGAGGGCGCCGGGCGCGGCGGTGCCGGGTGCAGTGGCGCCGGGGAAGCGGGTGACAAAGATAACGATGATGGTTAGAAGACCCGCGATCATCGTGGCGGTCAGGACCGTCACCAGGCGTTTGAGGAACTTCAGGTCCGGCGGCAGGGCGTCTATCCCGGTTGCGGGCCGGTCCTCGGGCAGGGAAGCAGGCTTCATGTCGGACATCAGAACCCCCGTTCTCAGCGTGGTGATCGGGCCGAACCCGCCGGAAAGGCTTGATAAGGCCTTGGCGCGCGATGTGCCAGAGGAAGCGTCCCTCTCGCGTTCGCGGCTGGCGAAGCTTCTGGCTGAAGGCGCGGTCCGCAAGGCGGGCGAGGTGGTGACGGACGCCAAGGCGAAGGTTCACGAGGGCGACACATTCGAGATCGCGGTCGGTGCCGCCGAAGAGGTCGAGACCCGCGCCGAAGAGATCGCGCTGAGCGTCGTCTGGGAGGACGCGGACCTTATCGTCATCGACAAGCCCGCGGGCATGGTCGTCCATCCTGCGCCCGGCTCGCATTCGGGGACGCTGGTGAATGCGCTGCTCCATCATTGCGGCGATACACTGTCGGGCGTGGGCGGCGAGAAGCGGCCCGGCATCGTCCACCGGATCGACAAGGATACGACCGGGCTTCTGGTGGTGGCGAAGTCCGACCGTGCCCACCACGGACTGGCCCGCCAGTTCGAGAAGCACACCGTCGAGCGGCGCTATCTGGCGCTGGTGAACGGTGTGCCCGACCAGAACGACCCGCGCCTGCACGGGGTGAAGGGCACGAGCTTCGAAGCGGGCGGCATCTTGAAGATCACCACCCAGCTTGCCCGCCACAAGACCGACCGGCAGCGGCAGGCGGTGCTGTTTCATGGCGGGCGTCATGCGGTGACGCGGGTGCGAGTGGTCGAGGCTTTCGGCACGCCGCCTGTCGCTTCGCTCGTCGAATGCTGGCTTGAGACAGGGCGCACCCATCAGATCCGCGTACATATGGCCCATGCGGGTCATGGACTTCTGGGCGACCAGACATATGGCGGGCGGCGGAAACTCTCGCCGAAGGCGGTGGGCGAAGGCGCGGCCGAACAGGCGGCCGCTTTCCCGCGTCAGGCGTTGCACGCCGCGACGCTCGGCTTTGTGCATCCGGTCACCAAGGCGGACCTGTCGTTCGAAAGCCCTCTGCCTGCCGATTTCGCCGGGCTGCTCGACGCGCTCAGGGGCCAAAGACTGAGCGGCTGAGCCTCAGCCCGCGCCCCCTCAGCCCGCGCATTGGCGCATCTTCTTCTGCGCGGACTTGCCGCTGTGCCAGCCCATGTCGAAGACCGGCTTGCCCTTCAGGATCACGCGAAACGCCTGCCGGTCGAGGAACAGATCGCTCGCCGCGGCGATATCGAGCGGCACGGTGAAAGTGATCGCGCCCATGCCACCCTCGATCCGGTGGTTGAAGGCCTTGACCGTTTGCGGCGCGCTGTCGGTCTGTTCGAGCGTCACCTTGACCTTCTTCATGCCGTTCGGTGCAGGAACGCCGGGGCCCATGAAGGTCAGGAACGTACCTTCCTTGTCGCCTTTCTGGCCGCCGATGGCGATCGCGCCGTCGAGGGTGGCGAAAAAGGCTGTGCAGCGGCGGTGTTGCGCATCGCCGGATTTGGAGAACTCCCATTTGCCCTTCTTGTAGGCCTGATAGTTCGGGTCGCTTTCGAGCTTCGCGCGCGCCTCGGCTTCCTGTTTGGCCGCATCCAGTGCCAGGAATATCCAGCCGATCTGCGCGTCGACCTGGGCCTGCAGCGGATCGTATGGCGGGGCCGAGGGCGCATAGCCGCCGCCGTCATAGGCGGGCTCCTCCGGTACCGCCTCGCACAGCGGCACCGACGCCACGCCGTTGCCGGCTTGGGTCATGCCCACCACGCGCTGGCCGGGCGCGTCGCCCCCACAGGTGAAGTACTGCGCTTGGGCGATGGCAGGCAGCCAAAGCACGGCAGCGACAAGTGCCGGGAAAAGGCGGAGGGGGCGAATAGACATGCAGGCTCCTGAGGCAATTGGTTGGCGCAGATGGGCACAAGGCGCGGCGGGAAGGAAAGTCATGGAATCCCGACCGAGTTGCACAGGTTCTTTTGTGACTGTGCGAAATGGCGCTGCGCCGAGGTCGATCTTCGCAAAACCATCGTAGAGCCGAGAGTTGGCTGTTACGTTTGCGCGCGATGGCGGAAGCGACCCTCAGAAGGAGATAGATGATGCGTCGCACACTTCCTCTCGTCAGCCTCGCCGCGCTGCTCGCGCCCCTGCCGGTCGCGGCCGAGGATTTCGGTGTCATGGTCGACCGGATGCGCGCCGAACAAAGTGCGGCACTCTTCGGCTTCGCCGCGCCGCTCGCAGCCTCGGCCCCTGAAACGGCGGAAGACTTCCGCACACCCGACCAGACCGCCGGGGCGCAGGTGCTGCTGGCCGAGGGGCTGACCGCCACCTACCTGACGCGCGAGATCGCCAACAAGGCCGACATGATGTCACTTTTCCCGGCGGAAGAACCCACGCACCTGATCGTCTGCATCGAGGGCGACCGTGAAGAGATCGCGGCGGGCAAGCTGAACCCGTCGCTGCAGTCGGTGGCGCTCGATAGCGGCGCGGTGAAGACTTTGGTGCGCGGCATGCAGGGCTGCGACGGTATCCGCGCCACGCCCTGGGGCACCATCCTTGCGACCGAGGAGGAAGACGACGGCGGCGCCTATGAAATCTTTGATCCTCTGGCGCTAGAGAATGTGGTGATCAGCGACCGCGCCACCGGCGAGGCGAGCGACCCGCGCGTCGTGCGGCGCATGGCGCTGCCGACCATGGCCTGGGAAGGGCTGACGATCACACCTGAAGGCGTCGTGATCGGCGGCGACGAACTGCGCCCCGGCACGGCGAATGCCGATGCCGATGGCGGTGCGATCTTCAAGTTCGTACCCGATACGGCCGCGACCGGCGGACCGGTTACCGACCCTGCCGCCTCGCCCTTCGCGGCCGGGATGACCTATGCGATGCAAGTGTCGTGCCGTGACAACAAGATGCAGGCCGGTCAGGGCTGCGAGATCGGCAACGCGGGCTGGATCGCTATCGATCCGCTGATCGCGCGCGCCGATGCCGATGCCAAGGGCGCGACCGGGTATTATCGCCCCGAGGATCTGCATGCCGATCCGGCCTATGCGGGCGAGGGGATCCGCTTCTGCTGGGCCAATACCGGCAACGAGGATGCCGGCAATTTCGCCGAGGTCCTGTGCGCCACCGACCTCACGCCGATGGACATTCCGGTCGTCGATGCCGAGGGCAAGATCGCCTTCACCACCGAGGTGAACCGTTTCGTTGAAGGTGACCGCGAGGCCAATTCCTTCGACAATCTCGCTTTCCAGCCGGGGACGGGCCTCCTTTACGTGGTCGAGGATCATCCGAACGGTGATATCTGGGCCTGCCTGCCCGACGGTGCGGACCGCGACATCAAGTCCGACGGCTGCGCGCGCATGCTCTCGGTCGCGGACACGTCGGCGGAACCCACGGGCTTCATGTTCTCCGACGATGGAGCGATGGCCTGGGTGAACATCCAGCATTCCGACGACGGCCAGATGCCGATGGTCGACGATTATGCGACGGACGACCTCTTGATCATCACCGGGTTCAAGCCGACCGGCCAGTGAGCCGCGCGCTCAGACACAAAGAAGGGCGCCTGGAGGCGCCCTTCTTTCCAGTATGGCCTATGGTCAGTAGCTCATCCATACCGCAGGGCTGTCGATCACCTTCTCCGGCATACACTTCTTGCCGGTCTGCTTGCGGCATTCCTTCAGCGCCTTGGATCTCGCCTGCCTGCCATTCTTGCCCCAGTCGGAGAACAGCGTGCCGTCGGCGGCGACTACAATGGCAAGCGATCCGTTGGCGACATCCGTGCCCTGGCGGCAGTCCTGGAAGCCTCTCCTCCGGCACTCGCCAAGCGCCGCATTGATCGCCTCATCGACGCTCGGATAGTCGACGGCATAGGCATAGGTCGCGCGGCCGTCCGCTTCGTTTCCCCAAGCGATCGCCGCGAACCGTTCCGACCAATAGCCGCTCGGGCCCGGAGCGTAGCCGCCGCTGCCCGCGGGCACGCAGATCGGTACTTCGGCTATGCCCGACGCGCCGCCGCCCGAGGTGCCGATCATCACCTCGCCCGGGCCCGGGCCGCTGGGGCAAGGATAGCCCTGAGCGGCGGCCACCACCGGCATAAGGCCAAAGAGGGCAAAAGCGGGCAGGGCCGTCCGGGCAAGGGTTGCCCGGTTGAGGAGGGGGAGGGGGTATTTCATCAACGTCGCCATTGTCAGTTGTTCTCTGCGGGCGTTCCTAAAAGCTGCAAAACGGACCGTATAGTCTGGAATTCCCGACGCTCGCCGCTCGCGGCGGCTGAAATGGCTGTGATCTGCGGACATAATCCGCCTTTTGTCGATGCCCGATCGATCACCCGGGGGTAAGGTCTTTCTGTCCGATCTGGAACCGCGACGCCGGTTCGGGTCTTGTACGGTCAGGCTGTGCGACATAGGTTCTCCAGCCCAAGCCCGCGAAAGGGTCCGCGATGACGAGCTACACCAACCTTCCCGCCCCGAGCCCCGAACAGGGGCTGAACCGCTATCTGCAGGAGATCCGCAAGTTCCCGCTGCTGGAGCCGGAAGAGGAATATATGCTGGCCAAGCGCTGGGCCGACCATGAGGACCCGAAGGCGGCGCATCAGCTTGTGACCTCGCACCTGAGGCTCGCGGCCAAGATTGCCATGGGCTATCGCGGCTACGGTCTGCCGCAGGCCGAAGTGATATCAGAGGCGAATGTCGGGCTCATGCAGGCGGTGAAGCGGTTTGATCCTGAACGCGGCTTCCGGCTTGCGACCTATGCGATGTGGTGGATCCGCGCCTCGATCCAGGAATATATCCTCAGGTCGTGGAGCCTCGTGAAACTCGGCACCACCTCGGCGCAGAAGAAACTGTTCTTCAACCTCCGCAAAGCCAAGTCGAAGATCGGCGCGCTGGAAGAGGGCGATCTGCGTCCCGAGAATGTCGCCCGGATCGCGCGCGATCTGAACGTGACCGAGGACGAGGTGGTCGACATGAACCGCCGCCTGTCGGGGTCGGACGCCTCGCTCAACGTGACCGTCGGGGCCGATGGCGAGGGCGGGTCGCAATGGCAGGACTGGCTTGAGGACGAGGATGCCGATCAGGCGACAGCCTATGCCGAGAGCGAGGAACTGGATGCGCGCCGCGCGCTTCTGGTTCGCGCCATGGATACGCTGAACGAGCGCGAGAAGGACATCCTGATGCAACGGCGCCTGCAGGACGAGCCGGTGACGCTTGAGGACCTGTCGGCGCAATATGACGTGAGCCGCGAGCGGATCCGGCAGATCGAGGTCCGCGCGTTCGAGAAGCTGCAGGCGCGGATGCGCGATCTGGCGCGCGAGAAGGGCATGTTGACCGTATCCTGACAGCGCGCGGCCCGTCGTGCGCTTCGCTTCTCCTCGGGGAGGGACGAGCGCCCGAAGGCCGCGAGGAGCGGCCATTTCTGCAGTGCTTCCCTCCCGTCGGTCTCCTCGTGCGCTGGCGCTTCTCGTCGACACGCGAGGGGCGCACGAGGTGCGACGACGAGCGGCGGGTTCTTGATTGACCAATCAAATCGTTAAAATTAAAGGAGATTTTTCTTGCAGCCCCCGGGCGGCGGCGCTAGGTCAGCGCCACGACCTGAGACAGGGCCGATAGGGAGGGCCGATGAGGCTGATCGATACATTCCTTCCACCGATGCATCCCGAGGGGCGGAAGTTCGTCGCGACCTTTGCGGCGGCGACCCTGATTCTATGGCTCATCTGGCATCCGCTCGGGCTTCTCGGCCTCGGTCTGACGATCTGGTGTTACTACTTTTTCCGCGACCCCGTCCGCTCGGTCCCTCTGCGCGATGGGCTGATAGTCAGCCCGGCCGACGGTGTGGTGTCGCTCATCGGCCCCGCCGTGCCGCCCGTCGAACTTGGCATGGGTCCGGAGCCCCTGACCCGCGTTTCGGTCTTCATGTCGGTCTTCAACTGCCATGTGAACCGTGCTGTTGCCGAAGGTACGGTCGGCGCGGTTGCCTACCGGGCGGGCAAGTTTCTCAATGCCTCGCTTGACAAGGCGAGCGAGGATAACGAACGCAACGCCATCCGCCTCGACCTGGCCGACGGCCGGCAGATTGCCGTGGTGCAGATTGCGGGCCTTGTCGCCCGCCGTATCGTCTGTTTCGTCCAGCCTGGCGCGTTCCTGCGCGCGGGCGAGCGCTTCGGCCTCATCCGCTTCGGCTCGCGCCTCGATGTCTACCTGCCGCCGGACGTCGCGCCCATGGCGACGCTTGGCCAGACCATGGTCGCGGGCGAGACGGTTATTGCCGATCTCGCGGCGCCAGAGGCCACGATGACGGCGCGGAGGGATTGAGATGCAGCCGGGGCCGCGCCGCGAAATCCCGCTGATCCACCTTCTGCCAAACGCGATGACGCTAGGCGCGATCTGCGCGGGCGTCAGCGCCATCCGCATGGCCTATAGCGGCGATTTCGAGAGGTCGGTGGCGCTTCTCATTCTCGCGGCCCTTCTCGACGGGCTCGATGGCCGCATCGCCCGCATCCTGAAAAGCGAAAGCCTGATGGGGGCGGAGCTCGATTCGCTCGCAGATGTGGTGAACTTCGGTGTGGCGCCTGCGGTCGTTCTTTACTTCTGGGCGATGGACGGCGATCAGACGCTCGGCTGGATCGCGGCGCTGGTCTATGTCGTCTGCTGCACCTTGAGGCTTGCGCGCTTTAATGTGGGTGCGAAAGAAGGGACGCTCGACAAGCGCTTCTTCACCGGAGTTCCGGCGCCTGCGGGCGCCATGCTGGCGCTTGCGCCGCTCTTTCTTGCCCAAGCCGCCCCGCAGATCACCATCCACCCGACGCCGGTTGCAATATGGATCGCGATCGTCGGCTGCCTGATGATCAGCCGTCTGCCGACACTGTCACTGAAGCTGCGCGTGCCCGCGCGCCACGCCCGGCCGCTGCTGCTTGTCGTGGCGGGCGGTGCGGCGGCGCTTGCCGCCTATCCCTGGGCGGCGCTGCTTGGTGCTGACATTCTTTATATGCTCTCGATCCCGTTCGCTTCGTTCGCCCGTCGGCGCATCGCTCACTGAGGAAGGCAAGATGGAACTGGCACAGGTTCGGCGGTCCTACGCACGGTGGGCGCCGGTCTATGACGCGACCTTCGGCTCGCTGACGACACGGGGGCGCCGCCTGGCGGTGGGGCATGTGAATGCCCGCGGCGGCGCTGTGCTTGAGATTGGTGTCGGGACCGGCTTGTCGCTTGCCGCTTACAACAATCAACTTGAAGTCACGGGCATCGACTACAGCCAGGAAATGCTCGCCAAGGCGCGCGAAAAGGTCGCGGAGCAGAAACTGAGCCAGGTTTCGGCTCTCAGGCATATGGACGCCCGCGCGCTCGATTTTCCCGATGCGAGCTTCGACACGGTGACGGCGCTGCATGTCCTTTCGGTGGTGCCCGAACCGCACCGGGTGATGGCAGAGGTCGCGCGGGTGCTGAAGCCGGGCGGCGAGGTCGTGATCGTCAATCACTTCGCGCGCGAAAGCGGCCTGATCGCGATAGTCGAACGTTTGGCGGCGCCCTTGGCCGACCGGCTGGGCTGGCATCCTGATTTCCGCAAGGAGCAAGTTCTGACGGCGCCGGACCTGGTCCCCGTCGTTGAAAGGCGCGTTCCGCCGTTTGGGCTGATGAGCTTTATGGTGCTGCGCAAGCACGCCTGATTGCGCTAACGACTGCGGCACGCTAGCCTGCCCGAGATTGCGGGAGGGCAGGGTATGAAGCCGGTCAACTGGGGCGTTCTGGGCGCGGCGAAATTCGCGCGCGATCACATGGCACGGGCGATCCACGAGGCGGAAGGCGCGCGCCTCCTGGCACTCGCCACATCCGACGCGGCAAAGGCCGATGGCTTTCGCGCCTTCTGCCCCGACCTCAGGGTTCATGACAGCTACGAGGCGCTGCTCGCCGATCCGGAGGTCGAGGCGGTCTATATCCCCTTGCCCAACCATCTTCATGTCGAATGGTCACTGAAGGCCGTCCGCGCGGGCAAGCATGTCCTGACTGAAAAACCGATCGCCATGCAGGCGGGCGAGATCGACGCGCTGATCGCGGCGCGCGATGCCTCGGGTCTTCTGGTGACCGAGGCCTATATGATCGTCCACCATCCGCAATGGCAGCGGGCGCGGATGCTGGTGCAGGACGGCGCCATCGGCCGGGTGCTGCATGCGGATGCGCATTTCAGCTATGACAACCGGGCGGACGCGGGCAATATCCGCAACCGGCCGGAGACGGGCGGCGGATCGGTGCCCGATATCGGCGTCTATGCCTATGGCTCGGTGCGCTGGGTGACCGGGGCGGAGCCGGTCGCGCTGAAATCGCGGATCCTCCGCGAGAATGGCGTCGATGTGACGACGCAGGTCTGGGCCGACATGGAAGGCCCCTCGGGGCGCTTCACCTATGGCGCGCTCACCTCGATGCGGCTGCCGCCCCGGCAGGAGGTGGTGTTTCAGGGAGAAAAGGGCCTGATCCGCATGACCGGCCCGTTCAACGCGGGCCTCTTCGGCGAGGCGCAGCTTCACATGTTTCGTCCCGGACAGGCGGATCACATCGAGCGCTTCCCGGGCGCGCGCCAGTACCGCACTCAGGTCGAGGCCTTTGGCCGGACCGTCCGGGAGGGCGCGCCGTACATATGGTCGCTTGAAGATGCGAAGGGCACGCAGGCGATGATCGACGGCGTGTTTGCGGGTGAAATCAGCCTTTGACGCACGTCAAGGCGCCTAAGGGGAAGGGTTCTAACCTGTCGATGCGACAGAGAAAGGATCCTGAAATGAAACCTGTCCGGACGCTTATCCTGATCGCTGATGACCGGGTTGCGCGGTTTTTTGTCAATGACGGTGTCGGCAAGGGCCTGAGCGAGCTTGCCGGTCTCTCGTCCCGGCAGTTCCCCGAGGAGATGGGCGCGCCTGAGCGAGAGATCTATCAGTCCCACCACGGCCCCGCTGGCCAGGTCCGGCATGGTGTTGAGCCCCGCAGATCGATTGAGGAGCAGGACCGGCAGGCCTTTGTCAGCCATGTGATCGAGGCGCTGGACCGGCAATGGCAGGACCTTCTGCCAGAGCGGCTGGTGCTTGTGGCACCGGCCAAGGTCCTGGGACTGCTGAGGCGCAAGCTCTCTGGCCCGCAGTCTCGTTCGGTTCATGCAGAACTGAGCAAGGACCTGACCGGCCTGCCGCTGCGCGATCTGGCCGCCCATTTCGAGGATGTGCTGGCGCTGTGATCCAGGTCGGGGCTTGTCGTGCGCTCGCCTTAAGCGATCACTCGGGCAGGGCGTCTTTCAGGAAGGCCACCATATTGCCGCCCATCACCTTGGCGATGGTCGTCTCGTCCAGCCCCGCATCCATCAGCGCCTGCGTCACCGCAGCGAGTTCCGACGTGTCAAAGGCCGTTGTCACCGACCCGTCGAAGTCCGAGCCGAGCGAGACATGGTCGGCGCCCACCAGATTGACGGCGGCAACGATGGCTGAGGCCACGCCGTTGGGCGAGGGGTCGCAGATCACGTCCGGCCAGTAGCCGATGCCGATCAGACCGCCCTCGTCGGCGATCGCCTTCATCAGATCGTCGGGGAAGTTCCGGACCGTCTGGCAATGGCTGTAGATGCCGGTATGGCTGACCACGACCGGTACGTCGACCATGTCCAAGACCTCGCGCGCCATCTTGGGCGAGGCATGCGCGAGATCGATGATCATCTTCTTCTCGACCATCTTCTTGACTACTTCACGGCCGAAGTCGGTCAGACCCTCGGCTTGTCCTGCCTGTCCATGCAACGAGGCGCCAAGCTCATTGTCGAAGAAATGCATGAGCCCCATCAGCCGAAAGCCCGCATCATAGAGCTTGTCGAGATTGGCGATATCGCCCGAGAGCGCATGCCCGCCCTCGGCGCCGAGAATGCCGCCCACGGTCTTGGCGCCCTTGGCGCGCGCGGCAAGGATCGCGTCCAGATCGCCACGCGTCCGGAGGATGGTCAGCATCTCCGGCGCCTTTTCCGCCGCGAGCGCCAGTTGCCGCGCCTGATCCAGCGCCCGGTAGGTCAGGTTCTTCCAGGCGCTGAGCGGGCGGAGCTGGCCGATGAAGAGCAGCGTGATGTCATCTCGCGCCTCGGCGGAGTTTTCCTCGTAATTGAGGCCGGAAGGGCTTTTCGTCACCGTGGTGAAGACCTGTAGCGCCACGTTGCCCTCGATCAGCCGCGGCAGGTCCATCTGGCCACGGTCCCACCGCTCGGTCAGGTCGCGGTCCCACAGAAGCGGGTCGGCATGCCAGTCGCCGATGATCAGCTTGTCATGCAGTGCCTGAGCCGCCGGGCTGACCGGCCAGGGATCGTGGGCAAGGACCGGGTTCTGGCCCTTGTCGACGATGCCGGGGCCGAGCGTGAAGAATCCGAGAAGACCGACGACGATCAGGAAGGCGATCAGCTTGACGATGATATGGCGCACGGCGCTCCCCCCGGTTGTTCGCGAGGGGAGACTACGCGTCACCCATCACAAAACAAGGGGGGCAGAAACTGACGCCGCGTCAGCCCTCCATCGCTTCCAGTTCGTCGATCATGCCTGCGATCATCGAAAGGCCCTTGTCCCAGAATTTCGGGTCCGAGGCGTCGAGCCCGAAGGGGGCGAGCAGGTCCTTGTGGTGCTTCGATCCGCCCGCTTTCAGCATGTCGAAATATTTGGCTTCGAAGTCCGGCAGGCCTTCGGCATAGGCGGCATAAAGCGCGTTCACCAGCCCGTCGCCGAACGCATAGGCATAGACATAGAAGGGCGAATGGATGAAGTGCGGAATGTAGGACCAGAAAGTCTCATACCCGTCCATGAACTCGAAGGCAGGCCCGAGGCTTTCGCCCTGCACCGACATCCATAGGGCGTTGATATCCTCTGGCGTCAGTTCGCCTTCCGCCCGTGCGGCGTGCAGCTTGCATTCGAAATCGTAGAAAGCGATCTGGCGGACGACGGTATTGATCATGTCCTCGACCTTGCCAGCGAGCAGGGTCTTGCGCTCGGTCTTGTCCTTCGCGCCCGCCAGAAGCGCACGGAAGGTCAGCATTTCGCCGAAGACGGATGCGGTTTCGGCGAGCGTCAGCGGCGTGTTGGCGAGAATCTCGCCCTGCGGTGCGGCGAGCACCTGATGGACGCCGTGGCCCAGTTCGTGCGCGAGCGTCATCACGTCGCGCGGTTTGCCGAGATAGTTCAGCATCACATAGGGGTGGGCATCGGTCACCGTCGGATGGGCGAAGGCGCCCGGCGCCTTGCCGGGCTTCACGCCCGCGTCGATCCAGCCCTTGTCGAAGAAGGGCGTGAGCAGGTCGGCCAGATCGGGCGAGAAGGCGCGGTAGGCCTCGGTCACGGTCTTGCGCGCCTCGTCCCAGCCGATGGTGCGGACCTCCTCGGTCGGCAGGGGCGCGTTCCGGTCCCAGACCTGCAGCTTCTCAAGGCCCATCCATTTGGCCTTCAGCGCGTAGTAGCGGTGCGAGAGGCGCGGATAGGCGGCGACCACCGCATTCCTCAGCGCCTCGACCACCTCGGGCTCGACATGGTTCGAGAGGTGGCGCGCAGCCTGTGGCGAGGGCATCTTGCGCCAGCGGTCCTCGACCGCCTTTTCCTTGGCCAGTGTGTTATGAACGCGGGCGAAGAGCTTGATGTTCTTGCCGAAAACCGCAGCGAGCGCACGAGACGCTGCCTCACGCTTCGACCTGTCCTGCTCGGACAGCAGGTTGAGCGTGGCTTCAAGGCTCAGGGGTTCCGCCTCGCCCGCCACCTCGAAGGTCAGGCCCGCCATCGTCTCGTCGAACAGTTTGTTCCAGGCCGAGGCGCCGACGACGGACTGGTCATGCAGGAAGCGTTCCAGCTCATCCGAAAGCTGATGGGGCCGCATGGCGCGCATCCGGTCGAACGCAGGTTTGTAGCGAGCGATCTCCGGACCGGCCGTGAAGGTTGCCACATAGGCTTCATCCTCGATCCGGTTGAATTCGAGGCTGAAGAAGACAAGCGGCGTGGTGAGGGTGGTGATCCGGTCCTGGCAGTCGGACATGGATTTCGCCCGGCCTGCATCCATCGTGTTCTGGTAATAGCGCAGGCCTGCGTAAGACATCACGCGCCCGCTGACCTGTTCGATCCGCTCGTAGCGGCGGATGCAGGCGAGCATGGCGGCGGGGTCGAGCGTGGCGAGCTTGCCCTCATAGTCCTGAGCAAAAGCCGCGCATTCGCCCTCAAGCCATTTCATGTCACGCGTGAGTTCCGGCGCGTCCTCGGCCGTGTAAAGGTCCGACAGATCCCAGTCGGGCAGGGGCCCGAGCGCGCCGCCCGCGGTTGCATTCGCGTCGAAGACGGGGCGGGGCGGGGCGATGGGCATCGGTGGGTCCTTTCCTGTGTCGGACGTTAGATAGGCAGCCGGGCGCCGGAAAGACAAGTCTACGGCATAGAGTTGCGGGAAAGTGAAGGCGAGGTGAGCGCATTCGTGCTAGACTGGTTGTACGGAGGCCTGAGGCAGGCCGCACTTCCGGTCGCCCGAGGGCCGCCCGTGATGAACGGACGGCAGCACAAAGCGCGAGGGAGGCGTTCCATGGTATCGACGATCGGCAATCCGCTCTCCTGGGGGGCGAAGAACATCGGCAAGGCGGGCCGCGAGGTGGCGCATGCCGCACAGCACGCGGTCGAGGGCGAGGTGCGCGAACTGCCCGAGGTGCATGCGATAACCTACGGTGACATTCGCGCGGCGCTGAAGGCCGGGGTGGACGATTTCCTGCATTTCCGCAGCGATGTGATCATGGCCTGTCTGCTTTATCCGGTCATTGGCCTGTGCCTGATGGGCTTTGCCTTCAACAAGGGCGTGCTGCCGCTACTCTTTCCGGTCCTGTCGGGCTTTGCGCTGGTCGGGCCGGTCGCGGCGCTTGGCCTTTACGAGCTCAGCCGTAGGCGCGAACGTGGCGAGAGCGCGGTCTGGGCCGATACGCTGAATGTGCTAAGGGCGCCGGGCTTCGGTGGCATCCTCCTGCTCGCGCTCGGCCTTGGCTGCTGGTATTTCCTCTGGATCGTCAGCGCCTGGTTCGTCCATGAATTCACTATGGGCGGCGCGGCCTATCCTGATACAACGAGCTTTCTGTCAGCCGTGCTCGGCACCTCGGGCGGCTGGATGATGATGGTGATCGGCATCCCGCTTGGCTTTCTCTTTGCACTGGTCGCCTTGGCCTTTTCGATCCTGTCCTTCCCGATCCTGGTCCACCGCGATGTCGGCCTCGCGCGCGCCGTTGCGGCCTCGATCCGGCTGATGCAGCTCAGCCCCGGCCCGGTTCTGGCCTGGGGCGCGGTGGTGGTTGCAGGCCTCGTGATCGGTTCGGTCCCGCTGCTTCTGGGGCTTGCGGTGACCCTGCCGATCCTCGGCCATGCTACCTGGCATCTCTATCGTCGCGCTGTCGGCTAAGCCTCAAACCGCCTATCTGATCAGATTTTCAGGCAGATTGTCCGGATAACCAGTCAGTCTGCCCGTTTACCGCCCGCTGTTTTGGCGCCCATACTTCCCCGACCGGCGGGTGGCTTTGCCGGTTCGGGGGGCGGGTCATGGCAGTAAGCTATTTCAACGAAATGTTCGACGGTGGTCGTGTGCGGGCGCCCTATGCGCGGCTGGAAGACTGGGTCGCGGCCATGCCACCCGAATTTCGCACGATGAAGCAGGAGGAGGCCGAGGCGCTTTTCCGCCGGATCGGCATCACCTTCGCCGTCTATGGCGAAGGTGGCGATCCCGACCGGCTGATCCCGTTCGACATGTTCCCGCGCGTCTTCACCCAAAGCGAATGGCGGCGGCTGGAAAAGGGCATCAAGCAACGCGCCCGCGCGCTGAACGCCTTTCTGGTCGATGTCTATGGGCGCGGCGAGATCGTGAAGGCCGGCCGCATTCCCCAGCATCTGGTCTATGGCAACGAGGCCTATGAAAAGGCGGTCGCGGGTTTCACGCCGCCGAAGGGCGTCTACAGCCATATCGTCGGCATCGATATCGTGCGCACCGGCCCGGACGATTTCTATGTGCTCGAGGACAATTGCCGCACGCCGTCGGGCGTCAGCTACATGCTGGAAAACCGCGAGATCATGATGCGGATGTTTCCCACGCTGTTCCGGGAAAACCGCATCGAGCCGATCGACAGTTATTCCGAGGTCCTGCGCCGCACGCTTGCTTCGGTCGCGCCAAAGAAATGCGACCATGAGCCGACGGTGGTGATCCTGACGCCGGGCCATTTCAACTCGGCCTATTACGAGCATTCCTTCCTCGCCGACCTGATGGGGGTGGAACTTGTCGAGGCGATTGATCTGTTCGTCGAGGCGGGCTTCGTCTGGATGCGCACCACGGAAGGCCCGCGCAAGGTCGATGTGATCTATCGGCGGATCGACGATGCTTTCCTCGATCCTTTGTGCTTCCGCCCCGATTCCATGCTGGGCGTGCCGGGGCTGATGGATGTCTATCGCTCGGGCGGGGTCACCATTGCCTCGGCGCCCGGCGCGGGCGTGGCCGATGACAAGGCGGTCTATACGTTCGTTCCCGAAATGGTGCGCTTCTATCTGGGCGAAGAGCCGATCCTGCAGAATGTGCCCACCTGGCAATGCGGGCGGAGCGAGGATCTGAAATACGTCCTCGACCATCTGCCGGAACTGGTGGTGAAAGAGGTCCATGGTTCGGGCGGCTACGGGATGCTCGTCGGCCCGAAGGCATCGAAAGAGCAGATAGAGGCCTTCCGGGACAAGCTCGCCTCGGACCCAGCGGGCTATATCGCCCAGCCGACGCTGGCGCTGTCGACGACGCCCACTTTCGTCGAGGAAGGCGTCGCCCCCCGCCATGTCGACCTCAGACCCTATTGCCTCGTGGGCGAACAGATCGAACTGGTGCCGGGCGGGCTGACGCGGGTCGCGCTGACCGAAGGCTCGCTTGTCGTGAACTCGTCGCAGGGCGGCGGGGTCAAGGATACCTGGGTTCTGGCGGAGTGAGATCATGCTGAGTAGGACCGCCGAAAACCTCTTCTGGATGGGCCGCTATATGGAGCGGGCCGAAATGACCGCGCGGCTTCTCGACGTGGGCTCGCGCATTACGCTTCTACCCTCGTCTGCGGGCCAGGGCTTCCGCGACGACTGGGATTCACTCCTGCAGGCCTCGGGCACCGCCGAAGGGTTCCGCGCCAAATATGGCGAAACCGTCCAGCGCAATATCGAAAGCTATCTCTTCTTCGACCGCGACAACCCGTCTTCGGTCGCCTCCTGCATCGAGCGCGCGCGAGAGAACGGCCGGATCGTGCGCACCGCTCTGACGAGCCAGGTCTGGGATGCGCTTAACACCGCCTTTCAGGAACTGCGGCAGCTGGAAAAAACCGAGCGCGGCAAGCTGGAACTAAGCCGTCTGACCGAATGGACGACGCGCCATACCTCGATGCTCAGAGGGGCGATCGCCGCGACGAAGCTGCGCGACGACGGCTATCATTTCCTCGGGCTCGGCTCGCATATCGAACGCGCCGACAATACCGCGCGCCTCCTCGACGTGAAATATTACGTGCTGCTGCCCAAGGCCGATTATGTGGGCTCGGGCCTCGATACCCATCAATGGATGACGCTGCTGCGCGCGCTGTCGGCGCAGCGGGCCTTCCACTGGGCCTATGGCGGCGAGATCACCGCGGCCAAGGTCGTGCATTTCCTGATCCTCAATCGTCGGATGCCGCGCTCGCTCTATACCTCGCTGACCGGCGCGCACGAAAACTTGAGCGCGCTGGCCGAGGAATATGACCGTCGGACCCCCGCCCAGACCCGCGCCGCGACGCTGATGCAGGATTTCTCGCAACTGACGGTAGAGGAAGTGTTCGACGAGGGGCTGCATGAATTCCTGACGCGGTTCGTGGGCGAGATGGCGGGGCTCGCGAGCCTTGTGCAGGATCAGTATCTGAGCGGAGAGGCGAGATGATCCTGACCGTTTCCCACGTGACCACCTATCATTATGCCGCCCCTGTGCGGGGCGCGGTGCAAAGCCTGCGCCTGACGCCCTCGCGCACCGACGGGCAGCGCACGGCAAGCTGGATGCTCCAGGTCGAGGGCGGCACCAAGGGCGGCTCGTTCCGCGACGGGGCTGGCGACTGGATCGAAAGCTGGTCGGTTCGTGGCCCGATCAGCGAACTTCGGGTCCGCGTCGAAGGTACGGTCGAGACGACCGACATGGCGGGCATCCTGCGTGGCCACCGCGAACATGTGTCACCCTCTGCCTATCTGCGCGAAACCGAGGCCACTGTCGCGGACACGGCGCTTCTGACGCTGGCGCGCGATGCGGCCGATGGCGCCAGCGGCGGGCTGGACCTCGCCCATCGGCTCTCGACCGCCGTATCGGAGCGCATCGCCTACCGGCCCGGCGTGACAGAGGCCCATACGACGGCCGCCGAAGCGCTGGCGCTGGGCGAGGGGGTCTGCCAAGACCATGCCCATGCGCTGATCGCCATGGCGCGCGCGCAAGGCCTGCCCGCGCGCTATGCCTCGGGCTATCTCTTCGCCGATGCCTCCGGCGCGCCGCATGAGGCGGCGCACGCCTGGGCCGAGGTCTGGGTCGACGGGCTGGGATGGATCGGCTTCGATCCGGCGAACCGCTGCTGCCCGGATGACCGCTATATCCGGCTTGGCTCGGGCCTCGACGCGCGGGATGCCGCGCCGATCCGGGGCGTTGCCGTGGGGGCGGCGACGGAAAGCCTGAATGTTGAGGTTGCGGTAAGGGCTCAGCAGCAATAATCAGGCCGGGTGCGGACTAGGCGGAAAGAAAAGATGACCTATTGCGTTGGCCTTCTCTTGAACGACGGCATGGTCCTTCTGTCGGACACGCGCACCAATGCCGGGCTCGACAATATCGCGACCTACCGCAAGATGTTCACTTTCGAGGTGCCGGGGGAGAGGGTCATCGTAATCATGACGGCGGGCAGCCTGTCGGTCACCCAGACCACGATCGCCGAACTGCGTGAGGCGATGGAAGACCCCGAGGCGACAGGCGACAGCTCGATCCTGATTGCGCCGACCATGCTGAAGGTGGCCGAGATCATCGGCAACACGCTGTCGCGGGTGCGGGCCGCAGTGGACGAGAAGATGGCATCGATGCGCCAGAGTGCGTCGGCCTCGATGATCGTCGCGGGCCAGCGGAAGGACGGCGCGATGCGGCTCTTTCTCATCTACCCCGAGGGAAATTTCATCGAGGCGACCGAGGATACGCCCTTCCTGCAGATCGGCGAGCACAAGTACGGCAAGCCGATCCTCGACCGGGTGGTCCGTCCCGAGACCTCGCTGGCCGACGGGCAGAAGGCGGTGCTTCTGTCGATGGATTCGACCTTGCGCTCGAACCTGTCGGTCGGCATGCCGCTCGATCTGGCGGTCATTCCGCGCGACGCGCTGAAGGTGACGGTCGAGCGGCGGATCGAGGCGGGCGATCAGGATTTCCGCGCGATGAGCGAGGCCTGGTCCGAGGCGCTCAGGACGAGCTTCCAGAAGATACCGGTCTGAAGGTCTGGCGCGCCTGAACCTTTCAAAGGTTCCGGTCCGATTTCTTTGAAAGAAATCGGGGCGCTCCGCGACCGTCCTGCCTCAGCGATTGCGTTCGAAAAGCGCCGCAGCGGCATCATAGAAATGCGCGCGGATCGCAGGCCGTTCCATCATCACCTCGTGTTCGGCGCCTTCGATCATGTCGAGCTTGCCACCCAGCCATTTCGCCATCACCCGATGGACGGGACCGGTATCGACCACGCGTTCGCGGGTGCCAAGCGCGGTCAGACAGGGGTAGGTCGGCGCGGGGAGGCGGCGAAGTGCCAGGCATTCGTGCAAGGCCTCGTTCAGCCAATGGAGCGACGGGCCGCCGAGCGCCAGGTCCGGGTGCGCGCCGATCTGGCGCTGCATGAAGGCGTACATCTCGGGATCGGTTGTCAGTACATTGTCCTCATAGGGCGCCTCGGCGACATAGGTCACCGGCGAGGTGCCGGGCGCATAGGAATGGCCGAAACCCGCCGGGCGGCTGAGGGTCGACAGCGCCCAAGCGGCGGGCCTCAGGCCGGGATGGATGCGTATCCCCCACATCGGCGCCGAGAAGGCGGCGGCGCGCACCGGGAGGTTTTCATGCAGCGCGCGCAGGCCGATGGCGCCGCCCATAGAGTGGGCGACGAGGAAATAGGGTTCCGGCAGCCGTTCCGCGCGCGCCTCGGCCAGAAGTGCGGCAACGTCGAGCTGGTAGTCGCGGAACCGGCCGACATGGCCGGTCATCCGGTCGGGCAGAGGCCGGTCGGCCAGGCCCTGGCCGCGCCAGTCGATCGTCGCCATGGCAAAGCCGCGCCGTCTGAATTCCCCGGCGGCGGGCCCGTACTTCTCGATATACTCGGTGCGGCCGGGGAAGAGGAGCACCGTCCCCTTCTCGCCCGCCCGCCAGAAGGCGGCACGGATGCGCACGCCATCGGCAGCCGTCAGCCAGCGGCAGAGAACGCCGCCCGGCGCCTCGGCCACATCGGCATGAAACGGCGCCTCGCCTGACATGTCGGCTGGCGTGCCGGCCCCGGTCACGACAGGGCGGAGCCGAGCTGGATCGCCAGCCCCATGTTGCCGTCGACCGACAGCTTGCCCATCATGAAGGCCGCCGTCGGATTGACGCTGCCGTCGAGAATGCCAAGGAAGGTCTCCGCGCTCGCCGTCAGGGTAACGTCGGCATCTTCGTCGCCTGCGCGCGCACCGCTGCCGTCCAGCATGATCGCGCCTTCGTCCTTGATCACGATCTTGGCCGATCCTGCAAATCCGTTCGCGAGCTTGGTGTTCAAGGTCTCCACCGCCTTGTCGATCGTCGTGCTCATGCCTCTTCCTCCGTTTGTGATGACCAGCGCTCTCGCATTCCGGCCCGATTGCGCTAGATTGATGTCGTTATGCTTAGCCTGTCTCACTATCGCAAACATATCGTTGCGTCGCTTTGGGGCGCGGTGATGGCGATTTTTCTGCTGGATTCGGCCTTTGCGCAGCAGGAAAGCCACGAAGCGCTGATGAATCGCCTGTTCACCGAGCTGGCCGATCCGGCCAATCCGGGATGGGAGAGGGCGCAGAATCAGATCCTCGCCGAATGGGAAAAGTCGGGCTCGCCTGCCTTTGACCTTCTGCTGAAGCGCGGACAGGAAGCGATGGAGGCTGGCGATTTCGACGCAGCCATCGAACATCTGACCGCCCTGACCGATCAGGCGCCGGAGTTCGCCGAGGGCTGGAATGCCCGCGCGACCGCCTTCTTCCTTGAAGGCAGGTTCGGCCCTTCGGTGTCGGATATCGAGCATGTCCTCGCGCTGGAGCCGCGCCATTTCGGCGCCATTTCCGGCCTTGGCCTCATCCTGCAGGAGCTTGGCCGCAAGGAGCAGGCGCTGAAGGCCTTCCGCGCCTCTCTCGCTATACATCCGCATCAGGACGGCATAAGTCAGGCGGCTGAGGCGCTGGAGCAGGAACTCTCGGGCACCGAACTTTAGGAGCGGGCCCAATGAACGCGCAAGCGAGGATCACCGCGGTCCTCGGACCGACGAATACCGGCAAGACCCATTACGCGATTGAGCGGATGCTGGCACACCGCACGGGCGTCATCGGTCTACCGCTCAGGCTTCTGGCCCGCGAGGTCTATGACCGGATCGTCGCGGCACGCGGGCCGTCGGTCGCCGCACTGGTGACGGGCGAAGAGCGGATCGTCGGCGAACGCGCGCAATATTGGGTCTGCACGGTCGAGGCGATGCCCACCGATATCGGCGCCGATTTTCTGGCGGTGGACGAAATCCAGCTCTGCGCCGACCCCGAGCGCGGCCATGTCTTCACCGACCGGCTGTTGAACGCGCGCGGCCTGCACGAGACGCTGTTTCTTGGTTCAGACACGATGCGGTCGGCCATAGCCGCGCTGGTGCCGAAGGCGCAGTTCCTCAGGCGGGAGCGGTTTTCGACGCTTTCCTACGCCGGATCGAAGAAGATCAGCCGCATGCCGTCGCGCAGTGCCATCGTCTCTTTCTCGGTCGACAACCTCTATGCCATCGCCGAACTGATCCGCCGCCAGAAGGGCGGCTGCGCGGTGGTAATGGGGGCCTTGAGCCCCCGTACGCGCAATGCGCAGGTCGAGCTCTACCAGAACGGCGATGTCGATTTTCTTGTGGCGACCGATGCGATCGGCATGGGGCTCAATCTCGATATCGGCCATGTCGCCTTTTCAGCCACCGCGAAATTCGACGGCCGCCGCATAAGGTCTTTATTCCCGCACGAACTGGCGCAGATTGCCGGTCGGGCAGGGCGGCACATGGCGCCGGGCACCTTCGGGGTGACGGGCGAGGCCTCGCCCATTTCCGATGAAATCGTGGACGCCATCGAAAATCACCGTTTCTCGCCGATCCAAAGGCTGAGCTGGCGGTCTTCCGATCTCGATTTCGGCTCGGTCGACCGGCTGATCGGCGCCCTGGAAACTTCGCCAAAGGGCGAATGGCTGGTCCGGGGCCGCGATGCAGACGATCTTCTGGCGCTGAAAAGCCTTGCCGACAGGCCCGAAATCCGCAAGCGCGCGCAGGCGCCGCGTGATGTGCGGCTTCTGTGGGATGTCTGCCGTATCCCCGATTTCCGCGCGATTTCCTCTAACGAACACGCGACGCTTCTGGCCCGTATCTTCGACTACCTGCAGGGTAAGGGGCGTGTTCCCGCCGATTGGCTGGCCGAACAGATCAAGCGCATTGACCGGACGGAGGGCGACATCGATACGCTTTCCAAACGTCTGGCTTATATCCGGACATGGACCTACGTTGCGCAACGTGCCGGATGGGTCGATGATGAAAGCCATTGGCGGGACGAAACCCGCGCGGTAGAAGACCGCCTGTCGGATGCGCTGCATGCGCGGCTGACCCAGAGATTTGTGGACCGGCGGACGAGCGTTCTCCTCCGCCGGCTCAAGCAGAAGGAGAGCCTTGTGGCTGAGGTGAACGACAAGGGCGAGGTGACGGTCGAGGGCGAGTTCGTCGGCCGTCTGGAAGGCTTCCGCTTCCAAGGGGATGCGAGCGCCACGCCGGACGAGGGACGCACCCTGAAACAGGCGGCATACGAGGCGCTGCGCCCTGAATTCCATCTCAGGGCCGACCGGTTCTACAACGCGCCCGATACCGAACTCGACTTCACCGATCAGGGCGGTCTGATGTGGGGCGCGCATGCCGTCGGCAAGCTCGTGAAGGGCGCCGATGCGATGAAGCCGCAGGTCGAGGCGTTTGTCGACGAAGAAGCAGGCTATGACGTGGCCGAAAAGGTCCGTCGGCGTTTGCAGCATTTCATCGACCGCAAGATCGCCGCCGCGTTCGAGCCGCTGCTGGCCATGGGGCGCGACGAGACGCTGACGGGCCTTGCCCGCGGCTTCGCTTTCCGCCTGGTCGAGCAGATGGGCGTCCTGCCGCGCGAAGGCGTGGCAGACGAGGTGAAAGCGCTCGATCAGGAAGCGCGCGGGGCGCTTCGCAAGCACGGCGTGCGTTTCGGCCAGTATACGATCTTCCTGCCCGCGCTTCTGAAACCCGCACCGACGCGGCTGAGGCTCCTCCTCTGGTCGCTTGCGAACGATCAGGCGGAGTTCCTGACCAGCCCGCCGCCGGGCCTTGTGACCATTCCGCATCTGCCGGACGTGCCCAAGGGCAATTACGTGCTTGCGGGCTATCATCCGGCGGGCGCGCGCGCGATCCGTATCGACATGCTGGAACGGCTTGCCGACATATTGCGCCAGAAGGACAGCCGCGCGGGGTTCGAGGCGATCCCGGACATGCTGTCGATCACCGGCATGACACTTGAACAGTTCGCCGACCTGATGGGCGGCCTTGGCTACAAGGCCGAACGCGGCGAGCGCGAGAAGGTCAAGGCCGAGCCGGTTGCCGCTGAAAGCGCCGAAGGCGATCAACCCGTGAACCCGATCACCGAGGAAGAGGTCGCTATCCAGACCGTGACCGAAACCGAGGTGTTCTACACTTTCACCTGGGCGCCGAAACCCCGCCCGCGCCCCGACCGTGGGCCGCGTCGCGATCAGGGCCGCGAGCCGAGCCAGCCCCGAACCGAGGGTGAAGGTGGCGAGCGTCGCGACCGCCGCCCGCGCCCGGAAGGCGCGCCACGCGAGAAGCGCGACGACCGCCCGCAGGGCGAGCGCAAGGACCGCCGCGAGGGGCGGGGCGACCACAAGGGCGGCCCCAAGGGCAAGCCCGGCCGGGACCGCCGCGAAGACCAGCCCCGCCAGTTCGAAGCCAAGGCGCCACGCCGCGAAGCCCGCATCGACCCAGACAATCCCTTTGCCGCCGCGCTGATGGGGCTGCGCGACAAGCTCTGATCCCTGTGGAAGGCCGCATCCGCCTTGACAAATGGCTCTGGCAGGCGCGGTTCCTGAAAAGCCGCAGCCTGGCAGCGGCGCTCATTGAGGCGGGCCATGTGCGGCTGAATGGCGCGCATGTGATGAAACCTGCCCACGCCGTAGGCCCGGGCGATGTGCTGACCTTTGCACTTAACCGCGAGATACGTGTCGTCCGCGTGCTGTCCTGCGGCACAAGGCGCGGCCCCGCGACCGAGGCGCGCACGCTTTACGCCGAGGCCGGCGGAACCTCCGATCCGGCTGAGCCGTCGCCGGGCGAATGATCTTCCGCCGTGACGGGCGCCCGACCGACATCTTTCTTTCCCGCAGGCTCCGGCCCGCTCCCTTCTTGAATGATCCGGCGTCCGGGGCTAGGTAGCAGCGACAAGAGCTTTCTGGACGCCCACCATGACCTATGTCGTCACCGACAATTGCATCGCCTGCAAATACACCGACTGCGTGGAGGTCTGCCCGGTCGATTGTTTCTACGAAGGCGAGAACATGCTGGTCATCCATCCGGATGAATGTATCGACTGCGGCGTCTGCGAACCCGAATGCCCGGCCGACGCGATCCGCCCCGATACGGAACCGGCGATGGAGGAATGGGTCGAGTTCAACCGGAAATATTCCGAACAATGGCCGGTGATCACCCAGCGCAAGGACCCGCTGCCCGAGGCCGAGGCACGCGACGGCGAGACCGGCAAGCGCGAGAAGTACTTCTCGGAGGCGGCCGGCAGCGGCGACTGACGAGGTCTGATCTGATTCGCTGCGGCCACCGCCTTCCGCAGCGTCATGGCCGCTTTTCGGGGCTCGATCGCTTCCCGAGCGCCGGGTTTCGCGCGAAACCGCTGGCGCTCGGGTAACGTGGACCTTTTGGAACGGCCATTTTTCTGCTATATATTCGTTACAACTGGATGAGGGCACATGGGGGCCACCGATTGCTGCGGCAACGGCGGCCTTTTCAGCGACACGGTTCAAACCCTGCGTGCGGCGGTTCGTCGGCGTTCGGTTTCTTTGTCGGTGCAGGACAGGTACGAGGATAGGACTGAATGACGAAGGTGAAGAAATCCGACTTCCGCCCCGATGATTTCGTGGTCTATCCGGCGCATGGCGTCGGCAAGATCATGTCGATCGAAGAGCAGGAGATCGCGGGCATCAAGCTCGAATTGTTCGTGATCTCGTTCGAGAAGGACAAGATGACGCTCCGCGTGCCGACCCACAAGGCGACCGAGATCGGCATGCGCCAGCTTTCGAGCCCCGATATGGTGACGAAGGCGCTCGAGACGTTGAAGGGCAAGGCCAAGGTGAAGCGGGCGATGTGGTCGCGCCGCGCCCAGGAATATGAACAGAAGATCAACTCGGGCGACCTGATGGCGATCGCCGAGGTGGTGCGTGATCTCTTCCGCACCGACGACCAGCGCGAGCAGAGCTATTCCGAGCGTCAGCTCTATGAGGCCGCCCTCGACCGCCTGACCCGCGAAATCGCCGCCGTCTCCGGCGTCGATGCTGCGGGCGCGCAGAAAAGGGTCGACGACATGCTCTTCACCCGCGCCGCCTGAGGCGAGGGGGAGTAAGGAATGGAAGCCCGTGGGGAAACCTGCGGGCTTTTGCTTTAGACAGTTAGCAAAGCCGATCAGATTGATCGGCGGCGAAACCATTCGAAAACTAAGTATGCGACGGTGTAGCCTCCGACACTGAGAACCGAGAATGCAAAGGTTGCCGCGCCACCGGCGCCGATCAGAAGAATCGACCTTTCCAAATCGCGTATATTGCCTAGTCCATCGAATTCGCTGATGACGGCCGCAAAAGCGAACAGGCCGACGTACGCCGCTGCCGCCAAGAAGGTAATGATGGCGCTACGCCTGAACGTTGCCAGTTCCGAGGCTCCCGCAGCCGGCTCGGGTGAGGCCGCCTTCCAGGCTGCTAGCAACCCGACGACGGCAACGGGCGCGATGAAGATTCCAAAGAGTAGCTGCATTTGGTTTCCCTGGCATCCTTGCTTGTTACGCGAGTATGACCACAAGCTAGGCGCTTACAGCGCTCACCCCTTCCCCTCCAGATACCGCCGCTTGGCCTCTTCCATCCGCCGCATGTCGCGCACGGCCCCTTCGATCGCCGCCTCGTCGGATTTGTCGGCATAGCGGAATTCGCTGTCGGCATAGCGGTTGATCTCCTGCACCACCATCTCGACCGTGATCGGCGTGCGGAGGTCGGCGATCATGGATTTCTTGGTGTCGTAATCCTTGAAGAGGAAGAGGTCAGGCTTTTCCATCCATTCGTCAGGGAGTTCGAAATCCATCGCGCGGACCTTGACCGCATCGGTGATGTTCTTGATCGCCCGGCCGGTGAAGCGGCCGTCAGCCTCCTGGATCGCTTTCAGGTAGGTTCCGAGCTTGGCGAGCGTGTCCAGGGGGCCGATCTTCTCGGCCACCGCCGCCCAGACCGCCTTCAGCCCGTCCTCGTGCGGCTGGGAATGGCCTTCGAACGAGGCGGCCACCGCCTTGCGGATCTCCTGCCCGGCATAAAGGTCATGTTGGCCCACCGGGATCGCATGGTTCTTGCCCAGAAGCAGGGCGAGGATGTCGATGTAATCCTCGCGGCTTTGCGGGCCGTCCACCAGAAACCGTGCTCCCGCCCGCTGGCGCAGCGCATCGTCAACCATCTCGGGGTAGTTCGAGAACATGCCGAAGGTCGCATTGCCGCGCACCACGGTATTGGCGCCGGCAAAGGCCTCCATCAACACCGCCGTGATCTCCTGCTGGCCGGCAGATGACCCGCGCTCGCCACGCTTGCCCGCGACCTGGTCGATGTCGTCGATGGTGCCGAAGCCGATGACGGCCGGGTCCATCACGTTATTGATGAAGGCCTTGGCGTTCTGGCCCGACTTGCCCTGATAGCTGTCGACATTGTCGATCGAGAGGTTCTGGTAACGGAACGGGTAGCCCGCGATCTTGCAATAGTCGTTGATCATCCCCGCCATCATCTGGATGAGCGTGGTCTTGCCGGTGCCGGGCTTGCCGTCTCCCATGAAGGTGAAGATGAAGCCGCCAAGTTCGGCGAACGGGTTGAGCTTGCGCCCGAAATCATAGGCCATCAGCATCTTCGCGAGCCGCATCGCCTGATATTTGGCGATATGGTTGCCGATCACCTCCTCTGGCTTCTTGAAGGCCATGGTGAGCGTGGTGCCGCGCGCCTTGCGGGCAGGGGTGAAGCCCGCGAGCGTGAAGTCGTCGGCCTCGACCCGGTATTTCGCCTCGGCGAAGGGCTGGACGCGGGGATGGGTTTCGGCCCGCAGCGCCACTTTGGCCATCAGTTGTTCGGCGTAGGCGAGGACAGACGCAACGAGAAGGTCGTCACTCTTGGCGTGAAGCCCGATGATCTGGTCGAGTTCCCAGAGAGCGCCGTGAAGGGCAAGGGGGGTATTGTCGGTGAGAACCTCGTCAACGCTGCCGACCTCGACCGTCTGTTCACTGGCCTGAGCCGCCAGAAGGAAGGCCAGCGCATTGCCGAAGGTGAAGAGAACCACAAGCGCCTCGGCACCCAGAAGCTCGCCGAACTCGCCTTGCCGCGCGGCGGGCAGGCGGGCTTCGAGATTGGCCTTCTTCAACTCACCAAGCCCGGTGCGGTCGGCAAAGGCCTCGCCTGCCGCCAGCGCGATCGAAAGCGCCCTGCGCAGGGCGTGGGTCACGGCGGCCTGCTTGGCCGAAGTCAGCGGATCGTCGCCGTCGCTTTCCGCGATCCGGTCGATCAGCCGGACCCCATCGGGCCGTGACATCTGCCGTGTGATCATCCCCGGCGTCGTCGAGCGAAAACGGCGATTCATTGCCGAGATTTCTGGCGAACGCTCGGGCGCGGCAAGCGTCAGCCGCGCCTGCGCAAGGCGGGGGGCATGGTCGATGCCCATCAGCATCTCCGCCGCCGCCGCATAATGGCTGCGGATATCGTCTTCGCGCAGCTCCATCTCGCTTGCTGACTGGCTCATGGTCTCGTCCTTCTCGATGCGATCGGGCCCTGCAGATCAGCCGCAGATGCGCCGGTAGTAGGTGAAGATCAGGGGGTAGGGATTGTCCGAAAGCAGCGTGATCCTGCTGCGGTCGTAGGCAATCTCGGCGGTTTCGCGTCTGTAGCAGCGTGCGAATTCGGGAGATTGGGCCAATTCAACGTCCGAGAGGAACCATTTTTCTTCGACCGGCGAGCCTTCGGCCAGACCCGAAATGATGAAATCAGGCCTGCGCGACAGGACGTAGGCGCCGTCACCCTTCGCGTGACCCGGGAAATGCTGATAGGCCGTTATCAGAGGAATGTCCGATCGGGTCGCGATATGCGGGTCATTGAGCCCCAGCATATCGATATAGACCATGTCGCTTGCAAAGAACGGCGTCGAGCCGGCGGTGTGGAGTGCGATCACGCTGCCAGCTGGCCAGTTCTTTTCGATGTGATTGGCAACCATCTTGCCAATGGCGCCCGCGCCGTCAGTCATGTTTGTTCGCAGCGTGCCAGCGGAAAGCAGCGTTGCCGCCACCGCGACGGTGGAAAATGCCAGGCCAATTCTGCGCGGTTGAATTCTGCAAAGCTCTAAAATGAGGATGAGGGACGAATAGACGGTGGTGATGATCAGTCGTCCCGCAAGCATATGGTCTCCACCAGCCCAAGTGACGAAAATCAGCTGAGACAACAGCGAGATGGCGCCTATGAGCGTCGCAAAACTTGCAGATCGACGAACCAGGACCAAAGCCGCCGCGATACCGGTCACGAGGATAGGAAGCCAGATGAGGTCAGACGCCATGAACTCAAGGCTATTGCTCAGGCGCAGAGACAGCGGCAGACCGGTCTTCGCGTAAAACGGCAGCGGAAAAGCCAGCCCATATACGGACAGGCGCACCGCCATATGGACCAGCGCAACTCCCGCAGGAAGTCCGGCGAGGATGGTTGCAATCAGCAAACGTCTGCCGCGCCCCCAGCCAGGAACAAGCAGCGTCACCAGCGCCACTGCTGCAATCACCGGCGCGTTGTCCTGCCGTGTCAGGATGGCGAGAGAAAACAGGGTCCCGGCGATGCAGGCATGGAGAATCCTTGATCTGTCGAGGCTCAGTCTCAGGACGAAATAAAGCCCGCCACTCATGAGTGCGGCATTCAGCATGGTCTCGAGACCGCCCGCGGTCCAGACGGCGAGTGCGGGTGTCGCGGCGAATGCAACCCAGCAGAGGCTGCGAAGCGAAGCATCCTTTGGCTCTCGAAGGATAAGCCGGGCGGTGCAAAAACCAATGAAAAGCAAAAGAAGGGTCGATCCGGTCGCCAGCGCAAAAGCGGCGCTTTCCGGGGCCATGCCTGTGCTGATCATCCCAGCAAGCATCAGGACATGCAGAGCACTCGAATAGCCTTCGGTCAGCTCGCCCAGATTCCAGGCAAGCTGGCCGTGTTCCGCCAGGTTCCGCGCATAGCGAAGGGTGATGAAAGTATCGTCCGGAAAATAACGATGATGGCGGGCCACCAGGAAGAACAGCAGCGTTAATCCGGCCGCAATTCCCAAAATATCCGGCAGGCCAACGACGGGTCGCCGCGGCTTCTCCTGCGGCATCTCAGTCATGCGAGAGTATCTTTCCCTGCCGGTTGGCCACATACTTTCGGACAGCGCGAAAACCGGTCGGGTCCTTCTCGGCCAGCGACTGGAAGACCCGTTCCGGCAACACCATGTTGCGGACGATCCGGCTTGCGCCCTGATCGGGCCCGCCGGTCAGCGGATCGAGGCGGAAGACTTCGCGCTCGGCCTTGGAAAACCAGCCGTTCTCGACCTCGGTCCGCTCGCTTTCCAGTTCCTCGACTGTCCAGGCAAGCGCCCAGTCGTCGCCCTCGCTGGCTTTCGCTTCCAGCAGCACGTCGCGGATCGGGCCGGTCTGCAAGGTATAGGCCGAGGAATACATCGGCCCGAGGAAGAAACGGCGGAGCCGCTTGGGGTGAAGGTCGGGAAAGTCGGTGTCGAAGCCCTTGGCGATGGTCAGGAGCTTCAGCCCGCCCACCGATTGCGCCAGAAGATGCGCCTGCGCGGCGGGCCAGCGGCCCTCATCTTTCGGCAGCGCCCGCCGCCCGCTGTCGTCGCAGTCCATCAGATAGACGACCGGCACGTTCAGCTGGCTGTCATAGACCGCCCAATGGATAAGGAAGCGCCGCCTGCCGTTCGGCTGATCACCGGTCCAGCGTGCTTCGGGGTGCATCTGGGCGAAGAAGAGTCCGCCTTCTGCCAAACGCTGGAAATAGAGACGTTGCGACATGGCATACTGCAGTTCGACCGGCGGGCGGCGTTCGGAGATGATGATCTTTATCATCTCGTCCTTCAGTCGGTCGGGATCGGGCAGCGACTTCAGATGTGTGGCGGCCTGCGCCGCGTCATTGGCCAGCGTCACGATCTCCTGAAAGACCGGAAAGCCGCTTTCGTGAAAATCGATGGTCAGATGCCGCGCGCCGGATTTCAGCCGCCCCGACACGAGGTACTTCATCGACAGCGCCTTGAAGGTCGAGGCAATGGCGCGCGCGTAGCCTTCCAGCACCTCCTGATCGAGGGCCGAAAGCCCGCCATCGCCGCGCATCGCCCCCGCCGCCCCGGTCATCATCTGGGTGATGCGGTCGAACTTGCGGAAATAGCGCCGCGCGGCGAGATCGTCGGTCAGGAGCTTGTGGTCATCGGTCAGGTCCGTTTCGGGCACGGATCACCCACCATACAGGTTCTTGTCGTGCTTCTCGACAATCGCCTGGAAGCGGCGGGCGAAGCGTTCGTCGGCCTTGGCCTTTTCCTCCAGCACCTTGCGGGCAAAGACAATGTCGCCCTCGTGGCGTTCCAGCATGTCGGCCATCCGGTCGTTGGTGGCTGCGCCGATGGCGGCCATCGCCGCCTGCGCTTCCTTGTCGGTCTCCACACCGATCTCGTTTATCCGGTGGGCCACGTCCTGCTGCTGGGCGGTCTTCAAGGACTTGGTCAGCGCGTCATAAAGGACGACGCGCTGCTTGGTGTCCGTCTGCAGCTTGTTGATCAGCACCATCTGGGTCGCCGCCTGGTTCTGCAGGCTGTCCACCCAGGTCTTGCCGGTTTCGATATAGCGTTCCAGCGTCTGGGATTTCGCGACCTTGACCTGTTCTTCCTGCACCAGCGCGTTGTGCTGCTTGTTCAGTTCCGCCAGATCGCTTTCCAGCCGCGTGCGGGCGGCGGCGTCGGTTTCCACCGAAATCTTGTTTTCCAGCTCGATGATCTTGGGGTCCATCCCCTGCAGCATCGCGCGCACCTGTTCCAGCTCCCCAACCGTCGTTTCGCGGTCGGTCAGCGTCTCGGTCAGGTTCTTTTCCACCCGCGCCTTATGTTCGTTCAGCGTCGCCAGCTGGTTTTCCAGTAGCTTCACGATCGTGTCGGATTTGGCGATCAGGTCCTGCAGCTTTTCATCGACACTCGCCGTACGCAGCCGTTCCTGCCGGAGCGATTCCGATTTGGCCGAGGAGAAGATGCCGATGAAGCTTTCCCACCCGGTCTTCGAGCGCATCGCGTCGAAATCCTTGGAAAAGCCTGCCGTCACATCGTCAAGCCCCATGATCAGCTCGGCGATATTGGCGTTCATCACATCGACATGCTTGTGCACATCCTCAAGCGTCGCATTGGCGATGTCGATTGCCTGACCGTTCGCGGCACTGCTGCGTGCCGCATCGATCCGCGCGGTCAGGTCGGAGATTTTCGACTGGGCCTCGGCGACCTGCTTCTGGCTTTCGAGGATCTGGGCGTTGAAGTCGGCCATCGGGCTCCCTCATGTTAAACATATTCACAATATCGTCGGGACACGGCGCTTTTCCAGACCCGTCGGGCGAAATCTTATGCCAGATGCAACTGGCCCGTCACCCGCTTTTCGCGGGTCTCAAGCGAGTTTGAGAAGGATGGCCTGCAGGGCCTGGCGTTCCTCGTCGCTCAGCGGCGCGAGGGTGCGGGCAGTGATCGCGTGGGCCGCGGGCAAAACGCGCTCGAAAAGCGCGCGGCCCGCTTCGGTCAGGCTGACGGTCAGGCGGCGGCGGTCGTCGGGATCGGCGGTGGTTTCAATGAGGTCCTGTTTGCGCAGCCGGTCGACGACGCCCTTGATGGTTGCGGCATCCATCGCGGTCAGGCGGCCGAGAAGGTTCTGCGACAGGGGACCCATCTCTGCCAGTTTGGCAAGGGCCGCGAACTGGGTTGTGGTGACTTCGGGAATCGCATCGGTGAAGATCGCAAGATGGCGCTGGGTCACGCGGCGCAGCACGAACCCGATCTGGTCGTCGAGGATGTAGCTTTTGCCCGTCGCCATGGCAGGGGCATAATCCGTCCCGCTCTTGCGCGCAAGCGTTCCGCGGGCGAGGATGGATTGAAGCCTGCGCCAGTCGGGCGTTGACAGAAGAACGGGTCGCGCGCAGGATAATTTGCATGCAAACGATCCGGGGCCCGGGGGAGGGGCTGAGCGGATGGCGGCCGAGGCGGCATATGAACGGCCCGAAAGCCTTGCCGGCGCGCTCGCGCTTCTGGCGGGCGGCGGCTGGACTTTGCTGGCAGGAGGGACAGACCTCTATCCGGCCACGAACCGGCGCGCATTGAGCGGCCGCATACTGGATATCACCGGCATGGAGGACCTGTCCGGCCTGAGGCTTGACCGGGAGGGCCTGCGCATCGGTGCAGGCACGACATGGGCGGCACTTGCCGCCGCGACGCTGCCACCGGCGCTCGCCGCCCTGCAGGCAGCGGCGCGCGAGGTTGGCGGGCGGCAGATTCAGAATGCGGGCACGATCGGCGGGAACCTGTGCAATGCCTCGCCTGCCGCCGATGGCCTGCCGCCGCTGCTGGCGCTGGAGGCTGAGGTCGAGCTGGCGTCACAGGATGGGATTCGGCGCCTGGCGCTTGAGGATTTCATCGCCGGTCCGCGCCAGACGGCGCTGGCGCCGGGCGAGATACTGGTTGCCGTGCATATCCCGCGCGCGGCGCTGATGGGGCGGTCGACGTTCTTGAAGCTGGGGGCGCGGAAATATCTGGTGATTTCCATCGCAGCGATCGCGGTCCGGCTTCTGGAGCGCGAGGGGCGCGTGGCGTTGGCGCGGATCGCGGTCGGGGCCTGTTCGCCGGTGGCGCGGCGGTTGACGGCGGTTGAGGCGGCGCTGGAAGGCGCATCGCTGGAGGACGCTACGGGCCTTGTCCGCGACGCGGATGTGGCCGCGGCGCTGGCACCCATCGGCGATGTGCGGGCGAGTGCCGCCTACCGGGCGGTGGCGGCGGCGGAACTGGTGCGGCGGGCCGTGACGGCGCTCGCGGGAGGGGCGGATGGCTGAAGTCCGCTTCATCCTTAATGGCACGCGCCGGTCGGTCGATGTGGCCCCGACCCGGCGGCTGTCGGAGGTCTTGCGCGAGGAATGTGGGCTTGTCGGCACCAAGGTCGGCTGCGATGCAGGCGACTGCGGGGCCTGCACGGTCCTTGTCGACGGGGCGCCGGTCTGCGCCTGCCTGACGCCGGCCGCGCAGGTCTTGGGAGCCGAGGTCCTGACGATCGAGGCGGACAGCCCGATCCTGACTCGGCTGCGGGCGGCCTTCCTCGCCCATGGCGCGGCGCAGTGCGGCATCTGTACGCCGGGCATGCTGATGGCGGCGGCGGCCCTGCTTGAGACGCGGTCCGCGCCGGATGCGGCCGAGGTCGAGGAAGCGCTGGGCGGGGTTCTTTGCCGCTGCACGGGCTATCGCAAGATCATCGCGGCCGTGGTTGCGGCGGGGCAGGGCGGCGCGGTCCCGGATCAGGTTCAGGGCGGGGTCGGCGCCCGCATCCAGCGACTGGACGGGGTGGAAAAGGTCGCGGGGCGCGATCTGTTTGGCGCCGACCTCTGGCAGAAGGGCGGGCTGGTGGTGAGGGCCGTGCGGTCGCCCCATGCCCATGCCGCCTTCCGCTTCGGTGACATCGCCGCCTGGCAGGCCGCGCGGCGGGGTGTGGCTGATGTCTTCACCGCCGCTGATATTCCTGGCCGCAACGCCTTCGGCGTCATTCCCGCCTTCGCCGACCAGCCGGCGCTGGCAGAGGGCCTGGCGCGGTTTCGCGGCGAGGCGGTGGCGCTGGTTGCCTTCGAGGAAGACGGGACCGAGCCGGACCTGTCGGGCTTTCCGGTGGAATGGGCCGAACGCCCGGCTCTGACCGATCCCGAGGCGGCGATGGCGGGCGGACTTCTGCATGCCGGCCGGCCGGGCAACCTGCTGATCCAGGGCTTCGTGGAACAGGGCGGGGCCGAGGTCGCGCTGGCCGCATCCGCCCACATCGTCGAGGGTGCGTTCGAGACCGCCTTCGTCGAACATGCCTATATCGAACCCGAGGCGGGCGCGGCCTGGATGGAGGACGAGACCCTCGTCGTCCGCGCCTGCACCCAGGCGCCCTATATGGACCGCGACGATACGGCGGCGATCCTTGGCCTGCCGCCCGAGCGGGTGCGCATCATCGCCTCCGCCGTCGGCGGCGGGTTCGGCTCGAAGCTCGATGTCTCGCTGCAGCCGCTGCTGGGCCTTGTGACGCTGAAGACCGGGCGGCCCTGCCGGATGGTCTACAGCCGGGCGGAAAGCATGGTCTCGACCACCAAGCGCCATCCGGCGCGCATGCAGGCGCGGATCGGTTGTGACGCCGAGGGTCGGGTGACGGCCATGGATTTCGACGGGATCTTCAACACCGGCGCCTATTCCAGCTGGGGTCCGACGGTGGCGAACCGCGTCCCGGTCCATGCGACCGGCCCCTACCGGACGCCGCATGTCCGGGCGCGGGCGCGGGCGATCCACACGCACGGGCCGGTCGCCGGTGCCTTCCGCGGCTTTGGCGTGCCACAGGCGGCGGTGATGCAGGAGACGCTCTATGACCGGCTGGCCGAAAAGGCGGGCATCGACCGGCTGGAGTTCCGGCTGAAGAACGCCTACCGCGACGGCGACGTGAGTGCGACGGGGCAGGTGCTGGAGGGCGTGGGCATTCTTCAATGCCTCGACGCTTTGCGGCCGCACTGGGCTCGCGCGCTGACCGACGCGGCCGCGGCGCAGAGTCCAAGCGTCCGGCGCGGCGTCGGGATTGCCAGCTGCTGGTACGGCTGCGGCAATACCTCGCTGCCGAACCCTTCGACCATCCGCATCGGCCTGACGGCCGATGGCCGGCTGGTGCTGCACCAGGGCGCGACCGACATCGGCCAGGGTGCAAACACTGTCATCACCCAGATCGCCGCCGAGGCCTTGGGCCTGCCGGTCGGCTGCTTCACCCTCGTCGGCCCCGACACGGCACTGTCGCCGGATGCGGGCAAGACATCGGCCTCGCGCCAGACCTATGTGACGGGCCGCGCGGCCGAAGCGGCAGGGCGGGCGCTGCGCGCGGCGATCCTGAGGCTGGGCAACTGGGGGGACGGCGCCGCGCTGACGCTCGACGGCGCGACGATCCGCGCGAACGGCAGCGCGATCGATCTTGCCCGCCTTCCCGCCGATGCGCAGGGCTGTGTGCTCTCGGCCGAGGAAAGTTACGACCCGCCGACGACGGCACTGGACGCGAAAGGCCAGGGCAAACCCTATGCCGTCTACGGCTATGGCGCCCAGATCGTCGAACTTTCTGTCGACATGGCCCTTGGCACGGTGAAGCTTCTGAAGATCACTGCCGCACATGACGTCGGTCGCGCCATCAACCCGACGCTGGTCGAAGGCCAGATCGAGGGCGGCATCGCCCAGGGCATCGGCATGGCGCTGATGGAGGATTACATCCCCGGCCGCACCGAGAACCTGCACGACTACCTCATTCCCACCATCGGCGACGTGCCCCCGATCGAAAGCCTGATCATCGAGGTGCCCCATCCCGAAGGCCCGTTCGGCGCGAAGGGGCTGGGTGAGCATGTGCTCATTCCGACCGCGCCCGCGATCCTCAATGCGATCCGCCATGCGACCGGCGCCACGATCACCCGGCTGCCGGTTCTTCCTCACCGTCTTCTCGCCGCCATTCGCGGGGATGCACCATGACCCAGGACCGGGAAAAGATCCGCTGCGATGCCTGCCCGGTGATGTGCTACATCGCCCCCGGCCAGACCGGCGCCTGCGACCGCTATGCCAATGACCGCGGCCGGATCGTGCGCTGCGATCCGGTGACGATCCTGTCGAAGACACTGGAACAGGGCGGGCGGATCGTGCCCTTCGCCGGCCCGGCTTGGGACGGCGAGGTCATCCGCCCCGCCGATGCATTCGTCACCGGGATCGGCGCGGGCACGACCTACCCTGATTACAAGCCGGCGCCCTTCATCGTCTCCACGCAGGTCGAGGGGGCCGACATGGTCACCGTGGTGACCGAGGCGATCTTTTCCTATTGCGGCGTCAAGGTGAAGATCGACACTGACCGGTTCCTTGGCCCCGAGGGCGCCGTCGTGCGGGCCGAGGGCGAGCCCGTGGGTCATGTGACGACCGCCGAATATGGCAGCCAGATGCTGTCGCTTGGCGGTGTCCATCATCTGACCGGCGGCACGAAGCCTGAGGGCCGGGTGACCTGCGCGTCGATGCTGGCGCTTTGCAATGGCGAGGCGGTGACCTTGACCATTGATGGCGGTTCGACCGTCATCGTCCAGGCGGGGCGCGCGCCGGTCGTGGACGGCAAGGAAGAACATCGGATGCGTGTCGGCTGTGGCTCGGCGACCATCGGCATGTTCGCGGCGCAATGGCAGGGGTTGGTCGATGAGGTCGTCGTGGTCGACGACCATATCACCGGCGTTGTCTCGGAACATCAGGCGGGCAAGGTGCTGGGCTGGCAGCCGACCGGCATCAAGGTCAAGGGCCACAAGTCCACCCCCGGGCGCTATTTCCGCGTCTCTGAGCCCGGGCTCGGCTGGGGCGGAACCCGCATCACCGACCCATTGGAAATCCTCGGGCCCTGGGACGGCAAGCGTGGCGCGCGGGCGGGGCTCACACTCCTCATGGTCTCCACCACCGGCGAGGAATATGCCTACTACGTGCTGGACGAGGCGCTGCAACCGGTCCGCCAGCCGCTGCCGGAAAACCTGCAGGCGACCGTCCGGCTGATCGACGAGAATTGCGAACCCTCGCTCTGCACCGTTCTTTTCATGGGCGGGGCAGGTGGCTCGCTTCGTGCGGGTGTCACCAAGAACCCCGTGCGCCTGACCCGTTCGGTACAGGGCCGCGAGACGCGGCTGACCGCCGGCGGCGCGCCCTGCTATGTCTGGCCGGGCGGCGGCATCACGTTCATGGTCGATGTGACCCGCCTGCCCAGGGGCGCGTTCGGCTATGTGCCGACGCCCGCGCTGGTCGCGCCCCTGGAATTCACCCTGCCGCGCGACGCCTATGTGGCGCTTGGCGGGCATGAAGGCGCGATCCGGTCGCTGGATGAGATTGCCGCAACGGGGGGCGAATATACGGTTGCCGGAAAGCTCGAAACCTGGCCGGGGGGCGAGGCATGACCGCCGTGGCCCGCCTTTTGCCCGACGGGCGCCTGCATCTGCAGCACGGGCCAATGGACCTGATCGTCGAGGCCTGGGGACCAGAAGACACGATTCGCGCCGCTTATGCTCGGGCCTGGGCCTGCTTCCAGCCGTTGCTCGACGAGCTGGTCGCCGAACGCGAGGCACTGCGAGCCGCCGATGACCGCCCGGTGATGGGGCCAACCGCCCGCGCGATGGCTGATGCCGTCCGGCCTTTCCGCCCCACCTTCATCACGCCGATGGCCGCCGTCGCGGGCGCGGTCGCCGACCGGGTGCTTGCCGCACTCGCCGGGCCGGGGATCACCAAAGCCTATGTGAACAATGGCGGCGACATCGCGCTTTACCTCACGCCGGGCCAAAGCCTCACCGCCGCCATCGCCGGCCGCGCCGGTCTGCCAGACCGCGTTACGATCTGCCACGACGATCCGGTGCGTGGCATCGCGACGTCCGGCTGGCGCGGCCGCTCCTTCTCGCTCGGCATCGCCGATGCGGCAACCATCCTCGCCCCAACCGCCGCAATGGCCGACGCCGCAGCAACGATCATCGCCAATGCGGTTGAGCTGCCCGGCCATCCTGCCATCACCCGCCGCCCGGCTGTGGAGATCAAGTCCGACAGCGATCTCGGTACCCGGCTTGTCACGACCGGCGTCGGTCTGCTTTCACCGCACGAATGCGCTGCGGCTCTGGAGAATGGCCTTCGCTGTGGCGCTGCCGCCATGGACCGGGGGCTGATCGTCGCCGCGGCGCTCTGTCTTCAGGGGCAGGTGAGAACCCTCAACTCTTCCATGTCCCCCACTCTTTCGTTCACAAATATCCCGGGAGGGGTCCGGGGAGGGCAGCGCCCTCCCCGGCGGGTCGCCGCCAAAGGCGGCGAAACCCCAGCCCGAAAGGAGCCGAGCCTTGTCTGATTTCACCTTGCGCAAACTCACGATCGTCATTGACGAGATCCATCATGACGGAGGCCCGCGCGCGGATCCGCCGCGCAGCCGTGCCGCGATCCTCGCGCTCTGTGCCAATCCGTTCGCGGGGCGCTACGAGCCCGATCTGCAGCCGGCGATGGAAATTCTCAAGCCGCTTGGCCTGATGATGACCGACCGGCTGATCGCCGCGCTGGGCGGGCGGAAAGGGATCGACGCCTATGGCAAGGGTGCGCTGGTCGGTGCCAGCGGCGAAGCCGAGCATGGTGCGCTCTGGCATGCGCCCGGGGGCTATGCGATGCGCGAGCGGCTGGGCGAAAGCCGGGCGATCGTGCCCTCAGCGATGAAAGTGGGCGCGATGGGTGCGACGCTTGATGTTCCCCTTGGCCATATCAATGCCGCCTATGTGCGCGGCCATTTCGATGCGATCACGGTGTCGATGCCGGACGGGCCGCGCGCGGACGAGATCCTTTTCGTCCTTGCGATGGCGAAGGGCGCGCGCATCCATTCGCGGATGGGCGGGCTGGAACTGTCGCAGGTCAAGGGCGAGGACGGGTTGCGGTGAGTGCAAGGGCTGCGGCATCGGCAACACTGTTCGCGCTTGCCCCTGGGGTGGCGCTTGCGCATGCCTCGCAGCGCGCGGTGCTGATGACCCTGCCCACCAAACAGTTCGTCTGGGGGGCGGGGGCAGTCGTCGCGCTGACCGCGCTTCTTGCCGGACTGAGCGGCCGGGTCCCAGCCTTCGCGGCGCGGCGCCTTTTCACCCGGCCCCGGCTTCTTCCCGATGGAGTCACAAGCTGGCTGTCGGCTGCCTTGCTGTTCCTGCTGATCGTCGCGGGCCTTTTCGGAACCCGCGATCCTTATGCAAACCCGCTGTCGCTCTGGGTCTGGACCGTGCTCTGGGTCGGCGTCACCCTCGTGCAGGCGCTTTTCGGCAATCTCTGGCGCCATCTCGACCCCTGGACCGGCCCGGTCCGCAGTCTGCGCGCGCTTCTGGGCCGCAAGGGTAGCATCGGTCTTGGCCGCCTTGGCCAATGGCCCGCCGTGGCCGGGCTGCTGGCCTTCGCCTGGTTCGAGATCGTCTCGCTTTCGCCCGACGATCCTGCCGAACTTGCGGTGATCGTCGCCGCCTATTGGCTGGCGATCTTCCTGCTAGCTGTGGCCGAGGGCGAGGACTGGTTGGCTGAGGGCGAGTTCCTGACCGTCTTCTTCACCAATATCGCGCGGATCGCGCCGTTTTGGGCGGAGGGCGGCGATCGCCGCGTCGCGGTGATGGTCGGGCCGCCGGGTGCACAGGTCATGGCGTTGCCACCGCTGTCCGTCTCGGCCATGGCTTTCCTGATGCTGATGATCGCCTCGGTCAGTTTCGACGGGCTGCATGAAACCTTCCTGTGGGTCGCCGCCATCGGGTTCAACCCGCTCGATTATCCAGGCCGGTCCGCCGCGATGGGCGTCAACACGCTGGGCCTTTTGGCCACATGGGGGCTCATGGCGGGGCTGGTCGTCGGGGTCATCCGGCTGGTCTTGCGGTCTGCCGGGCCAGGGGCGCGGTCTGCGGACCTCGTCGGGCCGCTTGCGCTGTCCTTCCTGCCGATCGCGGCGGGTTATCACGTGGCGCATTACCTGACCGCGCTTCTGACCCAGGGCCAGTATGCGATTGCCGCCCTTTCCGATCCGCTGGCGCGCGGCGACGACCTGCTGGGCCTCGGGCCGCATTGGGTCGGTTTCGGTTTCCTGACGGACCGGGGCGCGGTCTGGGCGATCTGGGCGGCGCAGTTCGCGATCATCCTTGGCGCGCATCTGGTGGCGGTTCTCTTGGGTCAACGGATCGTCGCCGCAGCGGGGTTGAGGCTGACCCCCTGGCAGGAATTGCCGCTGACGCTTCTGATGGTGCTTTACACCTGCTTCGGCCTGTGGCTATTGGCGGCGCCCGCAATTGGTTGATTTATAAAGGTTTTTTGTATGCATACACGCAAACCGGAAGACTGGCGCGGGCAGAAGACCCGCGTCCCAACAGAGAGGAGACGGACATGACCAAAGGACTGACCCTCACGCCCACCCGCCGCAGCGTGCTTGCGGGTATGGGCGCCGCCACGGCGGCAAGCTTCTTCCCGGGCTATACGAATGCCCAGTCGTCCGAGCCGATCCGGCTTGGTTTCCAGCTGCACCGGACCGGGATCGGCGCGGCCTATGGCCGCTGGTACGAGCGCACCGCGACCGCGGCGCTCGCCCGCATGAATGCGGCGGGCGGCATTGGCGGGCGGCCGGTCGAGATCCTCTTCGAGGATGACGGCACCGACCCGGCGCGCGGCGCCGAGGTGTTCGGCAAGCTCGCCACGCAATCGAACTGCGATCTCGTCTTTGGTGCGCTTTTCTCTCACGTCGTGATCGGCACCGCGCCGCGTGCGGCGGAACTGAAGGTGCCCTATCTCGTCTGTTCCGAGGGCCACCATGTCGCCTCGGGCATGTTGAACCGCTGGACGCTGCAGCCGGGCATCACCGATGTGAAGAGCCAGGTGCAGGCGATGGCGCCCTTCGTGACCTCGAACCTCGGCAAGAAGGTCACGATGATCTTCCCCGACTTCGCCTTCGGCCATGATCACCGCGACTATTTCACTGCAGCCTGCGCCGCGCAGGGCGGCGAGGTCATCGCGCAGATCGCGATCCCGCCGACCGAGACTTCCTTCACCCGCTATTTCCCGCAGATCCCGGCGGAGACCGAGGTGATCTATCATGTGATGGTGGGCCCGGCCGTCCTGACCTTCGTGAAGGAACTGGGCGAGTTCTATGGCTCGGGCGCCCGGCCGCAGCTTTTCGGCTTCATCGACTCGCTGGAAGCGGTGGATATCAATTCCTCGGGCCTCGAATTCCTCGACGGTTCGCACTTCTGGGAAGCCCATCCGCGCTACAAGCAGGCCGATGCCTCGGATGCCGAAACGGCCTATCGGGCGGCCGTGGGCGTCGATGACAATGGCGCTTCGGCCTCGGACGCTGCCGATGTGGCGACTTACAGCCACATGTTCTCGGTCTGGGAGACCTTGTCGGTCATCAAGGCGGGGATGGAGGCTGCGGGCTACACCGGGGCCGCCGACCGCCAGAAGCTCGTGGAAGCCATCGAGGCGATGACCGGGTTCGACGAGGGCGAGGATCACCCGCAGGGGGCCAAGACCTTCAACGGCAAGACCCACCAGGCCTTCGGCATCCAGAACATCACCAAGGTCGAGGGCGGCAAGCTGGTGGTCGCGCACAAGACCTCGGTCGAGGATGGGATGTATCCCGACGAGGTCGACTACACCTCGCAAAGCTTCTGACAAGTGGGGCGGGGGCGTCATAGCCCCCGTCCGAACACCGAGAGGGACAGATGGGGTTCGGACCGCTTCTTTTGCTGGCGATCCTGGAAGGCGCGGTGACGGCCGCCGTTCTGGCGCTGACTGCTGTCGGCCTTTCGCTGACCTTCGGCATCATGCGCGTGGTGAATGTCGCGCATGGCGAGTTCTTCATGCTGGGGGCGGTCCTTGCCTGGTTCGTCAGCCAATGGTTTCCCGACGCGCCGCTTCTGGCTTTCCTTCTTGCGATGGTGGTCTGCCCGCTTGTTGTTGCGGGCGTGGCGGTGCTGGCCGATGTGCTGATCCTGAAACGGTTGCACTATGAGCCCGAGGCGACCATCGTCGCCACCATCGGGCTTCTCTACATCTTCCAGCAGGCGGCGCTGAGTTTCTTCGGCCCGAACGCGCGTCCCGTAGCGCCGCCTTTCAACTTCCGCGTCCAGCTGCCATGGTTCGGATATTCCGGTTACAAGCTGTTCGTGATCCTCGCCGCGGGGGTGCTGCTGCTTCTCGTGTGGCTCCTGATCACAAGGACGAAGATAGGCCTCGTGATGCGTGCGACCCAGATCGACCGAACCACCGCCAAGGCTTTCGGCATCAATGTCGACCGGGTTTACGCGATGACGTTCGGCATCGGTGCGGGCCTGGCTGCGATTGCGGCGGTTCTGGTCGTGCCGATCCAGCAGGCACATTACCTGATGGGCGGCGATCCGCTGCTTCTCTCGTTCATCGTGGTCATCCTCGGCGGTCTCGGCTCTCTCAGGGGCACTTTGATCGCAGCCCTGCTGATCGGGCTTCTCGACGGGCTTCTCTCCACCGCCTTCTTCTTTCCGCCGACCTTCGCCAAGATCGTTGCCACGCTTCTGGTGGCACTCGTCCTCGTCTTCCGGCCCGAGGGCCTTTTCGGCAGGCGCACCGCATGAGGGACCGCGCGCTTCTTTCCCATCTCGGGCTCGTGGCCGTGCTTATGGCCGCGCACTGGATGCTACCCGCCTACCATCACGATGCGGTCGCGAAAGTGTTGGTCCTGTCGGTCTATGCGATGGGCTACAACATCGCCTTCGGCTATACCGGCATGCTGTCACTCGGCCACGCGCTCTTCTTCGCGGCCGGGCTTTATGGCGCGGCGATGCCCCTGACGCTCTGGGGCTGGACGGGCGGACCGGCACTGGCGGCGGGCCTTGTCGCCGCCACTGTGCTGGCGGCGGCTGTCGGGCTGCTGGCACTTCGGACGCGCGGCGTCTCCTTCATGATCGTCACCCTGATGTTCGCGCAGGCGGGCTATCTGACCATTCTCTACCTCGGCCGCTGGACGCGTGGCGACGAGGGGATCGTCATCGCCCAACCCTTGCGCCGGATCATGGGCCTCGATCTTTCCGACGGCGCGACGCGCTACCTTGCCGCGCTCCTCCTCTTTGTGCTGGGACTGCTTGCCTGCCTGCACCTTGTCCGCTCGCCCTTCGGCCGGGTGATGGTGGCGATGCGCGAGAATGAGGAGCGGGCGCGGATGCTCGGCTACAATCCGTTTACCGTCAAACTCGCTGCGCTGACGCTCTCGGGTCTTTATTCCGGGGCGGCAGGGGCGGCTTATGCGCTGATGTTCGGCTATGCGGGTGCCTCGCTTGCCGGCGTGCAATATTCGATCCTGCCGATGCTCTGGGTCCTTCTCGGTGGCGCAGGCACCGTTGCCGGGCCGTTCCTTGGCTGCCTTCTGATGTTCTACCTGATCGACTATGCGTCGGTAATTACCTCCGCCACACTTCTGGTGGTGGGCGTGGCCTTGGTGGCGCTTGTTCTTTTCGCGCCGAAGGGCGCGCTCGGCGCGCTCCGCGACCGTCTGGGCAAGGAGGGGCGGGCATGGCTGCCGTGACCCTTCTCGAAGCGCGCGGCCTGACCCGGCATTTCGGCGGGCTGAAGGCGGTCGACGGGGTGGATCTCGATCTGGCCCGGGGCGAGATTCATGCGCTGATCGGGCCGAACGGCGCGGGCAAGACGACCTTCGTGAGCCTTCTGTCGGGCCGGACGCCCGCGCAATCCGGCACGGTCCGCTTCGAAGGACGTGACATCACGCGCCTGCCCGCCCATGCCCGCGTCCGGCAGGGCATCGCCTATACGTTCCAGATCACCCAGGTCTTTGCGAACCTTACGACCTTCGACAATGTGGCGCTGGCGGTGCAGGGCAGAGGCGTCTCGAAGCGGCTTGTCCGCGAGACAAGCGCTGCGCTCGAACGCGTCGGTCTGGCCGACTGCGCGGACGAGGTCGCCGGGACGCTCTCGTACGGTCATCAGCGACTGTTGGAAATTGCCATGGGTCTCGCCCTCAATCCCCGGCTTCTGATCCTTGATGAGCCAACGCAGGGGCTGGCGATCGGCGAAATCGAGAACTTCAAGCGGCTGATCGAAGGGCTGGTGCCGGAGCGGACGGTGCTGCTGATCGAGCATAACATGGATGTGGTGATGGACCTTGCCCACAGGATCACTGTCCTGAACTTCGGCCAGGTGCTGTCGACCGGCACGCCCGAGGAGATCCGGGCGAATGCCGCCGTTCAGGCCGCCTATCTCGGGGGGCAGGCATGAGGCGTGTCGAGCGGGCAGGGAAGCGGGCATGCTGAAGGTCAGCGCCATCCACGCAGGCTACGGGCCGGTGCAGGTGCTGAGCGGGCTTTCGCTTGAGGTGAGCGAAGGCGAGGTTCTCTGCCTCATGGGCCGCAATGGCGCGGGCAAGACCACGCTTCTCAGGGCGATCATGGGGCTCATCCCGGTCACGGACGGCGAGGTGATGCTGGATGGAGAGGCCATTTCCAGGCTGCCCGCGCACGAGGTTCCTAAACGCGGCGTCGGCCTCGTCCCGCAGGGGCGGCGGCTTTTCGGCGATCTGACGGTGGCGGAGAATCTGGAGGTCGGGCTGATGACCCGGGGACGGGGCGCGCGGGTGCGTGAGCATGTGCTGACGCTCTTCCCGCGTCTGCGCGAACGCTTGGGACAGGTCTCCCGCACATTGTCCGGGGGCGAACAGCAAATGCTTGCCATCGCCCGCGCGCTCTGCCTTGAACCCAAGGTGCTGCTGCTGGACGAGCCGACCGAAGGGCTGCAACCCTCGATGATCGCGCTGATCCGTGACACGGTGCGCGATCTGAAGGCGACGGGCGTGGCGACGATCCTGATCGAGCAGAGGGTGGATGTGGCGCTATCGGTAGCAGACCGGATCGGTTTCGTTTCAGCGGGCAAAGTGGCAGAGGTGGCGGAGGCGACGGCGCTGACCGTGGCCGCGCCGCAGTTCCAGACCTATGTGGGGGTGTGATGGCAGGGCTGGTCGCGGGGGTCGATGTTGGCGGCACCTTCACCGATCTGGTGATTTTCGATGCAGCAAGCGGCGCGGTCCGGCTGGCCAAGGTGCCGACAACGCTCGACAATCAGGCGTTTGGCGTGCTGGCGGCTTTCGATGAGGCGGGGGCGGACCTCGCCGCGCTTGACCTGATCGTCCATGGCACTACGACCACAACGAACGCGGTTCTTGAACGCAAGCTGTCGCGCACGGGTCTGATCACCACAGAAGGTTTCCGCGACGTTCTGGAACTGGGTCGCCGCACCCGCCCGCAGCCCTATGGTATGACGGGCCGCTTCGTGCCGGTCATTCCGCGCGACCTGCGGCTGGAAGTGCCCGAACGGATGGATGCGCGCGGCCGCGTGCTGACGCCCCTGGACGAGGAAGCTGTCACCACGGCGGTGCGGCAGCTTCTGGATCAGGGCTGCGAAAGCCTCGTCATCCATTTCCTGCATTCCTATGCCAATCCGGCACATGAGCTGCGCGCGGGCGAGATTGCCGCCCGCCTCTGGCCCAACCGCTATGTGACCCTCGGCCACGCGCTCCTCTCCGAAAGCCGGGAGTTCGAGCGCGGGGTGACGGCTGCGGTCAATGCCTCGGTCCAGCCGCTTCTCGAACGCTACATGGCGCGGCTGTCGGATGAACTGGCGGCGCGCTGCTACAGGCGTGAGCTTCTGGTGATGAACGGCAATGGCGGGATGGTGTCGGCCCGCGCCGTCGCCCGCGAGGCGGTCAAGACGGTGATGTCAGGCCCCGCCTCGGGTGTGATGGCTGCCGTCTACACCGGGCGGCGGGCGGGGATAGAGAATCTCGTCACCTACGACATGGGCGGTACCTCGACCGATGTGGCGATGATCCGGGCGGGCAGGGCGCCCGTGTCGAACGAGATCGAGGTCGAATATGCGATGCCGATCCATGTGCCGATGGTCGATGTCAGGACCGTGGGCGCGGGCGGCGGGTCAATCGCCCGGGTCGATGCGGGCGGCATGCTGCGCGTCGGCCCCGAAAGCGCCGGGTCGAACCCCGGGCCCATCTGCTACGGGCGTGGCGGAACGGAGCCGACAATCTCCGACGCCAATGTGCTGCTCGGCCGTCTGTCGCCCACGCGCTTCGGCCATGCGCTTGACCGGGTGCGCGCGGCCTTTGCCGACCGGATCGGCGCACCCTTGGGTCTCTCGGCCGAACAGGCGGCAGAGGCGGTCTTGACGCTCGGCAATATCCATATGGCGGGCGCGATCCGCATGGTTTCGATCTCGGTGGGCGCCGACCCGCGCGATTTCGCCCTCTTCGCCTTCGGCGGCGCGGGGCCCTTGCACGCGACGGCACTGGCGCGCGAACTGGCGATCCCGAAGGTCCTGATCCCGGCCCGCCCCGGCATCACCAATGCGCTCGGCTGCGTGGTGGCCGATCTGCGTCACGATTTCGTGCGCACCCTGAACCGCCCGCTCGACACGGTGGACATGGAGGCGGTCCATGCCATCTGGGCTGCGCAGGAGGCCGAGGGCCGCCGCCTGATCGGCGCCGAGCGGATCAGGGTCCGCGAGGTGCGGACGGAATTCACCGCCGACATGCAGTTCATCGGCCAGACCCACCTCCTGCGCGTCCGCCTGCCGGACGGCGCGCCCGCGCGGGACGCCCTGCAAGCGGCATTTGAGCGTGCCTATTTCGACCGGTTCCGCGTCGATCTGCCGACGATCCGGGCCAACCTCGTGAACCTCAACTGTTCGGTGATCGGCGAGCGGCCCTCCATCGACCTGTCCACCCTCATCGATCCCGCCGGGCGCCGCCCGTCGCTGACAGAGGCGCAGACCGGCACGCGCCCCGTCTGGTTCGGCGGCTGGGTCGAGACGCCGGTCTACTGGCGCGACCATCTGCCAGCGGATGCCCGCCTTACCGGCCCCGCGATCATCGAGCAGATGGACACGACCATCGTGATCGAGCCCGGCGACCGGGTCGAGACCGACGCAGAGGGCAATCTGATCGTGACGGTAGGAGGCACCCGTGCTTGACCCGATCACCCTCGCCGTCATCCAGGCGGGCCTGCAGCAGGTCTGCGACGAGATGGACCTGTCTTTCTCGCGCGCCGCCTTCTCGCCCGTCATCGCCGAGGCCGACGACCGCTCGGACGGAATCTATGATCCCATCGACGGCAGCCTGATCGCACAAGGCTCGCGCGGCCTGCCCGTCTTCGTCGGCACCATGCAATTCTCGACTCGCCATATCATCGAACGCATCGCTTCCGGCCTGACGAAGCCGCCGGATGAGGGCGATATCTATATCGTCAACGACCCCTATCTCGGTGGCACCCATTTGATGGATGTGCGCTTCGCCATGCCTTTCTACCGGCAGGGCGAGATCTTCTGCTGGCTCTCAAACACCGGTCACTGGCCTGACACCGGCGGCGCGGTGCCGGGCGGCTTTTCGGCAAGCGCGATCAGCGCCGAGCAGGAGGGGCTGCGATTGCCCCCGGTGAAGCTTTTCAAGAAAGGTGTGCTGCAGGACGAACTCTGGCAGGTCATCTGCTCGAATATCCGCGTCAGCGAACAGCGGATCGGCGACGTGAAGGCGCAGGCTGCGGCGCTTCTCGTGGGCGCCGAACGGCTGACCACGATCCTTGACCGCTATGGTGACGGGGCGGTGCGCGCGGCGATAGCAGAAATGCGCAGCCGCGCCGCGCGGCAGATGGAGGCAAACGTGCGCCTGATCCCGGAGGGTGACTGGAAGGGGAAGGCCATCATCGACAGCGACGGCGTGGTGAACGAACCGCTGACGATCGCCCTGACGGTCACGCGCAAGGGTGGCAGCCTGACCTTCGATTTCAGAGGTTCCTCACCGCCCTGCATGGGGCCGATGAACTCGGTCCGCGCAACGACCTTCTCGGCGGTCTATCTCGCCATGCGGCATATCTTCCCTGATGTGCCGATGTCGGCGGGCGCTTTCGAGCCGTTCGAGATCGTGAATATCGAAGGCACCTTCCTTGACGCCCAATACCCTCGCCCGGTCTCGGGCTGCGCGGCCGAAGTCAGCCAGAGGATTGCCGAAGCCGTTTTCGCCGCCCTTGTCGCCGCGCTGCCCGACCGTGTCACCGCCGCGCCCGCCGGAACCTCGGGCAATTTCGGCCTTGGTGGCCACGACCCCGAACGCGGCCGCGATTATGTGATGTACCAGATTTCCGGCGGAGGCTATGGCGGCAATGCCGACCATGACGGGCTCTCGAACGGCTGCTCGACCATCGGCATTTCGAAGGCGCCGCCTGTCGAGATCATGGAACAGACCTATCCGGTCCTCTACCGCCGCTACGCGCTGCATGAAGGCTCGGGTGGCGCAGGTGAACATCGCGGTGGCTTCGGCCTCGACTATGAGATCGAGCTCCTGCGCGGCAGCGCCCGCGCGAGCTTCGTGATGGACCATGGCCGCACCGGCCCGCAGGGTGCGCTCGGCGGCGCCGATGGCGCGGTGAACCGGGTCGAGATCATCAGGCCCGCCGGCACGGTGATACCTGAGCATCTCTCGAAGGCGCAGGACATCCCGCTTCAGCCCGGCGACCGGGTCCGGGTCCGCACACCGGGCGGCGGCGGTTATGGCGATCCAGCACGGCGTGACCCGGCCGCCTTGGCCGAGGATGTCCGCCTCGGCCGTTACAGCACGGCCGAGGCGCAACGGCTTTTTTCTCGGTAGGGCCTCAACCGCACTTCACGTTCTGTCCCGAAATACTCCGGGAGGGTCCGGGAGGGCAGAGCCCTCCCGGCGGATCGTCCCCGCCAGAGGCGGGACGAAATATTTCGCGGGCCGTCCTGACGCGGGGTAAAATAAAGTTGCGCGAATCTGCGAAGAAATTTACCGATTGATAAAAATAACGACTGCCAACCAACGGGGACCCAGATGACCACAAAACCGCTCTTCGCCGGTCTGACCCGGCGCACGCTTCTCGCATCCGCCGGCGCCGCCACCGGCCTCTCGCTCATGCCGCACCGGGCGGTCGCAGCCGACCCGGTCAAGGTGGCGGGCATCTATACCGTGCCCGTAGAACAGCAATGGGTCAGCCGCATTCACAAAGCGGCCGAAGCCGCCAAGGCCGCGGGTCTGATCGACTACAGCTACACCGAGAACACCGCCAACACCGACTATCCGCGCGTGATGCGCGAATATGCCGAGGGCGGCGCCAAGCTCATCGTGGGCGAGATCTTCGGCGCCGAGCAGGAGGCGCGCGAGGTGGTGCTCGATTATCCTGAAGTGGCCTTCCTTCTGGGGTCGAGTTTCATGCCGGACGAGGCCTATCCCAATCTCGCCGTCTTTGACAATTACATTCAGGACGCCTCCTATCTCTCAGGTATCATTGCTGGTTCCATGACCCAGTCGGGCAATATCGGCATGGTCGGCGGCTTCCCGATCCCAGAAGTCAACCGGCTGATGAACGCCTTCATGGCCGGCGTGCGCGAGACGCGGCCGGACGCCAAGTTCCAGGTTTCCTTCATCGGCTCCTGGTTCGATCCGCCCAAGGCCAAGGAAACCGCCTTCGCGATGATCGACGGCGGGGCCGACCTGCTTTACGCCGAACGGTTCGGCGTCTCGGACGCGGCCAAGGAGCGCGGGGTTCTCTCGATCGGCAATGTGATCGACACCCAGGGCGACTATCCCGACACGGTCGTCGCCTCGGCGCTCTGGCACTTTGAGCCGACCTTCAACAAGGCTTTGGAAAATGTCATGGCCGGGACCTTCAAGGCCGACAATTACGGCGTCTATTCCTTCATGAAGGAAGGTGGTTGCTCGCTTGCCCCCCTCGGCACGTTCGAAGGCAAGGTGCCGGAGGCAGCAGCGAAGCTCGCCGCCGAGCGCGAAGCGGCGATCAAGGACGGGTCCTTCACCGTCGCCATCGACGACGGCGAGCCGAAATCCTCGTGAGTGACAGGGACACGGGCGGGGCGGAGGTTGTCCTCCGCCTCTCCGGCATCACCAAGCGCTTCGGTGCGCTTCTGGCCAATGATGCGATCGGCTTTGATCTGAGACGGGGCGAGGTCATTGCCCTTCTCGGCGAAAATGGCGCGGGCAAGACCACGCTGATGAACATCCTCTTCGGCCATTACACGGCCGATGCGGGAACGGTCGAGGTTTTTGGCCAGCCCCTGCCGCCCGGCCATCCCCGCGCGGCGCTCGCGTCGGGCGTCGGCATGGTGCACCAGCATTTCACCCTGGCCGATAACCTGTCTGTTCTGGACAATATCCTCCTGGGCACCCGATCGCTATTCTCACCAAGCCTCGGCAACGCGGCGGCACGGGCGCGCGTCAGCAGACTCGCGCAGGACTTCGGCCTCGCAGTCCATCCGGACGCCCGGGTCGGCAGCCTGTCGGTCGGTGAACGCCAGCGGGTCGAGATCCTGAAGGCGCTCTATCGCGACGCCCGTATCCTGATCTTGGACGAACCCACGGCGGTCCTGACCCCGCAGGAAACCACCGCGCTCTTCGCGACCTTGAAGAAGGCGGTGGCGCTTGGCCTCTCGATCATCTTCATCTCGCACAAGCTGGGCGAGGTCATGGAAATCTCCTCCCGCGTACTCGTCCTGCGCCACGGAAAACTGGTGGGCGAGGTCGAGACGGCGCGGACCGACCGTCACAGGTTGGCCGAGATGATGGTGGGGGCAGAGATTGCCGCGCCCAAGGTGGCGGAACGGGTGCCCGGGCCGGCACTGCTGACGCTCAAAGGTGTCGAGACGGCGCGCCGGGGCAATGCGCCGAGGCTGAAGGGGGTGGATCTTGAGCTTCGGGCAGGGCAGATCATCGGGCTTGCGGGCGTTTCCGGCAATGGCCAATCGGCGCTCGCCGCGCTGATCGGCGGGCTGGAAAGCCCGACCCAAGGCCGGATGGATCTGGCCGAGGATGACGGAGTCGACTGGTCGCCGCGCTCCGCCCTTGCTGCGGGCATCGCCCGCATTCCCGAGGATCGCCACCGCACCGGGACGGTCGCGGATTTCTCGCTGACCGAAAATGCCATCCTAGAAAGCTACGCCCGCGCGCCGATGAGCCGCCGGGGCTGGATGGACTGGCGCGCGGCGGAAGGCTTCGCCCGCCGGATCATCGAAACCTATGACGTGCGCTGCCCGGGGCCTTCGGCCCGCATCCGGCTTCTCTCTGGCGGCAATATGCAGAAGCTGATCCTCGGCCGGGTTCTGGAAGCGGCCCCGCGGATCATTCTGGCGAACCAGCCGGTCCGGGGCCTCGATATCGGAGCGGTGACCTTCGTCCACAACCGCCTGATCGCGGCCCGCGACGCGGGGGCGGCCGTCCTGCTGATTTCAGAAGACCTCGACGAGGTCACGGCGCTGTCGGATGTCATCCATGTGATCTACGAAGGCCGCCTGTCGCCCGGCTTCCCGCGCGGGACGAAGACACCGGCGGAGCTTGGCCTCTGGATGGCGGGGCAGGGGTTCGGGGAGGCCGGTCATGCGGCTTGAACCGATCGCCAATCCCACTCTGGCGCGACGGATCGTCTTGCCCGCGGTTGCACTGGCCCTGACGGTCATCGCAGCCTCGTTTCTGGCGCTGCTCGCCGGTGCCAATCCGTTTGCAACACTCGGGCTGATCCTTTCCGGCGCTGTCGGCTCGAAGTTCGCGCTTCTTGAGACACTGAACCGGGCGACGCCGCTCATTTTCACTGGCCTCGCCGCCGCGGTCGCCTTCCGGGCGCGGCTTTGGAACATCGGGGCGGAGGCGCAGCTGTATGCGGGCGCGGCCGTCACTGTGATTCTTGGAACCGGGGCGTTGGGGTTGCCTGCAGCGCTCCTCCTGCCGATCCTTGCGCTGGCAGCGATGCTCGCAGGGGCCGCGATCCTGCTCGGCCCGGTGCTGTTGAAGACACGCCTCGGCGTGGACGAGGTGGTGACGACGCTTCTCTTCAATTTCATCATGCTCCTGTTCGTCTCCTACCTTCTGGAAGGTCCGATGAAAGACCCGATGGGGATGGGCTGGCCCAAGTCCGCCGCGTTGATCCCCGAGGCGCGCCTGCCGCGCATCGTGACCGGCCTGCGCCTGCACTGGGGCTTCGCGCTCGCCCTTCTGGCGGCGGTTGCGGTCTGGGTCATCCAGACGCGCACGACCTTGGGCTATGAAATCCGCGCCGTAGGCCTCAATGCCGAGGCGGCGCGTTTCGCGGGCATTCCGGTCAACCGGGTGATGGTGAAGACCGCGCTTCTGTCAGGCGGGCTTGCCGCGCTCGCGGGCTTTTCCGAGGTTGCGGGGCTGAAGGGCAACCTGACGCTCGATCTCAGCCCGGGCTTTGGCTATGCGGGGATCATCGTCGCGATGCTCGCGCTCCTCAACCCGTTGGGCGTTGTCCTCTCGGCCCTCTTCGTTGCAGGCGTCTTCGTGGGCGCCGACAGCATGAGCCGCGCCGCTGCCGTTCCCACCTACATCGCCGACATCCTGACAGCGACCGCACTTCTGACCATGGTGCTGGCACTCAGGCTCACCCACGCCCGCGTCCGCTGGAGGTAAGATGGATCTCTTCGACATCCTCCTGAACGCAAGCTTCTGGGCCGCTGCCGTGCGCATCGCCTCGCCCCTGATCTTCGCCACGCTTGGAGAACTGATCTGCGAACGCGCGGGCGTCCTGAACCTTGGCATCGAGGGGATAATGGTCGCGGGCGCCTTTGCCGGCTGGATGACGGTCTATCTGGGCTTCGGCCTTTGGACCGGGGTTCTGATCGCCATGCTGGTGGGCATGGCCTTTGGTTTCCTGCACGCGGTACTTACCGTGCCGTTCGGCCTGTCGCAGCATGTGGTTGGGCTTGGCGTCACGCTTCTGGCCACCGCGACGGCCTATTTCGCCTATCGCCTGTCGCTGCCCGAAGTGACCTCACCGCCAAAGATCGAACCCTTCCAACCCTTCGAAATCCCGCTTCTGGCGAAGCTTCCGCTGATCGGGCCTGCCTTCTTCGCCCAGACGGCGCTGACCTATCTGGCTTTCGCATTGGTTCTCGCGGTCTGGCTGCTGCTCTATCGCACGCCTTTGGGCCTCGCGCTTCGCGCAGCGGGGGAAAACCCGGCTGCGGTCGAGGCGCAAGGGCTTTCGGTCACCGCGATCCGCATGGGCGCGGTGATCGCTGGTTCGGGCCTGATGGCGGTGGGCGGGGCCTTCCTGACCATGTCGGCCTTTTCCTCTTTCTTCTTCGAGATGGTGAACGGCCGCGGCTGGATCTGCATCGCTCTGGTGGTCTTCGGCGCCTGGCGGCCAGGAAAGGCGGCGCTTGGTGCGCTGCTGTTCGCGGCCTTCGACGCGCTGCAGGTGCGGCTGCAACAGACCCCTATGGGGGCAATCGTGCCCTATCAGTTGTTCCTGATGGTGCCATATGTTCTGTCGATCCTGGCACTCGTCTTCATGTCGCGGCGGGCTGAGGTCCCCGCGGCGCTGATGGTTCCGTTCAACAAGGGGGAACGCTGATGTTCGATCTTCTGATCAAGGGCGGAACCCTGCCGGACGGCACGGTCGGCGACATTGGCATCAGGGGCGACCGGATCGTGGCCGTTGGCCGGATCGAGGGAGAGGCACGCGAGGTGATCGACGCGACCGGCGATCTTGTCTCGCCGCCGTTCGTCGACCCGCATTTTCATATGGATGCGACTTTGTCCTATGGCCTCCCGCGGGTGAATGCCTCGGGCACGCTTCTTGAAGGGATCGCGCTGTGGGGGGAGTTGCGGGACATAGCGACCGTGGACGAGATGGTCGACCGCGCGGTGACCTATTGCGACTGGGCGGCCTCGATGGGCCTGCTGGCGATCCGCACCCATGTCGATACGACGCCCGACCATCTGCGGGGCGTCGAGGCGATGCTGGAGGTGAAACGCCGGGTGGCGTCTTACATCGACCTGCAACTGGTGGCATTTCCCCAGGACGGGCTCTACCGGACGAAGACGGGGCGTGAAAACGTCATCCGCGCGCTTGACATGGGTGTCGATGTCGTGGGCGGCATCCCGCATTTCGAACGGACGATGGAGGAGGGGGCCGAAAGCCTGCGCGATCTTGGCCGCATCGCGTCTGAGCGCGGTCTAATGTGGGATGTGCACTGTGACGAGACCGACGATCCGATGAGCCGCCATGTCGAGACGATGGCGAGAGAGGTCACACGCCACGGTCTGGGGGGCAGGGCGGCGGGCAGCCATCTGACCAGCATGCATTCGATGGATAATTACTATGTCTCGAAGCTTATGCCGCTGATCGCCGAAAGTGGGATGACCGCCATTCCGAACCCCCTGATCAATATCACTCTGCAGGGCCGTCACGACACCTACCCCAAGCGGCGAGGCCTGACGCGGGTGAAGGAGATGCAGGCCCAGGGCATCACAGTGGGCTGGGGCCAGGATTGCGTGATGGACCCCTGGTATTCGCTCGGCACCGCCGACATGCTCGATGTGGCCTTCATGGGGCTGCATGTCGCGCAGATGACCCATCCCGAGGAGATGGCGCGTTGCTTCCGCATGGTGACGGAAGACAATGCGCGGATCATGAACCTCGAAGCCTACGGCCTGAAGGTCGGCGACAAGGCGTCGCTCGTCGTCCTCGACGCCGGCAATCCGACTGAGGCCCTACGGCTCAGGGCCGAGCGTCTGGCTGTCGTGTCGAACGGCAAGGTCATCGCGCGGCGGCACCGCAATGACACGCGGCTGACGATTGCGGGTCGGCCGGGCACGGTTCGCAGGCGGCATCCAGACCGATGATCCGCAGGGGCGCCCGGCTGTTAAGCCCCGATTTTCCTTGCTTTGTGGACAAATAGGGTCCATATCGGCACGGCGACGTTATCTTTATCGACCCTGTCTCCGACTTCGGCCTCAGCTTTCGATTCTGCCTGACTGCGCCGAGCCGCCGCATCCTGCGGGCGGATTACAAAGGAGACACACGATGGCCACCGGCTCCGTGAAATGGTTCAACGCCACCAAAGGCTTCGGCTTCATCGCCCCCGATGGCGGCAAGAAGGACGTGTTCGTCCACATCACCGCGCTTGAGCGTGCGGGCATCCGCGAACTGAAGGACGGCCAGAAGGTCACCTTCGACATCGAAGCGGGCCGCGACGGTCGCGAATCGGCGACGAACCTCCAGCTCGCCTGATTTCAGGCTTGACGGACTGAAAGACGGGGCCTCGTGCCCCGTCTTTTGCTTTTCGGGGCCCTGATTGTTCCCGGTGCGGCAACCTGTGGAGAAATAAAGCTTTACAGCCCCGACCCCTGCGTTCACCATATCTGGTAAGGGGAGGCGACAGGCAACGCCGAACCTTGTAGGAACACCGAGCATTTGGGGGTAGCGTCCCATCTGCCAATAAAGCAAGGGCCGGGCATGTCGATTTCCGAAGAATTCCTCGGATCGGACGAGATCCATCCGATTGATATCGTCGAGACTTTTGCCGAATCGCACCAATGGGATTTTGACCGGGTCACCGACGATCAGATCGCGATGACGGTCGAAGGCCAGTGGCGCACCTATTCCATCACGCTCGCCTGGTCGGGCCATGACGAGACGTTGCGTCTGATCGCGACCTTCGAGATGGACCCGCCCGCCGAGAAGCTTCCTGCGCTTTATGAGGTGCTGAACCGTGCCAATGACATGGTCTGGTCGGGTGCCTTCACCTTCTGGGCCGAACAGAGGCTGATGGTCTGGCGATACGGCCTTGTGCTGGCGGGCAGCCAGATCGCGACGCCTGAACAGATCGACAGACTGATCACCCAGGCGGTTCTCGCCGCCGAACGGTTCTACCCGGCCTTCCAGCTTGTCGCCTGGGGCGATGATGCGCCCGAACGCGCGCTTGATGTAGCGCTGAACGAGGCCTACGGGCGCGCCTGACCCCTTTCTTCTGCCGCCCGCGCCTGTAATGTCGCGGGTGATGGAGGAAAGTTCATGTCGATGAAGGAACTGGACCGCCGAGGCCTCGTGCTGATCGGCTGCGGCAAGATGGGCTCGGCGATGTTGGCGGGCTGGCTGGAGCGCGGGCTTTCCCCTGCAGCGGTCTGGGTCAGCGATCCGAACCCGAGCGACTGGTTGCAGGCACAGGGCGTGCGGATCAATCAGGGTCTGCCACCAGACCCCGCCATCGTGCTGATCGCGGTGAAGCCTCAGATGATGGGCGCGGCCTTGCCCGGTCTGGTGGCGCTTGGCGGTGGCGGGACTTTGTTCCTGACCGTTGCGGCAGGGACGACGATTGCGACCTATGAACAGGTGCTCGGTGCCGCGACGCCGATGGTGCGTGCCATGCCGAATACTCCGGCGGCGATCGGCAAGGGCATTACGGCAATTTGCAGCAATGGCGCCGCAACGGAGGCGCATCTGCGGCTCGCCGAAGAGCTTCTGTCGGCGGTCGGTCAGGTGGTGCGGCTTGAAGGCGAACATCAGATGGATGCGGTCACCGCCGTCTCCGGCTCCGGCCCGGCCTATGTGTTCCACCTGATCGAGACGCTCGCGGCAGCGGGTGCCGCCGAAGGCCTGCCGCCCGCGCTGGCCATGCAGCTTGCCAAGGCCACGGTCGCGGGCGCCGGCGCGCTGGCGGAGGAAGCGGCGGAAGCGCCGGATCAACTGCGGGTGAATGTTACCTCGCCGGGCGGCACGACGGCGGCCGCGTTGAAGGTGCTGATGGATGAGGCGACGGGGTTCCCGGCACTTCTGAAAGAGGCGGTCCATGCCGCAGCCGAACGGGGCAGGGAGCTCGGGCGATGACCATAACCTTCGACGATTTCCTGAAAGTCGATATCCGCGTCGGTCGCATCACCCGCGCCGAACCTTTCCCCGAGGCGCGCAAGCCGGCTGTGAAGCTCTGGATCGATTTCGGGCCGGAGCTTGGAGAGAAGAAATCGTCGGCCCAGATCACCCGGCACTATATGCCCGAGGCACTGATCGGGCGGCAGGTCTTGGCAGTGGTGAACTTTCCGCCGCGCCAGATCGGCCCGGTGATGTCGGAAGTCCTGACGCTTGGCGTGCCCGATGCCGATGGCGAGGTCGTGCTGATCGGCCCGGGCCATGACGTGCCTTTGGGAGGGCGCCTCTACTAGCGCCCGCCCAGTGGGTCCGGTCAGGCGGACAGGGCCGTGCCTTCGGGCTTCGAGAGGCCGATAACTGTCACCACCGCCGCGCCGTTCAGCCAGTAATAGGCGGCATCAAGCCCGCTGAAGCCAAAGATGAAGGGCAGGGCAAGGAACAGGAGACCCACGCACAGATCCACCGCCAGATGGACCTTGTAGGGCAGGACCCGGATCAGTCCGGTCTGATGATCGGTAAAGACAGTCAGCGCGAACGCCGCAAGCCCGACAATGGGCGAAATTGTCAGCGCGAGCGGGTGGGAGGTGCCGAGGCCCAGCAGGAAGGGCAGGGAGATCAACGCGAGGGCGACGGGATAGTCGATCCAGGCATGGATGGTCTTGGTAACGAACCGCATTTGGTATCCTTTCGAGAGGTTGGGGTCTGGCGGCGGTGCCGCACTGACGCCTTCCTACCGGCAACGGTTCGGACGATTAAGTTCAGATGGTTCGCAAATCTTGTCTGATCGTCCGTAAGTGCGGACGGATCTCAGGCCGCTTCCAGGTCGGCCTGCGCATGGCGGAAGGCGGCGGGCGGCATGCCGATCTCTTTCTTGAAGACGCGGCTGAAAGCCGATTCCGATCCGTAGCCCGACAGTTCCGCCGCCTCCGCCACGCTCAGCCCGCGTGCCGACAGCGCGTCGCGCGCGATCTGCATCCGCCAGGAGGTGACATAGGCCATCGGCGTGACGCCCAGGAGGCTGGTGAAACGCTCGGCGAAACTGGTGCGCGACAGGCCCGCCTCGCGCGCGAGGTCTGCGACGGTCCAGCTTCGCGCCGGGGCGCGGTGAAAGGCCGACAAGGCCCGCGACAGGTTCGGATCGGCAAAGCCCGCGATGCCGCTCTCGTCCGCCGCCGCCTCCTCGACATGGGCGCGGATCGCCTGGGCAAAGATCGCCTCGGACATTTTCAACGCGATCAGGTCGCTGCCCAGACGCGCCCGCCCGGCCTCGGCCCCGATCACCTTCAGCGTCGCCTCCAGCCAGGGGCCGGTCTCGGCGCCGTAGCCGCGCAGATGGATCACCGGCGGCAACCTTTCGAACAACAGGTGCCGCGAGCCTTCGGCCAGCGAAAAGTGCCCGCAGATGAGCTGGATGTCGCGCTTGCCGCCATCGCCGCCCCAAACAAGCACCCCTTCGCCGCGATAGCCGGACCGTTCCAGAACCGAATCCAGTTCCATCGCTTCTGGCGGCATGGTCTTGGGGCAATGGATCACATGGGCCGCGCCGTGTGGAATGATCGCCAGATCGCCCTGCGCCAGCATCAACGTCTGCCCGGTCTCGGGCACATGCACCAGACAATCGCCGCGGTGGGCGTAGTGGAAACGCGCCACATTGCGATAGGGCGGCACCTTGACTCCCCAGGGCTCGGAAAAGCTCGTGCGGAAGTACAGCGTGCCGCGCAGCGAGAGGCGAGTAAGGATGTCGCTCAGAAGGTCCAGCATGGGCGGAAGATACACGGGCGAGGGGCGGTCGTCCAGACTTCCGGACGATCTGGCATAAAAGCCGGACCGTGTGGCATTCAGACGCCGGAAAGACTGTGGCATCCCACCGTCACTGACACCCTTAACGGAGAAAGACGATGAAGATGCTTCCCCTGGTTCTCGGTCTCGCTGTCGCGGCGACCGGGCTTGCCGTTCAGGCCGACGAGGCGATGAACGACCTCGAGATCGCGCACACCGCCTATACGGCGGGCGGGCTCGATATCCGCTATGCCCATCTGGCGCTGGCGATTTCCGAAGATGAGGCGGTGCGGGAATTTGCCGCGACGATGATCCGCGACCATTCGGCAGTGAACGACGCGGCGGGCCAACTGATCACCGAACTGAAGGTGACGCCGCAGGACAATGCGCTGTCGCAGGCCTTGGTCGAAGGGGCAGCCGCCAAGCGGACCGAGCTGATGGCGCTCTCAGGCCATGCGTTCGACTGCGCCTATGCAACGAACGAGCTTGGCTATCACCAGATCGTCAACAAGACGGTCGCCGAAAGCTTCATCCCCGCGGTGACGGTCGCGCCGCTGAAGGAGCTTCTTGAAAGCGCGCTGGAAACCTTCCGTGCGCATGAGGCGCATGCCGAACGGATGGTCGCGGGGCTGGCGTGCGCGGGCTGACCCCCCTCTCGCGACGCAGGTTCGGCCAGGGTCTGGGCGCTGCCCTCACCCTGGCCGGACTGCCGCGCGTCGTTTCGGCCCACGACGGTCCGCACGTAGCAGAGGTGCGGATCATGGGGTTTGCCTACCAGCCGCGCGTGCTTGAGATCCTCGCGGGCGACAGCGTGGTCTGGCGGAACGAGGATATCGCCCCCCATACCGCGAGTGCGGCCGATGGCAGCTGGGATACCGGCGCCATCGAGAAGGGCGAAAGCGCGGAGATGACTTTCGATAGACCGGGCGAATTTGCCTATGTCTGCGCCTTTCACACCCACATGAAGGCAACGGTCAAGGTCATGCCGAAAGGCTAGGCGAGAAATCCAACCCGAGGGTCCCGCGCCAAGACGCGGGGCCCGAGACATGTCTTGGCGCCGCAGGCGCCGCGATCGGATCACGGCTGGTTCGTCAGTGCGCGCCAGCAGCAGGTTCGCCGATCTCTTCCCGCCAGTGACGCCGGCACAGGGACACATAGGTCTCGTTCCCGCCGATCTGCACCTGCGCCCCGTCGCGCAGCGCCTTGCCGTCCGGTCCCCGCCGCACCACCATCGTGGCCTTCTTGCCGCAATGGCAGATGGTGCGCACCTCGCGCATCTCGTCGGCCAGCGCCAGAAGCGCCGCCGAGCCGGGGAAGAGCTCGCCTCGGAAATCGACGCGCAGCCCGTAGCACATCACCGGCACGCCCAGATCATCGACCGCACGTGCAAGCTGCCAGACCTGTTCGCGGCTCAGGAACTGCGCCTCGTCGAGGAAGATGCAATCAAGCGGTCCGGTTGCGAGGCGACGGCTGATCATCTGGAAAAGATCGGTCGCCGCATCGAACATGTCGGCATCCTCGCCGATGCCGATCCGGCTGGCGATGCGGCCCGCACCGGCGCGGTCGTCAAGCCGCGCGGTCAGAAGGTAAGTCTGCATGCCCCGTTCGCGGTAATTGTAGGACGCCTGAAGAAGCAGCGTCGACTTGCCCGCGTTCATGGTCGAATAATGGAAGTAGAGCTTGGCCATAGGCTCCCATAGCGCGGCAGCGGCATCCGCCGCAAGATCGGCGGGGGCTGGCCTTTCAGGACGGCCCCTCCCGCTGCCGGCGGGCCGCGGGAGGGACCAATATCCTAAATCAACATGCACCACCAAGCGTCAGAGCCGTACCCCGGCCAGCCCCCAATTGGCTAAGACACCCCACTTGAAAACCCGCCAGAGGCGGTCACTCGTTAAGGTTCCGTAACGTCCGGAACGCTTTATCAATGACAAAGCCGGGGCAGGGACTTAATGGGAAAGAGACCGGCCCTTTCCCCGCTTGATTTTGGCGCACTGGGCACGACAGGTAGGAGTAGAGCGTGGCGAAGACAGCGGTGAACTACCTCAAGCGGCATTCCGAGGCGCTGGTGAAGGACGTGGGCATTGAGGCCGCTGCCGCCCTCTCCGGCAAGTCGAAGGCGACGCTTGGTCGCTATTATTCCGACGACCCCGAACATGGCGACCGTTTCATGCCGATTGATGTTGTTGCGGCGCTCGAATCCGCGGCGCGTTTTCCCCATGTCACCGCAGCACTCGCCGACCTGCGCGGCATCACGCTCTCTTACGATCAGGACCGCAAGGGTGACGGCAAGGGCGGGGTGAATTCGGATGTCGTGGCCCTTAGCCAGCGGTTCGCAATGCTGATGGCGGAATATAATGCGTCGATCGAGGACGGCCGGATCTCGATCAATGAAGCCAAGCGCTTGCTGAACGAGACACTGGCGATCCAGAAGGTGCTGATCGACATGAAACTGCATCTCGAAGAAGAGGCGACCTGAGCCTCCGCGCCGCTTTCGCCTCTTGCCCTCTCCCCCCTGCGCGCATAAGAAGCGCGCGGTTCGATCAGCGGAACCCGTTCCGGGACAAAAGGGGGGCAGATGCCGCTTCTTGTTATGAAATTCGGCGGCACTTCAGTGGCCGATCTGGAGCGGATCGAAAATGCTGCCAAAAAGGTCCAGAAAGAGGTTGATCGCGGCTATGACGTGATCGTCATCGTCTCGGCCATGTCAGGCAAGACGAACGAGCTGGTGGGCTGGGTCGAAACCACGTCGAAGCTTTATGATGCGCGCGAATATGATGCCGTGGTCGCCTCGGGCGAGAATGTGACGGCGGGCCTGATGGCGCTGCGTCTGCAGGAAATGGGCGTGCCGGCGCGGTCCTGGCAGGGCTGGCAGGTGCCGATCAACACTACGTCAGCGCATGGCTCCGCCCGTTTCGTCTCGATCCCGCGCGACAATCTCGACGCGAAATTCGCAGAAGGGTTCAAGGTCGCGGTGGTCGCGGGCTTCCAGGGTGTCAGCCCCGAGGGCCGGATCACCACGCTCGGCCGTGGCGGGTCGGACACGACCGCCGTGGCCTTCGCCGCCGCCTTCGGGGCCGAGCGCTGCGATATCTACACCGACGTGGACGGGGTCTATACGACCGATCCGCGCATCTGCGCCAAGGCGCGCAAGATGGACAAGATTGCGTTCGAGGAAATGCTGGAACTGGCCTCGCTCGGCGCCAAGGTTTTGCAGACGCGTTCCGTCGAGCTTGCCATGCGCTACAAGGTGCGCCTGCGGGTTCTGTCGTCCTTTGAAGATACCGATGAAACGTCCGGCACACTGGTCTGCGACGAGGAGGAAATCATGGAATCGAAAGTCGTCTCGGGCGTCGCCTACAGCCGCGACGAAGCCAAGATCACCCTCGTCACGGTCGAGGACCGGCCGGGCGTCGCCTCGGCGATCTTCGGGCCCTTGGCCGACGCGGGCGTGAACGTGGACATGATCGTCCAGAACATTTCCGAAAAAGGCCATGACGATGCCCATCCCGGCGCCGTCACCGACATGACCTTCTCCTGCCCGGTCAACCAGGTCGAACGGGCCAAGAAGGCTGTCGAGGATGCCCGAGCGGCGGGATCGATCGTCTATGAGGATCTCGTGGTCGATAGCGATGTCGCCAAGGTCTCGGTCGTTGGCATCGGCATGCGCAGCCATGCGGGCGTCGCCGCCAAGATGTTCTCGGCACTCGCGTCCGAAAATGTGAATATTAAGGTCATTGGTACATCAGAGATCAAGATCTCTGTCCTCATCGACCGTAAGTACATGGAACTTGCGGTCCAGGCGCTGCACGATGCCTTCGAGCTTGAGAAGGGCTGAGTGACAGGTCCGGCCGGGCGCCTCACGTCGAATTCCGCCGTGGTAGTCGCGGATAGAGAAGCCAAAACGCCAGGGCTGCGATCAGCAGGCTGAACCCTAGGCTGATGGCGACGAAGGCCGTGGGCCAGGGCGTGGCGCGGACGGTGTAGAATGTCGGCGGGAACCCTTGTAGGCGCAAGGGGATGTCGGAATACCAATAGACCCACCAGGCCACGAGACTGGCGGAAAGGATGCCTACCGCTGTCCAGCGCAGGGCGGAAGTTTTCGGCGGGTGAAACCGCGTCCCGCGCCTTATCGCTGTCGTGACGAACCAGGCGATTACCAGCCCAGCGAGTGCCATCAATGCCCCGGCGGCCCAGTGGGCATAACGCAACATGGCGAGTTGTCCACAAACCCTTCGCAGCGGGTGTCCAGTCAGGGCGTTGCTCCAGGGGCAGGCGATGTCGGCAAAGATGCCCGGTGCGGCCCGGTCGCTGTTGGCCAGAATCACCAGCCCGGCGCCAATCTCAGGCATTGAGAAGATCATCGCTTTATAGCCGCGATGATCGCCGCCCTTCCGTGCAATGAGCGTATCGCCGTCGAGATGCAGGTTGTAGCCAAGGCCGACTGCGCTTGTGTCTTCTGTAAAGGGAAACGGCGTGAAACTAGCTTGGACTGAAGCGGGGGAAATGACACCGCCACCGGGCTCCTCGCCATCTGCGCCAGGCATGGACGCGGCCACGAAACGGGCGACGTCACCCGCCGTCGCGACCAGGCCGCCTTGGGCCTTGGTCGCATGGACATAATGCGGCAAGGGCCGATCGTACCAATCATGCCCCCAAGCGGCCCGCTCCTCTGACGCCGGGGTCCAGCCGAAGGCGGTTTCGGTCATGCCGAGGGGCTGCAGGACCTCGCGCGTCACATATTGCGCAAAGGGCTCGCCGGTGATGTTTTCGACGGCCATTTCTAGCAAAACGAAACCCTTGGAGGAGTAGTGATAGGAGGCGCCGGGAATATGTGTCACGCGGATCGCGCCATATTCCATCGTCGCTCCGTTCGCGGCCTCCTCAAGCGTCGGCACCGGCGCGCCGGGATCAACGCCGGAATCGCCGCCGGTCGACAGGCCTGCACCATGGGCGAGAATGGCGCGCGCGGTGACCTGTGCGTGGTCATATTCCGAGGGCGGGAACTGCCAGCCCGCGAGATAGGTTTCGATCGGCGCATCAAGGTCGATGCGGCCCTCTTCGGCGAGCCTCAGGAGCGCCCAAGCCGTGACAGGCTTGGTGACCGAGGCGATTTCGAAGACCGAATCCGCCCTAACGGGCTCGCCCGAACCGCGATGCCGCACCCCGAAGCCTTGGGCCCAGACCACCTCGCCGCCCAGCACCATCGCAACAGCGACGCCGGGCACGCCCTGACGGGCCAGCGCGGCCGGAGCGGCGGTTTCGATTGCCTGGATGGCTGGGGCCAGATCGGCGTCATCTTCTGCGCACACGGGCAGTGACATGGAAGAGAGCGCAGCAAGAAACAGAGAGGTGGCGAGGCGCTTCATGCGCTCACCGTTGCGGTTCTGCCGAACACTAGTAATTCGTCATCTGTGACAGCGGCCAGCATACAAAGGCCAACCGCCAGATTGCTGCACGCGATGAGCAGATGGATGCGGATGTCCAGGGCCTCGGCCACGAAGGGTCCGGCCGTGCCCGAGGTGACGTAGATGTAGTCCTCGACCGTATGAAGAAAGATCAGTGGCAGAAGACTGCCGGTGCGCAGGAAAAGCGCGCCGTACAGCACCGCGAAGCCGAAGGTGGTGGCGAACTTGTCAAGCCATTGCAGGGCCGAGAAATCCTCGAAGAGAGCGTTGGTCAGATGGCCCGCGCTGAAGATCGCCGCCGCGACGAGAACGGCGGCCCATTTGCCAAAGGCCAGAAGTACAGGCACAGCCACACCGCGGGCAAAGCCCTCTTCGCTGATGCCTGTCGCGAGCAGCGCGAGGAAATAGAACAGCGTCCAGCCCGCGCTGATGGCCACCGTGCCGTAGAGAAGCGCTGGAACAAAATGGACCAGCGCCGGATAGATCAGCAGATGCGCGTTGCGGATCTGCCCTGTCAGTCCGGCCGTCTGCCACCAGCCCATCACCCGGATGAACCAGAGGATCACCACCGATTGCACGGTTGGAATGATCAGTTGCAAGGGGGTGATCGAGCTGCCGGTCAGCTTGACGATGGCGATGAAGGGGATCGCGAGAACCGGCTGGAAGACCGCCAGGGCGACGACGAACCAGAAGGGATGGCGTTCGGCAAGTCGACGGATCGACTGCATGGTTTGCCCCCGGAAACGTGATTAATTAAACGATGCGTTTCGTTTCGATTCTTGTCAAGATTGCGGAATAGGCTTCGAAGTAAGCTGGTCGTTTGAGCAGTCGGAGGCGAGATGCAAAGTGAGGCGCGCAGTGGCAGGCCGGTGATCGGTCGCCCGCGGAGCGAAGGGTCGAGGGAGGCTATCCTTGCTGCCGTGCGGGACCTGCTCCTGAAGGGCGGCTACGCGAGCCTGACCTTCGAAGGAGTGGCGAAGAGGGCCGGCGTCAGCAAGGCCACGATCTATCGCTGGTGGCGCAGCAAGGGGGAGTTGGTCCTAGAGGCCTCCGGCGACGCAATCCGGATCGGTCTGGTTCCCGACACCGGCGATGCGCGCGCCGATATCGTAGCCGCGATAGACCAGTTGATCGGGACCTTTTCGAACCGGCTGGCCTCCATAGTGATTTTCGCTGCCATCACCACTGCAGCGGAAGACCGAGCCATGGCGCAAGCCTTACGAGACCGGATCATCTATCCGTGGCGCCGGTCTGCTGCTGAAGCACTGGAACGCGCTCAAGAGCGGGACGAGTTGGCGCACAACGACATAGTCTTCCTGCTCGATTTGATTGTCGGCACGGTCTTCCAGCGCACGCTGGTTGTGAAGGATCCGGTGGTCGAAGGTCTGAAAGACAACCTTATGGCAATTGTTCTTCGTAGGCGCGATAGCGGTCCGACTGGCAGCGGTTGATGGGTGAGCTGCCACAATTTCTATCAAACCTCGCCCGAAGGCTCACTTGGACTCTTACTCACGGGACAGGCAGGTCAAACGCCGCCCATGCCGCAACGATGTCCGGAGAATCCTGGCAGCGCACGCGCTTGTGTCCGAGCTTGACGTCAAACCAGGGCAATTGACTTTCGATCCCCAGTTGCCAGGTTGGCAGGTTTGGCGCGGGGTTGTCGAGCGTTCCGACCTCGATCAGGATCCACCCTTCCCAATCCGCCGAGACCGAAGGCAATTGGGGCCGGAATGTCAGGCTGGAACCACAACAAGCGCAAAATCCGCGTTCGGCAAAAGGCGAGGATTTGTAGTAGCTTGGCGCCCCCTTGGTGAAGATGACGGCATCGGTTGCGTAGATCGACCCGATCGAGAACGCCGAGCCGCTGAATTTTTGGCACATCCGGCAATGACAAATCAGCGTATCGAGGGCGGGTTCGGTGATCCGGTAGCGGACCTCTCCGCACAGGCAACCGCCCGTGACCGGGACTGTCCTGCGACCGGTCAGGTCAAGCATGTGGTGGCTCTTGAGGTGCGGCATCGTCCCGGCCGATCCCGGATTGCCGCCCTCATTCACGGCAAGAACGGGGCGCGGCCCAATGAACTTGTAGCCCTGCCCATGTACCGTCAGGATCATGTCGGGGCCGAGCGCCCGCCGCAGTGCGGACATGTGCACCTGCAAAGTGTTTTCCTCGACCGTCAGGCCCGGCCAGACGGCATCGAGCAGGTCAGACTTTCGGATCACCGCGTCCGGTTTTTCCAGAAGTAGGAAAAGAATGTCGAAGGACCGGGCCGACAGTTCAACAATGCCGTCGGGGCCATGTAGCCTTCGCTCTGACATTTTCAGGCGGTATTCCCCGAACAGCAGGTCCATCCGGACGGCCTCCCTGTTGCCCGCATGATAGCCGAAACTATTCCGGTTGCGAAATTTGCGATAGCGTCAGGAATCTTCAGGTTCGCGCCAAGGACCTGAAGCGGCGCATCGGTCAATATGCGGAAAGGAGGAGTTCGCCATGAACAGTCTGACCGCCATATCCCGACCGATGAAACAAATCGCGATCCACACCGCCACAAGGGCAAACACGGCCCGGTTTGAATCCGCCATGACCTTGGCCTTCAGCGCCGACCCCGCCGCCCGCTGGGCCTGGAGCGATCCGGATCAGTTCCTGCGCACCTTCATGCCGCTTGTCACATTGTTCGGCGGAAAGTCCTTCGATCACGGAACTGCCTATGTCGCAGAGGACTTCCGTGGTGTTGCGCAGTTCTTGCCGCCGGGGGTGCAAGTCGATGACGGTCCGATCGGAGAATTGTTCGAACGGAACATGACCGAGCCGGGACTGGGCAAGGTGCTTGGCCTATTCGAGCAGATGGCGAGTTTCCACCCTCGGGAGCCGCACTGGTACATCCCGCTGATCGGCGTCGACCCGGCCTTTCAGGGGCAGGGCTACGGGTCTGCACTGATGAATCAGGGACTGGCCGTCTGTGACCGTGACGGTCAGCTGGCGTATCTGGAAGCGACCAGCCCGGTCAATCGGCTGTTCTACGAGCGGCATGGCTTCAGAACGCTGGGCGAGATCCGGGTTGGTGACTCGCCGCCGATGTTCCCGATGCTGCGCGAGCCTCGATAAACTCAGGTCTGCGCGCAACAGGTTCACGCAAAGGAGAAGGAATTGACCAGCGCTACCGAATACACATTCCTCGCCGGGGGGTGTTACTTCATCACGCAGCATCTGCTGCGCCAACCTGAAGGGGTCATCTCGACCCGCGTCGGCTGGATGGGAGGCGACGGCGACAACCCGACCGAGACAAACAGCGGCGGACATACGGAGGTCGTCGAGGTCACCTTTGACCCAACACGGCTTACCTTCCGGAAGCTCGTCGAATATTTCTTGGTGATTCACCGGGCAGATCTTGGGCAAGAGATCGTTGGATCAATCTATCGGTCTGAGATCTTTTGCACGAGCGCCGCACAGCGGGCCGTCGCCCAGGAAACGGTTCGCGCTGCCGATGCTTCGGGGTACTGGCCCGGCAGGCTGACGACCCGCATCAGCGTGGCTGGTCGCTTCTGGCCCGGGAGTCCGGAAGATCATGAGTTCCTGACGCACTTTACAGAAAGCAAGTTGGCTCATTTCCGGGACAGACAGGATACAACCGTTCACGGCTGAACGGTCGAGCCGCCGAATTTGGCCCCTCTTGACCGTCTCGAGCCGCAACCCGCTATCCTTAGCGGACGGCATCGGGCGAATACCTTACTGACACGGATTTGCGGGACATGGAAACATGGCAGATTTCTTCAAAACTGGCGGCTGTCACTGCGGTCGCGTGCGCTACGAAATCCTCTCGGCGCCCCTGAGCGTGCAACATTGCCATTGTTCGCAATGCCGGAAGGGGTTCGCGACCCTGTCGGCTCAGGGGGCGGTGATCGGTCGTCAGCACATTCGCATAACGGGCGAGGAGTTTCTGACCTGCTACCGGACGTCGGCGAGCTTTGAATATCGTTTCTGCGCGACCTGCGGCAGCCGCATCTTCGCCTATGAGGACAGCGAGCCTAACCTTATGTACTTCATGCCGGCTACTCTCGACGGTGGCGTCCATCCTGGTCATCCGCCGGACGGGGAGTCACATATCCATGTCGGGTCAAAGGCCGTTTGGGAGCGGCTCGCGGACGACCTTCCCAAGTTTGAGGCTGCATCGCCGGATGAGATCGTTTCAGATCTGATGCGGCAGGCGTCCGAAGACGGGTAATGCCAGGGCGACGGGTGCGGGTGTGTTCGGACGGCGCGTGCCCCCTGTCCGATTCGAACGGACGACCTACCGCTTACAAGGCGGTTGCTCTGGCCAGCTGAGCTAAGAGGGCAACGCAGCGCCTGTTTAGACGACGACCGCGTTCCGGGCAAGAAGGGAAGGGCGGTTTCTCGGACGGTTGACCCGTCAGGTCACCAGATGCCTCAGGCCTTGCGTCACATCGGTCCGGACCGCGAGCCTTAGCCCCGGCTCATCGCCAGCCTTGAGCGCCGCGATGATCATCCGGTGATGCTGCGGCGGCTCGCGCCGCACGAGGCGGGAATAGAGCGCGCGCATGGTCGGGCCGAGCTGCAGCCAGACGGTTTCGGCGACCGCAAGGATCGCGGGCGACTGGGCGCGCAGATAGAGAAGGCGGTGGAATTCGAGATTTGTGCGCAGGTAGGCCACTGCATCGCGGCGGAGGGCTGCCTCCTGATTGGCGGCGTTGATCGCCTGCATCCGCTCGATCAGCGCCATATGGACGCGGGGCAGGGCGCGGCTGGCAAGCTCCGGTTCCAGAAGCGCACGGAGGGCCGCCAGCTCCTCGATCCGGTCGTTGGTCAGTTCCGGCGTCGCTACCCGACCCGAGGCCGAGAGCGTTACGGCGCCCTCGGCGGCGAGCCGCCTCAGCGCTTCGCGCACCGGGGTCATGGACAGGCCGAACTGCTCGGCCAGCCCCCGGATGGTCAAGGCCTGACCGGGCGGCAGTTCACCATGCATGATCTGCTGGCGCAACGTCCGGTAGACGCGGTCATGCGAGGCGAGGCCGGGGTCGAGCGTGCGGGGGGCGATCATGGCGACATGTGATCACGGGCACGGGACGGGGTCAACGGGCGTCGGAGCCGCCGCTCGGCAGGTCTTTTCCACCTCACCGCTGTGCTTGGCGGGACACATCAAGAAGGTGGGGGCGGCTATCGGTCTACGCGTCATGAGTGTGCCACTCCTCCGGTCAGCAGCGGGGAAGCCTGACGCTGTCTGCCTGTTCCAGAAAGGAAAAGACCTTGTATCGTACACTCATGTTGTCCGCTCTTATCCTCGCCACCACCACCGGTTTCGCTGAAGCCCGCCGCGGTGGCGGAACGTCCAAGGAAATCATGCATTTCGTGTCGGATACAGGTATCGTGCTAGAGGATGGCGCGCAGCCCTTGTCGCTGTGCCATCTGGTCGAGCAGTTCGGAATTCTCTTCATTCCGCTCTTCACGACCTCCGAGGGCTATGTCCTTGCGGTCAACAAATGCGATACGACATCATACCGCCAGCTGCCGCCGGACATGTTCGCAGCGGCGAAGGCCGCCGGACTGATTCCCGCCGAGGTTCCTGCCGACCCGGTGCCTGCCCATAGGCGAGCGGATCGAAAATTACCTCGTCGGCGGCGGGATAGCAGCGGCGCTGCTGCTTGCGGTGATGGGTTTCGTGCGCCGCCGCCGCAACAAGGGCAAGCGTGGGCGACTGATGGGCGATGTGACACCCGCGGTGCGGGTGATGATCGAGGTTCTCTGTCACGCGGCCAAGGCCGACGGCCAGATCGACGATCGCGAGGTTTCCGTCATCGCCAATATCATCCCGCAGCTGACCGGCACGCCCGTCAGCCGTGAGATCGTAGCAGAGATGGCGCGGCTTGCGGACCCCCGCCTGTCGCCATCTGGGTTCAAGGCTTTCGGCAAGGGCCTCCGCAGTGAGCAGCGAGAGCTCATCGTCCAGAGTGCGCTCATGGTCGTCAGCGCCGATGGGCAAGTCTCGCCCAAAGAGCAGGCGTTCATCAGCGGACTTGTACAGGGGCTAGAGATCACGAGAGATCGGTTCGATTTCCTCGTTGGCGCCCTTAAGGCCGCCTGAGAATGCAGGCGGCGCCTGCGGCGCCGGCTATCTTGAGAACCGATAACGGTGTAGCCCCGCGCCCTCACGCTTCAGCCAGCGCCTGTGTTGCTGATAGTCTGGCATCAGCCGCGCCACGGCCGCCCAGAAGGCGGGGGAATGGTTCATCTCGGCGAGATGCGCCACCTCATGCGCGGCGACATAGTCGAGCACCTTGGGGGGCGCAAGGATCAGCCGCCAGGAATACATCAGCGCCCCATCCGCCGCACAGGATCCCCAGCGCGAGCGGGTGTCACGCAGCGTGATCGGGCCGTGGGTGCGGCCGAGAAACGCGGCATAGCGCGCCGAGGCCTCGACCAGCCGCGCCCGGGCGCGGAACTTCAGCCATGCGGCGGTCCTTGCAGCCGCCTTTGCCGGATCGCGGGGCAGCAGGAGGCCGGCGCCCTCGATGCGTGGCGACCGGACATCGGCCGGCTGAAGCGTCACCGGCTGGCCCTCGACCGGCAGGATAGTGCCAAACCCGACGTCGATCGCGCTGCCGATCCGGGCGCGAGCCTTGACGATCCAGTCGGCCTGTTCGGCGGCGAAGGCCAAAGCATCGCCCTCGCGCGCCCGGGCGGGCAGGGACAGGGTAACCTGTCCGTCCAGACCCGACACGCGCAGCGAAAACCGCCGCGCCCGCGCCGACCGGCGCAGGACCAATGTCACGCCCGGATGGCCGGGAAGGTCGCGTTGGTTCATCTTTGCTCTTTCCTCGCCCCATTCTCTCTTGTCCGGCGCGCCGGGGAAAGGCCCGATTTCCGCCTGGGCCGATGGTGCGACCAAAGCGTTTGACAGCCCCCGGCACTTGTGACATTTGGCTGCGACTCTGAGATAGACGCGCACGGAAGGAGAGTTCCATGCCAAAGGACGAATGGGGCGTCAAACGCCTCTGCCCGCATTGTGCCAGCCGCTTCTACGACCTGAAGCGCGACCCGATGACCTGCCCGGAATGCGGCCACAGCTTTACTGCTGAAAGCCTTGTGATGACCCGTGGCCGGGCGATGATCGCCGAAAAGGCGGTGGTGAAGGAACGCGATCTCGACCTCGACGATCTGGCCGACGATACCGATCTCGATGAAGCGGGCAGCGATACCGATCTCGACGACGATCTCCTCGACGACGACGAGGACGACAATGTCTCGCTCGACGATATTGCCGATGTCGGCGGCGGCGAGGACGACGCCTGACGCCTCCGCAAAGGAAGCTATTCACCGAACGCCGCGCCGGACCTCCGGGGCGGCGTTCGCCTTTTCAGGGCGCCCGGAAGGCCACGCCGCGCCGCCGCAGAAACTCCGCCAAGCCAATCGTTTTCCTCTTGCGCCCGTCCGCCCGACTGCCTATAGCACAGCCCACGCGGGCCAGACGGCCCGGACCTCCGGTGGGGCCATAGCTCAGTTGGGAGAGCGCTTGAATGGCATTCAAGAGGTCAGGGGTTCGACTCCCCTTGGCTCCACCAAATTGATCAAATCAAAAGAAATTCTCTAACTCAGTCGCGCAGGGTGCCTTGGCTCTAGTGAGCGCCCCCGAAACCAATGCCTGAAATTGACAGGAAGGTCGTCGGCGAAGAGTCCATACTCCCTACATGAACCCCAGTTCCAGCCGCGCCTCGTCGGACATCATGTCCATGCCCCATTGCGGCTCGAAGGTCATGCTCACATCGACGTCGCGGACGCCGTCAACCGCCTCGACCGCGTTCTGTACCCAGCCGGGCATTTCGCCCGCGACCGGGCAGCCGGGAGCGGTCAGGGTCATGGTGATGCCGACGGCATTCTCGGGCGAGATCTCGATCGTGTAGACAAGGCCCAGATCGTAGATATTCACCGGGATTTCCGGATCGTAGACCGTGCGGCAGGCATCCACCACGTTTTCGTAAAGCGGATGGTCGGTCGAGGACGGCTTGATCAGCGGCGTGCCTTCGATCGGTTCGGTCGGTTCTGCGGTCATCTCATTCCCCGGATTTCCCGAGCGAATATATAGGAATTGTGGCGCCGAGGTCCAGAGCGCCCTAATCGCGGGGGAGCGGCGGCGTCAATCCCGTCGCCGCTGGTAGCGGGTGGCGGTCAGCCGGTCCGAGACGGCGCAGCTTTTGACGTCGACAAAGCCCGCCGCGCGAAAGACCTCGCGCACGCGGGCGTCCGACGGCTCGGCCGTCTTGCCCTTGGGATAGAGGCACCAGATCGGTGGCGCGCCCGAAGCTTCGGCGGCGGCAAGCGCGGCCGCTAGCCCGGCGTCCGACAGAAGTTCCGCGATCAGGAAGGCCGCGTCCGCCGCTTGCGCCGCCTCGGCACCCGAAAGGGCGGCGATAACCGCCTCGTCGGTCAGGGGCGCCAGTGCAAAGGCCCGGGCGCCGGGGCCGACACCGAGCTTTTCGGCCAATGACGGCGGCCCCTTGAGGATCGCCTTACGCCAGCTTTCCGCCGCCTTCGCCCCGAGGTCGAGTTCCAGCCAGCCGCCCGCCGCCAGAAGCCGCAGCACCTCGCCCTCGACCTCGGCCCGCGTGATTTCCGCGCGCGGGATGCGGGCGCGGATATCGCCGCGCAGGATGACCTCTTCGCTTTCCAGAAGTGCCTTGCCCTCGGCGGCCTCACCCTGCCAGCGGATGCTGCAGATCGCTTCGCGTCCCACTCTCTCTCCTTTCCGCCTCGCGGCGCAGCCTAACCCTGTTCGTGCCTGCAGGGAACCGCCATCCCGCGCCTTGCGGGGCAGGGGTATCTGGCCTATAGGGGCGGCAAGCCGGGCGCCCGTCATGCACGTGAGCGCCCCGCGCCCCGAGGTCCCGAAGGGAGAAGCCATGTCGCGCCGGAAGAAAGTCTACGAAGGCAAGGCCAAGATCCTGTACGAGGGCCCCGAACCCGGCACCTTCGTGCAATATTTCAAGGACGACGCCACCGCCTTCAACGCCCAGAAGAAGGCGACGATCGAGGGAAAGGGTGTGCTCAACAACCGGCTGTCGGAATTCTTCATGCAGGGGCTGACCAACATCGGCATCCCGAACCATTTCATCCGCCGCCTGAACATGCGCGAGCAGTTGATCCGTCAGGTCGAGATCATTCCGCTGGAAGTCATCGTGCGGAACTTCGCCGCAGGTTCCATCGCCAAGCGTCTGGGGATGGAGGAGGGGACCGCGCTGCCCCGTCCGATCGTCGAATACAGCTACAAGAATGATGCGCTCGGCGATCCGATGGTCAGCGAGGAATATATCGTCGCCTTCGGCTGGGCCACCCAGCAGGACCTCGACGACATCATTTCGCTTGCGCTCCGCGTCAACGATTTCCTTTCGGGCGTCTTCTATGGCGCTGGCATCAAGCTTGTCGATTTCAAGATCGAGATCGGCCGCATCTGGGACGGCGACTTCATGCGCCTGATCGTCGCCGACGAGATCAGCCCGGACAGCTGCCGCCTGTGGGACATCAAGACCGGTCAGAAGCTCGACAAGGACGTCTTCCGCCGCGATCTCGGCAGCCTGACGGACGCCTATTCCGAGGTCGCCCGGCGTCTGGGCGTGCTGCCTACGCAGCCCTCGCCGATCGCCAAACCGACGCTGATCAACTGAGATGATGCCGAAGTCAGGGCTTCTGACGCGCCTGGCGGCTCGGCTCGTCGTGCAGGGGCTGCACTGGCAACTCGGCTCTGCCGCGCGGCGGATGCTGCGCTTCGGCTGGATCGCCCTCGGCCTGGCGTTCGGTCTTGCCGCAGTGCGCATCTACGCTGCCGGTGTCGATGCGCCGCTGGTCGCCTTCTGGGCGCATTGGCCGTCGCTATTGCTTGCTGGTCTTGGAGCTCTCGGCCTTTACATTGGCACCCGCTTCCGCAAGCTCGTCGACGGGCTCGCGACGGCGACTGAGGGCTACGCTGGCCGCGTGGCAGCGCTTGGCGACGCACGAGGCCCGGAGCGGTGAACAGCGCGACCCACAGGGGTTGCGGTGCCTCCGGCAGGGCGCTATGGGACGCGCGAGCCCGACAGCGAAGGAGCCATCGATGAAAGCCCGTGTCCATGTCATGCTGAAGGACGGTGTTCTCGACCCTCAGGGCGAGGCGGTGCGCCATGCGCTCGGCACGCTGGGCTTTCAGGGTGTGAACGGCGTGCGGCAGGGCAAGGTGATCGAACTTGACCTCGCCGCGACCGACAAGGCCGCCGCCGAGACCGAGGTGAAGGCCATGTGCGAGAAGCTCCTCGCCAACACCGTGATCGAGAAATATTCGGTCGAGATCGCCTGAGGCGCCGCTGTCGCGTCTCCTCTTGCCTTTTCCGCCGATACCGCGCCCTCTCTGACCGACGGACAAGGAGGCACGAATGCGCGCGGCAGTCTTGCGAGAGTTCAACCGGGAGCTTGATCTTTGCGAGGTCCCGATGCCGGACTGTCCAGCCGATGGGGTGATCCTGAAGGTGCTGGCCTGCGGTGTCTGCCGGTCGGACTGGCACAGCTGGACGGGCACCGATCCGGACGTCCATCCGCCTCATATCCCCGGCCATGAATATTGCGGCCTCGTTGAGGAAGCGGGGCCTCTCGTCCGGGGCTGGCGGACGGGCGATCGGGTGATCGCGCCCTTCATCCTTGCCTGCGGGGCCTGTCCGGCCTGTGCTGCGGGTAACCAGACGACCTGCCCGACTCAGGCCATTCCCGGGTTCAACCGCCCGGGCGCCTTTGCCGAATATCTCGCCGTGCCGCATGCCGATGCGAACCTCACCCGCCTGCCCGAAGGGATGGACCCCGCCCTTGCCGCCGCCCTTGGCTGTCGGGTCACGACCGCCTGGCACGCATTGACCGGCCGGGCGGCTGTCCGGCCGGGTGAATGGGTGGCGATCTTCGGCGGGGGCGGGGTGGGCCTGTCGGCGATGCTTCTGGCACGCGCCATCGGCGCGCGAACCATTGTCGTCGACGTGGTGGCGGAAAAACTCGCGCATGCAAAGGCGCTTGGCGCAGATGCCGTCGTCAATGCCCAGACCGACGACGCGCCCGCCGCCATCCGTGCCCTGACCGGCGGTGGCGCCCATGTGGCGCTGGAGGCGCTGGGGATCGAGCAGACGACCGTGGGCGCGCTGCGCTCGCTTGGCAAACTTGGCCGCATGGTCCAGATCGGCATGCCCGCCGGGCGCCATGTGAACATGACCTTGCCCTGGGACGCGGTCTATTCGGGGCAACTCGCGATCTTCGGCACGCGCGGCATGCCCGCCTGGCGCTACCCGAGCCTCCTGACGCTGATTGAGGCCGGCCGTGTCGATCTTTCGCCCCTCATCGCCCGCCGCGTGCCTCTGTCGGCAGCCTCTGCCGAACTCGCGGCCTTCAGCGGCCCGACCCCGCCGGGTGTCGCGGTGATCACCGATTTCCGGGCCTGACAGGCGCGTCTGCTTCTTCCGTTTGAAAATATCCCGGGGGTTTGGGGGCAGAGCCCCCATTCGCTCTGGCACTCGACCTGCCCTTGCAGTAAAGGGCGCCCAACAGCCCGTGACCCCGAGGAGACCCCGATGAAAGCCGCGATCATCACCTTCCCCGGATCGAACTGCGACCGCGACCTGGCGGTTGCCTTCGAACAGGCGGGGGCCGAGGTCGCGCGGGTCTGGCACAAGGATCAGGACCTGCCGGAAGGCACCGACATCGTCGGCGTTCCGGGCGGCTTTTCCTATGGCGACTACCTGCGCTGCGGCGCCATCGCGGCGCAGTCGCCGATCATGCAGGCCGTCCGCAAGCATGTCGAAAAGGGCGGCTATGCGCTTGGCATCTGCAACGGCTTTCAGATCCTCACCGAGACCGGCCTTCTGCCCGGCGCGCTGATGCGCAACGCGGGGCTGAAGTTCGTCTGCAAGACCGTGACCCTGAAGGTCGCGACGTCGGACAGCGACTTCACCCGCGGCTGGAACGCGGGCGACGAGGCCAGCATCCCGGTCGCTCATCACGATGGCAATTACACGATCGACGCCGAGGGCCTTCAGCGCCTGAAGGACGAGGACCGCGTTGCCTTCACCTACACGGAAGATGTGAACGGCGCTATGGAGGGCATCGCGGGTGTCCTGTCGGCAAACCGCCGGGTGCTGGGCATGATGCCCCACCCCGAACGCGCAGCCGACGCAGCGCTCGGCGGCACCGATGGATCGGTGCTTTTCCGCTCGCTATCCGGCGCGCTCGCCCTCGCCTGACCCCTGCGGCTTGCCGGGGCCGAGGGCGCGGCCTAGATTGATCCCATGGCGCGTGACGACGATACTGGCCAAGTCTCTGCAGGACCGACCGATCCTCCGCAGACCCGCGGCCGCGGGTCTCTGTGGGCCCTGCGGGTCATTCTGGTCGCCTTCATCGCTGCCGCCGTTGCTTCGATCTGGGCGACCAATGCCCTTCTGACCGACCGCCTGACCGAGACGACGCGCACGCGTGCGGAAGTGCGCCAGGCTCTCTACTCCGGCCAGCTCATGTCGGAACTGCAGCGCACCGCAATCGTGCCACGGCTTCTGGGGCGAGACCCCGAACTTAGCCGCGCGCTGGCGGACAAGGCCTATTCGCTCACCTCACAGCGGCTGATGTCGGTCCAGCGTGAGATTGATGCCTCGACCATCCTCTTGCTCGATCAGGGCGGCCGGGTCGTGGGCGCGACGGACCGCAACCGGCTTGGCCAGAACCTTGGCAAGAACCAGGCGTTCATTCTGGCGCAGCGTCAGAGCGGGACGGTCTTTACCATTCATGAGCTTGACTCTGGACGGGTCGAGTTTTCCTTCTCGCGTGCGGTCTATGCTGATGCCAAGCGGGTGGGTGTGATCCTCGTCAGCGCGGACCTGTCGCGCTTCGAGCGGGCTTGGGCGGGCGAGGTCGAAGCTGTGGTGGTGCTAGACACCACGAACCGCATCATTCTGGCGACCGAACCGCGCTGGCGCGGTCTGGCGATAGAGGATGCGCTCGCTGTGCGGTCGGCGCCTTCGGCGGTTCAGCGCGCGCTGCGCGTCACGGCCGACTGGGCGAACGATCCCCCCGATGCCTATGTGCGTGGTGTGGGTGTGATGCGGTCGGAACTGCGCATTCCCTTCCAGGGCTGGCGACTCGTCAGCTTTACCACCTACGATTCGATCCGCGACCGGGTGAATGCCGTTCTGGCGCTGGAAATCATGGGATTCGCGCTGGTTCTGGCGCTGGCCTTCTATCTCGTGTCACGCCGCGCCCAGGTACAGAGCGCGCTCTTCCGGCGGGAATCGGCGGAACTTCGCCAGTTGAACAGCCGCCTTCAGCAGGAGATCGCCGAGCGGGAAAAGGCTCAGAAAGAGCTCGCGGTGGCCGAACAGACGCTCGCTCAATCGTCAAAACTCGCAGCCTTGGGCGAGATGTCGGCCTCGGTCAGCCACGAGCTGAACCAGCCCTTGGCGGCGATGAAGACCTATCTCGCCGGTGCCCGTCTGCTGCTGCAGCGCAAGCGCCCGGACGAGGCGCTTTCTTCCTTCCAGCGCATCGACGACCTGATCGAGCGCATGGGTGCGATCACACGGCAGTTGAAGAGTTATGCGCGGAAGGGCGGAGAGGCGTTTGAGCCAATAGATGTTCGCTCTTGCGTGTCTGGCGCGCTCTCGATGATGGAACCGACGCTCAGGACGCGCTCGGTCAAGATCACCCGCGCCATGCCGCGCCTGCCGGTGACGGTGATGGCCGACCGGATCCGTCTGGAACAGGTGATCATTAACCTGTTGCGAAACGCTTTGGACGCGACCAAGGATGTGGCGCAGCCGCAGATCGACCTCTTGCTGACGGCGGGTGAAACTGCCGTCCTGACCGTGCGCGACAATGGCACCGGGATCGTCGATCTCGATAACCTGTTCGAGCCCTTCTACACGACCAAGAAGCCCGGCGACGGTGTCGGCCTGGGGCTTGCCATTTCGTCCGGCATCGTGAACGACCTTGGCGGACGGCTGACGGCGCGCAATGCGCCGAAGGATGCGAATGGTGGGGGCGGCGCGGTGTTCGAAGTGCAGCTTCCCATCCTGAATCAGAAGACCAGAGCGGCGGAGTGAATGATGGCCCGTGCGATGAAAGTGGCGATTGTCGATGATGAGCAGGACATGCGCCAGTCGATCAGCCAGTGGCTGGCGCTGTCGGGGTTCGACACCGAGACCTTCCCGAGCGCCGAGGATGCGCTGAAGACCATCGGCGCGGACTACCCCGGTGTCGTCGTATCCGACATCAAGATGCCGGGCATGGACGGGATGGCGTTCCTGAAAAAGCTGATGAGCGTTGATAGCGCCCTGCCGGTGATCATGATCACCGGCCATGGCGACGTGCCGATGGCGGTCGAGGCGATGCGGGTGGGGGCCTTCGATTTCCTCGAAAAGCCCTTCAACCCCGACCGGATGACCGAGCTAGCCAAGAAGGCCAGCCAGAACCGCCGCATGGCGCTTGATAACCGGGCGCTCAGGCGCGAACTGTCGGACGGCGCGACGATCATCAAGAAACTGATCGGGGCCTCCCCGGCGATGGAGCGGCTGCGCGAGGATATTCTCGACCTTGGTCAGGCCGATGGCCATGTGCTGATCGACGGCGAGACCGGCACCGGCAAGACGCTTGTCGCACATGCGCTCCATGCGGTCGGGCCGCGGGCAGGGCGCAAGTTCGTGGTGGTCAGTTGCGCGGCCTATGCCGAAGATATGCTCGCGCAGCGCCTTTTCGGGCCGATGAATGACGGCGGCGCCATACCGCTCGTCGAGGAGGCGCGCGGCGGAACGCTGGTGCTTGAGGATGTCGAGGCGCTGAGTCAGGCATTGCAGGCGCGGCTCCTGACCTTCATCAACGAACAGGGCACGCCTGCCGAAACCCGCATCGTCGCCATCTGCAACGACCACGAGCAAGGCAGGGCTGCCGAGGAGGCGCTGCGCCCCGACCTTTATTTCCGCCTGTCCGCGCTGAAGATCGTCCTGCCGCCCCTACGGGCACGCGGCGAGGATATCCTGACGCTCTTCACCCGGATGACTGAGCAATTCGCCGAAGAATACGGCTGCGACGCGCCGCAGGTGACGGCGCAGGAAGCGGCCCAGCTTCTGCAGGCGCCCTGGCCGGGCAATGTGCGTCAGCTGATAAATGTCGCCGAACGGGCCGTCCTGCAGAACCGTCGCGGCTCGGGTTCCATCGCCTCGCTTCTGATGAGCGACAATGAAGAGGCGGCGGCGACGGTGACGACCGAGGGCAAGCCCTTGAAGGAATACGTCGAAAGCTTCGAGAAGATGCTGATCGACAATACGATGCGCCGCCACAAGGGCTCGATCTCGGCGGTGATGGACGAATTGTGCCTGCCGCGCCGGACGCTGAACGAGAAGATGGCGAAGTACGGGCTGCAGCGGCAGGATTATCTCTGATTGGTCCGCTCTTGTCGCGCGGCTCGGGGCAGATAGCTCGTCGAGCACCTCGTGCACTCCTTGCGCCGCCCGGGCGATGAGTGGACGAAGTGCTCGAGGAGGCCGGGCCTGTACCCACCTTCTGGGATCGGTCGGGCGGCATACCGCCAAAAAGCCCATTGTCATTGCTGCCCCAAGACCGCTAATGTCGGTTTTGTGACGGGTTGCGCCAATCAGGCGTGCCGTCCGTGAGTTTCGCCGCCACGCAGGCCCAGGCCCCCACCCGGTCGGGAAGCGTGTGTGCGGATGAAGGGCCGGAAGGCTCAAGGCATTGTCCGGGCTCAGGTCCGGGCGGAAGAACAGGAGGGATCATACCCTCCGGGAAATGAGAACCGCGATGCAACGCGCGCTGATCGGGCAGGATCTTGGGGGACGGCGGAAGGCCGCCCCGGACCTGTCTGCGTGCGCCATCGCCTTAGCAAAAACCGCCGATCGCCGTCCGGCCCCGCCAGGGGTGGGGCGGCTGTTGGCGTCTGGAACCTACAATGGCAACGAAAATGCTTATCGATGCCACCCACGCGGAAGAGACCCGCGTCGTGGTGGTGGACGGCAACAAGGTCGAAGAATTTGATTTTGAGACCGTAAACAAGCGGCAACTGGCCGGAAACATCTATCTGGCGAAGGTTACGCGGGTCGAACCCTCGCTGCAGGCGGCCTTCGTGGATTACGGCGGAAACCGGCATGGTTTCCTCGCCTTCTCGGAAATCCATCCCGATTACTATCAGATCCCGGTCGCCGACCGGCAGGCGCTTCTCGCCGAGGAAAAGGCCTATGCCGAGGCGATGGAGGCCGAGGAGCACAACCGCTCCCGCCGCCGTCCGCGGGGCGGGGCCAAGGCGCAGGCCGCCGATCAGGGCGACCAGAAGCGCACGAGCGACGACATTCCCGGCATGACCGTGATCGACCTCGGAGAGGATGAGGGCGAGTCGCAGGTCCATGCCGACGACGCGCCGCGCGACGATGCAGCCCAGGCCTCGCACGTGGCAGAGCCCGCAAACGGCAATGGCGAGGAGCCCTATGTCGCGGCGGACCACGCCGCAGACAGCGACCCCGAGATTGAATCGGTTGCCGAAGAGGATGTGGCCGAGGAAATCCGGCAACCGCGTAAGCCTCGCCCCCGCCGCTACAAGATCCAGGAAGTGATCAAGGTCCGCCAGATCATGCTGGTGCAGGTGGTGAAGGAAGAACGCGGCAACAAGGGCGCGGCGCTGACCACCTACCTCAGCCTCGCGGGCCGCTACTGCGTTCTGATGCCCAACACCGCGCGCGGCGGCGGCATTTCCCGCAAGATCACCAATGCGGCTGATCGCAAGAAACTGAAGGACATCGCAGGCGACCTTGAGGTGCCGGATGGCGCCGGTCTGATCATCCGCACCGCCGGATCGCAGCGCACCAAGGCCGAGATCAAGCGCGACTATGAATATCTTATGCGGCTTTGGGAGCAGGTCCGCGACCTGACGCTGAAGTCGATCGCGCCCGCGCCGATCTACGAGGAAGGCGACCTGATCAAGCGCACGATCCGCGACCTCTACAACAAGGACATCGAAGAGGTTCTGGTCGAGGGCGACAAGGGCTACCGCGCGGCCAAGGACTTCATGAAGATGATCATGCCGTCCCACGCCAAGAACGTGAAGCTCTACACCGAACAGATGCCGCTTTTCGCGCGCTATCAGGTGGAAAGCTATCTGGGCGGCATGTTCAACCCCGTCGTCCAGCTTAAATCGGGCGGCTATATTGTCATCGGCGTGACCGAGGCGCTGGTGGCCATCGACGTGAACTCTGGCCGGGCGACCAAGGAAGGCTCGATCGAAGAAACCGCGCTCAAGACCAACCTTGAAGCGGCAGAGGAGATCGCCCGCCAGCTCAGGCTACGCGACCTTGCCGGTCTGATCGTCATCGACTTCATCGACATGGAAGAGCGCAAGAACAACGCCTCCGTCGAGAAGCGGCTGAAGGAAAAGCTGAAGACTGACCGCGCCCGCATCCAAGTTGGCCGTATCTCGGGCTTCGGCCTTCTCGAAATGTCGCGTCAGCGTCTGCGGCCGGGCATGCTCGAATCGACGACGCAGCCTTGCGCGCATTGCCATGGAACAGGGATCATCCGGTCGGATGACTCGCTTGCCCTGTCAATCCTGCGCCAGATCGAAGAGGAAGGCACTCGGAAGCGCTCGCGTGAGGTTCTGGTAAAGGCGCCGGTCGCGGTCGCCAACTATCTGATGAACCAGAAGCGCGAACATATCGCCCAGATCGAGGCCCGCTATGGCCTGTCGGTGCGGATCGAGGCCGATCCTTCGCTGATCAGCCCCGATTTCAGCCTTGAGAAGTTCAAGACCGCGACGCGGGTCGTGCCGGAAAACCTCTCGCAGGTCGTATCGGTGAACACGACCGTGATGGACGAACCGGAGGAAGAGCCCGAGGTTGAAGAGGACGAAGACGAGGCCGCCGAGGCCGAGGCGTCGAGCGAGAGCCGGGGCGAAGCCCGGGCCGAGGCCCGAAGCGGCGATGGCGATGGCGAGCCCGGTCGCAAGAAGAAGCGCCGCCGTCGGCGCCGTCGGCGCGGTGGCCGCGACGGTGAGGGCGAGGCGCAAGGCGTCGAGGCCGGCGCGAGCGAGGAAGATGGCGGCGACGAGGCCGGTGACAGCGCTGGCGAGGAGGCCGACGGCAACGACGAGCAGCCCGCCGAAGCGGCGGAAGCCGCGCCTGCCAAGCCGAAGCGCAGCCGCAGCCGCGGCGGCCGGTCGCGCAAGTCCGATCAGCCTGCCGAAGCGGTAGTGGAGGCGGTAGCGGCCGCTGAGACCGCTACCGCGGAACCTGCCGCGACCGAGGCCGGACCTTTGGACGATGTCCCGACCGAAGCGGCGTCCGAAAAGCCGAAAGCGCGCCGGACGCGGGCGAAGAAGGCCGAGGTTGCGGTAGAGGCCGCCCCCGAGGCTGCGGCTGAGGCGCCGGCTGAGGTGCCTGCGGCCGACGCTCCGGCGCCGAAGGCCAAGGCGACGCGCTCGCGCGCCAAAAAGGCGGCGGTTGCGGAAACGGCGTCTTCGGTCGAGGTGGCGACCGAGGCTGCGGCGCCCGCGCCTGCGCCGGCCCCCGAACCACAGGTGGCGCTCGCGACCGCTGGGCTTCAGCCCGATCCGGTTGCGGAGGAGGTTGCTGCTGACAGCGGCGAGCCGAAACAGAAGAAGCGTGGCTGGTGGTCGCTCGGCCGCTGAGGAACTGTCATGTGAAACGACAAACCCCGGTGCCTCGCGCCGGGGTTTTGCTTTCTTGCCTCAGGCTTCGGAAGAACCGGGGCCGCGCTCGATCAGATAGGTCTTCACGCCCTCATGGTCGGTTGCCCAGATCAGCCTGTGACCGGACGTCGCGCAGAAATGCGGCACATCCACCCAGGACGCCGGGTCGGTCGCTTGAAGCTGCAACACTTCGCCCGGCGCCATCGCGCGCAGGCGTTTTTGCGCCTTCAGGACGGGCAGGGGGCAGAGAAGCCCGGTCGCATCGATCTCGGCATCGGGGGTCATGCCCGCCCGTTAGGCGGGATGCGGCGAAAAGTCCACGGGCTTGTGAAGGCCCGTCAGCGAAAGGCGGCGTGACGGCGGGCGCAGGCTCGGCTATGGCAGGAACATGTTTGCAACCTCGATCATGGATGCGGGCTTCGGCCTCGGGGCGCTGATCGCGCTGGTCGCGGGGATCCTGTCGTTCCTCAGCCCCTGCGTCTTGCCGGTCGTGCCGCCCTATCTCGCCTATATGGGTGGGATCAGCATGGGCGATCTGACCGGAGCCTCTGGACGCAGACGCTCGGTCGTACTGCCCGCGTTTTTCTTCGTTCTCGGCTTGTCCACGGTCTTTCTGCTCATGGGCGCCGCCGCATCGGCTTTCGGCCGGGCTTTCCTGCAATACCAGCCGATCCTCACAAAAGGCTCCGGTGTGGTCGTCATCCTCCTAGGCCTCCATTTCCTGCATGTGATCCGCATTCCCTTCCTCGACCGCGAGGCGCGGCTCGATGCCGGTGACAAGGGCGGGTCGACCTTCGGCGCCTATGTGCTGGGCCTTGCCTTCGCGTTCGGCTGGACGCCCTGCATCGGCCCGCAACTGAGTGCCATCCTGTCGCTCGCCGCCTCCGAGGCTTCGGTCGGGCGCGGCGCCGCGCTCCTTGCTATCTATGCGATGGGTCTTGGCCTGCCGTTCCTACTGGCCGCGCTTTTCATCGGTCGGGCGATGGATGCGATGGCGCGTCTCAAGCGCCATATGCGGCTTATTGAAAAGGCGATGGGTATACTCCTGATCATCGTCGGCCTTGCGCTTCTGACCGACTCGCTCTCGCGATTCTCATATTGGCTCTTGGAGACATTCCCCGGCCTCGCCACACTCGGCTGACGCCGCGCCTTGGGGCCCTTGACTTCGTGGGCGCACTCGCCGATAAGCCCCCGGTCCGGGCAAGTCATCCGACTCGCCCGGCCATTTCTTTGCAATGACGCCTTCGAGAGAGGGCGCGCTGTCCGAGGCGGCGAAAGCCGACAAACGCCGGAAACGGGGCCACAGGGCGCGGAAACCGATGAAGGAAAGACCCATGTTCGCGGTCCTCAAGACGGGCGGCAAGCAATACAAGGTTCAGGCGGGCGATGTGCTGCGCGTCGAACTGATTGCCGCAAGCGCTGGCGACAAAGTCCAGTTCAACGAAATTCTGATGATCGGTGGCGACGCGCCCGTTCTCGGCTCGCCCCTTGTGAAGGGCGCCGCCGTTCAGGCCGAAGTCATCGACAACATCAAGGCCGACAAGGTCATCACCTACCACAAGCGCCGCCGGAAGCATTCCTCGCAGCGTACCCGTGGCCACCGTCAGAAGCTGACGCTGGTGCGTGTGACCGAGATCCTCGCCAAGGGCGCCGACAAGTCGGACGTGTCCGTGGCTACCGGCACCGCTGCGGCCCGCCGTGCGGCCCACAATAACGCCCCCGCCGCTGCGCCCGAGGCCCCCAAGGCCAAGCGCGCGACGAAAAAAGCCGACGCGTAAGAGGAGACTGACCCATGGCACATAAAAAAGCAGGCGGTTCCTCTCGTAACGGCCGCGACTCCGCGGGCCGTCGCCTTGGCGTGAAGCTCTACGGCGGCGAAAAGGCCATTCCGGGCAACATCATCGTGCGCCAACGCGGCACCACCTGGTTCCCGGGCGAAGGCGTCGGCATGGGCCGTGACCACACGATCTTTGCCGTCACCGAAGGCCACGTGACCTTCAAGAAGGGCCTCAAAGGCCGCACCTTTATCTCGGTTCTCCCCAAGGCGGAGGCGGCCGAGTAAGCCGACAAACCGAAAAGAACCGAAGGTTCAAAGGGGGATCGGCAAAACAGCCGGTCCCCCTTCCAGTTTCGGCGGATGGGGTCCCGGCGCGAAGCGCAAGTGAAAGGGACCATCATGACCAAGCACATTTCCCTGCAGACCCGCATCACCGGCACCGAGTCGATGCTCGCCGCCCTTGGTTGTACCTGGGTCTTCGCTTTCCCGCTTGAATTTCGTCACCAATCCGCCTTTGAGGATGAGATTGTTCAGGAACGCATGGCGATGCGCCCTGCGGCGAACACCCGCCGCCTTTTGACGGGCCTTTGGCGCGCTGTCGCCGAAGGGGTCGGGCGGCCGCCTGTGAAGCTTGTCCCCCAAGCGCAAGACTTTATTGAACTTTCGGGCGCAGGCTATCCGCCAGCCTCCAGAACGGTAGTGGCCGGACCCGAAGCGGACAGGGGACATCTGTCATGCTCCTGACGAAATCCGCGACCAGACTGCACGACGCCCTTGCGCCCGCGCCCCGCGGCGCCCACCTTTATTCCACCGGGTCCATTCTGGCCCGGGAGGATCACGGTTTTCGGAGGAGTGAAGACGTGAGACCTGAGACGATTGCCCTGCAACCCGTTATCGAAGCAGAGCGTTTCGACCTTCGCCCGATCCGGGCCTCCGACGCGGGCCTCATCGCCCTTTATACGTCGGATAGGCGGCTTGCCGAAGGCACAAGGGCCATTCCCCATCCGCTGCCGCCCGGCGCGGCAGAGGCTTTTGTCGCGCGCGCCCTGTCCGAGAAGCGCGACGAGGATATCTGGGTGATGGATGGCGCGGCCCATGGCCAGGCCGAGGTCCTGGGCCTTGTCAGCCTGATGCGGATGGACCGCGACCAGTCAGAGATCGGCTTCTGGGTGGCGCCGGGCCTGTGGAACACAGGTTATGCGTCCGAGGCGGTCGGCGCCATCGTTGCGGCCAATCCCCATGCGTCGCGCGCCCTCTTCGCCGAAGTCTTTCAGGACAACGCCGGCTCCGCACGGGTCTTGGTGAACGCAGGCTTCGACTATCTCGGCGATGCCGAGGCCTGGTCGGTCGCGCGGAATGCCAAGGTCCCGACCTGGACCTATATGAAGAAGATGGGATGAGGTGACAGATGCGCCGCCCCCTTCTTCAGACGGGGCGGCTCCTCCTCCGTCCCCTTCAGGCCTCGGACGAGGCCGCATTGGTTCTGGCCTTGAACGACTGGGAGGTGGCGCGCTGGCTTGCCGTAGTGCCGCATCCGTACGGATCGGCTGACTTTCATGACTTCCTGCGGCATGCCGAACCCGGGATCGTCTGGACCATCCAAGCGCAGGACGGCCTTGCCGGCTTGATCGAGAATGACGGCGTTCTCGGCTATTGGCTGGCGCGACGGGCCTGGGGCAGGGGCTATGCAACCGAAGCGGCGCGCGCGATCCTCGCCGCCCATTTCACCGACCCGGCCGCCGGGGCGGTCGCTTCAGGCTACTTCGAGGGCAATGATCGGTCCGCCGCGGTGCTGCGCAAACTGGGCTTCGCTATCTCCGGCTATATGATCCGACGCTCCAGGGCGCGACCGGGGCAGGATCAGCTTTCCTGCCGAATGCACCTCACACGCGCCGCTTGGGAGGCCGCAAGCCCGGCGTGAAAGATCCATATCCTTCACTCTGGCCCAAATATCCCGGGGTCCGGGGCAGCGCCCCGGGGCTCGGACCTTGCACAAACCCGTTCATCGCACTATCGCCTGACCGACCCGTCCGAAAGCCCCGCACATGAAATTCCTCGATCTCGCCAAAGTCTATATCCGCTCCGGCTCGGGCGGAAACGGCTGCGTCAGCTTCCGGCGCGAGAAGTTCGTCGAATTCGGCGGGCCGGATGGCGGCGACGGCGGCAAGGGCGGTTCGGTCTGGGCCGAGGCAGTCGACGGGCTGAACACGCTGATCGACTTTCGCTATCAGCAGCATTTCTTTGCCCAGAACGGTCGGGGTGGAATGGGCCGCCAGATGACCGGCGCGGATGGCGACGATATCGTGCTGAGAGTGCCGGTGGGCACCGAGATCATCGACGAGGACGAGGAAACCCTGATCGCCGACCTGACGGAGGTTGGTCAGCGCGTCTGCCTCGCCAAGGGCGGCAACGGCGGCTGGGGCAACCTGCGCTTCAAGTCCGCGACCAACCGCGCGCCCGCCAATGCCAATCCCGGACAGGAGGGGATCGAACGGACGATCTGGCTGAGGCTCAAGCTCATCGCCGATGCGGGCCTTCTCGGCCTGCCGAACGCCGGCAAGTCCACCTTCCTCGCCGCCGTCTCAAACGCCCGGCCGAAAATCGCGGACTATCCGTTTACCACGCTCCACCCCAATCTTGGCGTCGTCGGCGTTGACGGCAAGGAATTCGTGATGGCCGACATCCCCGGCCTGATCGAAGGGGCATCCGAGGGCAGGGGCCTTGGCGACCTGTTCCTCGGTCATGTCGAGCGCTGTTCGGTGCTCCTGCACCTTGTCGACGGCACGTCCTCGACCATCGCCAAGGACTACAAGACCATCATCGCCGAGCTTGAGGCCTATTCGCCCGACCTCGCGGCGAAGCCCCGGATCACCTGCCTGAACAAGATCGACGCGCTGGATGCAAAGACGCTGTCCTCGCGCAAGCGGTCGTTGGAAAAGGCTTGCGGCGGCGAAGTGATGCTCCTCTCCGGCGCCGCGAAGAAGGGCGTGACCGAGGTTTTGCGCGCGCTTTGGGGCGAAATCGCCCGGAACCGGCGCACGGATGCGTCCGAGGAAACCACATCGTGGCAGCCCTGACGCCCGACATCACGAGAGCGCGGCGGCTGGTCGTCAAGATCGGCTCGGCGCTGCTTGTCGATCGCGCGAAAGGGCTGAAGCGCGACTGGCTTTCGGCTTTGGCGCTCGATGTGGTCGAAGCGAAGCTCAGGGGCGCCGACGTGATCCTCGTTTCCTCGGGGTCCATCGCCCTTGGTCGCGGCGTCCTCGGCTGGCCCACCGGCGCGCTCGCGCTGGAACAGGCTCAAGCTGCTGCCGCTGTCGGTCAAATCCGTCTGGCCCGTGCCTATGAAGAGGTTCTGGCGCCCCACGGCATCACCACCGCGCAGGTCCTTGTGACGCTGGAAGACACGGCAGACCGCCGCCGCTATCTGAATTCGCGCGCGACGATGGAAACGCTGCTTGCGGCGGGCGTTGTGCCGATCGTGAATGAGAACGACACGGTCGCGACGGACGAGATCCGCTTCGGCGACAACGACCGGCTCGCCGCACAGATCGCGGTGACAGTGGGCGCCGATCAACTGGTGCTTCTGTCCGACGTTGACGGCTTCTATTCGGCCAACCCCAAGGAAGACCCGGCCGCCGAGCGCTTCGACCTGATCGAGAAGATCACCCCGAAGATCGAAGCGATGGCGGGCGATCCGGTCTCGGGCCTCTCGAAAGGCGGCATGAAGACCAAGCTGATGGCGGCGAAGACCGCTGTGCAGGGCGGCTGCGCGATGGCGATCATGGAAGGCTCGGTGCTGCGACCCCTGAAGGCGCTGGCCGCCGGTGCGAACCGCACCTGGTTCCTGCCCGACGGCGACCCGCAAGCCGCGCGCAAGCGCTGGATCGCGGCGATGAAGCCCAAGGGCGACATCACGGTCGACGCGGGCGCCGTCGCGGCGCTGGAACAGGGCAAGTCACTGCTGCCCGCCGGCGTCCGCGCGGTCGGCGGAACCTTCGGACGCGGCGAGCCGGTGGCGATCCTCGGCCCGGCGGGCGAGGCCTTGGGCAAGGGCCTCATCCGCTATACCGCCGCCGAGGCCAAGGCGATCGCCGGTCATAAATCGTCCGAGATTGCCGCAATCCTTGGTTATCAGGGCCGTGCGGCCCTTGTGCATCGTGACGATCTGGTGCTGGATTTCTGAAGGCAAGGCCGGGGGCGCTGCCCCCGGACCCCCGGAGTATTTGAGGACAGAACGTGGACAGGCCGGTTATGGATACAAAGGATGTTGCCACGCTGATGGCCGGTATTGGCGCGCGGGCGAAAGCCGCTGCTGCAGACCTAGCTTTCGCCTCGTCCGAACGCAAATACGCCGCTCTCGAATCGGCCGCCCAGGCGGTCTGGGACCGGCGGCAGGAGATTCTCGACGCCAATTACATGGACCTCGCCTATGGCGCGGAAAAGGGTCTGTCGGCCGCGATGATAGATCGTCTCACGCTCGACGAGCACCGCATTCGCGGCATCGTCGACGCGCTGAAGGCGGTCGCGGCCCAGAAGGATCCGGTCGGTCAGGTGATCGCGGAATGGAACCGGCCAAACGGGCTGAACATCAAACGGGTCAGGACGCCCCTCGGCGTCGTCGGCGTCATCTTCGAAAGCCGCCCGAACGTGACGGCGGACGCGGGCGCGCTTTGTCTTCAGGCCGGGAATGCGGTGATCCTGCGCGGCGGGTCAGAAAGCTTCCATTCCTCGGAAGCGATCCATGACTGCATGGTTCAGGGGCTGAAGGCGGCTGGCCTGCCCCCAGACGCAATCCAGCTGGTGCCCACCCGCGACCGCGCGGCAGTCACCGAGATGCTGCGCATGGTGAACCATATCGACGTCATCGTGCCGCGTGGTGGCAAGGGCCTCGTCGGCCTTGTGCAGGCCGAGGCGCGGGTGCCGGTCTTTGCCCATCTCGAAGGCATCTGCCATGTCTATGCCGACCGCGACGCGGACCTCGAGAAGGCCCGCGCCGTGGTCCTGAACGCCAAGACCCGCCGCACCGGCATCTGCGGCGCGGCCGAGTGCCTGCTGATCGACTGGCAGTTCTATACCAAACACGGCGCCGTCCTGATCGAGGACCTTCTGAAGGCCGGTGTCGAGGTCCGGACCGAGGGCGAGCTTCTGAAAGTGCCGGGCACCGTCCGCGCCGCACCCGACGACTTCGGGCGCGAATTCCTCGACAAGATCATCGCGGCGAAACTTGTCGACGGCGTCGATGCGGCCATCGCCCATATCCGTCGTTACGGCTCTTCCCACACCGAGGCGATCCTGACCGAGAATGACACGACCGCCGACCGTTTCTTCGAACGGCTCGACAGCGCGATCCTGATGCGCAACGCCTCGACCCAGTTCGCCGACGGCGGCGAGTTCGGCATGGGCGGCGAGATCGGCATCGCCACCGGCAAGATGCACGCACGCGGGCCAGTGGGGGCCGAACAGCTGACGAGCTTCAAATATCTGGTGACCGGCGACGGGACCATCCGCCTCTGAGATCAGAAGCTGAGGGTGATCCGGTTCGCGCCGATCTCTGCCTTCACATCGCGGCCAAGGCGTCGCGCTTCGCTGGCGAGAAGCACGAATTGGATGAGGGCAGGGGGCGGGGTGTCGATCAGATCCGGTGCGCCGAGTTGTGCCCAGAGCGGGTTGTCATTGCGGATCATCTCCGACTGGCCGGACACACGCCACTGTCCGCCCGCCTCGACCGACACCTTCCCGCCGCGCGGCATCGCGCTTTCAAGGCAGAGGATTGCGAGAAGGGCGAGTTTGGCCGGTCCTCGCTCGGCGCCATCGGGCGCGACGGTCCAGTCGATCGCCAGGCGGCTGGTGCGACCTTGCGCGTCGATCGCCGCCTGCAGGTCGCTGCGCGCGATCCGCTGGTCGGTGTGCGCCTGGCCGAACGCTATGCGGAAGAAACGAATGCGGTCGTTCGCCGCCGCAACGCTTTCGGAGATAAGCGCCAGTTCCGGTCCCGCCGCGATCCCCGACATTGCCAGAAGCTCCAGCCCGTTCGCGATCGCGCCCAGAGGGCTGACCAGATCGTGGCAAATCCGCGAGGCGAGGAGTGAAGCCATGTCCGGCTTGGCGTCATCTTTGACTGGTACTAAATGCATTGGGACCCCTCGGAACGGAGTGACAGGTGAACGAATTTCTGGAGCCCGGAATGATCGTCGCCCATCCGGGCGCGCCGGACTGGGGTCTTGGGCAGGTGCAAAGCCGGATCGGCCTGAAGATCACCGTGAATTTCGAACATCGCGGCAAGTTGGTGATCGACGGCAATCATGTGGTGCTCAGGCTGATTTCGGGGCGGTCCGTACCGCAGGAATGATGCCGAATGGTTAATGCAGCTTTAACGCGAGTCAACGGCGAGCTTGTTGCCGAATCCTGCGCCTGTCCGTAAAACCGCGACCGCGAGAGACAGACCCGAGGTCAAGAGCAGGGCGCCGATGACAGCCGAGACATCGCAATATCAGGTGCGGCTGGCGCAGGGCGAGGCTGATCTCATGGCTGCGCAGCGGCTGCGCTATCGGGTCTTCATCGAGGAGTTGGGCGGTGACGGGCCGCATGTGGATCATCGGGGCAGGTTCGAGCGCGACGAGTTTGACGATATCAACGATCATCTGGTGCTCGTCGACGTGACGCGCGGCACGGGCGCGCTCGACCATGTCGTGGGCGCCTACCGGCTTTTGCGCGGCAGCCGGGCGGAGGCTTTCGGTCGGTTCTATTGCGACGCGGAATATGATCTGGCGCCGCTCAGGCGGTCGGGCCGTCGGTTGCTTGAATTGGGCCGGTCCTGCGTCGACGCAGGCCACCGGGGCGGGGCGGGAATGTTCCTTCTGTGGAATGCGCTGGCCGACTATGTGCTCGAGAACGGGATCGAAATCATGTTCGGTGTCGCCTCCTTTCACGGCACCGATGTTGCGGCCCTCAGGCGGCCGCTGAGCTGGCTGCATCATCACCATCTGGCGCCGCCGGAGCTGCGGGTGCGGTCGCGCCGGTTCGAAAGCATGGACCTGATGCCCGGGGCGGAGATCGACCGGCGGCAGGCGATGGTAGAGATGCCCGCCCTGATGAAAGCCTATCTGCGGCTTGGCGGATTTGTCGGCGACGGTGCCTTCGTCGATCACACGTTCAATACGACTGACGTCTGCCTCCTGATGGACACCCAGGCGATGAGCGCCCGGCATCGTGACTTCTACACCCGCAAGTACGAGGCCAAGGTGTGACCACCTGGCGCCCGGAGGAAGAGCCCACCCTCGCTGCGCTGACGGCGGCGGGTTGGATCAGGGCGCTGCTGCGTGGGCTCGCGCTTGGACTTCTGACCTCGCTCGGGCTGGTCGCGATGCTCTTGGCGCGCCTCGTCGAGCGGCCGCTGTGCGGTGCGGCGCGGCCGGTGACGCCTTTCATCACACAAGCTGTCTGCCGTCTGGCCTTCCTGATCCTCGGCATGGGCTACGTCTATCGCGGGCAACCGATGGCGCATCGCGGCGCGATCGTCGCCAATCATTCCTCCTGGCTCGATATCTTCGCGCTGAACGCCTGCCAGCGGGTCTATTTCGTCTCGAAGGCCGAAGTCTCGCGTTGGCCCTTCATCGGCTGGCTGGCGCGCGCGACCGGTACGGTTTTCATCGAGCGTGACCCTCGGCGGGCCCGCGCCCAGCAGGCGGAGTTCGAGGCGCGGCTTCGTGCGGGCCATCGTCTGCTGTTCTTCCCCGAAGGCACCTCGACCGACGGGATGCGGGTATTGCCGTTCAAATCGACGCTCTTTCAGGCGTTCTATACCCACGGGCTGGAACATGTGATGCAGATCCAGCCGGTCACGGTCGCCTATCACGCGCCTGAGGGCGCCGACAAAAGGTTCTATGGCTGGTGGGGCGAGATGGACCTCGCCCCGCACCTTCTGCACACGCTGGCCGCCAGGCGGCAGGGGCGGGTCGAGGTGATCTTTCACCTTCCGGTCAGCGTCGATGCCTTTGGGTCGCGCAAGGCATTGGCCATACAGTGCGAACAGGATGTCCGCGCCGGTCTGGTGGCGGCCCTTGGCGCCGCCATCGACCCGACGGACTGCTGAGCGGACGCTTTAGCGCAGGAAAGCCATCCAGATCAGGAAACCCCAGAGCGGCAGGGCCATGACCATTACCGGCAGGAGCCACCAGCCCGAGGGAAGCCGCTTATCGCCCGCTACCCATTCGGCGTCGTCCAGACCCTGCTGGCGCTCCTGCTCCAGCCAATAGTCAAGCGGATCATTGCCGCCGCCGCTTTCGCTCGCTGCCCGTCTTGTCGATGCCATACGTCCCATGGCGATACCCCTGTTACCCTGGGAACAGGCTAGGCACCGATAGATTGAGGAAGGATTACTCCGCTGTATTGCCTTGCGCGATCAGCCGATCCGCCAGGGCACGGGCGATCAGCGAGGGAACGATGGGGTGGGTGCCGAGCGGGTCGAGCAGGGCGCCCGCAAAGCCCGCCGTGCGAAGCGCGGCGGGGATATCCTGCTGCACATGGCCCCAGCGCGCGACGAAGAGCGGCAGGCAGAGCGCGCGGGGGCCGAGACCACTTGCCGCATCGGTGACATGGGGCGCTTCCTCGACGAAACCCAAGCGAACCGCCGCAAAGCCCGTCACCGTTGCGGCAATGGCTCTGGTTGCTTCGGCCGAGGCTCGGCTGCGGCCCGAGCCATGGGCCGCGAGGAGGAGCGCTGTTTCCGCTGTCGCCCAGCCGCGCGCGCGCGCAGCCTTGCGTGCAATATCGACGGCAAGCGGCGCGATACCGGGCAGGAGCCCGAAAGCGGGCAGGATCGCGAGACCCGGATGACCTGACGCCACCAGCCGGCGCGGCAGCTCGCTGCGGGTAAACCAGCCGTCGGCCATGAAGAACGGAAAGACGAGCGGGGCGCCGAGACCATCCAGGGCCCGGTCGAGCGCACCCGGCGCCGCGAGCGTCGCGCCCGCGATCCGCCAGCCGGGAATGAGCGCGCCAACCGACGCTGCGAGGGCGGAAATCTCCGCCTCTGGCGGCTCCGGGTCTGACGGCTGGCCGTGGGCGACGATAAGGGCGGAAGGTTTCATGCGCCGAACATAGGGCTGTTCATGCAAAAAACCAGCCGCCGGACGGATCCGGCGGCTGACCTCTGGCTGAAACTGTCCGCTTACTTCTGAAGCTCGGTCCAGATCGCGGTGATATATTCCTGCGCTTTGCCGGTGCAGGTCTTGAGGAACACGCCCTTGTCGGCAAGCTCCGCTGGCACGACGATTTCCGGCGCGTCCTTCATGTCTTCAGGCATGAAGGGCTCCGATCCGGAGATGCCGTTCGCATAGCGGGCGAAGGAGGAGATCAGCCCGGCATTCTCGGGCTGGGCGATGAAGTTGAGGAACTGGTAGGCTTCCTCGACGTTCTGCGCGTCCTTCAGCAGCATCACCTGGTCCATCCAGAGGATGAAGCCTTCCTTGGGGTAGCCGTATTTCACGTCCGGATTTTCCAGACGGGCACGGAAGATCGCGCCGTTCCAGTAAAGCGAGGCCATGACGTCGTTCGCCGCCATCTTCTCGGTCATGCCATAGTCCATCGACAGCCATTTCGGCTTGGCCTCCAGAAGCTTGTCGCGGACCTTCTTCATCAACTCGCCATCTTCCGAACAGGGCTGGCCGCCCATGTACATGGTGGCGAGCGCCACGACGTCGCCCATCTCCGGCGTGACGTTGACCTTGCCAACGAGCTCGGGCGGCGGGTCGAGGAAGATGGCCGAGGTGTTGATGTCGCCCGAATAGACGGTCTGGTTCACCGCCATGCCGGTCGAACCCCACTGCCACGGGATCGAGTATTTGCGGCCGGGGTCGTAGTCGACGGTCATCCACTCCGGCGCGATGTTGGCATGGTTCGGGATCTTCGACAGGTCGAGTTCCTGGACGAGACCCTTCTCGATCCAGATAGGCACATGGGTTGCCGAGGGCACAACGAGATCGAAGCCATGACCGCCGGCCTCGACCTTGGCGAGAGCGGTTTCGTTGCTGTCGTAGTCGGTCACCGTGACCTTGATCCCGGTCTCGGCCTCGAACTTCGAAAGGAGTTCGGGCGAGGTGTAGTTTCCCCAGTTGAAAAGCTGCAGTTGACCTTCGGCGCTGGCGAGCGAGGTCGAGGCCAGCAGAAGGGCAACTGCGGTAAGAGTGGGTTTCATCTTCATTCTCCCTGTTTTTTGTTTAGTGGTCTTGTCGTTTCGTCAGCAGGAAAAAGGCGGTCAAGAGAAGGACCGTCAGCAGCAGAAGTACGCTGGAAATGGCATTGATTTCCGGTGTGAGCTGGCGACGCAGCTGCCCCAGCATGAAGGTCGGCAGCGTGTCCTGTCCACCCGATTTCACGAATTCGGTGATGACGACATCGTCAAGCGAGATGACGAAGGCCAACATTGCTCCAGCGATGATGCCGGGCGCCAGCAGTGGAAGCGTTACCCTCCGGAAGGTCGCCCACGGGCTGGCGTACAGGTCGGCGGCCGCGGTTTCCAGCGACAGGTCCATGCCTTCCAATCGTGCCCTGATAGGCAAGTAGGCGAACGGGATGCAGAAGGCGGAGTGCGCGGCGATCAGATAGCCGAGGCCCTGGATGCCGGTCGTGACCTTGATCCAGGCGAAGAAGATCAGAAGCGCGACGGCGGTTACGATCTCGGGCACCATCAGCGGCTGGTTGATCATCACATAGATGAAGGTCTGGCCCTTGAAGGCCTTGCGCCGTGTGGTGCCGAGGGCCGCCATCGTGGCAGCGGCGGTCGAGATGAGCGCGGCCGAAACAGCGATGATCAGCGAACGTACCGTCGCCTCCTTGACCGCAGTGTTTGCCCAGGCCTTGGCGTACCAATCAAGCGACAGGCCCTGCCAGACCGCGACCGAATTCCCTTTGTTGAAGGAATAGACGACGAGGATGACGATCGGCAGGTAGAGGGCGAGGAAGACCGCGATGGCGGTTCCGGTAAAGCCCGGCAGGCGGGCGACCGAGAAGGGGCGCTTAGTCATGGCGCACCTCGCGATTGACGGCGCGGACGTAAAAGAGAAGCGCGGTCGCAACGATGACTAGAAGCACCACCGAAAGTGCCGCGCCAAGCGGCCAGTTCCGGCCCTGCCCGAATTGCAGTTCGATGAAATTGCCGATCATCATGTTCTTGCCGCCGCCCAGGATACGCGGCGTTACATAGGCGCCGAGCGAGGGGATGAAGACCAGGATCGACCCGGCGACGATGCCGGGTTTCACGATCGGTACGATCACGCGGGTCAGGGCCCGCCAGCGGCTGGCGTAGAGGTCGTAGCACGCTTCGAGGAGCCGCATGTCGAACCGGTCGATCGCGGCAAAGAGCGGCAGGACCATCAGCGGCAGGTAGACATAGGTCATACCAATCAGCACGGCTGTGTCGGTGTAGATGATCTGCAAGGGCGTTTCGATCAGGCCGAGCTTTTTCAGGACCGTGTTCAGAACGCCTTCGGTGCGGATGATCTCGTTGATTGCGAAGGTGCGGATCAGGAGGTTCGTCCAGAACGGAATGGTGATGAGGAACAGCCACAGTGCCCGCGCCTTGGGCGGGCGCGTGGCGATGAACCAGGCGGTGGGAAAGCCCACGGCGAAGGTCAGCGCCGTGGTCAGGAGCGACAGTTTGACCGAGCGCCAGAAGATCGTCAGATGCGCGTCGGCAAGGCTGACCGTGTCGTCGAAAATGTCGCGCGTGAAGAGTGTGGCGACCCAGCCATCGGTCGAGAAGGCCCATTCGACATTGCCGTATTGGCCAGCCTCCAGAAACGAATAGACCAGCATGATGAACAAGGGACCGACGGCGGCGAAGGTCAGGATCACCAGTGCCGGGGTCGAGAGGAACCAGCCGTTGCGAGCGGAGCGGTTGTTGGCGCGTTCCTCGAGGCTGTGCATGGCTCAATCCTCCAGCAGCTGCACGGCGCCGGGCGCGAACGTAACGCCGACCGTTTGGCCCGGTGCTGGTTCGGCCGAGGGGTCGGCCTGGGTCTGCTGGCGCGCGACGACCTCGGTGCCGTCCTGAAGCGTCAGATAGACATGCATGTCGGTGCCGAAATAGACCGCGTTCGTGACCGTCGCGGGCAGGGCCCCGGCCGCGCCTGCGGGCGTGAGGCGCACATGTTCGGGACGCACGGCCAGTGTGACGCGCCCGGTCTTCGCCGTTTCGATGCGGGTTCCGGCACCGAGATCGGCTGCCCCGCCGCGCGCCTCGACGGTGAGGAAGTTCGTCTCGCCGATGAAATCGGCGACGAAGCGGCTGGTCGGGCGGGTGTAGATCTCGCGTGGGGCGCCGATCTGGCGGATGTGGCCGGTGCTCATCACCGCGATCCGGTCGGACATGGTCAGCGCTTCTTCCTGGTCGTGGGTGACGAAGATGAAGGTAATGCCTGTTTCATGCTGCAGGCGCTTCAGTTCGATCTGCATTTCCTTGCGGAGTTTCAGGTCCAGCGCCGAGAGCGGTTCGTCCAGCAGGAGGACCTTGGGCTGCGGTGCGAGCGCGCGGGCGAGGGCCACGCGCTGTTGTTGGCCGCCAGAAAGCTGGCTGACCTTGCGGCCAGCAAGCGCCTCGAGCTTGACGAGTGCGAGCATCCGTTCGGCCGTCGCCTTGACCTCGGCCTTGGGGCGGCCCAGCATTTCCAGGCCAAAGCCCACATTCTGCGCCACGGTCAGGTGCGGGAAAAGCGCATAACTTTGAAAGACCGTATTCACCGGCCGCTTGTTTGGCGGCAGGTCGGTAATGTCTTGTCCTTCCAGATGGATCGCCCCGGAGGTCGGGCTTTCGAAACCCGCGATCAGCCTGAGAAGCGTGGTCTTGCCGCAGCCCGAAGGGCCGAGCAGGGTGAAGAATTCGCCCTTGCCGATGGTGACGGAGACATCGTCCAGCGCGCGGATGGTATGGTCGCCCTGTCCGAAGTGCTTGGATACGCTCCGGACCTCGACGGCGGTTTCTGACAAGGTGAGCCCTCCCCAAGGTGCTTCCTTTTGATCAGATTTTACCGCTTGCAGATTCGGTGCAAGGAAAAGCTGGGCCTCCGGGTCAATTTTGTTTGTATGCGTCCTGTTGGGGCGGGCGGCGGTTGGCCCAGGGTCGGGCAGCTTCCAGTTCGGCGGAAAGGGCAATCAGCATCTCGTCCTCGCCGAAGGGGGCTGCGAGGTGAATGCCAATGGGCAGGCCATCGGCGTTCCACGCGAGCGGCAAGGAGGCGGCGGGCTGGCCCGAGGCGTTGAAGACCGCGCAGAAGGGCGAATAGTCGAAGACCATGCCGGCGCCCATGCGATAATGGACGAAATCCTCGGTCCGGTGGGCAAAGCGGCCGACCACGGCGGGCGGTTCGGCGAGTGTTGCCGACAAAAGCACGTCGTAGGGCGGCAGGAAGGCGGCCATCTCGCGGCCGAATGCATGGATCTTGCCGACCGCCTCCAGATAGTCGGCGCCCGACAGGGTGGCGGCGTAGGCGATGGCGCCTTGTGTCACGGCCTCGACCTCGCCATCGGCCAGCGGGCGACCGCGCGCCGCGACTGTCTTGGCGACATAAAGTGCGGTGCCGCAGGCGACGATCTTCGTCCAGGCGCGCATCATGCCTGCGACATCGGCCTTCGGTCTCGCCGGTTCGACATGGTGGCCGAGGCTCTCCAGAAGCCGGGCGGCTTCGTGGACGGCGTCGCGGCAGTCGGGATGGATCGGCGCGCCGGTGAAGGTCGTGTCGCACATGGCGATGCGCAAGCGCCGGGGTGGACGGGCGATGGCGGCACTGTGGCTGTCCCGCAAGGGCGGCGCCCAATAGGGGGCGCCGGGGTCAGCGCCGTGGCAGGCATCGAGGAAGGTGGCCGTATCGCGGACCGAGCGGGTGAGGAACCCGTCGATCGTCATGCCGGCCCAACCTTCACCGACATAGGGCCCGTCGGGCAGCCGGGCGCGGGTGGGTTTGAAGCCGTAAAGGCCGCAAGACGCGGCCGGGATGCGCACCGATCCGCCGCCGTCCGACCCATGCGCTGCAGGTACGATCCCGGCCGCGACGGCCGCGCCCGCGCCGCCGGACGATCCGCCCGAGGTATGACCGAGGTGCCAGGGGTTGCGCGTCGGGCCGCCATAGACGGCGGCTTCGGTTGCCGGTCCGACGCCACCCTCGGGCGCGGTCGTGCGGCCGAAGCTTACGACCCCCGTCGCGCAGATGCGTTCGAAAATCGCGCTGTCGCGCGGGTAGCGTGTGTTCATCAGAAGGCGGGAGCCATTGTGCGAAGGAAAATCCACTGCCTCGCAGCCGAGGTCCTTCAGAAGGAAGGGCACGCCCCGGAACGGCCCGTCGGGGAGGCCCTTGCGGATTGCCGCGCGGGCCACGCCTTCTTGAAGCAGAACGACAGCGTTCAGCTGCGGATTGAGCCTCTCGACCTCGGCAAGCGCGAGATCGAGCAGCTCTTCTGCGCTCGCGTCCCGGCGGGCGACCAGCGCGGCGAGCGCGGTCGCATCCATCACACCATACTCCATGTCCACCCTCCCGCCGATGATCCGGCCATGCTGCCTTGGACCGGTCGGTTTGAGAAGAGCCTTCGGCGCGACCGGAGAGGGGCCGTCAGGTCAGGCAGGGCCGGCCCTTGCAGCCCCCGTCGCGCGCCACTAAGACTTGTGTAAGCAAAGGCCCATAAGACTAGACACCGGATTGAGCGCGAGGCGGCAGACGATGAAAGACCCGTACGATCTCTATATGAACACCCTTGTGCCGATGGTGGTCGAGCAGACCTCGCGCGGCGAACGGGCCTATGACATCTATTCGCGGCTCTTGAAGGAGCGGATCATCTTCCTCGCAGGTCCCGTCCATGACGGCATGTCGACGCTGATCTGCGCCCAGCTTCTGTTCCTTGAGGCGGAAAATCCCTCGAAGGAAATCGCCATGTATATCAACAGCCCGGGCGGTGTGGTGACTTCGGGCCTGTCGATCTACGACACGATGCAGTACATCAAGCCCAAGGTCTCGACGCTTGTCATCGGGCAGGCAGCCTCGATGGGCTCGCTGCTGCTGACCGCGGGCGAGAAAGGCATGCGCTTCTCGCTGCCAAACAGCCGGATCATGGTCCACCAGCCCTCGGGCGGCTATCAGGGCCAGGCGACGGACATCATGATCCACGCCCAGGAAACGCAGAAGCTGAAGGACCGGCTGAACCAGATCTATGTCAAGCATACCGGCAACCCGATCAAGAAGGTCGAGGCGGCGCTGGAGCGCGATAATTTCATGTCGGCCGAAGACGCTAAGGACTGGGGGCTGATCGACGAGATTCTCGAAAGCCGACCGAAGGTCGAGGACTGAATGTAACGCCCGGCCACAAGAATGTGTGGCCGGGCAATTAGACGTTGTGATGGTCCGGTTGCTGCCCTAATCTTGCCGAAAAGGGCGGCTCTAAATGAGCGCTAATGGCCGGGGGCAGGCCGCAGAGGTGACGGATGGCGAACAATTCAGGCAGCGACAGCAAGAACACCCTTTACTGCTCGTTCTGCGGCAAGAGCCAGCATGAGGTCAGAAAGCTGATCGCCGGTCCTACGGTCTTCATCTGCGACGAATGCGTCGAGCTCTGCATGGATATCATCCGTGAAGAGACGAAGACCACGGGTCTGAAATCGCATGACGGCGTGCCGACACCGCGCGAGATTTGCAAGGTGCTGGACGATTATGTGATTGGCCAGCAGCACGCCAAGCGCGTGCTGTCGGTTGCGGTCCATAACCACTACAAACGCCTGAATCATGCGGCGAAGTCCTCTGATATCGAGCTGGCGAAATCGAACATCCTGCTGATCGGCCCGACAGGCTGCGGCAAGACGCTGCTCGCACAGACGCTGGCACGCATCCTCGATGTGCCCTTCACCATGGCGGATGCGACGACCCTGACCGAAGCGGGCTATGTCGGCGAGGATGTGGAAAACATCATCCTGAAGCTCTTGCAGGCGTCCGAATACAACGTCGAACGCGCGCAGCGCGGCATCGTCTATATCGACGAGGTCGACAAGATCACCCGGAAGTCCGACAACCCGTCGATCACCCGCGATGTCTCGGGCGAGGGCGTGCAGCAGGCGCTTCTGAAGATCATGGAAGGCACGGTCGCTTCGGTGCCGCCGCAGGGCGGCCGGAAGCATCCGCAACAGGAATTCCTGCAGGTCGACACGACCAACATCCTCTTCATCTGCGGCGGCGCCTTTGCCGGGCTTGAAAAGATCATCGCCCAGCGTGGCAAGGGTTCGGGCATCGGCTTCGGCGCCGACGTGAAGGACCCGGATTCCCGTGGCGTAGGCGAATTGTTCAAGGAGCTTGAGCCTGAGGATCTGCTGAAGTTCGGCCTGATCCCGGAGTTCGTCGGCCGTCTGCCGGTGCTGGCAACGCTCGAAGACCTTGACGAGGATGCGCTGGTCACGATCCTGACGGAGCCGAAGAATGCGCTGGTCAAGCAATATCAGCGGCTGTTCGACATCGAGGGGGTGAAACTGACCTTCACGCCCGATGCGCTGACCGCGATCGCCAAACGTGCGATCAAGCGCAAGACCGGCGCGCGGGGCCTGCGTTCGATCATGGAAGATATCCTCTTGGACACGATGTTCGAACTGCCGGGCATGGGTTCGGTGCAGGAAGTCGTGGTCAATCAAGAAGCGGTCGAGACCGAAGGCGCTCGGCCGCTGCTGATCCATGCGGATGCGAAGAAAGAGGCTACCACCGGGCGCTGAACCCGACTGGGACGAATTTAAAGGCCCGGACGGTACCGTCCGGGCCTTGTTCTTTGCGCCGCAGCTCGTCGAAGCACTTCGTGCGCGCCTCGCGCGGGCAGGCCGACGAGACATGCAATGTCCGAGGAGGTTGCCCGCCTTGCCGGGCTTCAGCCCTTCTTGCCGATCTCGGAAAGATCGAAGGGCGTCGTCTGGTAAATCTCGTTCACCCAGTTGCCATAGAGCAGATGCGCATGGCTGCGCCAGCGGTTCATGGGCTGACGTGCCGGATCGTCATCGGGGTAGTAGTTCATCGGCACATTGATCGGCGTGCCGTTCGAGACGTCGCGGTCATATTCCTCTTTCAAGGTACCACTGTCATACTCGAAATGGTTGAAGATATAGAGTGCGCGGTGGCCCGGATCCTCGACCAGACACGGTCCGACCTCATCCGAGCCAAGGAGCGTCCTCAGACCGGGCGCCGCGTCGATTTCAGCCTGCTTCATCTCGGTCCAGCGGCTGACGGGGATGACGAAATCGTCCGAAAAGCCACGCAGGTAAGGCGAGGCGGGCAGGCGGTTCTGGTGGCGGAAGCAGCCGAAGGCCTTGTGGTCAAGCATGTGCTTCCTGACGCGGTGGAAATGATAGATCATCGCCATGCCGCCCCAGCAGACGCCGAAGGTCGAATGGACATGGCTCTGTGTCCAGTCCATCACCTGGCGAAGCTCGTCCCAGTAAGTCACCTCCTCGAACGGCAGATGTTCGATCGGTGCACCGGTGATGATCAGCCCGTCGAACTTTTCGCCCGAGGCTGCGACCTCGGCGAAGGGCCGGTAGAAGGCCGCCATATGTTCAGCCGCAGTATTCTTCGTCTCGTGCTCGGTCATGCGGATCAGCTGGAAGTCGATCTGCAGGGGCGTTGCACCGATCAGCCGGGCGAACTGATTTTCCGTCTGGATCTTCTTCGGCATCAGGTTCAGAAGCCCGATCCGAAGTGGCCGGATGTCCTGATGGCTCGCCCGGTCAGGCGACATGACCATCACGCCTTCCTGCGACAGGACATCGAAGGCAGGCAGGTTTTCGGGCAGGGTGATCGGCATGAGACGCTCCTTTGCAGGTTGATCTATGCCGTAGGGCCGCGACGCTCAAGGGCGGCTGCGATCAGATTGGTGAAAGCAGCAGGGCTGGTCACACGCGCCACCTCCTCTGCCGTGACAGTTACGCCCCGCCGCGCCATGGCGCGGTAGCGCGGCTGGCGATGGTCGAGAAGGCGCGCGTAGCCGAAGCGCAGGAAGGCGTCGGGGTCGACCTGAGCCTCGGACTTACCTTCGGCCTTCAGGTAGTCCGCCCAGAGGCCTTTCAGGAAATCGGGTTGATAGTAGATCGGTTTCGGCGCCCGGTCGAAGCGGCGGATCAGTTCGTCCCGATGTGCCTCGCTGCCCTCTATCCAGACGAGAAGCAGGTTGCCCTCAAGCGCCTTCAGCACCGGATCAGATGGATCATCGGGGTCGACGACCTCGCAGATCGAGCCGCCGGAATCGCAGACGAAATTCGCATAGCCGTAAAGCCCCTCGGCGCGCTCGATGAAGGTGGGCGTATCGAGAAGCGCCGCGACCTCGGCCACCCGGTGCTGTTCCTGCCGCCGCAGATATTCGGCAAAGGGCACGCCGCCTTTCGCGGGATCGCCGGGCTTGCCGAGATAGGTGGAGAGGGGCGCCAGATTGTTGAAGGTGATGTTCGAGGTGATATGGACCGAATCCGACATCAAAAGTTCCCGCAACAGCGGCACCTTCATCGCCTCGCGCTTGAAATTGTCGGCGATATGCTCGCCCATGTAGCGCGTGCCGATCCGGTAATCGACAGAATAGTGAAACCAGTCGCCCGCACCGCGCAGCAGGTTGGAAATATGGGTCTTGCCGAGCCCCGACATGCCAAAGAGCAGCACGCGCTTGCGGCTCGCCGCCTGCCATTCTTTCGCGGACTGATAGATCATCGCCGTTCCGTCTGAATATCCCCCCATCCCCTTAGCCGGTCGGGCGGTAAGATTCACCCGGATTCTTGCGAGATTGATCCGAAACGAAAAAGGCCCTGCGAATAGCAGGGCCTTTCCGAAAGGACTGACGCCGGATCAGAAGCTGAAGCCGACCCGCATGCCGAAGCCGACCGCATGGTTGTCGGTGAAGTTCGCCGAGGGCGAGACCGGGCCAAGCTGCACCTGCGCATCGCCGATATCGACATAGCGCACGCCGGCCGAGATTTTCATATTGTCCTGCGTGTAGGTCGCGCCAAGGCCGATGCTCTTGTAGCCGTCGGTCGGGCCCAGGTTCGAGGCGATGCCACCGTCCTGCTTCTCATAGCCGAGCGTCAGCGCGGCCGACCAATGTTCGTTGAACTTGCGGCCGACGCCAAGCGAATAGCTGATTGTGTCATTGTCATAGGACACGAGCGACCCGCCGCTGGTCAGGACGCCGTACTGCGTCGGCGAGATGTCGAAGTTCGACCAGTCGACCCAGCGGATCGAGCCGAAGACCAGCGTGTCCTTGGCGACGCCCGACTGGAATTCGAGATTGACCGACTTGGGCGAGTTCACTTCCGTAACCGTGTTCAGCGGTCCGAAGAGCGAGGCCTCCGCCGTATCGATCTCGTGCTTGATCTTCGAATTGTAGGTCAGCGCTACGCGCAGCGCGATCTCGGGCTTTTCATAGGCGATACCGACGAGATAGCCGAGCGCGCCATCCTTCGAACCGGTCGCAGTGTAGCCGGCAACAAATGGGATCGAGGCTTCGGCCGACATCGTCTCATAGCGCAAACCGCCATAGACGCTGACGTTCGAGGGCATCGTGTACTGCAGGACGCCGGTGATCGCCGTCGTCTTCAGCGTCGCGGTCGAGCCGGTCGCGTAATATGCGGTACCTGCCGGGTAATCCACGTTGGCGCCATAGGGCTGGTCGAAGATCAGCGCGCCGTCGAGGTTGTCGGAAAACTTGTATTTGATCGCGCCGCTGAACTGCGTGTAGCTCGCCGCCATATCGCCCGAAAGCGCACCGTTCAGGCCCGGAGCCGGGATCGCGAGCGCCTGGCCCGAGACCGAGGGGTTTACGTTGCCAAGGCTGAATTCGGCATAGTTGCCGTTCTCGAAGATCACCGCAACGGACTGACCCGACCGGTCGATGCCACCGGCGAATGCGCCGCTCGCGCCCATGGCGATGACGCTTGCCGTCAACAGAATACGTTCCATTTCACTCATCCCCATGAGTTTGTTCCTCTCATACAGGAACGTAGGCCCCGCTCTGCGCAGCGGTCAACGAATGACGTTGCGTCGCGAAAACGTGATCGGGACGATGCGACATTCTCGCACTATGCGGGGCGCGAGTGGGGGGTGTCCGACAAGATATTGAGCCAATTCGCGGCAAAGATGATCGCACCGCCGACAAACACCCAGATATCAAGGGGTTCGCTGTACCAGACCATGCCGACGACGCCGATGAGCGGCAGGCGCAGAAAGTCGAGCGGGGTCACGAGGGACGCCGGGGCGAGAGAGAGGGCCTTCGTCAGGCTCAGATGCGCGCCAAGCCCGCCGAGGCCGATGGCAAGGATCCAGGGCCAAAGCGGCGGCGCGGGCCAGGCAGGTCCGCCGCCGAAGGCCGCACCCACAAGGCCGAAGAGCGTCTGGGTGACAGTCAGCCAGAAAAGGATCGCCAGAACGCTCGTCACGCGCGTCAGTTTCTTGGTGATGACGGCAGCACCGGCGAAGCCCACAGCGCACAACAGCGCCGCCATGAGGCCGATCGACAGGCCGGCGCCCCCGAACGGCCGCGCCACGATCAGGATGCCCGCGAACCCGATCGCCGCCGCGACGAGGCGCCGGGGCGGCAGCCGTTCGCCCAGAAAGAAGGGTGCGCTGAGCGCCACGAGGATCGGGTAGGAAAATTCCAGCGCAAAAAGCTGGGCGAGGGGAATGAGCGTCAGCGCATAAAGCCACAGGTTCTGTCCGGCGAAATGGAAGAGGTTGCGCAAGACATGCGTCTGCAGGTGCCGGGGGCGCAAGGCTTCGGTCTGGCGTGTGGCAAGCGCCAGAGCGACCACCAGAATGACGCCGACGACCGAGCGGTAGAACATGATCTCGAACGTATCGAGCCCGGTGCTGAGCGCGCGGCCTGCCACAGCGACGAGGCAGAAGCCAGTGATCGAACCGCCCATCCAGAGTGCGGCGGCGATGGGGCGATGGTCCGGGGTCACAAACGGCTCCGTCTGGGTACGCGCCGACAGTCGGTTGCGGGGCGGGGATTGTCCATCCCGAAACCGGCCGCACGCGCGGTGAAGGGTCGCAGGCCCGCGTTTGCGGTTCTGCGCGCTGGCAGAGCGGCTATGATCGGCTGCCGCAAGGAGACAGATATGAGATTCGTCGCCCCGACGCCCACGCCGAAAGGCTTCGCCCGCCGGACGCCGCCTGCAGTCTTTCCGGCGATCCTCGGTCTTCTGGGGCTCGCGCTCGCCTGGCGCCGTGCCGGTGCATTGATCGAGGGCGCGGCACCCCTCGCCGATCTGATCGCCGGGGGTGCGATCTTCATATTCCTTGTCGCATTGGTGGCTTATGCTGCAAAGCTCATGCGCCGCCTATCGGTACTGGCCGACGATATCACCGTCCTGCCGGGTAGGCTCGGGCTTTCGGCGCTGTGCGGATCGCTCTATTTGACCGCCACGCTTGCAGGCGCGTGGCATCCTGTCGCGGCCGTAGCGGTCTTCTATCTCGGCCTCGCGCTCCATGTGCCGATCATCGGCCTGATCCTGCGTTATATAGTGACCTCACCGCGGGAGGCGCGTCGCTACTCCCCGGCCGGGCAGCTCTATTTCACCTCGCCGATCGTGGGCGCACTTGCGGCCGCGAGCCTCGGGCTGCATCCGCTGGCAGACCTTCTCTTCTACCTGTTCACCGCCGTCGGCCTGTTGATCGGCCTCTGGGGCGCGGTTGATCTGATGAAGCGGGCCATGCCAGCGCCCTTGCGCCCGCTCCTCGCGCTGCATCTCGCGGCGATCTCCGTCTCGGGCAGTACCGCCAAGATCCTGGGTCACTCGGACATCGCCCTTGGTGCCGCGGTGCTTGCCGCGCTGGTTCTGGTGCTGCTGCTTCCGTCGCTAAGAGCGACTCTGCAAAGCGGCTTTTCCGCGCTTTGGGCCGCCTTCACCTTTCCGTTTGCAGCGACAGCCAGCCTTTGGCTTCTTGTCGGTACGGCTTGGACTGTGCCGGGGCTTCTGCTGCTGGCGGCGGCGACCGGGATCAATCTGGCCATCGCCTACCGGATCGGACGGCTCTGGCTCGGAGGTCAGCTCGCGGTGAAGACCAACGCCGCGATTGCCTGACCTCAGATGAGGGCGACCCAGGCGCGGGCGATGGCGAGGCCTGCTGCGTCGGCCCTTGGCCCATGTTCGGCCGCAAATCGCGGATAATCGGAGAGCCAACCGGGCCGGATTCGTTCGACGGTATCGGGGAAGTCGGAGTTCCAGTCTTCGACGACCTTGCGGCTCGCCTCGAAATGAAACTGCATGCCATAGCTTGCCCGGCCAATGCGGAAACATTGGTTCGCCGCCGCGCGGTTGCGCGCAAGCCGCACCGCTCCGTCGGGCAGGGTGAACGTGTCCCGGTGCCATTGGAAGATCGGAAAATCGCCCTTGATCACCGACAGGACCGGATCCTTGATCCCGTCCTTGGTCAGCCGAACCTGCTGCCACCCGAACTCGGGCGCGATGCCGAGCAGATTGCGCCCACCCCAGGCACGCGCCAAAAGCTGGCTGCCGAGGCAGATGCCCAGAACCGCCTTGTCGGCCTGACCCATCCGCCGCATCAGCCGTGCAAGATCGGGCAGATAGGGATGGGTCTTGTCGGCCCGCGCGTTCTGCTCGCCACCAAGCACCACGATCGCATCGTGATAGCTGCCGTCGGGCAATGCCTCGCCTGCCCAGGCACGGTAGGTCTGGATCTCTGCATCCGCCTCTCGCAAAGCAACACCAACCTGCCCGAGGTGAGACACTTCGGTATTCTCGATCACCGCAACGCGCATATCCGCCTCTTCCTTCCCCGACGGCAGACAGAGCATGAGCCGCCCGGAAGGGCAAGGGTGGCATGGGCGCATTAGCCCTTGCGCTCCACCGGCGGGCATGAAAGAGCGAAGCGCCAAACGAACGTGCCGATGGAGATATCCCATGCAGATTCGCGAGGCTCTCACCTTTGACGATGTGCTTCTGGTGCCTGCGGCATCGAGCGTCCTGCCCTCGGACGCAGATACGGCGACATTCGTAACCCGCTCGATCCGCATGAACATCCCGCTTCTGTCTTCGGCGATGGACACGGTGACCGAGGCGCGGATGGCTATCGCCATGGCGCAGGCGGGCGGCATCGGCGTCATTCACCGCAACCTCGATCCCGAAGCGCAGGCGCGCGAGGTAAGCCGGGTGAAGCGGTTCGAATCCGGCGTCGTCTATGCGCCGATCACGCTCACGCCCGACCAGACGCTCGCTGACGCGAAGGTGCTGATGGAGCGCTACAATATCACCGGTTTTCCGGTGGTGGACGAGGCGGGTCGCGTTGTGGGCATCGTGACCAACCGCGACATGCGCTTCGCCTCCGACGACAAGACGCCGGTCCGCGTGATGATGAGCGCCGACAATCTCGCGGTGCTGAAGGAACCTGTCGACCGCGATCAGGCGATAAGCCTGATGAAGGCGCGGCGGATCGAAAAGCTCTTGGTGACCGACGGGCAAGGGAAGCTGACCGGCCTGCTGACGCTGAAGGATACGGAAAAGAGCGTGCTGAACCCCCATGCCTGCAAGGACGATCTCGGCCGCCTGCGGGTAGCCGCCGCCTCGACCGTGGGCGACGCCGGCTTCGAGCGCAGCCAGGCGCTGATCGACGCAGGCGTCGACATGGTGGTCATCGACACGGCGCACGGCCATTCCGAGGGCGTCGCCAAGGCGGTGGAGCGGATCAAGAAACTCTCGAACGCGGTGCAGGTCGTGGCGGGCAATGTCGCCACGGCAGAGGCGACGCGGGCGCTCATCGGCGCGGGCGCCGATGCGGTGAAGGTGGGGATCGGCCCCGGTTCGATCTGCACCACGCGGATCGTGGCGGGCGTGGGCGTGCCGCAATTGACGGCGATCATGGATGCCGCGGGCGCGGCGGGCGAAATTCCGGTCATTGCCGACGGCGGCATCAAATATTCCGGCGATTTCGCCAAGGCGATTGCGGCGGGCGCGTCCTGCGCGATGGTGGGTTCGGCCATCGCGGGCACCGACGAAAGCCCGGGCGAGGTGATCCTGTGGAACGGCCGGTCGTTCAAATCCTATCGCGGCATGGGATCACTCGGCGCCATGGCGCGCGGCTCGGCCGACCGCTATTTCCAGAAGGATGCGGCGTCGGACAAGCTGGTGCCCGAGGGGATCGAAGGGCAAGTACCCTACAAGGGCTCGGCGGGCGCGGTGATCCATCAGCTGGTCGGTGGCCTGCGCGCGGCCATGGGATATACCGGTAATCGGACGGTGGCAGAGATGCGTCAGAACTGCCAGTTTGTGCGGATCACCGGTGCGGGGCTGAAGGAAAGCCATGTCCATGACGTGCAGATCACCCGCGAAAGCCCGAACTACCGCGTGATGTGACGGCGGGAGAGGGCGCATGACCCCCGCCGCGCGTGTCCAGACAGCGATCGAGCTTCTTGACCGTATCCTCGCGGGCGAACCGGCCGAGCGCGCACTGACGCTCTGGGCGCGCGCCTCTCGCTATGCGGGGTCGGGCGACCGGGCGGCGGTGCGCGACCTCGTCTATGACGCGCTGCGCTGCCAGCGAAGCCTGGCCGCGCGGGCCGGGGCAGCGGAACCTACGGGCCGGGCGCTGATGATCGCGCTCGCCGACCCCGACGCGCGTGACGCGCTTTTCGCCGATCTGCCGCATGGTCCGTCAGCGATTGATGACGCCGAAAGGGCGGCTCTGGCGGCGCCCGCCGGAAAGCTGCGCGACGCAGTGCGGCTCGATTATCCTGACTGGCTTGACGCTCCACTCCGCAGCACGCTCGGGCAGGCGTTCGATCCGGTGCTGGCGGCGATGCGCGAACGCGCGCCGGTCTTCCTACGGGTGAACATGGCGCGCGGGACGCGGGCCAACGCGATGTCGCTTCTGGCCGCCGACGGGGTGGAATGCCGCGAGGCTCCCACCTGTAGAACGACCCTTGAAGTTGTCGGAAAGTCAAACAAGATCAATGGCTCGCACGCCTATCTTCAAGGGTTTGTCGAGCTGCAGGACCTGTCCTCGCAGTCGGCCGTCGCCGACCTTCCGCTGGAACGCGGCATGAAAGTTCTCGACTATTGCGCGGGTGGCGGCGGCAAGGCGCTCGCCATGGCTGCGCGGACGGGCGGACGGATCGACGCCCATGATGCGAACCCTGGCCGGATGCGCGATCTGCCTCTACGAGCGAAGCGCGCGGGCGCGGACATAAGACTGGTGGACAGCGCCGCGCTGAAACCGGGCGCTTACGACCTCGTACTTGTCGACGCCCCCTGTTCGGGGTCTGGCACCTGGCGGCGCACGCCACAGTCGAAGTGGCTGCTCACGCCAGAGCGGCTCGGTGAACTGGCCAGCCTGCAGAAAAGCATCTTGGCGATGGCTGCCGAGTACATTCGCCCCGGCGGCACGCTCGCCTATATGACCTGCTCGCTTCTCGGCGCGGAAAACGACGCGGTCGTCGCTGGCTTCCTCGGCGCTCATGATGGCTTTACGCTCAAGCATGAACGCCGGTTCCTGCCCACGGAAGGCGGCGACGGCTTTTACCTAGCGGTGCTCGCCCGGTCTTGACGCGAGTCGGTCGCGAAAAGTACACAATCACAGGTTGTCATTTCGCAGGTTAATTGCCGCTTAAGCATTTCGGGGTCGGAATGCCTTAAACGAATCTCATTCCCCGGGGGCGATGTGTCGGATCCTGCCCTGACTGAACATCCGGTGATCAAGACAGCGGGAACGCTGGCGCCGCACGGCCTTTATTTGGCACTTGCGGCCGGGATGCTGGCGGCAGCGGGCTTTCTTTTGCCGGTCGGGCGGATCGAACCTGCGGTCTTCGCCCTCGCGGGCACGCTCGCGGCGCTTGCGGTCGTCGTGGCGCTGGTCGCGTTGAAGCGCAAGCGCGTGGATGGGCAGCTCTACCGCCATCTCGCTACTTTCGTGGCGCTCGATGCTGCGCCGAGTTTCACCACGGATGGCGAAGGCCAGCTGCAATATCTCAACCGCGCCGCGCTCGACCGGTTCGGCCCGCGCGAGGGAGAAACGCTCGCCCGGGCGCTGTCGGAGATCTTCGCCAATCCCGCCGCCGTTCTCTTTCGCCTGCAGAACCGTGCCGAAGGCCATGGTGCGGCGCGCGAGGATCTGGTGACACGGCGCGGCCATGTGAGGCTGTCGGTGCACCGCATCGGCGCGCAGGGCTTTCTATGGCGGCTTGAGGATATGGCCGAACGCGCGACCGGCGGGCGCGGCGCGGAATCGATCAGCTTGCCAATGCTGACCGTGTCGAAGACCGGCACGATCCTTTTCATGAACGAGGCTTTGCGACGCATCACCGGCGAACGGGTCAAGACGCTCGACCGGATCTTTACCGACCTGCCGATCCGCCCGGGCGAGGAGAACGAGATTTCCGGCGTCGACGGCCCGGTGAACGCACTGGTGGCCGAGGTTGAGGGGCAGGGCGGGCGGCGCGAGATCTATTTCCTGCCGACCAAGGGCAATCCGACCGGCGCCCATGACCCGACCGCGTTCGACCGGCTGCCGGTTGCTCTGCTACGGCTCAGCGCGCGGGGGGAGCTGCGGGAGGCGAACCGTGCCGCCCGCGGCCTTATCGGCGAGCAGGAGCCGGGCGCCGCACTTTCGGATATTCTGGAAGGACTCGGCCGACCGGTTGCCGACTGGCTGCATGACGCGATGAGCGGACGGGCCGAGAACCGACCCGAAGTGCTCAGGCTGCGTGGTGTTGCGGAAGACACCTACCTGCAGGTGATGCTGTCGCGCGTCTATGAGGACGGCCGTACCGGCCTGATGGCGATCCTGTCGGACGCAACGCAACTGAAGACACTCGAGGCGCAGTTCGTGCAAAGCCAGAAGATGCAGGCGATCGGCCAGCTTGCGGGCGGGGTAGCGCATGATTTCAACAATCTTCTGACCGCGATCTCGGGTCATTGCGACCTCTTGCTGCTGCGCCATGACAAGTCAGATCCGGATTTCGCAGACCTTATCCAGATCAATCAGAATGCCAATCGCGCTGCCTCTCTCGTCGGCCAGCTTCTGGCCTTCTCGCGCAAGCAGACGCTGAAACCCGCCGTCATCGACCTGCGCGACACGATGTCCGATCTGACCCATCTTCTGAACCGGCTGGTGGGCGAACGCGTGGAACTGATCCTGCAGCACGAGCCCGAGCTTTGCCCGATCCGCGCCGACAGGCGGCAGCTGGAGCAGGTGATCATGAACCTCGTGGTCAATGCCCGCGACGCAATGCCCGACGGGGGCCGCATCCTGATTTCGACTGAAAATGTACGACTCGCCTCAGACCTCAAGCGGGACCGCGCCACGGTTCCGGCGGGCGATTACGTCATGGTTCGCGTCGCCGATCAGGGCACTGGCATCGCGCCCGACAAGATCGAGAAGATTTTCGAGCCCTTCTTCACGACGAAGCGCCCGGGCGAGGGCACGGGCCTTGGCCTGTCGACCGCCTACGGGATCGTGAAACAGTCCGGCGGCTATATATTCTGCGATTCGATCCTCGGCGAAGGCACGACGTTTGCGCTTTTCTTCCCCGCCTATCAGCGTGGCGACGCGGAGCAGGTGGAGGCGGAGCCGCCCGCGCCCATCCGCCGGGCCGTGCCTGCCGGACAGGGGGTGGTGCTTCTGGTCGAGGACGAGGCACCGGTGCGCGCCTTCGCGGCCCGCGCGCTGAAGATGCGCGGCTTCACAGTGATCGAGGCGGAAAATGCCGAAGAGGCGCTGAGGATTCTTGCCGATGCCACGCTCGCCGTCGATGTCTTCGTCACCGATGTGATCATGCCCGGTCTCGACGGACCGACCTGGGTCAGGCAGGCGCTCAAGGATCGGCCAAACACCCGCGTCGTTTTCGTTTCAGGCTATTCGGAGGAGGCGCTGACCGAGGATCGGGAAAAAATCGACAATGCGATCTTCCTGCCCAAACCCTTCTCGTTGTCCGAACTGACTGCCACGGTTCAGAGCCAGATGCAGTGAGGCCGCCAGCCGGTCAGATCAGCCCATTGTAGAAATCGTAGTCCCGGGCCAGTTTTGTCTTGAGCCGCGCCAGCGTGGCGGGCGTCAGATCGGTCTTGCCCTTCGGCGAAACATTCAGACGCGGCAGGATCAGCTCGCACCCTAGACGGTCTTCGAGGAAGTGCACGAAACGGTCGATCTCCTCATAGCGGAAGACCCGATCGACCGGCGCGTTTCCACCGCGCAGCCCGAGGAATTGCCCCTGCGAGCCCACATTCATCGGCCCGCCCGCACGGTCGTCGAGATGTGACAGGACCGCCTCCTCGAAACTCAGGCCCGAGGTCGAGCGCGGCATGTCGCGGATATCGTCGCGCTGCCGGTATCGCCACCAGCTGCCAAGCCAGTCTATCGGCTCGCGCATCAGCGCCACGGTGGTGAACCGCTCGCCCGCCGCCTGCTCCAGCATCGGCCCCATATGGTCGTGATAGGCCGGGGCCGACAGGTGTTTCAGTTCCGGCGGGCGGCGGATCGCCACATGCGCCATTTGCTCAAGCGCTGTCTCGATCGAGGTCGAGCCGGTCTTGGGCGTGGCAAGCAGAACCAGCCGTTCTTTCCAGAAAATCAGCATGAAGCACCCCTTCTCGGGTCTTCTGCCGCGCGCCCGGCGCCGAGGCAAGCCGTAAACCAGTTCTTAAGGAAGAGCGCAGAGACTATCGGAAGAATTTGATTGAAATGTTCTCTTTTTGATCTCATAAGGTTGAGAACAAGAGGCGAACATCAGGCAACATTGCCGCCATGGGCGGGGTGTGAAATAAGGAACGGGACAATGGCAGCAGCGAACCTTTTCGACATGAACGACAAGCGCACGGCAGACAAGCAGAAGGCGCTCGACAGTGCGCTGGCCCAGATCGAACGGCAGTTCGGCAAGGGCTCGATCATGAAGCTCGGGACCAATAATCCGGTGTTGGAGATCGAGGCGACCTCGACCGGCTCGCTCGGCCTCGATATCGCGCTTGGCATCGGCGGCCTGCCGAAGGGAAGGGTGGTCGAGATCTACGGGCCGGAATCGTCGGGCAAGACCACGCTCACGCTGCATGTGGTGGCCGAAGAGCAGAAGAAGGGTGGTGTCTGCGCCTTCGTCGACGCCGAACATGCGCTCGATCCGCTTTATGCCAAGAAACTGGGTGTGAACCTTGACGAGCTTCTGATCTCGCAGCCCGATACTGGCGAACAGGCGCTGGAAATCGTCGATACGCTGGTGCGCTCGGGCGCGGTCAGTCTTGTGGTTGTCGATTCGGTCGCGGCACTGACGCCCAAGGCCGAGATCGAGGGTGACATGGGCGACGCGACCGTGGGCGCCCAGGCGCGCCTGATGAGCCAGGCGATGCGCAAGTTGACCGCCTCGATCAGCCGGTCGAACTGCATGGTGATCTTCATCAACCAAATACGCATGAAGATCGGCGTGATGTTCGGCAATCCTGAAACCACGACGGGCGGCAATGCGCTGAAGTTCTACGCCTCTGTCCGGCTTGATATCCGTCGCATAGGCGCGATCAAGGATCGCGACGAGGTGGTCGGCAATACGACGCGCGTGAAGGTGGTGAAGAACAAGGTGGCGCCACCCTTCAAACAGGTCGAATTCGACATCATGTATGGCGAGGGGATTTCTAAGACCGGCGAGCTGGTCGATCTGGGCGTGAAGGCCGGGGTCGTGGAAAAATCCGGCGCCTGGTATTCCTACGGCGACGAACGGATCGGCCAGGGCCGCGAGAACGCCAAGCAATTCCTCAAGGACAATCCGGATGTTGCCTTCGCCATCGAGGACAAGATCCGCGCAAGCCACGGGCTGGATTTCGGCGCCACCGCCGAAGAGGGCGACGATGTGATGGAAGCCTGAGCATACAGGTCAGATGCAAGGAAACGGCCGGGATGATCCCGGCCGTTCTGCGTTCTGAGCGGGTCACGCGCCGAAAGGCACAGCGCGCTTGGAGCCGGTGCCCGACGAGTGCACGAAGTGCATCGAGGAGGCGCCTTCAGCTCCGCGCGTCTTCGACGATCTGGCGCATGGCGTCGAGCGGCGCGAAACCGCGCAGGACCTGATCGCCGATGATGAAAGTCGGCGTGCCGGAAATATCCATGCGTTGCGCCAGAAGATGGTTGGCTTCAATGATCGCCGTCACCTCGGGCGCGTTCATCCCGGCGAGGATCGGCGCCGGATCGAGGCCGAGCGACACCGCGAACGCAGCCAGAGTTTCCTCGGTCACATCGCCCCGGAAGCTCTCATAGAAGCCGGCATTGACCTTTTCATAGGCCTCCGGGCCTACCACCTGCAGAGCGGCGATCGCGAAGCGAGAGGCGAGGAGCGATTCCTCGCCGAGGATCGGAAACTCCTTGACCACATAGCGGATGTCGCCATCCGATCGCACAAGCTCTGCGACCTCGGCATGGGCTTTGCGGCAATAGCCGCAACGATAGTCGAGGAACTCGACGACAGTTAGCCCGCCCTCGGGATTGCCGCCGACGAAGCTGGCTGGATCGGCGAAGATCTCCGCGGCGTTGGCGGCAACGATCGCCTTGTCGCCCTCGACCTGCGCGGCGGCGCGTTTTGCTTCCAGCGCCTCCACGACCTCAGACAGGACCTCCGGATGCTCCAGCAAGTAGGCGCGCACCGCCGCGCCGAAAGCCTCTTTCTCGGCGTCGTTCATGCTGGCCGGATCGAAGGCAAGCGCCGATGAGGCAAGAAGCCCAGCTGCCAGAGAGATGGGAATAAGACTGCGCATCAAGATGCCTTTCGTTCACTGTCTTGTCGCGGCCCCAGGCCACGATTGTTCTTTCGCGGGACCATTGACCGCAAGCGCGCCCGCTGAGAAGAGGGAGGCGCGAAGTCGGGGCAGGATAGGAAGGTTGGCGTGTCGGCTGCAAGGGGGGCAAAGGCCTGTGTCGCGATTGTGAACCGGGCACTGACGCGGATCACGGTCCTGCTTGCATGTTTCCTCGCCCTCGGCGCGACCTGCCTGACCGCCCAGACGCTCAGCCCGCTCGCCGAACTGGACCTCGACCGTTCGGTCCTGAAGGACGAAGGCCAGGGGGTGCGGATCGAGCTGGCGCTGAGCCAGCCCGTGCCTTACCGCGTCCTATATCTCGACAACCCGCTTCGCCTCGTCGTCGAGTTTCAGGAGGTGAATTTCGACGGCCATCCGCCTGCCGGGCTTGGCCGCTCAGACCGGATCGAGGAACTGCACTGGGGCCGGTTCCGGCCGGGGTGGTCGCGGCTGGTCGCACTTGTCGACGTTCCGCTCGCGCTGGAACAATCGGAGGCCGTGCGCGGTCCTGATGGAACCGGGCGCATCCACTTCATCTTCCGCCCGACGAACTCCGCGGACTATGAGAGCAGGGTTGCCGACAGCGCCGGGACCATCCGGTCGGAAACGCCCACCGCGCAATCCGCGCCCGAGCCGATCACCCGCCAGCGCGGCGACCGGCCATTGCGCGTTACGCTCGACCCCGGTCACGGCGGTATCGACCCCGGTGCAGAGGCAGGCAAGGAACGAGAGGCGCATCTTGTCCTCGGTTTCGGGCTTGAACTGGCGGAACGGCTGCGCCGTGCGGGTATGGAGGTGGAGTTGACCCGGACCGAGGACCAGTTCGTGCCCCTGGAAAAGCGCATCTCCATCGCTAGGGCGGCGCGCGCGGACATCTTCCTCTCGTTGCACGCCGATGCGCTTGAGGAGGGGACGGCCACCGGCGCCACCATCTACAAGCTCGATGCCGAAGCATCCGAAGAAGCCGCAGTACGTCTTGCAGAGCGTCACGATCGGGCCGACATTCTCGCGGGCCTTGATCTCAGTGGTCAGGATGACGAGGTGGCAGGCGTGCTGATGGATCTTGCCCGGCAAGAAACACGGCCGCGCGCCGATCGCCTGGCCGAGAGCCTGGCCGCCGCCCTCAAGGCCGCCGGGTTGAAGATGCACCGCCACCCGATTCAAGGTGCCGATTTCTCGGTCCTGAAATCGGCCGACATTCCCTCGCTTCTTCTGGAGCTGGGCTTCCTTTCCTCCGAAAAGGACCGCGAGCGAATGGCCGATCCGGCCTGGCGGACGGCGATGCAGGAGGCCATTGCCGCCGCTCTTGCAGACTGGGCGGTGGCGGACGCGGCCGAGGCGGCGCTGATCCGGCAGTGACGGGCGGCGGGGCGCGCGGAACCGTCAGCCACCCGAACTTGTTTTGACCCCGCCCCGCGTAGGGTTTATAGCTCCGCCGGTAAGGAGAGCGCTCGTGGTTCGTTTCATTCTGTCGGTTCTCGGGGCCCTCTTCAGCTGGGCCGTGACGGCGCTTGCTATCGCGGCGATCGGCCTTGGCGCGGTTTTCTGGGTCTATAGCCACGACCTGCCCGACCATGAGGCGCTCTCGAACTATACGCCGCGCACCATCAGCCGGATCTATTCTGGCGAGGGGCGCCTCATGGATGAGTTTGCGACCGAACGGCGGATTTTCGCCCCGATCGAGGAAATTCCTGATCTGGTCAAACAGGCCTTCATCTCGGCCGAGGACAAGAATTTCTATAGTCACGGCGGGTTCGACGCGCGCGGCATGGCGGGCGCACTTTATGAGGCAGTGAAATCCGGCGGCAAGAACCTGCGCGGGGCCTCGACCATTCCCCAGCAGGTGGCGAAGAATTTCCTTCTGTCGGGTGACCGTACGGTCGAACGCAAGATCAAGGAACTGATCCTCGCCACGCGGCTTGTCGATGCCTTGCCCAAGGACAAGATACTGGAGCTTTACCTTAACGAGATCGACCTTGGTTTCCAGTCCTTTGGCGTCGCCTCTGCTGCCCAGACCTATTTCAACAAGACCCTATCGGAGCTTCGACCCGAGGAAGCCGCCTATCTCGCGGCGCTGCCAAAGGCGCCCTATTCCTATCATCCGGTGAAGAACCGCGATAAGGCCATCGAACGGCGGAATTTCGTGCTGCGCGAAATGTTCCAGAATGGCTATCTGGACAAGGCAGCTTACAATGCCGCGGTGGACGCGCCGCTGAAGACGGTGCAGGGCGGCGACTATCCCTCGTTCAAGGGCAGCTTGCCGCCACGCGATTATTTCACCGATGAAATCAGGCGACAGCTGTCGAAAAGCTTCGGCGAAGAAGAGTTCTTTGGTGGCGGCCTGACGATCCGCGCGACGGTCGAGCCGGTGATGCAGGCGGCGGCGGCGGCAGCCCTGCAGGAGGCTTTGGAGAAATATGACCGTGGCCAGGGTATCTGGCGCGGCACGAAACTCACACTGCCCGCAGGGGTGCTGGGGAACGAAGCCGATTGGCGTCAGGCGCTTGGCGAGGTTGTTGATGTGCCGCGCGACGTTCCGGGCTGGTACCCTGCGGTGGTGCTTGAGGTCGGCGACACAAGCGCGCGCCTAGGCATCGAGGGGGTCGAGGAGGATGGCGACGGCCATTGGATCCCGGCCGAGGATGTCACCTGGGCGCGCAAGCGGTTGGAGGACGGGAAGCTCGCCAAGAAGGCGAAGACCCCGGCCGATCTTGTAGCGGTGGGCGATGTGGTGCTTGTCACCCAACTGGCGAACGAGGACGGCACGCCCAAGCGCTGGTCGCTGCGTCAGGTGCCCGAGGTCGAAGGCGGCTTCATGGCGATGGACGTGAACACCGGCCGCGTGATTGCCATGCAGGGCGGCTTTTCCTACCAGTCCTCGGTCTTCAACCGGGCGACGCAGGCGCAACGCCAGCCCGGGTCAAGCTTCAAGCCCTTCGTCTATGCGGCAGCGCTCGACAGCGGATTCTCGCCCGCCACGATTATCGTCGACGCACCAATCGAGGTGAACACGCCACAGGGCCTCTGGCGGCCGAAGAACGCCTCGAACAAATTCTACGGACCGACGCCGATGCGGACCGGAATCGAACAGTCCAGAAACCTGATGACCGTGCGGATCGCCCAGGAAATCACCATGGAACTGGTCGCGACCTACGCCGAGAAATTCGGGGTCTACGACCGGCTGGAACCATTCCTTGCCAATGCGCTCGGCGCACAAGAGACGACGCTTTTCAAGATGGTCGCGGCCTACGCGATGTTCGCCAACGGCGGTGAGCGGGTGGAACCGACGCTCGTTGACCGCGTGCAGGATCGCTGGGGCCGCACAATTTACCGCCACGATCAGCGAACCTGCGAGGATTGCGCCGCCGCGACCCTGCCCGAAGGAGCTGGCCCGCGCATCAGCTCGCAGCGCGAGCGGGTGATGGACGCGGTCACCGCCTATCAGCTCACCTCGATGATGCAGGGCGTGGTGCAGCGCGGCTCGGGGTCGGGCGTCCGTCTGCCGGTGCCGATCGCAGGCAAGACAGGTACCACGAATGATGCCAAGGACGTGTGGTTCATCGGCTTCTCCTCGAACATCGTCGCCGGTTGCTACATGGGCTATGACCAGCCGCGCACGCTCGGCGCCGGCGCTTTCGGCGGAACGCTCTGCGTTCCGGTCTTCCAGGCTTTCATGGAAGAGGCGATCAAGAAATACGGCGGCGGATCGTTCAAGGTGCCGCCGGGTGGCCATTTCATCAAGATCAACCGTTTCACCGGCGAACGGCTCAGCGACGATGCCTCGGGCGATTTCGTCCAGGCGGAATATTTCCGCGACGGGCAGGAGACGCTCTTCGGCCTCGACACGCTTGTGGATGGCGGCTTCGCCATGGGACAGAACCTTCCGCTTTACGCGATCGGCGAGGTGGGTGGCGACGAGGGCGGTGGCACGACGACGGTCACCACATCGGACGGGGAGCGCAAGATCATCCCCAAGAAGGCGGATTTCGGCACGGTGTCGTCGGGCGGTCTCTACTGACGCCCGCAGAGATAGGGAGCGCGCACTCGGGAGGGCGCGGGACACTGGACCTTTCCGCTTCACCCTGTATAGAGAGGCTGACCGGCCTTCGGAGGACCTTGATGAAATTCCTGCTCCGTCTCATCACCTGGTGGAACAGCCAGACCCTCGGCACCCAGCTGTTTACCTGGGCCAAGGGCCAGAAGGTCGGCGAGGATGCGCAGGGAAATGCCTTCTACCAGACCAAGGACGGCAAGCGCCGCTGGGTGATCTACAATGGCGAATGCGAGGCAAGCCGCGTGTCGCCCGACTGGCACGGCTGGCTGCATTTCACCTGGGATGAGCCGCCGACAGAAAAGGCCCTGAAGCACAAGCCCTGGGAAAAACCGCATCAGGAAAACCTGACCGGCACGCCCTTGGCCTATGCGCCCGCAGGTTCGCTTCGCCAGGCGCGCCCGGCCGATCGCCGGGACTACGAAGCCTGGTCGCCCGAGGCCTGAGATGGCCGAGAACATCAGCGAGGTCCTGACCGGCGCGGGTGTCGTCGCTGTGGCCATCGGATTTGCGCTCTATGCCGGGCTGGGCGAGAGTGCGACCGCAAAGAAAGACGCCTACGAGCTGCATGCGAGCTTCCGTAGCGCGGACGGTGTCTCGGTCGGCACCGATGTGCGTCTTGCGGGCGTGAAAGTGGGTACTGTCACGCGGCTCGATCTGAACCCCGATACCTATTATGCGGACGCCACCTTCAGTATGAAGGACGGGATAGTCATTCCCGATGACAGCACAGCGCTGATCTCCTCCGAAGGGCTTCTGGGCGGAAATTTCCTGGAAATTCAGCCGGGCGGCAGCCCGGTCGCGGTCGAACCGGGCGGTGAGATTCTCGATACGCAGGGCGCGGTCGGGCTGATCCAGTTGCTAATGAAGTTCGTGGGCAAGGCGTCCGACAGCGGGTCGGGCAGCAGCAGCGAATGAGAGCGGCGCTTCTCACTTTGGCGGTATTCGCCCCGGCGCTCGCCATGGCGCAGGATCAGGGCGCGGGTCAGGTCAATGCTGCCGAGACGACGGATGCGCCCGGCGCGCTCCTGCGCGCGCTCGACAAGGTCTCGGGCCAGACCGTCGATCTGACGCTGAAGGACGGTGAAAGCGGCACGGTCGGCGCCGCCACCAATGCGCCGCTCACCGTGACCCTGACAGAATGCCGCTACCCGAAGGACAATCCCGCCGCCGATGCTTTTGCCAATCTCGACGTGATCGACGCGGGCGGCACGGCACTGTTCGGCGGCTGGATGGTGGCGTCGAGCCCGGCGCTCTCGGCGCTCGACCATCCGCGCTATGATGTCTGGGTTCTGTCTTGCATCCTGCCAGACGCGCCCGCGCCCGCCGAGGAGAGTGCCGAGACCAGTTCGGGCGGCTGAGGCGCATCCGCCGCACCGAAGTCTGCCACCATCTCGCGTGCGACCGCCAGGCGCTGCAGATAGTGTGACTGCGAGATTTCGACCGCACCGAGCGAGGCGAGATGCGGTGTCAGGAACTGGGTGTCGAAGAGCAGGAAACCAGTGCGGCGCAGCCGGTCCACCAGATAGGCGAGCGCGATCTTCGAGGCGTCGGTCTCCCGCGAGAACATCGTCTCGCCGCAGAAGACCTGGCCGAAGGTCACGCCGAAAACGCCACCGATCAGCCGCCCGTCGCGCCAGACCTCAAGCGAATGGGCATGGCCCGCACTGAAGAGCGCGCCGTAAAGCAGCAGCAGCGTATCGTTGATCCAGGTCTCCGGCCGGTCGGCGCAGGCTCTGACTGTGCCCATGAAGTCCCGATCGATGGCGATCTCGTAACCGCCCCTCAATATTCGCCGCCGGAGGGACCGCGACAGATGAAACCCGTCCAGCGGCAGAATACCCCTCAGGCGCGGCTCGACCCAATGCAGTTGCGGGCTTTCCCGGCTTTCGGCCATCGGAAAGATACCGCGCCGGTAGCCCTGAAGCATGATGTCGGCCGTCAGCGCCAGGTTACCCTCACGTTCTGTCCGGAAATACTCCGGAGGGGTGCGGGGAGGCAGAGCCTCCCCTCGACAAGGCCGGGCAAGGGCCGGTCAGCCGTAGGTCCGGGCGAGCCATTTCTCCAGCCAGTGGATCGAATAATCGCCCCGATGGATATCCTCGTCGGCGAGCAGCGCATGGAAGAGCGGGACGGTCGTTTCCACCCCCTGACCATCGACGATCAGTTCCGACAAGGCCCGCTTCAGCCGCGCCAGCGCCTCTGGCCGGTCGCGGCCATGGACGATCAGCTTGCCGATCAGGCTGTCGTAATGGGACGGAATCACATAGCCGTCGTAAAGCGCCGAATCCATCCGCACACCAAGGCCACCCGGCGCGTGGAACTGGGTGACGCGGCCGGGGCGCGGGGCGAAATCCGGTACCTTCTCGGCATTGATCCGCACTTCGATCGCATGGCCGTTGACCGTCAGATCTTCCTGCCGAAATTCCATCGGCAGGCCGGCTGCGACCCGGATCTGTTCGCGCACCAGATCGACACCGAAGATCGCTTCGGTCACCGGATGTTCGACTTGCAGGCGGGTGTTCATCTCGATGAAATAGAACTCGCCATCCTCATATAGGAACTCGATCGTGCCCGCGCCGATATAGTTGATCTGCGCAACCGCATCGGCGCAGACCTTGCCGATCTTCGCCCGCGTCGCGGCATCGATCACCGGGCCGGGCGCTTCCTCGAACACTTTCTGGTGGCGGCGCTGAAGCGAACAGTCGCGCTCGCCCAGGTGAACCGCTTTCCCCTTGCCGTCGCCGAAGACCTGGATCTCGATATGGCGCGGGCGCTGCAGGTACTTCTCGATATAGACCTCGTCATTGCCGAAGGCTGCCTTGGCCTCGGACCGCGCAGTGCGGAAGGCCACTTCCAGCTCGCCTTGGTCGCGCGCCACCTTCATGCCGCGCCCGCCGCCGCCTGCGGTGGCCTTGATGATCACCGGATAGCCGATGTCGGCCGCGACCTTCTTGGCGTCGGCCAGATCGGCGACCCCGCCGTCCGACCCCGGCACCACCGGAATGCCGAGCCGTTTGGCCGTGTCCTTCGCCGTGATCTTGTCGCCCATGATGCGGATATGTTCCGCCGAGGGGCCGATGAAGGTGATGCCGTGGTCCTCGAGCACCTGCACGAAGGCGGCATTTTCGCTGAGGAAGCCGTAGCCCGGATGGATCGCCTCGGCCCCGGTGATCTCGCAGGCCGAGACGATGGCCGGAATCGACAGATAGGATTGCGAGGAGGGCGCGGGGCCGATGCAGACGCTTTCGTCCGCCATCCGCACATGCATCGCATCGCTGTCGGCGGTCGAATGGACGGCGACCGAGCGGATGCCCATTTCCTTGCAGGCGCGGATCACCCGGAGCGCGATCTCGCCCCGGTTCGCGATCAGGATTTTTTCAAACATCTCGCCCTCACTCGATGATGAGAAGCGGCGCACCGAATTCGACCGGCGTGCCATCCTCGACGAGGATGCGCTTGACGGTGCCCGCGCGCGGGGCGGGGATATGGTTCATCGTCTTCATCGCCTCGACGATGAGGACGGTCTGGCCTTCCTTCACCTGATCGCCGACCGCGATGAAGGGCGCCGCACCCGGTTCGGCCGCCAGATAGACGGTGCCGACCATGGGCGAAGTGACTGCGCCTGGGTGCGACGCCGGATCGCCGCCACCGGATGCGGCGGCAGGCGCGGGCGCGCCGGGGATATGCGGGGCAGGGGCGGCGGCCGGGGCCGCTTGCATCACCGGCATTGGCGCGACCGCAGCAGGGGCTGCATATTTCGAAACGCGGACGTTCAAACTGTCATTCTCGCCATATTCGCGTTTGACGCTCAGTTCAGCGAGATCGTTCTTGTTCAGAAGCGCGGCCAGCGCCTCGATGAAGGCAACGTCGCTCTCGTGGGGGGTCTTGGTCATGAAGTCCTCTGAGGATCCTGTTTGCGCCCGTCATTCTTCGCGTGCGGGCCTTTCATGCTTGGGCCTGTATAGCTGCAAGGTTGCGGAGTGAAAAGCGTCGATGTGGTGGCCTGGGCCCGGGGCTTGTCGAAGCCCTCCGGGCACTCCTCGCCCGTCGGGGCCGGTGACGAGTAACGAGGACGATGAAGCGGTATTTCAAAAATTTACCATTTGATAAAAAAATCGACTCATGCCATGATTTCCGAAAGAACAAGCCAGGGAGGCATCCGTGTCCAACAGCCAGTTCACGCCCGGGGTGGCGTCCGGCAGGCTTTCCGCCGACGACTACACCCGCAACTTCAGCGATATCGCGCCGCGGCTGGAGCCGCACGAGGCGCGGGTGGCGGCCGACCGCTGCTATTTCTGCCATGATGCGCCCTGCATGACGGCCTGCCCGACATCGATCGACATCCCGCTCTTCATCCGCCAGATCGCGACCGGCACACCCGAAGCGGCTGCGAAGACGATCTTCAGCCAGAACATTCTCGGCGGCATGTGTGCCCGCGTCTGCCCGACTGAACAACTTTGCGAAGAAGCCTGCGTGCGCGAGACCGCCGAAGGCAAACCGGTCGAGATCGGACGGCTTCAGCGCTTTGCGACCGACAGTCTGATGGAGAAGGGCACCCATCCGTTCACGCGCGACAAGGCCACCGGCAAGACGGTCGCCGTCGTCGGGGCGGGACCTGCCGGTCTTTCCGCAGCGCACCGGCTGGCGATGAAGGGCCATGATGTCACCATCTATGATGCGCGCCCCAAGGCGGGCGGACTAAATGAATATGGGATCGCGAGCTACAAGGCGCCGGGCGGCTTTGCTGCCGCCGAAGTGGGCTGGCTCTTGAAGATCGGCGGCATCCGTATCGAGAATGGCAAGTCACTTGGGAACGGCCTGACGCTGGACGGGCTGAAAAAGCAGTTCGATGCGGTCGTGCTGGCCATCGGTCTCGCTGGCGTCAATGCGCTCCGCGCCGAGGGCGAGAGCCTGGCGAATGTGGTCAACGCGGTGGATTTCATCGCCGAACTGCGCCAGGAGCCTGACAAGGCGAAGCTGAAGATCGGCCGCGATGTCGTGGTGATCGGCGGCGGCATGACGGCGGTTGACGCGGCGGTCCAGTCGAAGCTGCTGGGCGCCGAGAACGTGACCATCGCCTACCGGCGGGGCCGCGAGAAAATGTCGGCCTCGACCGACGAGCAGGATCACGCGACCGGCGTCGGTGTTCGTATCCTCCACAATGTCGCGCCGGTTCGCGTCACCGGCAACGGGGCTGCGCATGAGGTCGAATTCGCCTATACTGAAGACGGTCCTCAGGGGCTGAAGCTTTCGTCCGAGACCTTCCGGCTGAAGGCCGACCAGGTGATGAAGGCGATCGGCCAGACGCTTTCCGGCCAGCCCGAGGGGCTGAAGCTCGATGGTGCCAAGATCGCGGTGACCGGGGCAGGGCGCACGTCGGTTCCGGGGGTCTGGGCGGCGGGCGACTGCGCTGCGGGCGGCGAGGATCTGACGGTTACGGCGGTGGCCGAAGGCCGCGATGCCGCCGAAGACATCCATGCGAGCCTGATGGGCTGAGGGAGGAAAAAATGGCAAATCTTCAGTCGAACTTCATCGGCATCAAGAGCCCGAACCCCTTCTGGCTCGCTTCGGCGCCGCCGACGGACAAGAAATACAATGTCGAGCGCGCCTTCGAGGCGGGCTGGGGCGGCGTCGTCTGGAAGACGCTCGGGGCGGAAGGCCCTCCGGTCGTCAACGTCAACGGCCCGCGCTATGGCGCAATCTGGGGGGCGGACCGGCGGCTTCTGGGCCTCAACAACATCGAGCTGATCACCGACCGCCCGCTTGAGGTGAACCTGCAGGAGATCAAGGAGGTCAAGCGCAAGTGGCGTGACCGCGCGCTGATCATTTCGCTGATGGTGCCCTGCGACGAGGAGAGCTGGAAGGATATCCTCAAGCGCATCGAGGGTACCGAGGCCGACGGGGTCGAGCTGAACTTTGGCTGCCCGCATGGCATGGCCGAACGCGGCATGGGATCGGCCGTGGGGCAGGTGCCGGAATATATCGAGATGGTCACGCGCTGGGTGAAGCAATATAGCCGCATGCCCTGCATCGTGAAGCTGACGCCCAACATCACCGACGTCCGCCGTCCGGCGGAGGCAGCCAAGCGTGGCGGTGCAGATGCGGTTTCCCTCATCAACACGATCAATTCGATCACCTCGGTCGACCTCGACAGTTTCGCACCGGAGCCCACCATCGACGGCAAGGGCACGCACGGCGGCTATTGCGGCCCGGCGGTGAAGCCGATCGCGCTGAACATGGTGGCCGAGATTGCACGGTCGGAGGCGACACGCGGGCTGCCGATCTCCGGCATCGGCGGTGTCACCACCTGGCGCGACGCGGCGGAGTTCATGGCGCTCGGCGCGGGCAATGTGCAGGTCTGCACGGCCGCCATGACCTATGGGTTCAAGGTCGTGCAGGAGATGATTTCGGGCCTTTCTCAATACATGGACGAAAAGTGCATGACATCAACTGCCGATCTGGTGGGTCGCGCCGTGCCGAACGTCACCGACTGGCAGTACCTCAACCTGAACTATGTGACGAAGGCAGTCATCGATCAGGATGCCTGCATCAAATGCGGGCGCTGTTATGCGGCCTGCGAGGACACGTCGCATCAGGCGATCGACATGTCGGCCGACCGGACCTTTACCGTCAAGGAAGAAGAATGCGTCGCCTGCAACCTCTGCATCGATGTCTGCCCGGTTGAAAGCTGCATCACCATGCGGACGCTCGATCAGGGCGAACTGGACAAGCGCACCGGCCGCAAGGTCGGCACCTATGCGAACTGGACGACGCACCCGAACAACCCGGCGGCGAAGGCCGCCGAGTAAGGCCTAGACCTGCTTGTCGACCCTGGCGGGCGCGGGTTCATCCGTCGCCCGCCAGTCGTTTGGCGGGGGCGAAGTCGTTTCTGCCGCAGCGGCTTTCGCCTTCTCCCGATCCGCCTTCGCCGTGGCTTCGACAGACCGGTCGTCAGCGACGCGTTGTTGGTTCGCCGCCCGTTCCGCCGCCTTTTCGGCCGCGCGGGCGAGGTTCTTGCGTTCGCGCGCCTCGGCCTCCAGCACATTGGCCTCGAAGGCCGGCGGCGGACCGGTCGGTGGTTCCGGTCCGATCACCCGCGGCAGCCCCTCCAGCCAGTCGCGCGTCCGCTCGCGCGGGCTGCGCTGATCGGCGTCGTTTCGTGCTGTTCCAGATCCATCCGACGGCTTGATCGCCTCGGTCGTTTGCGGCCGCGCGGGCCGCACATGCATCGGCAACCCTGCCAAGGGCTGCACGGAAGTGAGCATATCCACCATCTGAGCTTCCCTTTCGAGGAAACCCCCACCAGGCCCGATGATCGCACCGGCGCGTTAAGAAAGGGTTAGAGAATGACGGTCAGACCCGCAGCAGCCGTTCGAAGAGCGTCTCGAGGAAATCCTGCGCCTCGGCATAGGGATCGTGGCCTTCGCCCAGGACCGCGCGTACCTGCGCGTCGAAATCGGCATAATGCTGCGTCAGCGCCCAGATCGAAAAAATCAGGTGATGCGGTGGTACGGCGGCGATCCGGCCTTCGGCCTGCCAGCGGGCGATGATCGCAGCCTTTTCGTCGACCAGTGTCTTCAGATCGCCGCCGAGCGCCTGCGCAATCCGGGGCGCGCCCTGCAGGATCTCATTGGCGAAAAGCCGGCTTTCACGCGGATAATCGCGGCTGAGTTCCAGCTTGCGGCGGACGTAATCGAGAATTTCGCCCTGTGGGTCGCCTGCGGCATCAAGCTCGCGCAGCGGATCGAGCCATGTATCGAGAAGCTGGCCCAGAAGTTCGGCGTGAACCGCTTCTTTCGACGGAAAATAGTAAAGAAGGTTCGGTTTCGACAGGCCCGCGACCTCGGCGATCTGGTCTACGGTTGCACCACGGAACCCCTGCGCCGAAAAGACATCTAGCGCGGCATCGAGGATCGCCTGCCGGTTGCGCGCCTGAATGCGTGTCGGCGCTCGTTTCTTCGTCTGGGGTTCGCTCACGCGTCGGTCCTCCGACCGGCAGGATAGACGCGCGGCCCCACCGCCCGCAAGCGCAGACCGTCCAGTCTGTCTCTCTTAGCGGGTGAAAAATTTATTTAGCAATTTTGCCTGATTTGTTTCGTTTCTCTTTATTGCTTCGCGCTGCTCTGCTAAAGTGAAGCCATCGTCCGGCCAGGCGCCTGCCGCGAGATTCGCGGCGCCGCATAGGGGGCGCTCACCGGGCCGAACCGCCCGTTCATGGGAGAGAGACATGGCGCTTGACCGCAAGCCCGCACCGAATGACCTGAACGCCTTCTGGATGCCGTTTACCTCGAACCGCCAGTTCAAGCAGAGCCCCCGCATGTTCGTGGCCGCCAAGGACATGCATTACACCACCTCCGACGGCCGCCAGGTGCTGGACGGCACGGCGGGCCTTTGGTGCTGCAACGCCGGTCATTGCCGTCCGAAGATCACCGAGGCGATCCAGAAGCAGGCAGCCGAGCTTGATTATGCGCCCGCCTTCCAGATGGGTCATCCGATCGCCTTCGAGCTGGCGAACCGGATCATTGATATCGCGCCGAAGGGTATGGAGCATGTGTTCTACACGAACTCCGGCTCGGAATCCGTTGAAACTGCACTGAAAATTGCCATTGCCTATCACCGCGCGCGCGGCGAGGGGACCCGCACGCGCCTCATCGGCCGCGAGCGCGGCTATCATGGCGTGAACTTCGGCGGCATCTCGGTTGGCGGCATCGTCAACAACCGCAAGTTCTTTGGCACGCTGCTGGCGGGCGTCGATCACCTGCCGCATACGCATATCCCGCAGAATGCCTTCGCCAAGGGCCAGCCGGAACATGGCGCGAACCTTGCCGACGATCTGGAACGGATCGTGGCGCTGCATGGGGCCGAGACCATCGCCGCCGTGATCGTTGAGCCGATGGCGGGATCGACGGGCGTTCTTCTGCCGCCGAAAGGCTATCTGGAAAAGCTGCGGGCGATCACCAAGAAGCACGGCATCCTGCTGATCTTCGACGAGGTCATCACCGGTTTCGGCCGTCTGGGCTCAGCCTTTGCCGCGCAGCATTTCGACGTGCTGCCCGACATGATGACCACCGCCAAGGGCCTGACGAACGGCGTCATCCCGATGGGCGCGGTGATCACCACGGGCGAGGTGCATGACGCGTTCATGACCGGCCCCGATCACATGATCGAGCTCTTCCATGGCTATACCTACTCGGGCAACCCGATCGCGGCGGCCGCAGGTGTGGCGACGCTTGAGACCTACAAGGAAGAAGGCCTCTTCGAGCGCGCGAACGATCTCGCGCCCTACTGGGAACAGGCGCTGCATTCGCTGAAGGGCACGCGGAACGTCATCGACATCCGCAACATGGGCCTGATCGGCGCGGTGGAACTGGAGCCGATCGCGGGCCAACCGACCAAACGCGCCTTCTCGGCCTTCCTGAAGGCCTACGAAAAGGGCATCCTGATCCGCACGACCGGCGACATCATCGCCATGTCGCCGCCCCTGATCATCTCGAAGGCCGAGATCGACCGGCTGATAGGCACGCTGAAGGAAGTGCTCGACACGCTGGAATGACGGTAAGGCCGGGGGAGACCCCGGCCTTTGCTTTTGGCCGAGGTCGCCATGGATATCCATCTCAGACCGGCGCGGCCGGGGGACGGAGCGCTGATGCTCGAGGTCGCGCGCGCTTCGGTCGAAGGCCTGACCGGCAGCCACTACGATGCCGAGCAGATCGCCGCCTGGACGCGCGACCGCACGCCCGCCTATTATGAACCCGATATCGCCACCGGGCGGACGATCATCGCCGAAAAGGCGGGCAGGGCGGTCGGTTTCGTTTCGTCCGTCCCTGGCGAACTCACGCGGCTTTTCATCACGCCAGAGGTTGCGGGGCAGGGGCTCGGCGCGCGCCTTGTCCGCTTCGGGATCGCGCTCGCCTGCGCCGAAACTTCAAGACCGGTGATCCTGCAAGCGACGCTGAATGCCCGCCGCTTCTACGAACGAAACGGCTTTGTCTATCAAAGCGACGGCGCCTATGCGCACGGCACGGGCGGCATGCCGGTCCGTATCGTAAACATGATACTTGCCCCGTCTCACTATCCGGCAGAACGCCGGTCGGTTTCCCAGATCATGGAGGCTTTTGCATGACCACACGCCCCACCTGCACCGCGACCCAGATGATTGACGACGCGCGCGTCCGAGTCACCCGCTTCGACTTCGTGCCAGGGGCCGAAACCGGCTGGCACCGGCACGGGTTCGACTATGTCATCACCGCGATCACCGATTGCCACATGGCTCTGGAGGAGCCGGGCGGCGGGACAAGGCGCGTCACGGTTCCGGCGGGGACCGCCTATCGCCGCAGCGAAGGGGTGGAACATAATGTCGTCAACGATGGCGACATGCCGATGAGCTTCGTCGAAGTTGAATTGAAATAGAGCGGTCAAACCGCCCCGATCCCCCGCAGAATAATCGCCTTCACACTGTCCTTCGCTGCCTTCCACTGCTTGTCGCTGAAAGGCCTGCCCCCGTTCAGTGTCTCGATCTGGTGGCCGAAGTCGGCGTAATGCTGGGTCGTAGCCCAGAGCATGTAGAGAAGATGGCGCGGGTCGATCGGCGCCATTTTGCCCTCGTCAATCCAGCGCTGGATGAGCGCGGCGCGGTCAGCTGTCCATTCGCGCAGCGTCGTTTCCAGATAGTCCTGGATGACCGGCGCGCCGTGCATGACCTCCGACGCCCAGACCTTCGATCCGTCCGGGTGGCGGCGCGAAATCTCCATCTTGGCGTCGATATAGGCGCCGATCCCCTCGATCGGGCCGGGGGCGTTATCGAACGAATCCGCCGCATGCAGCCAGATGTTGAAGATGTTGCGCACGACCTCGCGGTAGAGGTCTTCCTTGGTAGGGAAGTAATAGTGCAGGTTCGCCTTCGGCAGGCCCGCCATGTCGGCAATGAGCTGCATCGTTGCGCCGCCGAAGCCCGCCTCGGCAAAGACCTTTTCGGCCGCCGACAGGATCCGCTGCTCATTCTCCAGCCGGATCGCATTGCGCTTTGACAGGCGTTCGGGTTCGCTCATCGGCCTGCTCGGGGTCCTTTCCGGGGCGTCAAGAAATTAGTTGACCGCTTGGTCAGGTTGTGGTCGTCTCAAAGCTGACCATACGGTCAGGAAGCGAGTCGCCGCAAGGGGCATGAAGACCCCACGCCGGACGACGGGGAGAAAAGACATGACCGCTATCGGACCGAATGTCCGCATCAATTCCGCGCGCCTCTGGGACAGCCTGATGGAAATGGCCAAGATCGGCCCGGGCGTCGCCGGCGGCAACAACCGCCAGACACTGACGGACGCCGACAGCGAGGGGCGCCACCTGTTCCAGCGCTGGTGCGAGGCGGCGGGCTGTTCGATGGGCGTCGACACGATGGGCAACATGTTCGCGACGCGCCCCGGCACTGACCCCAATGCGCTGCCGGTCTATATCGGCTCGCACCTCGATACCCAACCAACGGGCGGGAAGTACGACGGGGTACTGGGCGTTCTGGCGGGGCTCGAGGTCGTGCGCTCAATGAACGACCTCGGGATCAAGACGAAGCATCCGGTCGTGGTGACCAACTGGACGAACGAGGAGGGCGCGCGGTTCGCGCCTGCGATGCTTGCCTCGGGCGTTTTCGCAGGCATCCATACGGAAGAATATGCCAAGGGCCGCATCGATCTTGAGGGCAAGGTCTTCGGCGAGGAGCTGAAGCGCATCGGCTGGGTCGGCGATGAGAAGGTCGGCGCCCGCAAGATGCATGCGATGTTTGAATATCACATCGAACAGGGCCCGATCTTGGAGGCCGAAGGGAAAGAGATCGGCGTCGTCACCCATGGCCAGGGCCTGTGGTGGCTGGAGATCACGCTGACCGGCAAGGATGCCCATACCGGATCGACGCCGATGAACATGCGGGTGAACGCAGGCCTTGGCATGGCGCGGATCACCGAGCGGGTGCACCAGATCGCGATGGCCCACCAGCCGAACGCAGTCGGTGCCGTGGGGCAGGTCACGGTCTTCCCGAATTCGCGCAACGTCATTCCCGGCAAGGTAATCTTCACCGTCGACATCCGCTCGCCCGATCAGGCGAAGCTCGACGCGATGCGGGCCGAGGTGGAGCGCGCGGCCCATGCGGTGGCGAAGGAACTGGGCCTTGGCTGTTCAATCGAGCCGGTCGGGCATTTCGACCCGGTGACCTTCGACCCCACACTCGTGAAGCGCGTGCGGGAAAATGCTGAACGGCTGGGGTTCAGTCACATGGACATCATCTCGGGCGCCGGTCACGACGCCTGCTGGATCAACCGCGTGGCACCCACCGTGATGATCATGTGCCCCTGCGTGGACGGGCTATCCCACAACGAGGCCGAGGAGATTTCTCAGGACTGGGCGGCCAAGGGGGCGGATGTGCTCTTCCATGCGGTCGTCGAGACGGCGGGGGTGGTGGGGTGAAAACAGCGCTAAATCCATTGCTTGCGCGGAAGACCATATTCAATCTTGAGTGTGGAGCTGCGGCCGCTTGGGGTGATGCGCAAAACTCTATCCGTTTCTTGTCGAAACTCGTGCATGACATTGCAGACCGTGGGCATCTGGTTTGGATGGCTGCCCGAAGCGAAGTCTGTTGCTTCGTGAAGGTCCCTCGAAACAACAGTTATGAACTTCTGTCCGGCCTGAGTCGCAGCCTGAAGCTTCCTTCTGAGCGTTTCGCGAACGCGATCCGCGTTGGAAAAATCTTTGCCCATATCCGTCACCCATTTCTTGCTGGTTCAATCAGCTTGCGGCGATTGCGCGAGTTAGGCCAGTCAGAAAATCGATCGAGAGGAATTGACGCATGACGACAGTCATCAAGAACGGCACCATCGTCACCGCCGACCTGACCTACAATGCCGATGTCCGGGTGGAGAACGGTCGGATCAGCGAGATCGGCCCAAACCTGAAGGGCGACCGGGAGCTGGACGCGACCGGCTGCTATGTGATGCCGGGCGGGATCGATCCGCATACGCACCTCGAAATGCCGTTCATGGGCACCTATTCGACCGACGATTTTGAAAGCGGCACGCGCGCGGCCTTGTCTGGCGGCACGACGATGGTCGTCGATTTCGTCCTGCCCGCGCCAGGGCAGGGGCTCTTGGACGGCCTGCAGATGTGGCACAACAAATCGGGCCGGGCGAACTGCGACTATAGCTTTCACATGGCGGTGACCTGGTGGGGCGAGAAAGTGTTCGAGGATATGGCCCCGGTCGTCCGCGAACACGGGATCAACACGTTCAAGCATTTCATGGCCTACAAGGGCGCGCTGATGGTGAACGACGACGAGCTGTTCGCCTCGTTCCGCCGCTGCGCTGAACTGGGGGCGACCGCGCTCGTCCATGCCGAGAATGGCGATGTGGTGGCTGAGCTGACGGCGAAGCTTCTGGCCGAAGGAAACACCGGGCCCGAGGCGCACGCCTATTCCCGCCCGCCGCAGGTCGAGGGCGAGGCCACCAACCGCGCGATCATGATAGCCGACATGGCGGGGGTGCCGCTCTATGTGGTGCACACTTCCTGCGAGGAGGCGCATGAGGCGATCCGGCGGGCGAAGCAGGCAGGCAAGCGGGTCTGGGGCGAGCCGCTGATCCAGCATCTGACGCTGGATGAAAGCGAATATTTCCATCCCGACTGGGACCATGCCGCACGGCGGGTAATGTCGCCACCCTTCCGCAACAAGCACCATCAGGACAGCCTCTGGGCCGGACTCGCCTCGGGGACGCTATCTTGCGTGGCGACCGACCATTGCAGCTTCACGACCGAGCAGAAGCGCTTTGGTGTTGGGAATTTCGCAAAGATCCCGAACGGGACGGGGGGCCTCGAGGACCGGATGCCGATGCTCTGGACCCATGGGGTGAATACGGGCCGGATCACGATGAATGAATTCGTCGCCGTGACATCCACGAACATCGCCAAGATCATGAACGTCTACCCGAGGAAGGGCTCGGTTCTGGTCGGCGCGGATGCCGACCTCGTGGTCTGGGACCCCGAGAAGACGAAGACGATCAGCGCCAAAAGCCAGCAATCGGCGATCGATTACAATGTGTTCGAAGGCAAGACGGTAAAGGGCCTGCCGCGCTACACACTGACCCGCGGCCAGGTCGCAATCGACGACGGCGAAGTGAAGACCCGCGAAGGCCACGGCGCCTTCGTCAAGCGCGATCCGAACGGCACGGTGAACCGCGCGCTCAGCGCCTGGAAGGAACTGACCTCGCCCCGCCCGGTGGAGCGGACGGGGATACCGGCGACGGGCGTATGATGCGTGATCTGGCAGGGCCGGAAGGGGACGGGCTGATGAAGGACACGATCAATGCGGCGGCTCCGGTCATCGAGGCGCGAAACCTCGACCTGACCTTCGACACGGCCGACGGCTCGGTCCATGCGCTGAAGGATGTTAGCCTGACGATCTCGAAGGGGGAGTTCGTCAGCTTCATCGGCCCGTCGGGCTGTGGCAAGACCACCTTCCTGCGCTGCATCGCGGCCCTGGAGACGCCGACCGCCGGCACGCTGACCGTGAACGGCATGACCCCGGACGAGGCGCGGAAAAGCCGGGCCTATGGCTATGTCTTTCAGGCGGCGGGGCTTTACCCCTGGCGGACGATTGCGGGGAATATCAAGCTGCCCTTGGAAATCATGGGCTTCGACCGGGCCGAACAGGAGAAGCGGGTCGAGCGGGTGCTGGAGCTGGTGGAACTCAAGGGCTTCGGCAAGAAATTCCCTTGGCAGCTCTCGGGCGGCATGCAGCAGCGCGCCTCGATTGCGCGCGCGCTGGCGTTCGATGCCGATCTTCTGCTGATGGACGAGCCGTTCGGAGCGCTCGACGAGATCGTGCGCGACCGCCTGAACGAGGAACTTCTGAAGCTCTGGGCGCGGACGGAAAAGACCATCGGCTTCGTCACCCATTCGATCCCTGAGGCGGTCTATCTCTCGACCAAGATCGTGGTGATGAGTCCGCGCCCCGGCCGGATCACCGACGTGATCGACAGCCCCCTGCCGAAGGAACGGCCGCTCGACATCCGCGACAGCCGCGAATTCATCGAGATCGCGCATCGCGTGCGGGAAGGTCTCAGAGCGGGGCATGGCGATGATGTGTGAGGAGAGGACATGACTGGCGCCTTTCCTTGGCTCGTCGCCTCGACTGCCGTGTTCATGGCGGCCAATTCGGCGCTGAAGATCCATGCGACAAGTGGTGGCTGGGCAATGCTGATCGGCGCGCTGACGCTCTTCTGCGTGGGCAACACGATGATGGTGCAGGTCATGCGCGGCAGCGGGCTGGGTCTCGCCATCGCCATGTCGGTCATCTTCCAGATGGTTGCGGTCTCGCTTCTGGCGATGGTGGCCTTCGGTGAGCGGCTGACCGGGCTGCAATGGACGGGGATCGGGCTTGGCGTGATCGCCGTCCTGATAATCGCCTGGCCGAAGGGAGCGGGCGCATGAGAAACATCGTCCCCATCCTCACCGTCGTCGCAGCCATCGTCATCCTTTGGTATGGGGCAGCGGTGAAGCTGAATTCGGCCTGGGTCTATGATCAGGCCACGCGCGCCGGGGCGAAGGTGCCGTCCTTCTCGCAGGTTGTGACCGAGACGATGAATCAGGAGCGTCCCGTCCTGCCGACGCCGCATCAGGTTACAGCGGAGCTGTGGAAGTCGACCGTGGGCATGGCGATCACCTCGAAGCGCAGTCTGGTTTATCACGGCTGGGTTACGCTCTCGGCGACGCTTCTCGGTTTTGCCATTGGCACGGGGCTCGGGGTGCTGCTGGCGGTAGGGATCATTCACAACCGCGCGATGGATATGTCGGTGATGCCCTGGGCGATCGCCTCGCAGACCATCCCGATCCTTGCCATCGCCCCAATGATCATCGTGGTCCTGAATTCGCTCGGGCTGCAGGGGCTTGTGCCGAAGGCGATCATCTCGGCCTACCTCAGTTTCTTCCCGGTGGTCGTCGGCATGGTGAAGGGTCTGCGCAGCCCCGACCAAATGCAGCTCGACCTGTTGAAGACCTACAATGCGAGCGCTGCGGCGGCCTTCTGGAAGCTCCGGGTGCCGTCCTCGATGCCTTACCTGTTTGCGAGCCTGAAGGTCGGCATTGCCGCCTCGCTTGTCGGGGCCATCGTCGGCGAATTGCCCACGGGCGCGGTGGCGGGTCTGGGCGCGCGGCTTCTGAGCGGCTCCTATTACGGGCAGACGGTGCAGATCTGGGCGGCCCTTTTCGCGGCGGCGATCGTGGCGGCCGGAATGGTGATCCTGATCGGCGTGATCGAGAAAGGGACCTTGAAGCGCATGGGGATGGTCCGATGAGCTGGGTGATCGTGGCGCTCGCCGCATGGATTGGCGGTTGGTATCTGAATATCCGCCTATCGCACGCGGCCGTGGCGCGGACGCGCGCAGGTCAACTGGCGGTGCCGGTGATTTTCGGCCTGACGATCCTGATCCTGTGGGAAGGGCTGGTGCGGGGCCTCAATGTTTCGCCGGTGATCTTGCCACCACCCTCGGCGGTTCTGGCGCGGATCGGATCTAGCCTGCCGACGCTTGGCGCCGATTTCTGGCAAACGGCGGTTAAGGGTGCGCTGACGGGCTATGTGCTGGGTTGCGGCGCTGCGGTACTAACAGCGATTGCCATCGACCGGTCGCCCTTCCTGCAGAAGGGCCTGCTGCCGGTCGGGAATTTCGTCGCCGCGCTGCCCATCGTCGGGATCGCCCCCATCATGGTCATGTGGTTCGGCTTCGACTGGCAGTCGAAGGCTGCGGTCGTGGTGATCATGGTCTTCTTCCCGATGCTCGTGAACACGGTCGCGGGGCTGAAGGCCACCGACGCGATGCAGCGCGACCTGATGGCCACCTATTCGGCCAGCTACTGGCAGACGCTCGCAAAACTGCGCCTGCCGGCGGCGATGCCCTTCCTCTTCAACGGGCTGAAAATCTCTTCGACACTCGCCCTTATCGGCGCCATCGTCGCGGAGTTTTTCGGCAGCCCCATCGTCGGCATGGGGTTCCGCATCAACGCCTCGATCGGACAGCTTGCGCTTGACATGATCTGGGCAGAGATTGCGGTGGCGGCATTGGCGGGCTCGGCCTTCTATGGCCTCGTCGCGCTGATCGAACGGCGGATGACCTTCTGGCATCCGTCGCAGAGACGTTAAATCAGGCGCCGGGCCAAACCGGCGCCGCAACATGGAGGTCGAAGGAATGAGGAAGCTACTGACGGGCGCCATCCTGGCTGCGCTTGGCGCAGGCGGCGCGCAGGCAGCCGACGATGTGACGCTGCAACTGAAATGGGTCACGCAGGCCCAGTTCGCGGGCTATTATGTCGCCCAGGCCCAGGGGTTCTACGAGGAAGAGGGACTGAACGTCACCATCCTTCCCGGCGGGCCGGACGTGGCGCCGACGCAGGTGATCGCGGGCGGTGGCGCGGATGTGGTCATCGACTGGATGCCCTCGGCGCTTGCGGCGCGTGAAAAGGGCCTCGCCCTTGTCAACATCGCCCAGCCGTTCAAATCCTCCGGCATGATGCTGACCTGCCGCAAGGATTCCGGGGTAGCGACCTCGGCCGATTTTGCGGGCAAGACGCTCGGTGTCTGGTTCGGCGGCAACGAATATCCGTTCCTGAACTGGATGAACAAGCTCGGCCTGAAGACCGACGGATCGGATGGTGGCGTCACCGTCCTGAAGCAGGGCTTTAACGTCGATCCGCTGCTGCAGCAGCAAGCAGCCTGCGTTTCGACGATGACCTACAATGAATATTGGCAGGTGATCGACGCAGGCCTGACGCCCGACGACCTCGTGGTCTTCAAGTACGAGGACGAGGGCGTGGCGACGCTGGAAGACGGGCTTTATGTGATGGAGGAAAAGCTCGCCGACCCGGCCTTCGAGGACAAGATGGTTCGCTTCGTCCGCGCCTCGATGAAGGGCTGGAAATGGGCCGAAGAGAATCCCGATGATGCCGCAATGATCGTTCTCGACAATGACGCGACGGGCGCGCAGACCGAAGCGCATCAGAAGCGGATGATGGGCGAGATTGCCAAGCTCACCGCTGGATCGAACGGCGCGCTGGACGAGGCCGACTATCAACGCACGGTCGATGCGCTGATGTCGGGCGGCTCGGACCCGGTGATCACCAAGGCCCCGGAAGGCGCCTGGACCCACCAGATCACCGACAAGGCGCTCGCCAACTGAACCTGATATGAAGGGGCGCGGGCCCGCTGTGGTGGCCCGCGCCTCTTTGCCCTTGGCGCCCGGCGAAAACCGGGTAGAAGGAGGATCAGGCAGATGGAGGCGGACCCCGTGCGGCGACAAGCGAAGACCCTGACCCTGATTGCGCTTACGCTCGTTTCGACGGGCCTTGCCGCCTGCAACCGCGGCCAGCCGAAGCTGACCGAATGCCTGGGCGACGTACCCGCCGTGCCGCGCATCCATGACGTGGCGCCACCGAATTGCCCTTCCAACTGACGCGCTGCCCGCGACTTGCGGTTTTCCTTGCTTGAAAATCCTGTAAACTCCCGCCTGTAAAGGAGGGGGAGCATGCGCCGTGCGCTGACCGGAACCCGCATCCGCGAACGGCGGATGCTTCTTGGACTGACGCAGGCCGATTGTGCGCGCCGCGCGGGCATGTCTCCCGCCTACCTCAACCTCATCGAACATAACCGCCGTCCGGTCGGGCCCGACCTTCTGGAAAGGCTGGCCGCAACGCTTGGCGTCGATACGGCGCTTTTGGCGGAAGGGGCCGAAGGCGCGCTTTTTCAGACGCTGACCGAGGCGGCGGCGGGTGTCGAGCCGACGGCGGTGCCGCCGGAGACCGCGCGCATCGAGGAGTTCGTCAGCCGTTTCCCCGGCTGGGCCGCGCTTCTGGCCGAGCGTCAGGGCCGTGCCCTGAGCCTGACCCGGCGCATCGAGATCCTGTCGGAGCGGATGGCGCAGGACCCTTTCCTGTCGGCCTCGCTGCACGAGGTCCTGTCGGCGATCACCGCGATCCGGTCCACGTCCGCCATCCTCGCCGAGGATGCCGATCTCGACCCCGACTGGCGCGCGCGCTTTCACCGCAACATCCACGCCGACAGTATCCGCCTAACCGAGGTCTCGACCGCGCTCGCCGCCTGGCTTGATCAGGCCCATGCACCCGAAGCCGGTCTTGCGGCCCCGCAGGAAGAGGTCGAGGCGTGGCTCGCCTCGCGCGGCTGGGACCTGCCGGAGCTGGGGAAAGACGCACACGACATCGCTCCGGACCTTGCTTCAGAGGCTGCGCGCCACATGGCGGATCAGCTGATCGCGCGGCATCGGTCCGACCTGCAGTTGTTACCCGACGCGGCATTTGCGCCGATCCATGCGGTCACTTCCGATCCGTTCGAGATCGCGACGCGCCTCGGTCTGGCGCCCTCTCTGGTCCTGCGGCGGTTGGCGCTGCTGCCCTCGGCGCCCGGCGACACTGGCTCGCCAGCCTTTCCCGAAGGCGCCGCTGCCGTGGCCTGCGATGCCTCGGGCACGCTCACCTTCCGCCGTCCCTGCGCAGGCTTTGCCCTGCCGCGCTTTGGCGCCGCCTGCGCGCTCTGGCCGCTCTACGAGGCGCTGTCACACCCTTTCGCACCGGTCACCGCCCTCTTGCGCACCTCTGGGCGCGGCAGTGGCGGGTTGTTTCACGCCTATGCCTGGGCGGAACGGTCCTATCCGGCAGGCCTTGCTGCCGCACCTGTGACCGAGGCCTGGATGTTCCTCGTGCCTGCCCGCGCCAAGACAGGCGCTGCGCGCGCCGTCGGCTCCTCCTGTCGGGTCTGTGCCGAGGCCATCTGCCCGGCGCGGCGCGAACCCTCGATCATTTCCGCCTGAGGCGGAGCGGCATCGTCAAGAAGATTGGTGCACGCAGACGTTCGCTGTCAGCGGGCCGCGATCGCGGCCTTTTCGGCCGGGTAGACGAGACCCGCCGAGATGATCAGTTTGGCCGCATCCTCGACCCCCATCTTCTCTAGCAGGATCACATCCTTGCGGGGCACATAAAGCAGGAAGCCCGATGTCGGATTGGGCGTGGTCGGCAGGAAGACCGTCAGCACCTCGCCGCCCGTCGGTATCTTCTCTGCGATCTCGCCCTTGGCGGCGGTCGAAACGAAACCCACCGCCCAGATGCCGGGACGCGGATATTCGATCAGGCACGCGGTATCGAACTTCGATTCACTCTGGGAAAAGACCGTCTCGGCGATCTGCTTCAGCCCGTTGTAGATCGAGCGGACGAATGGCATCCGGTCGACGAGACCTTCGCCCCAGCCAATCATCTGGCGCCCGATCAGCCCTTTGGCGATCCAGCCGACGAAGATGGTGAAGACCAGAAAGATGATCACGCCGAAGCCGCGGATCGACACCGGCGGCTGGTATCCGAGATAGCGGTCAAGCATCACGTCCGGGTGGAAGGCGTAGGGCACGAAGGGCAGAACCCAGCTGTCGATCCAGCCGACGATCTTCCATATCAGCCAGATCGTCAGCCCGACCGGCAGCACGACCACAAGGCCGGTCAGAAAATTTGCCCGGAAGGCGCCCAGAAGCGAACGCCGGGCATGGCTATGGGCAGGCGGTTGCTGCGGTTCGGTGGTCATGAGGTTCCCTTCCCTTGAGGGCAAACTTAGGCAAGGGATGCCGCCGCATCAATGGTCTGCGGCGAGCGAAATCGCGATGGCGGAGGCCAGCCGCGCATTGTTTAGGACAAGCGCGATATTTGCCTCAAGCGAGCGGCCCTTGGTCAACCGGAAGATCCGGTCGAGAAGGAAGGGTGTGACCGCCTTGGCAGCAATCCCCTGCGCCGCCGCCTCGGCAAGGGCCGCCTCGATTACCGGCACGATCACCTCGCGCGGAATTTCCGCCTCGGCCGGGATCGGGTTGGCGACAAGCTGGCCGCCCGAAAGCCCAACTGTGCCCCGCATCCGGTGGGCGCGGGCGATCTCGGCGGCGCTGTCCATGCGCAGGGGCGCTTTGAGGCCCGAGGCGCGCGACCAAAAGGCGGGGAAATCATCCTGACCGCAGGCGATGACCGGCACGCCGAGGGTTTCCAGCACTTCAAGCGTCTTCGGCAGGTCAAGGATCGCCTTCGCCCCGGCGGCGACCACTGTGACCGGCGTGCGCGCCAGTTCCTGCAGGTCGGCCGATATGTCGAAGCTCGTCTCCGCTCCGCGATGGACGCCGCCGATCCCGCCGGTCGCGAATGTCTCGATCCCGGCCAGATGGGCGCAGATCATCGTTGCAGCCACCGTCGTGGCGCCGGTCCGCCCCGATGCGAGACAGGCGGCGAGATCGGCGCGGCTCAGTTTCATCGCATCCGGGGCGCGGGCGAGCGCCTCAAGCCGAGCCTCATCCAGCCCGACATGGATAGCGCCGCCCATGATCGCGATGGTGGCCGGAACCGCCCCGGCCTTCCGCACTTCTGCCTCGACCCGGCGCGCGGTCTCTAGGTTCTGCGGATAGGGCATGCCATGGGTGATGATCGTCGATTCCAGCGCGACGATGGCGCGGCCCGTGGCGGTCGCTTCGGCAACCTCGGGCGAACGGAGAAGCGGCAGGACGGTCATGATCTGATATCTCCGGAAACGTAAAGGGCCGCGGCCTCAAGCGCGGCGCCGAGCGCGTCGGCACGGGCCGCGCCACGCCGTTCGGCCACCAGATGCGCGGCCATGAATGTATCGCCCGCGCCGGTCACACGCGTCACCAGAACCGGGCGAGGCGGGGCGCTGATGACGCCTTCGCCGCTGGCGCCGTCGGCCGCTGGCTTGCCGCCGTTCGTCACCAGAACCCTGCGGGCGCCGCGCGACAGAAGTCCCTCTGCAGCCTCGGGCGCCGAGTGGAAACGGCGCTGGCACAGAAGCCCCGCCTCCTCAAGGTTCACATAGATCGTGGCATTGGCCATCGGCAGGATCGGCAGAAGCCGTTCGGCCTTGCCGGGCGAGGCGGGCGCGATGCGCAGATCGGCTGCGGCGAACAGCGGCGAGGCGGCGATCTCGGACAGAAGGCCGATGGTCAGATTGCCGTCAAGCGCGATCGGTCCGGCCCACGGCAGGCCGGGGCCACCAAGACGGCCATCGCCAAGCGGTACGAGGATCTTGTCGCCCGCGCGTTCCAGCGAATGGGCGTCCGCGATGGCTGCGATCAGCCCGTTGCCGCCCTCGATCGCCATATAGCGGTCGGTCGGCAAATCGTCGGAGCGATAGGCAAAGGTGCAATCGACGCCAACCCCGGCCGACGCCGCAATCAGTTCCTCGCCCTCGGCATCACGGCCGATGGCCGTCAGGACGGCGGGCCGCATGCCGAAGCGGGCGAGCGTCATCGCGATGTTCATCGCCACGCCGCCCGGCAGGCGGCTGATGCGGCCGGGCACATCGGCGCCCGCCTCCATATGCGCGGGGGTGCGGCCGATGATGTCCCACAGGACCGAGCCGATGCAAAGGATGTCAGGTGTCATGCGGTCGTTCTTGCCCAGGATGCCGGGCAAGACAAGGGGGCGAATGTCAGTGGTCGCTGCGGCCAAATCCCGATTGCAGGAAGAAGGGCAGGGCCGGATCGTAAGTCAGAGCGCCTGTCAGCTCTTCGGGCGAGAGCCGGGTATCGCGCAGGGTTTCGATGGCGACCGCGCTCAGGCGGGCCTGGCCTTCCATCGCGGCAGTTGTTCTGGCGAAGCTGCGGCGCAGGCGGTGGATCAGGCCCGGCCTGCACGAATGGCCAGCGGTCAGGACGTTGCGCAGGGCGGTCTGGGCAAGGCGGGTCATCGGCGGCTCCCTCGGTCTCGATGGAGCCAGATTACCGGATGGGACGGATCACGCTTGAGGATGGCGTGGGGATTTCGTGGGGAAAAGCTCTAGAATTTCGAGGAAATGCGGATGGCGTTTGATATGCACACCGAGGAGGGCTATTGCCTGAGAAAAAATGACGGGGCCTGTGCCGCATGCATCACGTCTTCGGCCCATATGCGCTTTATGCCGATCGCGCCGAGCTTGTCGGGCCGGAAGGGCCGGTGCGGCTTGAACCCAAGGCCTTTGCCGTCCTGCGCCTGCTGGTCGAAAACAACGACCGCGTGGTTTCGCGAGAGGAAATGATCGATGTAGTCTGGGGCGGGCGGTTCATTTCGGACGCAGCCGTGTCAACCGCGCTGAAGTTCGCCCGCAAGGCGGTTGGCGATGATGGTGGCCGCCAGACGATGATCCGCACGATCCACGGGCTCGGCCATCGCTTTGTCGCCCCGGTCGAGCGGCGGGCGGATGCGACCACCGTCGTTCAGGTCAACGAGCCCGCACCGGAGCAGACCGACCGCAGGCCGACGATTGCCGTCCTGCCTCTTGTCCAGAATGCGGGCGAGGCGGTGCAGGTGGGCGACGGGTTGGCGGACGAGATAATCTCTTCCCTCGCGCGCCTGCGCTGGCTGCGGGTGATTGCACGGGAATCCACCTTTCGCTTCCGGCAGGACGGGATTGACCTTGATGGCCTGCGCCGCGTTCTGGGGGCGGGATATGTGCTGAGCGGGCGCATCGAACTGGTGTCGGGGCGGCTCAATGTCGGCGTCACACTGGTCGAGACGCTTTCTGGTTCGGTCGTCTGGGCCGACCGCTTCAGTCCGGCGCTCGATGATCTTCACATGGCGCGGCAAGAGATCACCTCGGCCGTCATCGGTGCACTGGACCTGCGGATATCGCAGGCCGAAGCGGCAACTGCACGTACGAAATCGACCGAGATGCTGGATGCCTGGGGAGCCTATCATCTGGGGATGAGCCACCTGCTAAGGTTCAATGCGCGCGACAACGCGATTGCCGAGGGGCTGTTCGCACGCGCAATCCAGATGGACCCGAACTTCTCAACCGCCTTTGCCGGGCGGGCCTTCGCCCTGCAGCAGGAGGGATCACAGGGCTTTTCGGCGGACCCCGCTCCCGCACTCGCCGAAATGCGGCGCATGGCGGAGCGGGCGGTCGAACTCGACCCCTTCGATCCCTTTGCCAACATGGTCATGGGCCGGGTGCTTCAGATGTCCGGGCGGCCGGATGACGGGCTTTTCTGGTATGAGCGCGCCATCGACATCAGCCCGAACTTCGTCAAGGGCCATTTCTCGCGTGGGATGATCGACATGCTTGCCGGTCGGACCGATCGGGCCCGCCTCGGCCTGGATACATCGATGCATCTGAGCCCGATGGACCCGCTTCTCGGCCTGATGCTGACGTTCAAGTCGCTCTCGCATCTCGTCGATGGCAAACTTGATCTCGCGCTGGATCTATGCCGGAAGGCCGTGCACAGCAATCAAGTGCATTACCTGATCCTGACCAACGCCGCCCTGGTCAACCACGCGGCAGGCGACTTAGTGGAGGCAAGGCGGCTGGCGGGCCACTTGCGCACCCTGCGCCCGGACGCGAGGGTTGCGCCCTTCTTTCTGTCGATGAACTTCGCGAATGCCGATATTAGAGCCTGGGCGCGCGAGATTTTGAACGAACTGGGGATCCCCGACTGATGCGCTATTCCGGTCTGCCACGCGAAACCCTCGCCTTCCTGTGCGATCTCCGGGACAACAACGACCGCACCTGGTTCGAGGCGCATCGCAGGGAGTATGAGCAAGACTGGCTCGCGGCCGGTCTCGACCTGATCGCGGCGCTTGCGCCGCTTTGCGAGCGGATGGATCCGCGGCTTCTCGCCGTGCCGAAACTCAATCAATCGCTGCGCCGGATCCATCGCGACACGCGCTTTTCTAAGGACAAGAGCCCCTACCAGCCCTGGCTGCACCTGATCCTCTCGACCGGACCTGAGTTCAACAAGGTGCCGGGCATGCATATCGTGCTGACACCCGGCGGGCTGGGTTATGGCGCCGGTCACTACGGGCTGGACCCCGCCGCACTTGAGCGGATGCGGGCGCGCATCTGCGATGCAAAGGACCGCGGTGCACTTCTCTCGGCGCTCGACGAGGCGGAAAAAGTCGGCAGCACGCTCGACACCCCCGATCTCGCCCGGACGCCCAAAGGCTATCAGACAGCGCCAGACTGGGATCACCTCCTGCGCCGCAAGAGCCTGATCGCCCGGACTCAGGCAAACAGTGTGCCGCCCGACTGGCTTTTCACTCCCGACGCACCCGAGCGTCTCGCAAAGATTGCCCGTGCCCACCTGCCGCTTCTGGCCTGGTTAACGCGGCCCACCTAGATGTCGGCGATTCATGGACGGCCTTCGGCAATATTGGTGTAAGGTGGCTTTGTGCGGCACGCTCGGTAGGCATCCTGCCTGACCTGTCCGCCAACCCGGGGGGGTATCATGGCAGCGCTAGACCTTCTGCTCGCCACATCGCGCCCGTTTCTGGCCGATGGCGGGCTTGAGACCGACCTAATCTTCAACGACGGATTCGATCTTCCGCACTTCGCGTCATTCGCTTTGTTGGCGACACCCGAAGGCCGGGCCGGACTGGAGCGGTATTTCGACCGCTACCTTGATCTCGCAGAAAAAAGCGAGCGCGGCTTCCTTCTCGATACGGCGACCTGGCGCGCGAATGCCGGCTGGGCGCCCAAGCTCGGACTTTCCTCGGCCGAAATCAAAGACGTCAACCGGGAGGCTGTCCGCCACGCCCGGCAAATCCGCGCCCGGCGCGGCTGGGCAGACCGGATCCTGATCAACGGCTGCGTTGGCCCGGCAGGCGACGGGTACGCGCCGGGTCAGATGTTTACGCCGGAGATGGCGGAAGACATCCACCGCCCGCAGCTGGAGGCATTTGCAGACGAAGCAGTCGACCTTGTCAGCGCCATGACCATGACCCATGTCGGTGAAGCCGCAGGCGTCGTCCGCGCGGCCCGCGCGGTCGGTCTGCCGGTCGTCATATCCTTCACTGTTGAGACTGACGGCTGTCTGCCGGTCGGCACCCCGCTCGGCCGCGCGATCGAAGAGGTGGAGGCCGCCACCGGAGGGGCGCCGCTGTACTACGGCATCAATTGCGCGCACCCGACGCATTTTCTTGCTCATCTGAAGGGAAGCTGGACGCAACGCATCGGATGCGTGAGGGCAAATGCCTCGGTCCTCAGTCACGCGGAACTGGACGAGGCGACGGAACTCGACGATGGCGATCCCGACGAATTCGGGCATCTCTACTCCGAACTGGCCGCGCGGCTGCCTGGGCTCCGGGCTGTCGGCGGGTGCTGCGGATCCGACCATCGCCATGTTGCGGCGGCAATGGCTGCAACCTGATCCGATGGCGCCCATGGTGGCGCCATATATCGCAGCGCCTCATGGTCTGGCGCGGCGCGACCGCCGATCTGCCCCTCTTGCGTCATCTGTAGAAACCGCTTATACGCGCGCCACTTCACAGGCGAAGTGCGGGCTTTCGGGGGAGACATCCCCGGCGGTCCACCGGTTGCCCCTTTTGGGGTAAGATCACTTCGCCCAGGCACAAACCGGAAAGGAAATAGCCATGGGGCTTCCTGAGTTTTCCATGCGCCAGCTTCTTGAAGCGGGCGTTCACTACGGCCACCAGACCCAGCGCTGGAATCCGCGGATGGGCGAGTTCATCTACGGCGACCGTAACGGCATCCATATCATCGACCTGACGCAGACCGTGCCCATGCTCGACGCCGCGCTTAATGTGGTGCGCGAGACCGTCGCCAAGGGCGGCCGGATCCTTTTCGTCGGCACCAAGCGTCAGGCCCAGAAGGCCGTCGCCGAAGCCGCCGAAAAGTGCGCGCAATATTACATGAACCACCGCTGGCTCGGCGGCACGTTGACCAACTGGAAGACCGTTTCCCAGTCGATCGCGCGTCTCAAGCAGATCGATGAGGTGATGGCCTCGGGCGCTGAGGGCCTGACCAAGAAGGAACGTCTGGGCATGGAGCGCGAGCAGGCGAAACTCCAGGCCTCGCTCGGCGGCATCCGTGAGATGGGCGGCGTTCCCGATCTCCTCTTCGTCATCGACGTGAACAAGGAAGACCTCGCCGTGCTCGAAGCCAATAAGCTCGGAATTCCGGTCGTCGCCGTCGTCGACACCAACTGCTCGCCCAAGGGCGTGAACTATGTCATCCCGGGCAACGACGACGCGGCCCGCGCCATCGCGCTTTACTGCGACCTCGTGAGCCGTGCGGCGCTTGACGGCATGTCGGCCCAGATGGGCGCGGCAGGTGTCGACCTCGGCGCGCTGGCCGAGGCACCGGCGGAAGAGCTCGACGCGAGCGCCGACGCCTGAGGCCGGGGCAGGGGGCCGGTGCCCCCTGTCACACAGATTTCAGCGGGCGGGGATATTCCCCGCCTGTCCGGTTCATGAACATTGAAGGAGAGCGGTCATGACGATCACCGCGAGCATGGTCAAGGAACTGCGCGATACGACCGGCGCAGGCATGATGGACGCCAAGAAGGCGCTGACCGAAAACGACGGCAACATGGAAGCCGCCATCGACTGGCTGCGCACCAAGGGCCTGGCGAAAGCCGCGAAGAAGGCCGACCGCGTTGCGGCCGAGGGTCTTGTCGGTGTCGCGATTGAGGGCGGCAAGGGCGTGGCCGTCGAGGTCAACTCGGAAACCGACTTCGTTGGCAAGAACGAAGAATTCCAGGGCATGGTGAAAAGCTTCGCGCAGGTCGCGCTCGGCGTTTCCGACGTCGAGGCGCTGAAAGCCGCGAGCCTTAACGGCAAGCCGGTCGAGGCGGTGCTGACCGACGCGATCGCCAAGATCGGCGAGAACATGACCCTGCGCCGCATGGCTGCGGTCTCGGGCGATGTCGTCGTGTCCTATGTCCACAATTCGGTCGCCGACGGTCTTGGCAAGATCGGCGTTCTCGTCGGCCTGAAAGGTACGGATAACGGCATCGGCAAGCAGCTCGCGATGCATATCGCCGCATCCTCGCCGATGGCTCTGTCGGAAGCCTCGCTCGACCCCGCGATCGTTGAGCGCGAGCGCACCGTCCAGACCCAGAAGGCGCTTGAAGAAAACGCCTCTTCAGCCAAGCCCAAGCCCGAAGCGGTGATCCAGAACAACATCATCCCCGGCCGGATGAAGAAGTTCCTCGAAGAAGTTACGCTTCTGGGCCAGAAGTTCGTGATGAACCCCGACATCACCGTCGAACAGGCGGCGAAGGAGGCGGGCGTCGAGATCCTGTCGTTCGCGCGCGTCGCGGTCGGTGAAGGTGTCGAGAAAAAGGAAGAGGATTTCGCCGCCGAGGTCGCCAAGACCCTGCAGGGCGCCTGAGGTCCCTTCCCAGCGAATCAAACGGGCGTCGGGAAACCGGCGCCCTTTTCTTTGGTGTCATGCCCGACGCAAATAAGAATGGCGGTGCTGCCGGGGAAGGGCAACACCGCCTTCAAGCGCGCCGCACCTGTTGGGGATGAGGACAGGGCGCGACTTTGACGGGAACCTGCCGGGGCGGAAATACCCCCGACAGGCCCGTACCGGTTTCCCGGCTTGACCCCTCCCCCCCGAGAATACGAGGCATCCGGATCAGCGTTCCTGGCTTTCGCCACCACTCACGGAACAAGGGTATTGATGACATTTGACGTCGCGTAACGGTAGTCAGGAAATCCTTACCGTTGATCAATTTCCGCGTGGATCAGGTGATGCGAAGCTCTGGCACCAGGAAAATCTGGTTGCGGAAGGAGGCCATGAGAACCGCCTGCGCGGTCGTCTCGACCTCCAGCACCTCTCGCGCGAGCCGGAGGTGTTTTTCGATCGTTGCGGGCGTCAGCCCCATGATCATAGCGATATCCTGAGTGGTCTTGCCGTCGCCCACCCATTCCAGCGCCTCGCGCTGGCGCGCGGTCAGAGTCTTGCGACTGACATAGGGCAAGGCGGAGATGCGCAGGTGGCAGACGTTGTTCAGAACCGTGATCTCGCGGCCGTGCTCGGCCCAGATTCGCTCGACATCGCTCTGGCTGAGGCCACGCTTGGCGCAAAGACCGATGCCGCCCTTGGCGCGGACCGAGACCTCGCGGAAGCCGATCGAATAGCCTGCCAGAACCTCGAACCGGCGGTTGAGGTCAAGGACACGGCGTTCGTCCGCGCTGAGATTGGCGTTGCGGATACGCTCATGCATCAGCGACCAGGATTGCGCGCCGACATGGTCGGCCACCCATTTCACCATAGGTGCCGACTTATAGAGGCCGCCGTGAACAAATTCCTTCACATAGTCGGCCGTGTGATTGGTCAGGATCAGGGAATCGTCGACATTGCCGATCGAATTCGGCGTCTTGAACCGGGTGAAGGCATAGAGCAGTCGGTCGAAGCCGTAGCTTGCCATCTTCTCGCAATGCAGTGCCCAGATCTCTTCAATCGTGGTCGCGCGCAGTACCTGGTCGAGATACTGGATGCCGGAGTCGGTGGTCGGGAAGGCGTGACTAGACACCGCAGACCTCCCCTATCCCCGTTGACAGAACGCGCCCGGAAGCGCGGCTGCAAGCAGTAAAGTCCATAGAACTTCCTGTCATCTATCCCCGCTTGTTCCCTGCCACGATTTATCGCCTTTGTCGAGTGCAGGGCCTTTTTTCCGTACCCCGGCATGATACGTATCGCACGCACGGATTCTTGGGGGCGGCATGGAAAAATATGATGTGGTGATCGCGGGTGGTGCGGTGACCGGGGCCTCTATCGCTTGGTGGCTCGCAGGCATGGCGCCAGCGCTGAGCATTCTCGTGGTCGAGCCCGATCCGACCTATGCGCGCTCCGCAACCGCCCTGTCGGTTGCTTCGGTCCGCAGCCAGTTCTCGAACCCGGTGAATGTCGAGATTTCGCGCTTCGGTGTCGATTTCATTCGCAATTTCGGTGAGCGCGTCGGGCCGGAGGGGGAAGTCCCGTCCTTGGGCTTGAAAGAAAACGGTTATTTGTTCCTGACCGCGTCGGAGAGCGGCAGGGCGGTTATGCAGGAACTGGCTGTGATGCAGCGATCCTTGGGCGCCTCGACCGAGATATTGGGACCGGCAGAACTGGCGGCGCGCTGGCCTTGGATGAAGGTCGACGATCTGGTCGCGGGCAGTTTCGGGCCGCGCGACGAGGGCTGGTTCGACAATATGGGCCTTCTCCATGGGTTCAGGAATGCCGGTCGCGCGCGGGGGGTTGAGTATCGCAAGGGCCGCGTGGCGGGGATGAACCTCAAAGGCGGCCGCGTTGAATCGATAAACCTGGAGAGCGGCGAAACAATTTGTTGCGGCTCTTTCGTCAATGCCGCAGGCACCGCGTCAGGCACGCTTTGTGCGAAAGCCGGGCTCGCGCTGCCGGTCGAGCCACGCAAACGCACGGTCTTCGTGATCGATGCGCCCAATGCCCGTCATCCGGAGGCGCCGCTGATCATCGATCATTTCGGCATCTATCTGCGGCCTGAGCATGGCCAATGGATCACCGCCACCGTGCCCGCAGAGGACGGCCCCTGCGACCCCGACGATTGGGAACCCGATCATGCCCAGTTCGAGGAGCTGATCTGGCCGCGCCTTTACGAGCGCAGCGAAGGGTTCGACGCGGTAAAGGTCGCGCGACTGTGGGTCGGGCATTACGACTACAACCGGCTGGACCAGAACGCGGTGTTGGGTCTTTGGCCGGGGACTGAGAATTTCTACATCGCTTCTGGCTTTTCCGGTCACGGGCTGCAACAGGCGCCCGCCGTCGGGCGGGGTATGGCGGAGCTGATCCTGACCGGCGCCTGGCAGACGCTCGACCTTTCACCGCTGGGGCCGGAGCGGATCATTGCAGGGCGGCCCTTTCTTGAGAAAGCGGTCGTCTAGACCGCTTTCCTCAGGCTGTCGCTGCGCTGGCATGCGAGAGCCGCGCATGTCTCGTCCGGCGCGAGGGTCCGCATCGCGTCGATCTGCGACAGGAAGACCTGCCCGCTCAGGTCGCGCAGGAAATGGCTGCGGTTCAGACGGTCCATAACCGGTCCCTTGACCTCGGTCAGGTGGAAAAGGACGCCCGCATCCTTCAGGCGGTGGTTGATCGCTTCGAGGCTTTCAAGTGCGGAGGCGTCGACGTCGTTCACCGCCGGGCACATGAGGACCACATGCTTCAGCGCGGGCCTGTCAGCGACCTCTGCGAGGATACGGTCTTCGAGGGCGCGGGTGTTGGCGAAATAGAGGCTCTCGTCGACGCGGATCGACAGGATGTTCGGAACGGTCACCACATGATGGCGCAGCACATTGCGGAAATGCTCGGTGCCCGCGACCTGCCCGACCACTGCCATATGCGGACGTGAGGTGCGCAGGAGGTAGAGCGCGAGCGACAGGCCGATGCCCGCGACGATCCCCATTTCGACCCCCTTCACCAGCGTCACAAGCACCGTGGCCCCCATCGCCGCCGCATCCGCGCGCGAATAGGCCCAGGTCCGGCCGAAGGCGCCGAGGTCGACAAGACTCAGGACGGCGACGATGATGGTGGCGGCGAGCACTGCCTGCGGCAGGTTGTAAAGCGCGGGGGTGAGGAAGAGCGTGGCAAGCGCCATGAAAAGCGCGGTGATGGCACCCGCCGCGGGCGTCTCTGCGCCCGCGTCGAAGTTGACGACCGAACGGGCGAAGCCGCCCGTCACCGGGAAGCCGCCCGACAGCGCTGCGCCAAGGTTCGAGGCGCCGAGCGCCACCAGTTCCTGATCGGGGTCTATGCGCTGACGGCGTTTGGCGGCGAGCGTCTGGGCGACCGAGATCGTCTCGACATAACCGACGATGGAGATGAGAAGCGCGGGCAGCGCCAAACGCGCGATCAGGTCAGGATCGAGCCGGGGCAGGGCAGGGGTGGGCAGGCCGCGCGGCACTTCGCCGAGGATGGCGACCCCGGAGGCAGGCAGGTTCATAAGAACGGTCAAGAGGATCGAGGCGATCACCACGACCATCGGGCCGAGGCGGGCGAGTATGCCTGCTGTTCCGGCCGTCAGGCCGAGGCCGATGAGCAGCCCTTTCAGCCAGCGCCGCGCCGCGACCAGCGCGGCGATCGCCGCAAGGCCAAGGAGGATCGTCGAGGGGTTCACGGCAGCAAGGTTCGGCCAGAGGTTTTCTGCGATTTCCGGTAGGGTCTGGCCGCCACCCTTCACGCCGAGAATATGGCGCAGCTGGCTCGCAGCGATCAGAAGGCCCGAGGCGGTGACAAAGCCGGTGATCACCGGATGCGACAGGAAATTGGCGACGATCCCCAACCTCAGAAGCCCCATCGCCAGAAGGAAGGCACCAGACAGAAACGCCAGGAGAACGGCGGCGGCCAGATAATCCGGGCTGCCCGAGGCGGCGATCTGCCCGACGGCTGCTGCGGTCATCAGCGAGGCAACGGCGACCGGCCCGACGGCCAGCGTCCGCGAGGTGCCAAAGAGCGCATAGAGGACCAGCGGTGCGATGGAGGCATAAAGGCCGACCTCCGCCGGAAGCCCCGCCAGAAGCGCATAGGCCAGCGACTGCGGGATCAGCATCACCGTGACGATCAGCGCGGCGATGAGGTCGGCCGCGAAGGTCGCGCGCGAATAGGCAGGCGCCCATTCAAGGATGGGGAAATAGCGTTTCATGGGAAATCCCGCCTGGGCTGTGGCTCAGCTTTTCGTCACAGGCCGTTCACAGGCACTTTGAGGAAGGTCTTGCCGTCCTTGTCGGCGGGCGGCATCTGACCGGCACGCATGTTCACCTGCAGGGACGGGATGATCAGCTTCGGCATCGCAAGCGTCTTGTCGCGCGCCTCGCGCATCGCCACGAATTCCTCTTGCGAGCGGCCGCCGACATGGACGTTGCAGGCCTTCTGCTCGGCGACCGTGGTTTCCCAGCTATAGGTCTCGCGCCCCGGTGCCTTGTAGTCATGGCCGACGAAGATGCGGGTCTCGTCCGGCAGGGTCAGGATCTTCTGGATCGAGGCAAAAAGCGTCTCGGCCGATCCGCCGGGGAAGTCGCAGCGCGCCGTGCCGAAATCAGGCATGAAGAGCGTATCGCCGACGAAGGCGGCGTCGCCCACCACATAGGTCAGGCAAGCGGGCGTATGGCCCGGCGTGTGCAGGACGCGGCCCTCAAGGCTGCCGATGGCGAACCGGTCGCCTTCCTGAAACAGCTTGTCGAACTGGCTGCCGTCGCGCTGAAACTCGGTGCCTTCGTTGAAGATCTTGCCGAATGTGTTCTGCACCACGGTGATCCGGTCGCCGATGCCGATCTTTCCGCCGATCCTTTGCTGGATATAGGGCGCGGCCGACAGATGGTCGGCATGGACATGGGTTTCGAGGATCCACTCGACCGAAAGGCCCTTGTCCTTCACATAGGCGATGACCGCATCGGCAGATTTCGTGTCGGTCCGGCCCGAGGAATAATCGAAATCGAGGACGGAATCGACGATGGCGCAGGCGTTGCTTGCAGGATCCTTCACCAGAAAGGTGACGGTATTGGTGGCCTCGTCGAAAAAGCCGGTCACTTCGGGTTTGGTGAGCGATGTCATGGGTCTCTCCTGCTTGCCACGCTTCGCATATAGGCGCATGTCAAACATATATCAATATTTGAATGCGTAAATCGTTCCGGAAGTTCTGGCGATCTTCGGAAAGATGTTACGGCGTTGCAGGTAATGTCGCAATAAGCTCCCGAAAGTCGGCAAAGTCGTCGAACGTGGCAGTGACGCTGATCTCGGACAGCGGAACCCGCAGGTAGCCTTTGGTGAAGAGAAAGAAGGGCAGACCGGCGGCTTCCGCGGTGCGGGCATCGACCTCGCTGTCGCCGACGAAAATCGCTGGTGCGCCGAGCCTGTCGATTGCTGCCAGAAGCGGGGCAGGGTGGGGCTTCCGCTCCGGAAGGCTGTCGCCCGATATGACCACATCGAAGAGAAGGGCGAGACCGAGCGCGGAAAGCACCGCGCCCGTGGCGGCGCCGGGTTTGTTCGTACAGAGGCCGAGCGGATGACCGTGCTGCCTCAAGTTGGTCAGCGTTTCGAATACGTGAGGATAGACGGTCGTCAGTTCAGCCGGGAGCGCGCTGTAATCGGCGACGAGCCGTGTCGTCAGGTCCGCGTGGCGCTCCGCCGCCAGCCCGCGCGCCGCCATCACCCGGTGGACCAGCGCAGGGGCGCCATCGCCGACATAGGACTGGACCTCGGCGCGTGCCATCGGCGCCAGCCCCTCGGCGGCGAGCAGCCGATTCACCGCCGCAGCCAGATCCGGAAGGCTGTCGATCAAGGTTCCGTCGAGGTCGAAGATCAGGGCGGGCGGGGGGCTCACACATCCCGCCATTTGATTGAACAGCCGAGAGAGGCGATCTGATCGTCTGGCCCCTTGCCCGTCCGGGCGACCAGTTTCATTGCTTCGTACAGCTCGCGTTTCACCTCTGGTCCTGCCGGTTGCCTGCCCGACGCATCGAGCCTGCCACGATACTGAAGCTCAAGCCGGTTGTTGAAGCCGAAGAAATCCGGGGTGCAGGCGGCACCATAGGCGCGCGCGACCGCCTGGCTTTCATCGTAGAGATAGGGAAAGGAAAATCCGTGGCGCTGCGCCTCAGTCGCCATATTGGCGAAACTGTCGGCCGGATAGGCGGCCGCATCGTTGGACGAGATGGCGGCCACGCCGATCCCTTCGGCTTGCAACGCCGCCGCGTCGCGCACGATCCGGTCCATCACCGCCTGCACATAGGGGCAATGGTTGCAGATGAACATGATCAACGTGCCGTTTGCCCCGGCGATCTCGCCAAGCGACCACGTGCGCCCGTCGGTGCCCGGAAGCGAGAAATCCGGGGCTTTCCAACCAAAATCGCAGACGGGCGGGGATACGGCCATGAGTTCCTCCTCAGCGCGGGGCCGCCTCGGCGGCGGCGCGGATCGCCCTGATATTCTGGCCATAGACCTGCGGTTTCGCAACCGACCCGCCGGAAAAGACGCCCGATCCCGCTACCAGAACATCCGCGCCCGCCGCCGCGACCAGTGGCGCGGTCTCGGGCGTGATGCCGCCATCGATCTCGATATGGATGGGTCTGTCGCCGATCATCGCGCGCAAGGCGCGCACCTTATCTATCTGGGAATGAATGAATTTTTGCCCGCCGAAGCCCGGGTTGACCGTCATCACGCAGATGAGGTCAACAAGATCCAGCAATTCGCGTGCCGCCTCGGCCGGTGTCCCGGGATTGAGTGCAAGACCGGCTTTTTTCCCATTGGAACGAATGGCTTGCAAGGTGCGGTGGATGTGAGGGCCGGCCTCTACGTGCGCGGTAAGCACATCGGCGCCAGCCTCGCAGAAGGCGTCGATATAGAGATCAACCGGCGCGATCATCAGATGGACGTCCATCACCGTTTTGATATGCGGCCGGATCGCCTTGCAAAGCTGCGGCCCGAACGTGAGGTTCGGCACGAAATGGCCGTCCATCACATCGACATGGACCCAGTCGCAGCCCTGATCCTCGATGGCGCGGATTTCCTGGCCGAAGTTGGCGAAATCGGCCGAGAGGATCGACGGTGCGATCTTTATGGCGCGGGAAAAGGTCATGGAGCGTCCTCGCTGGCATTTCCAGGGCTTTCCGGGCCTTATGACCGAAGACGGGCGCGTGTGAAAGTCCGGACTCGCATATATCAAATAGTTACATAATACCGATTATCGGATATACGGATCAGTTGCCCTATGGCAGCACAAATTGCATCTCGGACAGATCCTGGCGGATGAGAATGAGGTCAGACACCGCCCGCCCCTCGATTGCCGAAAGCGCCTTCAAGCCCATGAGTCTCGCCGGATGGCTGATGGCCATGCGCAAAGCAGTTTCCAGCGACAGGCCGATCTTCTGGGCAAGAAATGCCACAGACTGCAGCATCGTGACATGTGCGCCGGCAAGCGCGCCGTCTGCATTCACAAGCCGTCCATGATCCAGCCGGATGTCCTGACCGTAGAGCTTGTAGCTTTCCGGTCCGGCGACAGTCGGCATCGCGTCGCTGACCAAATACATCCGGTCAGGAACCGGGCGCGCACGCAGCGCCAGCGCGATCATCTCGGGTGCCACATGAATGCCGTCGCAGATGAGCGAGGCATAGGCAGAGGAATTGATCGCGGCGCCGACGCAGCCCGGTTCGCGACCCTGCATCTGCGACATCGCGTTGAAAAGATGGGTGAAGCACTGCGCGCCCTCGGCCAGAAGCGCATTCACCGCCGCAGCCGATGCATCGGTATGGCCGATGGCCACCACGACGCCCATGGCGACGAGCCGCGCCACCTGCCCCGGCTGCACCGCCTCGGGCGCGAGCGTGATCATCACCGGAATGCCGCGCTGTCTCAGGCGCGCGACGACCGCGAAGGTTCGCTCTTCCAGCGGCCGGATATGGCCCTCGGCATGCGTACCCTTGCGGGCGGGCGAAATATGCGGCCCTTCAATATGGATGCCGACAATCCCACCCCGCCCGTGGCTCGCGATCACCGCGTCTGCCGCCGCCTCAAGCACCTCGGCCGCATCGGTGATCAAGGTCGGCAGGATCGCCACGGTGCCCGTGGTGCGGTGTGCGGCCGCGATTGCAAGCGCGCTTTCGGCGTCGGGCCGGTTGTTGAACAGGATACCGCCGCCGCCATTGACCTGCAGATCGACAAAACCCGGCGACAGGATGCCGCCGCACTTCCAGACCGGCCCGGTTCCGTCAAAGCGTTTCAACGAAGCGCGGCCTTTCTGGACGAAAAGCGACGTACCGCTTCTCAGCCAGATACCATCGAAAATTGTCTCGGGCAGGATCCAGGCCCCCTGCCCGGCCATCGCCGCCTCGTCCCAGCCGTCTGGCTTTGCCTCGATGGTCATTGCAGCCTTTCCTCAGATCGTCTCAGTGACCTTGCGCAGATGGCGCGGCGCGTCGGGGTCTATACCCGCCTCGCGCGCGAACCGTTCGACCATCGCGTAGAACGAGACGATCAGCGCGATCGGATCGGTCAGCGGATGGCCTGTTGCGGCGAAAGGCAGTCGGGCGGCCTGTCGCACACGGTCAGAGGTGACAAAAACCCGCGCGCCCTTGGCGGCGATCTTCTCGGCGATATCGAGCAGCGCATCCTCGGCCGCATCGCGTGCCGCAAAAGCGAGTATCGGGAAGCCATCGGATACGATCGAAACCGGGCCGTGCAGCACCTCGGCCGATGAGTAATTCTCGGCATGGATCTGGCTGACTTCCTTGAATTTCAGCGCCGCCTCGCCCGAGATCGCATAGGATGGCCCGCGCCCGAGCGTATAAAGCGAACGCGCGCCCTGCAGCGCTGCGCGCAGTTCGGGCCAGTCGTGGCTGACGGCGCGGCCCAAAGCCTCGGGCAGCGTGCGAACCGCTGCGCGCAGGGCGGCATCGGCCTTCCATTCGGCGACCAGAGCCAGCAGGGCCACGACCGAGGTCACAAACGTCTTGGTCGCCGCCACGCTCAACTCCGGCCCCGCCTTTATATCGATCGTCTCGGCACTGACCCGGGCAAGTTTCGACGCCGGGTCATTGGTGACGGCAACGGTCAGCGCCCCTCCCGCCGTCGCGGACCGCGCCAGTTCGACGATGTCGGGGCTCGCGCCCGATTGGGAAACCGAAATGCAGAGCGCGCCATCAAGCCTTAGCTTCGCCCCGTAGATCGAGGCGACCGAAGGGCCGATCGAGGCGACCGGCAGCCCAAGCGTCAGTTCGGCGGCATATTTGAAAAAGGTCGCCGCCTGATCAGAAGATCCGCGCGCCACAGTGGCAACCACCGCGGGATCGAGCGTCCGAGCCGCGACGGCTGCATGGGTAATGGCGTCCATGCCGTCGGTCAGCAACCGGTCCACGGCATCTGGAATTTCCCGGATTTCCGAAAACATGCGGCTCGTCTTGAGATCGGTCACATCAGTCCCCTAACGTTTCTCTGGCAGGCGCAGTTCGGCCACGAAATCGTAGGCATCGCCGCGATAAATGGAGCGGGTCAGTTCGATGGCCCGGCCTTCCGGAAGAAAGCCGATCCGTTCGATCCTGAGGCCCGCGGCCTGCGGGCGCACCTGCAGAAGGTCGGCATCCTCGGGTCCGAGGTTGATCGCCGATATTTTCTGCATTGCCCGCACGGGCCGGCGACCGCGCTGCCCGAGAAGGTCGTACAGCGAATTCTCGACCGACAAAGGGTCAGGCAGGATATCTGGCGGCAGCGAGGCGCGCTCGATCGCCATCGGCCTGTCGTCGGCGAGCCTCAGGCGCGAAAGCCGCACCACCTGATCGGATGCGCCGAGGCCGAGGGTCAACAGCTCGTCCGGTGCAGGCAGAAACAGCCCGCGTTCCAGCCAGCGCACCGTCGGGCGGTAGCCACGGCGGTTCATGTCCTCAGAAAACGAGGTCAGGTGCGACAGCGATTGTTCGACGCGCGCCGGAGCCGGCGCCACGAATGAGCCCGAGCCCTGCCGTTGGATCACCTGCCCACGCTCGACCAGTTCGGCGATCGCCTTGCGCACCGTCACCCGTGACAGGCCGGTGATGACGGCCATCTCGCGTTCCGGCGGCAGAGGCATGTCATGGGCAAGGAAGCCAGAGGCGATACCGGATTCCAGGCGCTTTCGAAGCTGCACGTAAAGCGGCCCGCCCTCGTCTGACAGCCAGTCTTCGGGCTGCAGGAACTCGATGACCGTCATGGCATATCCTCCCCCGCCCGTGCAGCAAGCAGGAGCGCGCCATCGAGTGCGGTTCCCGCAGCCGGGACGATCCATTCCAGTACGCCCGCCGGCAGATGCCGCGCATAGATGTCGCCAAGTCCGCCCGCAAGGCAAAGCCGCTCGCCCGGCCGCCAGCCGATCACCTCAAGCGCGCGGATCAGATACTCCACCCCGTCGCAAAGCAACGCGCGACCGAGCTCGTCGCCAGCCTCGGCGGCCGCGACAACCTCCGGCGCGAGCCGCGCCAGATCGGCCGGTACCGCAGCCCGCGCAAAGGCGATGATCTGCCCGGGGTCATGCCCGTGGTGCGAAAGGATATGGTCGGCGAGCGGGCTTGCGGGGCGAAGGCCGTCAAGGACCAGCATCACCTCTTGCATCAACCTCAGCCCTAGCCAGCCGCCCGATGCCTGATCGCCGAGGATCAACCCGCGCCCGCCAAGGTGCCGGACCTGCCCCGCGGCGCGGCGAACCACAAACGACCCGGTGCCGACGCCGATCAATGTACCGTCGCCAAGGCCGAGCGCCCCGGTGAGCATCGCCTCATGGTCGCCCGAGGCGCAGATGCGGGCGCCCGGAAAGCGCAGGCGCAGCGCTTCTTCGGTGCGTCCGGCCATCACAGCGCCCGTAATGCCCGCGAGGCCAAGCCAGATCGAATGGGTTTCAGCGCCCGCTTCAGGGCGCGCCTCGCCGATCAGTTGCGAGAGCAGACCCGCGATCGTGGCGATGCCGCCGTCAAAATCGCTTGTCACGTTCGCGGGCCCACCCTCAGCGCTGCGACGGACGCCGGTCACCGGATCGACAAGAGCTGCCCGGCAGCCGGAGCCACCGCCATCGACACCGATATGAATCTGTCGCCCGTAACGCATAATGATACCTTTATAATACCTATTGGCGCTTTGGAAGAGGAAAGTGTCGAGTTCCGTGCGACTTCTTTGGAAAATAAGGCAATTATGCTAGCGTCTGCGATGGGGCTTGATTGAAAGGTATTATAAAGGTATCTTCCTTGATCAAGGGGGATTCGATGGCCGACAAACAGACTGAAAATCTGCATGCCGATGCTGCGGGACTGGATGCGCGGCCGGTAGCCGAGATTCTGGCGCTGCTTCTGTCCGGACAGGCGGCAGCGGTCGCTGCGGTCGAGCGGGCCCTTCCCGATATCGCCCAGGGCGCGCGGCTGATGGCCGACGCCATTGCTGGCGGAGGACGCCTCGTATATGCAGGCGCCGGGTCCTCGGCCTTGATGGCCAATGCCGACGGGATGGAGCTGCCCGGCACCTACGGTATTCCGGCCGAACGTATTCTGCTTTGCATGGCAGGCGGCATTCCCACGGATGCGCATATGCCGGGCGATACCGAAGATGACGGCGCTGCGGGCGCTGCCGCCGGGGTCACGCTCGGCGCAGGCGATCTGGTGATCGCCGTCACTGCCTCGGGCTCCACCCCCTACCCGCTTGAACTGGCGCGCGCGGCGCGGCGCGGCGGCGCCCGGATCGTGGCAATAGCCAACAACCGCAATGCGCCAATCTTCGAGCTGGCCGACGCATCCATCGCGCTGCTGACGCCGCCCGAACTGATCGCCGGTTCGACCCGGATGGGTGCAGGCACGGCGCAGAAAGTTGCGCTCAACCTTCTGTCGACGCTCGCCGCGATCCAACTCGGCCAGGTGCATGACGGGATGATGGTGGGCCTGAAGGCCGACAATACCAAGCTGCGCGCCCGCGCGGCGGGCATCGTGGCGACCATCGCCGAGGTCAGACCGGCGGCGGCCATCAAGAGCCTTGAAGCGACGGGCGGCGACACCAAGGCGGCGGTGCTTGTCGCGCTCGGGCAGACGCCCGGCGAGGCACGGGCGATGCTCGCCACCCATCACGGAAATCTCCGCGCGGCGCTCGCGCGGCTGAGACTGCCGGCGGCCAACGCCGGAGAGATTGCCAACCAAGGGAGTTCCTTATGACAAAGACAAGACTGGCGGCCCTGCTTCTGACCTCGTCGCTTCTGGGCGGCGCGGCCTCGGCAGAGGATGTGACGCTGACCATCGAAAGCTGGCGCAACGATGACCTGACCATCTGGCAGGACAAGATCATCCCGGCCTTCGAAGCTGCAAACCCCGGCATCAAGGTGGTCTTCGCGCCGACGGCACCGGCCGAATATAACGCGGCGCTGAATTCAAAGCTCGATGCGGGCACTGCGGGCGATCTGATCACTTGCCGTCCGTTCGACGCGTCGCTCGCGCTCTACGAAAAGGGCCAACTCGCCGATCTGTCGGGCCTCGCCTCGATGGCCAACTTCTCCAGCGTCGCCAAGTCCGCCTGGCAGACCGACGATGGCGCGGCCACCTTCTGCGTGCCGATGGCTTCGGTCATCCACGGCTTCATCTACAATAAGGATGCGTTCGACGCGCTCGGTATCGCGGTTCCCACCACCGAGGCCGAATTCTTCGCGGCCCTCGACAAGATCAAGGAAGACGGCACCTACATCCCGATGGCGATGGGCACCAACGACCAGTGGGAAGCCGCGACCATGGGTTACAACAACATTGGCCCGAACTATTGGAAGGGCGAGGAAGGGCGTCTGGCGCTGATCAAGGGCGAGCAGAAGCTGACCGACGAGGCCTGGGTTGCCCCTTACCGGCAACTGGCCAAATGGGGCGCCTATCTGGGCGACGGTTACGAGGCGCAAACCTACCCCGACAGCCAGAACCTGTTCACGCTGGGTCGCGCCGCCGTCTATCCGGCTGGCTCTTGGGAAATCTCGGGCTTCAATGCCCAGGCAGGCTTCAAGATGGGCGCCTTCCCGCCGCCGGTCGCGAACGCGAGCGACGAGTGCTACATTTCGGACCATACCGACATCGCGCTTGGGATGAATGCCAAGTCCGCGCACCCGGATGAGGCCAAGGTCTTCCTCGACTGGGTCGGCTCGGCCGAATTCGCGGCGCTCTATGCAAACGCCCTGCCTGGCTTCTTCAGCCTGAATTCGTCGCCGGTCGCCATGGAAGACCCGCTGGCGCAGGAATTTGTCAGCTGGCGCGACAAGTGCCATTCGACGATCCGCTCGACCTACCAGATCCTGTCGCGCGGCACGCCGAACCTTGAGACCGAGACCTGGAACGCCAGCGTCAACACGATCAAGGGCACCGAAACGCCGGAGGACGCCGGCAAGCGACTGCAGGAGGGCCTCGCCTCCTGGTACGCGCCGCAGCAATGAGGACCGGGCGCTGATGCGCCCGATCCAGCGGGGGGCTGCCTGCCCCCCGCACCCCCCCGGGGATATTTGAACCACAGTGAAGGAAAGAGGGGCTGAGATGGCCGGGCGACCGCGTTCCCATATCATCATCTTTCTGGCACCCGCGGTGCTGGTCTATACGGCGGTGATGATATGGCCGCTTTTCAATACGTTGCGGCTTTCTCTTTATGTAAGCGAAGCGGGCGGGCGCCATTTTGCCGGCCTCGCGAATTTCCGAACACTCTTCGGCGACCCGCGCTGGTCGGCGTCCTTCTGGAACGCGCTCGGCAACAATGTCTGGTTCTTCATCATCCATATGATCGTGCAGAACCCGATCGGCATCGCGCTTGCGGCGATCCTGTCGCATCCGCGCCTGCGCTTTTCGGCCTTCTATCGCTCGGCAATCTTCATCCCCACAATCCTCTCTTTCGTGATCGTAGGCTTTGCCTGGAAGCTGATCCTCTCGCCGATCTGGGGGATCGCGCCCGGCATGCTCGACGCGGTCGGCTTGAAATCTTTGTTCGCACCGTGGCTCGGGAAAGAGGAATATGCACTCACCACGCTCGCGCTGATCTCGGTCTGGCAGTTCGTCGGGATCCCGATGATGTTGATCTACGCCGCCCTTCTGTCGATCCCCGAAGAGGTGCTGGAGGCGGGCGAGATCGATGGCCTGACTGGCTGGGCGGCCTTCTGGAAAATCAAACTACCCCTGATCCTGCCCTCGATCGGCATCATCTCGATCCTGACATTCGTCGGCAATTTCAATGCCTTCGACCTTATTTATGCCGCACAGGGCGCGCTGGCTGGGCCGAATTTCTCGACCGATATCCTGGGCACCTTCCTCTATCGCACCTTCTTCGGCTTCCAGCTGCAGTTGGGCGACCCCCATATGGGCTCGGCCATCGCAACCGCGATGTTCGTCATCATCCTGACTGGCGTCTGCATCTACCTCTGGGGCATCCAGACCCGCATGCGCCGCTACCAGTTCTGAGGGTCCGATGAACAAGGCACGCCATAACCCGCTGAATTCCGCCGCCGCGCACGGGGCGCTGATCCTCTACACCTTGATCGCCCTGTTCCCGGTCTTCGTGATCATCATCAACTCGTTCAAGACGCGTAAGGCGATCTTCGCCGAACCGTTGACCCCGCCGGTGGGCGACGCCTTTTCGCTGATCGGCTACCAGACGGTGATGAAGCAGGGGGATTTCTTCCTCTATTTCCAGAATTCCTTCATCGTCACCGTGGTTTCCCTGTTCTTCATCCTTCTCTTCGGCGCGATGGCAGCCTTCGCGCTGTCGGAATACCGCTTCCGGGGCAACACACTGATGGGCCTCTATCTTGCGCTCGGCATCATGATCCCGATCCGCATTGGTACCGTCGCTATCCTGGAACTCATGGTGCAGACCGGCCTTATCAATACGCTTCTGGCGCTGATCCTCGTCTATACCGCGCAAGGCCTACCACTGGCCGTCTTCATCCTGTCGGAGTTCATGCGCCAGGTGTCGGACGATCTGAAGAACGCCGGCCGCATCGACGGGATGAGCGAATATGCGATCTTTTTCAAGCTCGTATTACCGCTTGTTCGTCCGGCTATGGCTACGGTCGCCGTCTTCAACATGATCCCGATCTGGAACGACCTCTGGTTCCCGCTGATCCTTGCCCCGGGCGAAAGCACAAAGACGCTGACGCTGGGATCCCAGGTCTTCATCGGCCAATTCGTGACGGACTGGAATGCCGTTCTCTCAGCCTTGTCGCTCGCCATCCTGCCGGTGCTGGTGCTCTACGTCATTTTCTCACGGCAGCTCATCCGCGGCATCACCTCGGGGGCAGTCAAATGAGGGTTCTGGTCGCCGGTCTCGGCAATATGGGGCTGAGCCACGCCCTAGCCCACCATCACCACCCCGATGCGGAAATCGTCGGCCTCGTGAATCGCAGCGGCAGCTGCGCGCACCCCGATCTTGCCGCATATCCGGCCTTCGGCGACTACTACGAGGCGCTGACCGAGACTCGGCCGGACCTCGCCGTCATCGCGACCTATTCCGACAGTCACGCTGACTACGCCTGTGCTGCGATGGAGGCGGGCGCCCATGTCTTCGTCGAAAAACCGCTCGCGACCACCGTCGCTGACGCCCGCCGGGTTGTGGATTGTGCCACGGCGAACGGCCGTAAACTGGTCGTAGGATATATCCTGCGTCACCACCCCTCCTGGCAGCGGCTGATCGCAGAGGCGCGGGCGCTTGGCGGGCCGTATGTATTCCGGCTGAACCTGAATCAGCAATCGACCGGTGCGACCTGGGACACCCACAAGCAGCTGATGCAGACGACACCGCCCATCGTCGACTGTGGCGTGCATTATGTCGACGTAATGTGCCAGATCACTGACGCGAAACCTGTCCGCGTCCATGGCATGGGGCTGCGTCTGTCGGACGAGATCGCGGCAAACATGTACAATTACGGCCAGTTCCAGGTGGTCTTTGAAGACGGTTCCGTCGGCTGGTACGAAGCCGGCTGGGGTCCGATGATGTCCGAGGTTGCCTATTTCGTGAAGGATGTGATCAGCCCCAATGGCGCCATCTCGATCCTTTCCGGCATGCACCCCGACAGCGACAGCGTTGAAGGCCACACAAAGGTCGGCGCGCTTCGCATCCACCGCGTGAACGGCACCGACCGCGATATCGACTTCCCGGGCGAACCCGGGCACCAGGCGCTGTGTGATGCCGAACAGGCCTACATGCTGCGGGCCATCGCCGAAGACATCGACCTCACTCGCCACATGGAAGACGCCGTCCAGTCGCTTGCCATCTGCCTTGCCGCCGACGAAAGCATCCGCACCGGCCGCGCCATCGATCTGAAAGGTTGAAGATGACCGCCCTAGCCCTTGAAAACATCAATAAATCCTTCGGTTCCGTTGATGTCTTGAAAGACATCAGCCTGACCGTCGAGCCGGGAGAGTTCATCGTCTTCGTCGGCCCGTCAGGATGCGGGAAATCGACGCTTCTGCGCACCATCGCCGGGCTCGAGGATGCAACCTCGGGCCGGATCGAGATCGGCGGCAAGGATGTGACGATGACGCCGCCTGCAAAACGCGGCATCGCGATGGTATTCCAGTCCTATGCGCTTTACCCCCATCTGGATGTCGAGGGGAACATGGCGCTTGGCCTGAAGCAGGCCGGCGAAGCAAAGGCCGTGATCGCTGAACGCATCCAGGGCGCTGCCCAGATGCTGAGTCTGGAGCCCTATCTGAAGCGCCGCCCGGCGGAACTGTCGGGTGGCCAGCGCCAGCGGGTGGCCATCGGCCGGGCAATCGTGCGGAAGCCTGATCTTTTCCTGTTCGACGAACCGCTCTCCAACCTCGATGCAGCACTTCGCATGGCGACGCGCGTCGAAATCGCCCGGCTGCACCGCGAACTGGGCGCGGCCATGATCTACGTCACCCACGATCAGACCGAGGCAATGACGCTCGCCGACCGGATCGTTGTTCTGCGCGACGGGCGGATCGAGCAAGTCGGCTCGCCCATGGCGTTGTACAACGATCCGGCCAACCAGTTCGTTGCTGGTTTCCTTGGTGCGCCTTCGATGAATTTCCTTGCCGCAGGCCAGCTAGGTGCATCTGGCGCAACGCTCGGCATCCGGCCCGAACATCTGACCGTCGGTCAAACCGGCCGCATAAAGGGCCGTATTACCCATGTCGAGCGGCTGGGCGGCGATACCAACCTTCTGGTCACGACAGAAGCGGGCGAAACCGTGACAGTCCGCCTCTTCGGTCAGCACCCCCACTGCGTCGACGAAACGGTCGCCCTCGATTTCGACCCGCGCCACGCCTATGCCTTCGATGCGCAAGGTCTGAGGATCAGAGGCTAAACCCCCTTACTGTGGGCCAAATATCCCACAGTGGTGCGGGGGTGCTGAACCCCCGGCCTTGCGTCAGGTCACAACATCAGGCCCCATGCGTCCGCTCGCCGCCTTGATCCCAGCCAGGATCTCGGTCGCGTCGATCATTGGCTGCAATGCCGCCTGCACTTCGGTATCGAGCCCCTCGGGTCCTGCCACAAACCGTTCCAGATAGAGCCTGATTGTCGCGCCCTCCGTTCCGGTGCCTGACAGGCGCAGGACGAAACGGGAGCCGCCGTCGAACGCGATGCGGATGCCCTGCCCTTTAGAGAGCGAGCCATCGACTGGATCCTTATAGGCGAAATCGTCTGCCGAGGCGATCTTCAGCCCCTCGACCGCCAGCCCCGGCAGATCCGCGAGCCGCGCGCGGAGTGCACCCATAATCCCTTCGGCCTGTGCGACCGGCAGCGCTTCATAATCATGCCGTGAATAATAGTTGCGACCGAACTTCCGCCAATGCGTGGAAAGGATTTCCTGAACCGTTTCCTTGCGTTCGGCGAGGATATTCAACCACAGAAGCACCGCCCACAGCCCGTCTTTTTCACGGACGTGATCAGACCCAGTACCGAAGCTCTCCTCGCCGCAAAGCGTGGCGCGGCCGGCGTCAAGCAGGTTGCCAAAGAACTTCCACCCTGTCGGAGTCTCATAGCAACCGATCCCCAACGCCTCGGCCACCCGGTCCGCCGCCGCAGACGTCGGCATGGAGCGCGCGACGCCCTTCAGACCCGCCCGGTAGCCCGGCGCCAGATGCGCGTTTGCGGCGAGAACCGCCAACGAATCCGATGGCGACACATAGATGCCCCGCCCGACAACCATGTTGCGGTCGCCGTCGCCGTCCGAAGCTGCTCCGAAGTCGGGTGCATCCGGGCCCATCATCTCGTCCATGAGCTCATGCGCCCATGTCGGGTTCGGGTCGGGATGCATTCCGCCGAAATCCGGCAAGGGCGTGGCGTGGGTCACAGTCCCCGAGGGTGCGCCCAGGCGGTTTTCCAGGATTTCCTTTGCATAGGGCCCGGTCACCGCACACATCGCATCGAACCGCATCCGAAAGCCGCCAGCAAAGAGGGCGCGCATCTTCGTAAAATCGAAAAGGCTTTCCATCAGGGTGGCATAGTCAGACACCGGGTCGACGACGCATACTGTCATATTCCCAATAGTTTGGTCGCTGATCTTCATCAGATCGACATCGGTCGTCTCTGCAATGCGATAGTGACTGATCGCCTTCGTTTGCGCGAATATCGCGTCGGTCACCGCCTCTGGCGCCGGACCACCGTTTGGCATGTTGAATTTCACGCCGAAGTCCTCGTCCGGCCCGCCGGGATTATGGCTGGCGGACATGATGATCCCGCCGTCGGTCCGGTTCAGGCGGATCAGATGAGAGGCGGCCGGCGTAGACAGAATGGCCCCTTTCCCGACGATTACCTTCTTGGCGCCGTTCGCCGCTGCCATGCGCAGGATCACTTGGGCAGCACGGTCGTTGAAATAGCGCCCGTCGCCGCCAAGGACGAAGGTCTTGCCTTCGGCGCCGCCAATTGCGTCGAAGATCGCCTGCACGAAGTTTTCGAGATAGTGCCGACCCATGAAGACTTTGGTCTTCTTGCGCAGACCCGAGGTTCCCGGCTTCTGCCCCTCGATCGGTTGGGTTGGGATGGTCAGAAACTGCATCGGAACCTCACTTTCCGGCCGGGCCGGTTTGGCTGAACAGAAGAACGGATTGGGCGGCCACGGCGATCTTGCCGGTATGGGCGGTCACTGGCCGGTCGGGGGCGGAGCTGTCAAGTTCCAGCTGCCAGGGACCTGCAGGCAACAGAAAGTGCCCTTCGCCTCCGCTATTGAAGATCACGAATATCCTGCCGCGCGTGTCGCTGAGGCACATGCCGAACGGCCATTCGCCTCGTGCGTCCCAGTCGACTCCCGTAGGCTCACGCCCGTCGGCGGTGTACCAGGCCAGATCGCGCCGGCCGTCAGGCCCCAGTGCACCATGCAGGAAGCGATGCTGGCGAAGCGCACCAAAGCGTCGGCGCAAGGCCGCAAGGCGTGCCACATAGCTCGCAAGCGCGGTGTCTGCGCCGGTCCAATTGGTCCAGCTGATCGGATTGTCCTGCGAATAGGCATTGTTGTTGCCGTTCTGGCTGCGCCCCAGCTCATCACCTGCGAGCAGCATCGGCGTGCCTTGCGATACAAACAGCGTCGCGAGCATTGCCCGTACCCGCCGGGCCCGGGCGCCTGCGATCACGGGATCGGTCGTCGGCCCTTCAACGCCCAGATTGTCTGAAAGATTGTGGGTATGGCCGTCATGGTTGCCTTCGCGGTTCGCATCGTTGTGTTTGTCAGCGAAACTCACGAGATCAGCAAGCGTGAAGCCGTCATGCGCACTAAGAAGGTTGACCGACGCCTCTGGCTGCCGACCGGGAGCATCGAAGATTTCGGCGGAGCCGGCCAGCCGCCGCGCCAGATCACCCTGCCGTCCGTCGTGACGCCAATACCTGCGAACATCATCGCGGAACCGGTCATTCCATTCGCGGAACGGTGCGGAGAAACGGCCAAGCCTGTAGCCATCCGGTCCAAGATCCCAGGGCTCAACAATCAGGATGAGCCGGCCGAGGATCGGGTCGGCGCGCAGTTGGTCAAGGAAACTCGCGCCGTCCCGCACCAAAGTCACCGCCAGATCAAAGCGGAACCCCGCGATCCCCATGGCCGCCCAGTGGCGGAGCGCGTCAAGGCAAAGTTGCGCAACCATCGGATGGGCAAGGTTCATCGTATTTCCGCAGCCGGTGTCGTTGACATAACCGCCGCCCGGCGTGAGGCGGTAGTAACTGGCGTTGTCAAGGCCACGGAACGCGATGGTCGGCCCCGTCAGATCGCCCTCGCCAGTATGGTTGAACACGACATCGAGGATGACCCCGATTTCCGCCGCCTTAAGCGCCGCGATGGTCGTGCGCGGGTCCTGCCCGGCGCCCAGATAGCGCGGCTCTGGCGCCAGATGGCAGATCGGCTGATAGCCCCAGTAGTTGGGCAGGCCGCGTTCTGCGACATGGCGGTCGTCGATGAAGGCTGCAACCGGGAGAAGCTCGACATGGCTCACCCCGATGCTTCGCAGATGGGCAATCATATGAGGATCGGACAGGCCTGCCCACGTACCGCGCAAAGCCTCTGCCGGTGCCGGGTGTAGCCGTGTCAGACCCTTCAAATGTGCCTCGTAGACCAGTTCGACCGGTCGGTCAGGCGCACGCGCTGCTGGCGGCGGCGACGCAGTGACCAGGCATTTTGGGACGTGCGGTGCGCTGTCTTCATGCGAGGGGCCGCTGGTGAAGGGAGAGGCGCCGGCGTATCCGGTCATCGCGGGATGCCAGGAAAGCCGACCGTCCAACGCGCGCGCATAGGGATCTAGCAGCAGTTTTGCGGGATTGAACAGATGACCTGCCTCGGGTGCCCATGGTCCCAGGGCGCGGTAGCCGTAAGCCTGCCCCGGCCCAATGCCCGGGACGAAGGATTGCCAGAGGTGTCCGGCTCGTTGCATGGGAATACGCCGCTCTGTCCCGTTCTCGAACAGGCAAAGGTCGATCCGTTCGGCATTGGCCGAGAAAAGTGTGAATTGCGTGCCGCCCGGGCCGGCCAGCGCCCCGAAGTCCGGGGTCAGCGCCCTTGACGCGTGAGCGGTCATTCAGCTGCCACCGAAGCATAGAGATCAGCATAGGCGCGAGCCGCACGGCCCCAGCCGAAATCAGCCTTCATCGCCCGCTTCTGCAGCGCTTTCCAGACCGGCTTGTCGGCATAAAGATGCAGGAGTTGGTCAAGCGCCCGCGTCAGGGCCAGCCGATCGACAGGATGGAAGGTGATCCCCGTCGCCGCGGCCGCCCCGAGACTGGCAGGAGTGGCACCGATGACCGTATCGGCCAGCCCACCTGTCAGGGCCACGACCGGAATTGTGCCGTAGCGCAACCCATATAGCTGCGTCAGCCCGCAGGGTTCGAACCGCGAAGGCACGATGACCGCATCGCCACCCGCGAACATCCGGTGTGAGAGGTCTTCATCATAGCCGATCCTCACGCCGACCTTGCCGGGAAAGCGTGCGGCGAGCGTGCTGAGCGCAGCCTCTAGGTCACTGTCTCCAGACCCAAGCAGTGCGAGCGTTCCGCCTCCGGCAACAAAGCCAGGAAGCGCATCAACCAGGATATCCATGCCCTTCTGGTGGGACAGTCGGCTGACGACAATGGCAAGAGGTCCGCTGTCGGGACCAAGCCCGAATTCGGCGGCGAGAAGCTTGCGGTTTTCTGCCTTGCCCGCCATGGAAGTCGCAGAATAGGGCGTGACGGCTGAGTCAGTCGCAGGATTCCAGGCTGTGGTATCAATCCCGTTCAGGATGCCCGACAAAGACGTGCCCCGATCAGCGATCACCCCTTCCAGACCCATGCCAAAAGCCGGGCGCCTCAGTTCCTCGGCGTAGGTGGGACTGACGGTAGTAACGCGATCGGCTGTGATAAGACCGGCCTTCAACGAACTGATATTGCCCCAGTATTCCAGAGCACCAGGGTGGAACTGTGTTGATGGAAGCCTTAGGCGCATCAGTTTGGCCGCGGGGGCGATGCCCTGGAAGGCGATGTTGTGAATGGTAAGGATGGTGCCAACGCCCGTGCCCGGGAAGGCCCAGCTCAGATAGGCAGGCGCAAGCCCCGCCTGCCAGTCATGGGCATGCAGCACGTCTGGTCGCCAGCCGTCGGCGTCCCCTTTAGCCGCGATTGAGGCTGCCGCCCAAGAGAGCGCGGCAAAACGCTCTGGATTGTCTGGATGATCCGACCCCGCGACCGAATAGGGGCCGCCCGTACGGTCGAAAAGGTGCGGCGCGTCAAGAAGGTAGAACTCCGCCGATCCGACGCTACCCGCGACAATCCGTGCGGGACCGCCAAAGAGATCGGGCGCCGCCCAGACATCGCGTGCGCCGTCCAGACGCTCAACCAGACCCCGATAAGAGGGCAGCAGGGTGCGAACCTCCCAGCCCTCGGGCGCCAGAGCGCCAGGCAGTGCGCCGACCACGTCAGCAAGCCCGCCAGTCTTGACCAGCGGCACGCACTCAGACGCGACCGACAGAACGCTTCCCTCCCTTTTCTGCGCTGACATTCCTTCCTCGTTCATCCTTGCGCCGGGTCCCCTTCCATCGGACTCGTTAGTCCAACGCCACCGCGCGTCGGTCCAGCATCTCCTGGGTGATCAGCACTATGCCTGCGTCCGTGCGGCGGAACCAGCGCGCATCCTCCTCCGGATCCTCTCCGATCACCAGTCCTTCGGGGATGATGACGCCACGGTCAATCACGCAATTCTTCAGCCGGGCCTTGCGGTTGACCACGGCATAAGGCAGCACCACCGCATACTCCAGGGAGGAATAAGAATGCGATCTAACCCCTGTAAACAACAGGGAATTGCGTACTTCAGAGCCCGAAACAATGCAATCTCCCGAGACCAGAGAAGACACTGCAGAGCCGCGCCGCCCGTCTTCATCATGGATGAACTTGGCCGGGGGAACGATCTCGGCATAAGTCCAGATCGGCCATGAACTGTCGTAGATGTCGAGCTTCGGGATGAAATCGGTCAGGTCGATATTGGCTTGCCAGAAGGCGTCAATCGTACCGACGTCGCGCCAATAGGGTTCTTCTTCAAGACCGCTCTTGACGCAGCTTTCCGAGAACTTGTGCGCCACTGCCTTTCCGCCCTTGACGATGGCTGGGATAAGGTCGTTTCCAAAATCGTGGCTGGAGTTCTCGTCCTCGGAATCCTTCAAAAGCAGGTCGCGCAGGAAGGCCCAGTCAAAGACATAGATGCCCATCGAGGCGAGCGTGCTGTCGGGATCACCCGGCATGCCGGGCGGGTCCTTGGGTTTCTCCATGAATTCAGTGATCCGACCGGTCTTGTCGACGGCCATGACTCCGAAAGCCGAAGCTTCTTTGCGTGGCACGGTCAGGCAGCCGATGGTCACGTCCGCGCCGGTATCGACATGCTGGCGCAACATGATTTCGTAATCCATCTTGTAGATATGATCACCCGCCAGAACGATAATGAACTTAACCCCGTAACTATCTACGATATCTATATTTTGTCGAACCGCATCGGCTGTTCCCATGTACCAGTGCGTCTCGTCCACGCGTTGGGAGGCGGGAAGGATGTCGAGGTACTCGTTCCGCTCGGCCCGAAAGAAACCCCATCCCCTCTGCATGTGGCGGATCAGTGAATGGGCCTTGTACTGCGTCGCAATCGCCATCTTGCGTATGCCAGAGTTCAGGGCGTTCGAAAGCGCGAAGTCGATGATCCGGGTCTTGCCTCCGAAATAGACCGCAGGTTTCGCGCGCTTGTCGGTCAGTTCCTTCAGCCGGCTGCCACGCCCCCCCGCCAGGACAAAGGCCATGGCTTGCGAAGATAGACGTGCGTTTGGTCTGGGTCGCATGGCCTCACTCTCCCTTTGTTTCCCTGAATACCAGAACTGATAAAGGTGGCAGGACGATCGCGGCGGACTGGCTCTGACCTTGCGCGGGAATAGGCTCTGTGCTCACGGAGCCCATATTCCCGCGCCCTGCCCCGCCATAGTCCCCGGCATCGGTGTTCAGAACCTCGTGCCAGTGTCCTTGTGAAGGCAATCCCAGTCGGTAGCCCACCTGCATGACCGGGGTCATGTTCGCAACCACCGCAATGCGGGGTTGATCCGCTGCTTGCCGGACGAACGCATAGATCGAACGGTTTGCGTCGTCCGCGTCAAGCCAGAAGAACCCGTCGGCCCTCGTGTCGGTGGCATGCAGCGCCGGTTCCGTCCGGTATAGCCGGTTAAGATCGCGCACCAGCGTCTGCACGCCGCGGTGAGAAGGGTGGTCAACCTGGAACCAGTCCAGCGGCCCGTCATGGTTCCATTCACGCCCCTGCGCGAACTCTTGCCCCATGAACAGGAGTTTCTTTCCCGGATGACACCACATATAGGCGTAGAGCGCGCGCAGGTTGGCGAATTTTTGCTCTCCGTCTCCGGGCATCCGGGTAATCATGGACCCTTTGCCATGGACGACTTCGTCATGGCTGATGGGAAGGATGAAGTTCTCTGACCAGGCATAGGTCAGGGCAAAAGTCATCTGGTTGTGGTGCCAGCGCCTGTGGATCGGATCCTTCGCCATGTAGCTGAGCGTGTCATTCATCCAGCCCATGTTCCATTTGTAGCCGAAGCCCAGGCCGCCATGATCGACAGGTCTTGAGACGCCGGGGAATGCCGTGGATTCCTCGGCCACTGTAAGGATGTCGGAATGGGCGCCATAGGCAAGCCGGTTCATGTTCTTCAGGAAATCGATCGCTTCGTAATTTTCTCGGCCGCCGTCCTTGTTCGGCACCCATTCACCGTCACGCCGCGAATAATCCCGGTACAGCATCGAGGCGACGGCATCGACGCGCAACCCGTCCAGGTGGAATTCTTCAAGCCAATACAGGGCGTTGGCAATCAGGTAATTCAGGACTTCACGCCGCCCGTAATTGTAGATGAGTGTGTTCCAGTCCTGGTGAAATCCCTCCTTGGGATCCTGATGCTCGTAAAGCGAAGTTCCGTCGAACCGTCCAAGCCCATGCTGGTCGGTCGGAAAATGGCCGGGAACCCAGTCGAGGATCACGCCGATACCGGCGCGATGGCAGTGATCGACGAAAAATGCAAAATCCTCGGGTGTGCCGTGTCGGCAGGTCGGAGCATACAGGCCGATCGGCTGATAGCCCCAGGACCCGTCGAACGGGTGTTCGGTAATCGGCAGAAGCTCGATGTGGGTAAAACCCATACCAGTCACATACGGGATCAGTCGGTCCGCTAGTTCGCGGTAAGTCAGAGCCCGCCCTTCGTGGTCGCGCTGCCAACTGCCCAGATGAACCTCGTAGATCGAGACCGGGGCATCGACCCTGTGACGGGTCGCACGACCTGACATCCAGTCCCCGTCTCCCCAGACATGACGGTCCAACGCACGAACGCGCGATCCGGTCGCGGGGGGCATTTCTGCGCCAAAGCCGACCGGGTCGGCTTTCAGGGGCAAGAGGCCTGCTTGTCCGAGGATTTCGTATTTGTAGACCGCCCCTTCACCGACATGCGGCAAAAAGATTTCCCAGACACCCGTTGCGCCACGGCGGCGCATCATTGCCCGGCGCCCATCCCACTGGTTGAAGTCGCCCACCACCGAGACCCGGACAGCGTTTGGTGCCCATACGGCGAAATGAGTTCCGGGCAGGCCCTCGTGCGTGGCGAGATGGGCGCCGAGCACATGCCAAAGCCGCAAATGGCTGCCTTCCCCCAAAAGGTACTCGTCAATCTCACCAAGCACCGGCCCGAACCGGTAGGGATCCTCCCACTGCCAGGCGCTCTCGTCCGCGCCCTGCGCCTCCAGCCAGTAGGCGCCCGCGACCGCACCCTCCCAAAGGTCGGGCACACGCGAGTTCCGAGCAAGCGCAAGCCGACCATCGTCTGTGACAGCCCATACTTGTCGGGCACCGGGCGCAAGGGTGCGAAGCCAGCCGTCATGCGGGCCGAGAACCGAGAACGGGTCGCCGTGTCGCGCGTCAGACAGGGCCAGCGCCTCGCTGGTCGACAAGAACCGTTCGCGTCCGGCCATCATCCCGTCATTCTCCTTCGAGAGCCGACTCCACCTGCCAGATTTCTTTCATGTAACCACGGATTGCTCGGTCCGAGGAAAAAAAGCCCATGCGCGCCACGTTAAGGATCGCCATCCGGTCCCAAGTGTCAGGATTGCTCCAGACTGCATCGACCTGATCCTGCGCCGCCTCATAGGCGGCATAGTCCGATGCGACGAGGAAGTGGTCATGCTGCCACATGCGATCGACCAGACCATGATAGCGGCCGGGAGCGGAGGGGCTGAACCGGCCCTCCGCGATCATCATCAGCACGTCTTTTAGACTTTGGCTCGCCTCGATCGCCTGGCGCGCATGCAGCACGTTGCGGCGGCGGTCGTTCACTTCCCCCGCGGCAAGGCCGAACAGGAAGAAATTCTCGGCCCCCACTTTCTCACGGATTTCGACATTCGCGCCGTCGAGAGTCCCTATCGTCAGCGCCCCGTTCAAGGCGAATTTCATGTTGCCGGTACCCGATGCCTCCATGCCCGCCGTTGAGATCTGCTCCGACAGATCGGTTGCCGGGATCAGCCTTTCGGCCATCGAGACGTTGTAGTTGGGGGGGTAAACCACGGCGAGACGACCGCGCATGGCGGGGTCGCTATTAACAACCGCCGCAACATCATTGATCAGATGAATGATTTCTTTCGCGACCGCATAGCCCGGCGCCGACTTGCCGGCGAAAATCTTCACGCGGGGCGCGAGGGTGACGTCGGGATTGCTGCGGATGCGGTGCCAAAGCGCAATCGTATGCAGGAGGTTCAGAAGTTGACGCTTGTATTCATGGATGCGTTTGACCTGCACGTCGAAAATTGCAGTAGGATCAACCTGCGTCCCGATTGTCCGTTCGATCCAGTCAGCTACATCCCGTTTGCTGGCTGCTTTCGCAGCACGGAATGCGGCGCGAAACTTGGCATCGTCTGCCAGCGGCTCCAGGGCCTTCAGCCGATCGAGATCGGCCTCCCAGCCGGGGCCAATAGACTCGGTGATCAGGGCTGACAGTCCGGGATTGGCCAGCCGCAGCCAGCGCCGGGGGGTGACGCCATTCGTCTGGTTCACGATCCGGCCGGGATGCAGCGCATCAAGCTCGGGAAAGAGCGTCTTCCTCACCAGTTCGCTGTGCAACGCCGAAACGCCGTTCACCTTGTGCGAGGTGATGAAGGCGAGTTCGCCCATATGTACATTGTTGTCGCGCACGATGGCCGTGCGCGGGTTGCGGCTGGGGTGGGTTTTCGCATGGCGCGCATCGATCTGCTCGATGATCTGCATGTGGCGCGGCAAAACATTGCCAACGAGCCAGGTCGACCAGGTTTCAAGCGCCTCGGGCAAAAGCGTATGATTGGTATAGCCAAGTGTCTGCTGCGCAATGTCTGCGGCCTCATCAAAGCCTAACCCGTGATCGTCGCACAAGAGACGCACCAATTCTGGCCCCGCTATCGCCGGATGGGTGTCGTTCATCTGGATGGCGACCTTCGAGGCGATGCCGCGCAGATCCCCATGGGCGTCACTGTAGCGCCGAACGATATCTTGCAACGCGGCAGAGGTGAGGAAGAACTCCTGCTTGAGCCGCAATTCCTTGCCGGCGTAAGTCGTATCGTCGGGGTAAAGCACCCGGCTCAGCGTTCGCGCCAGCGCCTCCGGCTCGGCCGCAGCCGTATGATCGCCCCGATTGAACCGCTCAAGATCAAAAAGCGTGGTGGGTTTGGCCGACCAGAGACGCAGCGTGTTCGCCCATTTGCCCTGCCAGCCGATGACCGGCATGTCGTGGGCCCAAGCCGACACTGTCTCGGCTGGTTGCCAGTGGCCATTCTTTATCTCGCCTTTGAAGCCGATCGTGTAGGCAGCCTCGGGGCGGTCGAATTCCCACGGGTTGCGCATCGTCAACCAGTCTTCGGGCGCTTCTACTTGTTGGCCGCCCTGAAAACGTTGCCGGAAGAGGCCGTGTTCGTAGCGGATGCCATAGCCATAGGCGGGACATCCGAGAGTTGCCATGCTTTCCATATAGCAAGCAGCAAGGCGACCGAGCCCGCCGTTGCCAAGGGCTGCATCCGGTTCATCGCCTGCAATCTCATCGAGTGAAAGGCCGAGGCCCTGCGCCACTTCCTGAAGATCGTCCCACAGACCGATATTGATGGCCGCGTCCTTCAGAATCCGGCCAATCAGGAATTCCATCGACAGGTAATAGACCCGCTTGCGGTCTTCGGCCCAGGTGCGTCGGGTCGCACGGAACCAGGGTTCGACGAGCCGGTCGCGCAAAGTGAAAGAGATCGCCAGTCGCCAGTCATAGGCCGCTGCATGATCAGCGTCCTTGCCGAGCGTGAAGGTCAGATGCCTGAGAATGTCGGTCTTGAGCGCCTCAGTGGAGCCCCTGCCAAGACCAAGTGCCTTTGTCATCTGGTTCAACCTGCCCTGCCCTTCGACGAGGTCCTGCGATACTGAAAAATGCGGACCGGTCAAGCCGGGTTTCGGTGTTTTGGCAAGGGAATGCAATAAGTTTGTTAGCGCTAACGCAGATAATCCGCTGATCGGGGCGTCATTCTGCGGCGATCCCTGCCGTCGACGGAATTCCGCCTCAGCCGAGCGCGTAGCCCGCGCCGCGCACGGTGCGGAGCGGATCCTCGCCGCCATGGGCACAAAGTGCCTTCCGCAACCGGCCGACATGTACATCCACGGTCCTCGTATCGACATAGATGTCGCGTCCCCAGACGCGGTCGAGCAATTGCTCGCGGCTCCAGACCCGGCCGGGCTTTTCGAGGAAAGTGGTCAGAAGCCGGAACTCGGTCGGCCCGAGCTTCAGAAGCTGCCCGCCACGATGGACGCGGTGGGTCGTGGCGTCGAGGGTGATATCCTCATATTCCAGAAGCTCGCCCTGGCTCGCGGGCCGCGTGCGGCGCAACTGGGTGCGGACGCGCGCCATCAGTTCGGCGACCGAATAGGGTTTCACCACATAATCGTCGGCGCCGGTTTCAAGACCCCGCACCAGATCCACCTCTTCGGACCGTGCCGAGAGCATGATTATCGGAACCCCCTTGGTCTCTGCCCGGCTCTTCAGCCTCCGACAAACCTCGATCCCCGAGACGCTCGGCAGCATCCAGTCCAGGACGATGACATCGGGCGTATCCTCGGCCACCATCAGCAGCGCTTCTTCGCCGTCATCGGCCTGGGCGACGCGGAACCCCTGCGCCTCGAGGTTATAGGCCAGGATCTCACGCTGCGCCGGTTCGTCCTCGACGACCAGAACCGAGGGAGAATTGCGGTCCATCCTCACGCCCCCGCGGCAGGTTTCAGATCGGCGACGTTCTCCGCCTTGGGCCGGTCATCGTCAGGCAGATCGCCTGTGATCAGATAGACCACCTGTTCGGCGATCGCGGTGGCATGATCGCCCATCCGCTCGATATTCTTGGCGATGAAATGCAGATGCATGCAGGCGGTGATATTGCGCGGGTCTTCCATCATATGGGTCAGGAACTCGCGGAAGAGCGCATTGTACATCTGATCGACCTCGCGGTCGCGGGTGCGGACGTCCTGCGCAAGGTCCAGATGGCGGCCCGCATAGGCGTTCAGCGCATCCGACAGAAGCTCGGTCACCGTCTTGGCCATCCGCCTGAGCGAGGCGCCGGAACCAGTGACCGTCCCTTGCGCGCCCATCTGTGCCAGAGCCTGGGTGCGCTTGCCCATGTTCTTGGCATAATCGCCCACGCGTTCCAGCGAGGCGGCAATCTTCATCACCGTCAGCACCAGCCTCAGGTCGGATGCTGTCGGCGCCCGGAGCGCGATCACCCGTGCGGCTTCCTCGTTGATCTTCATCTCCAGAGCGTCGATCGCCTTGTCGGCTCGGCGCACCTCTTCGGCCAGCTCCTCGTCGCGAGCCTCCAGCGCCTTCGCGGCATCGAGGATCGCGGTTTCAACCATGCCCCCCATCTTCATCACAAGCGCCTGGATCGCTTCCAGGTCGCGGTCGAAGGCGCGGGCGATATGTTGTTCTGCCATGTCCGTCTCCTCAGCCGATCCGGCCGGTGATGTAGCTTTCGGTGCGCGGGTCGCGCGGGTTGGTGAAAATCTGCGTCGTCTCGCCATATTCGACAAGGTTGCCCAAGTGGAAGAAGGCGGTTTTCTGGCTGACGCGGGCGGCCTGCTGCATCGAATGGGTGACGATGACGACCGAGAAGTTTTCACGCAGCTCGTCGATCAATTCCTCGACCTGGGCGGTGGCGATCGGGTCGAGCGCCGAACAGGGTTCGTCCATCAGAAGCACCTCCGGCTCGGTCGCGACCGCACGCGCGATGCAGAGGCGCTGCTGCTGGCCCCCCGACAGGCCGGTGCCCGGCGCCTGAAGACGGTCCTTCACCTCGTTCCAAAGCGCGGCGCGGCGCAGCGATTTCTCCACGACCTCGTCAAGCTCTGCCTTCGACCGCGTCAGCCCGTGGATGCGCGGCCCGTAGGCGACGTTGTCGTAGATCGACTTCGGGAAGGGATTGGGTTTCTGGAACACCATGCCCACCTTGGCGCGCAATTGGACCGGATCGACGCGCGGGTCGTAGATATCCTCGCCGTCGAGCGTGATCCCGCCCTCCACCCGGCAGGAGGGGATCGTGTCGTTCATCCGGTTTAGGCAGCGCAGGAAGGTCGACTTGCCGCAGCCCGAGGGGCCGATGAAAGCGGTCACCGTCTTGTCCAGGATGTTCACGTCGACATCCTTGATCGCATGGTTCTCGCCATAGAAAACCTGCACCTTGTCGGCCCTGATCTTTACCGTCTCGATATCCACGGCGCGCTCCGCTCTTTGGTCTTTCATGGTGATCTTACCAGCGACGTTCGAATTTGCGGCGCAGGAAGATCGCGACCGCGTTCATGAGGATGAGGAAGGCCAGAAGCACGATGATCGCGCCCGAGGCCCGTTCGACGAACCCGGGATCGCCCCGGGTGGTCCAGTTATAGACCTGCACCGGCAGGGCTGCGGCCGGATCGAAGAAGCCGCCGGGGAAGTCGCGCACGAAGGCGACCATGCCGATGAGGAGGAGGGGCGCGGTTTCACCAAGTGCCTGGGCGAGGCCGATGATCATGCCGGTCAGGATGCCGGGCATCGCGAGCGGTAGGACATGGTGAAAGACCGTCTGCAGTTTCGAGGCCCCTACCCCGAGTGCGGCATCGCGGATCGAGGGCGGCACAGCCTTCAGTGCGGCGCGCGTGGGGATGATGATCCGCGGCAGCGTCATCAGCGTCAGCACAAGGCCGCCGACGATGGGCGCCGATTGCGGCAGACCCGCGAAGTTGATGAAGATCGCAAGACCTAGGATACCGTAAACGATCGAGGGGACAGCGGCGAGGTTGGCGATGTTCACCTCGATGAGGTCGGTCCAGCGGTTCCTCGGCGCGAATTCCTCAAGGTAGACAGAGGCGGCCACACCGATTGGTAGGGACAGCACCAGCACAACCGCCATCATCAGGAACGAGCCGACAATGGCGATTCCAAGACCCGCGGCCTCGGGCCGCTTGTCCGACGCATCGGGCATGGTCAGGAAGCCCGGGTTGAAAGTGATGGTCAGAACGCCCGCTTCCTTCAGCCGTTCGGCGAGAGCGAGCTGTGCGGGCGAGACATTCTTGTCGAGTGCAGCACTCTCCATCGTCACCCGGCCTTTGTAATAGCCGTCGATCCGGCCGGACGCGAGGGCGCGGAAGGTGATGGTCTGGCCGATCAGCGACGGGTCTGCGAGCACCATATTGCGCAGGGTTGCCGCCGATTCCTCCGACAGCATCTTGGCGAAGTCCTTGGATTTCATGTCTCCCGCCTCGATACCGCGCGCGGCGATTTCGGCCTCCAGCGCCTTGGCGAGCAGCTTGCCATATGTGGTGGTCGTCACCTTCGACAAGGCCGCCGGATCGGCGATGCCCGACTTGTCGAGAAGTTTCGCCTCCAGCGTCACCGGAAAGGTCAGGAAGGTCTGGCGGAAGGCGGGCGCACCCGCCGTAAGGATCGAGACGAGCAGCCAGACGAGCGCCAGAAGCGCCAGCAAGATGGCCGAGAAGCCAAAGGCGCGGAACCGTCGTTCGGCCCGGTTGCGGGCGGCGGTGCGGGCGTCCTTGGCGAAAAGCGATCTGCCGCTCATTCATATTGCTCCCGATATTTGCGCACGATCACCAAGGCCAGCACATTGAGGCCGAGCGTGACGAGGAACAAGGTCAGGCCGAGCGCGAAGGCCACAAGCGTCTCGGGGCTCGCGAATTCGGTATCGCCGGTCAGCTGGCTCACGATCTTCACGGTGACGGTGGTCATCGCCTCGAACGGATTGAGCGACAGTTTCGCCGCCGCGCCCGCACCCATCACCACGATCATCGTCTCGCCGATGGCGCGCGAGGCAGCCAGCAGGATCGCGCCAACGATCCCCGGCAAGGCGGCGGGCAGCACCACCTGGCGCACCGTTTCGGACCGCGTGGCGCCAAGGCCGAGCGAACCGTCGCGCAAGCTCTGTGGCACGGCGTTGATGATGTCGTCGGACAGGGAGGAGACGAAGGGAATGACCATGATCCCCATAACCAGACCGGCGGTCATCACCGATGAGGACGAGGAGCCGAGGCCCAGGGGCTGAGCGAACCAGTCGCGCAGCAAGGGGCCGACGGTGATCAGCGCGAAGAGGCCGTAGACGATGGTCGGAATGCCCGCGAGGATCTCGATGGCCGGTTTCACCCAGGCGCGCGTGCGTTTCGAGGCATATTCGGCCAGATAGATCGCGGACATCAGCCCGACCGGCACGGCGACCAGAAGCGCGATGAGCGAGACATAGAATGTGCCCCAGATCAGCGGCCAGATGCCAAGCGAAGAGCCGCCCCGGAACTGCGGATTCCAGGTGGTCGAGAAGAAGAAATCCGCCGCCGGATAGAGGCGGAAGAAATGCCCGGCCTCGACCACGAGCGAGGCAAAAATGCCCGCCGTGGTCAGGACCGCGATCAGCGAACAGCCGATCAGCGCCGCCATCACCACCCGCTCGACCGCTGTCCGCGCCCTGAGATCGGGGGAGATGCGGCCATAGCCGTAGGCACCGCCAGCCAAGCCGGGAAGAAGGGTCGCCGTCGCGGCGAGCGCAGGCGAGCCGTGCGGCCCGGCCCCGCCCCAGGCCAGAAGGCCAAGCGCGCCGGGCAGGACGGTCGAGAGAAGAACAAGCGCGCCGTGATAGGCGGGCACCGAATGGAAGATCGCTGTCCCGGCCGCCCGCAGGCGCGCGGCGCGCTGACGACCGAAAAGGAAGGCAGCCAGCCCGAGCGCGGCAAGGGCGAGAAGGGCAATGAGGACCGGCCGACCATCCGTTGTCCCGGCTGATCCGGTTGCTTCGGACGCCGCGTTGGCAGGCTCCGGCGCGGCTGCGGGTGCCTGGGCGGCCTCTCCGCCCATGTCCAGCACCTGACCCGCCTCGACGGCGGCACGGGATGCAGCAAGCTCGGGGTCGGGTACCAGACCGTAGCCTGACAGAAGCCCTCCCGGCCCGGCGATCTCGTCCGACAGGAAGTAGAGCACATAATCGCGCAGGCCCGGCACCAGATCGAAATGCGCGGGCTTCACGTAGAAGAAAAGCGGCCGCGACACAGGGTATTCGCCCTTGGCGATGGTCTCGACCGTGGGCGCAATGCCGCCCACCGTCGCCACCCTAAGTTTGTCGGCGTTGTTTTCATAAAACGACAGGCCAAAGACCCCGAGCGCATCGGGATTGGCCGCGACGCGGGCCAGCGTCTCGGCATAATCGCCGTCGATATCGACGGACCGCCCATCGGCACGCAGCATCAGGCAGGCTTTCTGGGCGGCCTGCTCCTTTTCGTCCTCGCTACCCGTGGCGGCGGCGGCAAACAGCGCTTCGGCCCCGGCGGCGGCGCAACCTGTCTCCAGCACCTTCTGGTCAAAGACCTCGCGGCTGCCATGTTTGGTGCCGGGGATGAAGGCGGTGATCGGCTGGTCGGGCAGGCCCGGGTCGATTTCGCTCCAGCGCGAGACGCGGTTCGCAACAAGCGCGCCGCCCTGCGGCACCTGGGCCGCGAGCGCGCGCCAGATCAGTTCGGGCGTCAGCGCGAATTCCGGGCCTTCGCGGCGCGAGGCAAAGACGATGCCGTCGTAACCGATCCTGACTTCCATCAGCGCCGTCACGCCGTTCGCGCGGCAAAGCTCGATATCCGACGGTTTGATCGGCGAGGAGGAGTTGGCGATATCGAGCGTCGCCTCCCCCTGCCCTTCGCAAAGCTTCTTGCGGCCCGCACCCGATCCGCCGCCTTCCACGACCGGGGTCGGAAAGCCGCGGTTCTCGCCAAAAGCCTCGGCAACGATGGTCGCGTAGGGCAGCACCGTCGAGGAACCCGCGATCTGGATCTGGTCGCGCGCGAAGGTCGCACCCGGAAGAAGGAGCGCGGCGGCAATCAGGGCAAGGCAGCGAAGCGTCATTTCGGTCTTTCCGGATGATCCGGGGGCGAGTGCCGCCCCCGGAAATGTCGTCAGGATCAGTTCAGCGGCTTCATGATGGTTTCGCCATCGACTGCAGCCTGGGTCGCGGCCAGCTCCGGGTCAGGCACCAGGCCGTAGTCAGCCAGCGCGCCATCGGGCCCCGCCATCTCGTCGGAGACGAAGAACTGGACAAATTCCTTCAGGCCCGGGATCACGCCGATATGCTGCTTCTTCACGTAGAAGAAAAGCGGGCGCGAGACCGGATAGTCGCCCGACGAGATCGTCTCGACCGAGGGCACCACGCCGTCCATCGTCGCGACCTTCAGCTTGTCCGTATTGTTCTCGTAGAACGACAGGCCAAAGACGCCGACCGCATTCTTGTTGGCATCGAGGCGCGAGAGCGTCTCGGTATAGTCGCCGTCCACGTCGACAGAGACGCCGTCGGTGCGCAGCGTGGTGCAGCCGGCAATGGCGTCCTTCTTCTTGGCATCGTCATCGGCGCCAGCCGAGGCGGCGAGGAACAGGTCATAGGCACCGGCGGCCTTGCAGCCCTCTTCCAGAACCTTGACGTCGAACACTTCGCGCGTGCCGTGCTTGGTGCCGGGGATGAAGGTCAGAATGTCCTGCGCGGGCAGGCTGGCATTCACGTCGGCCCAGCTTTTGGCGCCATTTGCGACCAGTGCACCGTCTTTGACGGTCTGCGCCGAAAGCGCGCCCCAGACGTCGGCGGGCGTCAGCGCGAAATCGGCGCCGTTGATGTCAGAGGCGAAGACGATCCCGTCATAGCCAATGCGGACTTCCATGATCTCGGTCACGCCATTCTGGGCGCAGAGGTCGATGTCGGACTGCTTGATTCGCGAGGAGGAGTTGGCGATATCGATCGTAGTGTCACCCACGCCTTCGCAGAGTTTCTTGCGGCCCGCACCCGAACCGCCGCCTTCCACGACCGGGGTCGGGAAGTCGAAATTCTCGCCGAAGGCTTCGGCGACAATGGTGGCATAGGGCAGCACGGTCGAGGAACCGGCGATCTGCAGCTGGTCGCGGGCGTCAGCGGCGGTCGCGGCGGCGGCGAGCGCGATCACCGGTGCGATCATCGGCGCGGAAAATTTCAGGATGGTCATATCTGTCTCCGTCACATCCGGCCGTCCCTTCGACGACCTTGAGGGCGGCATAGGCGCTTGCCGTCATGCTTTTGTGTCGGCTGCGTAACAGTTTGATGACGCCCGGCGGCGCCGACCTTTGGCAACCACCTTTCGGCCGGATCAGCCAGCGGGCAGTATCACCTTGAATTTGCTGCCTTTTCCGGGATCGCTTTCGATCTTCAGCCGCCCGCGATGGCGGTTGACGATATGTTTTACAATTGCGAGTCCGAGACCCGTTCCGCCCTTCTCGCGAGAGCGATGGCTGTCGACCCGGTAGAATCGTTCGGTCAGGCGCGGCAGGTGGATCGGATCGATTCCATCGCCAAAATCCACCACTTCGACCGCGATGGCGGGCCCCTGAATCTTCGGCTCGCGCGCAACCCGCGTCAGGCGGAATTCCAGCCGTTGCCCCGCCCCGCCATACTTGATGCCGTTTTCGGCAAGGTTCTGCAGCACCTGCACAAGCTGATCCGATTCGCCGCGCACCGGATAGGGTGCGCCGTCCTCCATCAGCGCGATTTCCAGCCCCGCCGCTTCTGCCTGATCGCGCAGGGTCTGGATCACGCCGCGGATCAGCCCCGCCATCTCGACCGTGCCGAGCGGGCGGCGATGTTCCTCGGCCTCGACACGCGACAGCGACAGAAGATCGCTGACAAGCCGGATCATCCGGCCCGCTTCCCGCTCCATGATGGCGAGGAACCGGTCACGCGCGGCGGCATCGTCGCGCGCCGCGCCGCGCAGGGTTTCGATGAACCCCACGAGCGCAGTCAGCGGCGTGCGCAGTTCATGACTGACATTGGCGACGAAATCCCGCCGCATCGCCGAGGCCTGATCGAGCGCGGTCTGATCGTCGAACGAGACGACCGAGGAAGCCTCGCTGCCGGTGGGCGCGATATGGACATCGAACTGCCGGTCACCGGCCCGGGTCATGAGCGCGATGCGGATCACGCGCTTTTCACTCAGGCGCAGGCATTCGCCCAACGTGTCATGGAAGTCCGGGTGGCGCAGAACGTCGGTGACCAAGCGCCCTTCCAGCCCCGCGCCAAAGAGGCCCTCGGCGGCGGAATTGGCAAGGACTACTCGGTCCACCTCCTCCAGCCACAGAACCGGCATGGGAAGGGCGTTCAAGACTGTCGCGAACAGTGTGTCTGCCATGATCAACTGCCTCGTAGCACAGTCGCCGCCGGATATGTCGAAATTTTGAAATAATCTGTTTGCGCCAATATTTTACCTTTTTTGGGCCATGTCCAGAAATAGGATCGAGGCGTTGTTCACGGTGACGCGGCCGATGGGGCCGACCGCATGTTTCTTCCCAGTCCTTTTCAGACAGCGATACTGTGACAGACGAAGATTTTTCTCAACTTCCCGATGTGCTCCGCGACATCCTTTCGAAGAACCTCCGCCTGCTCGTTCTCGGCTCCTGCCGGGGCCAGGGCGGTTGCGGAATCAATGACGTGGCCGCCTGGCAAAGCGCCTGCGGCCTCGCCGCCTTGACCGCCGCCTACTGGGCAGACGGCGCCCCGCCAGACGCGGTACTTGCGCCCCTGCTTGCGCCGGACTTCGACATATTGGACGTGGCCGAGCGGCTCACAAGGCTGGGTTTTCGCGGTGTCCTTCTGATCTCCACCCCGCATCTGCCGGACCCCGGCACGGTTCTCGCCGAGATCCGCGGCGCCTGCACCGGTTTCCGCGCCGAACTGGTCGAGATCGGCGAGGGCGAGGCCGACCTCACCGCGGGCGTTCAAGCGCCCGCACCATGAGGCAGAGGATCTCGAACATCACCGTAGCGCCGAGATAGGCGGTATTGCCGGTCGGATCGAAGGGCGGCGAAACCTCGACCACATCGGCGCCGACGATATTCAGCCCGAGGCATTCGCGCACCACCTGCAGCGCCTGATAGGCATTCGGCCCGCCCCATTCCGGCGTGCCGGTGCCGGGCGCGACCGAGGGGTCGATGAAATCGATATCGTAAGAGAGGTAAGTAGGCCCCTGCCCGACGATCTCGCGCGCCTCTGCCATCACGTCCTTCACGCCGCGCGCATGAAACTCCTCGATCCGGATAATGCGGATGCCGTTTGCCTCAGCGAAGTCGATATCGACGAAATCGTAGGTCGTGCCGCGAATGCCGATCTGGACCATGCGCTTGGGGTCGAGAAGCCCCTCCTCGACCGCCTGGCGGAACGGATTGCCATGGGTCAGGACCTTGCCGCCGAAATAGACAGGGTAAAGGTCGGTATGGCTGTCGAAATGCATGAGGCCGAGCGGGCCGTCAGAGGCGATGCCGCGCAGGACGGGCAGCGTACAGAGATGATCGCCACCCGCGCTGAGCGGCCGGATACCGCGCGCCTTCAGATCCTTGTAATAGGCGGTGAAGCGATCGAGCGTGTCCATCACATCGACCGGGTTCGGCCCCACGTCACCCAGATCGGCGCAGTTGGCGGCCTCGAACGGGCGGATGCGGTGGATCGGATGTTCGGCGCGGATCATGGTCGAGGCATCGCGCATTGCGCGCGGCCCATGTCGCGGCCCGGGGCGGTTCGAGACGGCGCTGTCGAACGGCAGGCCGATCAGGCCAATATCGACCTCGGCGATGCGGGGATGATCGAGCGGCACATGCGGCAGCCGCATGAAGGTCGGAATGCCCGCGAAACGCGGCATCTGCATGCCCGAGACGGGCCGAAAGAAACTGTCGGTCATGATCAAACTCCCCCTGACAGAGAGCATAGTGTAGGCTTGGCAAAGGTAAAGGCGCTGTGCCCGCGCCTGCCGGGACGCAGCCCGAGCCGCCGACCAGGGGCGATATGGAGGATGACATGGACGGTCTTCTGTCACGCCTTGCTGATCATGCCGACATCGAGCAGATGTCCATAGTGATGGACCGCGCCATTGCCGAGCTGCAAAAGGGCTTTCTGACGCCCGACGAGATCGCCTCCAGCCGCGCAATCATGGGGCTGGACCGGCTCTTGGTCGACGACCGGACTTACTTCGTTGTCGAATCGGACGGCAGGATTGCCGGGTGTGGCGGCTGGAGTCGCCGGGCAACGCTGTATGGCAGTAGCGCCACGCCAGGGCGTGATCCCGCACTCTTGAACCCGGACAGTGACCCCGCGCGCATTCGGGCCATGTATACCGACCCTGAATTTGTGCGTCGCGGGGTCGGCCGGCTGATCCTGCGCTTGTGCGAGGATGCGGCGCGCGCAGAGGGCTTCAAGATGCTGGAATTGATGGCAACCCTGTCCGGCGCGCCGCTTTATCGTGCCTTCGGCTTCGAACCGGTTGAAAATCTCACCGACTCTCGCGGCGGTGCGCCTGTTCCGCTCATCAAGATGCGGAAGGCGATCCTGCCTCCTCAGGCATCCAACTCGGCGTCCCAATAAAGGAAGTCCATCCAGCTGTCGTGCAGGTAGTTCGGCGGGAAGCGGCGGCCGACCTGTTGCATCTCCTCGGCTGTCGGCCGGTGCGGCGCACGGCGCAGATGCAGGCCGGACTGCTTGAGGTTCTTGTTGCCCTTCCTGAGATTGCAGGGAGAACAGGCCGCCACGACATTTTCCCAGCTGGTCACCCCGCCCTTCGAGCGCGGCAGCACATGGTCGAAGGTCAGATCGCCCCTCGAGCCGCAATATTGGCAGCAGAATTCGTCCCTCAGAAAAAGATTGAAGCGCGTGAAGGCCACGCGCTTCTGGGGTCTTACATATTCCTTCAGCACCACGACCGACGGTATTCGGAAGGCTGTCCGCTGGCTGTGCACCATCTGCTCATATTCGGCCAGGATCGTCACCCGGTCGAGAAAGACCGCCTTGATCGCCTCCTGCCAAGGCCAGAGCGACAGCGGGTAGTAGGATAAGGGCCGAAAATCCGCGTTCAGGACCAGCGCGGGATAGTGCTTGAGCGCCGAAGGCTCCCGCACGAATGTCGTCCTGAAATCGTCGCTGTCCGTCCGGTCGAGCATTCCAAAGACACCTCACGCATGGACCCTGCGGATCCAGGAGCGGGAGCGCCGCTCCACCTTATCCACAACTATATCTGGCGTTTCGCGCCTGACAAGCCCCGCTATATTCCTTGCGCCGCACAGAAATGTGACGCCAAGGCAAACGAGAGCGGCCCAGACGGCAAGAAGGGAAAAGAAATACGGACGATCTGGGCGTCAGGACCGGCGCGTGCGGCGAGCGGTTGCCTCGGCCTTGACCGGAACGCGCCGCGCACGGGCTTCGATCAGCGCGAGAAGCACCAGCGAAGTCAGGGCGAGAAGGCTCATTCGGTCGTCTCCCAAAGATTCGGTACGTCCAACGTAACAACCAGACGACGGGATGCAAGGGCGGGCGGCGGATTTTTGCCTGACACGCGACAATCTTCCTGCTTTCCGGCCGTCGATCGCGCAAGAAACGTACTGCGAGCGGGTGGCTCAGCCGCCAAGCCGCTCGCGCATGAACTGCAGCGCGACCGACAGCCCGTCTGGTGCGATGCCGTGCCCGGTGCCTTTCATGACATGGCCATAGGTCTCGAACCCTGCAGCCGTCAGCGCCTGTCCGGCAAGCTGCATGTCGGCGAAAGGCACCATCGGATCGGCATCACCATGGACCAGAAGGACCGGTGGTTTGGACTGAGCCTCGACCTCAAGCCGTTCGGGCGCGAGAAGGCGGCCGGAAAAGGCGACGATCCCCGCGACCGGCTCGACCCGGCGTGGCGCGACATGCAGCGCCATCATCGTGCCTTGCGAAAAGCCGAAGAGGATGAGCCGGCCGGACGCGAGAGCATAGTCGGCGAGCCGCGCGTTGATGAAGGCATCGAGGTCGTCCGACGCGCGGGCGAGCCCCGCCTTGGCCTCTTCCTCGCTCGATCCGTCCAGCCAGGGGATCGGGAACCATTGCCGCCCGAACGGGTTGCCCGCGCAAGGCTCAGGCGCATCGGGCGCGATGAATGCGGTATCGGGCAGATGTGGCGCCAAAGGATCGGCGAGGCCGAGAAGATCGGCACCATCGGCGCCATATCCATGCAGGAAGATCACCAGCGACCGGGCCTTGCCAGACCGTGCCGCCTTTGTCGCGAACTGCAACTCTCGTGTCATCTTATCCCTTCCCGGCTTCTCACATGGCGGTAGTAGGCCCAGAGCGCGCGTGCCGCAACCGCCCGCCAGGGTGACCAATCCTCGGCCATCGCCCTGAGCGCGCGTTCAGACGGGCGCTCCTCCAGATCGAACAGCATCCGCGCCGCTTCCTGCAGGGCAAGATCGCCCGGCGCGAACACATCGGCGCGGCCGAGCGAGAACATCGCATAGATTTCGGCGGTCCAGCGCCCGATCCCCGGCAAAGCGACAAGGGCTGCGATCGCCTCTTCGTCCGGGTATTCTGCCAACGCCTCGAAGTCGAGGCCTGCGGTTGCCAGCGCCGTCGCATAGCGGATTTTCTGCCGCGACAATCCGCAGGCGCGCAAAGCCTCCTCGCCCGCCGCCGCGACGGCAGGCGCCTCGGTAAGGCCCGCGGCCTCAAGCCGCCGCCAGATCGCATCGGCCGAGGCAACGGATACCTGCTGCGACATGATCGCGTCGAGAAGCGCGGCGAAGCCGCCGGGATTGCGCCTGAGCGGCAAGGGGCCGACATCTGCCAGTGCCTGCGCGAGGCGCGGGTCGCGGGTCGAAAGCCAGGCCGCGCCCTCCGCCAGATCGTCCGCCGTTTCGATGATGCGTCCAACCATGGCGCCCCCCCTGCCCTCACCTAGCGGCTGTGTTACCAAGGCGAAAGCGCTTTCGGCTTGCGGAGGTCAGAACTTTCGGCTCTAGCTCCGCCCATGACCGACATGAGCCTTCCTCAGTCCGACGACCGTCGCGCCCGTCGCAATGTGATGGTGCTTGTGGCCGCGCAGGCGATCATGGGCTCGCAGATGCCGATGATCTTCATCGTCGGCGGCCTTGCCGGGCAGATGCTTGCCACGAACCCATGCTGGGCGACGCTGCCCATCTCGATGATCGTGCTCGGCTCGATGTTATCGGCCAATCCGTTGTCCGCGCTGATGGCGCACTACGGCCGTGCCGCAGGCTTTGTCGCGGGCGCACTTTTCGGTGCGCTCGGTGCCGGGGTGGCGGCATTCGCGCTGATCAAAGGGTCCTTCCCGCTCTTCCTGGCGGGTTCGCTGCTGACCGGGACATATATGTCGGCGCAGGGCTTTTACCGTTTCGCGGCAGCCGATACCGCGAGCCCGGAGTTCCGTCCGAAAGCCATTTCCTACGTAATGGCGGGCGGCCTAGCCTCGGCTCTTGTCGGGCCGGAACTGGCCAAACACACCAATGACGCTCTGGCCGTCACCTTCCTCGGTACCTATCTGGCGGTGGTGGCGCTGAACCTTCTGGGCTCGCTCCTGTTCCTCGGCCTTGACATTCCGAGGCCCGCGCGCAGCGCGGAAGGCGCCTCGCCTGGCCGCACCCGGCGCGAGCTTCTGCGCGATCCGACGATTGTTGTCGCGATGATCTGCGCGATGGTCGCCTATGCGCTGATGAACCTCGTGATGACGTCGACGCCGCTCGCCGTCGTCGGTTGCGGCTATTCGACCGGCAATGCCGCCGATATCGTCCGCGCCCATGTGCTGGCAATGTTCGCGCCCGCCTTCTTCACCGGTCATCTCATCGCCCGCTTCGGTGCGCCGGTGATAATCGGCACCGGTCTCGCGATCCTGGCTGGTGCCGGAGCGGTTGCCCTGACCGGAGTGCAGATCGAGCAATTCTATCTCGCGCTTATCCTATTGGGGCTTGGCTGGAACTTCGGCTTCATAGGCGCCACGACGCTTCTGTCTTCAGCGCACCGGCCCGAAGAAAAGGGCCGGATCCAGGGGATCAACGACTTTGTCGTATTCGGCGGTGTCACCGCGGCCTCGCTCTCTTCCGGTGTTTTGATGAACTGTTCGGGGACGAACGTGGTGGCGGGCTGGAACGCGGTCAACATTGCCATGCTGCCCTTCCTCGTGCTGGCCGGTGCCTCGCTCATCTGGCTTTTGCTCAGGCCAGCCGCCCGCTGACGCGGGCGCTGCCCCCGTCCCGGACAGGTCCGGGACTCCCCCGGGATATTTTGAACGGAAGAGGGGTCAGAAGCGCCCGAGAAGCGCCCGAGAGGCGAGGTGCCAGTGCCGGATGAAGGGCGAGGGGGCGAGCGCTTCTGCGGCAACAAGCGCGGGGGCTCGGGCCGCGCGGCGCAGGATGGCTGCGGCCGAAGCGCCGGGCCAGAGTGCGGGCCGCGCCTCAGGCGGTATCGTTTTCGCCGCCTTGCGCGCTTCGGCCATCCGGTGCAGGCCCTCGTCCGCCAAAGACGCAAGCGCTTCAGGACGGCCATCCGTGAAGGGAATGCGCCCGCGGCGTTCCAGTTCCGGCGCCGCCATCAGATAGGCGGCAAGCCCAGCACCCCAGGCGAAGGAGCGGACGGCAGGTTCGGCGGTGCGGTCCGCACCCAAAAGCCGCGCCGCAGCCCACATCAGGTTGCCGGAGGTCGCGTCGACATAAGCTTCAAACGCCCCATCATCGGTGAACGGTTCCTTCCAGCAATCCCAGCGCCGCTCCTCGGCGATGCCCGCAAGCAGCCCCGCCAGATCCGCCCTTCCCGACAGATGCGGCAGGAGCGCCGCGCTCACCGGATGGCCATTGCGCGCCTGCCCCTGCCCCAGCCCGTCGAGCGTGTCGATCCACCATTGCAGGCGCATCTCGGCGATCATCGGTTCCGCCGACGCCCAGGGCGCGCGCGCGATCTCGAGGTTGAGCGCATAAAGCGGCCAGAGCTTCGCCCGCGCAGCGACGGGCGCCGCCATCGCAGCGGCAAAGCGCACCGGATCGCCCGCCTGAACCAGCGCGGCGCAATCATCGAGGCTCACGCCGGCACCGCGCCGTCATGGACGAGCTTCCAGGTGATCGCGTCAAGAAGCGCCTCGAACGAGGCGTCGACGATGTTCGGGCTGACGCCCACCGTCGACCAGCGATGGCCCGCGCTGTCCTCGCTGTCGATGATGACGCGCGTCACCGCCTCGGTGCCGCCCTGCGTGATCCTGACCTTGAAATCCACAAGCTTCATGTCGGCGATATAGCGCTGGTAGGGGCCGAGGTCCTTGGCAAGCGCCTTCGAGAGGGCGTTGACGGGGCCGCGGTCCGATCCGGTCTCGTCCATGCTCTCGCTGACCGACAGCATCTTCTCGCCGCCGATCTTCACCACGACAACCGCCTCGGACAGCGTCACCATCTGATTGTGCTTGTTCTTCCGCCGCTCGACCGTCACGCGGTAGCGTTTGACCTCGAAGAAGTCCGGCAGAAGGCCAAGCTCGCGCCGCGCCAGCAGTTCGAACGACCCTTGGGCCCCGTCATAGGCATAGCCCTCGTCCTCGCGCCGCTTGACCTCGTCGAGGATGCGGGAGAGCGCACCATTGTCCGGCGCCTCGATCCCGGCGGCAGCAAGGCGGGCGCGCAGGTTCGACTGGCCCGCCTGGTTCGACATCGGGATGATGCGGTCGTTGCCGACCACGGCGGGATCGACATGTTCGTAGGTGGTGGGATCCTTGATGATGGCGCTGGCGTGAAGCCCCGCCTTGTGGGCGAAGGCCGAGGCGCCGATATAGGCGGCGGCCTTCAGGGGCACGCGGTTCAATATGTCATCAAGCATCCGGCTGATGCGCGTCAGCCCCTTCAGCGCATCGAGGGTCACGCCAGTCTCATAACGGCTGGCGTAGGGCTCCTTCAGCAGCAGCGTCGGGATCAGCGCCGTCAGGTTCGCGTTGCCGCAGCGCTCGCCCAATCCGTTCAAAGTGCCCTGGATCTGGCGCGCGCCCGCATCGACAGCCGCGAGGGAACAGGCGACGGCGTTCTCGGTGTCATTATGGGTGTGGATGCCCAAACGGTCGCCCGGGATCCCCGCCGCGATCACCTCGGCCGTCACCCGGCCGACCTCGGCCGGAAGCGTCCCGCCGTTCGTGTCGCACAGCACGATCCAGCGGGCGCCCGCGTCATGGGCGGCTTTCAGGCAGGCCAGCGCATAGGCCGGGTTGGCGCGGTGGCCGTCGAAGAAATGTTCCGCATCGAAAAGCGCCTCGCGGCCCTGGGCGACCAGATGGGCGACCGAGGCGCGGATATTGTCGAGGTTTTCCTCAAGCGTGATTCCGAGCGCGGTCGTGACATGAAAATCATGGGTCTTGCCGACGAGGCAGACCGCAGGTGTGCCCGCGTTCAGGACGGCCGCCAGCACATCGTCATTCGCCGCCGACCGTCCGGCGCGCTTGGTCATGCCGAAGGCGGTGAAAGTGGCGCGGGTCTTCGGTCGGGCCGCGAAGAAATCGCTGTCGGTCGGGTTCGCGCCGGGCCAGCCACCCTCGATATAGTCGAGGCCGAGCTGGTCGAGCGCCTGCGTGATCTGGAGTTTCTCGGCGACCGAGAACTGGACACCCTGGGTTTGTTGGCCGTCGCGCAGGGTGGTGTCGTAGAGGGAAAGGCGGTCCTTGGTCATGGCGCTTCCCCATCTTGCCGGTTCGCTTGCGAACCGGCTTGCGCCCGACCCGCCCCCCCGGGGCGGGCGCAAACGCGCCCTCCCCGCGGGCCCGGCGCAAGCCTCTGTTGCGCTCTGGCTCCCAAGAGCGGGCTCATTTCAGAACCTCCAGTTTGGCCGCGTCAAAATGTGGCGTAACCTTCAGTTCTACGGCATCCTTCGACATGCGCACCTCAACCCCTGCAGCGACGAGTGCGGACTTCAGCGCATCTAGGGTAGCAAAGTTGCCAGACTCTCTCGCCTCGCTTCTCTCCTGAACCAGACGCAATTCGAAGTATTCCAGGTCTCTGACAGGTGCTTTCGCCCTCGCATTCCTTGCCAAGCTTACCAGATCAAATCCGAGGAGCCTTGCTGTGGAGATGAACATGCAGTCCATACGATACTGCTCCCCATCCGAAAGGTTGAGGTATTCAACTCCTTCGAGAAACCGACCGAGCGCTCGCAACCTTGTCAGCGCCAACGATGTATTGAGATCATCGGCCAGCGCGGCCAAGACACCATCATCCGCGCCGCTTTCCTTTATTTCCTCATCCAGCAACCAGTGCCGAACCGAAAGCATCGTGACCCATTGATCGACTTCCTGTCGCGCCTGCCGCGCCTTCTCCTCAGTCCAATCCATCGGCTTGGAATAATGCGTCTGCAGGAACACGAACCGGATCACCTCGCCCGGCACGCCCTTGTCCAGCAAATCCCGCACGGTGAAGAAATTGCCCAAGCTCTTGGACATCTTCTTGCCCTCGACCTGCAGCATCTCGTTATGCATCCAGACCCTGGCAAAAACGGCCTCCGGGTGCATGCATTTCGACTGGGCGATCTCGTTCTCATGATGCGGGAACTGCAGGTCGATCCCGCCGCCGTGGATGTCGAAGCTTTCGCCTAAGAGGTCATGGCTCATGGCCGAGCATTCGATATGCCAGCCCGGCCGCCCCCTACCCCAGGGACTGTCCCAGCCGGGCAGATCGGCGTCGGATGGCTTCCACAGAACGAAATCCATCGGGTCTTCCTTGAAGGGCGCGACTTCGACCCTTGCGCCCGCGATCATGTCGTCGACCGAGCGGCCGGAGAGTTTGCCGTAATCCTCATAGGACCGGACGCGGAAGAGAACATGTCCCTCCTTCGCATAAGCATGGCCCGACGCGATCAAGCCCTCGATCATCGCCACCATCTGGGCGATAAAGTCGGTCGCCCGTGGCTCATGCGTCGGCGGCAGCGCGCCCAAGGCACCCATGTCGGCATGATACCAGTCGATCGTTTCGTTTGACCGCTCGCGGATCAGCTCCTCAAGCGTTCCGGGCGCGCCGGCTGCTTTGCGGGCCAGCGCCGTCTCGTTGATCCGGTCGTCAACGTCGGTGAAGTTGCGAACGTAGGTCACGTGATCCTCGCCATAGACATGGCGGAGAAGCCGATAGAGCACGTCGAAGACGATTACGGGGCGGGCGTTGCCGAGGTGGGCGCGGTCGTAGACGGTGGGCCCGCAGACATACATGCGGACATTCTCGGGGTCGATCGGCGCGAAGCTCTCCTTCTTGCGCGTCCTGGTATTGTAAAGCCTGATATCGGTCATGTCCGTCCCTTACGCCTGCGCGCATCTGCCCTGAGGCGGGACATACCTTGTTCACAGTGCTTGGGAAACAGAGGAACGGCCCGCCTGACGAAGTCAGAGGGTAATGCAGCAAATGCAGATGATGCCGTTCGTCGTCATGGGCTTTGCATAGCGCAGCAGCGGCAAAAGGCAAAGCTTTTCTTATGCGGCTTTTCTTGGGGGTCCTCCCGTGCGATCCTCGTCGCATGAGCCGCGAGCGGGTGAACCAGATGTGTGCGACCCTCCCGGGGGCCGAAGTTTCGGACCCGTGGGGCGGCGGGCACGATGCGTGGAAGGTGGGCGGCAAGATGTTCGCCTGCGTGGGCGCCATCCAGACCGGCGTCTCGGTCAAGACCGACTCCGTTGAAACGGCCGAGATGCTGATTGCCGCGGGCGTGGGCGAGCGTGCGCCCTATTTCCACCGGTCATGGATCTATCTGCCGGTCGACACATCGCATGAGGAACTGCGCCACAGGCTGTCGCAATCCTACAGGATCGTGCGGGCGGGCCTGACCCGGAAGGCTCAGGCCGCGCTCGCCCCGTTCGACTAGGGTGGCGCCGGTCAGGCGCCCGCGCGGCTGAAGCTGCCGCGATTGTCCGGGGCAAGGCTCAGCCAGGCCCGGATCGTGCGGGCAACATGTGCCTGGATCTGCGATTTCTGCGTCTCGCCGCGAATCCGCGCAGCGATCATCTCGTTGCCGGTCATCGCGGGTAGCGAGGCCTCCATCTCCGACGGACCGACCAGAACTTCGCCGGTGCGCGCGTTCACGACCTTCATGATGAAGTTGACGTTGTGGACGCCGATGTTCTTGTAAGGCAGCGATTCCGCCTCGAATGTCAGGGCGTGGAAGCGGGTCATGGTGACCTCGAACCGTACCGGAACCGAGCCGCGCAGGCCGCTCGCGCCCCGTGCAATCGCATCGCGCATGAGCTTCTCGACCTGCGCATAACGGTCGCCCTCGGGATCCTCGCGCCAGACGATATCCGCCTTCGGCTCATAGCTCCGCTCTTCGGAGACTTTCAGCGAATGCGGCGCAGTCACCACGACTTGGGTCACGCGCCAGCTGCGCGCCACGTCGGACGGGACCGGCTGATCATAGTAAGTTCGGAAGGCTTCGCCCCCGCCGCCGACGCAGCCGGCGGTCACACCGAGGGCGCAGAGCGCCGTTCCAAGAAGTGCCCTGCGTGAGAGTGACATGTCAGACCTCGTTACTGTTCTTCTTTGGTTGGGACGGAAATACCGCCCGATGATGTGTCAATATCATGAACAATGATCTATCGGTATCTCTCAGAAGAAAATGTCGGAATTGGCGCGAAACCGCGACGGTCATACGACAGGCCGGACCTGCGGCTGAGCGGCATTGCCGCTGGGCTGTTCTGCGGGTTAGACAGGCAGGAAAGGCCGGTGGGAGTAAAGAATGATGTCTTTCCTTCGCATATTGCTTGCGCTTCTGAGCCTCGGCGGTGCCGCCATGGCCGCGACCTATCCGTCCTCGACCGATCCCTATCTGACCGATGAGGCGCATCTCGTCCCCGACGGGGATGCTGCGGCGTTGCGCGACCGTCTTCGTGCGCTGAAAACCGAGACAGGCGTCGAGGTGACCGTCGTCACGCTCTCCTCACAGGCCGCCTACGATGCTGGTGTGACGGTTGAGCGTTTCGCGCAGGATCTGTTCAATCACTGGGGCGTGGGGCGGCCCGATCTGAACGATGGCATCATGCTGCTGGTGCTGAGCGAGGATCGCATCGTGCGGGTACAGCTTGGCGCGGGTTATGATCAGGGCTTTGATGTGACCGCGCAGGATATCGTCAGCCGCTGGATCGTGCCCGAGTTGCGTGCCGGGCGGCCGGGCACAGCGATCAGCGCGGGCGTCGATCAGCTGATCGAGCGCATCGCCCGCCGCCATCTGGCCGAACTGCCGCCCGAAACGCTGCCTGCGGCCGAGCGTTGGAGCCGCCATGACCTTTTCTCGCTGCTGATCGGACTTGCCGCCGCCGGTTTCATGATCTTCGCTGTATTTCGGCGTCGGATCGAAGGCTGGGCGCTTCCCTATCGCCGCTGCCCGTCCTGCGGACGCCGCGGCTTGCATCGCGACCATGTTGCTCCAGATGCCGGAACAGTACGCGGATTCGGCGCTACCCGGTGCGACAATTGCGACTGGCGCGAGGAGCGTCGTGACAGCCTCGGCCGCATGTCCGACCGCGACAGCAGCGACGACTCCTTCGGGGGCGGACGCTCGTCCGGCGGAGGGGCGACCGGCCGGTGGTGACGGCCCGGTCGCGGGCCGGACGCGGGCCGGTGCAAGCCCGCATCCGGCGGTCGGGTCAGAAGCGGAAGCCGAGATTGACGCTCGCGGTGGTGGCATCAAGGTCGGTGCCGGTGTTGCCGAAATCGTTGAAGCGGTTGGTCAGGATCTCGCCGCCAAGCGTCCATTGGTTCGTGAGCGCATAATCTAGACCCACACCGCCGAACCAGCCATTGTCGCTGACGCTCGCCCCGCCGATATCGGCCTTGGCGCGCGCAGCACCCGCCGTCCCGTAAAGGAAGGTCCGGCCAAGATCTGCGCCGGCGCGGAACTTCAGGCGCGCGATCGAATCGAGGTTGTCGCCCGCGTTGCCGAGATCGATATTCGTCTTGTCCCAATCGAGGCCGACACCGGCGATCCACTGGCCGAAATCCCAGTCATAGCCGCCCGCTATGCCGTAGGTGGCGCCGGTCCCGTCATTTGCCCCGTACGACGCATCGCCGTAGCCGAGCTTGGCGCCGACCCAGCCGCCGGTCCAGTCCGCGCTGGGCGCGATGATCGGAGCGGGCGCGACAACCGGCGCTTCGGACTGGGGCGCAGACAGGCCCCCGGCGCTTGCGGGAACGGCAAGCGTGGCCCCGAACGCGAGCGCCAGCCCGGCTTTGAAAAGTGCCTCTTTCATTCTCTTCTCCTTTTGTTGCCGCAGACCCGGCCGGGTCGGAGGGGAAGGGAGCGATGCTCCGTTGGGAAGAGCCGGGCCTGCGGTCGCCACCGACATGGAGCGGCACCGCCCCCAAGCCAAGGGGGCCCTACGCAAGCGTGATCGGGTCGGCGGTAACTGTCCTGCCATCGGCATCTTTCGGCTTGCGGCATCGGCAAAAGCCAGCCCATGCTGGCGCCCGCAAGCAAGGTTGAGCCGGAGCGGCGCCACCTGAGATCGAGGATGCCCCACCAGAACCGCGTGACACCCTTTTCTTCGATCATCGCCGATCCGGCGCGCGGCCTCTTCATGGGCAATCGCGGCTGCCTGCACGGTGCGGACGGCAACATTCGCCGGAACTGCAACGGTAAACGCTGGATCACCTGCCTGACCCGCTTCAAGGATCGCAGGCGTGCGCTCTTGCAGCCCGGCCGCTATACTGAACTGTTCTTCCTTGATGAAGCCGTGGCTTTCGCCGCCGGTCATCGCCCCTGCGCCGAATGCCGTCGCGCTGACTATGAACGTTTTCAGGCTGCCTGGCGCCGTGCGGGTCTGCCGGACGCGCCCGGTGCCGACGCGATGGACTTCATCCTTCATGCGGCGCGGCTTGATCCGGCGACCGGCAGGCAGCGCCGCTTTGACGCGCACGCGGAGGACCTGCCCGACGGCACTTTTGCGCTGATCGACGGCCAGCCCGCACTTCGCCTGCGAAAGGCTTTCCTGCCCTGGCGCCCCGGCGGCTATTCCCCTGCCCTGCCCTGCCGGATACCGCAGACGGTTCCGGTGTTGACGCCCGATCCCTTCGTCCGGATCATCGCTGCAGGCTACCGGCCAGCGATCCATCCTTCCGCAGGCTGAGGCCGGTTCCGGCGCGCCGGTGTCGCAAATGCGCGCGCCCGCCCCGCCCGGCGGTGGAACTCTGAAAGCGAAGAGGAAGCGCCCTTGCCCGACTATAAGAAATTGATCGACGCCGAGACCTGGGCCTTCATCCGGGAAAGCGAAAGTTGGTACCCGCCGGAAACCGCGACCTATCCGATCGAACGTCAGCGAGAGATTTATGATGCGATGTGCCGCGCCTTCCATCGCGGTTATCCACCCGGCCTTACAGTCGAGGATCGCGCCTTTGGCGGCATTCCCTGCCGCCTTTATGTGCCTGAGGGGACACCGCCGACCGCGACAGTCGTCTATCTGCATGGCGGCGGCTTCGTGGTCGGCGGGCTTGAAAGCCACGACGATGTCTGCGCCGAGATCGCGGTTGGCACCGGCTATCGGGTTGTCGCGGCCGACTATCGCCTCGCGCCAGAATATCGTCACCCGGCCCATTTCGACGATGCGTTGGCGGCCTTCAGTGCAGTGGCGGCGGCCTTTCCCGGTCCGCTCGTCCTTGCGGGCGACAGTGCAGGTGGCAACCTTGCTGCCGCGGTCGCCCATGCGACGCGTGGCCTTGGCTTGCCTCTGCGAGGTCAGGTGCTGATCTATCCCGTCCTCGGAGGCGACAAGGACAAGGGCAGCTACATCGACCATGCAAAGGCGCCGATGCTGACCCGCGATGACGTACTGTTCTACGGCACTGTTCGCTATGAGGATGGCATCGAGCCCGAAAGCGACCCGACCGCGCAGCCGCTCATCGACCACGATTTCACCGGCCTGCCGCCGACGCTCATCCATGTGGCCGAATGCGATCCTCTCGCCGACGACGGCGCCGCCTATGCCGAAAAGGTCCGCCGCGCGGGCGGGCAGGCCCATTCGGTGACCGAGCCCGGCCTCGTCCACGGCTATCTGCGGGCTCGCCGCACCGTCGGCCGCGCCGGGCGGAGTTTTGCAAACATCGTCGATGGTATCCGCGCGCTCGGGCGCGGAGAAATTCCCTGGCGCGGCGCTTTGTGAAAGGAACGAGAATGACCCAGCATGAACGCCCGAACCTCACCCATGTGGCAGAGCGTACCGACCTTGCCGCCTGTTTCCGCTGGACCGCGCGGCTCAACATGCACGAGGCCGTCGCCAATCATTTCTCCTGCGCGGTGAATGCCGACGGCTCGCGCTTTCTGATGAACCCCAACGGGCGGCATTTCGCCCGCATCCGCGCCTCGGACCTTCTGGAGATCGACGCGAACGATCCCGCCACGATGGATCGCCCGGACGCGCCGGACCCGACCGCCTGGGGCCTGCATGGCTCGGTCCACCGCGCCTGCCCGCATGCGCGGGTGGTGATGCATGTCCATTCCGTCCATGCGACGGTGCTCGCGAGCCTTGCCGATTCCCGCCTGCCCGCGATCGACCAGAACACCGCGATGTTCTTCGGCCGCCATGTGGTGGACGATCATTTCGGCGGCATGGCGTTCGAGGAGGAAGGCGCGCGTTGCGCGCAGATGCTGTCGGACCCGAAGATCACCACGATGATCATGGGCAATCATGGCGTTCTGGTCATCGGCCCGACCATCGCTGAAGCCTTTCATCGGCTCTACTATTTCGAGCGCGCGGCCGAGACCTATATCCGCGCCCTGCAGACCGGGCGGCCCTTGCGGGTGCTCTCTGACGATATCGCCGAAAAGACGGCGCGTGAATGGGAGACCTACCCCGGCTTCGCCCAGGCGCACCTGAGCGAGATGAAGGCGATCCTCGATGATGAAGGCTCGGACTACCGGTCCTGAACTTCAGAAGAGGAAGCTTTCGCCCTTCATCGTCTCGGGTTGAGGCACGCCGAGGCGCGAAAGGATCGTGGGCGCCAACTGCAGCTGATCAAGCAGCACATCGGGTGCCGGACCCTCGGCCGGGCCGAAATAGTAAAGCGCGAAATCGCGCTGCGCCTCGCCGGTGCCGCCATGATGGCCGCGCCCGTCCTGGCCATGATCGGCGGTCACAATCACCTCGTACCCACCGCGCCGCCAGCGGTCGATGAAGGGGGCAAGCGTCGCATCCATCGAGAAACAGGCATTATCCATCGCCTCGCAGTCGTGATAGAACCGGTGCCCCATGCTGTCGAGCGTGCAGGTGTGAAGGATGCCGTAGTCGATGCCCTTGACCTCGCAGAGCCGGGTCAGCGTGCCAAATAGGTCGTAATCGGCGGGCGTCATCTGGTTGTCGTGGCCATAGCCTTTCATCGTATGAAAGCGGCCATGAGTGATCGGCCCGCCCGGCTCGTCATATTCGATGTCGCGCACAACATCGAAGGGCGCCCGGTTGAAGAATTCCGACCAGTAGCTGTGGGTCACGGCACCGGTCTTCATCCCGGCCTTCGTCGCTTCCGAGAAGATATCCGGAAATTCCAGCCGCCGGATATCGGCATTGTCCCATATCCGGTGAACCTGCGGCGTCAGGCCGGTATGGATCGAGGCGTAACAGCAGGCCGAGGTCGAGGGGAGGACCGAGCGCATGCGCCAGACCTGCGCCTCGCCCGCCTCCACCCAGCCTTCGAGATTGCCGAACAGGCGGCGCCAGTTTGCATAGGGCACGCCGTCGAGGATGATCAGCAGAAGCTTGTTGGCCATGTTCTTGTCCGGAAAGTGTGAAGGCGCCAGCCGCTCAGTTGCCGGCGCTCTCCATCTTGCGATGCGCGATCACCTCTTCAAGCCAGCCGAGCCTGAGTTCAGGCACAGACGAAAGAAGAAGGTCGGTATAATCGTCAAAGGGTGGCGCCAGCACGTCGGACTTCGGTCCGTAACGTACCACCTGCCCCTTGTACATCACAGCGATACTGTCAGCGATGGCGCGAACGGTCGCGAGGTCGTGGGTAATGAAGAGATAGGCAACCTTCTCCTGTTTCTGAAGATCGAGAAGCAGCTTGAGGATCCCTTCCGCCACCAGCGGATCAAGTGCCGATGTCACCTCGTCGCAGATGATGAGCTTGGGCTTGGCGGCAAGCGAGCGGGCGATGCAGACACGCTGTTTCTGACCGCCCGAAAGCTCGGCCGGGTAGCGGTCGGCAAAGCCCTTGCCCATCTCGATCTGGTCGAGCAGCTCCTGCACCTTGCGATCGCGCTCCGCGCCTTTGAGGCCAAAGTAGAACTCCAGCGGCCGCCCGATGATCGTCGCCACCGTCTGGCGCGGGTTCATCGCAACGTCTGCCATCTGGTAGATCATCTGCAGCTCGCGCAGGTCTTCCTTCGTCCGGCCCGCAAGGTCGTTCGAAAGCGTGCGGCCGTTGAAGATCATCTGGCCGCGCATCGGCGGCAGAAGGCCGGTGATGGCGCGGGCAAGCGTCGACTTGCCCGATCCGCTCTCGCCCACCACCGCTAGCGTATGGCCAGGCTCGATCTCGACCGAGACATTCTTCAGGACGTCGATCGGCACCGAGCGATAGCGCGCCGTTACATTCTCGACCTTCAGGACCGGATCGCCGGACGAGGGCTTTTCGGCATGTTCATGCGAGCGCACCGACACCAAGGCGCGCGTATAGTCCTCGCGCGGCTTGTTGATGATCTGGTCGGTCGTGCCCCATTCCACCATCTTGCCGTGGCGCAGCACCATGATCTCATCCGAGACCTGCGCCACCACGGCGAGGTCGTGCGTGATATAAAGCGCGGCAACCCCGGTATCGCGGATCGCTTCCTTGATCGCCATCAGGACGTCAATCTGCGTCGTCACGTCAAGCGCGGTCGTCGGTTCGTCGAACACCACCAGATCGGGCTTGGGACACAGCGCCATCGCCGTCATCGCCCGCTGCAGCTGGCCGCCCGACACCTGATGGGGATAGCGCTCGCCGAAGGTTTCGGGGTTCGGCAGGCCGAGCTTGCGGAAAAGACCTACCGCCCGCGCCTCGGCGTCGGACTTCGACATCAAGCCATGGATAAGCGAGGCCTCGATCACCTGTTCCATCAGCCGCTTGGCCGGATTGAAGGAGGCGGCTGCGGATTGCGACACATAGGTCACTTCCTTGCCGCGCAGTTCGCGCAAGCCCTGCGCACCACCCTTCATGATGTCGCGGCCATTCACGAAAATCTCGCCGCCCGAGATCCGCACCCCGCCGCGGCCGTAGGCCATGGATGACAGGCCGATGGTCGATTTGCCCGCGCCGCTTTCGCCGATCAGGCCAAGCACCTTGCCCTTCTCGACGGTCAGCGACACGCCATGAACCAGGGTCATCGTTTTCGGCTTTTCGCCGGGCGGATAGACGGTCGCCTCGATCTTCAGATCGCGGATATCGAGAAGCGGTTTGTCTGACATGTCACGCACCGCGGCCTCCTTTCAGCGAGGTGGTCCGGTTCAGGACCCAGTCGGCCACGAGATTGACCGAGATCGCGAGGACGGCGATGGCGATCGCCGGCACCAGCGCCGCCGATATGCCGTAGACGAGCCCGTCCTTGTTTTCCTTCACCATGCCGCCCCAGTCGGCGAGCGGCGGCTGGACGCCGAGGCCGAGGAAGGAAAGGGTCGAGATAAAGAGAACCGCGAAGATGAATCTGAGGCCGAGTTCGGCCACGAGCGGCGACAGTGCATTGGGCAGGATCTCGCGGAAGATGATCCATTTCGTCCCCTCGCCCCGAAGGCGCGCTGCCTCGACATAATCCATCACCACGATATCCACGGCGACCGCGCGGGCCAGACGGTAGACGCGGGTGGAATCCAGAAGCCCCATCACCAGGATCAGCACCGGAAGCGTCACGTTCAGGACCGACAAGATCACCAGCGCAAGGATCAGCGACGGCAGCGACATGAAGAGATCGACGAGGCGTGACAGCACCTGATCGACCCAACCACCGACCACCGCAGCGGTGAAGCCGAGGATCGAGCCGGTGAGGAAGGCCACGGCCGACGAGGCGGTGGCCAGAAGGATGGTGATCTGGCAGCCATAGATCATCCGGCTCAGGAGATCGCGGCCGATATTGTCGGTGCCCAGAAGATATTCCGATGGCTCCGACGACCAGAAGGGATTTTCCCAGACATCGCCCACGGCCTCGTTCAGCCCGTAGGGTGCCAGCCATTGCGCGAAGATCGCGGTGAAGAAGAACGCCCCGGTCATCACCAGACCGATGAGCGCGGACAGAGGAATGCGGCTCATTTCGGGTGCCTCAGACGCGGGTTTGCTAGGATCGAGATCACATCGGCGAAGATGTTCAGGCCGATATAGACGGCGGCGAATATGAGGCCACAGGCCTGCACCACCGGCACATCACGCTTGGTCACATGATCGACCAGATACTGGCCCATGCCGGGATAGACGAAGACCACTTCGACGACGACAACGCCGACCACCAGATAGGCGAGGTTCAGCATCACGACGTTCACGACCGGGGCGATGGCGTTCGGGAACGCGTGGCGGGCGATGATGGTCAGGGGCCTCAGCCCCTTCAGCTCCGCCGTCTCGATATAGGCGGACTGCATCACGTTCAGGATCGCGGCCCGCGTCATCCGCATCATATGGGCCAGGACCACCAGGACCAGAACCATGACCGGCAACGCGATGGCGTTCAGCTTCTGGCCGAAGGACATGCTGTCATAGATGGTGGAGATCGGCGAGAAGATGCGGAATTTCACCGTCAGCAGGTACATCAGGATGTAACCCGCCACGAACTCCGGCAGCGAGATCGTCGCCAGCGTCACGCCGGAGATCAGCTTGTCCGGCCAACGGTTACGGTAGCGCACCGCGAGAAGGCCAAGCCCGATGGCGAGCGGCACGGAAACCGCCGCCGCCCAGAAGGCGAGGAAGAGAGTGTTGCCGAGCCGCGCACCGATCTCGGTCGCAATTTCCTTCTTGTTGGACAAGGCCGTACCGAGGTCGCCCTGCAGGATGCCGCCGAGCCACTGGAAATAGCGGGTGATGGCCGGTTGGTTCAGCCCCATCTCCTCGCGCAGGTTCCTTAGTGCCGTCTCGGTCGCCGACTGGCCGAGAATGGCCTGCGCCACGTCGCCCGGCAGCATCTCGGTGCCTGCAAAAATGAGCACAGAGACGGCAAGGAGGAGAAGGAGGCCCAACGCAAGGCGCTGGGCGATGAGTTTCACGACTGGATGCATCGTCCCCCCGGATATTGATCCGGCTGGCGCATCGGCCAGCCGGATAGTCTTGTTGGACCGGCCGTCAGGCCAGCCAGCACTTGGTCATGGCGCGACCGTTCATCAGTTCGCCGTTGGGGTCGGTTTCCCAGCCGCCGATCGCGTCGGAAACAGCCTCGACGAAATCGTTGAACATCGGCAGGATCAGACCGCCCTCGTCGCGCAGGATGTGGGCCATGTCGGAATACATCTGCTTGCGCTTGGCCTGGTCGAGTTCGGCGCGCGCCGCGATCAGCAGCCCGTCGAACTTCTCGTTGTGGAACTTGGTGTCGTTCCATTCCGCCGTCGACAGGTACGCCGTCGAATACATCTGGTCCTGCACCGGGCGCCCGCCCCAGTAACTGGCGCAGAAGGGCTGGACGTTCCAGACGTTCGACCAGTACCCGTCATCGGGTTCGCGCACGATCTCCAGCGGGATGCCGGCAGCAGCGGCCGATTGCTGATAGAGCTGCGCGGCTTCGACCGCACCCGGGAAAGCACCGGTCGCGGTGCGCAGGACGATCGGGCTGCCGTCATGGCCCGACGCCTTGTAGTGGAAGGCCGCCTTGTCGGGATCGTACTCGCGCTGCTCGATCGTTTCGTCGAACATAGGATAGGCCGCGTTGATCGGGAAATCATTGCCGATGGAGCCAAGCCCGCCCAGCACCTTGTCGACCATTTCCTGACGGTTGATCGCATATTTCAGCGCCATCCTGAGGTCGTTGTTGTCGAAAGGTGCTGCCGTGCAATGCATGATGAAGACATAATGCCCGCGACCCGGCGAATTGACGACCTGTAGCCCCGGCGCGGCCTTCAAGAGCTTGTAGACCTTCGGGTCGACCCGGTTGATCATATGGACCTGACCGGCCTGAAGTGCTGCCACCCGCGCGGTCGTGTCGTTGATCACGAGGATTTCCACCTGATCAGCGTGACCGGAAGCGTCATCCCAATAGTTGGCGAACTTCTCGAAACCATGGCGGACGCCCGGTTCGTTCACCGCCACCTTGTAGGCGCCCGCGCCGATCCCGGCGGCCGGATCGTCCACACCGCCGTTCGGCTGGATCACCAGGTGATAATCGGCCAGCAGATAGGGAAGGTCGGCGTTGGCGGCGGCAAGCGACAGCGTCACCATGTCGCCTTCGGCCTTCATCTCGGAAATGCCCTGCACGATACCAAGCGCGCCGGATTGGGATTTCTCGTCGGTATGGCGCTGCAGCGTCGCGATCACGTCGTCGGCGGTCAGCGTCTTGCCGTTATGGAATTCGACGCCCTGCCGGATCTTGAACTGCCAGACCTTCGCGTCGGGCGAAGAGGAATATTCCTCGGCGATGCGCGGCACCAGCTCGTTCGTCGGGCTTACGTCCAGAAGCATCTCGCCGAAGGTCATGTTGACCGCGAACGGCACTTCGGAGGCGGCGAGCGCGGGGTCGAGCGTATTGGTGGATTCACCGCCCTGCATGCCGGCGATGATCGTACCGCCCTTCTTCGGTCCCTCGGCCCGGGCGGCGGTCGCGAGGAGCGATCCGGCCATCGCCGTCGTCATCCCGAGCGCCCCGGCGCGACCGAGAAAATCGCGGCGCGAATGCTTGCCCTGCGCGGTGCGCGCAAGAAGATAACGCAGTTCGTCATTCATATTGCTTCCTCCCCAGAGCAATTATCTTCCGTCAGGATCACGCTATGCGCATGATGATTATTCGCAAGCCTTTTCTGTCCCCGATCTTCTGCCGGGTTGCCTCCCGCCCGGGGCGATCCCGGGCGGGAGAGCGGATCGCTGTCAGGCGAACCAGGTTTTCTGCGCGGCCCAGCCACCCATCATTTCGGTGGTCGGATCCTCGATCCAGCCCGCGACCGTTTCCGAATGACCGTCGATATAGTCATTGAACATCGGCACGATCACGCCGCCAGTGTCGCGCAGGATATGGGCGATCTTGCTGTAGAGTTCCTGACGCTTGGTCGTATCGGTCTCGGCGCGTGCTTCGATGAGAAGGGCGTCGAATTCCGGATCCTTGAACCGCGTGTCGTTCCATTCCGCCGTCGAGAGATAGGCGGTGGAATACATCTGGTCCTGCACCGGGCGCCCGCCCCAGTAGCTCGCGCAGAAGGGCTTCACGTTCCAGACATCCGACCAGTAGCCATCGTCCGGCACCTTCTTGACGACAAGCGGGATGCCCGCCTGTTCGCAGCTTGCCTGCCAGAGCGTCGCGGCATCGACCGCGCCCGGGAAGGCACCGTCGGCGACCAGAAGCTCGATCGGGCTGCCGTCATGACCCGAGGCCTTGTAGTGTTCGGCCGCCTTCGCCAGATCGTAGGGCCGCTGTTCCAGCGTCGCGTCGAACAAAGGATAGGAGGCGTTGATCGGAATGTCGTTGCCGACCCCGCCGTAGCCGCTGAGGATCTTGTCGACCATTTCCTGACGGTTGATCGAATATTTCAGCGCGAGTCGCAGGTCGTTGTTGTCGAAGGGCGCGGTATCGCAATGCATGATGAAGACGTAATGGCCGGGGCCCGAGATGTTGGTGACGACCACGCCCGGCGTCTTCGACAGTAGCTGCGCGACCTTCGGATCGACCCGGTTGATCATATGGACCTGGCCGGCCTGCAGCGCGGAGTTGCGCGCGGTCGAATCGTTGATGACGAGAATCTCGACACCGTCGTAATGGCCGCGCGTCGTGTCCCAGTCGTCGGCGTTCTTCTCGAGCACATAGCGCACGCCTGCCTCAGCCGAGACGACCTTGTAGGCGCCGGTGCCGATCCCGGCGGCCGGATTGTCCACGCCGCCCTTGGGCTGGATGACCAGGTGGTAGTCGGCCAAGAGGTAGGGAAGGTCGGCATTGCCGGTTTCGAGCTTCATCACCACATTCTGGCCGTCGGCCGAAATGTCGCTGATGCCCTTCATGATGCCGAGCGCGCCGGATTTGGAATTCTCGTCCGAATGGCGCTTGAAGGTCGCGACAACGTCATCGACGGTCATATCGCTGCCATCGTGGAACTTCACGCCCTGGCGGATGGTGAAGGTCCATTCCGTGCCTTCGGGGTTGGACGAGAAGCTTTCGGCGAGCCGGGGCTCGATTTGGCCGTCCGGCGTGACGCGCACGATCGTGTCACCCCAGTTGCGGTTCAGTGCGAAGGGTACCTGGCTGTCGGCAAGGCCCGGATCGAGCGTATCGGTGGCTTCGCCGCCACCGAGACCTATCTTCAGGACACCACCCTTCTTGGGCTCTTCGGCCGACGCGCGGCCGGTGGTCAGCGCGGTACCCACAACGGCCGTCGCGCCGAAGGCGGCGCTGCGCGTCAGAAAGCTGCGGCGGCTGAGGCCGGCGCCATCGATAAAATCCAGCAGTTTGGCCAGATCGTCTTTCATCCTCATCTCCCCGGTTTGGTTTTGTTGATTTGCGAGTCAATCATGAACACTGACACTTTGGTTTGACAACAAAAAATGCCGTCGTGAGCAAATTTTCATAGGTGCACACGCGGCACACTATCTTCGTAGTCCCGCTGGAAGATGACCGTCTCACCTTCCCAGGCCGTCAGCCGCGCTTTCGTGACGAGCGCATCGGCGGTTGCGGTCATCTCACCTGTGGCCTCGGTCCGCACGTTCCAGTCGCCCCGGCTGAGACGTTGTTCCCAGCGGATCGTCGCCCGCGCCGACAGGGGGTCGGCCGCGTCGATCTCCCAGCGTTCCGACATGGTCTCGCCGCTGATCAGACCGTGGTCGAGGTTCTCGCGGTCACCACCGTCCTCTTCGACCACCAGCACCTGCCGACCGGACAAAAGATCGCGCTCGATCCGGCGTGCGGCATGGCCCTCGCGCAGGATGCGATGGTTCCAGGGGCGGGCGCTTTCCGGTTCCGGCGGCTGCCATTCATCGCTAGTCGACCCCGCATGCACCGGCAGATCGAGCGTTCCTTCGGTCAGGGTCAACGTCGCTGCATCGGCCGCAGGCCAGACGAAGGGCCAGTAGCTGGTCGAGAGCGCGAGCCTGAGCCGGTGCCCGGGTGCCAGCCGATAGGCCATCTGATCAAGCGTCAGCACCACCTCTTCCGCCTGCCCCGGCAGCATGTCCGTGGGCCGCGCGCGATCCTTCCGGTGGCAGAGGTTCAGCATCCCGTGCGCGATCCTGACCGAGGAGCCGTCGGGCGCCACGTCGCAGAGCCGCGCGATCAGATTGGCACGGGGCCGATCTGACGACAGGGTCAGCGACATCCGCGCCGCGCCAAGCAGATCGAGCGGCTCGTCGAGCGGCGCGCCGTCAAAACATACCGACAGGCCATCATCCTCGCGCTGATCGCCTGGCATTTCGGCGTTCAGCCCCATCGGAAAGAATTCACCCGCCTGCAACCCGACATGTTGCGGCGTGTTGATCACGTGATGAAGCGGCCCGGATGTGCCCAGCCCCTGCGGGCCAAGATGCAACCGATGCGACTGGACGCGCGCTGACGGCCAGTCGCGCTCAACCACCCAATGGCCCGGCCGGTAAGGCGCCGAGGCATCGGGCGGCGCGGAATGCTGCATCCAGGCACGATAGGCGCCATCCTCTTCGGCGCCATTCTCGATGCCCTTCAGCCAGCGGTCCCACCATCTGACAGCCACCTGTAGGAAACCGATCGCCGGTCCCGGCACCGCCTGATGGGGATACTGGTGCACCCACGGCCCGACGAGACCCTGCACCGGCGCGGGCACATTCTCGCAAAGCGCCGCGACCGTATTCATGTAATTGTCGGCCCAGCCGCCGATCGAAAGCACCGGCACGGTCATGCGGGCATAATCCTCGCAGACCGATCCATGTTTCCAATAGTCGTCCCGTGCCTGATGGCTCGCCCAGCGGGGCGCGAGGAACGGCTCCGCCTCCAGCCGCTTCAGCCATTCCTCCCGCCAGTCCGCGCGCAAGGCCGGGTCCGGCGGGCGCGAGGAATAGGACAGCATCACCATCCCCCAGCCGAAATTCTCGCCCAGAAGGCAGCCGCCCTTGAAATGGATATCGTCGGCGAACCGGTCGGTGGTCGAGCAGACCGAGATGACCGCCTTCAGCGCCGGCGGCTGCAGGAAAGCGGTCTGCAGGCAATTGAACCCACCCCAGCTTTTCCCCATCATCCCCACCGCGCCGGTACACCAGGGCTGACGCGACAGCCAGTCGATGATCCGGCAGGCATCTGCCAGTTCCTGCTCGCTGTATTCGTCCTCCATCAACCCGTCGCTGTCGCCATTGCCGCGGATATCGACGCGGACCGCGGCATAGCCATGACCAGCGAAATACGGGTGCATCAGCTCGTCGCGCGCCAGCGTCCCGTCACGCTTGCGATAGGGGATGTATTCCAGGATCGCGGGCACCGGATTGTCGGCGGCATCCTCCGGCATCCAGACCCGAGCAGAGAGCCGGGTGCCGTCCTGCAGGACGATCCCCATGTCCGCCGTTTCTGCTACCTTGCGGGGGAAATCCGTCCGCACCTTCATGCCGTCTCCAACTCTGTCCGTTGCGCCGCTTCGGGCAACATGCCGCGAAGCCAGTCCGAGAATGCCGTCGCCGCCCGGCCGCCGCCCGGCCCCACTTCCAGCCAGTATCCGCTATCTGTCCGGTGCACGACCGGCCCCGCTGCCACCAGCGATCCGTCTTCAAGGTAAGGTTCGACGAGGGGCAGCCAGCCAAGCGCAACCCCCTGCCCCGCCCGCGCCGCCTGCACGACAAGGTCATATGTGTTCAGCCTGAGGTCGCCCCGTCCCGGTCTGGCTGTCTGTCCGCTATCGGCGAGCCAGCCGTCCCAATCAAGCCATGGCGCATCGGTCCTCGCCTGCAAATGCAGAAGCGTCGCCCCGTCAAGTCCCCGAAGCGCTGCCGGATGGGCGGGGGCGCAAACCGGCATGGCTCGCTCCTCGATCAACAGCCGCGCGCCTGCCGTCACCGCACCCTTGCGCGCAAACCGCACCGCGACCTCGCCCACGCGCGGTGCCTGCGGCGCCTGCGAGGCGATGACCTGCAATTCCATCCCCGGATGGGCCTCGCGGAACGCACCCAGATTGGGCAGAAGCCAGAGGGAGGCGAAACCGAAATCGGTCGTGACCCGCAGTATTTCGTCCCGCCCCATGACCGCAATCTCATCGACTGCCGCTTCGATCCGGGCTAGCGCCGGTTCCGCCGCCCGCCACAGGATCTCGCCCGCCGCCGTCAGCCGGCATCCGCCGGGCGAACGATGGAAGAGCGCGCGTCCAAGCCCCGCCTCGATCCGCCGCAACTGGGTGCTGACCGCGGGCTGGCTCATGCCAAGCGCATCCCCCGCGCCGGTGAGCGTTCCCGCCCGCACGATCGCGGCCACAAGATCCAGCGCTCCGAGGTCGAGCTTTTCCATAATCCCTGTTTATGATGCCCATCGTGATTCAAGGGCTTTTCGCCCCGCACTATATGAGGTTTGAATGACATAGCTACAGAAAAAGGAGCCCGCCCATGTCACGCCCGAACATTTTGATCCTGATGGTCGACCAGCTGAACGGCACGCTCTTTCCCGATGGCCCGGCGGACTGGCTGCATGCGCCCAATCTGAAGCGTCTCGCCGCCCGTTCGGCGCGCTTTTCGACCTGCTACACGGCCTCGCCGCTTTGCGCGCCGGGCCGCGCCTCGTTCATGTCGGGGCAGCTGCCCTCGAAGACCCGCGTTTACGACAATGCCGCAGAGTTCGCCTCCGATATCCCGACCTACGCCCATCACCTGCGCCGCGCAGGCTATCAGACCGCACTGTCGGGCAAGATGCATTTCGTCGGCCCCGACCAGCTCCATGGCTTCGAGGAACGGCTGACGACCGACATCTACCCCGCCGATTTCGGCTGGACGCCGGACTACCGGAAACCGGGCGAGCGCATCGACTGGTGGTATCACAATCTGGGCAGCGTAACCGGCGCGGGCGTGGCCGAGATCACCAACCAGTACGAATATGACGACGACGTCGCCTTCCAGGCCTGCCAGAAGCTCTACGATCTGTCGCGCGGCGCCGACGCCCGGCCCTGGTGCCTGACCGTCAGCTTCACCCACCCGCACGACCCCTACGTCGCCCGCCGCAAATACTGGGACCTTTACGAGGACTGCCCGCATCTCAAGGCCCCCGAACCGATCCCCTACGCGGCGTTGGACCCCCATTCGCAGCGCCTGATGGATGCCTGCGACTGGCGCAGTCTTGAGGTGACGCCCGCCCATGTGGAACGCGCCCGGCGCGGCTATTTCGCCAACATCAGCTACATAGACGACAAGCTGGGCGAGATCCTCGACGTGCTCGAAGCGACCCGGCAGGAGGCGGTCATTCTCTTCACCTCCGACCATGGCGACATGCTGGGCGAGCGCGGCCTGTGGTTCAAGATGAACTTCTTCGAAGGCTCGGCCCGCGTGCCCCTGATGATCGCCGCGCCGGAAATCGAGGCAGGCCGCGTCGACACGCCAGTTTCCACCCTCGACGTGACCCCGACCCTCGCCGCACTGGCCGGCCTTTCGCTCGACGAGGTGGCGCCCTGGACGGCAGGCGAAAGCCTCGTACCCGTTGCGGCCGGCAACACCCGCGCGCCGGTTCCCATGGAATATGCCGCCGAAGGTTCGATCACCCCACTCGTTGCCCTGCGCGACGGCCCCTGGAAATATATCCGCTGCGCGGCCGACCCGGAGTTGCTTTTCAACCTCGACGAAGACCCCGCCGAACGGGCGAACCGCGTCAGTGACCCCACCGCCGCCTCGGCACTCGAACGCCTGCGCGCGTTGGCCGACGAACGCTGGACCCTCACCCAGTTTGATGAAGAGGTCCGGCAAAGCCAGGCCCGCCGTTGGGTCGTTTACAAGGCGCTCAGGAATGGCGCCTATTTCCCTTGGGACTACCAGCCGCTCCGGGCTGCCTCCGAACGCTACATGCGCAACCACATGGATCTGAATATTCTGGAAGAATCGAAACGGTTCCCGCGCGGCGAGTAGACCGGGACGGTCCGTCATGCGGACCCTGCCTGTTCGGCCGCAGGAAGGTTCTGTTCCAGACTGTCCCGAAACCCCTCGGGATATCTGAGCCGGATCGCCTGCCAGGTGGTCATGTAACCCGGTGCCTCGGCATCCTGCTGGAAGGCCCTGACATAGGCCTGCCAGACATCCAGATCGATGAGCTGCTGTTCGAACTGCACATAGGCGCTGTTCAAGAGCGATATCTTGCAGGCAACCAGCCGGTTGAACAGGAACCGCTCGCCCGAAGTCAGGTTCGCCAGATCCTCAGCTCCACGCTCATAGACGTCTGCATGCTGGGTCAGGATGGAGAACACCTGAACCTCAAGCGACATGAGGCCCTGAACCGTCGCGCCTTCGATCGCGTCAGCGTTGCGCCGAACCTCGTAGACGACAAAGCCAAGGGAGATCAGACCGCCAAGCACCCCGAGAACCGTGGCAATCGCGGTGACCTGTTCCCAACCCCAATCCATAGCCCCCCCTTTCCTGGCACTATGACCGGAAATCTTCCCCCCGCAGGCTCATCGCCCCTTCCAGACCGGATCGCGCTTCTCGGCAAAGGCGCGCGCGCCCTCCAGCTGGTCTTCCGACGAATAAAGCCGGTCGACAGTCGGCATCTGCCGCTTGGTGATCCGGTTCAGCGCATCCTGGAAGCGCATGTTCTCTGCTTCGCGCACGACTTCCTTGATCGCGGCATAGACGAGCGGCGGCCCGCTTTCGAGAAGCCGCGCCAAAGCCCAGGCCTTGGGCAGCAGGTCTTCCGGCGTGGTGATCTCCTTCACGATCCCCCAGCGATGCGCCTCCTCGGCATCGAACCAGCGCCCGGTCAACAGAAGGTCCATCGCCACGTGATAGGGAATGCGCTTTGGCAGTTTGATCGAGGCCGCATCCGCCACCGTGCCCGAGCGGATTTCCGGCAGCGCGAAGGTCGCATTGTCGGAACAAAGGATCAGGTCTGCCGACAAGGCGAGTTCCAGCCCGCCACCACAACAAATCCCGTTCACCGCGCAGATCACCGGCTTGTTGAGGTTCGGCAATTCCTGCAGCCCGCCGAAGCCGCCCACGCCATAATCACCATCGACTGCATCGCCTTCTGCGGCCGCCTTCAGGTCCCAGCCCGGGCAGAAGAACTTCTCTCCCGCCGCGCGCAGGATGCAGACCCTGAGACTGTCATCGTCGCGGAAATCGCGGAATACGAGCCCCATCACCCGGCTCGTCGCAAGGCTGATCGCATTCGCCTTCCCCGCTTCCAACGTCACCTCAAGGATCGCGCCCTCGCGCCGGGTCTTGACCGGCCCCTCGGTCCGCATCTGCATCTCAGCCATCTCTCACGCCTTTCGTATCAAAGCATCGACCGCCACCGCTCGTTCGGGCGTCGCGATCAGCGGGTTCACGTCAAGCTCCTGCAGCCCCGGCTCGGCCGCCGCATAGGCGGCGATCGCCTGCACCGCGCGGACGATGGCGCCCATGTCGGCAGCCTTCGCGCCCCGCCATCCGGCCAGCAGCTTCGCGATCTTCAGGCGACCGAGCGCGGCCCGGATGTCGTCATTCGTCGCCGGCAGCAGGATCGAGGCAGTGTCGGCCAGCATCTCGGCCATCACGCCCCCCGCGCCAAGCGTCAGCATCATCAGCCCGGTCGGGTCGCGGGTGATCCCGACCAGAAGCTCGGCCACCGCCCCCGTCACCATCTCTTCGGCAAGGAAACCTGTCGCGCCTGCCATCGCATGGGCCGCAGCCGCCGCCTCGTCTGGCGACCGGATATGCAGCTTCACCGCCCCCGCCTCGGTCTTGTGGGCGATCCCCTGCCCCTTCACCGCAAGCGGCATCCTGAGTCGCCCCGCCGCCACCGCCAGAGCCTCGGCGCTCGCCGCCGTCACCGATTGCGGCACGTCGAGCCCATGGGCCGCCAGTGCGGCCTTGGCCTCGGCCTCGGACAGAACCACACCACCCTCCGGCGCGCCGCGCAGCAGAACCGGCGCAGCCGCCGGGCGCGCCGCCAGCCGCCCTGCCCGGATCGCCACGTCGATGGCCTCAAGCCCCTCGACCATGCCGAACAAAGGCACGACCCCCGCCGCCGAGAATTCGGCCGCCAGGTCCTCGGTCAGGTTTTCGGGCATCGAGACCAGGACCGCCGCCCGCGCACCCGTTCGCCGCGCCGCCCCAATGATCGCATCGACCGCGCAGCGATAGCCTGCCTGGCTGCAACGATCCGGCCGCGGCAGATCGAGGACGAAGACGCAAAGCGCCCGCTGTTCATCCAGAACGGCCGCGAAACAGTCCGTCATCCGCTCGGTGTCGCCCCAGATGAACGTGTGATAGTCGAGCGGGTTCGCCACCGTCACAATCGGCCCGAGGATCGCGTTCAACCGTGCCTTGCCCTTGGATGAAAAGGCCGGCCATTCAATCGCTGTCCCCAAGGCACAATCGGCCATCAGGCTCGCCTCGCCGCCCGAACAGCTGACCGAGCCGATCCCAGCATCCCGCAATGGCCCGCCGAAATGCAGAAGCTTCAGCGCCTCAAGGAAGGTCGTCAGCGACCGCACCTCGACCATCCCCAACCGCGCGATCAGCGCCGACGAGGCCGCAGCCCCGCCGGCAAGCGAGGCAGTATGGGTCATGGTCGCCGCCTGAGCCGCCTCGGAATGACCAGACTTCAGCACCACGACCGGCTTGCCCTTCGCCCGCGCGAGAGCCGCCAGCGCCTCGAACGCCCGGATATCACCGAAGCCTTCAATATGCAGGCCAAGCGCGGTAACGCGGGGATCATCCAGCGCCATCATCCCCAGTTCCGACAGCGAGGTTTGCGCCTGGTTCCCAGCGGTCAGCACATAGGCAATCGGCAGGCCGCGCGCCTGCATCGTCATGTTGATCGCCATGTTCGAGGATTGCCCTACAATGGCAATCCCGCTCTCGACCGTCAGCCCGCCATGCTGGTCAGGCCAGAAGGTGACATTGTCGAGATAGTTCAGAAACCCATAGCAGTTCGGTCCGACAATCGGCATGTCGCCCGCCGCCGCCACCAGTTCGGCCTGCAGGTCGGCACCCCCCGTCCCTTCGGCCTCGCTTTCGGCGAACCCGCTTGCAAAGCAGGTCGCGCCCCCCGAACCCATGGCAGACAGTCGCGCCACGACGTCAATGGAAGCCTCGCGGTTCACGCCCACAAAGGCCGCATCCGGTGCGCCGGGCAGATCGTCGATCGAGGCGAAACAGGGCACACCGAGAATATCCGCCCGCTTGGGATTGACCGGCCAGATCGCGCCCGCGTACCCCGACTTCTGCAACTGCGCGATGACATTGCCCACCCATCCGCCGCCGAAGAGCGCAATGGATTTCGGCCGAAAGAGCCGCGTGAGGTCCCGCCGTACCGTCACCTGATTCATATCCTTCATTGTGGTCCAAATATCCCGGGGGTGCGGGGGCAGAGCCCCCGCATCTCACGCTCCCAATGCCCGCAACAGTTCCCGGCTGATGATATGCCGCTGGATCTCGCTGGTCCCTTCCCAGATGCGCTCGACGCGCGCGTCGCGCCAGATCCGTTCCAGCGGCAACTCGTCCATCAGTCCCATACCGCCGTGGATCTGGATCGCCTCGTCGGCGATCATCGCCAGCACCTCGGTCGCCTTCAGCTTGGCCATCGACATGTCGGCCTCGGTCACCGAACCCTGATCGTATTTCCAGGCGGCTTCACGGGTCAGCAGCTCTGCCGCTTTAAGTTCCATCGCCATGTCTGCCAGTTTGAAGGAAATTCCCTGGAACTTTCCGATCTTTTGGCCGAACTGTTCACGCTCTGCCGCGTAGGAAATCGCATGCCCCAGCGCCCGCTCGGCGCGGCCGAGGCACGTGGATGCCACCTGCAGCCGCGTGGCGCCCAGCCAGGAATTCGCCACCTCGAACCCTTTATGCACCTCGCCGAGGATCTGGCGCTTGTTTAGGCGGCAATCGTCGAACTCCAGAACCGCGTTCGTGTAGCCCCGGTGCGAGACATTGCGGTAACCGTCGCGGACGGTGAACCCCTTCGTGCCCTTGTCGACAAAGAAGGCGGTGATCTTCTTTTTAGCACCCCTCGGCGTCTGTTCTTCACCCGTCGCCATGAAGACGATGGCGAAACCGGCGATATCAGCATGGCTGATGAAGTGCTTGGTTCCATTGAGAATCCAGTCGTCGCCGTCTTGCCGCGCGCTCGCTTTCATGCCGCGCAGATCCGACCCAGCACCGGGCTCCGTCATGGCAAGGCAATCCCAGGTCTCACCCCGGATACAGGGGTAAAGGTACTTTTCCCGCTGCTCCTCGTTCCCCGCCAGAAGGATGTTCGACGGGCGCGCGACGCAGGTCCAGTGCAGCGCATAGTTCGCGCGGCCCAGTTCCTTCTCGTAGAGCAGCCACGACAGCGTATCTAGGCCAGCGCCACCAACTTCTGCCGGCATGTTCGCCGCGTAAAGCCCGGCCTCCATTGCCTTTTTCTGGATTTCCTTGATCAGCTCCAGCGGCAGTTCGCCAGTGCGTTCGACGGTCATTTCATGTGGGTAAAGCTCGTTCTCCACGAACGACCGCGTCATGTCGACGATCATCTGCTGTTCTTCGGTCAATCCGAAATGCATTTTCTTCTCCTTACGGATCAACGTTGTAGGTCATGCCATCGACAGCGAGCGCCTGACCCGAGATCATGCGCGCACCGTCCGAGGCCAGGAAAAGCGCCATGCTGGCTACGTCTTCGGGGTCCGACAGGCGTTTCAGCGCCGTGCCCGCCGCATAGCCCTGCCGCACAGCGTCGGGCGTCATGCCCTTGGCTTCCGCTTCCGCCTCGATCACCCGGTCGATTCGGGGGCCGTTCACCGACCCCGGACAGATGGCATTCGCGCGGATGCCAAAAGGTCCAAGCTCCATCGCCACCGTCTTCATCAGACCGATCACGGCCCATTTTGCCGCCACATAGGGCGCGCGGTAAGGTGTGCCGTAAAGGCCCGAAGTCGAGGAGGTGAAGATCATCACACCCGACCCGGTAGGCTTCATCAGTCTTGCGGCATGCTTGGCAGCCAGCATTGCGCCATCGAGGTTGACGGCCAGGCATTGGTGCCAGCCGTCCAGCGGCATCTCCTCGATGGCCGCCGTCGGACCCTTGATCCCGGCATTCGAGCACAGAACATCAATTCCGCCCCATTCAGCGCTGATTTCGCTGAACAATGCCGCCATGCAATCTTCTTCGGCCGCATCGCATACTGTCGCCCTGATGCCCGCCGGCGCCGCGCCCACTGCCGCGGGATCGACGTCAGTGACCCAGACCCGGTCGCCCGCAGCCGCAAAGGCCCGCGCCATCACCAGGCCGATGCCATTTGCGCCGGCGGTGATCAGGACCCGTCTCACTTGCGCTGCCCACAGAAACGCCCGGCGTCCTTCGGCATGGGCAGTGCCTTGTGCGCCTCGGCGATGGGCATGAGCTTCGCAAGCACCTCCGGCGCCGCCGGGCAGGTCTTGCCGGCCTTCATGTCGACATGCAGCAGCATCTGTTCAAGGCTCGCCACGACCTCGTCCCCGCGCGTGATGCGGATGAAGACATGGAGCCGCTTCTCGTCGGCATGCAACACCTGCACCGAACCGGTCAACCGGTCGCCAAGCTTTGCTTCGCCCAGATGCATGATATGTGTCTCGGCCGTATAGTAGCTGTGGCCACCGGCGACATAGTCCATGTCGGCCCCGATCAGCCTGAGAAAATTGTCAGAAGTTTCTGAAGAGGCGAACAAATACCGGCTTTCGGTCATGTGGCCGTTATAGTCGATCCATCCCGGCAGCACCTGCATGTGGGCCATCGCCATCGGCTCGGCCTTGGGGGGCTCGGGCAGCCTGGCGGCCAGCATCTTGTCGTGATCCTTCAGGACCTTGCCCGCACCCCAGTTGCGGTCTTTCAGGACCCGCATGAAACCGATGAGGTTCGAGTCGCGGATGCGCTCCAGCTCGCGGATCGAATATTTGCCCGACTGTTCGTCGGACTGACCGGCGATCAGATCGACCAATTCGTCATTGAATTCAGGCACATCCATGAGCTTGGTCCAGGGCCAGGTCAGGCAGGGCCCGAACTGGGCGAGGAAGTGCTTCATGCCTGCCTCGCCGCCGGCGATACGGTAGGTCTCGAAGAGGCCCATCTGACCCCAGCGCAGGCCGAAGCCCATGCGGATCGCCTCGTCGATTTCCTCGGTGGTGGCAACACCATCCTTCACCAGCCAAAGGGCCTCGCGCCAGACGGCTTCGAGGAAGCGGTCGGCGATATGGGCGTCGATTTCCTTGCGGACATGCAGCGGGAACATGCCGATTTCACGGAGAATTTCCTTAGCGTTCTCAATGACTTTTGCGTCTGATTTCGCGCTAGGTACGACCTCGGCCAACGGCAGAAGATAGACCGGGTTGAACGGGTGGGCGACGAAGATCACCGAGGGGTCGGCAGCGTTCTCCTGCAGTTCCGAGGGCTTGAAGCCGCTCGTCGAGGAACCGATCGGTACACCGTGCGAGGCCTGCTGGATCTGGGCGAAGACCCGGTGCTTCAGCCCAAGTCGTTCGGAGACGGATTCCTGAATGTATTCAGCGCCTTCCACCGCTTCGGTGATCGTGCCGCAGAAGGTGATCTTGCCCTCGGGCGGCAGCGGAACGTCCGACAGCGCGGGCAGTGCGGCACGGGCGTTTGCCAGCACTTCACCGATCTTGCGTTCGGCCTGCGGATCGGGGTCGAAGACCGCCACGTCCCAGCCATTGAGCAGGAAGCGCGCCGCCCAACCGCCACCGATAACCCCGCCCCCGATGATTGCCGCTTTCCGTGCCATTGCCGTCCCTACCCGTCTGTTTTCTGTCCCGCCCGCGTCGGGCATCCGTCCCGACAGCGTCCCGACAATCAGCGCCCCCTCGGCGCCCGCTTAGTCACGCCGAGCCGCGCCCGTACTTCGTCCGGTCCGACAACCCGCGCGCCCATGTTCTCGATGATCGTGACCGCGCGCTCGACGAGTTGGGCGTTGGTCGCGAGTTGGCCCTTGCCGAGCCACAGGTTGTCCTCGAGCCCGACGCGGACGTTGCCGCCCGCCAGCACCGCTGCGGCAACATAGGCCATCTGGTCGCGGCCGAGGGAGAAGGCCGACCAGTTCCAGTCGGCGGGCACATTGTTGACCATCGCCATGAAGGTGTTGAGGTCATTGGGCGCCCCCCACGGTACGCCCATGCAAAGCTGGACCATGGCCGGGGATTTCAGGACGCCCTCTTTCACCAGTTCCTTCGCGAACCAGAGATGGCCGGTGTCGAAGGCCTCGATCTCCGGCAGCACCCCCGCCGCCGTCATCATGCCGCCCATCGCCCGCAGCATGCCGGGGGTGTTGGTCATCACATAATCGGCCTCGGCAAAGTTCATCGTGCCGCAGTCGAGCGTGCAGATTTCCGGCAGGCAGTCGACGACATGTTCCATGCGGTTCGTGGCGCCGCCCATGTCGGTGCCCTTGGGATTCAGAGGCAGCGGGTTTTCCACATCGCCGAACACCATGTCGCCGCCCATACCGGCCGTCAGGTTCAGGACGACGTCGGTCGCGCTGTCACGGATACGCTCGGTCACTTCGCGGTAGAGTTTCGGGTCGCGCGAGGGCTTGCCGGTTTCAGGGTCGCGGACGTGGCAATGGACGATGGCGGCGCCGGCCTTGGCGGCGTCGATCGCCGAATTCGCGATCTGTTCGGGCGAGCGCGGCACATGCGGGCTGCGGTCCTGTGTGCCGCCCGATCCGGTGACAGCGCAGGTGATGAAGACTTCGCGGTTCATGGACAGCGGCATGGAATCCTCCTCGTTTCGGGAAAGGATAGCCGAGGAATCAGAGCGCACTCACCCCAAAGCGAAATAGTTTAGATGAATTACGCAAGTTTCGACTGAGGTACTCCTCGGAAACTGAGGCCGGCTGAGGCGCTTGTCACCTGGCTGCGGCAGTAACAATCTTGCGCCCCGTCTTAGAAGCGCGCGCTTTTGGCAACAATTTCCGCCCGACTGCTGTTCCCGCCGCCGTCCATGCTAGAAGCGTGCAACAATAGTCCCGTAGCGTGCCCGAGTCGTGCCCATTTCATTTCCCGACAGATTGATGCAGCCCATGAAGAAGATCACGATCGTCTCGCCCTGCTACAATGAAGAGGACAATGTCGAAGCCTGCCACGAGACGGTCAGGGCCATCTTCGAGCGTGAGTTGCCGGGATATGAGCGCGAACATATCTTCATCGACAATTGCTCTTCCGACCGCACGGTCGAGATCCTGAAAGGGATCGCGGCAAGGGACCCGAGCGTGAAGATCGTGGTGAATGCGCGGAACTTCGGGGTGTTCCGGTCGACCTTCAACGGGCTTCGCCATGCCACGGGCGATGCGACGCTCGTGATGTTGCCGGTCGATCTGCAGGACCCGCCGGAATTGCTGCCGGAGTTCGTGAAACTGTGGGAACAGGGCTATGAGATCGTGGCGGGCGCGCGGTCAACGCGGGAAGAGACGTTTGCCTTAAGAACATCGCGCAAGATATTCTACCGTCTGGTAAATGCGCTGTCGGATTTCGAACTGTCGCCCGATGTCGGAGAGTTCCAGCTGATCGACCGCAAGGTGCTGGAAGCGGTGCTGAAGCACAATGACCATTACCCCTATATCCGCGGCATCATCGCCTCGGTCGGGTTCAAGCGGATCATCATCCCCTATACCTGGCGGGCGCGGAAGCGGGGTGTTTCGAAGCACAACCTCTTCATGCTGGTCGATCAGGCGCTGAATGCGATCTTCGCCTTCACCAAGGCGCCGATGCGGGCCTGCACCTTCGTCGGAACCGGGATTGCCGCGGCCTCGATCCTCTTCGCGCTTTTCTCGGTTGTGGCCTATCTTTTCGGCTGGGGCGTAGGACCACGCGGGACGACCACGATCATCGTGGCGCTGTTCTTCCTCTCCGGTATCCAGCTTCTCTTCATCGGCATGCTCGGGGAATATATCACCTCGATCCACAATCAGGTCAGAGGCGGGCCGATGGTGATCGAACGCGAGCTGGTGAACATCGGCAACGAGAGCGCGGCCGAGGCACCCCCGGCCCGGATCGCCAAGGCAAAGGCGCGAGCATGAGGGCGGAGATGCGGGTATTGGGCGCGGCCGCCATCTGGCTGGGTGTGGCGCTGATCGTCGGGGCGATCCTTGTGACCGACGAGATGTACGGGCGCCCTTCGGCGCTGATCGACCGCTGGTATTTCACCGTCGGCGGCGTCGCTGCGATCGTCTTCGGCATCTGCGCGCGGCGCGAGGCGATCGCGTTCGGCATTCTTGCCTTCTTCCTCGTCACCGGCGGCGCGGCGCAGCTTTACATCACCCGGCCGGATTGGTTCCCGGAGATCCGTATTCAACCCAAGAACTGGAAGGAATGGGCGACCTGGGGTGTGATCGGGGCGGAGGCGATGGCGGCGCTTGCGGTCCTGGGCTGGGCCGGTCTGCGCGGCGTCATGCGGACCGCGAATGAGAGGCTCGGGCTGGCCCAGATCACGCTTTTCGTCCTCATGACCGGTATTCTTTCGGTGCCAGTGCTCGACTATATGGTGCGGACTGCTGCCGCTGCTTATGCGGCGCATGTAGTTCTCGGGGTGGGGCTTACGCTTGTCCATTTCCTGACATTCGCGGCGATGAGTCAGGTGAAGAGCCCGATCAGCGGGCTTTACAGGTTGAGCGCCCTCGCGCCTGCGGTCGTCGCTTTCGTCGTCAGCCTGCTTCTGTCCTTCTATGCGTTCGAGCGGATGCCGCATGTCGAGGATGAGGTGGCCTACCTCTTCCAGGCCAAAACGTTCGCGGGCGGCGCACTGACCGCCCCTGCCCCGCCAGAAGCAGCGGCTCCGGGTCTGGAGTACTACCTCTTTGATCAGACCGACGGCCGCTGGTATGCGGCGACAGCACCGGGTTGGCCCGCGGTACTGGCGCTTGGCGTTCTGGCAGGCGTGCCCTGGCTGATCGGTCCGGTTCTGGCGGCGCTGTCGGTGCTGCTGGGCCATGCGATCGCCCAGCGACTATCGGACCGCGATCAGGCCGATCTGGTGGCGATGATGATGGCGGCCTCGCCCTGGCTTGCCGCGATGGCCGCCTCGCTCATGACCCATACGCTGACCCTGTTCCTCATGCTTCTGGCCTGGTGGCTGATCCTCAGGGCCGGTGACGGGCCGCGCGGCGCGCTGAGGCGCTTGTTTCTTGCCGGTCTCGCCATGGGCTGGATCTTCGTGACCCGGCCGCTCGACGGGCTGGTGGCGGGCGGGCTGACCGGGCTCTGGCTTCTGGCGCTCGCGCCGATGGGCGGGCCCGGGCGGGCGCTGATCTATGGCGCGGGCTGCGCTTTGACCGGTTCCGTCGCCCTTTTCTACAACGCACATGTGACCGGCTCGGCCTTCCTGCAGCCGCTGACGCTCTATATCGACCGGAACTGGCTGCCCGGCGCCAATGCCTATGGGTTCGGACCCGAGATCGGGCCGCCGGGCGGCTGGGGTGCGCTTGATCTCTGGCCTGGCCATTCGGCGACCGAGGGGCTGGTGAATGTGATCAACCTCGCCGCCAGCCTGCAGTTCGACATGATGGGCTGGTCAATCGGCTCGCTCGCTCTCGTCCTTGCCTTCCTGCTTTGGCAGCGGCCGAACCGGGCGGACTGGGCGATGATCGCGGTGATCGCCGCCGTCGTTCTTGCCATGTATTTCTACTGGTTCGCCGACAGCTATTACATCGGTCCGCGCTATTGGTTCCTCGCGGCCTTCCCCCTTTTCTACCTCTCGGCCCGCGGCTACATGGCGCTGCGCGAGCGCTTTCCCGACCGGGGCGAAGAGGCGCATGTGCAGATCGATGCACTTTTCTGGTATGCCTGCATCTTCGGGATTTGCGTGTTCCTGCCCTGGCGGGCGGTGACGAAATATTACGAATATAATGGCTTCCACCCGACGGTGCGCGAGGATGCGTCGGACGGACGGTTCGACGGCAAGATCGTGATCGTTGAAAAGAATGGCGACAAGGGGTCGGCGCTGATGCTGAACGATCCCTGGCTTCGCGGCACGATCTGGCTGGCCGAGAGCGAGATGCTGGACGAAGCTGCCCTTGCCGCCGCTTTCCCGGGGCGCGAGATCGTGCGCTACCGGGCGGACTGGACCGGACGCTAAGCCGGTTTTCGTCACGAAATCCGGTCGGACCCTTTCCAAAGGGTCCGGTCCGAGATCTTTGAAAGATTTCGGTTCCGCCCCGATCAACCGGCTTAGTCGCGGTTCAGATCGCCGTAGCTCCGGCCCTCGCGGATCAAGTCATCCCAGATCGGCGCGGGGGACCAGAACCCGTCACCGGCCTCGTCCGCCCATTTCCGCAAATCATCGCGCATCAGAAGCAGCCCCGCCTCGTCTGCGGCCCGCATCGGCCCGCCCCGCCAGCGCGGAAAGCCGTGCGCCATCGCCACCGTGTCGATCTCGGCCGGGCGGCGGGCGCGGCCCTCGCTGAGAAGCCAGGCCCCGGCATTGGCGAGCGCGGCCAGAAGGCGGCGCTGCAAATCCTCCGGCAGGAAGCGAAACCGGGGCCGTTCGCCCGAAAGCTCTGCCTCGATCGCCGGATCGGCCTGCCAGCTGCCGTCGGCGCGGTAGATATGCCAGCCCTTACCCTGGCGGCGGCCGGACCGGCCCTCGGCCACCAGCCAGCGGCGCAGGTCGGCGGCAACAGGTTCTTCGCTCACGCCGGCGCGCCGAAGCCGGTGCACGACGAGAGGATGTGCGGGTCCGTAGAAATCCTCGGCCTCATAAGCGCCCGAGATAAGCCCGAGCTGCTTGCAAGCCCGATCAATCTCGCCCGGCAGCGCGCCGCGCGCGAGGCAACGGTCGGCGGCGTCGGCAAGCGCGCTGTCGAGCCAGGGCGCGATGAAGCCCGGAACCGGCCCGGGCCGCACCACCCGCCAGCCGAGATGGCGCGCCAGCGCGGCGGCGGCGCCCAGAACCACGGGGCTCGCCGTGTCACTGGCGGCGACTTCGAGAATCGTCTGCCGCCGGACCGGTTCGCGCAGGTAAATCGAGGCATGCAGCGACGCATCCCCCGTCGCGCCTGCAAGCGCCACGGGATCAAGCGCGCGCGTGACCGACAGGATCGGCGCATCATGCGGCATGAGCCCGCCAAGCGTCGCGAGCAGCGTCGCACGCCGACCCAGATCGTCGGCTGTCGCGTCGATCACCAGATCGGCCGCCGCCGCTGCATTCATCGCGCCATGGGCGCCGCTCAGCCGCGCCCAGGAGGCTTCGCGCTCCGCCTCGGTCTGATCGCCAAGTGCGACCGCCGCCTCCTCGGCCCGTGCGATCATGGTCAGCGCGCGCGCGAGGCTCGTCGCGTCGGCCTCGATGATCGTGACGCTGAGGCCCTTGCGCAAAAGAAGCGGCGCAAGGCTCGCGCCGATGCCGCCGCCGCCGATGATCGCGACGCGGGCGATCTGCGGCAGATCTGCGGGTGCCGCGAAGCTTTTCGTGGCAATCCGTTCCGCCAGAAAGGCGTGACGCAGCGCCCGCGATTCCGCGGTCGCCATCAGATCTTCGAAGGCGGCCCTTTCGCGCGCATAGCCCTGCGCAGGCGGCAGAAGCAGCGCCGCCTCGACGCAGTCGATGATCAGGGGGGCGGCCTTTTCATGCGCCCCGCGCGGCTCGACCCGTGCATCCTCGATCGCTTGCAGATAGCGCCCGGCGGGCATGGCGCTGCGCGCCGTCCGCTCGGTCGCGGTGGCAAGCGGGCGCTTGCCGCTGACATGATCGGCGGCCCGCCGCCGCGCCGCCTCGCCGGGATTTTCGTTCACCACGAGGTCGATGAGGCCAAGCGCCAGCGCCTTTTCCGCGCCCATCTGCGCGCCGTCGAGCATCATCTCCAGCGCCGCCTCGGGCCCGATCAGGCGCGGCAGACGCTGGGTGCCGCCTGCGCCGGGCAGAAGCCCGAGCGTCACTTCGGGCAACCCGACCTTCAGCGCCGATTGTGCCACGCGGTAGGCCGTTGCCAGCGCCAGCTCCAGCCCGCCGCCGAGCGCCGTGCCATGCATCACCGCGATGACCGGCTTGGCACAGGCTTCGATCCGGGTACATAGCTCTGGCAGGCCCGGCGCCTTCGGCGGTTGGCCGAATTCGCGGATATCCGCACCGACCGGCCAGCTCCGGCCCGCTGCTTCGATCACGACGGCGCCGACGGCGGGATCATCCTCGGCACGGGTCAGCGCCGCGAGGAGGCTCGCGCGCAACGCGTGGGACAAAGCATTCAGAGGCGGATGGTTCAGCGTGATCGTCGCCACGCCGCTCGCAAGGTCATATCCGACCAGATCGCCGCCCAGATCTCCCATGACGCCCCGGTATTATCCGCCTGTTAAGGCAAGTCTCTGTCAGACCGGCGGCAATTTCAACGCCTTATCCGTGCCTGCCGCGATCGGCATCATGGCGTGAGGCGCAGGAGGCACAGAAAGGCGTCGCCGGAATGAGGTCGAGCCTGTTGGCGTCGATCTCTGACCCGCAAGTCGTGCAATAGCCGTATTCGCCCTCTTCCATCCGCCTGAGCGCCGCCTCGATCATCCTGAGTTCATGCTGGGCGGAATGGCCAAGGTCCTCGAGCACCTCGTCGCCTTCGCGCTCGGTCGCCATTTCCTCGAAATCCTTGGCTTCATGCGCGTCAAGCTCCGTCTCGATCTTGTTGAGACGCTTGAGCAGGAACGATTGTCGGCCGGTCAACTGCGTGCGGCGGGCGTCGAGCGATGTGTCGGGCGAATTCATGGCAACTCCTTCGTCTGCCTGAATATGAGGCTGCAAAAGCCCGGGCTTTGACGCAAGTCAAACCTTTCGGCTCTTGTCATATTCTCATTTCAATATATGTATGAAGAGAAACGTCTGAAAGGCGCGCGAAATGCAACAAGACTGGATAATGGGATTCGCGGGCGGGCTGATGATCGGCCTCGCCGGAGCGATCTTTCTTTTGGTGAACGGCCGGATCATGGGCGCGTCGGGCCTGATCGGAGGGCTTGTCGACCGCTCGGGGTGGGGCAATGCGTCTGAGCGGCTGAGTTTCCTCGCCGGGCTCATCCTGGTGCCGGGCGCGCTCGTGCTAATGCGGGGCGGATATGACAATCACCTGACCGACAATCTCACGGTCATCATCGCGGCCGGGGTGCTGGTCGGCATCGGCACGCGGCTTGCGAACGGCTGCACTTCGGGTCACGGGGTCTGTGGCATCTCGCGGCTTTCGCTGCGCGGGATCGCGGCGACGGTGACCTTCATTCTGGCGGGGGGCGCGGCGATGCTGTTCTTCCGTCATCTGCTGGGAGCGATCTGAGATGGTGCGCAACCTTTTCGCCGCGCTCGCGGGCGCGATCTTCGGGCTGGGGCTTCTTCTGTCCGGCATGACCGATACTTTGAAAGTCCAGGGCTGGCTCGACCTGTTCGGTGCCTGGGACCCGACCTTGGCCTTCGTGATGGCGGGAGCGATCCTGCCGATGGCGATCGCCTGGCAGATGACCCGCGTGCGCGGCGGGTCGGTGCTTGGCACTGCCTTCCCGACGAAACCCGATGTGCGCCTCGATCCGAACCTGATCTTCGGCTCGATCCTCTTCGGCGCGGGCTGGGCGCTCGCGGGCCTCTGCCCCGGCCCGGCGATGGCGACGGCGACCTTCTCCGGCGCGGGCGGTCTCCTCTTCCTTCTCGCCATGGTGGCGGGTATGGTCGCCGCGCCTGCCCTCAAGACCCGGATCGCCCGGCTCGGCGCGGCGGCCTGAGCGGAGGGAAGCACATGGAAATCCGGCATCTGACAGAGAGTTACGCGGTCTCGCCGCAGATCGCGCCCGAGGATGTCGCGGCCCTGAAGGCGGCGGGATTCGTGCGGGTGATCTGCAACCGGCCCGACCGGGAAATCCCGCCCGAGCTGCATTCGGAGGCGATGCGCAAGGCGGTGGAGGCCGCAGGGCTTGAGTTCGTCGACAACCAGATCGTGCCGGGCGATTTCTCACCCGCGATCCTTGCCCGCCAGGCCGAGGCGATGGCGGCGGACGGGCCGGTCTTCGCCTATTGCGCGTCCGGCAACCGCTCGTCCATCGCCTGGGCGCTGACCCAGGCGGGCAAGCGCCCGGCGGATGAGCTGATTGGCGCGGCGGCGCGCTGGGGGTACAATCTGGAGCAATTGCGCCCGATGCTGGGCTAGCCGCTCATCGGGCCTTTCAGCCCTCTTCGCGGCGAAGACGCCTGTCAGGGCGGATGAGCCGCTGCGCGCGGCTCAGGCGACCCTTTCCGACAATCCGGCGGGGACGGTATCGCCCTGGCCACCGGCGCTTGCCAGATCGGCGGCGAGCGGACCATCCTCGGCCGCAGTCGGCGCATGGGCGGGCGGGCGTGTGAGCGGTTGTTCGGAGGCAGGCACCGCGACCGTCGGCCCGATGGCAAGGCCGATCGGCTGCTGCCCTTCCTCGGCGGGCCTCAGCCGCAGGATGCGATGGCCGTTGCCCTGACCGAGCTGGGCGAGGCAGATGAGCCTGCCATCTTCGCCCTCGACCTGAACCATATGGAGCGCCTGACGCGACAGCGGCAAGGAATGACCCGCCTCGAGCCGCAGGAGGTCGGCGAGCGGCAGCGTGACCCGGCCCAGAACCGCCTCAACCTCAACCTCCACCCGTTCGATCACCCGAGAAAGCGGCGCGCCCCAGGGTTCCGCTGCCCCGGCTGCGATCCTTTGCGGGCAATCGGCCAGCGCCGGCGCGGGCGCGCCGCGGGCGGGCATGGCGAGCGACAGGAGTGCGGGCCGTCCTTCGGCACCACCGAGCGCGAGCGAAAGGCGCAAGCCGTGATAGAGCGGCGCTTCCAGCATCAGCGCCAAGGGGCGCGGATCGGAAAGGTGGGCACTGTAGCGGAAACCCGTGGCCCAGCCCGCGCCCGAAAAGCCTTCCTCCGCTATAAGCTGGTCGAATTCCGTCAGAACCGCATCGAGGAAACCCGCCATCATCACCGCATCGGTGCGCGTAGGTTTGCGCGGGTCGGGCGGCGTGGCGCCGATCCGGCCAAGCATCAGCTGTTCGGAGAGACCCGACAGGGTGCCCGGATCAAGCACGGCTGTCCCAAGCGCGCCCTCCGGTCCCTCGATCAACAGGACAAGCGCATGATCCGGCAGCAGTTCGGCGATCTCCCCCCCGGTCCGGCTTGCCAGCCCGCCCTCGCGCAGCGCGACGGGCAGGTGCAACTGCCGTTCCGCCACACGCGCGAGCGCGGTGAAGAGCGCACGTTCCAGGCTGAAGCCATCCTCCGCCGGGCGCGGCCGGTGCGCCGCGATCTTGCGGGCAAGAGGCATCTGGTCGTCGCTTGCGTCCATCGTCCCGTTCATCATGCCGCCCGGACGCTTCCGCCAGCGTGCGGGGCTCGGTCAAAGCCTGCCTGATCAGGGTTACGAAAGGGTTTCTTTCGGCGCGGGTCCGTCCGCCGCCTCGAGTCCGGCCGAGGTCTGCGGACGCACCGGCAGGGTCACCCGAAAGGCCGCGCCCCCCTGCCCCGGCAGATAGGCGATCGAGCCGCCGAGGTTGACCATGATCTCGCGGCAGATCGCAAGGCCAAGACCCGCGCCGCCCGCCTTTGCCGTATCGGTCAGGCGAGCGAATTTCTCGAAGATCAGGCCCTGATCCTTCTTCGGGATGCCCGCGCCATTGTCGATGAAATCGACGATGATCCGCCCGCCCTTGCGGCGGGCGCGGATCTTCAGCTCCGGGTCCGGCGCGTCGCAATATTTCCGCGCGTTTGAGATGAGGTTGATGAAGACCTGTACCAGCCGGTCGGTATCGGTGAAGACCGGCAGGAACTCCGCCCCCAGATCGCGGCGCACCACCATCTGGCGTTCGGGCCGCGTGTTCGATGCCGCCTCGACCGCGCGGCTGATCAGGTCATGGAGGTTCCCGGCCTTCACATTCATCTGCAGCTTGCGGTTTTCCAGAACCGCGAGGTCGAGGAGGTCGTCGAGGAGGCGCGTGAGCCGCACCGCCTCTTCCCGGATCACGCCGGTATAGCGGCTGCGCAGATCGGGCGGCAGGTCGGGGTCGCCGAGAATTTCCGAAAAGGCGCGGATCGAGGTCATGGGGGTTCTGAGTTCATGGCTGATCTGGCTGAGAAACGCGTCCTTCTGCACGGACAGATCGCGCAGCTTGTCGTTCGCCTCGCCAAGCGCGCGGGCGGTACGGGCCAGTTCGGCCGACTTGGCCTCGATCTCGGCGGAATATTCGATGATCTCCCTTGCCTCGCTTGCGACCGCCATCAGCTCCTCGGCCGACACGGTAGCGGCACCGGTGAACTGGGCGACCATCGCATGCGCCGTGGCCGCGCCAACCGCGCCGGCAAGGCGGCGTTCCAAGGCTTCGATGAAATCGGGGGTCGTGTCGGGCAGGAAACCGGCCTTGCCCTGAAAGGCCGCCTCGGCCTGGAAGAAAGCCAGCGCCTCGTCGGCGCCGAGGATGCCCTGGGCGAGGGTCAATAGCTCCTCGGCGTCCGCGCCGCCCTGCGACCAGCCGCGCCGCGCGCGGTCGCCCTCGAATACCCGGACGAAGGCGAGAGCCTGGATGCGTTCGACCGGGCCGGGGAAGGAGAGAAGCGAACCGGTGATAAGCGCGAGACTGTTCAGCCCGAGCGACCAGAAGAGCGCATGCAGAAGCGGGTCGAGCGCGGCCGTGCCGAAGAGCGCCTGCGGACGAAGCCAGCCGATGTCCCACGGGCCGTTCGCCATGATCTCTGCGGACAGGATGCCGTCGGCCCCGAACGAGGGCAGGAAAAGCGTGTAGAGCCAGATCAGGAAGCCGGTGACAAGCCCGAGGCCAGCGCCGACCCGTGTGGCGCCGCGCCAGAAGAGGCCCGCGATCATCGCGGGCAGGATCTGCGCAACACCCACGAAGGCAATGAGGCCGATGGCCGCCAGCGCTGCGGAGCCGCCTGATAGCCGGTAGTAGAGGAGCCCAAGGCCGAGGATCGCGGCAATCGACAATCGCCGCGACAGAAGCACGAGCCCCCGCACATCCCCCGTAGCGCGCGCACCCGCGGGGCGAAGCGAGAGCCAGAGCGGCACTACGACATGGTTCGATACCATCGTCGCCAGCGCAATCGCCGCGACGATCACCATAGAAGTGGCCGAGGAAAAGCCGCCGAGGAAGGCCAGAAGCGCCAGATCGCCCCGCCCCTCGGCCAGGGGCAGCGTCAGGACGAAAAGGTCCGGATTTGCGCCCTGCGGCAAGCGCTCAAGCCCCACGACGGCGATAGGCAGGACGAAGAGGCTCATCAGAAGAAGATAGGCCGGGAAGGCCCAGGCGGCGGTCGTCAGATGGCGCTCGTCGACATTCTCGACCACCATCACCTGGAACATGCGCGGCAGGGTCAGGACGGCAGCGGCGGAAACGAAGGTCAGGCCGATCCAGCGGCCGGGCCGCAGCGGCCATTCGGCGACGGGCGAGGCCTCGATCCTTGCGTAGACATCGGCCCAGCCGTCCGCCACCGTCCAGACGGTGAAGATGCCAACCGCGAGCAGTGCAAGAAGTTTCACCACCGCTTCGAGCGCGATGGCGGTGACGACACCATGGTGGCGCTCGTCGGCGTCAAGGTTGCGAGTGCCGAAGAGGATGGTGAAAAGCGCAAGGCCCCCCGCCACCCAGGCCGCCGTAGCGCCGCCGTCGGGCAGCGCCCATCCCGCCGGGCGGTCGGCAGCAAAGACCGCGACCGACAGGGTCACCGACTGAAGCTGCAGCGCGATATAGGGGGTCGATGCGGCAACCGCGATCACGGTGACCACCACGCCCAGCAGGTTCGACTTGCCATAGCGGGCCGAGATCAGGTCGGCGATAGAGGTCACCCTTTCGCGCCGCCCGATGCGCACGAGTTTCCGCACGATCCAGAGCCAACCCGCGAAGACAAGCGTCGGTCCGAGATAGATCGTCACGAATTCGAGCCCCGAACGCGCCGCATAGCCGACCGCGCCATAGAAGGTCCAGGCGGTGCAATAGATCGACAGCGACAGCGTATAGACCAGCGGCGAGCGCAGCCAGCCGCCCTGCCCCGCCTCGGCCCGCCGCTCGGCCAGGAAGGCCACGGCGAAAAGGAGCGAGACATAGAGAAGGCAGACGATGACGAGAAGGTTGAAGGACATCAGCCCTGCCGCTCCTCCGGCGCACCCGGCCCGTCCGGATCGCCGCTTTCTGTCCGCGCAAGGCGGCGGGCGATGAGCGCGCTTGCGGCGATCAGCCCCGCCCAGGCGATGAAGAGAAAGACCGCGCCCGGCGCCGTCCGGCTCTGCCCGCTCGCCGGGTCTCGCCAGAAGACCGGAAGGATGAAGAGAAAGGCGCCAAGAAAGGGCAGGAGGCGCGCGGCGTCGACAAGCCGTCTCAGGCGGTAGGATTTGCGGGCAAGAAAGAGCGGCTGACGCATGCGCTAGCCCGCCCGGGTGGCGGCGGGATCGCCGGCGAGGCGCTTGAGATTGGCGACCAGCTCGTCATTGGCGAAGGGCTTGGTCATGAAGAGGCTCGCGCCCTTCATCTCTGCCAGCGCCCTTTCCCGCTCCTGCCCGCGCGCGGTGAGGATCAGGACCGGCAGGTCGCGAAGCGCCGGATCGGCACGCAGTTCTTCGAGAATCTCATAGCCCGACCGGCCCGGCAGCATCACATCGAGAACCAGCGCCGTAGGCTGAAGCCGCCGGATCGTCTCGACTGCCGTCGCGCCGTCGGCATGGACCTCGACCTGCCAACCGGCGCGCGACAGCAGAAAGCGCAGCGCCTCGGCGATATGGGCCTCGTCCTCGATCACCAGCAGGCTTGGTAGCATTTTGCGCCGTTCCCCCCGGGGTCACTATCTGACAGGTGCCACGCTCCTGTCAAAGCCGGTCGCGGACTGCAGGCAGCCGGAAGAAATTTCGTGAATAGCTTTGGGGCGCGAGAGATCAGAGCGCCGTCCAGCCGCCGTCGACGCTGATCGTGGTGCCCGTCACCTGATCTGCAGCGGCAGAGCAGAGATAGACCACCGTGCCGCCGATCTGTTCAACCGTCGCGAACTGGCGCGATGGCTGGCGCAGGAGCATCACCTCGCGGATCACCGTTTCGCGGTCCATCTTGTGGGCCTTCATCTGATCGGGGATCTGCGCCTCGACCAAGGGCGTCAGCACATAGCCCGGGCAGATCGCATTGCAGGTCACCCCCTGCCCCGCCGCCTCTAGCGCCACGGTTTTGGTCAGGCCGACGACGCCATGCTTGGCGGCGATATAGGCCGATTTGTAGGGCGAAGCGGTCAGCCCGTGCGCCGAGGCGATATTGACGATCCGCCCCCAACCCTTCGCGCGCATCCCCGGCAGCGCGGCTGCGCTGGTGTGAAAGGCCGACGTCAGGTTGATCGCGAGGATCTGGTCCCATTTCTCGACCGGGAATTCCTCGACCGGCGCCACATGCTGAATGCCCGCATTGTTCACCAGAATGTCGCACCCGCCCGCCGCGGCGATCAGCGCCCGGCATTCCTCTCCCCGCGACATGTCGGCCTTGATATAGCGGGCGCGGACCTTGTGACGCTTGCCGAGCGCCTCAGCGAGCGCGTGATCCTCATCGCGGTCGGTGAAGGAATTCAGCACGATGTCGGCACCTGCCGCCGCAAGCGCCTCTGCCACACCCAGGCCGATGCCGGAATTCGACCCCGTCACGATTGCCGTTCTGCCCGCCAGTGTCATGCGCCGTCCCCGTTGATGCTGCGGGGCAGAGAATATGTGCCGCGAGTGCGAAAGGTCGAGTGGAAATTTCGCCCGCGCGCGACCGCCTGACCGCCAGCCGATTCGCCAGCGATGAGGGAGCGGCGCGACCGAAGAGCGGCCCGCCGGGCACCCCAGAAAAAAACGCCCGCACAAGGCGGGCGTTCAGTCATTGAGGCAGGTTTCATACAGGCAAGAAACCTATCGAGCAGTGCCTTCGTTATACGCGGTAAGTTGCCGGTTGTCCAAGTGAAAAGTTTGAAAGCCAATGGCCAAGCGGATAGTGTTGCGCCTCGCAGGAACAATAATACAGGGGGACGGTATGCGGGCATGGGTCTTGAAACGATCGCTGGCACCGATGATTGCAATGGTCGCATTGCTTGGTGCGGGAGTTGCCGTGGCAGAGCCGAAACATGGCATAGCTATGTATGGCGAGCCCGCTCTTCCACCCGATTTTGTGGCGCTTCCCTATGCCAACCCCGACGCCCCCAAGGGCGGCACGTTGCGTTTCGGCGAACCGGGGGGCTTCGACAGCCTCAATCCCTTCTCGGTCAAGGGCACCACGCCCTACGGGATCACCATCTTCACCATCGAAACGCTGATGGGCCGCTCGATGGACGAGCCTTTCTCGCTCTACGGGCGTCTGGCCGAATCGATTGAGACGGACGAAGACCGGACCTGGGTCGAATTCACCCTGAGACCGGAGGCGAAATTCTCTGATGGCAGTCCGGTGACGGCGGAAGACGTGATCTGGAGCTTCGAGACGCTTGGCACCGTCCATCCGCGCTATGCGGGCGCCTGGAAGAAGGTGGAGAAGATCGAAAAGACCGGCGAGCGTAAGGTGAGGATCACCTTCAACGTGGCCGACCGGGAGCTCGCGCTTCTCATGGGCCTGCGGCCGGTCCTGAAGAAGGCTGACTGGGAGGGGCGGAACATCGAGGAAAGCTCGATGGAAGTGCCGATCGGATCCGGGCCATATGTGATCGACGCGGTCGATCCGGGTAAGCGGATCACCTACCGCCGCAACCCTGACTATTGGGGCAAGGATCTGCCCTTCAACCGCGGCCAGAACAATCTCGACGTGATCAGCTATGATTACTTTGGCGACGGCGACGTGATCTTCCAGGCCTTCACCGCCGGCGAGACCGATTCCTTCCGCGAATTCAGCGCCAAGAAATGGGCAACCGCTTATGATGTTCCACTCGTGGCCTCCGGTGACGTGATCAAGGAAGAAATTCCGCATCAACGACCCTCGGGCATCGAGGGTCTGGTGATGAACAGCCGCTCGCCCGTGTTCGCCGACTGGCGGGTGCGCGAGGCGATGATCCTCGCCTTCAATTTCGAGTTCATCAACCAGACGGTAAACGGCGGAACCGAGCCGCGTATCACCTCCTATTTCTCGAACTCGGTCCTCGGAACCGACCATGGCCCCGCCGCGGGCAAGGTCGCGGAGCTTCTGCAGCCCTTCGCCGCTGACCTGCCGCCCGGCACGATCGAGGGCTATGACCTGCCGGTAGCCGATCCGTCGAAACCGACCGATCGCGGGAATATCCGCAAGGCGCTCGTGCTGATGGAAGAGGCGGGGTGGACCGTATCTGACGGGGTGATGAAAGGCGGCGACGGCAAGCCCTTCACCTTCGAGATCGTGCTTGCCGCCGGATCGACGGACGCGGAGGCGGCGGTCAATATCTACCTTGAATCGCTCAAGCAGCTTGGCATCACCCCGACCGTGACCATGGTCGACGGCCCGCAATACAAGGAGCGGACCAACAATTTCGCCTATGACATGACCTGGATATGGCGCACCCTGTCTTTGTCGCCCGGTAATGAACAGGCGCTTTACTGGGGCACGGCTGCGGCTGACAGCCCCGGGTCGCGCAACTGGATGGGGGCGAAATCGCCCGCCATCGACGCGATGATCGCCGCAATGGTCGGCGCACGCTCGACCGAGGATTTCACCGCCGCGACCCAGGCCCTTGACCGGGCGCTTCTGGCTGGGCGGTATGTGATCCCGGTCTGGTATTCCAAGGTCTCGCGGCTGGCCTATTCGAAACATCTTCACCATCCGGACCGCATTCCGCTATACGGCGACTGGCCGGGTTTCCAGCCTGATGTCTGGTGGTACGAGGAATAGACATGAAGAAACTGATCCTTCTGGGGCTTCTCGCGGCACTTGCCGGGTGCAACACGATCGCCGGGATCGGCGAGGACATTTCTGGCGGCGCGCGGGCGACGCAGAATGCGTTGAACTGAGCCTGTCGCACGGCCGTTACATTTCCGGGGCAAGAGGGCGCGCATGAACATCCTCGTCCTCTGCACCGGAAATTCCGCCCGCTCGATCCTGCTTGAGGCGATCCTCAATCGCCTTGGACGCGCACGCGGCATCACGGCCTACTCCGCCGGATCGCGGCCCGCAGGGGCCGTCCATCCCCAGTCGCTGCGACTATTGACGGCGAAGGGCTACGACACGACTGGCCTACGCTCCAAGAGTTGGGACGAATTTGCGGGCACGTCCTCCCCCCAGATGGATATGGTGATTACCGTCTGCGGCTCGGCCGCGGGCGAGGCCTGCCCGGTCTGGCCCGGCACGCCGCTCCGCGCCCATTGGGGCGTGGAAGACCCGGCCGCCGCCGCCCCGGCGGATCAGCAAGAGGCCTTCGAGGCCGCCCATGCCCGCCTCTACCGTCGCGCGGAGGCTTTTGTGGCACTTGAGCCCGGCCGCCTGAGCCGCGCCGCACTTCAGACGGAACTCTCCCGCGTCGGAACCATCGAATGACCCGCCTCTATGCCGCCGAGCTGATCGGAACGCTGATCCTTGTCACGTGCGGGATCGGCACCGGGATCATGGGCACCGACCTTGCCCAGGGCAATCTTGCCATCGCGCTTTTCGCCAATGCCTTCGCGACCGGCCTGGTGCTTTACCTGCTGATCACGATCCTCGGACCGGTATCCGGCGCCCATATGAACCCCGCTGTCACGCTCTATTTCCTTCTGTCGCGCGAGATCGGCCCTGCCCGCGCCGGCGGATATGTGGTGGCGCAACTCGCGGGCGCCCTGCTCGCCGTCGGCCTTTCGCATCTGATGTTCAGTCAACCGGTCGTGCAGACCGCCACGACCGCACGCGCTGCGCCCGGACTCTGGCTCGGGGAAGCCATCGCCACCTTCGGCCTTTGCCTGACAATCGCCGGCGCACGCCTGCATGCGCCGGGCCAGTTGCCCGCGCTCGTCGGCGCCTGGATTGCCTCTGCCTTCTGGTTCACCAGTTCGGCAAGCTTCGCCAACCCGGCCGTCACCGTCGCGCGGATGTTTTCCGACACGTTCACCGGAATCCTGCCCGCCAACGCGCCCGCCTATATCGCCGCGCAACTGGCGGCGGCACTGGTAGCCGCCCTCACCTTGCCAAAACTCTTTTCGCGCTAGGCGTTTGGGGGCACACTGGACCTGCGAACCATCCGAGGATCCGGTCATGAAATGGCACCATGTCGCCGAAAACTGGCCCGCCTTCTTCGAGGCGATCATCGACCGCTGGCCCGAAAGCGACGAAGAAACGCTTGAGGATATCGACGGTGACCAGCGCGCCTTCGTCCTCCATATCGCCGAGGTGACCGGCCAGTCACCCGAGGATGCCCGCGACGAGATCAAGGAATGGCTGGCGGGTGAATTGCCGTCCGACGTGGTGATGGACCCTGCCCATGACGACCATTCCATCCTTCTGTCGGCCAAGTTCCTGCCCGAGGGCGAGGACGAATCCGACGACGACGCCCGCTACGGCGACGGCTGACTGCGCCCGCGCCTGACGTCCTTCGCCAGAGCTGCCCGGTTTGGGTAAAGAGCTGCCCGTCAGCCAAGGGGGGTTGCCACGCTGCATCCAGCGGTCAAGATTGGGCCTGGTTTCTTCAAAGGAAGGCCGTGCCGACCATGATACGCGCACTTACCCCCCGCGACCCGGCGGAACAGCACCGCCCGGCAACGACGCTGGAACTGCTCTACGATCTCGTCAGCGTCATCGCCATCGCTGCGGTGACAGCGGGCTTTCACCATGCGATCGCGGACGGCCACGGGATCGAGGCGCTGCCGCGCTTCATCTTCCTCTTCCTCGCCATCTGGTGGGCCTGGATGAATTTCACCTGGTTCGCCTCAGCCTTCGACAATGACGATGCGCTCTACCGGCTCCTCGTCCTTGTGATCATGGGGGGCGCTTTGCTCTTTGCCGGCGGCGCCGGTCAGATCTTCGAGACGCTCGACTTCGGCTACGGCCTGCATGGCTGGATCATCATGCGGATCGGCATGATCGGCCTGTGGCTGCGCGCCGCCGCAGGCAGTCCCGACCACCGCGTCACGGCGCTGCGCTATGCGGGCGGCATCTTCATCGCGCAACTCGCCTGGACGGTCTTCTATTACGCGACCGAGCCCGGCTCGACCGCTTTCTTCGTCGCCGGGGCCTTCTGCTTCCTCGTTGAATGGTCGGTCCCGCCCTTCGCCGAGCGCGCCAATGGCACACCCTTCCACCGCCATCACATCATCGAACGCTACGGCCTTCTGATGATCATCTCTCTGGGCGAGATCATGCTGTCGATCGCCCATGGGTTCGGTCTGCTTTACGAAGGCACGGCCGACAGCGGCGTCATCGTCACCTCGGCAGCCGCGCTCGTCATCGTCTATGCGATCTGGTGGCTGTATTTCTGCGAGAAGGATCATCTGGCCAAGATGGATTTTCTCTATGTTTTCAATTGGGGTTACGGCCATGTCTTCATCTTTGGCGCGACCGCCGCGACCGGTGCCGCGATCGGGGCAGAGATCGACCTGGCGGCCCATCACGCCCACGCGACCGGGGCCGAGATCGCCCGCTATCTCGGCGCAGCGCTGGCGCTCACCTACCTCGCGCTCTGGTTCGTGCGCGACCGTGTCATGGTCCTGCCCGCCAGCCGCCGCTTTGCCATGCCCGCGATGGCGCTCGTCATGCTCGCCGCTGGTCTCACCGGACTGCCAGCCTGGGCCTTCGCACTCCTGTCTGCGCTTGCGGTCCTCTGGCGCACATGGGGGGTGGCATCGCCGGTCCGGCAGGCACATGCGCCCCACGGCTGACGCCTCCTGACCGCAACCTGCCGCCTGCAGGCATTGCACCTGCCGCAAATCCGGCTATCGAAGGCAGGCGAACAGTTCGAAAGACCGACCATGACCGAAGACGCGCTCGTCATATTCACCCCCTCGGGCAAGCGGGGGCGCTTTGCCTTGGGCACACCCGTCCTGACCGCCGCCCGCCAGCTCGGCGTCGATCTCGATTCCGTCTGCGGTGGCCGCGGCATCTGTTCGAAATGCCAGATCACCCCGGGCTACGGCGAATTCCCGAAACACGGCGTGACAGTCGCCGAAGGCGCGCTGTCCGAATGGAATGCGGTCGAGGATCGCTACAACCGCATCCGCGGCCTCGCCCAGGGCCGCCGCCTCGGCTGTCAGGCCAAGGTGATGGGCGACGTCGTGATCGACGTGCCACCCGAAAGCCAGGTCCACCGCCAGGTCATCCGCAAGTCCGCGACCGTGCGCGACATCACGATGGACCCTGCCACCCGCACCTATTACGTCGAAGTGGCCGAGCCCGACATGCACGAACCCTCGGGCGACTTCCAGCGCCTGAGCGAAGCACTGAAAGAACAGTGGCAGATCGAAGGCTTGCAGGCCGATCTTCATCTTCTGTCGCGGCTGCAGCCGGTCCTGCGCAAGGGCGAATGGAAAGTCACCGTCGCCATCCACCGCGACCATCACGGCCAGCCCAAACTTCTCGACATCTGGCCCGGTTTCTTCGAGGGCCATCTCTACGGCCTTGCGATCGACCTCGGCTCCACCACCATCGCCGCGCATCTCTGTGACCTGACCGACGGCGCGGTGCTCGCCTCCTCGGGTCTCATGAACCCCCAGATCCGCTTCGGCGAGGATCTGATGAGCCGCGTTTCCTACGCGATGATGAACCCCGGCGGCGACCGCGAGATGACACAGGCCGTGCGTCAGGCGCTCAACGGCCTCGCCCAGTCGATCGCGACCGAGGCGAATGTCGACCCCAGTCACATCGTCGAGGCGGTCTTCGTCTGCAATCCGGTCATGCACCACCTGCTTCTGGGCATCGACCCGGTCGAACTTGGCCAGGCGCCCTTCGCGCTCGCCACCTCCGAAAGCCTGTCAATCCCGGCAGCAAACCTCGACCTTTCCGCCCTGAACGACAAGGCGCAGGTCTATATCCTGCCCTGCATCGCAGGCCATGTCGGCGCCGATTGCGCGGCGGTCGCCCTGTCGGAAGAACCGAACAAATACAAAGACATGGTCCTCATCGTTGACGTAGGCACCAATGCCGAAATCCTCTGCGGCAACGAGACCCGGGTGCTCGCCTGTTCCTCGCCGACCGGCCCTGCCTTCGAAGGCGCGCAAATCAGCGCCGGCCAACGCGCCGCCCCCGGCGCCATCGAACGGGTCGAGATCGACCCGGTCACGAAAGAACCCCGCTTCCGCGTCATCGGCTCCGACCTCTGGTCCGACGATCCGGGCTTTGCGGCCGCCACGGCGACGACCGGCATCACCGGCATCTGCGGATCGGGCATCATCGAGGTGGTGGCCGAGATGCGCCTCGCGGGCCTCCTCGACCCCTCGGGCCTCATCGGTTCGGCCGAACAGACCGGCACCGCCCGCTCGGTACCGACCGGGCGCACCCACGCCTATGTCCTGCACGATGGCACCGCCGACGGCGGCCCGCTGATCACCGTGACCCAGGGCGACATCCGCGCGATCCAGCTCGCGAAATCCGCACTCTACGCGGGCGCCCGCCTGTTGATGGACGAGCTCGAAATCGAGAAGGTCGACCGCGTCACCCTCGCCGGGGCCTTCGGTGCTCATATCTCGCCAAAACACGCAATGGTTCTCGGCATGATCCCCGACGTGCCGCTCGACAAGGTCACCTCCGCCGGCAACGCCGCTGGCACCGGCGCCCGCATCGCGCTCTGCAACGTCTCCTCCCGCGCCGCGATCGAGGGCGAGGTGAAGCGGATCCACAAGGTCGAAACTGCGATCGAACCGCGCTTCCAGGAACATTTCGTCGCCGCGAACGCGATCCCGCACGCCACCGCCCCCTTCCCCGAACTGATGAAGATCGTCACGCTTCCCGACGTCTCCTTCAACACCGGCGGCGGCGATGGCGAGGGCGGCAGACGTCGTCGCCGGGCCTGATACTCTCTTTCGTTTCCAAATATCCCGGGGGAGCGCGAGGGGGCAGCGCCCCCTCGCACGGATCGGCCGCGCGCGCCCCGCGCGGGACGACATGTCACAGAGGCTGGACAAGCGCCGCACCCCCGGCGATGCTGTCAGCGGAACCAGGCGGGAGAAGGACCGGGTGAGCGAGGGCGACCCCATTGCCGAACTGATCCTCAGGGTGGCCGCGTCCGACCGCGCGGCCTTCCGCGCGCTCTATCAGGCGGCATCGGCGAAACTTTTCGGTGTCGCGCTTCGTATCCTACAGGACAGAAGCGAAGCCGAGGATGCGGTGCAGGAAGTCTTTACACGGATTTGGCTGAACGCCCGCCGGTTCGAACCGGGACGGGCGCGCGGCATGACCTGGCTCATCGCAGTGGCCCGCAACCATGCGATTGACCGGCTGCGCGCCCGCCCTGCCCCCGCCGAGGGTGACGAGGCGGCAGAGCGCCTGCGCGATCCCGCACCCGGCCCGGAAGCCGCCGCCATCGCGCGAAGCGAAGCCGGACGGATCGCCGATTGTTTTGGCACCCTGGAACCGGCCCGCGCCGACGCGATCCGGGGCGCCTATCTGAACGGACTGAGCTACGAGGATCTGGCGGCGCGTCACGCGGTGCCGCTCAACACCATGCGCTCCTGGCTGCGCCGGGGGCTTTTGCGACTGAAGGAGTGTCTGGAGGCATGACCGAAGGGCGGGACATGGACGACCGCGACGGGCTGGCCGCCGAATATGTTCTCGGCACGCTGCCCCTGCCCGACCGGCTTGAGGCCGAGCGGCTGATTGCGTCCGATCCGGACTTCGCCACGCTTGTCGCGCGCTGGCAGGCGCATCTCGCACCGCTCGACGCAGGTTACATGCCCGTTGAACCGCCTTCCGACCTGCAGGCGCGGATCGAGGCTCGGCTGTTCCCCACCGCTCCGGCCGCCCCGCGCTGGCGCCTGCCGCTCTTCGGTGCGCTTGCGGCGGGGCTTCTGGCGATGCTGATCGCCGTCTTCATGCCCGCAATCCAGCCACAGGCAACACTAACCGCAACGCTCACTGGTGAGAACCAGCCGCTGACTGTCGCTGCGGCCTTCTACGAGGACAGGGGCGAATTGTCGTTCGTCCGAACGGCGGGTCCTGCGGCGGCCGAAGGGCAGGATTACGAGCTCTGGATCATCCCCGAGGGCCAAGGCGCCATCTCGCTTGGCGTTCTGCGTGACGGTGAACTGCGGGTACCCGTTGAAGACCTGCCCGCGGGCACCACCCTCGCCGTAACGCTTGAGACGAAGGGCGGATCGCCCACGGGTGTGGCGCAGGGGCCGCTTCTGGTCGCAGCGGTCATCGGCAAGGGCTGATTTTTTTCATCGCGCCTGCAACTTCCTTTGGGCAGCGTCCGTAACTCCGGTCAGGAACGAGGGGATGGTCCCTTCGGTCACGACAGGAGAGACAGATGAAAACCACCTTCCGTATCGCCATCGCCGCCCTCGCGCTCGGCACCGCCCTGCCCGCTTTCGCCGAAAATCCGATGGTCGGCGGCGCCGCGATGTACGAGAGCAAGAATATCGTCGAGAATGCGGTAAACTCGGCCGATCACACCACGCTCGTCGCCGCGGTGAAGGCTGCCGGCCTTGTCGACACGCTGGCGGGTGAAGGCCCGTTCACCGTCTTCGCGCCCACCAATGACGCGTTCGCGAAACTGCCCGAAGGCACGGTCGACACCCTTCTGAAGCCCGAAAACAAGGAGATGCTGACCAAGATTCTCACCTGCCATGTGGTGGCCGCCAAGGCCAATGCCGAAATGGTCAAGGCGATGATCCAGCAGGACGGCGGCAAGCACGAGATCGATACCGTCGGCGGCTGCAAACTCTGGGCCAAGTCCGAGGGCGGCAAGGTGATGATCGGCGACGAGCAGGGCAACTGGGCCACCGTGACCATCGCCGACGTGATGCAGTCGAACGGCGTCATCCATGTGATCGACACGGTGCTGCTGCCGAAGATGTGACCGCACCTATCGGTATCGGCCCCGCCGGGCCGTACCGTCACGCGGGTCGTATTTCAGCAGAAATCTTAGTCATCCCGCGCGGCGGGGCCGTCCCGAAAGGGGCGGCTTGGCTATTGCCGGGCTCAGCCCTCCGCGCGCTCGGCAAGCGTCAGCCATTCTTCCTCGGCAGCGCTCAGCGCGGCCTGCCGTTCCGCTAGGCCTTCAGAGGCCTTGCGGAATTTGTCCGGTGCCTTGGCAAAGAGGTCGGGATCGGACAGGAAATCCGATAGTTTGCCAATCTCTGCCTCCAGCTTCTCGATCAGAGATGGCAGGGTATCGAGCCGGTGTTTTTCCGTGAATGTAAGGCCTTGCGCGGGCTTCTTCACCTCGCGCCCATCCTTTTGCACCGGCATATTCACCGGTTTCGGCGCAGGCGCGCGCTGTTTGTCGGGCTGGGGGCCGCGCTGGGACTGGTAATCGCTCCACCCACCGGCATAGAGCGTTGCGCGCCCGTCGCCCTCCATCGCCACGGTCGTCGTCGCCACCCGGTCGATGAAATCCCGGTCGTGGCTGACCAGAAGCACGGTTCCGTCATATTCGCCGAGAATGTCCTGAAGCAGGTCGAGCGTCTCGACGTCCAGATCGTTGGTCGGTTCGTCGAGGATCAGCAAGTTCGACGGCCGCGCCATGATGCGGGCGAGCAGCAGCCGCGCCCTTTCGCCACCGGAAAGCGAGCCGATGGGTGCCCGGGCCTGTGCCTCGTCGAAGAGGAAATCCTTGAGATAAGCCACCACATGTTTCGGCTCGCCCCGCACCATCACCTGATCGGACCGGCCGGAAACCGCCATGTCCGGGTCATTCACCAGCCCGTCCCAAAGCGTCATCGAGAAATCGAGCGCGGAGCGCGTCTGATCGAAGACCGCGATTTCAAGGTTGGTGCCGAGGCGCAGGCTGCCGCTGTCGGGCGCGACCTCTCCGGTCAGCATCTTCAGAAGCGTGGTCTTGCCCACGCCGTTCGGACCGACGAAGGCCACGCGGTCGCCCCTCAGCACGGTCAGATCAAAGGGCCGGAGGATGAGCTTTTCGCCGAAAGCCTTTGAAATGCCTTTCGCTTCCACAACCAGCCGCCCAGATGTTTGGCCCGCCTCCAGCGCCATGTCCGCCGTGCCCTGCCGCCGGATCATTGCGGCACGTTCGGCCCGCATCGCCTGCAGGGCGCGGACCCGGCCCATGTTGCGCTTGCGGCGGGCAGAGATGCCCTCGACCGCCCATTTCGCCTCGGCCTTGATCTTGCGTTCCAGCTTGTGGCGGGCGAGGTCTTCCTCGGCCCAGATCGTCTCGCGCCAGTCCTCGAAGGCCTCGAACCCGCGGTCGCTGCGGCGCAATTCTCCCCGGTCGATCCAGAGCGTACCGCGCGTCAGGGCGCGCAGGAAGGCGCGGTCGTGCGAGATGACGACGAAGGCGGCGCGGGTCTCGATCAGTTCGCGTTCGAGCCAGCCGATGGCCTCGATATCGAGATGGTTGGTAGGCTCGTCCAGCAGCATCAGCTCCGGCGCCTCGGCCAGAAGCTTCGCGAGTGCCGCGCGGCGCTTCTCGCCGCCCGAGGCAGCGGCGACCGGGGTTGCGGGATCGAATTTCAGCCCTTCGGCCACGACCGAAACCCGATAGGCCTCGCCATCGGGCAGGCCCGAGGCCGCGAAGGCGCCGAGCGTGTCGAAGGCACTGAAATCCGGCTCCTGCTCCATATAGCCGACGCTGACGCCCGGCGGCACGCTGCGCGCGCCGCTGTCGGGCTCGACGAGCCCCGCCATGATCTTCATCAGCGTCGACTTGCCAGAACCATTGCGGCCGACAAGCGCCAGCCGGTCGCCGGGCTGGACGGTCAGGTCGACCCCGTCAAAGACCGGATTGCCGCCGAAGGTGAGCGAGATCGAGGAGAGCTGAAGAAGGGGTGCGCGTGCCATGGGCGTCAGCTATCCGGGCGCCCGGCGGCGGTCAAGCCGGGGCGGTTGCCGACGACCGGAGTGAGATATGCGCGGAGGGCCTGTAAGCCGGATTCTGTCCAGGGGCCGAAACCCCGTGGGCGATCATTCCTCTCGCCCCGCCGTTACCGGCGGGATCAAGCTGCCAACCCGGGTCTCTCGGGCCGAAGCTGCCCTGCGGCGGTATCCGCTGTTGCCAGTGGACCAAGGCCCGCGCGAGACCCCTATTCGGCATTGCTCCCGGTGGGGCTTGCCTTGCCGGTCCTGTTGCCAGTCCCGCGGTGGGCTCTTACCCCACCGTTTCACCCTTACCCCTGACCGAGGTCAGGGGCGGTCTCTTCTCTGTGGCGCTTTCCCTAGGGTTGCCCCCGCCGGGCGTTACCCGGCACCGTTGCTTCAGGGAGTCCGGACTTTCCTCGTGTCTTGCGACCCGCGATCACCCGGCCCTCCGCGCGGGATGGGAGTTAGGCGCTCAGAGTGCCGCCGTCAACGGGAAAGCGGCGGGCGAGGTCGGCGGCCAGCGCCCGGTCGGTCGCATCCTCCGCGCCGCTGACACAGGGCCGGAACCGCAGCCGGAAGGCGGCAAGCAAGACATCATCACCCACGTCGGGATAGCCGAAGGCGGCAAGCGCGCCGCGCAGCGGCCCGGCTGAGCCATCCGCGCCGGAGACGCCCGGCCAGACCGACAGGCCCTGAAGGGCAAGCCGCCGCCAGTCGAAGCGCGGCCCCGGATCGCGCTTGCGTCCCGGCGCCATGTCGGAATGGCCTATCACCCGTTCGGGCGGAATCGACCAGCGGTCAAGGATCGCTGCGAGCAACCTCTCCAGCGCCGCCATCTGCGGCTCGGGGAAAGGCGCATCACCGGGATTTGCCAGTTCGATGCCGACAGATCGGGAGTTGACGTCGCTCACCCCGCCCCAGGCCCCTGCCCCGGCATGCCAGGCCCGGCAGCTTTCATCGACGAGCTGCTCGGTGGTGCCATCCTCGGCGATCAGCCAATGCGCTGACACTTCCGCCGCCGGATCGCACAGCCGCGCCCGCGCCTCGGTCGCCGAAGGCATGGCCGTGTAATGGATCACAACCAGATCGGGCCGCACGCCGCCCCGCCGGTCGCCGAAATTCGGGGAGGGCAGCGGCGTGGCACTCACCGGCGCGCCCGCTCAGTTTCCGGCGCTGCGGTAGGGCGTCGGGTCGAAGCCGCAGGCATAGCCGTCGCCGTCGGGGTCGAGCTTCTTGGGATCACGCTTTGGACCGCCCGCCTTAAGGAAAGCCTCCTGGGCGGATTCGTCGCTGGTGTAGTTCTGGCAGGCGCGCTGATGGTCGTCTGCCTTCACCGAGCGGCGGTCATACATCGGCTGGCCAAGGCTGTTCGGCGCCGACAGCACATAGGCCACGACGGCCGATGTCGCCTCGCCCGGACGCTCCGGCAGGGCGCCGGGCTGAATCTGGACGTATTGCGCCTTGTTGGCCTCGATCCGCGCCTTGTCGCTTTCGATCGTCTCGCGCGAGGAAACCGCACTGAAATCCTGCTCGTCAGAGAGACCCGCCGAGGCGGTGGCGTTCGGATCCACAGTCACGACGGGCTGAGCGGCCGGAGCCGTCGCCGCCGGGTAGGTCGTGACCGGCGCGTAACCTTGAGCAGCCTGAGTGCCGAACAGGGCCTGATTGATCTCGGATGACGGGATCGCGCCATTGGCCGCGCCCGAGGGCGGCACGACGGTTGCCGGGGCATAGGTGCCTGCCGGCTGCGCCGTCGGTGCGGGCACATAGGCGCCATAGCCGGTGGCCCCGGCACCGAAGCCGGTGGTCTGCTGGGGCTGAAGATGTTCAGGCGCCACGCAGGCGCCAAGAAGTGCTACCGAACCGAGAACCGGCAGAGAAAGGCGAAGAGACATCGCAAAACCTTCGAAAGTCACGCTTGAAGCGCCACTTACCACCATTTGCCGGGCTTGGAAACAAAGCCCGCGGCCCGCTCCAGCACATAGGCGTGATTCAGAAGATCGCCTTCTTCCCACGGCCGTCCGATCAGCTGAAGGCCCAAGGGCAGGCCCTGCGCGTCAAGACCGGCAGGCACGGCGACGCCGGGAAGGCCCGCGAGGTTCACCGTCACGGTGAAGACGTCGTTCAGGTACATGGCGATCGGATCGGCATCGGCCATCTCGCCCAGACCGAAAGCGGCGGACGGGGTGGCAGGCGTCAGGATCGCGTCGATTCCTTCGGCAAAGACGGTCTCGAAATCGCGCTTGATCAGGGCGCGCACCTTGCGGGCGCGGTTGTAATAGGCGTCGTAGAAACCAGCCGACAGCACATAGGTGCCGATCATCACCCGGCGCTGTACCTCGTGGCCAAACCCCTCGGCGCGGGTCTTTTCGTACATCTCGGTGATGCCGTCGCCTTGGGCGAGCTTTGCGCGGTGGCCATAGCGCACCCCATCATAGCGCGCGAGGTTCGAGGAGGCTTCGGCGGGCGCCACCACGTAATAGGCGGGCAGCGCGTATTTCGTGTGCGGCAGCGAAATATCGACGATCTCGGCGCCTGCATCGCGCATCATCTCGGTGCCGCGCTTCCACAGGGCCTCGATCTCGTCCGGCATGCCGTCCATGCGGTATTCGCGCGGAATGCCGATCCGTCTGCCGCGAATGTCGCCGGTGAGCGCCGCCTCAAAATCCGGCACGGCGAGATCGGCCGAGGTCGAATCCTTCGGATCATGCCCGGCCATCGCCTGAAGCATGATCGCCGCGTCGCGCACCGTCTTGGTCATCGGCCCGGCCTGATCGAGCGAGGAGGCGAAGGCGACGATGCCCCAGCGCGAGACGCGACCATAGGTAGGCTTGATGCCGGTGATGCCGGTGAAGGCCGCGGGCTGACGGATCGAGCCGCCGGTATCGGTGCCGGTCGCGGCTAGGCAGAGGTCTGCGGCAACGGCCGAGGCCGACCCGCCTGACGAGCCGCCGGGCGTCAGCGCCACATTCGATCCCTGACGGCGCCAGGGGTTGACCGCATTGCCGTAGCAGGAGGTCTCGTTCGACGAGCCCATGGCGAATTCGTCCATGTTCAGCTTGCCGAGCATCACCGCGCCCGCGTCGAACAGCTTCGAGGTGACGGTCGATTCATATTCGGGCTTGAAGCCTGAAAGGATGTTCGAGGCTGCCTGCGACGGCACGCCCTTGGTGCAGAAAAGATCCTTGATCCCCAGCGGAATGCCGCACATGGCAGGCGCATCCCCTGCCTTCAGCCGCGCGTCCGCTGCCCGCGCCTGTTCAAGCGCCAGCGTCGGTGTCTTGTGGACGAAGGCATTCAGCCCGTCGGCCGCATCGATCGCGGTCAGGCAGGCCATGGTCAGGTCTGTGGCGCTGGTTTCGCCCTTGCGGAGCGCGTCGCGCGCCTCGGCGATGGTCAGGTTGTTCAGCTCGCTCATCTTCCCGCCCCTCACTCGACCACTTTCGGCACTGCGAAGAAACCTTCGCGGGCGTCGGGGGCGTTCTTCAGCACCTGCGCCTGGATACCCCCATCGGTGACCTGATCGACCCGGCGCTTCAGCCGCATTGGCGTGACCGAAGTCATCGGCTCCACACCCTCGACATCCACCTCGTTCAGCTGTTCCATGAAGGCCAGAACCGCCGAAAGCTCACCGGCGAGCGCGGGCAGGTCCTCGTCCTTGACCGCGATGCGCGCCAGATGCGCCACTTTCCGCGCCGTGTCCTTGTCGATCGACATGGGGGCAAACTCCGTCCGTTCCTTAAAGGCTTTCGACTGGGCGCGGGTTTAGCCGCACCCGCCCGAAGCTGCAAGCGGTGGAAGGCGATCAGCGCCGGGCAAGGCCTTCAAGCGCACGCAGGGCGCGCAGAATGCGGTTGGCCTGCATCATCGGCAGAAGCGCCATCTTCACCACGGTCGCGAGGATCAGGAGCGTGGCGCCCGAAAGCCCCCATTTCAGCGCGAGAAGCAGGTCGGTTTCGCGATAGAAATGCCAGCCGCACCAGACGGCCGCGAGAAACATCGCGATCTGGGACACCATGGTGACGGCGGCGACCCAGCCGTTGCGCCCCTTGAACAGGCCCAACGCCTCGGCGACGAAGGGTCTTTCTTCGAATTCGGCCATGAGGGCCCGGTCCTCGTCGCCCAGAAGTTCGGCCATCCGGGCCTCAACTGCGCGGTCATGATCCTTGGTCATCTTTCTCTCCGTCCAGAAGGGCGCGCAGGCGGGCCCGCGCGGCATGCAGACGGGACTTCACCGTCCCGACCGGTATGTGAAGCGCCTGGGCAAGCTCGCCCAGCGACAGCCCGTCGAGCACCGCAAGCGCCAGAAGCGCTCGGTCGGGCGCCGGCAGGCAGATGAGGACGCCGCTGACATGGGCGGCCTCGGCCTGATCCGGCGCAGCCGTGCGCGGCGCAAGCACCGCAAGATCGGCAGAAAGCGCCCTGCCCGCCTGACGTCGCCGGACCGCGCGGGCGGCGGCACGGGTGGTGATCGCATAGGCCCAGGGGAGGAAGGCGAGATCGTCCCTCAGGCCGGGCAGCCCGCGCCAAATCTCCGCCCATGCCTCCTGCAGGGTGTCGCGCGCGGACTCGGCATCGTCGGACAGACGCCGGGCATGGGCGTAAAGCCGTGGCGAACGGCGGCGCACCAGATCGCCGAAGGCCGCCACGTCGCCGCCACGCCAGGCGGCGAGGTCCAGCGCGTCGCGCAATCTTTCCTTGCCTGCCTCGGTCATTCTTGCTCCTTTGTCCTTCATGTGGGCAGGGCAGTCGCAAAAGTTCACGGGCCCGGCGGAAAATTTTCGCGCAGCGGAGTCCCCGGGCGATCAGACATCAGGGAGAGAGCGATGAACATCATCTGGCTTGGCCATTCCGGCTTCCGGATCGAGATCGAGGAAGCGGTCCTGCTGATCGATCCATGGCTCACCGGCAATCCGATGTTTCCCGAGGCGCGGCAAGCCGAGGCGGTAGCGGGCGCGACCCATATTCTTGTCACGCACGGCCATGGCGATCATGCCGCAAACACACTTCGGATCGCCAAGGAGCGCGGGATCGCGGTGGCCTGCGTCCACGAACTGTCGGAATGGTACGAAAGGCAGGGGGCACAGTCGATCGGCTTCGGCAAGGGCGGCACGATCGACCTTGGCGGCGCGAAGGTGACGATGGTCAACGCCAGCCACTCCTCGTCGGTCGATTTCAAGGGCGGCGATCCGGTGCCCGCCGGATCAGAGACCGGCTTCATGATCGCGGGCGAAGGCCATGTGATCTATGTGTCAGGCGATACCGACATCATGGCCGACATGGGCTGGATGGGCGAATATCACGCACCCGATATCGGCATTCTCGCCTGCGGCGGCCATTATACGATGGACATGAAGCGCGCGGCCTGGGCGGCGCGGAAGTATTTCAACTTCCGCACCGTGATCCCCTGCCATTACCGCACCTTCCCGCTTCTCGCGCAGTCGGCGGAGGAGCTGGTCGCGGGCCTGCCTGGCGTGTCGGTGATAGAACCCGAAGTACTGAAACCAATCCCCTTCGGCGCAGAAGACTGACCGAGCAGGCTGTGCGCCGCCTGTACGCTGCACGGGTTCGCAGACGGACAGGCGGCGCACGGGCTCTCAGGCCAATCACAGGCGCAGTTCCCAGTATTTCGGGGCATGCACCTCTGGCACGAGCCCGATGTCACGCTGCAGATGCGCGTTCAGCTCGTAGTTCATCCGGCGCGCCACCCTGCGGTCGCGGGCCAGGATGGCGCCGACGACGGCGCGCAGCGTGCGCCAGATGCCATATTCGGCGATGAGACCGTCGATGACCGCGAAGGGCGGACGTTCGTTCGGGGCAATGAATTGTGCGTTCATGGATGTATCCAGGCCGGTCTGGCACTGGTCCTCTCGGTAGGGTCAATGGGCGGACCGGAAAGCGGGCGTGCGAAGACGCGAAGCTGCCGGGCCGAGGGCGTTAGGGGTTGGTTGGTAAAGATGACGGCCGGATCAGGTCCGGTGCCGTCTCTGGCGCCTTAGCCGCGGCGCGAGCCCTGTGCGGCGCTGAGGGTCACCCCATAAGCGCAATAGGCTCCGGTCCGCTCCCAAAGGCGCGTATGGATCAGAAATACATTCATCTCGCGCCTCCTTCTCTTTGAGCTGCGACCTGAGGCGCACAATACACGGATTCGCGGCACTACAAAGCGCTGGATTGTACCTTCCGAAGGTGGGCGATTGTATGTGCCTGAGCTGCCACAATCCTGCGGTGACAGCCCTTTCAACGGCGCCCGGAAAAGAAGTCCGTCAACAGTTTGCCCGCCTCATCCCCGGCGATCCCGTCGTAGACTTCCGGTCGGTGGTGGCACTGAGGATGGTCGAAGATGCGCGCGCCCTGCGCGACGCCGCCCGACTTGGGATCGGACGCACCATAGTATAGCCTGCGTATCCGCGCGAAGGAGATCGCCGCCGCGCACATCGGACAGGGTTCGAGCGTGACGTAAAGGTCGTGCCCCTCCAGCCGCTCGCTGCCCATGGCCGCGCAGGCGGCACGCAGTGCCAGTATCTCGGCATGCGCCGTTGGATCATTCAGCTCGCGCGTGCGGTTGCCCGCGACCGCCACGACGCGCCCGTCCGGCGCCACGACGACCGCGCCTACCGGCACCTCGCCGCGCCCGGCCGCCGCCCGCGCCTCGGCCAGCGCCGCCTCCATCTGACTGCGAAAATCGCTCATGCCCCCTGATGCCCCGCGCGGCCCGCGCAATCAAGGCCCGCGCGATCAGGCCCGCCGATCAAGCCTTCACGCGCAGCGAAAAGCCCTGTATGGGGGCGCTTTCCTCGTTGCCCCCCGAACGATAGAGTAGGCCATGACCGATAGACCCGAAACCGGCGAACGGATCGCCAAAGTCATGGCCCGCGCAGGCGTCGCCTCGCGCCGCGATGCCGAACGGCTGATCGTCGAGGGTCGGGTGTCGGTCAATGGCAAGAAAGTCACTTCCCCCGCGCTCGATGTTCTGCCCGGCGACCGAGTGACACTCGACGGCAAGCCGATTGACGCGCCGCAGCCCGCACGTGTCTGGCTGTATTACAAACCGCTTGGGCTCGTGACGTCGGAGAAAGACGAAAAGGGCCGCCAGACCGTGTTCGAAAGCCTGCCAGACGGCATGCCGCGGGTGATGTCGGTGGGGCGGCTCGATCTGAATTCCGAGGGGCTGCTGCTTCTGACCAACGACGGCGATCTGAAGCGGAAGCTGGAACTGCCGTCGACCGGCTGGCTCAGGAAATACCGGGTGCGGGTGAACGGGCGGCCGAACGAGGCCACTTTCGATCCGCTGAAGCGCGGGATTACGATTGACGGCGAGGAATTCCAGCCGATGGAAATCCACCTCGACCGCCAGCAAGGCGCCAATGCCTGGCTGACAGTCGGCCTGCGCGAGGGCAAGAACCGCGAGATCCGCCGGGCGATGGCCGAGGTGGGCCTGACCGTGAACCGGCTGATCCGCGTGAGCTACGGCCCCTTCCGCCTGAACGAGATGAAGCCGGGCGAAGTGATTGAGGTGAAGGCGCGCGTTTTGCGCGATCAGCTGGGCGAGAAGCCCACGCGGGCAGAGGATGAAGAGGCCGGACGCGGACGCGGCGAGCGCCCCGCCCGCAAGCCGGGCACGGGCCCGCGCGAGCGAAGCGAGCGGCCGGGTGGCCGCGGACCAGAGCGGCGCGATGACCGCGGTGAGCGTGGCCGGGACAAGCCCGAACGCCGGGAATTCGGCACCGCGCGCGGTGCGGGCGACCGCAGGCCGGGCGGTGCGCCGGGTGAAGGTGGACCACGCAAATCCTTCGGTCGCCCGTCCGAAGGGTTCGCGCCACGTGGCCCCAGACAGGCGGCGTCTGATGGAGATCAGGGCGAGCGTGCGGAACGGCCGCGCAAGCCGCGCCACGGCTCGGGACCCGGCGCAAGGCCGGGTGCGGATCGGGGTGCGGATCGGGGTTACGGTGGCGGTGAACGCCGCAGCGGCCCGCAGGGCGACCGTCCGCCGCGCAAGACCGAGGGGCGGGATGGCGACAGGCCTGCCCGCAGCTTCGGCGGCCGTCGTGAGGATCGTGACGGCAAGCCCGGCGGGCGTGACGGCTACAAGGGAGCGGGCGAGCGCAAGTCTTTTGGTGGCCCGAACCGCAGCGGCGGAAAAGGCCCTGCGCGTGACGGCGCCGCTGAGGAGCGCCCGTCGCGCGGACCGAAGCGCGAAGGCAAGTTCGGCGACCGTGCTGGTGGCGGTTCTGGCGGGCGCGGCGGCGCGGGGCGGTCCTTCGGAGACCGCGATGCGCCCCGTGGAAAGTTTGGTGCAAAGGCCAGCGACAAAGCTGGTGACCGTCCCCGGCGCGAAGGCGGTGGCTTCGCCGCCGGCAGCAAGCCCAAGGCAGCTGGCAAGGGCGGCAGCGGCTTCAAGGCCGGTGGCGGCGCCGACCGGCCCGCGCGCGGCCCCAGACCGAAACCCGGCGGCGACAAGCCCCGGAAAGGCTAAACGCCAGAGGTCATCCCGCTGAACGGCTTGGCCTTGGCCATCCGCCGTGGCAAAGTGCGGCCGCAGAATAAGGCGGGCGCTTGGAGTGGGGTATCAGGTGACAGGGCGCGGGTCAGGAACCGTTCGCGGGCTCATCGCCGCCTTTTGCACAGCACTTGCGCTTGGCGGATGCGACCTGCCGGAACCGGGCATGGCGCCCCAGCCGCCAGGCCTCGCCGATAACCCGCCGCCCGATCCCACGGTGACCCCGCTCGATGATGAGACGCGAATCGCCGCCGCCTATTACGGTCGGATCGAGGCGGGTTATCTGTCCAGGGGCCAGCTTCGCAACGATGGCGGCGGGCCGGACACGCCCTTCACTGCGGCCGACCTCGCCCGCAATGTCGCGGCCATCGCCTTCCATGACGAGTTTTCCGAAATCGGCGGCAGGCTGGTCGCCAGCAACCGCGAGAACCGGCTGCACCGCTGGGCGCAGCCGATCCGGCTGGCGGTGGAATTCGGCGCCTCGGTGCCGCTCGACCAGCGCCGTGCCGACCGCTCGGTGATCCAGAGCTATATCGCGCGGCTTTCACGGCTGAGCGGCCTGCCGATCCGGCTGGTCGCCGACCGGCCGAATTTCCTCGTCCTGATCGAAAATCCGGCCGAGCGCCGTTCGCTCGATGCCCGTATCCGCGCCTTCCGGCCGGATACGTCCGAGGCGGCGATCCGGTCGGTCGTCGCCATGGCGCCCGCCACCTACTGCACCGCCTTCAGCTATACTGCCGGCGGCAGCGGGCGCTATGACCGCGCGCTTGCGGTGATCCGCGGCGAGTTGCCCGACCTGATGCGGCAGGCCTGCATCGAGGAGGAGATCGCCCAGGCGCTCGGGCTTGTGAACGACAGCTCGCGCGCACGGCCGTCGATCTTCAATGACAATCAGGAATTCGGGACACTGACGCGACAGGACGAATTGATGATCCGGCTCCTCTACGATCCGCGCCTAAGGCCGGGCATGGCCCTCGCGGAGGCGCGACCGATCATCGACACCATTGCAGCCGAGCTTGTTCCCGGCGACAGTTAGGTCCTACCTTCCAGGGAGAGTGACATGGGTATCTTGGATTTTCTCACCGGCGAATTCATCGACGTCATCCACTGGACCGACGATACGCGCGACACGATGGTCTGGCGGTTCGAACGCTATGACCACGCGATCAAGTACGGCGCGAAGCTTACCGTGCGCGAAGGTCAGGCGGCGGTTTTCGTCCATGAAGGTCAGATCGCCGATGTCTTCCGCCCCGGGCTCTATCAACTCGAGACCAACAATCTGCCGATCCTGACGACGCTGCAGCACTGGGACCACGGCTTTTCCTCGCCCTTCAAGTCGGAAATCTATTTCGTCAACACCACCCGCTTCACCGATCAGAAATGGGGAACCAAGAACCCGATCATCGTCCGCGACCCGGAGTTTGGCCCGACCCGTATTCGCGCCTTTGGGACCTATGTGATGAAGGTCGCCGATCCGGGCCTCTTCGTGAAGGAGATCGTCGGCACCGACGGCGAGTTCACTGCCGACGAGATCAGTTTTCAGATCCGCAATATCATCGTGCAGGACTTCTCGCGGATGATCGCCAGTTCCGGCATTCCGCTTCTCGACATGGCCGCCAATACCGAGATACTGGGCAAGTTGGTGGCCAAGGGCATAGCGCCTGCCGTTGCAGTCTATGGCCTTGAAATCCCTGAGTTCTATATCGAGAATATCTCGCTGCCCGAGGCGGTCGAGGCGGTGCTTGACAAGCGCACCTCGATGGGGATCGTCGGCGATCTCAATCGTTTCACCCAGTATTCCGCCGCAGAGGCGCTCGGCCAGCCCGGCGGCGCTGCGGGCGGCGCCATGGGGGCTGCGATCGGCGCTGGCATGGGTGCAGGCATGGGGATGAACATGGGCGCGCAGATCGGGCCATGGGGGGCCGCGCCCGCTCAGGCGGCTCCGCCGCCGCCAGCAGCGGCAGAAATTGTCTGGCATCTGGCCGAAGGCGGGCAGGCCACCGGCCCCTATGGCCGTGCCCATCTGGCGCGGCTGGTGTCCGAGGGCCGGTTCAGCCGCGAAAGTCTGGTCTGGACCCCCGGACAGGACGGCTGGAAACCGGCGGGCGACATCCCCGACCTCGCGCGGCTCTTCACCGTCCAGCCACCGCCCCTGCCCTCTGCGCCCACGGTGCTGCCTGAACCCGAGAAGTAAGGATGGACGGTCGCGATCTGGGCGGCGTGCCGAAAGCAGACCGCCGCTTTCCCTGCCCGAGCTGCGGCGCGGACTTGCGCTTCCAGCCCGGCGAGGGGCGGCTCATCTGCGACCATTGCGGTCATACCGAACCGCTCGCCTCGCCCAGCCCCGCACGCGGCGCAATCTCCGAGACCGCCTTCCGGCGCGGGATCGAGGCGGAACTGCCCGCCGCCGAGACCGAGGAAAAGCGCCTGTCGCACTGCCCCAATTGCGGCGCCGAAATTACCTTCGATCCGGGCCTTCACGCGATGGATTGCCCATTCTGCGCCACGCCGGTCGTCGCCGATCCTGGCACCACACGGCAGATCAGGCCGAAAGGGGTTGCGCCTTTCCTTGTCACGGAAAACGAGGCGCATCAGGCGATGAGCCGTTGGCTCGGCTCCCTGTGGTTCGCGCCTTCCGGCCTTGTCGACTATGCCCGCAAGGGCCGTCGTCTGGAAGGCATTTACCTACCCTTCTGGACCTTCGACGCGCGCACCCGGTCGGACTATAGCGGTCGGCGCGGCACGATCTATTACACCGAGCGCCCGGTGACGGTTCGCGATCAGGCCGGGCGGATGCGGACCGAGATGCGACGCGAACAGCACATCCGCTGGACTGCGGTTTCAGGCCGGGTCGCGCGCGATTTCGACGATGTTCTGGTGGCCGCCTCGCGGTCGCTCCCCGCGAGCCACGGCGAGGCGCTCGCGCCCTGGGACCTCACGCGGCTGGAACCCTACCAACCGGAATATCTGGCGGGCTTCCGGTCGGAAACCTATTCGGTGACGCTCGACGACGGTATGGATGCGGCGCGTGCGGTCATGGACCGCACGATCGAGCGTGATATCCGCTTCGACATCGGCGGCGACCGCCAGCAGATAAACGACGTGAATACAGAGCTTTCCGGTGTGACCTTCAAACATATTCTCTTGCCGGCCTGGACCGCTGCCTACCGGTTTCGCGGCAGAAGTTTCGGCTTTGTCGTGAACGGCCAGACCGGCAAGGTCAGCGGCGACAGGCCCTGGTCGGGCGTCAAGATCGCCGCTGCGGTTGTTCTTCTGGCGCTTGTGATCGGCGCAGGCCTGTGGATCGGGCAGGACCCCGACCGGGCCTTCGCGACGCTGCGCCAGCTGATCGGGCGCTGACCTCAGGCCTTGCCGATCGGCACCTTGCGGACCTTCGTTGCCTCGGGGGCTGCGCGCGGCACCGTCAGCGTCAGAACCCCATCCTTCAGCGCCGCCGACAGATGGCCGCCGTCCGCATCGGGCGGCAGGCGGAATGAGCGGGAAAAGCTGCCGAACTGGCGTTCGCTGAAATACCAGGTTTCACCTTTCTCCTCGCGGGTCGTGCGTTTCTCACCCCTCACGCTGACCACGCCGTCATCGATGGTGACCTCGATATCCTTCTCCTCGACCCCGGGCAGCTCCAGCGAGATCCGGTAGAGCTTGTCGTCGGACGAGGCTTCGGACGCGGGCGCGACCCATTCGGCAATCTTGGCGCCGAACTGGCGGAAGGGCTCGTAGAAAGACGGCCAGAACCCGCCCGACAGACCCGGCAGGGACGCTTTCTCGACCATGATGGCCTCCTCTCGTTGGGAATGCGTCATTCTACTGCATGTCGCCGGGCGACGCCTTGACCTGCGTCAACAGAACAATGGGAATCAGCACCCAGTTTCGGTTGCGAGGCATGTGGAGCGTCGCTAAGAGGGCGTTGTTACCGCGAACATCAGGCGTGAGCGGTCGGATCAGATCAGGGGGATGCAATGATCCTGTGCAATGGCGAGGCGCTGATCGACATGCTGCCCCGCGAAACCGCGGCCGGAGAGGCGACCTTCGCCCCGCATGCGGGCGGCGCGGTCTTCAATACCGCCATCGCTCTAGGCCGCCTCGGCGCTCCGGTTGGTTTCTTTTCCGGCGTCTCAACCGATCTGTTCGGAAGGCAGCTCGAAGAGGTGCTGACGGCGTCAAAGGTCGATTGCACGCTTCTCGCGCGCAGCGACCGGCCGACGACTCTGGCGTTTGTCACGCTGCAGAATGGTCAGGCGAGCTATGCCTTTTACGACGAGGGGACGGCTGGCCGGATGCTGGGTGTAGTGGACCTGCCCGCCCTGCCCGCCCATGTCACGGCCCTGTTCTTCGGCGGCATCAGCCTGGTGTCAGAACCCTGTGGCGGCGCCTATGAAGCGTTGATGTTGCGCGAGGCGCGCACGCGGGTCACGATGATCGACCCCAATATCCGCCCCGGCTTCATCAAGGACGAAGCGGCCTACCGGGCGCGGATCGGCCGGATGATCGCGGCTGCAGATATCGTGAAGCTTTCGGACGAGGACCTGCGCTGGCTATATCGCGAGAGCGGCATCGAGGCCGGGGCGCAGGAGGTGCTGGCGGGCGGGGCGAAACTCGTCCTCGTCACCGAAGGCGCGCAGGGGGCTCACGGCGTCACGCGCGGTGGGTCGGTCTTCGTCCCGGCGCGGAAGGTAGAGGTCGCCGATACGGTCGGCGCGGGCGATACGTTCAATGCCGGAGTTCTGGCTGCGCTTCATGCTGCGGGGCTTTTGACAAAGGCGGCCCTGTCGCAGCTTACGGAGGCAGAGGTCAGGGCGGCTCTGGACCTCGGGGTCCGGGCGGCGGCGGTCACGGTCTCGCGCCCCGGCGCCAACCCGCCTTGGGCGGCGGAGCTTGGTCAGTGAGGGCGCTCGTTCAACGTGTGCATGAGGCCCGGGTAACGGTCGCCGGGCGCGAAATCGGGGCGATCGGCGCGGGACTCCTGATCCTCGTCTGCGCGATGGCGGGCGACGATGAAGACCGGGCAGACGCGCTTGCCGCGAAGATCGCGAAACTCAGGATTTTCCGCGACGATGAAGGGCGGATGAACCGGTCTCTGCTCGACATGGGCGGGTCTGCACTGGTGGTCAGCCAGTTCACGCTCGCCGCCGATACGTCGCGCGGCAACCGGCCGGGGTTTTCGGCGGCGGCCCCGCCGGACGAAGGCAAGCGGCTGTACGAACATTTCTCGGCCGCGTTGCGGGCGCAGGGCATTCACGTTGCCAATGGCGAGTTTGGCGCCGACATGGATGTGAGCCTCGTCAATCAAGGGCCGGTGACGATCTGGCTTGAGGTCTGAGGGGGCGCTCATCGTGCGCCCTCGGCTTCTCTTCGCTAGGGCTGCCCGGCGAGGAGCGACGAAGTCGACGACGAGCCGCCCCTTCAGGGCGTCATCGACCGGCGCTGGCGCGCCCGTTCCAGCCCGAGCTGGCGCTCGCGCCAGATGATAAGGATCCCGGCCAAGATCACCAGCGCCGCGCCGCCGATGACGGCGGGCGTCGGCACTTCGCCGAAGCCAACATAGCCGATGGCAAGCGCGAGCAGCATCGAGGCATAGTCGAAAGGCGCAACCACCGAGGCATCGGCGGACCGGTAGGCGGAGGTCAGCAAGATCTGCCCGATCCCGCCCAGAAGACCGCAGGCGATCAGGATCGCAGCGGTCACTGCGTCGGGCCAGACCCAGCCGAAGGGCAAGGTCACCAGCGACAAGATCGCGGCATTCATCGAAAAATAGAAAACGATGGCACTTGTGGTTTCGCTCGCCACCAGCTTGCGGATGAAGACCTGTGCAAGGGCGGCAAAGACCGCGCCGGTCAGCACCACGACCGCGCCAAGCGCCTCGCGCGCGCCGAGCCCTTCGGCCTCCATCGCGGTCAGGCGCGGCGAGAGGATGACGAGCACGCCCAACAGCCCGAGCGCCACGGTCAGGATACGGAAGGCGCGCACCTCCTCGCCCAAAAACATCGCGGCGAATACCACGGTCAGGATTGGCGCGGCATAGCCGATCGCTGTCACCTCCGGCAGTGGCAGAAGGCCGTAGCCCGCGAAGCTGAAGACCATCGCCGTCGTCCCCGCCAGCCCGCGCCAGAGGTGGCCGATGTAGCTATCGGTCCTAAGGCCCGCGCCTAGGCTGCGCGTGGCCGCGAGCCAGACAAGGATCACCGGCATCGCGAAGGCCGAGCGGAAGAAGACCACCTCGCCCGCGGGCACCCGGTCAGCCACCAATTTGATCAGCGTCGCCATGGTCATGAACACCACGACCGAGGCAAGCTTCAGCGCAATGCCGCGCAGGGGGCCCTGCAGGGCCATCGCCGCTACTCGGGCCGGACCCGGGCGGCGGTCTTGTTGGCAAAGGCCTCAAGCCGCCCGCGTGCCGCCTTCTGGGTATTGACCACGCCCGCGACCACCGCTTCGGCGTAGGCGGCATCGAGGGCTGACATGTTCTGCATATGGCTGATCGCCGAACAGATGGCGAAGTTGGTCAGCGGCGGGTGCGCGGCGGCGATGCGGGCAAGCTCCATCGCCTTGGCCTCGCTGTCCTCGACGAGATACTGGGCGAGTCCCACGGCCACCGCCTCTTCGCCCTTGTAGATGCGCCCCGTCAGCATCATGTCGATCATCCGTGCCTTGCCGACAAGATCGGCCACCCGGATCGTCGCCCCGCCCCCCGTGAAAAGGCCGCGCTGGCCTTCGGGCAGGGCGAAATAAGTGGAGGCATCGGCCACGCGAATATGGGCGGCGGAGGCGAGTTCGAGCCCGCCACCCACGACAGCGCCCTTCAAAGCGGCGATCACCGGCACGCCGCCATATTCCATCTTGTTGAACGCCTCGTGCCAGCGGAGGCACAGGTGCATGAAATCGGCCGGTTCCCGGTCTTCGTTGAAATGTTCGACAAGGTCGAGACCGGCGCAGAAATGCGGCCCCTCGGCCCGGAGCACCACGACCTTCACGCCCGAACGTGGCAGGGCAGTGAAGAGATTGACCAGCTCTTCCACCGTCGCGCTGTCGAGCGCATTGCGCTTTTCGGGTCGGTTCAGAGCGACTGTCGCGATACCGTCGTCATCTACAGAAACGGCGAGGTTCTCAAGCTTCAGGGAATCGGGAAAGCGCATGGTCAGTTCCTTTCGTCGGGCGGAGACTGCCAGAGGCCGCAGTCAAAGGCCATGCCCGGCGGAAAACTTGGTGCGAGCGGTATTTCAAGCTTGAAACACCCTACGCTGAAGGGCAATCTGCGGCCCGAGAGGTGCCCCATGACAGACCTGCCCGACGGATCGCGCTATTTTCTCTATCACTCCATCGGCCAGTATCAGGGCAAGTCGGCCGATCTTACCCGCGCGATGGCGGAGTTTGCGGCTGTCTGGGGCCGCGCTGATGACGGACAATGGCCTGCTGTCCTCGGCCTCAGGCAACGGTTCATCGACCGCTGGCGGGGGATATTGAACGCGCCCGAAGGCAGCGTCACGACTGCCGAAAGCGTGACGGCGGCGGTGTCGCAGCTCATTACCGCCCTGCCCGCGGACCGGCTGCGCGGCAAGCGGCTGCTGATCGCGGCGGACTGTTTTCCGTCAGTCCATTTCCTGCTTGCAGGTCTCGCCGCGCCGATGGGCTTCACGCTCGACACCGTGCCCTTGCGGCAGGGCGCGCACTGGGTCGAGGACGAGGATTATCTTGCGAGCTGGGACGAAAGTGTCGGTCTCGCGCTTCTCACCTGGGTTTCGTCGACATCGTCGCACCGGATTGCGCTTGAACCGCTGGTCGCGCACGGGCGGCGTATGGGCAGCCTGATCGGCGTCGACATCACGCAGGGTGCGGGCCTTCTGCCGTTCGATGTCACCGCGCCTGCTGTCGATTTCGCCGTCTCGACCAGTCTGAAATGGATGTGCGGCACGCCGGGTGCCGGTGCGCTCTATGTTGCGCCGACGCTGTTGCCCGACTGCGAGCCCCTGCTGCGCGGCTGGTTCAGCCAGGACAATCCCTTCCGCTGGGACCTCGACCGATTTGCCTTTGCCCCCGACGCGCGCCGCTTCGATCATGGCACGCCGGGCGTGATGGCCGCCGCCGCCTCGCTACCCGCGCTTGACTGGCATGCGGGGCAGAATCCGGCGGCGCTCCTCGCGCATAACCGGTCCCTTTCCGCCGCGATCCTTGAAGGTCTCGACGATCTCGGCCTGACGCTCGCCTCGCCTCGCGACCCGGACCAGCGCGGCGGCTCGCTGATGGTGCGTTTGCCGGAAGGCCGGCCTGCCCCGGCTCTTGTCGACCGGCTGCGACAGGAGGGAGTAAATTGCGATGCGCGCGGGCAGACGCTGCGGCTGTCACCCGGCGTGATGACGACGATGGACGGGGTCGCGGCGCTGATCGCAAGCCTCGCGGGCGCCCTGCGCTGACCTCGAAACCATCGACCTTCGCAGACCTTTTCGCCTTCCGCGTGCAATCTGCCCCAAGGTAAGGTTTTGCAGACTTTTGCAGCTTGCAAAGGTGACCTAACGTCAGTTCAGGCCGTGCGGGGCCCTCGCCATTCGTGTTCCAGCGTCAGGAGGCGCAGGCGCGGGAGGTCCGGCATGCGAGTGATTGCGATATTGAAGATGTTTTCCAGCCGGTAGCGCCCAAGCGTTCCGGCGCCTGGCGGGATTTTCCCGGCCGCCGGGCCTGTCTGATTGACTGTCCGTAGCGAGTGACCGGGTCTGTCCATTCTTGACCGCTTTTGACTGCAGGATTGCAAATGGCAACACATGCGCTTCTTGACTGGTGCAAAGCCAACGCGGGCGCGCTTCCCGTCTCGCTCGCCGCAGGTGCGGCTGAGGACAGGACCGGCATCACGCTCCGCCTTGTTGCGGCGTCCGAGGCGACGAGCCTCAGCGATCTCGCTGTCCGGCCGCACCGGCTGTGCCTCACCTACCGGATCTCGGTTTCGGATGACGAGCCCGCCGCCGCGCACGCCGCGCTGATCGAATTGATGTTCGCCGCGCTTGCGACCCCGGTGCTGACCGTGACCACGCCCGCTGGCGATGTTTTGTCGCTGCCGATGGCTCTCGTCTCGGGTCAGGCGGCGATCGCGCGCTACGGCGCCTTCGCCGATCCGGCGAGCCTTTACCTCGATGTGACCATCGAACGCGCCCGCCCGGGCCGTACCGCGGGCGTGGTGCAGGAGCCGCCGGTGCTGCGCACCAAGCGGATGAACTGATTAGTCGCCGCCGGGCCGAACGCCCGGGCGGCAAGGATCGACGCGACCGGGGCATCAGGCCCCTCGAACAGGAGGAAAGTCGCAATGGGTGAATATCTGACCCCCGGCGTCTATGTCGAAGAGGTAAGCACCGGCGCACGGCCGATTGCCGCCGTCGGCACCACGACCGCCGCCTTCATCGGCACCGCCTCGAAGGATTTCCGGCGGGGAGAGCCGGTACAGGTAGTGAACTGGGGCGAGTTTCGCGACCGGTTCATGGCCGAGGCGCCGCGCGCCACGCCCTTCGAGAACGCAGTGGCGGGCTTCTTTCTCAATGGCGGCTCGCGGGCCTATGTGGTCAATGTCGCGGGCGCGGGCGATATTCCCGCGGCGCTGGAACGGCTCGCGGCGCTCGACGATGTGGCGATGGTCGCGGCGCCGGGCCTGTGCGACTTCGCGGTCGCCGACCTGCTTCTGACCTTCTGCGAGCGGCAGGGCAGCACCTCTTTTGCCATCCTCGACGGCCCGGCGGACAGTGACGATCTGGGCGCCCTGACCCGGGTCGGTGCGCCGCCCGCCGATGGCGACAAGAAGGGCAAGGCCGACGCCCCCGACAAGAAGGCCGAGGCGGCGCTTCGCCCGCGCGAAAGCGAGCGGGGCTATGGCGCCTTCTACTTCCCCCATATCCAGATCCGCGATGCGCGCGACGCCTCTGTTTTGGTGACGATCCCGCCCTCGGGCCATATCGCGGGCATGTTCGCCCGCAACGATACCGAGCGCGGTGTCCACAAAGCACCGGCCAACATGGTGGTGCGCGGCGCGCTCGGCCTCAGCCGTCGCCTGACCGATGCCGAGCAGGGACAGCTCAATCCCAAGAGCGTTAACGTGATCCGTTTCTTCACCGGCCGCGGCACGGTCCTTTGGGGCGGGCGGACGCTCGCGGCGGAAGCCAGCGAATGGCGCTATGTCCCGATCCGGCGGTTCTTCACCATGGTCGAGACCTCGATCAAGCGCGGCACCGACTGGGTGGTGTTCGAGCCGAATGACGAGCGGCTGTGGAAGAGCATCCGCCGCGATGTCTCGTCCTTCCTCACGCTGCTCTGGCGTCAGGGCGCCCTGATGGGCTCGACGCCCGAACAGGCCTTCTTCGTCAAGTGCGACGCCGAGACCAACACCCAGGACGTGATCGACGCGGGCCGCGTGGTGATCGAGATCGGCCTCGCCCCGGTGAAACCGGCCGAGTTTGTGATCTTCCGCATCGGCCATGCCGCGCCCGATGTGATCTGACCCGTTTCCCGTAAGGAGAAAGAAAATGGCTGAAGCAGCCCAAGCCCAGACCAATGCCGCCCAGGCAGCAATGCCCGAAGATCCTTTGCGCGCCTTTCAGTTCCAGGTCGAGATCGGCGGCGTGACCGCCGGGCATTTCACCGAAGTGACCGGCCTTGGCGTTCGGGTCGAACCGATCAAATACCGCGAAGGCGGCCTCAATCAGATCGTGCGCCATATTCCCGGCCGGGTCGATTATGCGGAAGTGACGCTCCGCTATGGCCTGACGCGCGGTCGCGAACTGTGGGACTGGATGCACAAGTCGATCGAGGGACGTGTCGAACGCCGCGACATCTCGATCCTGATGCTCGATGCGTCCGGTTCGGCCGAGGCGCTGCGCTGGAACCTCTTCGCGGCCTGGCCGTCGGAATGGCAAGGCGCGCCCCTTGATGCGCTCGGGCGCGAGATCGCGGTCGAAACCTTGAGGCTCGCCTTCGACCGGCTGGAAAGGGCCTGAGGGGGCGGCGGTGGGGCTGATCCTCCATATCCGGCAGGGCGCGGCCGAGCTGTTGCGCCGCTGCGCCGACGCGCTTGCGCCGAAGGCGGCCGTGGCTGGGCAGGACGTCGCCCCCGACCCGCTCGCCGCGCTCCGCCTGCGCTATCCGGGAGCGCCGGAGGTCTGGCTCCGCGCGCTCGCGGCGGCGACGCCTGCGGAACGCTCTGTCGGCAGCGACGGCAGCGGGAAATCAGCGCCGGTCAGTGAACTGAACGCCCCGAGCCACAAAAACCTTCCGACGCCAACCGACCCAACTCCTTATAGCGTGCCTACCTCACCGGCGAAGGGTCAAATCACCCATCTTCCGACACCCGCGCCCAAGTCGGTGCACCCGATGCCAACGAATGTACCGCATGGGCCGATTGCGAGGAAACTACGCCCGCGACCGGAGTTTGCGGGCCTCTCAGACGCGAGCGACACACCGGCATCGTGTCCTACCATGGCAAGCGCGCCCGTCCGGCAGGCCCGGACCCTGCTTGACTTCGCGCCGGACGCCAAGGCGCGCCACGTCGCCGATATCGCCCCTCCTGTCGACACTGCGCAGCAGCCCCGAAGCCCACACGCGGCCCCCTTCCTGCGCGCGCCCCTCCTCGGTCCCTTCGTTCCCTCGTCGGGCCAGCCCAGCGAGGAGAGCGCGCAGGGCTCGACGAGCGGCCCGGGCGGGCGGGCCGCCGCTTTCGTGCCGCCGCTGCCCGAAGAGCCCGTCCCTGCCCCGCTTGATGTTCGGGGCTGGCCGCTTGCCGCGCCCGTCCGGACGCTCGACGCGCTGCCCCAGGCGCCACGCGCATATGGCGCATGGCGGGATGGCCCGACCGGCATCGGCGCCCCGGTCGCCGCCTCGGCTCCGCCTCTGCACCGGAGTGGGACCGCGCCAACCCGGCCACCAGCGCCCGAGGTCCGGACGCCCCGCGCGACACCGGCTTTGCGCCAGGCTGATCCACAGGCGGAGCCGCGACAGGTGGCGGAGACCGTCTGGCCCACCCTGCCCTCAGACCCCGCGGCGGCCCGAACGGAACCCGCCCCCCCATACTCGCCCGTCCGCTGGGCAGTGCCCCGCCCTGATCAGGAGGCGCCGACATGGACCGGGTAGTCTTTCTGATCGAAGCGACTGGCGAGCGGATCGCCTGCCTTCTGAACCCCGAAAGCCTGACCTTCTCCCGGCAGGCGGGGCTCCGCACCCGCATGGCGCGCGGCGGCACGATCCTCGGCGCCGCCGGGGCGGACGATCCCCTGATCGTAACCGGCGGCGGGGTGACCGAGGTCGAATTGCAGCTTCTCTTCGATACCGATCTGGCGCAAAGCCTCGATCCGGCCGCAAGTTTCTCGGCGCCCGTGACCCCACCCGTTCCGGCCGGACAGAGCGCCGGAGGTGAAGCCCCCCTGCCCGCCCTTCCGCCGCCCGATCCGGATGTGCGCGACCTGACGCGCCCGCTCTGGAGTCTCGCCGAACCTTCCCGCGCAAGCGGCGCGGCGACCGAGGCGCCGGTGGTGCGCTTCATCTGGGGCCGGGCCTGGAATCTGCCCGCCGTCGTCACCGCCGCCGCCGAGCGGCTGGAACGGTTCAGCCTCGGCGGCATGCCGCAGCGGTCCTGGCTGACCTTGCGGCTGCGCCGGGTGCCGGATACCCAGCCGCCCTCGCCCGACCGGTTCGAGCCCGCGCCCACCCTGCCCGGGCCCGGCGACTATCCGCTGCCGGGCGCGGGCGGCGAAACCGACGCGGCCTATGTCGAGGTGATCGCGGACGCCGACGGCAATGTCGCGACCCCGCTCTATCAGATCGCCAACGATCATCTGGGCTCGCCCGCCGGATGGTCGGCGATCGCCGCCGCCAGTGGCATCGAGGACCCGTTGAGGATCGAGGCCGGAACCGTCCTCACCATCCCCGCAGCAGGCACGGCAACGGCATCAGCGGGAGGCAGCGCATGACGCTCGCGCTCCTCCAGCTGCCGCGCCTGACGCTGACGCTTGACGGCGCTGTCCTTGACGGCGCGCTTGCCGCGCGCCTGACCGAAGTGAGGGTGACACAGGCGCTTGGCGCACCCGCCGTCGCCGAACTTGTCTTCGCCGATCCGCCCGGCGGGGCGACGTCCGGTCTGATGCCCGGCGCGGTTCTTATCGTTGGCCTCGCCGGGGCCGCGGCGCTCTTTGAAGGCAAGGTCACGGCGGTCGCCGCGGAAGAAGCGGCAGACGGGCTCGCCCTATTCCGGCTGATCGCCCGCGATGCCCTGCACCAGCTTGCCCGCCGCCAGAGCCTGATCGCGCTGGAAAGCGCCTCCGCCGCCGATCTGGCCCGGCGGCTCGCGGGCGACATCGGACTCGCGGCACGGGTCGACGAGGCCGCGCCCGCCCGCCATCTGATCCTGCAGGGCGAACAGACCGACCTCGATCTTCTCTGCGACATCGCAGCTGAGGCGGGCCTCTACCCCACCCTCCGCGACGGCGAGCTTCGCCTTCTGTCGCTTGCGGGCGATGGGGAGGAGCCTGTCACACTCGCCCGTGGCCGCAACCTTCTGGCCTATCGCGCCGACCTTTCGGGCGATGGCTGGCTGCCGGGCGGCAGGCATCTCGGCCGCGACGCGGTAACGCTCGACCCGCGCGAGGCGAAACTGTCGCTCGCCCGTCAGGACCGGGTCGAGATGCGCGATCCCGGCGGCGATCTCGGTATGGGCGACCGCGTCTGGCTGAACCGGACAAGCGACAGCGCAGGCGGGGCCGAGGCAGAGCTTCAGGGCGGGATCGACCGGGCAGCGGCGGCTGTGGCGGTGATCGAGGGGCTTGCCGAGGGCGATCCCCTGCTGGCGCCCGGCCGGATCGCCCGGATCGAGGGCACGCCGGGTCCGTTCGCGGGCGATTATGCGCTGACCCGCACGTTGCACCGGATCACTGCCGCCGAGGGCTATGTGACGGAGTTTTCGACCGAACGGCCGAAGCGCCCCGCGCCCGCCCGCTCGACATCGGTCACTATCGGCGAGGTGACCGATGTGAAGGACCCCGAAGGGCTCGGCCGCTGTGCGGTGACGCTGACCGATTTCGGCGCGGCGGCGGCGGGCTGGATGCATGTCGTCATCCCCGGCGCGGGCGCCCGCAAGGGCCTCGCCGCCCTGCCCGACCGGGGCGACAAAGTGCTGGTCCTTCTGCCCGACGGTGATCCCGCGCGCGGCTATGTTGTGGGCGGGCTTTACGGCACCGAACGTCTGCCGAAGGGCGCCGAGGATCAGCCACGCGGCCTCTACCTGCGCTCGCAGGATGGGCAGGTGCTGGAGCTGAAGGGCAAGGACGGCGCGCTGCGCCTCGCCAACCGCTCGGGCAGCCTTCTTGACATCACGCCGCGCCGTACACGGCTTGCCGCCGCCTCCGACATGGTGATCGAGGCGCCGGGCAAGGTGATCACCATCCGCGCCGATGCGATCAAGTTCGAAAGGGGATGAAAATGGCCTTCGCGCTGACCGAAAAGTCGTTCCTGCAATGCGCCCATTCCGGGACGGTCGGTCTGGACGCCTCACAGGATTTCGTCACCGTGGACGGCGTCCTTGCATTGGTGAAACCGGACCTCCTCGACCGCCCGATCGCCGCCTGCCCGCACGCGACCCCCTCGACGCCCCCCTGCACCAAGACCGTCGCGGTCGACGAAAGCCCCGCCTATTCCGCCTTCGTCACCATCGGGGGCAAGGCGCTTTGCAAGGATACGGCCACCGGCCGCACCAACTGGAGCCAGCTCAATATCGTGCCGTTCGGCGTGACCAGTGCGCGGCAGGAGCTTCTGGCGGTGAGTGAATGACGATGCTGACCGGATGGACATTCGACGGACTGAACGGCGAGGCCGTCGCGGGCCGCGCCGTCGCTCTGACACCTGCTGGCGGGGTCGCGATGGTTTCGGGCGATGCGGTGATCCGCCAGTCGCTGATGCTCCTCCTCGCCACCATCCCCGGCGAGCGGGTGATGCGGCCGCTTTACGGCTGCCCGCTAGACCGGCTGGTCTTTGCGCCAAACGATGCGACGACGGCGGGCCTTGCCATCCATTACGTGCGCCAGGCGATCCAGCGTTGGGAACCACGCGTGACGATCCTCAGGCTCGACGCGGGCGCCGATCCATCGGGCGCCCCCGAACGGTTGCGCATCTGGCTCGAATACCGGGTGCGCCTGTCCCAGGTGCGGGGGGAGCTTTCCTTCGCGCTCGACCTCAGTGGAGTGAGCGAAGATGCGTGACGACGCGCCCCTCGACAGCCGCAGTTTCGCCGATCTGGTGGCCGAGGCGAAGGAGATCATCGCCGCCCGCTGCCCGGGCTGGACCGATCTTAACCCGGGCGATCCGGGCATGACGCTGGTCGAGGTTTATGCCTGGCTGACCGAGACGATGCTTTACCGGCTGAACCGCCTGCCAGAGCGGATGCATGCGGAGCTTCTGAAGCTCCTTGGCGTCTCACCGATGGCTCCCGCCGCCGCCGTGGTGACACTGCGCTTCACCCGCGAGGGCGACGAGCGGCCGGAGGCCGAGCTGCCGCAGGGCCTGCATGTGTCGGACGCGAGCGGCAAGATCACCTTCGTGACCCTCGCGCCGGTTCATTTCCCGAAAGACGCGGCCGAGGCGGAAGTGCTGGCCGTGAATGCCGAGATCGTGGCGGCCGAGGTGATCGGCACCGGCAATGGCGACGGCGGGCAAAGTTTCGCGGTGCGCCGTGCGCCGATCCTGCGACCCTTGGGCGCGGCCGAGGAATTGCGCGTGGGCGTCGAATGGCAGGGCGGCGATCTGCCCGCCGAAGCGCGGACGGTCACGGTGGACGGCCGCACCTTCCTTCTGTGGCAGGAAGTCGAGAATTTTGCCGGCCGCATCGCGGCCCGTGCCTATGTCGCCGACCGGAGCACCGGACGGATCACCTTCGCGCCCGCGACCGGCGCGGCGCGGGCGCTGACCGCGACCTTGGCCGATGTGCCGCCTGCCGCCGCGCAGGTCCGCGTCTGGTACATGACCGGCGGTGGGCGAGCGGGGAATGTGGCGGCCGGAACGCTCACCCAACTGCGCGAACGGATACCGGCGATCAGCATCACCAACCCGGTACGGGCGGCTGGCGGCGAGGATGGCGAGACCATCGCCGCCTTCCTCGCACGTGGCCGGGATGCGGTGCGGAATCTTGAATGCGCGGTGACGGCTGACGATTTTACCCAGGCTGCCCTGTCGGCAGGCGGGGTTGCCCGCGCCAAGGCCTATGCCGAGCGCGAGGCCTGGATCTTCGGCCGTCATGGCGTGGTCGAGGTTCTGGCCGTCCCGGGCGTGGCGCCCGACCCAGACACCGGCGCAGTGTCGGCAGATGCGCTGGCAGCGGGTCGAACCGAGCCTTTGCGTGACCGCATCCGCATGACCATCGACGCCCGCCGCCCGATCGGCGTCAGGACCGAAGTCAAATGGGCCAACTGCCTGCCCCTGTCGATCTCGGGCCGCATCGCTGCCGCACCGTCCGAGGATCTCGCTGCGGTGGAACGGCGGGTGATACGTCGGCTGAATGCGCTCGTCTCGCCGTTGGGTGACTGGCCCTTCGGCAAGACGCTGCGGGTATCGGACGTCTATGAGGCGATCCTTGACGATCCGGGCGTGCGCTATGCCGAACAGCTGACGCTGACGACCGAACTTGGCCCCGAGGGCGACACGGCGCGGCTGTTCACCGATCCGCACCAGCCGCGCTGCCTTTATGCTTTGATGGCCGACGGGCTTTATCGTTCGCTCGACTATGCCACAAGCTGGGAACGGGTGCTGACCTGGCCCGACGCGCGGCCCATGGCGATTGCCGCCGATCCCGACCTGCCGGGGTTCCTGGCGGTCGTCGGCCTGACCGCAGACGGCCAGTCGCGGATCGTGGTTTCGCACACCTGCGGTGGGGCCTGGGAGGAGCTGGAACGTATCCAGCATCAGGTGAACGATCTGGCGGTCACGGTGCATGACAGCCGCCGCTGGCTGATGATCGCGGCGAAGAACGGGCTGTTCCAGACCGACCGCGACGGGCCGCGCGGCATCCTGCCGGTCAAGGTCGATGGCGGCGCGGTCGATCAGGGCGGCTTCTATGCGGTTGCGACAGGCACCAGCCAGTCCGGCCAGCGCTTCGCCGCCGTGGCCGCGCGCGGCAAGGCGGGCGTCTGGCTGTCCGCCGCCGCTGGCGTGCCCGGCACCTTCCAGCTTCTGCCCGGCTCGCAGGGCCAGGACATCCGCGCAGTGGAATTCGTGCGCGATGGCGGACAGCTCTGGCTCTGGGCCTCGATCTGGACCGAGGGCGGCGAGGTCGGAAAGGGCCTGATGCGGATATCGGTGCGGGCCGACGGGCTCGACCCGCAGGGCTGGACGGTTCTATCAAAGGGCTGGAAGGGCGGCTCCTGCCTGTCGTTCGCAGTTGCGGGCGCCCGGGTTGCGGCGGGCACCCGTGACGGCGGCGTCCTGATCCTGGACGCGTCCGCCGCCGATCCGGCCTGGACGGCGCCGCTTCTGACATCGGGCCTGCCGATCGACGCCGACCGCGCGCGGCTTCTGCCGGTCGATGCCGTCGCGCTCGGACAGGGCGATCTGCCCCTTCTTTTGGCTGGGACCGAGCAGGGCCTCTTCCGGGGCGATGCGCAGGGCCTTGCCTTCCATCCGGTCGGCGGGCGTCGCTTCACCGACCGCGCGCCCTTGCCGCCGGGCTGGCTTTACTGCGCGGGCGAGCACCGGCTGACCTTCATGAGCGATCTTCAGGCCAAGAAGGAGGCGGCAAATGCGCGCGGTTGAAATCGGGCTTCTTCTGCCGGAGATATACCGAACCAACATGGATGAGGGCGGACCGCTCGCGGCCCTGCTGGAGATTATGTCGGCGCTGCACGGCTCGCTTGAGGCGGCAATCGCCGACCCGCCGTCGCTGATCGACCCGCGGCGTGCGCCCGACCGGCTGGTCTCGACGCTCGCGGGCTGGGTGGGCCTTGCTCGCTATCTCGACCGTCCCGACGATCAAAGCGCTGACCGTCCCTTCCCCGGCGATCTGCGCGAACTGGCAGCCCTTGGCGCCGAACTTGGCCGCCGCAGGGGCAGCGCCGCGACATTGGTGCGCTTCCTTGAGACCGCGACCGGCATTTCAGGTTTCACGGTCGAGGAAGACCCGCACCAGCCCTTCCATTTCCGCGTCACCCTGCCCGAGGCGGCGGCCCCGCGCCGCGAACTCGTGCTTTCGATCATCCATGGCGAGAAGCCGGCCTTCGCGACCTTCGACCTCGTCGCTGCCGCCCAGCCGCCGAGAAAGACAGAAGAGGAGGACTGACAGTGCCCACATTCCAGATTTCCGACGCGCCCACGCGCCTTGAGATGCAGCCCCCCGGGCCCGACGGCACGATCCCGCCCGGCAAGGTCGGCTTCACCGTGCGCAACATGGGCCCGCGCGCCCAGACCGGCCGGATCAGGATCGAGCCGCAAAGCGGCGCGGATGCAAGCTGGTTCGCCATCGCCGGCGCGCCGGATACATCGCCGAGCGAGGTTGAAAAGGAGTTCGATTTCGGCGGCAACGAGGCGGTGGAGGTAACCGTCCGCCCACCGAAAGGGGCGCCCGCCGGAAAGTACGGCTTCCAGCTGAAAGTGACGGCCGAACAGGATCCCGACACCGATTTCGTCACCGGCCCGACCGTCGCTTTCGACCTCGCCGCCCCCCCTGTCGTCGATGCGCCGAAGAAATCTTTCCCCTGGTGGATCCTTGCGGTGGCTGCGGTCCTTATCCTCGTGGTCGGCGGCGCCGTCGCTTTCTTCGTAATGCGCGGCGGTGGAGGCAAGGACCTTGCCGAGATGCCGGATGTCTTGCAGCAACGCGCCGAGGCGGCAGCGATGCAGGTGGCGACCGTGGGACATGGCGTGACCTTCACCACCGTCCGGCAAAGCGGGGCCACGGAACTGACGGTTCTGGAAACCGTGCCCAAGGCCGGTAAGAAACTGGCTGAGGCGGCGAACGCAACGCTGACGATCCAGGCGCCGAATGCGGCCTGTTCCTCGCTCGTCTGCAGTTTCCCCGGCGCGGTCTTCCCGGCAGATGTCATCACCACGCTGGTGGCCGAAGGGTTCGACGTGAAATACGCCCCCGCCCTCTCTGTGGCGGACGGGGTCGTGGCGCTCGACGCGGCAAGACTTGACGCGATCAAGAATGCCGCGCCTGCGGCACCGCAGGTCAACCTGCCCGACCTGAAGGGCAAGAGCGTGGCCGATGCGGTAACGCTTCTAGGCGGCCTTGGCCTTGGCGTCGCCTACAACAAGGTCTCGAGCGGCAGCGCGAACGGCCTTGTCCAGCGCAGCGATCCCGCCGGTCCGGTGCGGCTGGAACAGGGCAGCACGGTCGCGATCTTTTACAACCCCGTGCCCTGCAGCGGTATCCGCTGCGGCGTCCTCGACCGGATCGAGATCATCGACGGCCCGGTCATCTGGTCGCCCTTCATGACCAAGACGATGAAGGGCCAGTTCGTGCAACCCTGATCCGGCGGCTGGGAGGCCATCATGGACAATCCATTCCTCGAATTCTATTCGGTGATCCGCATCCTTGTCTGGCTGGGTCTCGCGGTCCTCGGCTTCCTGCTGGCGCTGATCGTTCGTGTGATCCAGGGCAAGTCTGCGGGCGAGGCCGCGAAGAACGCGGTAGAGGCCGGGTTGACGACACTCGTGGGCGCCCTCTTCGCCCAGTTGATCGTCGCCTTCTTCATCTGGCTTGGCGGCGCGACCGATGCGGCGATGATCGGCACAGGCTTTTTCCTGATGATCTGGCCGGGGATCATCGACATGATCGGCCTTGCCGCGACCGGCGACAGCCTCTGGGGCGTGCCCGGTTATCTCTGGATCGCGATGGCGCTTGGCGCGGGCGGCGGCTGGTTCGACGGGTTCCACAAGGTCCACAACTGGACCGGGCTCGGGGTCGTCACCTTCCTCTCGGACTTCACCTGGGGCCTGCCCTTGAATGTCAACGCCTTCCTCATCCATCTGATCAATCTCGGCTGGGGGAATTTTCAGGACGGCGACGGGCGGCGCGGCGCGCATCGCTACGCGCGCGGCTTCGCGATCAAGCCGGGATTTGCCTTCACGCAAGGCAATGTCCTTTCAAGCCTCGGGAACGGTCCCGGCGCAGGCATCTACACCCACGAACAGACCCATGTCTTCCAGAACCGCCTCTTTGGCCCCTTCTTCTGGATGACCTATTTCGGCTGGCTGATCCTCTTCGGGGCAGCGGGCCTGATTGGCATGATCGCGCCGGGCAAGAACTCCGCCAACGTCCGGATATCGAACAATTTTCCGATGTGGTGGGGATATTTCAACAACCCGTGGGAACTTTGGGCCTATACCCATAACCCGACCGGCCGGACCGGCAACTTGCCTGCGGGCGACGGGACCGGCTGGCTCGACTGGCCGGTGGTGGTGAAGGTGATCCTGTCGGTGATCGGCGAGGCGATCCTGCTTGCCCTCATCCTGCTCGCCATCTGGCGCATCTGGTTCCCCTGATGCGCTGGCTGTTCATCGGTCTGGGGCTTTTCGGCCTGATCTTCGTCGCGGCGATGATCTTTGCACCCAACGGGCGGAGCTGGAAGACGGGGGAGGACGCCCCTCCCCCACCCGGCTGGGCGAAGGCGCTGGGCGGTGTCGCGACCGCCTTCGCCCCGCATCTCGACAGCTTCGCCGACGGCAGCACATCGGTCTCGCTCGCCAAGGGCGAGACCGCGCAGCGCGCGCTCGCCCGCGATCCCAAGCGCGACAACCGGCTACTTACGCTGGTGCTGGTGCAGGGCGGACCGGTCCGGGTCAGCTATCGCTGCGCGCCCGCACCGAAAAGCGATTGCAAGGCCAGGACAGAGGTCCTGTGCCTTGGCGCGCCGCTTCACGGTGACTGTTCCGAACAGGAAAAGCCGAGTGGTCGTGGCAGCTTTTCGGTCCGGCTCGGCGGGGGCAGCCTTTCCGTGGAGAACGATGGCAACGGTCCGGCGCAGATCACCATCGACGATTGACGCGCCACCCGGCCCGGCGCCTCCTCGGTCACTTCGTGCCTCGTCGGCGCGGTGCGAGGCGCAGGCGACGAGCGTTGTCCCGGCGGCTTCGCCGCAGGCCTCCTCGGCACCTTCGTGCCTCGTCGGTGCCAGAGCGAGGAGAGCACGCAAGGGCTCGACGAGCGGCTCGCCTACCCCGGTGCCAAGCTCCGGATCGCGCGGATCACCGCGAAGATGGCACCGATCAGCATCACCACAAGCCAGATCGTGCCAAGGATCGCCGAGATGAGCGCGCCGATCGCGTCGGCGATCGCCGCAACGAAGGCGGGAACGAAAGCGATGAGGAATCCGGTCAGGAAAGTGCTGCCGATCGAGAAGAGGAGCAGTACCACAAGCCCCTTGTTCTTCAAAAGGCTCGGGCTCGCGAGCACGAGGAACAGCGCGCCAAGGAGCTTCAGCACCATGATCAACCCCAGCGCCGCCCGCGCCATTCCCTTTGGAAAATCGCCCCAGGCGGCGAGATAGGCGAGCGTGCCGAAGGGCACCGCCAGTAGAAGCGAGATCATCAGCATGATCAGCGCCAGCGTGGTGAAGATCAGCACGATCCCGCCCAGCACCCCGAAGAACGACAGGATCAGCGTCACGATGCCCTGAATGCGGGCGACAGTACTCATCGGGCGGATGAAGTCGATCGCCATCAGAAGCAGCGTCCAGGCGAGGCCCGCGTCGATCAGCGCCAGCATCCGGATGCCGATGCCCGGTGTGGCGCGGTCGGTCGCCGCCACGCCGCCGGAGCTTAGCCCCAGGCCGAGGCCGACCTCGGCCAGCACCGCCAGAAGAAAGCAGAGAAAGCCGAGGAGGAAGAGGCCGATCTTGACCATGTCCGCCCGCCCTTCAGTATTTCTTGCGCTGCGCCTGATCGCGGATCACCGCGACGCGCGTGCAGGCCGGATCGAAGAACAGGTCGCGATTGCGGATCACATAGGAATCGGCGCCGGTCTTGCGGTCACTGCTCTGCGGCGCCACCGCCGCGATCTCCCGGCTCGCCGCATCCGCCGCGCGCTGATCGGAATTGGCGTCAACCACCACCGCATAGATGTCGCGGTCGGCAAGCCTGGCCACGAATATCTCGCGCCCGGCCAGATCGCCGCCCGCCAGAAGCCGGGCGAACTCGTCGACATCCGCTTTCGCCGCCTCGCAGGTTCGGGGCCCGGCCGGGTACGAGGCGACGACCGCGAGATTGCGGCCGATCTCGATGCCGACATGCAGAAGCGCGCCATCGGCCTGCAGCTCGACACTGGCCAGCCCGCGTGCCTCCAGACCGTCGAGAAGGCGCGACAGGTCCTTCACACCGCCGTCGCCCGCACCGGCAAGCCGGATATCGAAAGCCTGGAAGGCCCCATGCAGCGGATGGGCACCGACGCCGAGGCAGCGGGTCAGTGCCTCGTTCTGATAGCCCGCGACCACCTCGACCGCCTGCCCGAGCTCGCCTTCGATCCGGCGCAGGAGATTGGCGAACTTGACCGCATTCGGCCAGAGCGCCTCGGGCGGCACGTCGTTCATGCCGAAACAGGGATGGTCGACATTGGTCTGCGTCGGCCCCATGGCCAGAAGCCGCCCGCTGTCGAAATCCTCGCCAAGCGCTGTGTCAATCGTCCGGTCGAACGCGTCGAGCACCCGGCCGTTCGCCGTCTGCCCGCCGCTGGCCGACAGCGCGGCCTGCAGCGCCTTTGCCGTCTCGGGATCGAGCTTGCCGGTCGGCTCCAGCCCCTGATCCAATTGGAAGGCGCGCAGCGCGGTTTCGGTCAGCGGCCCGCCCATCCCGTCCACCGCGCCGATCTTGTAGCCAAGCCCGCCAAGCGCGCGTTGCAGCCGCATCACCTCGATCGTGGCGAGCCCATTGAGTGACCCCGCCTCAAGCGGCACGTTCGGCGCCGCCGCGACCTGCGGCTGGAAAGTGACGCCATTGCGGGCGCGCTGCAGCAGGCTCGCGATATCGCTGACTGTCAGGCTTCGCCCGTCGCCAGTGATGAACAAGAAAGCGTCTTCGCCCGAACCCGATGGCGGACTCACCGCCGTCAGGGCGCGCAAGGGTGCATCCAGCACCAGAGTATCGCCAAAGCTGAGCGCCCCTTTCAGGCGCTGCACGACACGCAATTCGGCCGCGCCCTCGATACCGGTCAAGATGAATTGCGCATCGTGATCGGCAGCCACCGCAGGGCGTGCGCCTGCGGCCCGAAATGGGTCGGGCAATGTGAGTTGAAGCGGCAGATCAAGCCGGGGCCGCGACACGCCGCCGACGGTGACGATCGTGAGGATACCGCTTTCGGCATTGGCGATCACGACCGACCCGGAACCGCCCTCCGGCGCCATCGGCGCGAAGAGCGCGAGGCTTTCCGGCGCCGTGTAGGCAAGGCCATCGACTGAGACGAGGTCGATCAGATCGCCTTGCGCGGGATCGACAATCGAGAGGAGATCGCTTTCGGGATGGATGCCGAGCATCAGCTTGCCCGCCCCGATCGGGGCAAGCGCGCGGGGAATATCCTTTACCGGCACCGCGACATAGCCCCCCGGCTTCAACAGGCTGAAATACTGGATCGGCGACACCGGCGCCCGGTCCCACAGAAGAAGCCGCCGCCCACCTGCCGCGCGATCCTCGTCCGAACCGATGACGATGGCGCCGGGTGCGACCGCGTCGGCGAACCGTTCGTCGAGCTTCAGCGCGATCGTGCCGATCGGCCCGCGCGCGCCCAAGGATAGCCCGGTCAGTGACAGGCTACCGTCCGCCGCCCGGGTGACAACCGCGATCCGCGCCTCGGTCCGCATCCGCGATCCGGCCGCCACGGCGACCGGCTGGCCCTCGAGCTCGGCCATCCCGACGATGCTAGCTGTGGCAATGTCGAAAAGCGCAAGCTCGCCGCCCGCACCGAGGATAAGCGCCGTCCCATCCGGTCCGGGGACGAGGCCCGAAGCCTCGAATGGCACATCGACCGTCACACTGCCGCTGAACCAAGATGGGGGCGCGAATGCCCAGGCGGACGCGACAGAGGTCACCAAGGCGACCGCAAGCCTGACGAGCAAGCCGACATAGTACCGCAATATTCGCGCCCTCATCCGCTCACCCCCTGCCCTTCATGCCCGCACACCTGCCGCCGGTAAGGCACCCAGCCTCTTCGAGCACTGCGTGCACGCGTCGGGCACCCTGGCGAGGAGTGCACGCAGTTCTCGACGAGTTCGGTCGGCAGATGGCTCGATATGCACCATCCTCACTCCGCCGCCAGCTCGCTCCAGGCGAGGCCGATCTCAACCGGGTCCGCCGCCTCGACGCCCAGGTCCGAATAGGTGGGCGTAATCAAGAGCCGTACCCAGGAGATATAGCCACCGTCGGAATCGAGCTTCTTCGACAGGTTCCGCCCCGCCACCACCACTTCGCTGTCCAGAAACTGGCGCGAGCTCGGGTCGATCGATTCAAGCACCAGTTCGCCGTCGAAATTGCCGTCGCCGCCGGAAAGCGGCAGACTCGCATAGCGGCTGTTCTTCTTGCGCCGCCCGAAGAAATCATACTGGACCGAGACCTTGCTGATCGTGCCGCGGCTGTAGATATTGTCGTAGGTCAGCCGGAGCTGGCTGGTGAACTGATCGCGCGAGGCGTTCCAGACCGCGTGGGTGCTGACGTTGTAGTCGATCTCGCCTACCCGTTCGGCCACCGAGCAGCGCGGCCGTGCCCCGCCGCCCTGCGCGAGTTGCGGCGCCTGCGACAGCAGAAGGTCGGTCCCCGGGATCAGGGGCTGGATCGGGGTCGCAAGTACCTTCGTCCGCCCCGCGTCGCGGGTCACCGCCGAGACGAGCGCCACGACATCCATTGCCTGATCGAGGATCGGCGCCCCGTCATGGCCCTCGGGTTCGGGTTCGAACCGGTCGCCGCCCTCGACGGAAAAGACGAACAGGCCGCCGTAATGCGACGGGTCATAGCCCTCGGCCTTCAGCGATACGAGGCCGGGGTTCGACATGGCGCCCGCATCGCGTGGGTCGCCGCCCACAAGCAGGGCCGCATAGCTTTCCCCTTTCGTCAGTGCGCAGAGGCTCAGCCGGAAGACCGCGCCGCCCGGCAGATCAAGGCTCGGGACCACCATGGTGGCGGCATCGACCGAGGGCGAGAAGGGCGGGATCACCACCGGGTCGGCGATCGGCCGGTCCGGATCGCTGTCGGCGGTCAGCATGGTGATATGGCGGTCGATCGGCCGGACGGCGCGCGCGACCTCCTTGCGGTCTTCCTCGGCCGTTGCCCATTCCGACCAGTCGCCGAGCACATGGTTCGAGGTCAGGAGGAGGTTCGGACCGATGGCGAAGGCCTTGCCATGCCGCTCCTCCGCTTGCGGCGCTTGCCCATCGGCCGCTCTCAACGTGCCGGTCACCTTGAGGTCGAAGAGCGCGGCAGCGGCGACGGAGCGGGCCCAGTCGGCATCGCGCCCGCCCTCGTCCTGCGCCCGGGCGGCGCCTGTGACGGCAAGGACCGCACACAGGGCGGGCAGGATGCGCCGCATCCGCCGGTGCGCAGGCTTCAGGGATAGAAGACGCATCTCGCCCTCCCTCCATGGGTGCCGCCGGCCTTCTCGGCGCCGGCAAGTTCATAATGCCCCTCCTTCGGCATCACCCAGACCCGGTCGCCGACCGAGTTGAACTCGCCGAAGGTCTCGTAAAGAAAACAGACCCCTTCGTCGGGGCTGACATTGAGTGCCACGGGCGCATCGCCCGCCTTCCAAACGGCGTCGAAGCCCGCGCCAAGGCCCGGATCGGCGCTTTGCCGGTAGCAGGGCAGCGGGCTTTCGGTAAGGTGCAGCTGTCCGGCGTAATCGGCCAGGGGTACGATGCCATAATAGCTGACGGTCCCGTCCACCGCGAAGTCCGCGCCCGCGACGATACCGAGAACGCCGCGCAGATTGCGTGAGAAGACCGGCCCGCCGCTCATCCCCGCGACCGTCTGGCCATCGGTCTCAAGAACCCCCGCCTGATTGGGCGTGACGGTCGAGAGGATCCCCTGCCGGTAGGAAACCGCGCCGGTTTCCGTCCGGCCCGGAAAGCCCGCCACCACGATCTCGCGCCGGACCATCCAGTCCTGAAGCGGGCAATAGGGCGCGAACGGATAGGTTCCCTGCTTCGCAAAGCGCAGAAGTGCCATGTCGACCGGCAGGTTCGAGGGCTGGACGATCAGCTTGGCGGCGGTATTGGCGTCGGCCACACCGACGGACCCCATGCAGCTCGCGCCCTCGGGCACCACATGCCGGGCGGTCAGCACATGGCCCTGCGCACTGACCAGTACCCCGCTGCCGCGCGATGTCTTTCCGGCAGCCGTGCATTCGACATAGACGGTCACATCGTCGGACGCCCGGACCGCCGCGCCGCCGGCGATGAGCAAAAGCGCTGAAAGCGCCACGCGAAGAGCGGCCCTCATGGTCCGCCCCCGATCCAGGCCTGGATCTGCGCCAGCCGTTCCGGCGTCAGCCGGGTGAAGGCATTGTTGGCGGCCCATGGCTCCTCATCGCCGAAAAGTCCGTTTGTATGCACACCCAGGATCACCGACGGGTTGTCGAGGGCCGCAACCGGTGCGCCGCTCGTGCCGCCGTAGGTGTCGGCCTGATGAAAACCCTTCAGGTCCCACAGCAGCCGGATCTGGTCTTCGCTGCGCCATTGGCGCCCGGTGGGGGCAAGGTCGGCGGCATAGCCTTCGATGACGATCGGCAGGTCCATTGCCGTGTCGGCCAGCGGCGTCAGCCCGAACCAGCCGGTCGCCTCGCCCGCCCGGCAATCGAGCTTCAGCGCGCCAAGGTCATAATAGCGCGCCTCGCTGACCGAGGCCGAGGTCGCCCAGCCCGACAGGACGAAACTGCGCGTGACACCGCAGCTGCCGAAGGGCGCCGCGCCCTGATTGCGGCCGGGAACGACGGTATAATCGGTGAAGGGAACGCCGGACAGCGTGCCGCTATGGATGCAATGGGCGGCCGTCAGCACCGTGTCGGGCGAGATCATCGCGCCGGTGCAAAGCTGCCGCCCGCGCGGGCTCTCGAACAATATCTGCACGATGGCGCGGGCTGGGAAGGTGGTTGTATCGGTGATCGCAACCCGGTCGTCGGTGCCAATGACCGAGAAGGGTTTGAAGCTTTCCGGTGCCGTCTCGGCCAAAGCTCCCATCTCGTAGTCAGAGTAGATGCTGCGGGCGCCGTCCAGAAACTCCCGCTCCGCCGCCCCGAGGCCAATGTCGGCGGCGAGCGCGCCGGTGCCTTCATTCGGATCGCGCGGCGCGGGCGCCGCCTCTTCACTGCCGTCCGCAAGATCGAACGAGACGCTCTGATTGCCGTCGGTCGCTTGCGGGGCCGAGGCCTCGATCACGTCCTCCTGATAGCGCCATTCGCGCGGGTCGAGCAACGCTTCCTGCGTAGCTTCATCGAGTTCGCCGGTTTCCGGCAAGCCGACCTCGGCCTGGAAGGATTTGAGCGCCTCGCCGCGCGCGTCCGCGCCACCTGCCTCGTTGCCAAGTTCCTCGACGCTCACAAGGCCGCTTTCAGTCAGGATCTGATCGAAAAGCGCGCCTTCGCTGACCGGACCACCCGGCAGCACCGCGCCGCCCTCAAACCCTTCGGCCTCCTTCGCCGAGAAGACCCGGGTCCAGGCGCGGTTGAACCAGATGCGGGCCTGCGCCTCGCCATGGGCGGCCGGGCCATTGACCAGAAGCCGCACGCGATGGTGGTCGTTGTCGTCGGCGGCCGGGTTGAGGTTGCGGGCCGTCCAGTAGGCGATCGCCGCCTGCAAGCCCTCTGCCGCCTGTCGCGCCACTTCGGGGTCGCTTTCAAGGTCAATGCCGATCTCTGCGCCCCGCGCCCGGAAGTTCGACCGGCCCGTCAGCTGGATATAGCCCGAGCCGCGAAAGTCCCAGCCGTCCATCGTATCGCGGCCGAGATTGCCCAACCGCGCGCCATAGACCCAGTTGGCGATCTCGACCGGTTTGCCCGCGATCTGGCGGGCCTTGGTTTCAGAAATTGTCTTGCGGCTGAAGACCCGCATCAGGGTCTTGAAGGAATAATTCATGTTCTCGTCCAGACGGCCAAGACCGCCGGTCTCGGTCATCACCTGGGCGAGGAAATGTGCCATCCGCAGCCTTGTGTTGATCCCGGCGGCGTCAAGTTCCGGTTCGGCATCCAGGATCGCCTGCAGGAATTCAACGCGCGCATTCGGCGCGATCTTCTGCAGGTCCTCCATTGTCAAAAGCCCCGGCGTCGCGGACGCCGGTCCCGCGACGCCGAAGGCGACAACGATCAGGCAAAGACAGCGAAGAATGGATTTCGAAAAAGCACGGGCAAAAATAGGCATGTTCTCCTCCCAGGAATCCAAGGTGGCCAGAACGACGGTCTAAATGGTCAAATACGGCGGTTCGGCCAGCCCCTGGGCCCTCATCCGCAATCTTGCATTCACGCTACGTCCGCATTTGCAGAACGCAAAGTCAGAAAAACCTTACCCTGCGTCAGCTTTCCGGCGCGCTTGCGGTAAGGGATACCTGACCTTGCGTCAATTTTCTATCGGCGCGAGACTTCGGGTCAGGATTTTCGCTTCCGAGTGCGCCGCCATCCAGCCCGATTGCCCCCGGGCGGCGGCCCGTTACCAGCCTTTAATTCTATTCGGAACTTTCCAGGGAGGAGATAATGCCGATCTATCCTTTGGCGCAGTGGCACCCGATTTCCGGCCCTTCCGGCCAATATCTTGGCGGCCCGTTCAAGATCGTTCATCACACGACCGAAGGGTCAAGCGCGCAGGGCGCGTTCTCGGCCTTCGCCGCCCACCGGTCGGACCCGCATTTCACCGTAGATGAAACGACGGTTTACCAGCATATCGACACGGACATGGCCGCGCGGGCGCTGCGCAATCCGCCAGGCGGGGTCGAGACCAACCGCGACAGTGCCGTCCAGATCGAGGTCGTGGGTTTCGCCCACCGGCCGAAGTCGAAGGCCGTCCTGCGAAATGTGGCGCTCCTCTGCCGCTGGATCGAGGCGACACATGGCGTACCCAAGGTCTGGCCGAACGGTCTCCCCAAGCCCGCCAAGAATGGCAAGGACCCGGGCGGGCATAACCGAGATGCCAAGACCTGGGACACGAAGGGCGGTCATTACGGCCATTCCAACGTGCCCGAGAACACCCATTGGGATCCGGCCTATACGGCGGATGAGGTAGATTTTCTGATGAGCTTCACCGGTCAGGAGGGCCTTGTGGGCGGCCGGTCCTTCGACGAGATACCCGAAACCGATCAAGGCCTGGCCGCTGACCGCAGCCATATGCCCGATCACAGCCATGGCGACGGCGCCGCCCCCTTCACCGGCGCCGAGGCGGCCGCGTCGCGCGACAGGCTGGCGCGCTGGGGCAAGGAAGGCCTCGAGGCCGCCGAAAAGGCGATCCGGGAAGGCAGGATCGCGCCAGAGAGCTTCGGCTTCGCCCCACGCAGCGGCTTTGAAAGTGTGGGCCCCGATGTCGAGGCTTGGGCGAATGAAAACCCGCTCGGGCTGGAGGCCATCATCCTCAAGACCGGTCGCCCGCCGCTTCTGATCCGCAATGATCGTATCGCCTGGCAAAAGATCGACCTCTTGCCCGACTTCACCGAGAAGGTGGCGCAGGGCGCCGAACGGTTCGTGCCCTCGGTCGGGCGGGTCGAGTTCGTCAATCACGACATGGCTTGGGGCGGCACCGGTTTCGTGGTCGAAGAGGCGCCGAACGGCCGCCGCCGGGTGGTGACGAACCGCCACGTCGCCTCGATCGTCGCGCGCCGCGCGGCGGACGGGTCGGGTATTTTCCTGCGCTCGGCCCTCGGGCCGCGCTATGGCGCCAAGCTCGACATGCGCGAAGAGGCGAATGCGGCACGGTCCGACGCGTTCGAACTGCCCGTCACCCGCATCGAATATATTGCCGACGATACCGAGGCCGACATGGCGATCCTCGAAATCGCCGTGCGCGAGGGGCTGGCGCCGGCGCCAATCCCGCTTGCGGACAAGCGCGCGAAGGATGGCGAACTGGTCGCCACGATCGGCTATCCGGCACGCGACAGCCGCAATGACCGCGCGGCGATGGAGAAATATTTCGGCGATCTCTACGACGTGAAACGCTTCGCGCCAGGCCGGATCAAGACCGGCGGCGCGGGCACGATCCTGTCGCACGATTGCACGACGCTTGGCGGCAATTCCGGCTCCTGCCTTCTCAGCCTCGAGCAGAAGGCGGTGGTGGGCCTGCATTATTCCGGCCAATACGGCGTTGCGAATGCCGCCGTAAGCGCCGAGACGGTGAAGCGCATCCTGAAGGGCGCGCGGGTCACCGTGCCAGGCGCCGCGCTGGAAGCGGCCGAGGGGCTCGCGGACGGCGAACATGATGCCGCCGACCTGCAGGGCCGCGAGGGCTATGATCCCGACTTCCTTGGCGGCGGACTATCGGTGCCCTGGCCAGACCTCGCGCCTGCACTTGTCGCCGATCTCGCGCAGCCGTCCGACGCACGCAGCAAGAAAGACTACGAACTGCGTTATTCGCATTTCGGCGTTCTCTATTCCCGCGCCCGTCGCAGTCCGCGGGTGACGGCGGTCAATATCGACGGCGAACAGGCTGTGCGCATCAAGCGCGAACGCGACAAATGGTTCTACGATCTCCGGATCGACCGCGACATCCAGCTCGGCTCTGGCGCCTACAAGAACCCCGAGCTTGACCGCGGCCATATGGTGCGGCGCGAGGATCCGAACTGGGGCGAGCTGGCCAGGCGCGCGAATTTCGACACGTTCCACTATACCAATTCCGCGCTTCAGCATTCCGGCCTCAACCGCGCCAAGACCATGTGGCTGGGGCTGGAAAACTACATCCTCAACTCCTCGCGCACCCACGGCTTCCGGGCCTCTGTCTTCACCGGCCCGGTCTGCCGCGAGGATGACATGCTGATGCCGCCCTCGAACGCGCCCATTCCGCGCGAATTCTGGAAGGTGATCGCCATGCCGACGCCCGAGGGCCGCCTGCATGCGACCGCCTATCTGCTCAGTCAGGGCGATTTGATCCGCGACCTGAAAGAGGCACGCAATCTCGATGAGGCGGCAGAAGGGTTCGTCCTGGGCGAGTTCCGCACTTTTCAGGTGGCCATCGCCCATATAGAGGAGCTGGCGTCCCTCTCCTTCCCCGCGCTCCGCGATGCCGATCCGCTGGCCAAGGCCCGGGGCGGCAATGAGGCAATCGATCAGGGCGCCATTGCCTATCAGCCGGTCGAAAGCCTTGAGGATATCGTGCTGTGAGAGCTAGGGTCTGACCTATGGCGCTGAGCGAAGAGGCGATCCGCGATCTTCTTCCCAAGCTCGTCGATACGCTCGACGACACGGACGAGCTTGACCGGATCGTCTTTCTCGCCACCGGCGACCGTCTGTTCAAGCACTATGCCGCCAAGGCCGACACGCTGGAGGAAGCGCTCTTCAAGCTGTTGACCAAGGCGGGCGCGCGGGGTGGCGAAGGGCCGGTCCTGTCGGCGCTCTACCGCGCCCGACCGGGCCGGGCCGATGTGCAGGCGGTGATCGCCGCCGCCCTACCTGGGGTGGCGCTTGCGCCCCCGCCGCCCAAGGCCGATTTGTCGCTGCAAACGGCAGGGGCGCCCGAGGCGGACGCCTCGAAGAACGCCTATGCGCCGGGGTTCGAGCGGATAGTCAAGCCGGACCTGCCGCCCTTCGACGTGCGGGTCTGGCTGAGCGAGCTGGAACGGGCGCAGGCCCGCGTCTGCAGGGTCGAGATTGGCGGCGCGGCGGCGGGCACGGGGTTTCTTGTAGGGCCGAGGGCGGTCTTGACGAACTGGCATGTGGTCGAAAAGGCGGAAGCGTCGAAGATCGCCTGCCGCTTCGACTATGTCACCCTACCTGCCGGCGGGCGGTCCGAGGGCCGTACGGCCAGCGTTGCCGCCGTCGCCGACCACAGCCCCTACTCGCCCGCCGAGGCGAAGAACCAGCCCGACGAAACGCCGCCCACCGCCGACGAACTCGACTATGCGCTCCTGGAACTCTCTGAACCGGCGGGCGACGATCCGGTAGAAAGTGGCGCGCGCGGCTTCGTCCGCCTGCCGGAGGCCGACCAGCCCGCGCCGAAGGGCGCGCCCCTCCTCATCGTCCAGCACCCCGACGGCGCGCCGATGAAGCTTGCCATCGACACCGAGGCGATCCTCGGTCCGGCGGGCGATGGCCGCCGCCTGCGCTATGCGACGAATACCGAGGGCGGTTCTTCCGGCTCGCCCTGTTTCTCGATGGATTGGCAGATCCTTGCGCTGCACCATTATGGCGATCCGGCCTGGCAGCATCCCTTGTTCAATCAGGGCGTGCCCATCGCGCTTGTCACCCGCCGCCTGATCGCAATGGGTCAGGGCGGGCTGATCGACCGCTGAGGGGCGCGATGCCGCTGGACCCCGCCGCCATCGACGCGCTTTCCATCCTGATCGGCGACGGTTTCGGGCCCGACGAGCTTGATATCGTGATGCGCAAGACCACAGGTGGCGGCCTCTTCAAGGCCTGGGTCGGTCAGGGCAAGCCGATGCGCGACACGGTGCTGGAGCTCCTGCGCAAACTCTCCGACCGGGGAATCGAGCGCGCGGTCCTGACCGAGATCGCCTTGCGGCGGCGCACCGACTCCCCGCTCACAGATGCGATCCGGACCGCTTGCCCTGAAGCGCTGGAGGCCTTGCCCGCAACCGAGGCACAGGTAGGCGTGCTTCTGACCGGGCTCGCCGCCGCCGCTGTAAGCCTGAACGATCCGGAGGTGCGCGCAGCTCTTGCCACCTCGAAAGGGCTGATCGGCGGCATTGCCGAAACCGTCGGCACGCTTCGCACCTACAAGGAAATTCATGACTGCCTTCACCAGCTGCAGTTTCGCCAGCTGAGCAACCTGCGCGGCGCGGCGCGAGCGCTGGGGGACGATCCGCTGCGCGAGGCGGAACTGGTCGATTACCAGACCCGGCTCGACAGTGCCTGCACGCTGATCGACGGCTGGATCGCCGATCTGCCCGCCACCGGGCTGACGCAACAACTGGAGAGGGCGTGGCTCGACCGGCTTGCGAAGGCGAACGCGGACCTGAGGCAGGCGCTGGCCGACCGGCAATCCGGCCCCGCGCAGGTGGCGCTCGCCGATGTGGCGCGCATCCTTGCGACCGTGCCCTCGCGGCTGAACGAACAGATCGTGGTCGCCGCCGACGCGCTGGAGCTTGACCGGCTGGGCGCGGCGCTGGGCGGCATTCGCCCCGCCCTGCCCGCGCCTGCGGGCGAGGAGGTGGCGCGGGCGGGCGCCGCGCTCACCCTCATCGCGCCCGCCCTGCACGGACGGGTCGCCGAACATCGGGCCTGGCAGGAGATCGACATAAAGATCGGCTATATCGACGATCTCTGCGATCATCGCGGGCCGGATGCTCTCGCCGAGTTCGCGATCTACTGGCCCGACCTCAAGCGCGCGATCCTTGATCTTTCGGCCTACGAGCCGGAGGCGCAATGGGCCAAGGACACTGGTCTTTATGCCGGGCGGCTCGACGACCAGATCACGCGCGACCAGATGGATGACGCGCTGGTCGCCGCCTTCGCCAATGTCCGGGTCAAGGCGCGCTTCCGGTTCTTCGCGGTCGACCGGAGCCTGAAATCCGACTGCGGGGCGCTCGTCGCGATCAGCGCCCCCCTGCAGTCTCTCGTGGCGGAGTTATCCGATGACTGAGTCCCCTGCCCCTTTTCCGACGCTCGGCGATCTGCGCGCCGCTCATCTGGCGTTCATGGACGACAAGACCCGCGACGCTGCCGCGATCCGCGGTTTCCTCGGACGCGCCCGCGCGAGCGGCGCCCATACTGAAACTGCGCATGAGCGGCGCGAGGCGCAGCGCATTCTCGATTTCTGGTCGGCGGAACTTCTGGGCAGCCGCGACCTGACGGCGGAGGATTTCAACCCGGCGATTCTCGATCCGTTCGGGGAAGAGGCGGCAGGCGACAGGGCAGATGCTGCCACAGACCTCGCGGGCCGCGCCGAGGCGGCGCGCGAACTGATCCGGCTTTCCGCCCTCGCCCGGCAATGGAAAACTTCCGGCGAAGCGCCGGGTTACCTTTTGCAGGGTGACGCGCTCCTCGCGGCGGCGCGTTTTACCGATCGCGATCCTGACATTGCGGCCTTCGTCACCGCGAGCAATCGCCACGAACAGGCGACGATCGCCCAGCAGGCGCGCCGCCGTCAGGCGGTCATTACCATTCTTGCGCTCCTGCTGGTCGCCGCAACCGCGCTTGCCGTTATCTCGTGGTACCAATGGCAAGCGGCAGAGCGTGCCAGGACGGGCCTCGCCAACGCGAACGAGGTCCTGTCGCTCGAAAAAGCTGAGCTTCAGCTAACGATCGAGAGATCGCGTGCCGATGCGCAATCGAGTCAGACGCGGATCGACGCGCTTATCTCCGAGAATGCGCGCCTTGCGGCGGCGCTGAACGAAGGTGCCAAGGCAACAGGTGTCGAGACGGAAGACCTGCCGCCCGACCTGAAGGCAACGGTGGAGAACGCCCTTCCAGAGACCTCGGCGGTGATTTCTGCAGCGCAAGAGGCAGGTGGCTACAGTGGCTACGATCCCGCCTTCCTTGGCCTCGACTTGCCGATGCCCGCCCTCGGCGAGGCTTTGCGCCCGTCAGCCGCCCTCGGCGGCGCGCCGCTCGACTATCCGAATGCGAGCCTCGTGATGAACGCCGCCCGGCGTCAGCCGTTCTTTGCTGCCGAAATGGTGGACCGCAAGGCCCGCCTGTCGCTCAGGCGCGTACCGGGGGCCTTCTCCTTCGACCCGCGCCTTCCACAAGAGCAGCAGGCCGATCCGGCCTGGTTCCTCGGCCCGGATATCGACCGCGGTCATCTGATCCCGCGCAACGGTATCACCTGGGGTCCGGTCTTCGAGGGCGATCTGAAAGCGGCGGCGCTGCGCCTGAACGGCATCGTGGATACTTACGCGAACGCCAGCCCCCAGTTCGGCTGGTTCAATCGCGGCATCTGGAGCAGGCTGGAGAACTGGGCGCTGTCCGGGCACAATCCCTCGGCCGACCGGATCGTGATCTTCACCGGCCCGATCCTGACCGAGAAGGATCCCGCCCCTTACGGCACCCAGGTACCGTCCGGCTTCTGGAAGGTCGTTGTTTCGCGCCGGAATGGCAGTGCTGGCCTGATCGTCGATCCGTTCATCCTGATGCAGACAGACACGCTTCCGGCCACGTTCCTACCCGAGGCGCACCGGACGAGCCTGGAGGAGATCGAGCGCCAGACCGGCCTCATATTCCCTGCCATACTTTTCGGCATCGAAGCGGGCGGCGAAATGCCGCCGGACCTGTCGCCCGGTGAGGCGCTTGCCGCCCGGCTTGGCGATCTTCTGACCGCCGACCGGGATACGAGCGGGTCGATCCTTGACGCTTTGGCCGCCGCCTTCGCGCCGGGCGGGTTCGTTCCCGAGGAGCAGACGGCCCTCGCCGCCGCCCTGGTCGCGCTTGCCGACGAAACCCTGCCTACAACCGCCAATCCCGCGATCCGCGACAATCTGCTGACGGCTCTCGCGCTGGTCCCGCCCGATCGCTGGGCCGATCCGGCTTGGCAGACGATCCGTGCCCGCGCGCGGCACGCGGTCGCCTCTCTGCCCGCAGCGCTCGGCGGGATCGCCGCGCTGCCCGAAGGTTTGCCCGCCGCACTCGCCATCCTGCCACCGCCCGAGCATGAGGTGACGATCCGCTTCTCCTTGACCCCGCGGGCGGAAGCTGAGGCGCTGGCGGTCTATCTGACGGGGCTTGGTTGGCGGGTTGGCGCAGCGGAACGGACGGGCAGCGGGCCGGAGCAATCCGTGATTGCTTTCACCGATGCGGATCAGGGGGCGGGTTCAATGCTGGCCGCCGATCTTGCCAGCGCCGGTTATCCGGCAAAAGCCACAGCGCCGGAAAAGCCTAGCGCGGGGCGGATCGATATCCGTCTGCCATGATGGTGTGGGCGGCGCTTGGCCGGCTTCAGAGGGCCGCGAGCGCTTGCCGCGCCCAGCGGCAGGCTTCATCCGGATCATCGAGCAACCCGGGCGGCAGGCGCCAGTAGGGCATGGCGGTGACCTTCCCGCCGTCGCGGCTGTAGGTCCAGCGTTCCCAGCCTTCGGCGGTCAGCCGGTCGGCGAAGGCGCCCGCGCCTTTCAGCCAGATCGAGCCGTCGCCATGCAGGATCGCGAAGATCGTGCCGTCGCGGTAGAGGCAAAGACCGCCCATCATCTTGCGGCTGGTGAGAGGCCTCAACCCTTCGAACAGCTCTTCGGCAAAGGCGATGTCGGCGGCTGAGACGCTCATCGCGGGCTAGAGACCCGCACCCGAACCGGCACCGGCCTCGGGCGCGTCCTTGAACTTGATCGATTCCCCGCAGCCGCAGGCCTCGGCGACGTTTGGATTGATGAACCTGAAGCCGCTTTCCAGAAGCGAGGTTTCATAGTCGATCTCGGTGCCGAAAAGGAACATCTGCGCCATGGGCGCGATCATCACCCGCGCGCCGTCCTGCTCCACCACCTCGTCCATCGGGCCGGGTGCGGCGGCGAATTCCATCGTATATTCCATGCCCGCGCAGCCGCCCTTCTTGACGCCCACCTTCAGGCCATGGGCGCCGTCCTTGGCCATCAGGCGCGCGATTTGCGCGACGGCGCGCGGCGTGAGGGTTACGGGTGGTTTTCCGGGTATGCCGAACATGTCAGGTCTCCTTCCCTCTAATCTAAGGAGGAAGGTCGGGAATTCCAAGCGGCGGCAGGTACGTCAGAAGCGAAAGCGTCAGGATGGCCGTCACGATCCCCCAGCCGAAAGATGCGAGCGTGCCCACGATCACATATTCGCTGATCTTGCGGTCATCGCCCACGGCCCCGAACCTGAGGACCGATTTCGCCGCGATCAGAAAGCCGATGGCGCCGGTCTGGCCGGTCATCACCAGAATGAAGACGAGGCCCCGTTCCAGCATGCCGATGGCGCGGCCCGCGCCCAGAAGCCCGACCGGCATGTCGGGCGCCCATGGCTCCATCAGGAAGCCGACGGCGAAGCCGCCCGCCCGGGTGGCGAGGATCAGGCCCGCCGCGAGGGCGAAGCAGGCGGGCGCGGCCGTAAGGCCGGACCACTGCCCGCCGTCCCAGAGATCAGGCGCGAGCCGGGCGAGTGCCGCAAGGCTTGCCAGATGGGCCGCCTGATCGGCGAGGAAGGGTATCAGGCCGCGCCGCCCGGAGAAGGTCTTCAGCGTGTCGATGAGAAGATGCGCGCCCGCGAGGCCGAGAAGAATTGGATGGAGCGTGCCTATGGTCGCCGCAGCGGTTACGAAGACCACGGCAATATGCGACAGCATCGCGGCGGGCGCGCGCTTGTTGGCGACCATCCAGCCGGTCTGCAGGACGAAATCTGCGAGCACATGGGCAAAGAGCAGTGCCGCGAAGGTCTCGATCATGCCGCCCCTCCGAAGGTTTCGCGGTCCATCTCGTGCAAGGCGGTGGCGAGCGCCCGGAAGCCCGAGGCGGCGATCCGCGCCTCGAAAGCCTGCCGTGTGATGTCGAGACGGCCCGCCAGTTCCGCCATCGGCGCGCCGTCGTGCTCTAGCGCCAGCGCCACGGCCTCCGCCTGTTCTCGCGACCAGCGCCGGATCATCCAGTCGGCAACCTCGAAGAGCGCCGCGTGCAAGCCGAGAACACCTTCGCCGGCAATCGCGAGGCGGTGCCAACCGCTGCTCAGTGCGTCGAGTGCCTGACCGGACGTTTCAAAAGCCGCACCGCTTGCGCCGGAGAGGCCGGTCGCCCCGAGCCGCGCGACCGGGCCGATACCGACGGAGATGCGTGTCGCCATGCCGGGGAGTGTTGCGGTAAGCCGTGCGGCAAGGAAAAGCGTGGCGCGGAAGGCTAGGCCGGGGCGGTCTTGCAGATAGATCTGCCAGCCGTCGCCACGATAGCGGGTGAAACGGGTGTCACCGCCTGTCCAGCCCGCAACATCACGCGCGGCGGCAGAAAGGACAGCCATGGCACGATCCGTCGCCTCTGGCCCGGCGGCCGAGGAACGCACGATATCTCCGGTCAGGACGGCGCATCTGTCGCTCATGTGCAAACTATAGGGCTTGCAATCGCCTTATGCAAGTCTGTGGATTTGCTTTTATGTAATGCAAGCCCTGGCCCGGACGCGTCGAAGGGGCTGGCGCCCTACTCCGCCGCCGCAGCGCCTGCACTCTCGGCCGCTGCCGTGGCCTCGATCTCGGCGGCCTTGTTCTCGACCAGCTCGACAATATGGTCGATCATCTGGTCATTGCCCATCGTGTGATGCTGGCGCCCGGCGAGATAGACCATGCCCTTGCCCGCGCCGCCGCCGGTAAAGCCGATATCGGTCATCAGCGCTTCGCCCGGGCCGTTGACCACGCAGCCGATGATCGAGAGCGACATCGAGGTGGTGACATGCGCCAGCCGTTCTTCCAGCGCTGCGACCGTCTTGATCACGTCGAACCCCTGCCGCGCGCAAGAGGGGCAAGAGATGATGGTGACGCCGCGATGGCGAAGGCCGAGAGATTTCAGGATCTCGAAGCCCACCTTCACCTCCTCGACCGGATCGGCCGAAAGCGAGACGCGGATCGTATCGCCGATCCCCATCCACAGAAGGTTGCCAAGCCCGATCGCCGATTTGACCGTGCCGGAGACAAGCCCGCCCGCCTCAGTGATGCCCAGATGGATCGGCGCGTCAGTCACCTGCGCCAGTTCCTGATAGGCGGCGGCGGCAAGGAAAACGTCGGATGCCTTCACGCTGATCTTGAATTCGTGAAAATCGTTGTCCTGCAACAGCTTGATATGGTCGAGCCCGCTTTCGACCATCGCCGCCGGGCAAGGCTCGCCATATTTGTCGAGAAGGTGCTTTTCCAATGACCCGGCGTTCACGCCGATGCGGATCGAACAGCCGTGATCCTTCGCGGCCTTCACCACCTCGCGCACCCGGTCGGCCGAACCGATATTGCCGGGATTGATGCGCAGGCAGGCCGCACCTGCCTCAGCCGCCTCGATGGCGCGTTTGTAGTGGAAATGGATGTCGGCGACGATCGGCACGGGACTTTCCGCGACAATCTCCCTCAAGGCGCGGGTCGCATCCTCGTCGGGCGTCGAGATGCGGACGATGTCCGCCCCGGCCACAGCGCAGCGCTGCACCTGTTCGATGGTCGCGGCCACGTCCGAGGTGATCGTGTTGGTCATCGTCTGGACCGAGATCGGCGCATCGCCGCCCACCAGAACCTTGCCCACACGGATCTGGCGCGACACACGCCGCTCGATCGAACGCCAGGGGCGGATGGGATTGTGGGACATGGGGCGCGGCTCCGTCACTCGGTCAGCCGCCTAGATAGACCCCGCGGCCCCCGGGTGCAACGGCACCTATTGCGACGGCGCTACCGGTTCTGTCGGAGCGACCGGCGTCGCAGAGGCCATGGCAACCGCACGAGCCAGATCGCCGTCAGCCGCAACATCGGCGACGAGGTAGCGTTCAGTCAGCGCCTCGGGGGTCAGGGCAATGTTCTTCGTCACCTGCCCAGCAGTGCCCGCAGGTCCGTAAGTCGCTCCGTTCACTGCGAAATAGATCGCACCGGATTCGCCCGCGCGCAGAAGCGGCGGCTCGTCGGTCGCGGGCACGGCATAGCGGTCGCCCGCGTCCATCGTGCCCTCGAAGAGGATCGACCCGTCTGCCGCTTGAACGCGCACCCAGGCAGGGCGCGCGGCGATCAGCTCGACCGCGGGCGCATCTGCTGCGACGACCTGAACCGGGGTCTCACCAAGACCGGGTTCGGCTGCAACCGCCTCAGCAACGCGGCTGGCGGTCGGGTCGCTGAGGACGCCGACACTCTCTGGATTGATCGCCGCGATCGGCCCATCACGCGGAACCAGCACCGGCGTATCAAGCGCCTGCGGCCGATAGAGTCGGTCGAGCGCCTCAGGGTCGGGTTGAAGATCAGTTCCCGGCAAGGCGGCTGCGACCTCGATCGCGGGTTGGGCGGGTGTGGCGACGGCGCCGGTCAGCGGATCAAGTTCGGCGATCACGCCAGGCGCCTGGGCGACCGGGGCCAGCTGGACGCGCTGCACTTCCTGCAGGACTTTCCATCCGCCATAGCCGATACCGGAGACGAGCGCGACAAGGACCGCGATAGAACCGAAGGCGCGGGGTTCGAACCCCGCGAAGAGGCTTTCAGCACGCGGAATGAAGGAGGCGTTCGGATCGGCGAGCGGATCGGCATATTCGACCTTGCGCCGCGCCTTGCCGACGCTGCCCGAGGCAGCGGCGGACATGCCGTGGGCCACGGTGAAATTCGCTTCCTTGCAGAAGCGGTCGAAGGCCCATTCGGGATCGATGCCGAGATAGCGTGCGTAGGACCGTACATAACCCGCGACGAAGCCCGGCGTATCGAAGGCCGCCACATCGCAATTCTCGATCGCGGCGATGTAACTTGCCTTGATCCTGAGCTCGCGCTGAACATCAAGAAGCGACTTGGACAGCGTCGCGCGTTCACCGCGCATCACATCGCCCAGGCGCACTTCGAAATCGTCAAACCCCTTGGGTTTGTCCATCTCGTCCGTCGAAGGTTTGGCCCTCCGCCCGATCATGCCTGTTACGTCCTGTCCCCAGTTTGGCGGTCAACGATTCGTGTTAATCAGTCCGCCTATTGTGGATTGTTTAGCACAGCGCAAGGGCACATGCACCGGATAAGCCGCCTCAGGCAGAAAGTTCGGCGCGATTCAGCGCGCAATGCGCCCAGAGCCGGTCCATCGCCGCGACGAGCGCGTCGATATCCTTCGGCGTGTGAACCGGCGAGGGCGTGAAGCGCAGCCGCTCGGTGCCGCGCGGGACGGTCGGGAAATTGATCGGCTGGACGTAGGTCCCGTACTGTTCGAGAAGCATGTCGGAGATCATCTTGCAATGGACCGGATCGCCGACATGAACCGGTACGATATGGGTGCCATGGTCGATGATCGGCAGGCCAAGCGCCCTGAGCCGCATCTTGAGTATCTTCGCATGCTCCTGCTGCTTGTCGCGCAGGTGCTGGGCGGTCTTGAGGAACTTGACCGAGGCGGCCGCACCCGCCGCCACTGCAGGCGGCAGCGAGGTGGTGAAGATGAAGCCCGGCGCGTAGGAGCGGATGGCGTCGCACATTTTAGCGCTCGCGGCGATATAGCCGCCCATTACCCCGTAGGCCTTGGCGAGCGTCGCATTGATGATGTCGATGCGGCCCATCAGGCCGAGTTTCTCGGCCACCCCTGCCCCACGCGGCCCGTACATGCCGACGGCATGGACCTCGTCTAAATAGGTCAGCGCGCCGAACTCGTCAGCCAGATCGCAGATCGCTTCCATCGGGCAGATGTCGCCGTCCATGGAATAGACGGACTCGAAGGCGATGAGCTTCGGCGTCGCCGGATCGTCGGCCTCCAGTTTCGCGCGGAGGTCGGTGAGGTCGTTGTGCCGGAAGATGCGCTTCGCCCCGCCATTGCGACGGATGCCCTCGATCATTGAGGCATGGTTCAGTTCGTCCGAGTAGATGATGAGACCGGGGAAGAGCTTCGGCAGGGTCGAAAGCGTAGCGTCATTGGCGATATAGGCCGAGGTGAAGAGAAGTGCGGCTTCCTTGCGATGCAGGTCGGCGATCTCGGCCTCGAGCCGTTTGTGATAGACCGTGGTTCCCGAGATGTTGCGCGTGCCGCCAGAGCCGGCGCCGGTCGCATCCAGCGCCTCGTGCATGGCGTCCAGCACCACCGGATTCTGGCCCATGCCAAGGTAATCGTTGCCACACCAGACGGTGATTTCCTTCTGCGTGCCATCGGGCCGGTTCCAGATAGCCTTCGGGAATTGGCCCTTCTGCCGTTCGATGTCGATGAAGGTCCGGTAGCGGCCTTCGTCATGCAGGCGGGAAATCGCGCTGTCGAGTGCGGTATCGTAATTCATCTGGTCCTCGCGCGGTCGGTCTTCTGCCTGGCTGGATAGGCCTGATAGGGAATCGGACGCCTTGATAGAGGTCAAGTCAACCCTTTGCGAGGGAACAAATTGCCGCGCACGGTTGGAGTGGCACTCATCGTCGCATTTCATGCGCTCTTCGTGCGACGAGCCTCGAAGAGGACGAGGAGCCATCTACAAGCCCTTGGCCAGCGATTGCCACTGCCCGGCGCCGCGCCTATGGTCGCGCCAAGAATAAGGAGCCCCGCCATGACTCTCGACGCCGTCCTTTCCCGGATCGACGACACCCTGCCCGAAGCCATCAATCGGTTGATGGCGATGCTGCGCGTCCCCTCGATCTCGACCGACCCCGCCTACAAGGCCGATTGCGCCAGGATGGCCGAGATGATCGCCGCTGACCTCAACGATCTGGGCTTCGACGCCGCCGCGCGGCCCACGCCCGGCCATCCCATGGTCGTGGGCCACGGCGGCGCGGGCGACCGCCATCTCCTCTTCTACGGCCATTACGACGTGCAGCCGGTCGATCCGCTGAACCTTTGGCAACGCCCGCCCTTTGATCCGGCGATCGAGGAGACGCCGAACGGCAAGGTGATCCGCGGCCGGGGTTCGTCGGACGACAAGGGCCAGCTCATGACCTTCATCGAGGCCTGCCGGGCCTGGAAGGCCGTGCATGGCACCCTGCCCTGCCGCCTGACGATCTTCCTCGAGGGCGAGGAAGAAAGCGGCTCGCCCTCGCTCATCCCGTTCATGAAGGAAAACGCCTCCGAACTGACCGCCGACCTTGCGCTGATCTGCGACACGTCGATGGTCTCGCCCGGCATCCCCTCGATTGCCTCGCAACTCAGGGGCATGTTGAAGGACGAATTCACCATCCGCGGGCCGCGCATCGACCTGCATTCCGGCCACTACGGCGGCCCGGGCCTCAACCCCCTGAAGGAAATCGCCCGTATCGTCGCCTCGTTCCATGACCCCGAGACCGGCCGCGTCGCGGTTGAAGGCTTCTACGAGGGCGTCCATGAACTGTCGCCCGCGCTGAAGAAACAGTGGGAAAACTGTGGCTTCGACGAACAGACATACCTCAATTCTGTGGGTTACACGGTTTCCAGCGGCGAAAAGGGCTATTCGACACTGGAACTGCAATGGGCCCGCCCGACGCTCGAAGTGAACGGCCTCTGGGGCGGCTATCAGGGCGCGGGGTCGAAGACGGTGATCCCGTCGGAAGCCCATTGCAAGATCACCTGCCGACTGGTCGGCGACATGGACCCCGACAAACTGCGCGAGAAGATCCGCGCCCACGTCGCGGCACGCCTTTCGCCAGACGCCCACGTCACCTGGGACAAGGATCTTGAAGGTTCGCCCGCCGCGGTGATGAACATCGCCCGGCCCGAGTTCGAGCTAGCGCGCGCCGCGCTCTCGGACGAATGGAACCGCGAGGCGGTCTTCGTCGGCATGGGCGGCTCGATCCCGATTGCTGGCTTCTTCAAGTCGGTTCTCGGTATGGATGCGATGCTGATCGGTTTTGCCAACGACGATGACGCGATCCACAGCCCGAACGAGAAGTACGACGTCGAAAGCTTCCACAAGGGCATCCGCAGCTGGGCACGTGTTCTCGCGCGGCTGGCCTGAGAAACGAAACGGGGGCCATGCGGCCCCCGTCCCCCGCGCGGCGGTCAGCCGATCAATGGCATCTTGCCGCCATAGACTTCGTCATAGTGCCGCTTCAGCCGGATGAGCGCGATCCTGAGCACGATCTTGCCTGACCGTGCCGACCAGCCCATGCGCTTTTCGGCGACCTCCAGCCCTTCGAGGAAACAGCAGCAGCGCAGGACGACATCTCCGAGGCCGGGCCCGAGATCGCGGAGCGCGGCGGCAACGCGGGCACGGGCCTTCGCCGGACCTTCGGCCTTGCCTGCATCGGGTTGAAAGCTGCCCCGGCCGCTTGCTGTCAGAAACTTGTCCCAGTTCTGCGCGACGCGCGGCCCCATCTGCGCCAGCTCGAAATCCTCGCGCAGTCGCTCGCCCGCCACCACGAGATCGGGCTCAAGAAACAGTTTGCCAACCTTGTCGCGCCGCCGCGCCAGCGCTGCGAATGGGCTTTCGGCGAGGTTGTAGCGCATGCGTTTGGGCTCCGCCTCGCCCGGCTCCATCACATTGCGCTCGCCCCATGTCCGGTGCTGATCGGCGAAGGGCGCACGGGCCTCGGCGAAGCCGGGCTGATGGGCGCGCTCGGCGTCCAGAAGCCGCTTCAGCGCCGCGCGACCGGCGCCGGTGATTTCGTAGGTGATGAGCCGCCCGCTGTCCCTGACCGCGATCCAGTCCTTCAGCGCGAAGGCCTGCGCCACGGTCCTGTCCACCACCGCCGTGCGCACGGTGCCCTTGAAGACCACGGCCTTTTCCATGTCGGGCGCCACGGCGAGAACCGCGCCCGCCTCGCAGAGGCGCCGCAGGATGCGCCTCGCCTCGCGGTCGACGGTGGCTTGATCGGGATGGGATTTCAGGCCGGTGCGGATCGGTGCGGACATGGGGCTTCCCTCTTTCGTTGCAGATTCTTCCAGCGCGGTCGGGCGCGCGGCCTCGAGGGCCGACAGCGCTTCGTCCACAAGCGGGTCGTCGCGGCGCATCTCGAAGGCGCGGACCCGGCGCATTACGGTGGAGGCATGGCAGCCTTCGGCGCGCGCCAGTTCTCTCAACGTGCGGGCGCCGCAGACATGGGCGAGGTACAGGCGTGCGTCCTCCGGCAACCAGGCGGGCAAAGCCGCCGGGCCTATGGCATTGACCAGCATGATTTTCCCCGTTGTCGCGCGGTTTTCTTGACCGGCCGCGCGGTTGCAGACCATAGCAACCGTCGGTTGCAATTCTTACCCGGGCGTTAATTCCCGGCTCGATCCAGAGAATTATTGATAAATTATAAATTTCTTCGAACGAAACGTTCGCTGTTTCGCGCCAGTGCGCAACGGCACCAAAACAGAAAACACTCTTGGGTTGTATTGAACAGGAGACCCAGGATGACCGACCTCTTCCGCCTCGTATCCGATCTGCGCCGCCCCGCCCTTCTGGTGCGCGCCGCCCGTGCCGGGCTGATGGACTATAACCGGCGCCGCGATCTGAAACGGGTGATGCGTACCGCCGAGGTTCCGCAGCCGGAGGCCGCGGTGTCGGCGCTTTTGCAGGAGGAGGAGCGGCTGGAGGATATCCGGCGCAAGGGTGACGCCACCTATTCCTTCGCGCGCCATATCGACGTGCTGATCGCCATGATCGCCGAGGCGCGGCTGTTGCCCCGGCCGGTGTGACGACAAAGGGCGCGGCAGAGGCCGCGCCCTTCAATTCCTGTCCGCGTGAGGTAGATCACATGAAGGCGTCTGGCATCGAAGCCTTCTTCTTAGCCACATATTCCGTCAGCGCCTCTTCCACCGCCGGGTCGATGGCGGGCTTCTGGTAATCATTGAGAAGCTTCGCCACGCGCTCACGCGCCAACTGGACCGTGTCGCGCGCGCCTTCCTCTTCCCAGGTCTCGAACGGTTTGTAGTCCAAGAGGTCCGATTTCCAGAAGGCGCTGCGGAAGTTCGCCTGGGTATGGTCGGTGCCAAGGAAATGGCTGGCCTCGCCCGAGCCCACATAGCGGAGCGCGTCCATCGCGAGGCCGTTTTCCGACATGTCGATGCCCTTGGCGATATGATGCAGAACGCCCAGCTGATCGGCATCCATCACGAACTTCTCGAAGGACGACACCAGCCCGCCCTCCAGCCAGCCGCAGGCATGGAGCATGAAGTTCACCCCCGCCATCAGCCCCATGTTGAGGCTGTTCGCGGTTTCATAAGCCGCCTGCGCATCGGGAAGCTTGGAGCCGCAGAATGACCCGGCCGACCGGTAGGGCACGCCCAGACGGCGGACCAACTGGCCCGCGCCATAGGTGATGAGGCTCGCTTCGGGCGTTCCGAAGGTCGGCGCACCCGAGGCCATGTCGGTCGACGTCACGAAAGCGCCCGCGATAACCGGCGCGCCCTTTTTCACCAGCTGGCTGTAGGCGACACCCGCCAGAACCTCGACCATGACCTGCGTCAGCGTGCCCGCGACCGTCACCGGCGACATGGCGCCGCCGACGATGAAGGGCGAGATGATCGCGGCCTGGTTCGCCTTGGCGTAGACTTCCAGCGCGCCCATCATGATCCCGTCGAAGGTCATGGGCGAGTTGATGTTGATGAGCGAGGTCATCACCGTGCGCCCGTCGAGCCCGCCGAAGAGAATGTCGGACATCTCGACCGAATCCGCCGCGCGTTCGGGCGCCGTAACCGACCCCATGTAGGGTTTGTCCGACAGCGTCATGTGGGCATAGAGCATGTCCAGATGGCGCTTGTTCACCGGAATGTCGGTCGGCTCGCAGACCGTGCCGCCGGAATGGTGCAGCCATTTCGACATGTAGCCGAGCTTCACGAACTTCTGGAAATCCTCCATCGTCGCATAGCGGCGGCCGTTTTCATCGCGCACGAAGGGTGGGCCATATACCGGCGCGAGCACCAGACCACGACCGCCGACGGTGACAGAGCGTTCGGGGTTGCGGGCATGCTGGACGTAGGACGAGGGCGCCGTCTTGCAGAGCTGCCGGGCAAGGCCGCGCGGAATACGGACGCGCTCGCCCTGCACATCGGCCCCCGCCTCTTTCCACAGCGCCAGGGCGCCGGGGTTCTCGACGAAATTGACGCCGATCTCTTCGAGAATCGTCTCGGCATTCGCCTCGATGATCTGAAGCGCTTCCTCGTTCAGGATCTCGAGGTTCGGGATATTGCGCTCGATGTAGCGCGCGGCCTCGATGCGGACGGCGGTCCGCTCCGCCCGGCGCGCGGCTCCGCCGCCACCCCTTGCCCTGCGGCCCTCGACGACATCACTCATGTTAACGGCTCCTTGGAATTCGCTTCTTCGGCTTTTACGCCTTTGCCTTGCGGGCCTCCGGCGCCAAGCGGCACTTGGCGCCCAAAAACGACATTGGTCGATGTCGGTCCGGGCCTACGCCGGCAGGCTTGGTCCGTCTTGGGCGGGCAGCGGTCGTGCTTGCCCGGATGCGCCCCTTGCGCAGGCCTGACGAAGCCAATATTGGCTGGCCATGACCAAGCATGATCGACTTCTCATCATCGATTTCGGCTCTCAGGTGACGCAGCTCATTGCGCGGCGGCTTCGCGAGCTGAACGTCTATTGCGAGATCCATCCGTTCAACCGGGTGGACGATGCCTTCCTCAAGGATTTCGCCCCGAAAGCGGTGATCTTCTCCGGCGGCCCCGCATCGGTCTACGCCGAGGGTGCGCCGATGCCGCCCAAGGGCGTCTTCGACATGGGTGTGCCGATCCTCGGCATCTGCTACGGCCAGCAGGTGATGATGCACTGCCTTGGCGGCAAGGTAGAAGGCGGGCATGGCACGGCGGAGTTTGGCCGCGCCTTCGTGACGCCCACCGACGCGACCATACCACTTTTGGAGGGATGGTACGAGGAGGGTCCCGAACAGGTTTGGATGAGCCACGGCGACCATGTCAGCCGCATCGCCCCGGGCTTCAAGGTCTATGGCACTTCTCCGAACGCGCCTTTCGCGATCACCGCCGACCCCGACCGGCGCTTCTTTGCGGTGCAGTTCCACCCCGAGGTCCACCACACGCCGAAGGGCGCGAAGCTTTACGAGAATTTCGTGCGGCTCGCCGGGTTCAAGGGCGACTGGACGATGGGCGCCTACCGCGAGGAAGCGATCAAGAAGATCCGCGAGCAGGTGGGCGATGCGAAGGTCATCTGCGGTCTGTCGGGCGGGGTGGATTCGTCCGTCGCCGCCGTCCTGATTCACGAAGCGATCGGCGACCAGCTGACCTGCGTCTTCGTCGATCACGGCCTTCTGCGGTTGGGCGAAGCGGAACAGGTCGTGGCGATGTTCCGCGACCATTACAACATGCCGCTGATCCACGCGGATGAAAGCGACCTCTTCCTCGGCGCGCTGGACGGGGTTTCCGACCCCGAAGTGAAACGCAAGACCATCGGCAAGCTCTTCATCGACGTCTTCCAGAAGCACGCGGCCGAGGTCGGCGGCGCGACATTCCTGGCGCAGGGCACGCTCTACCCCGACGTGATCGAGTCGGTCAGCTTTTCCGGCGGGCCATCGGTCACGATCAAGTCGCACCATAATGTCGGCGGCCTGCCGGAAAAGATGGGCCTGAAGCTCGTCGAACCGCTGCGCGAGCTTTTCAAGGACGAAGTGCGCGCCCTTGGCCGCGAACTTGGCCTGCCGCAGTCGTTCATCGGCCGCCACCCGTTCCCCGGCCCCGGCCTTGCGATCCGCTGCCCGGGTGAGATCACCCGCGAGAAACTCGATATCCTGCGCCGGGCGGACGCCGTCTATATCGACCAGATCCGCAAACACGGGCTTTATGACGAGATCTGGCAGGCCTTCGCCGCGATCCTGCCGATGCGCACCGTGGGCGTGATGGGCGACTACCGCACCTACGATTACGCCATCGGCCTCCGCGCCGTGACCTCGGTCGACGGGATGACGGCGGATTATTACCCGTTCACCCACGATTTCCTCGGCGAAACCGCGACGCGGATCATCAACGAGGTGAAGGGCGTGAACCGCGTCTTCTATGACTGCACCTCGAAGCCGCCGGGAACGATCGAGCTGGAATAGCAATGGTGCCGCGGAAAATCCTTAGCAAAGGATTTTCTGCCCCGGCCGCGCGCTTCAATCAGCTGCGGCAGGACGGCCGCCACTTGCCCCCGCTCGGGCCGCCGCCTATATTCCTTCCGTTCGGGTTCGCCCGGACTATGGACATAAACGCGCTCGTAATAATCGGATCGGACCCGGGGGCGGTACCCGGCGGCTCCACCAAACCCCGTATTGGCGGGACATGGGGCCGAAATAGGATCGACGAACGCCTAAAGGGGTTTGCTTTGTCTCGGCGGGGTGCCACCGTTATCGGTCCGCAAAGTACAGTTGCCAATAACAACCGTGCTCCGGCAATGGCTCTGGCTGCGTAAGCAGTTCGGGTCGCCGAAACTAAGCCCTTGCGCTTAGCCGCGTAAGGCGGGGTTCGCAGGTACCTGGCAACAGAAACCTGCACTTTCCCTTTCCCCTTCACGTTTCTTCAATCCCTTGGCCCTAGGGTCGGGCCTGCAGGATGCTGTTGTTCTGCGACGGGTATGCGGTGCGGGCGGCCGGACGAAACGGTGCGAGTGTCGAGGGTTAGCGTGCTTCTTTCCGGCCGCTTCTTTCCCGTGGGGCACTGACTGGAAAGCGAACGTGTGATGAGTCATCTCGACATCCTGAAGGACTGGTATCACCGCATCTGGATCGAACAGGATCTGGCTGCGATTGACGCCTATTTCGCCCCCCATGTCGGCGCCGACGGGCTGATGCCCGATGGCCAGGTCGGGCCCGAGGATTTCCGCGCCCTGGTGCCCGCGCTGACCGCGCTCGTCCGGGATCTGGAATTCATCTTCGACAGGTCGTTCGAAACGGAGGATTGGCTCTGGGCGCAGATCTCGGTCAAGGCGCTCGGCGCCCATGACATGCGCGAGGTGCGCACCACAGGGCAGGTCGCCATGCGGTTCGAGGGCGGCAAGATCGTCGAGGCCTATAATTCGTTTGATTTCCTCACTTTCTTCGCGAGCGCCGGCCTCTTGCCGGAGGAGGCATTCCTTCTTCTCCTTTCGGGCGAACGGCTGGGCTGACAGAATCCTTGCCCGACGCCGGGTGGCAGGCCATGATCCGGCCATGCGACGCCCCCGCCTTTGGCTTTTCTGCACTCTCATGATGCTGGCGACGCCAGCCACGGCCGCCTGCCGCATGGCACTTCTCTTGGCCATCGACATATCCGGGTCGGTCGACGATGCGGAATATCTCTTGCAGGTCGAAGGGACGGCAGCGGCGCTTGAGGATCCGGTGATCGTCGATGCGCTGGTACAGGGCGAAGTAGCACTGAGCGTCATGCAATGGTCTTCGGTCGGGATGCAGAAGATGGTGCAGCCGTGGCGGCGGATCCGCAATGAGGGCGACGCGGCTGCCTTCGCCCGGGCAGCGATGGCGCAGGAACGGGCCTTCGGCAAGGCCGATACCGCCGTGGGCGACGCCATTGCCTTTGCGGTCGATCAGTTCGCCGCGGTTCCCGACTGCCCGCGCCGGGTGATCGACATCTCGGGCGACGGCGTCCAGAACGCCGGTGGCTCGCTTGCCGTCGCGCGCCAGCGTGCCATCGACGGCGGAATCTCCATCAATGCGATCGCCATCGAGGGCGTGGGCTTCGCGATCACCGAATTCTACCTGCGCTCGGTTATCACAAAGGGTGGCTTCGTGGTGACGGCGGGCGGGCATCTCGATTACCCGCGCGCCATACGTCTGAAGATCATGCGCGAACTCGTCCGCCCGATCGGCTAAGATGCAGGGCTTGACCGGCAGGCCCGCCGCTGCCATCAAGATCGCATGGGGCCCAAGCGGCGCGCCCCGTGAGGCTACGGCCCAAGCGACGCATCCCGATTGAATGAGGATGCCATGCCCGGTTTCAATTCGATAACGTCTGTTCAACTCTCCCGCCTGATCGGCACACCGGAGGCTCCGGTACTCATCGATGTGCGAACGGCAGAGGACTTCGCACTCGACCCGTACCTTTTGCCCTGCAGCCTTCGCGCCCAACATGGTGAAGTGGCGGCGCTTGCGTCGCGGTTCGGCGCGCAGGGCGCCGTCGTTCTGTGCCAGCGCGGGCTGAAACTGTCCGAGGGTGCTGCAGCCCTTCTGCGCACCGAAGGCGTGTCAGCGGAACACCTGGAAGGCGGATGGGAGGCGGCACGTGCCGCCGGTCTGCCTGCCCTGCCTGCCCGCCTGCTGCCCGTGTCCGGACAACCAAGCCTTTGGGTCACCCGCCACCGGCCGAAGATCGACCGGATCGCCTGCCCGTGGCTCATAAAGCGCTTCATCGACCCGGCGGCGCGCTTCCTGTTCGTGGCGCCCTCGGAAGTCGCGGCCGTGGCAGACCGGTTCGGGGCAACACCGTTCGACATCGAAGGCGTGACCTATTCGCATCGGGGCGAAATGTGCAGTTTCGACGCTTTCCTCGACGACTTTGGCCTGCACACGCCCGCCCTTGATCGTTTGGCTCTCGTGGTACGTGCCGCTGATACCGACCGGCACGACCTGGCACCGCAGGCGGCGGGACTTCTTGCGCTGTCGGTTGGCCTCTCGCGCCAGTATCGCGATGACCTCGCGCAGCTCGACGCGGGCATGACGCTTTACGATGCGCTCTACCGCTGGGCACGTGACGGGTTTGACGAAGGCCATGACTGGCCCGCGGGGCGGCGGGAATGATCGCGGCAATCGCGCCCGGCTGGGGCGAGCTCTGGCGCACCTTCGGGCGGATCGGGCTTCTGTCGTTCGGCGGTCCAGCGGGCCAGATCGCGCTGATGCACCGCATCCTGGTCGACGAGAAACGCTGGCTCGCCGAAGAGGACTACCTGCGCGCCCTGTCCTTCTGCATGCTCCTGCCGGGACCGGAGGCGATGCAGCTTGCCACCTATTGCGGTTGGCGGCTTCGCGGCCTGCGCGGCGGGTTGGTAGCCGGGCTTCTCTTCGTTCTGCCTGGCGCGGCAGTTATTTTCCTTCTGGCCTTTCTTTACGCGCTCTGGGCCGCGGTTGGCCCGGTTGCGGCGCTTTTCTGGGGAGTGAAGGCTTCGGTCGCCGCGATCGTGCTTGAAGCGCTCATGCGGGTGGCCAAGCGGGCGCTGAAGGGCCGGACGGAACGCGCCATCTCTGTCTTGGCCTTTGTGGCAGTCTTTGCTTTCGCCCTGCCGTTCCCGCTGGTTCTGGTAGCGGGCGGCCTTTTCGGGACGTTCGCCCTGTCCGCGACAGAGGCACAGGCGAAAGCCGCCGGACCCATCACCCTTGCGGGCGTCTGGCGCACGCTCCTGCCGGGGGCGCTGCTCTGGGGTGGCGCGCTGGCGTTTCTCTGGGCCGCCGGGGAGCGGTTCCTGTTCGACATCGGGCTCTTCTTCTCGAAGCTCGCCCTTGTGACCTTCGGCGGCGCCTATGCGGTGCTGACCTATATGGCGCAGGCCGTGGTCGCCGACAAAGGCTGGCTGACAACCGCGCAGATGATGGATGCGCTGGGGCTGGCGGAAACCACGCCAGGACCGCTGATTCTGGTCACCCAATTCGTGGCGGTACTGGCCGGCTATCAAGAGGGCGGCGCGTCGCTTGCCGTCCTTGCGGGCCTTCTCTGCCTGTGGGTCACCTTCCTGCCCTGCTTCCTGTGGATCTTCGCCTTTGCGCCGCAGATCGAGGCGATCACGGCCCGGCCGCGCCTGAAGGGCGCGCTCGCGGGCATAAGCGCCGCCGTGGTCGGCACGATCGCCAGCCTGACGCTCTGGTTTGCGCTGCATGTGGTCTTTACCGAGGTCGGGACGTGGCAGGCAGGTCCGGTATCGCTCCCAGCGCCTCGCCCGGAAAGCTTTGAAATTGCAGCATTTGCTCTTGCTCTTGCCAGTGGCTGGCTTCTGATCCGGCGGCACTGGCCGCTGCCGTTGGTTCTTCTGCTCAGCGCGGTCATCGGCCTTCTCCGGCACGGCTTCGCCGCCGTCTGAAAACTTTCCCGCGCCCGGGCTTGCGCCCCCTTCCTTTCGGGGTCAAAAGCCCTATGCTGACCGGCGAAGGAGATGAGGCATGGCCCGCAAGATCGACTATGGCAACCTGATGCACCGCGCCATGCGCGGCCTGATCATTCAGGTGCTGAAGGATGTCGAGGCGAATGGTCTGCCGGGGAATCATCATTTCTTCATCACCTTCGACACGTCCCATCCCGATGCCGAACTGGCCGACTGGCTGCGCGAACGTTACCCCGAGGATATGACGGTCGTGATGCAGCACTGGTTCGAAGGGCTGCATGTCGATGAAGGCGGCTTTTCGGTGACTCTGAATTTCGGCGACCAGCCGGAGCCGCTTTATATCCCCTTCGATGCGATCCGCACTTTCGTCGATCCGGCGGTGGAATTCGGCCTGAGGTTCGAGACCCACGATGCCGAGGATGACGACGAGGAAGAGGACGACGGCGCGCCGATGGCGGAAGATGCCGAAGCTGAGGAACCTGCTCCTCGCGAGGCCGAGGTCGTGAGCCTCGACAAGTTCCGCAAGACCTGACGCCCCCTCCCTCCTATCCGAGAATATCATGCTTGCGGACAAGACCCTGTTCCTTCGCCGGTTGATCCGCAATCCCAAACAAGTGTCCGCCATCGCGCCCTCTTCGCGCTTTCTCGGCCGGGCAATGGCGCGCGGCCTCGGGCCAGAAACCGGCCGTGTGGTGGAATTCGGCCCCGGCACCGGCAGCCTGACCCGTGCGATCCTTGCCGCCGGTGTGGCCTCGGCCGACCTGACGCTTTTCGAACTGGACCAGACTTTCACCACCGCCTTGTCGGCGGCTTTTCCCGGCGTGCGCGTATTGAACCAGCCCGCCGACCGGGCGCATGACCATGTCGCGCCGGGCGTGGGCGCGGTCGTCTCGGGTCTGCCGCTTCTGTCGATGCCCGCCCCCGTCAGTCGCGCCATCGTCGCGTCGGCTTTCCGCATCCTCGCCCCCGGCGCGCCCTATATCCAGTTCACCTATGGGCCGAAACCTTCCGTCCCGGCCGCAGTGATCGAGGAATTTGGCCTGTCGGTCGAACAGACCGCCTTTGTCTGGGCCAACCTTCCCCCGGCCCGCGTTCACCGGTTCTTCCAGAAATAGCGCTAACCTTTGGGGCGCACTGGCCATTTCAATTGAATCGCGACCGGCGCGCGCCTATGACGGGCGCGACCCTTTCTGCCGGAGACGCACGATGACCGCCACCCGCACCGAGACCGACAGCTTCGGCCCCCTTGAGGTTCCCGCCGACAAATATTGGGGCGCGCAGACCCAGCGCTCGATCATGAATTTCCCGATCGGCTGGGAACGCCAGCCCGTGGCGATCATCCGCGCGCTTGGCGTCATCAAGAAGGCCTGCGCGCTGGTCAACATCGCGCAGGGCGACATTGACGCAAAACTGGGCGAAACCATTGCCGCCGCCGCGCAGGAAGTGATCGACGGCAAGTTCGACGACAATTTCCCGCTGGTCGTCTGGCAGACCGGCTCGGGCACCCAGTCGAACATGAATGCCAATGAGGTGATCAGCAATCGCGCGATCGAGATGCTGGGCGGCGTGAGAGGCTCGAAGAAGCCTGTCCATCCGAACGATCACTGCAACATGGGCCAGTCCTCGAACGACACGTTCCCGACCGCGATGCATGTGGCGATCGGCATGATGGCCCGCGATGTGCTGATCCCGGGGCTGGAGAAGCTGTCGAAGGCCCTTTGGGCCAAGTCAGCCGAGTTCAAGGACATCATCAAGATCGGCCGGACCCATACGCAGGATGCAACGCCCCTGACGCTTGGGCAGGAATTCTCGGGCTATGCGACCCAAGTCGACAAGGGCATCGCGCGGGTGAAGGCCTGCCTGCCCGACATCTATGAACTGGCCCAAGGCGGCACGGCGGTCGGCACCGGGCTGAACACCCGCGTGGGCTGGGATACCCGTGTGGCGGCGGAGATCGCCAAGATCACCGGCTTGCCCTTCGTCACTGCGCCGAACAAGTTCGAGGCGCTCGCGGCCCATGACGCGATGGTGATGTTCTCGGGCGCTTTGAAGACCGTAGCGGCAGCATTGTTCAAGATCGCCAACGACCTGCGCCTGCTAGGTTCCGGCCCGCGCTCGGGCCTGGGCGAGCTGATCCTGCCGGAAAACGAACCCGGCAGCTCGATCATGCCGGGCAAAGTGAACCCGACCCAGGCGGAAGCTCTGACCATGGTTTGCGCTCATGTGATGGGCAATGACGCGGCGGTCGGCTTCGCGGGCAGCCAGGGTCATTTCGAGCTGAACGTCTACAACCCGATGATGTCCTACAATGTGCTGCAGTCGATGCAGCTTCTGGGCGATGCGGCGGGGTCTTTCACCGACAATATGGTGGTGGGGACACAGGCCAATACCGCGCGGATCGACAAGCTGATGAAGGAAAGCCTGATGCTGGTGACGGCGCTTGCCCCCACCATCGGCTATGACAATGCGACCAAGGTCGCCAAGACGGCCCACAAAAACGGGACGACGCTGCGCGAAGAGGCCATCGCGCTCGGCTTCGTCGACGGCGAGACCTTCGACCGCATCGTCCGCCCCGAAGACATGGTCGGCCCCAAAGGCTGATGGCAGAGGTCGTCAACCTTCGCACCAAGCGCAAACAGGCGGCCCGCGCGGCCGCCCGCGAAAGCTCCGCCGAAAATGCCGCGCGGCATGGTGAGACCAAAGCCGCGCGGGACAGGTATCTCGCGGAGGCCGAAAAGGCGGTCAGGCATCTCGACCAGCACCGGCGCGACAGTGGCGCCGATAGCGATTAACCCGCGGAATGGACAGCGCCCGCCCCCAGAAACATTCCCTAACCTTGCGCGGCCACCGCACCTCGGTCTCGCTCGAACGGCCGTTCTGGGAGGCGTTCACCGACATCGCCGCCGAGCGCGGCCTTGCGATCAACGCGCTGGCGGCCGAGGTGGATGAGAACCGCCCGGCCGATTGCGGCCTTGCCACTGCGATCCGCCTGTTCGTTCTGGCCGACTACCGGCGGCGCCTGCGCTAGGCTTTCCGTTCGACCAACGCGCGAGGAGGCTTGCATCGCGCGCGCTTACAGGCGACCAAGATCAGACAACGGGCGCAAGGAAGACCGATGGAGCCGCAATTCTACCTGACGACCTTCGTCACGCTCTTCGTGATCGTCGATCCGATCGCGCTGGTACCCTTGTTCATCGCGCTGACACGCGGCATGGACCGCGCCCACCGCCGCACGCTGGCGCTCCGCGCCTGTCTGATCGCGGCCTTTCTGCTTGCCGTCTTCGGGCTCGTCGGCAACAAGCTTCTGCAGGTGACCGGCATCTCGATGCCCGCCTTCCGAATTTCGGGCGGGCTTCTTCTGTTCATCACCGCGCTCGACATGCTCTTCGAACGCCGCACCCAACGGCGCGAGGGCCAGCAGGCCGATCCCAATCACGACCCGTCGGTCTTTCCGCTGGCGACGCCCCTGATCGCGGGCCCCGGCGCCTTTACCACCATGATCCTTCTGATCAACAACACGCCTGCGACCGGCGTGCCCCATACGCTTGCGATTCTCACAATCATGGCGCTTGTCATCGTCGTGACCTTCCTATTGTTCGAGATGGCGAGCCTTATCGAAAAGCTTCTCGGCCGCACCGGCATCATCGTGGTGACGCGTCTGCTCGGCATGCTTCTGGCCGCGCTGTCCGTCCAGTTCGTGCTCGACGGCATCAAGGGCACAGGGCTTCTGTGATGGATGGCGACACGACCGCCCGGCTGATCTATCTGAGCCTCCTGCTCCTCGCCGTCTCGGGCGCGCTCTTTTCGGGCCTGAGGCAGCGCACCAGCCAGACCCTGCAACAGGTGCTGATCTGGGCTTTCCTCTTCGCGGGCCTTGTGGCGGGCTACGGCCTCTGGCCCGACATCCAGCGCGCGCTCAACCCGCGCAGCGCCGTATCGCGCGACGGAAGTCTGGAGCTTTCCCGCGCGCGCGACGGGCATTTCTATGTCGACGCGCAGGTAAACGGACAGCGGATCACCTTACTGATCGACACCGGTGCAAGCGACATCGTGCTGAGCAAGGCGGATGCTGCGCACATCGGCATCGACCCGGCAACGCTCAGCTTTGACGGTATCGCCGATACCGCGAACGGTCCGGTGCCGACCGCCCGCGTCCAGATCGACGAAATCCTTCTCGGTCCCTACAACGACAGCGCGGTCAGGGCACGGGTCAATGGTGGCGAGATGACGGATTCGCTGCTCGGCATGAGCTACCTGCGTAACTTCTCGATGAGAATCGAGGGCGACAGACTGCTCCTGTCGCGCTGAGCCGGGCTTGGCGAGGCAGGGCATGATGCGCTAGCGTCCCCGGGCAACGGGGAGACGATCATGACAGAGCCGCGCAGGCTGGGCGATGTATCTTTCTGGTATGCCGATATCGGCCTGCCGGAGCGGCGACCGCCCCTGCCGGGCGACCGCGATGCCGATGTCTGCATTATCGGTGCGGGCTATACCGGGCTCTGGACCGCCTATTACCTGAAGAAGGCGGATGCGGGTCTCAGGATCATCGTCGTCGAGAAACATTTCGCCGGTTTCGGAGCCTCAGGGCGCAATGGCGGCTGGCTGACCGGCGGTTTCGCCTGGAGCCACGAGAAATATGCGACGACCCATGGGCCCGAGGCTGTGAGGGCGATGGTCGGCGCGATGAATGGCACGGTGGCCGAGGTGATGCGGGTGGCGGCACTCGAGGGGATCGAGGCCGATATATTGCCGGCAGACGAGCTGATGATCGCCAAGAACCCCGCCCAAGTGGCGCGGATGAAGGCCGAGGTCGCCCATCGGCGCGGTTGGGGCGAGGAAGAGCGCGTCTTCGAGATCGGCCGCGACGAGGCGCTTGCGCGTGTGAATGTGCCCGGAACGCTTGGCGGCATGATCGTGAAGGGCGTGGCGCGGGTGCAGCCGGCGAAACTGGTGCGCGGACTCGCCTCGGTTGTCGAGCGATTGGGTGTCACCATCGCCGAGGGTACCGAGGCGCTGGAGATCGCACCAGGCCGCGTGACGACTACTCGTGGCGCCGTCCGCGCGCCGGTGATCCTGCGGGCGACCGAAGGCTTCACCGCGACATTGAAGGGCCTGAAACGGGACTGGCTGCCCCTCAATTCGGCGCAGATCGCAACCGAACCTTTGCCCGATGACATCTGGGCGAAGATCGGCTGGCAGGGACATGAGATCTTTGGCGATTTCAAGAACGCCTATTGCTACTGCCAGCGCACGCGCGAAGGGCGGATCACCGTGGGCGCGCGTGGCGTGCCTTACCTCTACGGCTCGTCGCTCGACCGTTCCGGCGCGCCGGACCCCGAGACCGTGCGGCGGCTCGTCGCGATCCTGCACGATCATTTTCCGGCCGCGAAGGATGTGCCCATTGCCCACGCATGGTGCGGCGTCCTCGGCGTGCCGCGCGACTGGTGCGCGACCGTGGGCTTCGACCCCGGAACCGGCATCGGCTGGGCCGGTGGCTATGTCGGCGTCGGCGTCTCGACCTCGAACCTTGCGGGCCGCACGCTCGCCGACCTGGCACGGGGCGAGGCCAGCGACCTGACCCGCCTGCCCTGGGTCAACCGCCGCGTCCGCAAATGGGAACCGGAACCGCTCCGCTGGCTCGGCGTCACCGGGATGTATGCGCTTTTGAACGCAGCGGACCGCAGCGAAGCACGCCGGCAAGGCCCGCCCTCTCGCCTTGCGAGCCTCGGCAACTGGCTGACCGGCCGGGGCTAGCCGCTGATCGGGCCGCTCAAGCCCACTTCGCGCCGAAGACACCTGTCAGGGCGGATGAGGCGCTACACGCCGGGTCCAACTATTCAATGACTGGAAACTGGCGCACCCGACAGGATTCGAACCTGTGACCTCTGCCTTCGGAGGGCAGCACTCTATCCAGCTGAGCTACGGGTGCCGGTGAGGCGTCTATAGCCAGTGCGGGCGCGGGTTTCAACGGGCCATGGAAAATAGTTGGCGCCGGTCTGCTGAAAGGCTTCAGCCGAAAAGCTCGTGGCAAAATTCCAGCGCCTCGACCAGCGCATCGACCTCGGCGCGGGTGTTATAAAGGCCGAAGGAGGCGCGGCAGGTGGCGCTGACGCCGAAGTGCTGAAGAAGCGGCATGGCGCAATGGGTGCCCGCGCGCACCGCGATCCCTTTCTTGTCGAGGACGGTCGACAGATCGTGCGCATGCGCCGCGCCGTCCAGCGTGAAGGAAAAGATCGCGCCCTTGTCCCGGCTCGTGCCCTGAAGGTTTAGCCAGTTCAGGCCCTTGAACCGCTCCAGCGCATAGTCCCGCAAGGAGGCCTCATGCGCCGCCACATTCTTCATCCCGAGGGCCATGAGATAGTCAAGCGCCACGCCCATGCCGATCTGCTGGACGATGCCGGGCGTGCCCGCCTCGAACTTCATCGGCGGATCGGCATAGGTAACCCGGTCGCGGAACACTTCGCGGATCATGTCGCCGCCGCCGAGGAAGGGGCGCATCTCTGCCATCCGCTCCTTCGCGATCCAGATCGCGCCTGACCCCGAGGGGCCATAAAGCTTGTGACCGGTGATCGCGTAGAAATCGCAGTGCAGGTCGGGCACCGACACAGGCGCATGGACCGAGCCTTGCGAGCCATCGACCAGCAGGGGCACGCCGCGCGCCTTGCAGGCAAGCCCGATCGCCGCGACATCCACCCGCGCGCCGGTCACGTTCGACATCTGGGTGACGGCGACAAGACGGGTCTTCGGGCCTATGGCGTCGATGACCTTCTGAGGGTCAAGCCCGCCGTCCGCCTCCGGCTCCACCCATTTCAGCACCACGCCCTGACGTTCGCGCAGGAAGTGCCAGGGCACGATATTGGCGTGATGTTCCAGCACCGAAAGAACGATCTCGTCCCCGGCTTGCAACCGCGGCGCCGCCCAGGCGTAGGAGACAAGATTGATCCCCTCGGTCGTACCGGTGGTGAAGACGATCTCGCTTTCGTCCCTCACGCCAAGGAAGCGGGCAACGATGCCGCGCACGCTTTCGTACTTCTCGGTCGCGAGGTTCGACAGGTAATGCAGGCCGCGATGGACGTTCGCATATTCCTCGGAATAGGCAAGGTTCATCGCCTCGATCACCGCGCGCGGCTTCTGGGCCGAGGCGCCATTGTCGAGATAGACAAGCGGGCGGCCGTTCACCTGACGCGAGAGGATCGGGAAATCGGCGCGGATCTGTTCGACGTCGTACATTTTGTCCTTCAATCTGCGCGCGGATAGGCAGCGGCGAGGCCGCGCAGGAGAAACCAGAGAAAGGCCGCAAAGACCAGAAGGCCAAGCGCACGCACCGCCCCGGTCTGGCCGAGCATCCCCTCGGCAAGGCCCTGCAAGAGAAGCGCCGGGCTGAGTGCGAGGAAGGACCAGAAGAGTGCGATCCTTGCGCCTGAGGCCGCGCCCTGCCGCCCGAGCGCACGCAGGCAAAGGTGCAGGGCAAGGGCGAGCCCGTAGGCCAGCAAGGGCAAGAGGAAAAGCATCGCGAACAGCGTGATGCCAAGCCGCGCGTCCAGAGGTGCGGACGGGTCAAGATGCGCCGCGCGCGCGACCGAGGGGGCGCGTGCGACGAACATCAGGACCGCCGCCGCCATCAGGATGGCAAGCGACCGGTCTTCGCGCGGGCCGGTCGCCACCAGCCGCCCGACCGGGCCCGCCGGGTCGCGCCAGGTGGCGAGGATTTCAGCCGTGACGGTCATCCCTTGCGCCTGCGGGCGAGCCAATTCTCCAGCCGCCCGACGATCTCGGCCTGCAGGCCCTCATCCTCGATCTCGGCGATCGCGTCGGCGAGGAAGGAGAGGACCAGAAGCGACTGCGCCTCTTCGCGCGGGACGCCGCGCGAGCGCAGGTAGAAAAGCGCGGTCTCGTCGATGGCGCCGGTGGTGGAGCCGTGCGAGCATTTCACGTCATCGGCGTAGATTTCCAGTTCAGGCTTTGCCAGGAACTGGCTGTCCTCGTCCAACAGCAGCGACTGGCTGATCTGATAGCCATCGGTCTTCTGCGCGCCCTGCCGGACGAGGATCTTGCCCTGAAAGACGCCGACCGCGCCGTTCCTGAGCACTTTCTTGAAGACCTGACGACTTTCGCAGCCCTCCGCCTCATGCGTGACGAAGACCGTGTCATCGTGATGGAAAGCGCCGGTCGCGCCATCGCCAAGCGCCGCGCCGGCGACATGGGCGACGGCGCCGTCGCCTGCAAGCGTGATCACTGCCTCGTTCCGGGTCAGGACGCCATTCGCGGTCAGCGTAAAGCTCTTGAAAAGTGCCTCGGCCCCGAGACGCGCGAAGATATGGGTGATCGCGCGGCGGGAATGGTCGCGTCCCTGGGCGCGGATATGGTGGAAACGGCCGCCATCGGCGACATCGACCTCCATCACCTTGCTGAAGCGCGCCGCCGCCGGGCCGGTTTCCAGCACCGTCAGCTCCGCCCCCGCCTCCACGCGAACGCAATGATGCAATATCGCGTCAGACTGCGTATCGGCATGGACATAGATCAGGTGAACGGGGCGGTCGACCTTGCCCGTCGCGCGGATCAGGACGCCGTCACTCGCCGCCGCCGTGTTCAGCGCTGCGAAGGGGCGCGGGACAGGCCGCTGGCCCGCCGCTTCCAGCACGCCATACAGGCCTTGCGCCCAATGCAGGTCGACACGATCCGCCTCGGCGAGACGCGAAATCTCCAACCCCTCGGCGGCGACATTCGGCGAGGATTGCGCCGGGTCGAATTCCCCGTCGACGAAGGTCAGGACGATCCGGTCGCGCTCACCGAAAAGTTGCGGTTCCACCAAGCCCGTGAAGAGCGCGGCCTCGGGCGCCGAAGTCGCATTCAGTGGCGCAGGATCGGTGAAGCGCCAATATTCATCGCGCCGCCCCGGCAGGCCCATTTCCCTGAACCGCGCCAAGGCCGCCGCACGCGCGGGCGCGGTAAAGCCGCCCGTCGGCAGGTCGAGCGCCGCAAGCCGTTCTGCCGTCGTGCTGTCGCGCCCGGCATCCTTTCGCATCGGGGCCGCCATCAGTTCGCCCCGGCCAGAATGTCAGCATAGCCGTTCTGTTCGACCTCAAGCGCCAGGTCCGGCCCGCCGGTCTTCACGATCCGGCCCTCGGCCATGATATGGACCACGTCGGGCACGATATGATCAAGCAGCCGCTGGTAATGGGTGATGACCAAGAACGACCGGTCCTTGGACCGCAACGCATTCACGCCGTCGGCCACAAGCTTCATCGCATCGACATCTAGGCCTGAATCGGTCTCGTCGAGGATGCACATGCGCGGCTCCAGCATCGCCATCTGCAGGATCTCGTTGCGCTTCTTCTCGCCGCCCGAAAAGCCCACATTCACGGGGCGCTTCAGCATCTCGGCGTCGATCTTCAGCGCCTTGGCCTTCTCGCGCACCAGCTTTAGGAAATCGCCCGCGCTCAGTTCCGTCTCACCGCGCGCCTTGCGCTGCGCATTGAGCGCGGTGCGCAGGAAGGTCATGTTACCCACGCCCGGAATTTCGACCGGATACTGGAATGCAAGGAAGAGACCCGCCGCTGCGCGCTCCTCCGGCTCCATCTCCAGCAGGCTTTCACCGTCAAGCGAGGCCGCACCGTCCGTCACTTCATAACCGTCCCGGCCCGACAGCACATAAGAGAGCGTCGACTTGCCCGAGCCGTTCGGCCCCATGATCGCATGCACCTCGCCCGAGCCGACCTTGAGGTCGAGCCCCTTGAGGATGGGCTTGTCCTCTTCTTCCAGTTTCACATGCAGGTTCTTGATCTCAAGCATCGGAGCCTCTTTCACAAATGCGGATAGGCGGCCAGACGGGCACCCGCCCGGGCCGCAGGGTTCATCGGATAGGTATGACTTAGCTCTGGGGCGTACCGGCCGACATGTCGGCTATCGTCGCCACATAGTCCGCCGCGAAGATCTCGGCGTAAAGTTCCGGCACAGTCTGCGCCACCGCGGCCTCGCCGAAATGCATCAGCGCGCAGCCGAGCGCCAGCGACTGCAGCCGCCCGCGCGTAAAGAGCTGGAAGACCACGATCAGGATCAGCGCCATGACGAAGGCGAACAAGGCCATGCCGCGCCCGTTCAGCCCGTAGAATGCTTCGGGCAGTCCGGAGAGTTTGGACAGGTAGAAATAGCCAAGCTTGCCCGACAGAACTGCGGATGCACCGCACAGGAAGGCGACGAGAATCATCAGCCGGTCGGCGAATGACCGTTTCGGCCGCTTCGCCTTTTCGCCATATTTGCGCTTCCAGGCCTTCTGGGTTTGATAACCAACGACGTCGGCATGCTCGAACTGCTGACCGGAGCCGATCCGCTTCAGCCGTTCCGCAAATGCTGCCTTCTGATCGAGCACAGCCACCGTCATCCCGTCGCCACCGTCTTATTCTTTGACGCGACACTGACGGAGATTCTTGGCGGAATTCAGGATTGAAAGCGCTAATCATTGTGGCGCTTCTGGACGAGCCTCGCCACAATTCACACCGAACGGTCAAAAGTTTACCTGAGGTCATGCGTTTCGCGCCTCGCGTCTGCGCCCGCGCGCGCGACGGCGTTGCACGGCCTGCAATGCCGCACGTACATTGTCGGCCGATATCTGCGCCACACGCTCAATATCCTCGGCTGAAAGCGCCTCGATACTCGCGTCCATTCGGCTCAGGATTCCAGTGTTGGCCGACAATCTCATGCCGAGGGAACGCACAAACGCACCTCGGCTGCGGACGGGATGCAAGACTTTTCCCGCAGGCGCAGACGCCTCGACCATATCGTACAACAAATCGGGATCAGACGTGAACTGGCTCTCTTCGTACCAATCGGCCGCAAACTCCTCAAGGCGGCGGCAGTCCAGATCCGAATCGTTCATCACCTTGGAGAAGCTAAAGATTTCATCGTTTGGATAGTTCCGCAGCGAAACGGGACGGCTCGACAGATCCCGCCGTGCGGCGAAAAGCCGGTCAAGCGCCCGCCCCGAAAACCGGGTCATGGCAAAGACCGCCTGATAGTGGCTGAGCCCGGGCAGCCCCCTCGTGAAGCGGATGTCCCGGGTGAAAGGTCCAAGATCATACGCCAGCACATCCGCCGTCACGCTTGAAAAACGCGCGAAGAAATCCGCGGGGGAGCTGGTGAAATGGACGTCGGGCTCGATCAGCCAGTACTGGTCATAGTCCGGCCGTGCCGCGCGCAGCGCATAGTAGAAATAATCGCCGCAGCGCCACCCCCAATCGGGCACAGCCGCCAGCCCCGCCCCCGTCACCCAGTCCGATCCGATATCCACGACCGGCAAAGGCAAGGAAAGGTCTGTCGGCCGATTGTGGAAGACCACCGCCAATTCCGAACCGAACACCGGCCGAAGTGCCGAGAAAAGCCGCGCCTCCTCTTCACCCCACCTGTTGGTGCGTATGGCCGCGATAGCGCGCATGTCAGGCCTTGCCCAGCGACACGGCGGTGCCGGAGGCCGAGACCATCAGCATGTTGTTGATCACCTCATAATCAAGGTCGACACCCACAATGGCATCGGCGCCCATCGCTGCCGCCCGATCCTCCATCTCGCGCAGTGCGGTTTCGCGCGCCCGTCCCAGTTCCTGCTCATAGGCGGCCGAGCGACCGCCGACGATGTCGCGGACCTGGGCGAAGAGGTCACGAAAGATATTCGCCCCAAGGATCGCCTCGCCGGTGACAATCCCGTGGTAGCGGGTGATCTTCTGGCCCTCGACGGAGGGTGTGGTGGTGACAATCATCTGGAATCCTTGATCATTTCCATCAACTCGCTCGGAGCAAGGGCACCAGTTTCGCCGCGAGAAGCGCGACTGCAACGATGACTCCAACGACGACCGGTCGCACCGCGACAGTTTCACCTGCCGCATCCTTCCGTCGAGCAAGCGCGACGAAACCAAGCCAAGCGCCGATGCCGCCCGCCAATGGCGTGAAAGCAAGGTCAATGAAGCTTGCGGCGCTCATCACCCCACACTTCCCTCAAGACTGATCGCCACAAGGCTCTGCGCCTCCATTGCGAACTCCATCGGCAGGGCCTGCAGCACCTCGCGGCAGAAGCCGTTCACCACAAGCGCCACCGCCTCTTCCTCATCCATCCCGCGCGAGCGGCAGTAGAACAGCTGATCGTCATCGACCTTCGAGGTCGTCGCTTCATGCTCAACGCGCGAGGAGTTGTTCTTGACCTCGATATAGGGAACCGTATGCGCCCCGCACTTGTCACCGATCAGCAGGCTGTCGCACTGGGTATAGTTGCGGCTGTTCTTCGCCTTCGGGTGCATGCTGACAAGCCCACGGTAGGTGTTCTGCGCCTTGCCCGCCGAAATTCCCTTCGACACGATGCGCGAGCGCGAATTCTTACCCAGATGCACCATCTTGGTGCCGGTGTCGGCCTGCTGCATGTTGTTGGCGATGGCGATCGAATAGAACTCGCCCTGGCTCGCCTCGCCCCTGAGGATGCAGGACGGATATTTCCAGGTTATCGCCGACCCGGTCTCGACCTGTGTCCACATCACCTTGGACCGGTCGCCCCGGCAATCGGCGCGCTTGGTCACGAAATTGTAGATGCCGCCCTTGCCTTCCTCGTCGCCCGGGAACCAGTTCTGCACGGTCGAATATTTCACCTCGGCATCCTCAAGGATGACGATCTCGACCACCGCCGCATGCAGCTGCGCGGTGTCGCGCTTCGGCGCCGTGCAGCCTTCCAGATAGCTGACATAAGACCCCTTGTCGGCGATGATCAGCGTACGCTCGAACTGGCCTGTATTTTCCGCATTGATGCGGAAATAGGTCGATAGTTCCATCGGGCAGCGGGTGTTCGGCGGGATATAAACGAAGGAGCCATCCGAGAAGACCGCCGAATTCAGCGTAGCGAAGAAATTGTCCGACTGCGGCACGACCGAGCCCAAATATTGCTTCACCAGATCGGGATATTCGCGGATCGCCTCGGAGATCGAACAGAAGATGACGCCCGCCTTCTTCAGCTCTTCCTTGAAGGTCGTACCCACCGACACGCTGTCGAAGACCGCATCGACGGCAACCTTGCGGCCCTCGGACGGCACGCCATCCGCCCCCTCGACGCCGGCCAGAATCATCTGTTCCTTCAAGGGGATGCCAAGCTTTTCGTAGGTGGCGAGCAGCTTCGGATCGACCTCATCCAAGGATTTCGGCTTTTCCGCCATGCTCTTGGGCTTGGCGTAATAATACTGCGACTGATAGTCGATTTCTGGATAATGGAGCATCGCCCATTTCGGCTCTTCCATCGCCTGCCAGCGCCGGAAAGCTTGCAACCGCCAGTCGGTCATCCACGTGGGCTCGTCGTTCTTGGCCGAGATGAGGCGGACGATATCCTCGTTCACGCCAATGGGCGCGTACTCCATCTCGATCTCGGTATTCCAGCCGTATTTGTAGGCGCCCATGTTCTGCACGGTCTCGACCGTCTCGCGGTCAACGCCCTCGCGGACCTCAAGTACCTGCTCGGATTCAAGCGCCATTTTCTGTTCCTTTTCCATATCTTCCGCGTCTTTCCTCAGGCAGCCCTTGCCCGGAACCGGGCCTGCGCCTGAAGCCAGGCATCGGCAAATCTCGTCACATCCGCTTCGCGCGTCACCGGCCCGAGCGAAATCCTCAACCCCGAGGCTGCCGCCAGATCGTCAAATCCCATCGCCGTCAAGACCCGGCTGAGCCTGACCTTGCCGGACGAACAGGCTGATCCGGCGGAAACGGCGAACCCCGCCAGATCCATCTGCATCACCTGCGTCTCGCCCTTCCAGCCGGGCGTGACGATCAGCGTTGTATTGGGCAAACGCTCCGCATCCGCCCCGGCGATCACCGATCCCGGCGCTCCGTCCAGCAGCCGCGCCTCAAGCCCGTCGCGCAAGGCCCGCACCCGGTCCCAGACGCCGGCTTCCAGATCGCGCTCCGCGGCCTTCGCCGCCGCGGCAAAACCGGCGATGCCCATAACATTCTCGGTCCCCGACCGCCGTCCCTTCTCCTGCCCGCCACCGGGCCGGAGAGTTTCAAAATCGAGGCCCTCGCGCACGATCAGCGCGCCTACACCCTTCGGCCCGCCCAGCTTGTGGGCCGAGATAATGGCGAAATCCGCCCCCGACCAGCCGAAGGCAAAGGGCATCCGCCCCACCGCCTGCACCACATCAAGAAGCAGTCCGGCGCGCTCGGGCACCGGCGCGATCGCACCTGTCTCGCTGTTGGCCAGCCCCATCGCCAGAATGCCGCCCTCGCCCTTCGCATGGGCGATCAGGCAATCATGCGCCGTGGGCTCGACCTCGACCGCCTCGAACCCGGCCAGCACCCCGGCCGCCTCGGTCGCGCCCGAGGTAAAGTACACTTCGACCGGCTTGCAGCCGACAACGGCCGCGATCTCCTCGCGCGACCGCTCGATCAGCATCTTCGCCGCCCGGCCTTCAGCATGGACCGAAGAGGCATTGCCCGCGACATCCATCGCCGCGCCCATCGCGTCCCGCGCCTCGGGCCGCAGAGGCGCCGTCGCATTCCAGTCGAGGTAGACGCGCCCGCTCACGCCGGGCCTCCACGCTCTGTCCAAAAATTCTCCCGGCGGAGGCACCCCGAGCCGACCGCGCCACCGGCGCGGCGGCGAGACAAAAGGCGTGGCGCCGCAGGCGCCGCAATTGGATCACACCCTCTCATTCATCCACCACGGTGAAAAGCGCGGGCACCGCCGGGCAGGGCTTCAGACTATTGCCGATCACATCCTCGAGGCTCGTCTGATGCAAGAACACATAGACCTGCGCCGAAAGCCCCTCCCACAGACGGTTGGTCAAGGATTGCGCCCGGCTGCCCGACACGCCGCCTGTGGCACCCGCACCTGTGTGCAGTGCGCTCACCGTCTCATCGACCGCGCCCAGAACATCGCTGACCCTGATCTCGCCCGGCGCCCTGGCCAGACGATAGCCGCCGCCCGGCCCCCGTGCCGATTCCACCAGACCCGCCCGGCGCAGCTTGACGAACAGCTGCTCCAGATAGGGCAGCGAGATGTCCTGCCTGCGCGAAATCTCGGCCAGCGAGGTCAGCGTCTCCGGCCCTGCCGTGGCAAGATCGGTCAGCGCAACCATCGCATATCTTCCCTTCGTCGAGAGTTTCATTGCCCTCAGGCCCCCAAAAACATTGACGCCGGACGGCGGCGCGCTTAACTCCACCCTATCCGGCCCGCTGGACCTGCCCGGTAGGGCGGCCGCGATTTAGAACCATTCTAGGGAACTTGAGAAAAATCGTCAAGAATGGCTCCGCCTTCTGCCTCACCTTCCCCAACAAAGAAGAAGCCGCGCGACTGACATGCCCGAAGTGATATTCCCCGGCCCCGACGGACGCCTTGAAGGCCGTTACCATGCCCAGAAAGCGCCAGACGCGCCGATCGCCATCATCCTGCATCCGCACCCGCAGTTCGGCGGCACGATGAACAACCGGGTCGTCCACCGGTTGCACTATGCCTTCTATGAGCTTGGCTTCACCGTCCTGCGCTTCAACTTCCGCGGGGTCGGGCGCAGCCAGGGCGAATATGATCAGGGCATCGGCGAGCTTTCCGACGCTGCCTCGGCGCTCGACTATCTGCAGACGCTGAACCCCAATTCCAAGCACTGTTGGGTCGCGGGCTTCTCCTTCGGCGCCTGGATCGGCATGCAGCTTCTGATGCGGCGGCCCGAAATCACCGGCTTCATCTCGGTCGCCCCGCCCGCCAACATGTACGATTTCTCCTTCCTCGCCCCCTGCCCCTCCTCGGGCCTGATCATCAACGGCACCGCCGACCGGGTGGCGCCGCCGAAGGATACGGCAAACCTCGTGGGCAAGCTTCGCGACCAAAAGGGCATCACCATCACCCACCATCAGGTCGAGGGTGCAGGCCATTTCTTCGAGGATGAGGAAAGCCAGATGATGCCGATGATCCAGACAGTGCAAGACTATGTCCAGCGCCGCCTCGGCGAGCAGACGAGGTAGGCCGATGGGCATCGTCGACGAACTGGGCGACAAGCTTGCGGTCGAGACGCTGAAGGCGATGGAGGAACTCGGCAACGACCGGTTCTACAATGACGTGGCAAAGGTGATCGGCGCGCTGTCGCCCTCGATGCAGGAAGCCTTCATGACCTCGATCCGCATCCGGCTTGCCTCGGTGCGCGGCTTCGATTTCATCGAGGCGGTGCTGAAGGCCAAGCGCGAGGGCGGCGCCGCACCCGAAGTCCCGCGCGACAGCGCCTCGCACTGATCCAGATGACGGCGCGCCTCGATCAGCAGTTCGCCTTCCTGATGGAGGCAGACCGGCTGAAACGGGTGCTCCGCGCCACCCCCATCGCCGACGGGTCGCGGCGCGAAAACTCGGGCGAACACAGCTGGCATCTGGCGCTATATGCGATGGTGCTGGCCGATCACGCGGGACCAGCGGTCAGCATCGACCGGGTGGTGAAGATGCTGATCCTCCATGATCTGGTCGAGATCGACACGGGCGACGTGCCGATCCATTCCGCCAACGGTCAGGCGCACGGATCGGCCGAGGTCGCCGAGGCCGAGGCGCGTGCCGCCGACCGGATCTTCGGCCTCCTGCCCCCTGATATCGGCGCCCCCTTGCGCGCGCTTTGGGAAGAGTTCGAGGCAAACGAAAGCCCCGACGCAATCTTCGCCAAGTCGATCGACCGGGTTCAGCCGGTCCTCCACAATATCGCGTCGGGCGGCGGCAGCTGGACCGACTACAATGTAACTTTCGACCAACTTGAAACGCGAGTCGGCCACAAGGTGGCGCGCGGCGCGCCCGCGATCTGGGATCATGTACGCGCCATTGCCCTTGCTTGGTTTGACGGTCGCTAGCTGGCGGGTCAGGCCAGACCCGCAGTCCAACGATAGTCCCTGAGATCGGCTAGCGGTGTCTGGTCCAGATCCCCTGCAACGGTGAGCAGCGGTTTTGGCCGGTAGTCCCGTTTCTTGAGCCAGCGGCTCTTAACCGGATGCGAAACATCCGAAGCTGTCGTGGGTCCCCGCCGCCACCGCGAGGTGATGCTCATGACGCGCTCGGCGAGCGTTGGCGTGGCTGACCGGTTCCTGAGTTTTGCAAACGGGTCGCAAGGGGCGGAGGCTTCGTCCATCCGTGCGCCATCGAACTCCAGCCCCGCTGCGCGCGCGCCTTCAGCTATCCACGAGAGCGTGATTGACGAAAGCCCTTCGATATCGCCACCGCCACCAACCGATCCGTGATCCCCGGCGAACCATTCCTGCCGGTAATCTCCGCCTTCCGCAGCGAGTGTATCGAGATTGGTCCACAGCGTCGGCTCGAACGGCCTCCGCCTCTCATCGATCGAAACGGCATGGCGGGCAGAGAGCACGAGTGAACTGAGATCAGTGTTATGGAACCGGTATTTGCGGTTCAGGATCCGCGCCGGCAGCCCCCAGTAACTGGGGATGCCGAGCGCGCCCACGGTATCCCACACCCCAAGGTAGGCGACGGAAAACAACGGCAGCGGCTGCTCACCGCTTTTCACCCGCCAGTCACGCTCAAAAGCGCTCGTCGCGACGTGAGGAGAAAGCCGCGCGCGAAATGCGAGGTTGTGGTCGGTATCGGCGAGTGACCGACCCGTAGGGGGCGCTTCACCTCGATTCTGCCCCCGGTAATTCTCGAAGCAGGCATCGATCACCGACTTGGCTGTAGAGGCCGGAATGCCTGAATAGCGGATCAGCCCCACAAGCGAACGCGCCGTATAGGCACCACGCGAAAATCCGAAAATAAATACTTGATCACCTGGTTCGTAAGCCTTGGCCAGAGCGACGTAGGCCAGCGCGATCTTCGCATCCAGACCCCATCCCATCGCGCCACCCGATATCTTCTCGTTCAGTCGCTCCAGCCACGTGCCGCCTTCAGGCACGCCGACGCCCTTGAAGTAACTTACCTGTTGATAGGCCGAGCTCTTCATCGCGGCGGCGTAACCCAGGATCTTCACATTGGTCGGCCAATCGCCTTCGGCCCCGTTCCACGTCCCGTCACAGAAAATAGCTATGCGTTTCATCGCCGGTACACCCCGCAAAACAGATTTTGCCGCCTTCTCTCGTCAAACGTGCATCAGGCCACTCGTTTCGTGAAGTGGTTTATCATCTTTTTCAGTATACCATCGCATACTTCCTTTTCATGCACGAGCTTTTCAGCTATGAGCCGCCAAGCGATGCGCCCTGCGGAGAGAGAGACATGTCGAAGATCAAAGTCGCCAACCCCGTCGTCGAGCTTGACGGCGACGAGATGACCCGGATCATCTGGGACTTCATCAAGAAGAAGCTGATCCTGCCCTATCTCGACATCGACCTGCACTATTACGACCTCGGGATTGAAGAGCGGGACCGCACCAACGACCAGATCACCATCGACGCGGCACATGCGATCCAGAAACATGGCGTCGGCGTCAAATGCGCGACGATCACCCCGGATGAAGCCCGCGTGGAAGAGTTCGGTCTGAAGCAGATGTGGAAGTCGCCAAACGGCACGATCCGCAACATCCTCGGCGGCGTGATCTTCCGCGAGCCGATCATCTGCAAGAACGTGCCGCGCCTGGTGCCAGGCTGGACCCAGCCCATCGTCGTCGGCCGTCACGCTTTCGGCGACCAGTACCGCGCAACCGATTTCCGTTTCCCGGGCAAGGGCAAGCTCACGATCAAGTTCGTGGGCGAGGACGGCACGGTGATCGAGAAAGACGTGTTCGACGCCCCGGGCGCCGGTGTCACGATGGCGATGTACAACCTCGACCAGTCGATTATCGACTTCGCCCGCGCCTCAATGAACTATGGCCTCGTGAAGGGGTGGCCGGTCTATCTTTCGACCAAGAACACCATCCTCAAGGCCTATGACGGCCGCTTCAAGGACCTGTTCCAGAAGGTCTTCGACGAGGAGTTCGCCGACAAGTTCAAGGCGGCGGGCATCACGTACGAACATCGGCTGATCGACGACATGGTCGCCTCGGCGTTGAAATGGTCGGGCGGCTATGTCTGGGCGTGCAAAAACTACGATGGCGACGTGCAGTCCGACACGGTGGCGCAGGGCTTCGGCTCGCTGGGCCTGATGACGTCCGTCCTGATGACACCCGATGGCCAGACGGTCGAGGCCGAGGCCGCGCACGGCACCGTCACCCGCCACTACCGCCAGCACCAGCAGGGCAAGGAGACCTCCACGAACTCTGTCGCCTCGATCTACGCCTGGACCGGCGGCCTGAAGCACCGCGCGAAGCTTGATGGCAACGCGGCGCTCGCCAATTTCGCCCAGACGCTGGAAAAGGTCACCGTGCAGACAGTCGAGGACGGGCACATGACCAAGGACCTCGCGCTGCTGGTCGGTCCGGACCAGAAATGGCTGACGACGATGGGTTATCTGGAAAAGGTCGACGAATACCTGAACAAGGCCCTCAAGGGCTGACATCTCTGGCAGCACCCGGCGCGACTCGTCCGGGTGCTGCTTACCCTGCGACAAGCTGGCCACTGGACGTCTGATGTCTGCCGATGCATGTCGCCATCATGACTGATCCCAAGCAACACAGCCTTCTCGAAGACGCACAGGGCATTGCCTATGGCGCGGGCATGGCGGCTTTCGCCATCACCATCCTGACCCATCTCGGCCTTGTCACCGGCCAGACGGCGGGGCTTGCCGTCCTTGTCTCCTACGCGACCGGTTGGGCGTTTGGGCCGGTCTTCTTCGCGATCAACCTGCCCTTCTACTGGCTCGGCTACCGGCGCATGGGCGCACGGTTCGTGGGAAAGACCCTCGCGGCGGTCACGCTCATGTCTGTCCTGTCGATGTTGATGCCGCGCTGGGTCAGCTTTGAAACCCTCGATCCCATCGTCGGCGCGCTCCTATTCGGCGCGATCTCGGGCTCGGCGCTCTTGGCGCTCTTCCGCCACGGGGCGAGCCTCGGCGGCATCGGGATTGTCGCCCTGTACCTGCAGGACCGGACCGGCTTTCGCGCGGGCTGGACACAGCTCCTCTTCGATGCGGCCCTCTTCGCGGCGGCACTGATGCTGCGTGATGTGCCGACGGTCACGATTTCGGCCCTCGGCGCGCTCGTCGTGAACCTGACAATCGCCGTCAATCATCGCCGCGACCGCTACGTCGCGGCCTGATTGGCTCTGGCCAATCGGGGGCTTTTCCACTATCCCGCCGCCAACCCTAGATACGGCGGACTTAAATGGACATTCGCAACATCGCGATCATCGCGCACGTTGACCACGGCAAGACGACGCTGGTCGACGAGCTTCTCAAGCAATCGGGCGCCTTCCGCGAAAATCAGGCGGTGGCCGAACGCGCGATGGATTCGAACGACATCGAGCGCGAGCGCGGGATCACCATCCTGGCGAAATGCACCTCGGTCGAATGGAAGGGCACGCGGATCAATATCGTCGACACGCCCGGCCACGCCGATTTCGGCGGCGAGGTCGAGCGGATCCTGAACATGGTCGACGGTGTCTGCCTTCTGGTCGATGCCGCCGAAGGCCCGATGCCGCAGACGAAGTTCGTGACCTCGAAGGCGCTCGCGCTTGGCCTGCGCCCCATCGTCGTCCTGAACAAGGTCGACAAACCTGACGCCGAACCCGACCGGGCGCTGAACGAGGTATTCGACCTCTTCGCCAACCTCGGCGCGAGCGACGAACAGCTCGACTTCCCGCATGTCTATGCCTCGGGCCGCTCGGGCTGGGCCGACAACGAGCTTGACGGGCCGCGCAAGGACCTGTCCGCGCTCTTCGACCTCATCACCCGCCACGTCCCCGCGCCGAAACAGGTCGCGAAGGCGGCAGAACCGTTCCGGATGCTTGCGACCACCCTGTCGGCCGACCCGTTCATCGGCCGCATCCTGACGGGCCGCATCGAAAGCGGCACGGCGCGGGTCGGCGACAGCATCAAGGCGCTGAGCCGCACCGGCGAGCGGATCGAGCAGTTCCGCATCACCAAGATCCTCGCCTTCCGCGGCCTTGCCCAGACTGCTGTCGACGAGGCACAGGCGGGCGACATCGTCACGATTGCCGGCATGTCGAAGGCCACCGTCGCCGACACGCTCTGCGCGCTGGACGTCGACACCGCGCTTCCCGCCCAGCCGATCGACCCGCCAACCATCTCTGTCACCTTCGGCATCAACGACAGCCCGCTTGCCGGCAAGGACGGCAACAAAGTCCAGTCCCGCGTGATCCGCGAGCGGCTGCTGAAGGAAGCCGAAAGCAATGTCGCGATCAAGATCGAGGATACGCCCGGCGGCGAGGCCTTCATTGTCTCGGGCCGGGGCGAACTGCAGATGGGCGTCCTGATCGAGAACATGCGCCGTGAAGGTTTTGAACTCTCGATCTCTCGCCCCCGCGTGATCTTCCGCGATGAAAACGGCCAGAAGATGGAACCGATCGAGGAGGTCATCGTCGATGTTGACGACGACTATACCGGCGCGGTCATCGACAAGCTGACGGGCGAGCGCAAGGGCGACCTGGTCGAGATGCGCCCCGCTGGCGTCGGTAAGACCCGCATCGTCGCCCACGTCCCCTCGCGCGGCCTCATCGGCTATCACGGCCAGTTCCTGACCGACACGCGCGGCACCGGTGTGCTGAACCGCATCTTCCACGGCTGGGCACCGCACAAGGGCTCGATCCAGGGCCGCCGCGTGGGCGTCCTGATCTCGATGGAGAACGGCGTTTCGGTCGCCTATGCGCTGTGGAACCTCGAAGAGCGCGGCAAGCTCTTCATCGGCGCACAGGAGCAGGTCTATGTGGGTATGATCATCGGCGAACATTCCCGCGACAATGATCTGGAAGTGAACCCGCTGAAAGGCAAGAAACTGACGAACGTCCGCGCCAGCGGTACAGACGAGGCCGTCCGCCTGACGCCGCCGGTGCGCATGAGCCTCGAAGAGGCGATCGCCTATGTCGAAGATGACGAACTGGTCGAGGTGACGCCGAAGATCGTGCGGCTGAGGAAGCGGTTCCTTGATCCGCATGAGCGGAAGCGGCAGAGCCGGGCGGGGTGATGGCCAGCCAGTTAGACCGGCTAGGGCCCCAGGTCAGAAGCCTGTGGGCCTTGCAGCGTGCCATGCTGCGACGGCCTTTTTGAGCCCTTCCTCGAAGTGTGCATCATCGGACTTGTTCTCGTACCGGTAACAAGCACGCGCTAGCGCCAGGAAGTGTTCTTCCTCCTCGTTGCGCGCAGCAATTTGAAGCTGGGCGACTGCCTCATCCTCGCGTCCGGCCATGGCAAAGGCGGCAGCCAGGAATGCCCGCCGTCTGCCGGGCAGGTCGGGGGTCCGGGCAAAAACCTCGACCGCTTCGGCATAGCGGCCGACCATATAAAGCGCCTCGCCCCTCAGATGTGGTTCCATGCCCACGCGCATTGGATCAAGCTCGCGCATGCGGTCCAAAGCCCGCAAAGCCTCCATCGGCCTGCCACGGCAGATATTGACGAGCGCGAAGTCCAACAGCGTATCGGCACTGAAGGGGTTGATTGCAAGACCGCTGCGGATGTTCGCCTCGGCCGCCGCAAAGTCACGCATGAGGGCCTGGATATAGCCCAGCCCCGACAAGGTCCGCGCCTCGCTGGGAGCAAGCCGCAGGCCCGTGCGTGCGTATTCGAGCGCACGCGCGAACACCTCCTGCGATGCCGCCCCATAGTCGTTGGCCGACACCTCCGTCCAGGCCAGATAGGTCCAAGCAACCGCAAACTCGGGATCGGCCTGTGTTGCGGCAAGGAAATGCTCGCGTGCCACCCCGACCATATCCGGCGCGTCGGTTGTCCACAGCACGTAACCACGCGCAAAGTGGTCGTAGGCGGTCAGGTTCGCAGTGGCTCGCGAATTGGCACGCGCCATCGCCTCCTGTTCCAGGCCGGCAAACAGACGACCGACGATCCGTCCCGCGATTTCGCCGCTCGCGTCCAAAAGGGCGGCACCGGTACAATCGAAAAGGTCGCTCCAGATCATGGTGCGTGCGGCCGTGCTGGTCAGCGTCAGGCGCAGTTGAAAACCCTGAGGGGCGGGGTAGACGTTGCCTTCGACCAGATAGTCCGCATCGAGCCTCTGGGCGATGACATCGGGGTCGCCGCTTTCCTTTGCCACGACACTCGACGATCCGTTGGAAATCATGCGCAACGTCTTGAAACGTGACAATCCGCCGGCGACATCCTCGCGCAACATGTCTGCGCGGAAACGCATGTCCTGCGCCTCGGGCGGCATGGCAAAGGGCAGGATTGCTAATCGCGGAAGCTGCCGGACATCGGGCGCAGCAGACTGAATCTGTGGATTTGTCGAAATATCCAGCAGATATCCGCGCCCCCTTACAGTCTGGATCAGACGTGCCCCTTCATCGTTCACCGCCGTCCGAATGTCGCGAATGGTCTGGGTGAGCGAATCTTCTGTGACGTACACGTCAGGCCACACAGCCGCCATCAGTTCGTCCTTAGTGACCACCTGACCCGGCCGTGCTGCCAAGCAAGTGAGCAACTGGTAGGATTTTGCACGAAGAGGAATGACATTGCCTCCTCGCGTCAGCGTGCCCGCGGCGATATCAAGGACAGCATCATTCAGCCTCAGCTTTGACATGTGGGCCAGAACCCCGCCACCCGCGTTCCCCTTCGGGCAGGGTCGAGGGATTGGCCAAGCGAGTCAAGCATGTCGACGGACAGGCCGGGTACTCTCTGAAACGCTGAATTGCGGAAAGATTTCGGGAATATTTCAGACCGCTTTCAGGATCAGGCGCGGCGCAGATGCGAGGATGTCTTCACCCCGGAACATCCGGACCCTCAACCAGAAGGAGCTGAAAATGTCCTACCACCTCACCAGCCAGACCGACCGTCCGCACGCTATCAACATGTCCTTTCCCTTGTGGCTTGGCCGCCTGTTCAGCCGCAAACAGGATACGGAAACTGCGGATCAAGACCTGATTCTGCGCCACGAACTGGAACGCATGCAGTCACTTTCCGCACACCTGCTGGCCGATATCGGTATCGAATGCGCGGCGGACGCCTCTTCGGACGAACTTGTTCGCCAGGCAAACCGGCTCAAGCACCTTTGAAAGACGCCGAGCGTTGCGGTCGAGGAATGCAGCCTTGCTCGCGACATCGGCTCCGGGATTGAGGCGTTGGCTATTCGGCAGCCAGCGCCTTCATCATCGTGGGTTGAAATGGCTCGACCCTGACCCCATTCCCCTCAAACGTGCAGAACGTCCCCGCCGGCACCGCCTCCCAGCATTCGCCCGCTTCCAGCGGCTCGGACACAACCGCCCTGCCCCCGCGCGTGTCGGACCAGCGGTGGTAGAGCGTTGGCGCATGATCGTCCGACGCATAGCGCACCGCGTAAAGCCGTTCGCCATCCGAAAAAGCGGCCGTCATCCGGAAATGCGGTGTCGTCCCCTTCTGCCGCGACAATGCCTCCATCCGCGCCGTCGCCCGTTCCAGCGCGCCTTTCGGGTCATCGTCCAGCCCTTCGCCGAGCGCGATCAAAAACAGTGCTTCGCTGTCGGTCGCGCCCTTCCTGTGCGGATAAAGCGCGTCAGGGATCATCATCTCGGCATCGCGGCGAAACTGGCTGTAGCCGCCGATCTGGCCGTTGTGCATGAAGCTCCACCGCCCGACCGCGAACGGATGGCAGTTGTTGCGGCTGGTGGCCGTGCCGGTCGAGGCACGGACATGGGCGAGGAAGAGACGCGACCTGACCTGCCTTGTGATCGAGGCGAGGTTCGGGTCGGACCAGGCGGGCAGGATATCGCGGAAAAGGCCCGGTTCAGGGTGGTCGCCGTACCAGGCAAGCCCGAACCCGTCGGCATTGATTGCAGTCTTGCATTCGCTGGCGCAATGGCTTTGCTCAACCAGCGAATGGCCAGGTCGGCTGACGATGTCTTCAATAAAGATCGGTTGCCCAATATAGGCGGCCCATCTGCACATGGCCCTTCACCCTTCACTCCGCGCCCAAGTCTCGAACGGTGGCGCGCCTGCCCTCCCAGTCTGCTACAGGGTTCTTACCAGACCCTTTCGCCGGGATTGTGGCAAAATATCAGGGATCTTGGGGAAAGCAAAGGATGAATGTTCCGACAATACCAATGTTTTGGGAGAATTGTTCCTTTTATATGTCAATATTTAGAACAAAGTCCCTGTTTTCCGCCGGAAATCAGATCCGCTAGGCCGATACCAGAACCGCATCCCCCAGCATGATCTCTCCCGGCTCCAGCACCTCGGCACACCAGCCGCCATGACCGCGCATCGCATTGTAGCCGCCCGGGCCGAGTGCCTCTTCCATCCGCGAACAAGGCGCACAGGGCCCGGTCAGGCGCAGCATCGCCCCGCCGACCCGAACCGTCTGGCCGTTCAGCGCCGACAGGTTGATCGCCGAGATCAGCAGGTTGCGGCGCAGCAGATCGGGCGCCACCGCACCCCTCTGCGCCAGCGCCGCGATCACCGGCAGATGTTCGGCCTGCAAAAGCGTCACCGCCCGCTTGCCGGGCCTCGCATGATCGCCCGCGATCCCGTCCAGAGCAACCGCCGCACGTTCCATCGGTTGCATCGGCGCCCGCCGCTCCGGTCGGATGCCGATCCAGTCCACCCGCCCTGGCCCGGCATGCGTCGCCAGCAGCCGGGCGAGCGCGCCTTCCATCAGCCTTCCTCGACCACCATCAGGTCACGCTCCGAGGCGCCCTTGGCGTGGCTCAGCGCCTCCTGATATTCGGGACTGTGATAGCAGGCGACCGCCGCCTCCAAGGACGGAAAGCGTGCGACCACATTGCGCGGCCGATCATTGCCCTCAAGCTGCACGTAGCGCCCGCCGCGCGCAAGGAACGCGCCGCCATGCTTGGCGATCGCGGGACCGGCCAAGGCCGCATATTTGCCGTAGCGCTCGGCATCCAGCACCTTCACATGGGCGATCCAGAAGGCTCCCTTGGTCTCGGTCATTTCATGCCTCCAATCACCGCTTCGGCGGCCTTGATCGCGCCCTCGGCGTTCTCGGCGCTGGCACCACCGGCCTGCGCCATGTCGGGCCGGCCACCGCCGCCCTTCCCGCCCAAGGCCTCGGCCGCCGCCTTCACCAGATCGACCGCCGACAGACGCGCCGTCAGATCAGCCGTCACGCCCGCCGCCACCGCCGCCTTGCCGCCGGTATCGGCCACGACCAGCACCGCACCGGAACCGACGCGCGCCTTCAATTCGTCGACAAGCGCCGGCAGGTCCTTGCCGGAAACACCCGAAACCACCTGAGGAATGAACTTCACCCCGTTGATTTCCTTGGCGTCGGGGCCAGAACCGCCGCCACCCATCGCCAGCTCGCGCCGAAGCTGCGCAACCTCGTTCTGAAGCGCCTTGCGCTCATCCATCAGCGCCTTCACCCGGTCCGCCACATCCTGCGGCTGGGCCTTCAGCGCCGCCGCCACGTCCATCAGACGCCGGTCCTGCCCGCGCAGATGATCCAGTGCCGCCTGCCCGGTCAGCGCCTCGATCCGCCGCACGCCAGCCGACGAGGCGCTGTCACCCAGCGCCACGAAGGCGCCGATATCGCCCGTCCGCGCCACATGGGTGCCGCCGCAAAGCTCCAGCGAATAGGTCGCGCCGTCCGTGCCCTTGCCCGAACCGCTAAGGCGGCCCATCGACACGACACGCACCTCGTCGCCGTATTTCTCGCCGAACAACGCCTGCGCACCCAGCGCCCGGGCATCGTCCGGCGTCATGATCCGCGTTTCGACGGAAGAATTCTGCCGGATGAAGTCATTCACCTCGGCCTCAACGGTCGCCAGTTCCTCGCCCGACAGCCCCTTGGAATGGGAAAAGTCGAACCGGAGCCGGTCTTCGGCATTCAGCGATCCCTTCTGGGCGACATGATCGCCCAGCGCGCGGCGCAGCGCCTCGTGCAGAAGATGCGTCGCCGAATGGTTGGCGCGGATCGCGCTGCGGCGCTTGTGCGAGACTTCCAGCTTCGCAGGCTGGCCACGGGCGATCTGGCCCTCGGTCACTTCGGCCATATGGATGAAGACGCCTTGCGATTTTTTCGTATCCGTTACGGTTGCCAGCCCGGTATCGGTGCGGATCAGGCCGCTGTCGCCAACCTGCCCGCCGCTTTCGGCATAGAAAGGCGTCTGGTTCACCACGATCTGCACCTTCGCGCCGGTCGCGGCGCTGCCGGTTTCCTTGCCGTCGGCAACAATCGCCGTGATCTCACCCTCGGCCGTCTCGGTGTCATAACCCAGGAATTCCGTCGCCCCGTGCTTGTCCGCGAGCTCGAACCAGATGGCCGCATCCTTCGCCTCGCCCGAACCAGCCCAGGCGGCCCGCGCCTTGGCCTTCTGTTCGGCCATCGCATGATCGAAGCCCACGACATCGACCTCGCGCCCCTGCTCGCGCAGCGCGTCCTGCGTCAGGTCCAGCGGAAAACCGTATGTGTCATAAAGCTTGAAGGCCGCAGCCCCCGGCAGAGGCTGGCCTTCGCCCAGTTTCGCGACCTCATCCTCCAGAAGACCAAGGCCCCGGTCCAACGTCTGGCGGAAGCGCGTCTCTTCCAGCCGCTGTGTCTCTTCGATCAGCGCCTGAGCCTGGACAAGCTCCGGATAGGCCCCGCCCATCTGCCGCACAAGCGCGGGCACCAGCCGGTGCATGACCGGATCCTTCGCACCCAGCATATGCGCATGGCGCATCGCCCGGCGCATGATCCGGCGCAGCACATAGCCGCGCCCCTCGTTCGACGGCATCACCCCGTCAGCGATCAGGAACGAGGTCGAGCGCAGGTGGTCGGCGATCACCCGGTGGTGGACCTTGCCCGGCCCATCGGGATCGCTCGACGTGGCATGCGCCGACGCCTCGATCAGCGACCGCATCAGGTCGGTATCGTAATTGTCATGCTTGCCCTGCAAAAGCGCGCCGATCCGCTCCAGCCCCATGCCGGTGTCAATCGACTGCATGTCAAGAACCCGCAGGCTGCCGTCCGGCAGCTGCTCGTTCTGCATGAAGACGTTGTTCCAGATCTCGATGAACCGGTCGCCATCCTCCTCGGCCGAACCGGGCGGACCGCCCCAGATCGACGGGCCATGGTCGTAGAAGATTTCGGTGCAGGGGCCGCAAGGGCCGGTCGGACCCATGCGCCAGAAATTGTCGTCGGTCGCGATCCGGATGATCCGGTCGTCAGGCAGCCCCGCCACCTTCTTCCAGATCGAAGCCGCCTCGTCATCGGTATGATAGACGGTGACCAGAAGCCGCGACTTGTCGAGGCCGAAATCCTTGGTCAGAAGCTCCCAGGCGAAGGGGATCGCGCTTTCCTTGAAATAGTCACCGAACGAGAAGTTCCCCAGCATCTCGAAGAATGTGTGATGCCGCGCGGTATAGCCAACATTGTCGAGGTCATTGTGTTTGCCGCCCGCGCGCACGCATTTCTGCGAGGTGGTGGCGCGCTTGTAATCCCGCGTCTCGACCCCGGTGAACAGGTTCTTGAACTGCACCATGCCCGAATTGGCGAACATGAGCGTCGGGTCATTCCGCGGCACCAGCGGCGAGGAGGCGACAACTTCATGGCCGTTGCGGCGGAAGAAATCGAGGAAGGTCGAGCGGATGTCGTTCAGCGAGGCCATGGGCGGGCGGTCCTTCAAGGCAAAGTCCTTAGCCTTGCCGGTTTAGCGTCCGCGATATGCCCTGTCCACGGCGTTTTCCGCACTGCGGCGCAAGGGATCGCCGATGCTGAAGCGAGGGTGTTTCCCTAGCGTCGGTTCTGCTTCAGGATCGGTCATGCAGTGGGTCAAGGGGGCCGGCCGGGATGATCACCGAGATCGAGGACTTCTTCACCAGAGGCTGCGGCCGCTGCCCGCGCTTTGACACGCCGGATTGTTCGACGAAACGCTGGGCCGCGGGCCTCGCCGACCTCCGCCGCATCTGTCGTGCGGCTGGGCTGACCGAGACGGTCAAATGGGGCCATCCCTGTTACATGCACGCGGGCCGCAACATCGCCCTCATCGGCGCCTTTCGTGGCGATTTCCGGCTGACCTTCTTCAATGCCGCGCTGATGAAAGATCCAAGTGGCGTCTTGGAACGGCAGGGGCCGAACACCCGGCACCCCGATATGATCCGCTTTGACGAAAACGCGCAGGTCGCGGCGCGGGAGGCGCTGATCCTGTCCTATCTCGCCGAAGCCATGGCCTATGCCGAGGCAGGTATCACGCCGCCGCGTGAGGCGGGCGAAATCGACCTGCCCGACGAACTGCTCGACGCGCTCGATGCCGACCCCGAGCTGGCGGACGCTTTTCAGGCGCTGACACCGGGGCGACAGAAAAGCTACGCGATCGCCATCGGTTCGGCAAAGAAACCCGAAACCCGGGTGAACCGCATCCAGGGCTTTCGCCAGCGCATCCTCGCAGGCAAGGGCGCAAACGAATATTGACCGGAAACGAAAACGGGCCGCCGAAGCGACCCGTCTCACGACTTCATTCAGACAGTCGAACGATCAGCCGACGAGTTCGAGGCCCGAGAAGAAGAAGCTGATCTCGCGCGCCGCCGATTCCGGGCTGTCGGAGCCATGGACCGAATTTTCGCCCTTCGACAGCGCGAACAGCTTGCGGATCGTGCCGTCGGCGGCCTGCGCCGGATCGGTCGCGCCCATCACTTCGCGGTTCTTGGCAATCGCGCCCTCGCCTTCCAGCACCTGCACGACGACCGGCTCGGACGCCATGAACGCGCAGAGCTCGCCATAGAAACCGCGCTCCTTGTGCTCGGCATAGAACGCGCCGGCCTGAGCAGGGCTCAGGTGGATGCGCTTCGAGGCAACGACGCGCAGGCCAGCATCCTCGAATTTGGCGACGATGGCGCCGGTGAGGTTCCGCTTGGTGGCGTCGGGCTTGATGATGGAAAGGGTGCGTTCGGTGGCCATGTCGGTCTCGTTTCGATGGGGGGCGCGGCGGCCCGGGGATTTGATGGCGCGCGCCCTAGCATGGCTCGGCCGCGAAGGAAAGCGGGTTGGGGTTCTGCTCCCAAGCCCCCAGGGATATTTGAGCCACTATGAAGGCAGGAGCGCTTCCTTGGACGCGAAGCCTCTGCTAAGGCGCGCCTATGCTCAGGATTTCCGATATCAGCTATTCGGTCGAGGGGCGCCCTTTGTTCGAGGGCGCCTCGGCCACCATTCCCGCCGGCCACAAGGTCGGCCTCGTCGGTCAGAACGGCACCGGCAAGACCACGCTCTTCCGGCTGATCCGGGGGGAGCTGGCGCTGGAAGGCGGCGAGATCGCGCTGCCGTCAAGGGCGAAGATCGGCGGCGTGGCGCAGGAAGTGCCGTCCTCCTCGACCTCGCTTCTCGATACGGTTCTGGCCGCCGACACTGAGCGCGCCGCGCTGATGGCCGAGGCCGACCATGCGACCGACCCCCACCGGATCGCCGAGATCCAGCACCGGCTGGCCGATATTGACGCCTGGTCGGCGGAGGGCCGCGCTTCGGCAATCCTCAGGGGTCTGGGCTTTGAACCCGAGGAACAGAAACGTCCCTGTTCGGATTTCTCCGGTGGCTGGCGGATGCGGGTGGCGCTGGCGGGCGTCCTTTTCGCGCAGCCCGACCTGCTTTTGTTGGACGAACCGACCAACTATCTCGATCTGGAAGGCGCGCTGTGGCTCGAAAGCTACCTCGCGAAATATCCCCACACCGTCATCATCATCAGCCACGACCGGGGCCTGCTGAACCGGGCCGTCGGCTCGATCCTGCACTTGGAAAACCGGAAGCTTACCTACTGGTCGGGCCCCTATGACCAGTTCGCCCGCCAGCGGGCGGAACTGCGCGCCGTGCAGGCGGCCGAGGCCAAGAAGCAGGAGGCGCGGCGCGCGCATCTGCAATCCTTCGTCGACCGGTTCAAGGCCAAGGCCTCGAAGGCGGTGCAGGCGCAAAGCCGGGTGAAGATGCTGGAAAAGATGCAGCCGATCCTTGCGCCCGAAGAGGCGAAGAAGGTCGTCTTCAGCTTCCCCGAACCCGAGACCTTGTCGCCGCCCATCATCACGATGGAGGGCACGTCGGTCGGCTATGACGGCCCGCCCGTGCTGAAACGCCTGTCACTCCGCATCGACCAGGATGACCGGATCGCACTTCTGGGCCGCAACGGTGAAGGCAAGTCGACGCTCTCGAAACTCCTCGCCGGGAAACTCCCAGCGCAGGGCGGCACCTTCACCCGCTCTTCCAAGCTGCGCATCGGCTATTTCGCCCAGCATCAGGTCGACGAGCTGCACCTCGACGAAACGCCCCTGCAGCATATCCAGCGCCAGCGCCCCGACGAGGGCCAGGCGAAACTGCGCGCGCGCCTTGCGGGCTTCGGCCTTGGCGCCGATCAGGCCGAAACGCTGGTCGGTCGCCTGTCCGGCGGTCAGAAAGCGCGACTGTCGCTGCTGCTGGCCACCCTTGATGCACCGCATCTTCTGATCCTCGACGAACCGACCAACCACCTCGACATCGAAAGCCGGGAAGCTCTGGTGACGGCGCTGACCGAATATTCCGGCGCCGTGATCCTTGTTTCCCACGACATGCATCTGCTGGGCCTTGTGGCCGACCGGCTGTGGCTGGTGAAGGGGGGCGCAGTGGCGCCCTATGCGCGCGATCTTGAGGATTATCGCCGCGAACTCCTGCTGGGCGACGAAGCGGAAAAGCCCGCCGAGAAGGTCAAGGAAAAGGCCCCGAAACCCTCACGCGAGGCACTTCTTGCGCTGAAGGCCGAGGTCCGGAAATGCGAGGAACGGCTCGCGAAGCTGAATGAGATGCGTGACAAGCTGGCAGTGAAACTCGCCGATCCCGCGCTCTATGAGCGCCCCGACGAGGCCGTTGTCTGGCAGAAGAAATATGCCGAGGTGATGGAGGGGCTGGACCGGGCCGAAGACCTGTGGATGAAGGCAGCCGAGAAGCTGGAGGCAGTGGAGGGCTGACCCTGCGCCGATTGAGGCACTGCGTAGCCTGTCTTGCCGGGGTCCAGCTTCCTGCCTACCTTCGGATCATCCGCTTCGAAACAGGTGCCCACCATGACCGCGCCCCTCGACGGCATCACCGTCCTTGACCTGACCCATGTGCTGGCGGGACCGTTCGCGTCCACGCAGCTGCAGGATTTCGGCGCGCGGGTGATCAAGGTCGAGCGACCGGGCAGCGGCGACGATACGCGTGCCTTTCCCCCGTTCGTTCAGGGCGAAAGCGCCTATTTCGCGGCGCTCAATCACGGCAAGCAGTCGATCGCACTCGACCTCAAGGCCCCGGAAGACCGCGCCATCTTCGACCGGCTTCTCGCGCGAGCGGATGTGATCCTCGAAAACTTCCGGCCCGGCACGATGGAGAAGCTCGGTTATGGTTGGGAGGCGCTGCGCGCGCACCATCCCCGCCTGATCTATGGCGCGGTTTCTGGCTTCGGTCATACCGGTCCGGAGGCGGGGAAGCCCGCCTATGACATGGTGGTGCAAGCGCGCGGCGGCGTCATGTCGATCACCGGCGAGGAAAATGGCCCGCCGGTGCGCGTCGGCGCCTCGATCGGCGATATCGTTGCGGGTATGTATCTGGTGCAGGGTGTGCTGGCCGCGCTTTTCGCGCGCCAGACCTCGGGTCGGGGCGCAAAGATCGATATTTCCATGCTCGACGCCCAAATCGCCATTCAGGAACATGCGATTGCGATCACCACCGCGACGGGCGTTGCCCCCGGTCGCACCGGCGCGCGCCATCAGACGATCACGCCCTTCTCGACCTTCCGTGCCTCGGACGGGTTCTTCGTGATCGCGGCGGGCAACGATGCGCTGTTTGCGCGGCTTTGCGTGGCACTCGGCGATCCTGCGCTGGCAACGGACCCGCGCTTTGCCACCAATGCCGCGCGCTGCGAGAATGTCCATCTGCTGAAGCGCCGGATCGAGGCGATTACGCTGGAACACACCAGTGCCCACTGGATCGGGTTGCTGGAGGCTAATGGAGTCCCGACCGGCAAGGTGCAGGACATGGCCGAAGCACTGGCCGACCCCCAGGTTCTGGCGCGCAATATGGTCTTGCCTGTCGCCTCGGAGCCGGGTCGGCCCGACTTCATGGCAGCGGGCAACCCGGTGAAGATGACCGGGCTAGCGGAGCCAGCCGCCCGGGCAATCGCGCCACGCCTCGACGGTGACCGCGCTGCGATCCTGCATTGGCTGGACGAGGGGCAAGGCTGATTTCGTCGCCTTCGGCGCCGACCCGCCGGGGGGCCCTGCCCCCCGGACCCCCGGGGATATTTCGGAACGAAAGAGGACGGGACGAGCCTGCTTGCCCCGCTAGTGCTTCACCATCACATGGCGGACGACCGAATAGTCTTCGATCGCGTAGGTCGACATGTCCTTGCCGTAGCCCGACTGCTTCAGCCCGCCATGCGGCATTTCGTTGACCAGCATGAAATGGGTGTTGATCCAGGTGCAGCCGTAGCGGAGCCGCGCCGCGGTTTCCATTGCCCGGCCCACGTCTCGGGTCCAGACAGAGGAAGCGAGGCCATAGTCGCTGTCGTTGGCCCAGCCGACCGCCTCGTCCACGTCCGAAAACGGCGTGATTGAAACCACCGGCCCGAACACTTCGCGGCGCACGATCTCGTCTTCCTGGCGCGCGCCGGCGATCACCGTGGGCTTGTAGTAGAAGCCGCCATTGCCCATCACCGCGCCGCCCGTCGTGACCTCGACATGGCTAAGCTCGCGGGCGCGCTCGACGAAGCTCGCCACCCGGTCGCGCTGGCGCAGCGAGATGAGCGGACCGATCTCGTTCACGCTGTCGTCGTCATTGCCGAGTTCAATGGTCGAGACGGCGGCGGAGAGGTCGGCAACGAGGTTTTCGTAGACTTTCTTGCCCGCGTAGATCCGGCAGGCCGCGGTGCAGTCCTGCCCGGCGTTGTAATAGCCGAAGGCGCGCAGCCCTTCGACGACCGCTCCGATGTCGGCGTCGTCGAACACCACGACCGGCGCCTTGCCGCCCAGCTCCAGATGGGTGCGTTTGACCGATTTCGAGGCGGCGACCAGCATCTTCTTGCCTGTCGCAACATCGCCGGTCAGGCTTATCATATCGACGCCGGGGTGGTTGATTAGGTAATTCCCCACCGTTTCGCCCCTGCCGGGAAGGATGTTCACCACACCTTCAGGCAGAACGTCGGCAAGCAGGCCCGCGAGCTTCAGCGCGGTCAGCGGCGTCTGCTCGGACGGTTTGAAGACGATCGTGTTGCCTGCGCCGATCGCCGGGGCAACTTTCCAGGCCATCATCATCAACGGATAGTTCCAGGGCGCGATCGAGGCGACGACCCCCACCGCGTCGCGGCGGATCATCGAGGTGTGACCGGCCAGATATTCCCCGGCCACCGCGCCATGCTGGACGCGCACCGCGCCCGCGAAGAAACGGAAGCAGTCGACGATGGCCGGTATCTCGTCATTCCGCGCGGCGTTGATCGGCTTGCCGCAGTTCAGTGCCTCCAGCGCAGCGAAAGCGTCGGCGTCGGCCTCGATCGCATCGGCGATCCGGTGGAGCGCCGCGGACCGGTCGGCAGGCGTCGTGCGCGACCAGCTGACGAAGGCCTTGCGGGCAGCGGCCACCGCGCGGTCGATCTGGTCGGTCGAGGCCTCGGGCACGTCAAGGATCAGCGCGCCGGTACGCGGGTTCAGGACCTTTTCCGCCGTCTCCTGCCCGCCCTCCAGCGCGCCGCCGATCAGAAGTGACGTGTCAAAATGCTTGGTCATGGGTTCGGTCCTTTCATTTGCCGCCGCCGGCCGTCTCTTCGGCGCCGGAGGTCAGGTAATAGGCTGCGAGGATGGGCAGGAAGGTCGCCATGAACACGACGATGGCGACGACATTGGTAACAGGGCGCTGGCGCGGCCGGACAAGCTCGTCCAGCATCCAGATTGGCAGGGTCTTGGCCGCATTACCGGTGCCTGCGGTGAAGGTGGTGACGATCACCTCGTCGAACGAGAGCGCGAAGGCCAGCATGCCGCCTGCCAGCAGCGCCGTGCCGAGGTTCGGCAGGATCACATGTCGGAAGGTCTGGAAGGCATTGGCGCCGAGATCGGCCGAGGCTTCGAGCATCGATGATCCCAACCGCCGGAAACGGGCAACCGCATTGTTGTAGACGATGACGATGCAGAAGGTCGCGTGGCCGAGCATGATCGTCCACATCGAGAAGGGAATGTCGGCGATGGCGAAGGCAGAGCGCAGCGACATGCCGGTGATGATGCCCGGCAGCGCGATGGGCAGAATGACGAGAAGCGAGATCGTGTCGCGCCCGAAGAACTTCGCCCGCGCCATTGCGGCGGCGCACAGCGTGCCGAGGATGAGTGCGAGGCCCGAGGCGATGGTCGCGACCTTGAGCGACAGCCACAGCGGCGGCCAGATGTCGGCGCGGTTCCAGGCGACGCCGAACCATTCGGTGGTCAGCCCGGGCGGCGGGAACTGATAGGATTTCTCCTCGGTGGTGAAGGCATAGAGGAAGATCAGCAGGATCGGCAGATGCAGGAACATCAGCCCGCCTATGGCGCCGAGTGTGAGGACAAAGGGAGGACGGTCAGAGCGCATCGAAAGCCCCCAGACGGCGCGCGATGGCCAGATAGACGAGCATGATCAGGATCGGGATCACCGCGAAGGCGGCGGCAAGCGGAATATTCCCGGCGGTGCCTTGCAGCGAATAGACCGCCATGCCGATGAAATTCGCCGAATTGCCGATGATCTGGGGAATGATGTAGTCGCCCAAGGTCAGCGAGAAGGTGAAGATCGAGCCGGCGATAATGCCCGGCAGCGCCAAGGGCAGCGTGACACTCCAGAGCGTGCGCAGGCCACCGGCGCCGAGGTCGGCCGAGGCCTCCAGCATCGACTTCGGCACGCGTTCAAGCGAGGCCTGCATCGGCAGGATCATGTAGGGCAGCCAGACATAGACGAAGACGATGAAAGTGCCGATGAAGGAGGTCGACAGGGAATTGCCGCCGATCACGGGGATCGACAGGATCGCATCCAGCACGGAACCTGCGCCGATGCCGTTTGCGGCCCAGGTCACGATCCCTTCCTTGGCGAGGATCAGCTTCCAAGCATAGACCTTGACCAGATAGGAGGACCAGAGGGGCAGCATGACGCCGAGATAGAAGACTGCCTTCCAGCGACCTTTCGCAAAGCGCGCGGCATAGAAGGCGATGGGGAAGGCAAGGACAGCAGACGCCAGAGTGACGGCGGCAGCCATGGTTACGGTGCGCAGGATGATGTCGTAATTCTGCGGCAGGAGGAGTTCGCCGTAGGTCTTCAGCGTGAATTCCCGCACCACGACGCCGGAAAACGGGTCGATCGAATAGAAGCTCTGCCACAGAAGCGCGATGAGCGAGCCGACATAGACGATGCCAAGCCACAGAAGCGGCGGCGCAAGGAGAAGTGCCAGCAAGAGACCCGGCCGCCTCCAGAAGAGCGCGGTCAGCCGCTCGGCGATCCCCGGCGCGGGGGCGGGCTGCGAGGCGGCGGGCATCATGCCTTCTCCATCAGGTGAAGCGACTGGACCTGCCAGCCGAGACCCACCTCCTCGCCGACGGCCGGGACGGCGATCCCGGCGGGGATCTGGGCGGCCAGTTCGTGGCCGCCGCAATCCAAGGTGACGCGCGTGGCGGCGCCGAGATAGCGCAGGCCGGTCACCCGGCCTCGCACCGTTCCGCCCTGCCCGCGCTCCAGCCGGATTGCCTCGGGCCGGAGGCTCGCCCAACGGGCGGGACCGCCGAAGCGCTGGGTCTGTTCGGGCGGCAGCACATTTGAGGAGCCGACGAAATCGGCGACAAAGCGGTTCGCTGGCTGTTCATAGATTTCGCCCGGCGTGCCGACCTGCGCGACACGGCCTTCGGCGAAGACCGCGACCCGGTCGGCCATCGACAGGGCCTCGCCCTGATCATGGGTGACAAAAACGAAGGTAATGCCCAACCTCTGCTGCAGGCTTTTCAGTTCGTCCTGCATCGCCTCGCGCAACTTCAGGTCCAGCGCGCCGAGTGGTTCGTCCAGAAGCAGCACCTTGGGTTCGTTTACCAGCGCCCGCGCGAGCGCCACTCGCTGCCGCTGCCCGCCCGACAATTGTGCAGGCTTGCGGTCGCCGAACCCGTCAAGGTGGACAAGCGCCAAAAGCTCCTCGGCCTTGGCATGGCGGGCGGCGCGGCCCACGCCCTTCACCATCAGCCCGTAGGCTACATTGTCGCGCACGTTCATATGAGGAAAGAGCGCGTAATCCTGAAAGACCGTGTTCACGTTCCGCCGGTTCGGCGGCACCGCGCCGCTGTCCTCGCCGAAGATGCGTATCTCGCCAGCCGTCGGGCTTTCAAAGCCGGAAATCAGTCGCAGGCAGGTCGTCTTGCCGGACCCGGACGGCCCGAGCATGGCGAAGAACGATCCTTCCGCGATGGTGAGATCGACAGAGTCGACGGCCTTCACCGCGCCGAAATGGCGCGAGACGGAACGGAATTCGACGGCAGCGGGCATAGCAGATCCAATAGTCTTTCAAGCGCGCCAGTGGGCGCGTGGTCCTGGAGGAAAGGCAGGTTGTGGTGCGCGGGTGGCCCCCGCGCACCAGGGAGGACGGAGGCTCAGCGCCCGCCGATCACCCCGATATAGTCCGACACCCAGCGGTAATAGGGCACGCAGGCGCCCTCGCCCTGGCTGCAGTTGGCGACCGGCGTCTGCCAGAAGCGGATCTTGTCGAAGTCATCAAGACCGTTCGCCGTGCAACCCTCGGCGGTCTGCATGCCCGACCCGTCCGTGCAGGAAGCGGGCGTCACCGGAACCGACCCGAACCAGACCGAAAGGTCGGACTGCAGGTTGGAGGACAATGTATGTTCCATCCATTTGTAGGCGCAGTTCGGATGTTTGGCATCCGCCGCGAGCATCGTCGTATCGGCCCAGCCCGTCGCACCCTCTTCCGGTATGGTCGAGGCGACCGGTTGGCCCTCGCCCGCCAGAAGCCCGACCTGGAACGGCCAGGAGCCCGAGGCGACGACCCCTTCGTTCTTGAAATCGTCGATCTGGATGAAGGCATCATGCCAGTAGCGGCCCACCAGTTCGCGCTGCTGGCGCAGAAGGTCGAGCGCCGCCTTGTACTGATCCTCGTTCAGCTCGTAAGGTGAGGTGATGCCGAGTTCCGGCTTGTGGGCCATCAGGTACTGCGCGGCATCGGCGATATGGATCGGCCCGTCATAGGCCTGGACGCGCCCCTTGTTGGATTGCCCGTCGGGCAGGGTCTGTTCCTCGAACACCACCGACCAGCTCTTCGGCGCTTCGGGGAAGACCTTGGTATTATACATCAGGACGTTCGGCCCCCACTGGTAGGGCACGCCGTAATGGGTGCCATCGACCGTGTACCAGGGCGCGTTCTGCAACCGCTCGTCGACCTTCGACCAGGACGGGATCAGGTCGGTATTGACCGCCTGCACGCGCCCACCAGCCACAAGACGCAGCGACGCGTCGCCCGAAGCGGTCACCAGATCGAACCCGCCCTCGTTCATCAGCGCGACCATCTCGTCGGAGGTGTTCGCGGTCTTGATCGAGACCTTGCAGCCCGTCGCTTCCTCGAACTTCGTCACCCAGTCGAAGGCCTTGTCGGTTTCGCCCCGCTCGATATAGCCCGGCCAGGCAACGATCGACAGTTCGCCCTCGCCATCGCCTACGGCGGTCATCTGTGCGACCGCGGCATTCGATGCCGCAAAGGCGAGCATGGTGGTTGAAATCAGGATTTTCTTCATCAGCCTTCTCCCTGTTTGTCCGGGTTGTTCACATCAGCCCGAGCTGTTTGTAGAAACCAAGCGCGTCGTAATAGTCCGCCTGATGCGCGATCTTGCCGCCTTCGATCCGGAAGACCGAGGCGCCGTGGAAACTGAAGCTCTTGCCGGTCGCTTCGGTCCCGTCCGCCCAGGCACCGCTGTTGGTGCCCGAGAAAGTCCATTCGAAAGCGACCGCGTCGCCCGCGACGATCGGATCGCCGTCCATCTGCCAGACTGCATCCGGCGCGGCATTCAGGAAAGCGTCGATCACCTGGGTTTTCGCAGCTTCCTTGCCCTCGACCGGCGTGCCGACCGAGGCATCGTAGTAGGTCCCGTTGTCGGCGAAAAAGTCCGCGGCCGCCGCGCCGTCATGGGCATTCCAGGCGGCGAGATAGCCAGTTACGACCGACAGCGCGTCCTGTGCGAATGCGGTCGTTGAGAGCAGGCAGGCGCCGGTAACGGCGGCGGCGCGCAAAGTCATAGAGATGAAGCTCATCTTTCCCCCCAAGGCCTCATGGGCGCAGCTGGCGCCCCCAGAACTTCACGCAAACTCTGCGCCCGGCGCGGATCAATCGCAATATCAAAACAAAGAACGGAGCAATCGGTTTTGCCGATGGATGGATGGTTTCTTGATCGGAGGAGCGCGCGCCTTTTCGCACTCGGCGAGTATCAGCGCTCTGGCACCGCGCTCTGCGCCGCGCGGATGAAGTTGCGCGCTACGGTCGACAAGGGCGCGCCCTTGCGCCAGACGAGGCCCACCTGAACCGAGGGCAGATCGCCCGAGACATCGCGGATCTCGATCCGGTCGCCTTCAAGCGACCATGGCCGGTATACAAGCGAGGGAAGAAGCGCCACGCCTGCCCCGGTCGCGACCAGCGAACGCACCGCCTCGACCGAGCGGGTGCGGAAGGCGATGTCAGGCTTGACCGACAGGGCGGCCATCAGCCGCCGAGTCGATTCCTCGATTTCGTCCACTGTCAGCACGATCAGCTGCTCGCCTGCCAGATCGTCGAGCGTGATCGCCTCTGCCTCGTTCAGCCGGTGGCCCGTCGGCAGCCACAGCCGGTAGGGCGAGACCAGAAGGGATTCGACCTGCATCGCGGCCCGGTCGCGGATCGACGACGTCAGCACGACCGCAACATCCAGTTCACCGCCGATCAGAAGATGCTGCAGATAATCGGCATTGTCCTCGATCGCAGTGACCTCGACCTTCGGGAAGGCGCGCCGGAACCGCGACAGAATATCGGAAAGCACGTAACCCGCGACCAGCGAGGTGACGCCCAGCGACAAAGCGCCACCGAGATCGCCGGTTTCCTCCCGGAAAGCCATGCGCGCGGTCGATACATCGGCGAGGATCTGGGTCGCATGGCGCAGGAAGAGCGATCCCTTGTGCGTCAGTTCCAGCCCCCGCGCCTTCCGTTCGAAAAGCGTGACGCCAAGATCGTCCTCCAGCGCCTGGATCGCCTCGGTCACCGAAGATTGCGAGATCGACAGCACCCGCGCCGCACCTGAGACCGACGCCTGTTCGGCAGCGGCGACGAAGAACTGCAACTGGCGAAGGGTGAAGGCCATGCTTCAGAGAGCCCGATCAAGCGCGGGCAGCTTCGACTTCGCTTCGTCTTTAGCGATTTCGGTCATGCGCCGAGATTGACCGCTGTTGCAGCGCTGTCAACCGGGTGGGTTATCTGTAGGCTACGGCTGAATTCCTTGTGCGCACCGTTGCGCCGGGCAGCGGTCCGTGATTGTAACAGTTTTATGACAGTCTTGATGATCTGCTGAGTCGAAAGGACCCGCCCTGTGCCCGAAACCTCGCCCTTGCTCTTCGTCCTTCATGTTGCCGGGGCCGCCGCCCTTCTCATCTGGGCGGTCAGGCTGGTCAGGACGGGGGTAGAGCGGGGCTGGGCAGTGCAATTGCGCGGCTGGCTGAGGCGCGGCGGGCAGAACCGGATCGCGGCGGCACTCGCCGGGACCGGCGCAGCTGTGGTCCTGCAAAGCTCGACCGCCGTTGCCATCCTGACCTCGAACTTCGTCGCGGCCGGAACGCTGGCGGCTACGGCGGGCCTCGCCGTCCTTCTCGGCGGCGACCTCGGCTCGGCGATCGTCGCGCAGATCCTCGTCGCGCGCGCCGACTGGCTGGTGCCGGTGCTTCTGGTCGCGGGCGTCGCGATCTTTCAGAAATCCACCGCCCGTGAATGGCGGATGGCAGGGCGTGTCCTGATCGGGCTTGCGCTCATCTTCGTCTCGCTATCGATGATCCGCGACGCGACCGAGCCCTTGCGCGAGGCGAAGGGCGTGATGGCGGCGCTGGCCTATCTGGGCGGCGATCCTCTCACCGCTTTCGCGCTTGGCGCGCTTTTCGCCTGGGCTGTGCATTCCTCGGTCGCGGCCGTCCTTCTCTTCGTCACCCTCTCCGCCGCCCATGTGTTGCCGGTCAGCGCCGGCGCGGCCATGGTGCTCGGCGCCAATCTCGGCGGGTCCTTCATCGCCTTCATCCTGACGCTCGGCTCCGACATCGCCGCGCGGCGGGTGGTGATGGCGAACCTGATCGTCCGCGGCGGCGGCGCGCTGCTCGCGCTTCTCGGTCTCTCGATGCTGCAGCTGCCCCTCGACACGATCGGCGCGACGCCCGCACGTCAGGTCATCAACCTGCACCTTCTTTTCAACCTCGCAATCCTACTTCTCGCCCTGCCCTTCACCGGCCCGCTGATGCGGCTTGCGGACCGGCTCGTTGCCCCGCCACAGCAACCGGCCCGGCTCGACCGGGTCAGCGCGCTCGACCCGGCGGCGCTCGGCACGCCCAATCGCGCGCTCGCCTGCGCCGCGCGAGAGATCCTGCAAATGGGCGAACAGGTCGAAACCATGCTGCGGTCGGTCACCGGACTTTACTCCGGCTGGGATGCGAGTGCCGCCGACGCGATCCGCCGCAAGGAGGAAGAGGTCGACCGGATCCACCTCGACACCAAGCTTTATCTTGCGAAGCTCCAGCGCGCCGATATCAGCGACGAGATGCGCCACAAGGCGCTCGACCTCGCGGAAATGGCGGTCAATCTCGAAACCGCGGGGAATGTGATCAGCCAGACGATGCTGACGCTCGCCCAGCGGCTGGATCAGGAGGGTTTGAGCTTTTCCGAAACCGGCCGGGCCGAGATCGGCGATTTCCACGACCGGGTGCTGTCGAACGCCCAGGCGGCTCTGAATGTGCTGATGACGCTCAATCCCGATGCGGCCCGCGCGCTTGTCGAGGAAAAGGACCATGTCCGCGACATTGAACAGGCGCTGCAGCGCTCGCATCTGGAGCGGCTGAAAGAGGGGCGGACGGAATCGATCGAGACCTCGAACATCCATCAGGAAACGCTCCGCGCCCTCAAGCAGGTGAACACCTCCTTCACCCAGGTCGCCTACCCGATCCTGTCCGAGACCGGCGACCTCCTGTCCAGTCGCTTGACCCGCGCCAAGGGCTGACCGGAAGGGGCGGCTCATCGCGCTTTGTGGAGCTCTTCGCCGGGCAACCCCAGCGAGGAAAGCCGCAAGGTTCGGCGAACGACCGATTGGTCCAGACATAACCATTGGATTGCAATGCGTCCCCGCCCCGCCGAACATCCGCTTGAGGCGGATGGGGACAGGCATGATTCTGCGCGAACCGGAACTGGACAGATCGCCCAAGGTCTCCGACGAGATGCGGCAGACCACCTGCTACATGTGCGCCTGCCGCTGCGGGATCAATGTGCATCTGAAGTCAGGCAAGGTTTCCTACATCGAAGGCAACCGCGATCACCCGGTCAACCGGGGCGTCCTTTGCGCCAAGGGCGCCTCCGGCATCATGCAGGTCACCGCGCCCTCGCGGTTGCGGGCACCATTACGACGCGTGGGCCCCCGAGGATCGGGGGCCTTCGAGGAGATTTCCTGGGACGAGGCGCTCGGTCTCGCCGTGCAATGGCTCGGGCCCTTGCGTGCCACGGCGCCGGAAAAGCTCGCCTTCTTCACCGGCCGCGACCAGAGCCAGAGCTTCACCAGCTTCTGGGCGCAGAATTTCGGTACGCCGAATTATGCCGCCCACGGCGGCTTCTGTTCGGTCAACATGGCGGCGGCAGGCATCTACACGATGGGCGGCGCCTTCTGGGAGTTCGGGCAGACAGACTGGGACCGAACGCGGCTCTATGTGCTGTTCGGCGTCGCCGAGGATCATGACAGCAATCCAATCAAGATCGGCATCGGCAAGCTGAAGGCGCAAGGCGGCCGGATGATCGCAATCAATCCGGTTCGCACGGGCTATAATGGTGTTGCCGACGACTGGTACGGGATCACGCCCGGCACCGACGGGCTTCTGATCCTGGCGCTGATCCACGAGTTGCTCGTCGCAGGCAAGATCGACCTCGACTACCTCGCCCGCTACACCAATGCCCCCTGCCTGATCGACGAGACCGAAGGCGAGGAAAAGGGCCTTCTGATCCGCGACGAACTGGGCAAGCCCATCGTTATCGACCGCGCCACCGGCCAGCCCGCCCCCTACGATCAGCCAGGCGTCCGTCCCGACCTTGGCGCCTGCTGGAAAGGTTGCCGAACCGTCTTTCAACATCTGGCCGAGCGCTATCTTGCGGATGAGTTCGCCCCGGAAGCCGTGGCCGACCGCTGCGGCCTTTCCCCCGCGCGCATCCGCGCGCTCGCGGCCGAGATCGCCGACGCGGCCTTCAACCATTCCGTCGCCCTTGACCAGCCCTGGACCGATTTCCGCGGCGAGCGCCATGACAGGATGGTCGGCCGCCCAGTCAGCTTCCATGCGATGCGGGGGCTTTCGGCTCATGCGAACGGCTTCCAGACCGCGCGCGCGCTGCATATCCTGCAGATCCTTCTGGGGTCGGTCGAGGTGCCCGGCGGCTTCCGCTTCAAGCCGCCCTACCCCAAGCCCGCGCACGCCCATCCGACGCCCCACAGCTATTTCATGCCCGGCCGCCCGCTGGACGGACCGCATCTGGGTTTTCCGCAGGGCCCCGAACATCTGGCGTTGAAGCTCGACGACCAGACGCCCGCCCGCATCGACAAGGGCTTCACCTGGGAAAATCCGCTGTCCTGCCACGGCATGATGCACATGGTCATCTCGAACGCCGTGGCGGGCGATCCCTATCCGATCGACACGCTGATGCTCTACATGGCCAACATGGCCTGGAATTCGTCGATGAACACGGCCGAGACCATGGCCATGCTGACGGCGAAGGACGGCAATGGCGAATACAAGATCCCGCGCATCATCTATTCCGATGCCTATGCCTCCGAGATGGTCGCCTATGCCGATCTCGTTCTGCCCGATACGACCTATCTGGAACGTCACGATTGCATTTCGCTTCTCGACCGGCCGATTTGCGAGGCCGATCATGCCGCCGATGCAATCCGCTGGCCGGTGACGGAACCCGACCGTGATGTGCGCGGCTTCCAGTCGGTTCTGATCGATCTGGCGGGCCGGCTTGGCCTGCCCGGCTTCGTGACCGACGAAGGCCGACCGAAATACCGTGACTATGCCGACTATATCGTCCGCCACGAACGCCGCCCCGGCGTCGGGCCATTGATCGGCTGGCGGGGCAACGGCGATGCCGTCGGACGAGGCGCACCGAACCCCAATCAACTCAACGCCTATATCGCCAATGGCGGCTTCTACGCTGCCGAAGTGCCGGAAGAGGCGCGTTTCTTCAAACCCTGGAACAAGGCCTATCAGGACTGGGCCGTGACCATGGGCTTCTACGACCAGCCGCAGCCCTATCTCTTCCAGCTTTATTGCGAGCCGATGCGGCGCTTCCAGCTTGCCGCCGAGGGTTACCATGAACGCCAGCCCCCCGAGCATCTGCGCGACCGGATCCGCGCCACGATGAACCCGCTGCCAATCTGGTATCCCCCTCTTGGTGCCGCGGCCGGGTCCGACTTTCCCCTGCATGCGATCACCCAGCGGCCGATGGCCATGTACCATTCCTGGGGCAGCCAGAATGCCTGGCTGAGGCAGATCCACGGCCACAATCCGCTTTATCTGCCGACGAAGGTCTGGCAGGCGCAGGAATTCAAGGATGGCGATTGGGCGCGTGTCACGTCACCGTCCGGCGAAATCACGGTACCGGTCGCGCATATGGCGGCCTTGAACGAAAAGACCGTCTGGACCTGGAATGCCATCGGCAAGCGGAAAGGTGCCTGGGGATTGTCCGAAGAGGCGCCTGAGGCGACAAAGGGCTTCTTGCTCAACCATTTGATCGACGAACTGCTGCCCGATCGCGGCGATGGCCGCCGCTGGTCGAATTCCGACCCTGTGACCGGCCAGGCTGCCTGGTTCGACCTGCGCGTCCGGGTCGATAAGTGCCCGCCCCCCGCCGAGGCCCAACCAGTATTTGCCCCCATTGGCTCGCCCGTGGATAAACCCAAGCGGAGCCGCCCGTGACAGCCCTTCCACCCCCCTCCGCCAAGAAACTTGGCCTCGTCATCGATCTTGACACTTGCGTGGGCTGCCATGCCTGCGTGACTGCCTGCAAAGGCTGGAATGATCAGGGTTATGGCGCACCACTATCGGACAATGACGCATATGGGTCTGACCCGTGCGGAACGTTCCTCAACCGCGTCCACAGCTATGAGGTCACCCCTGCCGAGGGAGCGGCAGAGATTGTGAACTTCCCCCGGTCGTGCCTGCATTGCGAGGACGCGCCCTGCGTGACCGTCTGCCCGACCGGCGCCTCCTACAAACGGGCCGAGGACGGGATCGTTCTGGTGAACGAGGATGCCTGCATCGGCTGCGGCCTCTGCGCCTGGGCCTGCCCCTATGGCGCGCGCGAACTGGATGCCCAAGCGGGCGTGATGAAGAAATGCACGCTGTGCGTCGACCGGATCTACAATGACAACCTTCCCGAGGAAGATCGCGTGCCGGCCTGTGTCCGTACCTGCCCGACTGGTGCGCGGCATTTCGGCGATCTCGGCGATCCCGACAGCGCGGTCAGCCAGCTTGTCGCCGCGCGGGGTGGCTTCGAACTGATGCCCGACCTTGGTACGAAGCCGGTCAACCGCTATCTGCCGCCGCGCCCGAAGGGCACGTCCGAGCGGCCTGCGCTCGCGCCCCTGCCACAAATCGAGGCAACCGGATTCGCGGGCTGGCTCGACCGGCTGTTGGAGAGGTTCTGATGCATCCCGCGCCTTCGGTCATTGTCTTTACCACCCTGTCCGGCGCTGGCTTCGGCTTTCTCTTTCTGCTGAACCTTGGCCTCGCGGGAGGGACCGGGCTTGGCGCCCTTGTGGCTTACGCCGTAGGCGGCGCGCTCGCGGTCGCGGGCCTTCTGGCATCGACCTTCCATCTCGGCAATCCCGGGCGGGCGTGGCGCGCCTTCAGCCAGTGGCGGACAAGCTGGTTGTCGCGCGAGGCCTGGTTCTCGAGCGCAACGCTGATCCTGAGTGCATTTGCGGCGCTGGAGCGGATGGGCGGTGGCGGGCCGGACCTTGTGGGCCTGGCCGGGGCGGCGCTGGCGGCGGCGACGGTGCTTGCGACTGCGATGATCTATGCGCAGTTGCGAACGGTACCGCGCTGGAACCATTGGACAACGCCCCTGACCTATGCGGCCTTCGCCCTGACAGGCGGGGCAATCCTTTCGGGCTGGGGCTGGGCCGCAGGACTTGCCTGCCTCGTGCTCGCGGCCGCGATGCTTCTGGCCTGGCGCCTCGGCGACGACCGTTTTGCAACGGCCGGATCGACGCCCAATGCCGCAACCGGCCTTCCCGGCGAGGTCCGCCCCTTTGCCGCCCATACTGCGCAAAGCTACGTGACCAAGGAAATGATCCATCAGGTCGGCCGCAAGCACGCGCGAAAGCTCAGGCTGATCGCAATCGTTCTGGCCTGCCTCCTGCCCGCCGCGCTGCTGTTTGCCCTCCCCGCCGGGCCCGTCGCCGCCCTTCCGGCCTTCGCCTGCCATCTCGCCGGGGCCATGGTGCAACGTTGGTTGTTCTTCGCCGAGGCAGAACATGTCGTCGGCCACTATTACGGCCGTGCGCCCGGCTGAATGCGAAGGCCAGTTGCCGCAGCGGGAACCTTCCCCTAACGTCCAATCCGAAAGTTCACAGGAGGGGCAGATGTCCAAGACCTACGGGTTCGATACGTTGCAGGTTCATGCGGGTAACAAGCCAGATCCGGCCACCGGCGCTCGGCAGGTGCCGATCTACCAGACGACCGCCTATGTCTTCAAAGACGCGGACCACGCGGCGCGGCTCTTCAACCTGCAAGAGGTGGGCTATATCTATTCCCGCCTGACCAACCCCACCGTCTCGGCACTGGCCGAGCGGGTCTGCGCGCTGGAAGGCGGCGCGGGCGCGATCTGCTGTTCTTCGGGCCATGCGGCGCAGATCATGGCGCTCTTCCCGCTCATGGGCCCGGGCAAGAATATCGTTGCCTCTTCAAGGCTTTACGGCGGGACGATCACCCAGTTCAGCCAGACAATCAAACGCTTCGGCTGGTCGGCCAAGTTCGTCGACACCGACGACCTCGCCGCCGTCCGCAAGGCCTGCGACAAGAACACCCGCGCGATCTTCTGTGAAACGATCGCCAACCCCGGCGGATATGTCACCGACATTCCCGCACTTGCGAAGATCGCGGATCAGAAGGGCATCCCCCTAATCGTCGACAATACCACCGCCACCCCCTGGCTTTGCCGCCCGATCGAGCATGGCGCGACTCTCGTCGTTCATTCGGCAACCAAATATCTGACCGGCAACGGCACGGTCACCGGTGGCGTGGTTGTGGATTCGGGCAAGTTCGACTGGTCGGCCTCGGACAAGTTCCCTTCGCTCAGCCAGCCCGAGCCCGCTTATCACGGCCTGACCTTCCACCCGACGCTCGGCGGCCTTGCCTTTACTTTCCATTCGATTGCCGTCGGCTTGCGCGACCTTGGCATGACGATGAACCCGCAAGGCGCGCATTACACGCTTCTGGGGATCGAGACCCTGTCACTGCGCATGGAACGCCATGTGAAGAACGCACAGAAAGTGGCGGAATGGCTTGAGAAAGATCCGCGCGTTGAGTTCGTCACCTATGCGGGCCTGAAATCGTCACCCTATCACAAGCGGGCGAAGAAGATCACCCCCAAGGGCGCCGGCGCGCTTTTCACCTTCGCGGTCAAGGGTGGCTATGAGGCTTGCGTGAAGCTCGTCGACAATCTCGCGCTCTTCAGCCATGTCGCGAACCTCGGCGACACCCGCTCGCTCGTCATCCATTCCGCCTCCACGACCCACCGCCAGCTTACGCCAGAGCAGCAGGTCGCGGCGGGTGCAGCGCCAAATGTGGTGCGTGTATCGATTGGGATCGAGGATGCGGACGACATCATCGCCGACCTCGATCAGGCACTGGCGAAGGCAACTGCCTGATCAGACGGGGCGCCGGTCACCCGGCGCCCCTACTCACCTGTCACTCGCCAAGCGCGTAGGTCACCGAAACCGCCGCAGTGATCGCCAGTTGCCCGGCCTGGATCGGTACCGCGTCGGATTTCTCGAACGCCATGCCGGCCATCGGGACCGGCGGCATGTACCCGCCGGTTTCGCTGATCGAGATGATCGGGCCAAGGCTTGCGCCCGCCGCCGCCGCCAGCAACTCCGCCTTGCGCCGGGCCTCGGCGACTGCCTCGGCGCGCGCTTCATCCAGCCGCGGCGATGGTTCCTGCAGGCCGAAGGTGATGCCGTTCAAAGTGTTGGCGCCGTCGGTCACCGATGCATCCAGCACCGCGCCCACGGTCGAGATATCGCGCACCTGAACCGTCACCATGTTCGAGGCAGAATAACCGGTGACTTTCTGCACCCCGCTCAGGGACGAATAATCGTAGACCGGCCCCAGCGACAGGTTCGAGGTCTGGATGTCCTTGTCGGCGATACCGGCCGCCTTCAGCTGATCGATCACGGTGGCAAGGGCGGTGCTGTTCGCGTCAAGCGCGGCCTTTGCCGTCTCGCCGTTGACCATCACGCCAAGCGAGATCGTCGCCATATCGGGCGAGACCTTGACCGAGCCTTCGCCGGTCACGGTGATCATCGGTCTCTGCTCCTCGGCCAGAAGCGGGGTCGCCAGGCAGGCGACAGTGGCGAGGGCGGTCATCATACGCATGGGAATCCTCCAAAGATGCGCGTCAACTTTCGGATGTATGACGTCTGCCGCAAGCCTTTCCTTGGCGCTTGATCTTCCAATAGGCGAATTTCTGCTCTAGGACCGATGGTGAGGAAAGGGTTGCTGGGGTGGCTGCCCTCGCCATGTTAAGTGCGGGCAATGAAACCACGTTTCGCTCTCGAGCTGACGAACGAGGCCGTTTCGCTTCTGGAACGCGGCCCGGACGGCTGGGTCCGGCTGGGCGAGGCCGCCTTTGATGCCGAGGATTTCGACGCCCGGCTGGCAATGCTCAGGGAGATAGCGCAGAAGCGCGCGCCCGAAGGCTTCACCTCGAAACTCATCCTGCCCAATTCGCAGATCCTCTACTTCGAATGCCAAGTTACCGGCCCCGATCAGGCGACCCGGCGCGCCGAGATCCGCGCGGCGCTCGATGGACGCACGCCCTATCCGCTGAGCGAACTGGTGTTCGATTTCTCGCGCTCGGGCAACCGTGCCCGTGTTGCGGTCGTTGCTGGCGTGACGCTGGATGAGGCCGAGGCTTTTGCGGATGCAAACGGTTTCAACCCGGTGGCTTTCGTGGCGGCACCCGAGCCCGACCGGTTCGCGGGGGAGCCGTTCTTCGGCCCTACTTCCGTTGTGTCGAACTATCTTGCAGACGGCATCCGGCTTGACCGCGATCAGGATCCGGTGCGCGTGGTTGCCGATCTGCCATCGGATGCCAGCCCACCCGAGATCGATCCGGAGGCGCTGCCCGCAGAGGCTCCGGAAGCCGGAACTCCGGCCGAAAGGGTGAGCGAAGAGGCGACCACCGTCGAAACAGGCGCCTCCGAGACTGATCCGCGCGCCGACATCAAGGCCGAGACTGCTGACGGGGCTGCCACCGATCCGGTAGAGGACGAGGCACCCTTCATTGCGGTCATGGAGGACGAAGAGCACGAGACGGCTGCCCCGCCGCCGGAAACCGTTCCGCCTGTCGAACCAGCAACGGTCGACGAGCCGCTGCTGGCGGAGATGTCTCCGATCGCAAATATCGTGCCTGCCCCCGACCCGTCTGATGACGGCGCTGATCCGGCGCTAGCTGAGGACGACGCAGAAACGGAAGACGATGAGGACACCGTCGGGCAACCTGCGACGATGATACCCACCTTCCACAGCCAGCGCGATCACGGTGAGGCAGGTGGTAAGCCGCAGGGCGAGGCGGGAAGCCGCCTTGCGACGATCGTGCCACGGCTCGGCGGAGCCGCATCCCTGCCGGAGGCCGAGAGTTCGACGGCACGGGTTGCGCGGCTCGTGGTCGAAAAGCGCGGCGGCAGCACCGCCGATCTGGGGCTGACCGCTACGCGCCCCAGCGGTTTGCGCGCGGGTCTTCCCACCTGGGCACTGCCCGCCGGACTGGCCGCGGCGGTGGCGGTGACCGCCCTCGGCGCCTGGGCGCTTTTCCTGCGCGAGCCGGTTGTCGTCGAAACCGCCGCCGCCCCGGAAACCGTGACCGCCACTGGCTCTGAGTCATCCACGTTCCCGGCTGTGACGACCGGTGCCGACCCCACCCCGGCGCCCGTGCCGCGTGCGGTGCCAGATTTGCCCACACCGACGATCAGCGACGCCGCCCCGGCACCGACGGCAAGCGGCGCTGCCGACACGAGCGGGTCCGCAGATCTTGGCGCAGACACGTCCGTCGCGCGCGCCAAGGCCGACCCGGCTGGCGCGGACGCCCTGCCCGCGAGCGATCCGGCCCTGCCGCCGCAACCCGCACCGCCGCCCTTCGGCACGCTGCTGCGTTATGCTGCCGATGGCAGCATCATCGCGACGCCCGATGGTGTAACGACACCCGGCGGCTTCACGCTCTTCGCCGGGCGCCCGCCCCGTCTGCCGACTGCACGGCCCGAAAGCGTCATTGCCGCCGCTCAGCCGCAACCCACGCCTGACGCCGAGACGCCGACCGAATCGTCGGCAGACCCGGCCGAGGCGCCCGAAACCGTCGCGCCGCCTGATCCGCGCGTGGTCGGCAAGGCGCCGCGCGGTCGTCCCGCCACGCTCGTCGTACCCGCGCCACCCGTGGAGACGACACCGCCAGCCGCGCCCGAGAACGCGCCGGATGCATCGCCTGCGCCCGGCGACCAGACCACCCTGCCGCCACTCTCTCCGCCCGTCGATCCGCGCCATGCCGCCCGGAGACCCTCCGCGCGCCCTGACAAGATCGTTGCAGCCGCCGAAGCCAAGCGCAACGCCGACGAGGCAATAGCCGAGGCTGCCGCGTCAGCGGCACGGGCCGAGGCCGAAGCGGCAGAACGGGCGCTGGAGTCAGCCAGCCCGCTGGCCGTCACCAGCTCCCGCAAACCCGCGCAGCGCAGCGCCGCCGCCGTGTCTGCTGCGGCAGCGGCCCGGCTGGCAGCGGCCACTCCTGCCCCGGCCTCGGTCGATTCCGGCGCGGTCGAGGCGGCGCTGGCGGAAGCGCAGGCCAGCGCGGAACCCGAACCGGCAAGTGCACCCGCTACAGAAGATATTGACGAGCCGGAACTCACCGAGGGCATCGCCACACTGCCGACGACACGGACGGTTGCCAAGAAATCCACCTTCGCAAATGCCATCGACCTCGGCGACATCAACCTGATCGGGGTCTATGGCTCGTCAGCGGCGAGGCGCGCCCTCGTTCGCCTGCCGAGCGGGCGCTATGTGAAGGTCAAGGTCGGCGACCGGCTAGACGGCGGCCAGGTCGCCGCAATCGGCGACACCGAGTTACGCTATGTGAAGAAGGGCAAGACCCTCGTCCTGCGGATCATGGATAAGGGTTGATGCGCCGGTGCTGCGCCGCCCTTGTCCAAAGGCGGCGAAGCGCTCGGCCTTGATCAGGCGGCGTCGCTACCTTTCAACACGCCGCGCGCGATCTGGTCGGCCTCGATCGACTCGAACAAGGCCTTGAAGTTACCTTCACCGAACCCGTCGTCGCCCTTCCTCTGGATGAACTCAAAGAAAATCGGTCCGATCACGGTCTTCGAGAAGATCTGCAGCAGGATCCGCGTCTCGCCGCCATCGACCACGCCTTCGCCGTCGATCAGGATCCCGTGCTTTTCCAGCTTGTCGAGCGGCTCGTCATGGTCGTGCACCCGCGCGCGGCTCATCTCGTAATAGCTCATCGGCGGCTTCGGCATGAAACGCAGGCCGCGGTCGTGGATCGCGTCCGTGGCGCCATAGATATCCTCGGTCCCGACCGCGATATGCTGGATGCCCTCGCCATTGTAGCGTTTGAGATATTCGACGATCTGGCCCGTCTCTCCCCGGTCCTCATTGATCGGAATGCGGATGCGGCCGCAGGGCGAGGTCAGTGCCCGGCTGAGAAGACCGGTGAACTTGCCCTCGATATCGAAGAAGCGGATTTCCCTGAAGCCGAAGAGATCGCCGTAAAAGCGGAACCACTTGTCCATATTGCCCTTGTGAACATTGTGGGTCAGGTGGTCGAGGTAGTAAAAACCGACGCCCCTGGGCTTCGATTGCGCCAGCCAGTCGAATTCCTCGTTGTAAGGTGAGGTCTCGTAGTAGTTCTCGATGAAATAGATGAGCGAACCGCCAATGCCACGAATCGCGGGCACATCCATGACCTTGCCATTGCCCTCATAGGGCTCCGCGCCCTTGGAAACCGCATGGTCGAAGGCCTTCCGAGCGTCGACAACACGCCAACCCATCGAGGGCGCGCAAGGTCCATGTTCGGCGACGAATTCTGTGCCGTGGGTCCCGGGTTCGGCATTCACCAGGTAGGTGATGTCACCCTGCTGCCAAAGCTCGATATCCTTGGTCTTATGCCGCCCGGTCAGGGTATAGCCCATGCGCGCAAACAGATCGCGCAGCGCCTGCGGGTCGGGATGGGCAAACTCGACGAACTCAAATCCGTCGGTGCCTGCCGGGTTGGCGGCAGAGATCACCGATTTCGGGGCGGAATGCGGGAAGGGACCCATGAAACTCTCCTGTGCGCGTATCAGCGACAGTATGACGCATGAAGCGCGCGGTTTTCGCGCATAGTCACGGATATTTCACATGATGACGCCGAGCTTTTGCGTTATGATTAGAAATCATGCATGAAACCCGCGTTACCATAGATGACACCGACAAGCGGCTCCTGTCGCTTCTGCAGCGCAATGCTCATCTGACGGCGCAGGAACTGGGGGAGGAGCTGAACCTCTCGGCCAGCCAGGCGGGCCGACGACGCCAACGGCTTGAGGCCGAAGGGCTGATCACCTCTTATGCCGCGCGGCTCAATCCCTCTCGGCTGGGACTTGCCGTACAGGCCTTCGTGCAGGTGCAGATGGCCCGCCACGGGGCGGAAACGACGGCGGCCTTCGGGCGCCTGACCGCGCTGCAGCCCGAGATCGTCAGTGCCTGGACTCTGACCGGCGAGGCCGATTATCTCCTCCGGGTCTATTGCGAAAGCCTTGCCGATCTGAACAGATTGATTCATCAGGTACTTCTGGCGCATCCGGCGGTTTCGCGCGTGCAAAGCCAGATCGTCATGGACCAATTCAAGCCGGACGCGCCGCTGCCAACCTGAGGGAATGGGCGCAAGATAGGTGGACATATTGTTCTTCCAGCCGACGCTTTATCTCCTGGCGATGGTCGTGGCGGTTCCACTCGCCTCGCGGCTTGGTCTCGGCTCGGTGCTCGGTTACCTCGCGGCGGGGATCGTGATCGGGCCGGTCTTCGGCCTTGTGGGTTCCGAAAACGTTGACCTTCAGCATGTGGCCGAGTTCGGCGTCGTCCTGATGCTGTTCCTGATCGGACTGGAGCTTGATCCACGCGCGCTGTGGAAGATGCGCAAGAAGCTCCTCGGTCTTGGCGGGTTGCAGATCGTGCTGACGACAGCGGTGATTTTCGCGGTAGGGCTCGCGTTGAATCTCAGTTGGCAGGTTGCGCTGACAGCGGGGCTTGCGCTCTCTCTTTCCTCCACCGCGATCGTTCTTCAGACACTGACCGAAAAGCAGCTTTTGCAAACCTCGGGCGGGCGCGGCGCATTTGCGGTTCTTCTGATGCAGGATATCGCAGTGATCCCGATCCTCGCATTTTTGCCGCTTCTGGCCTTGCCCGCCGCACGCGCCCTGGCCGAGAGGATGCGAGATGACCACGCAGCGATGAATTTCTTGCAAGACTTGCCCGGCTGGGGCGTGACGCTTGTGACCCTCGCCGCTGTCGCCACCGTTGCACTGGTCGGGCATTTTCTGGTGCGCCCGGCCTACAGGTTTGTTCATTCCGCGCGGTTGAGAGAGATCCAGACAGCCTTCGCACTGCTGATCGTCGTTTCCATCGCCGCCCTGATGACGCTCGTCGGCCTCTCGCCCGCGCTCGGCACGTTCCTTGCCGGCGTGATCCTCGCCAATTCCGAGTTCCGGCATGAGCTGGAATCCGATATCGCCCCTTTCAAGGGCCTGCTGCTGGGCCTTTTCTTCGTGACCGTCGGCAGCGGCATGGACCTCGACCTTCTTCTCGACAAGCCGCTGAAGGTCATGGTTCTGACGCTGGCGCTGATGTTCTTCAAGGGTGCTATCCTCTATGCGCTTGGCTGGCTTTTCTCGATCAAGGGCCGCAACCGCTGGCTTTTCACCCTGTCGATCGCCCAGGCCGGCGAGTTCGGCTTTGTTCTGACCTCCTTCGCGGTTGCGCAGCGCATCCTGCCGATCCCGACCGCACAGATGCTCGTGCTCGTCATCACGCTGTCCATGCTGCTGACGCCGCTTTTCTTCGTGGCCTATGACCGGTTCACCCGACGGATGGAGGAACAGGGCACGACGGAGGCGGATGAGATCGACGACAAGCAATCGATCATCATCGCTGGCGTCGGGCGGTTCGGGCAGGTGGTGAACCGCATGGTCACGCAATCGGGCTTCCGCACCACCGTGCTCGACCCCGATCTCCGGACTATCGAAGTCATGCGGACCTTTGGCTTCAAGGGCTTCGTCGGCGATCCGACCCGGCCCGACCTTCTGAAGGCCGCGGGGTTCGATACGGCCAGGGTACTCGTCATCTGTTTCGACGACCCGAAGAAGGCGTTGCAGCTGACGAAATACGCCCGCCGCCTGCGCCCCGACATCCATATCATCGCCCGCGCCTATGACCGCGAACATGTGTTCCAGCTCTATCAGGCCGGCGCCAATGACATCGTGCGGGAATATTTCGACTCAAGCCTGCGTGTCGCCCGCTATGTGCTCGAGAGCATGGGCCTTTCAGAATATGAGGCCTACGAGCTGCAGAAGCTCTTCTTCGAGCTCGATCGTGCGTCGGTCCGAGAGCTGGCAAGCGTCTGGCGGCCCGGTGTGCCGATGGACAAGAACCCCGACTATGTCGCACGCGCCAAGGAACTGAACCGCGATCTGGAATCGGCGCTCCTCAACCATATGTCTCGCGACGGATCGCAGGGCGACTGAGGGCAGGTCCCGCACCCAGCCTCAAAAAAAGGAAGCGACGCCGGGCAGGTCTGGCCCGGCGTCGCCACTTCGCGTCGACGGCGGCCGCGTGACGCAGCCGCCAGCCCGTCAGAACTTGGTCTCGAACGACAGTTCCAGCCCAAAGTCCCGATAATCGTCGGCATTCACACCGTCATAGAAGGTCGTGGCCTGGAAGGTGCTCAGGTCGCGGCTGTAGGTCAGCCCGGCTTTCAGCCGCCCGCGCCAGTCGTCGTGCGGCGGCGTGACCAGGGTCGCCGTGCCGGTACCGCTTGTGTCGCTGTAGACGATTGCGAAACCTGCCATCGGCACCAGCGTCCCGCCGTCTACCTCGAAGCTGCGGTGCAGGTCGAGGCCGAAGGCAAGCTGGGTCTGGCGGATCTCCTGTTCGGGGATCGGATTACCCAGACCGTCGATGAACGCGTCCTGCGCCTCAGTGACATATGTCGCGTCGAGCGAGGGCGTCAGCACCGTTTCGCCGAGCGAGAACTCGCCCTGAAGCTTGATCTGCGCCAGCAGTCGTTCGCCCTCGAACCGGTCGGCGGGCAGGCCGAACTGCGCGATCTCGTTGTCGGTGCGCCCCCAGAGAAGCCGCGCTTCATAAGACAGCGGCTGTCCCTCGAAGCGACCAGCCACATAGGGGCCGATCAGCCAGCCGGTACCGGTGATCTCACGTCCGGTTTCGGTCTGCGTCAGCCGATCGAATTCCAGCATCGCGCCAAGGATCGTGCGGTCGTTCAGCCACATATGGGTGCCGACGGCGCCGAGCACATAGCGCGTGTCGGCGCCGCCGCTTTCGCCCCACTGGCTGCGGAGGCTTGTCCAGACATTGCCCTCGCCGCCGAGCGCAAAGGTGACATCGCCGCGCGAAACCGAAAGGCTCGGCGTTGCCGACGGGGTCAGCAAGCCGATGAGCCCCGGCTGCGCCGAGACCAGCTTATTGGCGCGCGTTTCCATGAAACGGGCGATGGCCTTGCCGGTCTCGGTCGCGGTGCCCGAGCTTGCCTGCAGCACGTTCGAGGCGAGGTTGCCGTTAGCGGCCACGTCGATCACCGCGCCTGCGGGCAGGCTCAGCGTCACGCCGCCCGCGCCCGAGGCCACGAGGCTCAGCACATAGGAGGCGCCGCTGCCGGTCAGCGTGGTCGCACTGCCCCCCGTCAGGCTGAAGCTGCCGGTCCCGAGGCCGGTCACCGGTTCGGAGAAGGTCACCGTGACGCTCGCCCCCTGCCCCGGCAGAAGCGTCGCGGGCAAGCCCGAGAGCGTGACCGAGGGTGCCGTCGTGTCGACGGGCGCGTTGACGGTCACGTCGACCGAATCGGCCGCGCTGTTCTGCACGCCGTCATTCACGATCAGCTGGAAGGTCAGCACCGCTGCAGGCGCATTCCAGCCGAGCGTCGGCGCCGTGAAGCCCGGGCTCGCCGTCGCGGCGCCGGTCAGCGTCACCGTCGGGCCTGCCGTCTGGGTCCAGCCGTAGCTCAAGGGCTGGCTCTCGGGGTCGCTCGACCCCGCGCCGGTCAGGCTGACCAAGGCCGCAGAGGCCACCGACTGGTCGGGCCCGGCATTGGCCGTGGGCGCGAGGTTCGCGGCCGGATTGACGGTGATCGACACCGTATCGGCCACGCTGTTCTGCACGCCGTCATTCACGATCAGCTGGAAGGTCAAGACCTGCGCCGAAGCGTTCCAAGCCACCGTCGGCGCCGTGAAGCTCGGGCTCGCCGTCGCGGCGCCGGTCAGCGTCACCGTCGGACCCGCCGTCTGGGTCCAGCCGTAGCTCAGGGGCTGGCTCTCAGGGTCCGAGGAGCCCGCGCCGGTCAGGCTGACCGAGGCGGCAGAGGCCACCGACTGGTCGGGCCCGGCATTGGCCGTCGGCGCAAGGTTCGCCGCCGGATTGACGGTGACATCCACCGTATCGGCCACGCTGTTCTGCACGCCGTCATTCACGATCAGCTGGAAGGTCAAGACCTGCGCCGAAGCGTTCCACGCCACCGTCGGCGCCGTGAAGCTCGGGCTCGCCGTCGCGGCGCCGGTCAGCGTCACCGTCGGACCCGCCGTCTGGGTCCAGCCGTAGCTCAGGGGCTGGCTCTCGGGGTCGCTCGACCCCGCGCCGGTCATGCTGACAGAGGCCGCAGAGGCCACCGACTGGTCGGGCCCGGCATTGGCCGTGGGCGCGAGGTTCGCGGCCGGATTGACGGTGATGTCCACCGTATCGGCCACGCTGTTCTGCACGCCGTCATTCACGATCAGCTGGAAGGTCAAGACCTGCGCCGAAGCGTTCCACGCCACCGTCGGCGCCGTGAAGCTCGGGCTCGCCGTCGCGGCGCCGGTCAGGGTCACCGTCGGACCCGCCGTCTGGGTCCAGCCGTAGCTCAAGGGCTGGCTCTCGGGGTCGCTCGACCCCGCGCCGGTCATGCTGACAGAGGCCGCAGAGGCCACCGACTGGTCGGGACCGGCATTGGCCGTGGGCGCGAGGTTCGTAGTCACCGTCAGCGTATAGTTCTCGACCTCGAAGTACGATCCGGGTCCGGTGCTGCTGTCGGTTACCCGGATTGTCACCGGATAGGTTCCGGGCGCCGCACTTGTCGTACCGCTGACAACACCCCCGGACGAGAGCGTGATCCCCGACGGCAGGCTGCCGGTCTCGAGCAGGAACGAATAGGGGGCAACGCCACCGGTTACGCTAAGCGTCTGACTGAAAGCGCTGTTCTGGCCTGCCGTTCCAGCGGCGGTATTGAGTGTCAGTGTGGGGTTCTGAACGGTTCCGGTATAACCCTTGTCCACGAACTGGGCGATATTGTCCGTTGAGCGGACCGAGAAGGAATAAGCGCCGCGCTGGGTCGGCGTACCGCTGATCACGCCGCCGGAGGTCAGGCTGAGACCGGGAGGCAGCGTGCCGCTTTGCAGCGTGTAGGTATAGGGCGCGGTACCACCCGAAGAGGTGAGAGTCTGTGAGAAGGCTACTCCGGCGGTGAGCGTGGGCAGAGACGCCGGCGACACCGTTACCGGAGAGCTTGCAGGGTTGATGGTGATCGTGAACAGGATGTCGCCGTTGCCGAGAAGTGACCCGTCAGTCAGTTCGAACACATCTGTGCCGCCGATGCCCGTCGATCCATTGTGGCTGTAATCGAGTAGCCATTGACCTGCAGCGTGGCGAGTGGTGGCCGTGCCATGGTTTTCAAAATCGGGAGACCCGAAAGAACCGCCGTCGATCGCACCTTCACCGCCGGCGAGATAGGCAAACTCGCAGTCCGAGATATCGATCGTGACCGTCCCGCCGCTTGTGACCGTTCCTGTCTGGGCGGGACATTCGGTCGATGTATGTTGCGCCTCGGCCGCCGTACCCCGAAGAATCGCCAAGGCCACCAAGAACCCGACAAAACCGATCCGCATCGCGCGACCGAATACTCCTGCCTGCACCCGCATTCCCAACCCCTGCGCTGTGCCACGCTCGCCGCCGTCCCACGGCAGAATGGCTTGTTCTGGTGAAATTGGCCTACGCGCCGACACACTTACGCAGTGGCCCGGATCTGGTCCGCGCCTCTCCACTGCACCAAAAGGTGCGGTTGATTCTGATCGGCAAAATACCCGTCAGACGGAAAACGTCTGACGTTGAATTCGGTCAAGATTGGGGCGCACGCAAACGAATATTTGAATTTTACCGTTCATTCCGAAAACAGCGTGTCACGGCGGTCACACACGCGTGAACATCGCCCGACTGAGCGGGGTGCCGCCCTTAGCTCTGACGTGGGCGGTTGATCAGAATGATGCCGACGGCGACCAGCGCGGCGGCGCCGAGGATCACCGGCCCGACATGCTCGCCGAGGAGGAGCCAGCCGAGCGCCACGCCGAAGATGGGCGTGAGGAAGGAAAAGCTTGCCACCGACGCCGCCGGATATATGGACAGAAGCCAGAGCCAGAAAACGAAACCAGCAGAGACAACGGCCACAGCCTGAAAGATCAGGCCGGCAATGTGGATCGGCTCGAATGCCCGGATCAGCGGGCCGAAGAAAGGTGCAGCAAGGATCAGGACCGGCGCCGATATCGTGACCTGCCAGAACAGCTGCATCTCTGGGCGCATTTCCCTGAGCCGCGTGCCCCGCGCGATCAGCGCAATCGCCGCCCAGCCCCATGCGGCGAGAAGCGCACAGAGATCGCCCACAAGGCTCGCCTCCCCGTTTGCCGAGGATCGGTCGAGGATCGCCCAGGCAACGCCGGTGAACGCAAGCGCAAGCCCGAGCGCCTTCATGGGCGTGATCCGTTCACCGGGCAGGACGAAATGCGCGGCGAGCGACAGCCAGACCGGCATCGAGTAAAGGATGATCGAGGTGCGCGTGACGGTGGTCAGGTCGAGCGCAAGGAAGAGGCAGAGAAACTCGCCCGCGAAGGCCAGCCCGACCGCGATCCCGGGTACCAGATAGCGCCCCTCGAACCGTGGCGGGCGACCTTTCCAGACAAGCCAGGCCCCGAGGCACAGGATCGCAAGCGCCGAGCGCAGCCCGGCGAAGAAGACCGGCTGTATGCCCTGATTGACGAATTTGATGATGATCTGGTTGAAAGCCAGAAAGATGCCGAAGAGCGTCAACGAGACGGCCCCGAATGCGTCCATGTGATCTTTGCGCATCTGCCCGCCCTGCCCTTGCCTCGCGGACCGCACAGGTTTCGCGAGGCGAAGTCAAGCGGTTAAGCCGCCGACGTGATGAGCGAACCGGTCAGACCGGCACATTGTCCCACAGATTGTCGTCCAAGGGGTCGCTTGCTGTGGTAGGTCCGCGGACGGACGAAGGTGGCGCCTCCAGCCTCCGGCGCAACAGCCGCTTCAGCGCAGGAACGCGGTCGGGGGCGGCAGCGGCGCGGTCCAGCGCCCTTTCGATCAGCTCTGCGTTTACCGGATGATGCATGGCGTCCTCCCAGATTGACCGCAATCCCACCCTGGCACACAGGGCGCACGGTTTCATGACGGCGCGGTCCCACAGGATCAAAGCGGCGGAAAGCAGACTGCCCCGGCGGGCAGCCTCCACCCGGCCCAAAGAAAAAGGCCGCCCGTTGGGGCGGCCTTCGCGACGGTCGCGACCGTCAGGCTTACATCTCGTCCAGCGCCTCGACGGCCTTCTGGAGCTTGTCTTTCGACACTTCCTTCTCGGTCACCTTGGCGCCCGCGAAAATCAGGTCGACGACCTTATCTTCGAAGATCGGCGCGCGAAGCTGCTGCTGCATCTGCGGATTCTTCTGCACATATTCGAAGAAGGCACGTTCCTGACCCGGATACTGGCGGGCTTGGTTCAGCACGGCCTGCGTCATCTCGGCGTCGGAAACCTCGACCTTTTCCTTGCGGCCGACCTCGGCCAGCAGAAGGCCAAGGCGTACCCGGCGCTCGGCGAGCTTCTTGTGCTCGTCGGTCGCCTCGATCGAGCCATGGTCATGGCCATGGTGATCGGGGTTCTCGTCATGCCAGAGCTGGTGGGCGATCTGATGCGCTTCGGCTTCGACGAGCGTCGGTGGCAGGTCGAACTTCACCAGACCGTCCAGCTGATCGAGAAGCGCACGCTTCATCACAGCGCGGGCGGCGCCGACATATTCGGCCTCCAGACGCTCGGCAATCTGGCCCTTCAGGGCCTCTAGGCTCTCGGCGCCGAACTTCTTGGCAAGCTCGTCGTCGATCTCAGCCGCTTTCGCGCCCTTGACTGCCTTCACCGTGCATTCGAAGACCGCGGCCTTGCCGGCGAGATGGCTCGCGCCATAGCTTTCCGGGAAGGTGACTTCAACCTTCACCTCGTCGCCAGCCTTGGCGCCGACGAGCTGGTCCTCGAAACCGGGGATGAAGCTTTTCGAGCCGAGAACCAGCGGGTAATCCTCGCCCGAGCCACCTTCGAAATAGTCGCCATCGACCGAGCCCTTGAAGTCGATCACCACCTGATCGCCGTCCTTGGCCTTGGTGCCCTTCTTCTTCTCTTCAAAGTTCTGGGCGGATTTCGCGAGGTTCTCGAGCGCCTCGGTCACGGCCTTGTCCTCGGCCTTTACCACGAGCTTTTCGAGCTTCACCTTCGAGACGTCCACATCCGGGATTTCCGGCAGTGCCTCATAGGTCATCTCGACCACGACGTCCTGGCCTTCTTTCCAGGTTTCGCCGTTTTTCATCTCGACCTTCGGCTGCATGGCCGGGCGGTCACCCGAGGCGTCGAAATGGCCCTTCATCGCGCCATCAATCGCGTCCTGCATTGCATCGCCCATGACGCGCTGACCGAAGGTCTTGCGCAGCATCGCCATCGGCACCTTGCCCTTGCGGAAGCCCTTTATCTCGACTTCCGGCTGCGCCTCCAGAAGTTTTTCGGTCACTTTCGCATCCAGTTCCGCCGCAGTGACGGTGATGGTGTAGCCGCGCTTCAGTCCGTCCTTCAGGGTCTCGGTGACCTGCATCTTTTCGTCCTTCATATCCATCCTGGTGCGGGTGGAGGGACTTGAACCCCCACGCCGTGAGGCGCCGGAACCTAAATCCGGTGCGTCTGCCAATTCCGCCACACCCGCAATATCCCCAAGGGCCGCCCCAAAAGGAACGGCCCCTGAAATCCGCGCCCTTCTAGCAAGAAGGTTTCGGGGATGCGAGCGGAAAAGTTTTTTGTACTCGCCTCGCTTTCCACACGCGAAAGACGAACTTCCGCCACAATCCTTGACAGAATGAGAGGTCTGACGAGGGAGGCTCGATGCAGGAGGAAACCAGTATGGCCTTGGGCGTTGCGGCGGCGGCGCAAAGGGATACGGGACCGAAGGGAATCGCTTCGGGAACGGTCTTGGCCACATTGGATGGCTTTCTGCCGATCGATTTCGTCGAGCCCGGCGATCGGGTGGTGACGCGGGACGGCATGCGTATTGTGCGTGCCGTCCGCGTCCACCGTTATTCCGGCCCCGCGGTGCGCATCTCTGCTTCCGCGCTCGGCCATGACCGTCCCGAACAGGATCTGACCCTTCCGGCCCAGACCCGCATCCTGATCCGCGACTGGCGCGCGGGCGCACTTTATGGCGCCGATCGCGCAATTCTCCCGGCCGAGCGGCTGGTCGATGGCGAGTTCGTGGCGATGACCGAGGTGAAGAGCCTGCGCCTGTACGAAGTGCTCTTCGACACGCCGCAGGTGGTTTATGCCGAGGGCGTGGAACTGTGCTGCGACGCAGTCGAGGCGGACGTCGAGGTCGAGGCCTGAGCAGCCCTGCCCGCGGCGCTCAGAGCCCGAGTTTCCTGAACACTTTCGGCAGTTCCTCGGGCAGGTCCTCGGCGATGAGGCCCGGCCCGAACGACAGCGCGCAGTCCACATGCAGCCAGGCGGCGGTTTCGGCCGCCTGCATCGGCGTGAAGCCACGCGCGAGCAATCCGGCAATAAAGCCAGACAGCACATCGCCCGACCCGGCGGTCGCAAGCCAGGGTGCGGCACGTTCGTAGTGGGCGGAGTTGATCGAGCAGCGGCCTTGCGGGTCGGCGATGACGGTGTCGGCGCCTTTGTAGAGGACGACGCAGCCCGCCCGTTTCGCGGCCTCGCGCGTGGCATCAACCTTGGAATAGGCGGGACCTGTGGTGGCGGGCGCCGCGAGTTTCTCGGCGATGTCGGGGAAAAGGCGGGCGAATTCGCCGGCGTGCGGGGTGAGGATGCAGTTTTCGTTCAGGGCAGCGAATAGTTCGGGGTGCCGGGAGAGGAGCGTCAGCGCGTCGGCGTCGAGGACGAGTCGGCGTGAATCCCGACCTACAGTCTCGTCCCGCGTCGGTCCGGGATCACCCAGGCTCTGCAGCGCTGCCCCCATCAGCCCCCGCGCCCGGTCGTCAAGGCCAAGGCCAGGGCCAAGACAGAGGGCATTGATGCGGGGGTCGGCGAGAGCCTGGGTCAGCGCGGCGCCGTTCGCCACCTCGCGCAACATGATCGCAGTTAACTGTGCCGCATGTTCGGGGATTGCGTCGGGCACCGCGCCCACGGTCACCAGCCCCGCGCCGATCCGGAGAGCGCCGCGCGCCGCAAGCCGGGCAGCGCCGGTTTGGCCGGGCGGGCCGGAAAGGATGAGAGCGTACCCGTGGGAGTATTTGTGCCCACAGATTTTTTTGACGTCTATGTGATGTCCCGTCGTGAGCCAGACTGAATTCTCGATAGCGGCTTGGGGCAGACCGATGTCGATCAGAGACAACTTGTTGCAGGAATTAGCCCCACCGTAGGGTCCACACTTTTCCTGCAAATAGTGTCCCACCTTGGGACGATGAAATGTCACTGTTAGGTGCGCTGGCATCGCTCCCATATCTTTGCCACTGTCGCTGCACATGCCGCTCGGAACGTCGATTGCAACGAAACGAACGTCGCCGTCGCTATGCGCATATTGTGCCAATGGCCCGGGCATGAGCGATTGCCACGTCTCACTGGTGTCGTCCAACATCGGCCGCGACAAGCCGGTACCAAAAAGAGCGTCAACTACGAGATCAAAATCGCCGCCTTCTTCGAGACGAACCTTCTGAGCGTTGTCATTCCAGGCCACAACTTCCCCCATCCCCCGCCACCGCTCGTAATTCACCCTTGCATCTGGCGGCAGTTTCTCGGGGTCGCCGTAGAGCAAGACCTCCACCTCCCAGCCCCACTCTTTCAGAAGCCGGGCCACCACGAACCCGTCGCCGCCATTGTTGCCGGGGCCGCACAGCACCACCGCCCGGTGTGACGTCGCCTTTAGCTCCGGCCACTCCTCGAAGATCGCCTCGACCACCCCCCGCCCGGCGCGCTCCATCAGCTCGAGCCCCGTGACCTCTCCCGAGGCGATCGCCGCCTGTTCGATGGCCCGCATCTGCGCAGCGGTGAGGAGTTCGGTCATGCGCCAGCCCTTCGGATTCGCATTCTGCCCGCAAATCGGGCCAGTTGCACAAATTTTGAGCAAGAGCGCCGGAATCCCCGGCGCCTGCCCTGCCCTGCGACCCTAACCAATTGTGCCCCCGAAGCGGAAGTGCTGACTGGCGCCGAGACGAGGGGGAAGGAGTCGCCCATGAAGAAGATCGAAGCCATCATCAAGCCCTTCAAGCTCGACGAGGTGAAGGAAGCGCTTCAGGAAGTGGGCGTTCAGGGCCTGTCTGTCACCGAAGTGAAGGGTTTCGGCCGCCAGAAGGGCCACACAGAACTCTATCGCGGCGCCGAATATGTCGTGGACTTCCTGCCCAAGGTGAAGGTCGAGGTCGTCCTTGCCGACGATATGGTCGAACAGGCGATCGAGGCGATCATTTCGGCCGCGCGCACCGACAAGATCGGCGACGGCAAGATCTTCGTCACCCCCGTCGAACAGGTCATCCGCATCCGCACCGGCGAGACCGGCGAGGACGCGATCTGAAGAACCGGCCGGGCGACCGGCCCCAGGTATCAACCCCGAAAGGAACAGGCATGAGCAAAGTCAAGGATGCTCTGAAGCTGATCAAGGACGAAGAGGTGGCCTATGTGGACATCCGCTTCACCGACGTCAAAGGCAAGCTGCAGCATGTGACGCTGGACGTCGATCTGGTCGACGAGGACTTCTTCGAGGAAGGCTTCATGTTCGACGGCTCCTCGATCGCCGGCTGGAAGTCGATCGACCAGTCCGACATGAAACTGATCCCGGATGCCGGATCGGTCTATATCGACCCGTTCTATGCCGAAAAGACCATGTGCGTGCATTGCACCGTGGTCGAGCCCGACACGGGCGAGCCCTACAGCCGCGATCCGCGCGGTACGGCGCTGAAGGCAGAGGCCTACCTCAAGGCTAGCGGAATCGGCGATGCCGCCTATTTCGGGCCGGAAGCCGAGTTTTTCATCTTCGACGACGTGCGCTATTCGGTCACGCCGCAGAAGGTCGCCTACCAGATCGACGCGCATGACGCGGCGTGGAACACCGACACCGAGTACGAAAGCGGCAACCAGGCGCACCGCGCGGCCCACAAGGGCGGCTATTTCCCGGTGAACCCGGTCGACGCGGCCCAGGACATCCGCGGCGAGATGCTCTCGACCATGAAGCGCATGGGCATGAAGGTCGACAAGCACCACCACGAGGTTGCGACCGCACAGCACGAGCTTGGGCTGATCTTCGGTGGCCTTGTCGAGCAGGCCGACAATATCCAGAAATACAAGTATGTGATCCACAATGTGGCCCATGCCTACGGTAAGTCGGTGACCTTCATGCCGAAGCCGATGAAGGGCGACAACGGATCGGGCATGCATGTGAACATGTCGATCTGGAAGGGCGGCAAGCCCCTCTTCGCGGGCGACAAGTATGCCGATCTCAGCCAGGAAGCCCTGTGGTTCATCGGCGGCATCCTGAAGCATGCCAAGGCGCTCAACGCGCTGACGAACCCCGCGACCAACAGCTACAAGCGCCTGATCCCCGGCTTCGAGGCCCCGGTGCTGCGCGCCTATTCGGCGCGGAACCGGTCGGGCTGCGTCCGTATTCCGTGGACCGAAAGCCCGAAGGCCAAGCGCGTCGAGGCCCGCTTCCCCGATCCGGCGGCGAACCCCTATCTGGCGTTTGCGGCGCTCCTGATGGCCGGTCTCGACGGCATCAAGAACAAGATCGATCCGGGTCCGGCGTCGGACAAGGACCTCTACGATCTGCCGCCCGAGGAACTGGCGGAAATCCCGACCGTCTGCGGTTCGCTCCGCGAGGCGCTCGAGGAGCTGGAAAAGGACATGGACTTCCTGCTGGCGGGCGACGTCTTCACCCGCGACCAGCTCGAGGGCTACATGGCGCTGAAATGGGAAGAGGTCTATGCCTATGAGCATACGCCCCACCCCGTCGAATATGCGATGTATTATTCCTGCTGAGACCGATGGTTCACGGCATTGCACAACCGGAAGGGGCGCTGTCGAGCGCCCCTTTTCATTCGCCGTCATTTGAACGACAAAGCGTCCCGAACGTTTCTCAATCCGGTCGTAATCCTTCGGTAACCGGATTGTGGATGAATGGGACCGGAGGGGCGGAATCATGAAAAGCCATCACCGTTCGATGACGATGCCTGGACAGGGCGCGACGCTGCAACAGGTGCTTGCCTGGCAGGAACTTCTGGACAGCCGCGATGTCAGGCGCTGGGTCGAGGCGACGCGGCGCCCCTCTGAACTGCCGAGTGTCGTCGATATCGCCAAGCGCGACGGCTTGCTCACAGACCTGTCGCGGCGGCTTGGCTGCTGAGCCCAACTCTCAGTGCACAATGGCGGCGAGCGCCGCCCTCTTCTCTTCCGAAAGGCTCGAAAGTGCCACCACATAGCTGTGGATGGAAAAGAGCACCGCGCCGCTAAGCGGCAACCGGACGAGACATTGCTTCTCGGCCCTCAGGAACTGCCCGCCGGTCCGGTCAAGACGCGGATCGCCTTCGCGGCGGGGCTGATGCAGGATCGGGTCGCGGTAGATCAGATGATTCATCCGCCAGAGCGGCCGGTCGGGCCGGATCGCGTCGAAGAGCCGCTGGACGCGCGGTGCGACATCGCCGTCATAGCGTTTGACCGTCTCGTGGATGCGCAGAAGCGGCCGACCGATCTTTTCGTCAAGCGTCCAGCTTGCCGGGAAGCAGAGAACGGCGGCGGTCAGCACATGCTCTTCCCCGCGCCGCTCCATCAGGCACAGATCCTCCTGGACGAGCCGCCCGAGCGTGAGGAGCTTTGCGCCGGGATCGAGCGGCACTGTCACACCGTCGGGGCGCAGGACACTGTCCTCCGACATCCGATAGCCCGGATCAGCGCTCAGCCGGGTCAGAACACAATCCCACAGTTCGGCAATCGCCGGTCCGGCCCCTTCGGTGCTGGCCGTCACCACCTTGGGCATCGTCGCGACGAGCCGGTCGCGCTCGGCCATCTGGCCCGCGAACGCCTCGTCGCGTACGAGCCAGGCGCCATCCTCAAGCGGCAGGATACCCGGCAGCCGCTGGGTGCGCGGGTCCATCCAGGGGACGAAGGGCAGCCGGTCCTGTAGAATCAGTTCGCTCATGGCGGTCATCAGAGCGCCTCTTTCAAAGGCCGGAAAGGCAAATCCGACAGGCCGGGTCGGAAACGGGGAAGCGTGACGCGCCGTGCGCGACGACGCTCGCCGAAGGGAGGCCACGCCATGCACGATCATTACGCCCAGACCCGCCGCAAGATCGATCCGAACCGGGGGGACCGGCTGGGCGACGGCACGCCCAACGACAATGACCGGGTAGAGATCGGACCGACGCAGCTTGCGTTCCGCGAATGGGAGGCGGCGGGGCTGACATTGCCGAACCTCGACCGGATGCGGGAGTATCGTTGGCAGCGGCTGGTCGATGCCCTGGGCAAGCGCGACTATGGCGCCGTCCTGATGTTCGATCCCTTGAACATCCGCTATGCGACCGACACGACGAACATGCAGCTCTGGAACAGCCACAATCCGTTCCGCGCCTGCATGGTCTGCGCCGACGGCCATATGGTCGTCTGGGAATACAAGAATTCCCCGTTCCTCGTGACCTTCAATCCGCTGGTCAAGGAACTGCGCTCCGGCGCCTCGTTCTTCTACAATGTCTGCGGCGACGGCACGGAGCGCGACGCGAAGGCCTTCGTCTCGCAGGTTCAAGAGGTGATGGCGGCTCATGCAGGCACCAACCGGCGGATCGCGGTCGACAAGATCATGATCCATGGGCTGCGCGCGCTGGAGCGCGCGGGGTTCGAGGTGATGGAGGGGGAGGAGCTGACCGAGCGGGCGCGCTCGATCAAGGGGCCGGATGAGATTCTGGCGATGAGATGCGCCCACCGCGCCTGCGAGGCGGCGATCGCCGAGATGGAGGCGTTTGCGCGGGAGAACGTGCCGGGGGGCGGCGTCAGCGAGGACGATATCTGGGCCGAACTGCACCGGGGCAACATAAGGCGCGGCGGGGAATGGATCGAAACGCGGCTTCTGGCGTCGGGACCACGGACGAACCCCTGGTTTCAGGAATGCGGACCACGGATTGTGCAGAATAACGAGATCGTCGCCTTCGACACCGACCTGATCGGTTCCTACGGCATCTGCATCGACATTTCGCGCAGCTGGTGGATCGGCGATCAGCGCCCGACGAATGCGATGATCAGCGCGATGAACCACGGGCTGGACCATATCCGCGACCATCAGGCGCGACTGCGGCCCGGCGTCACCATCCGCGAGCTAACGCATGGCGGCCATCAGCTGGGCGCGCAGTACTGGAAGCAGAAATATTCCTGCAAGATGCATGGCGTCGGCCTCTGCGACGAATGGCCTTTCGTCCCCTACCCTGACGGTTGGGTGGATGGCGCTTTCGAAGTGGCGCTTGAGCCGGGCATGGTCCTGTGTGTCGAGGCGCTGGTCTCGCCCGAGGGGGGCGATTTCTCGATCAAGCTCGAGGATCAGGTGCTGATCACCGAAACGGGCTGCGAGAACCTCACCACCTATCCGTTCGACCCGGCGCTTGTCGGAACCGCCTGAGGCCTCAAACCCTCTGATAACGTGACACCATCCGGTAATCCTTGCGCGGGCCGCTGACCGCCCACTCTGCCCGCCAGTCCGGCCAGCGGGTGAAATCATAGCGCACATGGTAGAGGTCGGGGGCGCAATGATGGTCGGCCTCGGGAGTCAGATCGGCCGTATCGAAGCGGTGAAACGGCTGCCCGTCACCATGGGTGACGACGATCCCGGCCCCGTCCGCCGACCAGATATACTCGCGCGTCGCATGAAGCGGCGATGCGTCACCATAGGTCAGCAGCCCGGTCTCGCGATAGCGCAGAAGCGCGCCATCGGCGGAAAAGACCGCCGTCCCGGAAAACCGGCCTGGCTTTCCGCCGAGACTGTCCTCGATTTCTCTCTCGATCCGCCAAGGGCCTTCGAAATCGGCAAGTTGAACGCGCCTCTTCACCGGTCGTAGCGCCCCACCGTCTGACTGCCGTCGGGGCCGGTGAAGCGCAGGGACTTGCCATCGGTGCTGCGTTCGACATCGTAACAGGTCCAAGCGTCCGATGGCGGCCAGATCGAACAATACTGGTGTTCCTTCACCCGCCACTGCCCCATCGTCGGCCCGCCGCCGGTGTAGCGCGTGCTCCCATCTTCGCCAAAGCCCTGCGTCGCGCCGCTCTCATAGACCAGATGGCGGGCGTTGAGCGCATTGGTCACATCGCTGCCCGTGAGGCGCGTCCAATCCTCCGCCAGCACCGCCGACGGCAGAGAAAACAGCAGAACCGTCGCAATCAGTCTTTTCATCCCGCCTCGCCCATTGTCACCCCGCGTCATGCAGTCTAGGACAGCCGCGAATTTCCGAACAATCAAGAGGCCGCGATGATCCCCCGGTACGCCCGCCCCGAAATGGTCGCCATCTGGTCGCCGGAAACCAAGTTCCGCATCTGGTACGAGATCGAGGCCCATGCCTGCGACGCGCAGGCCGCCTTGGGCGTGATCCCCAAGGCGAATGCAGAGGCCGTCTGGCGGGCGAAAGATGTAGAGTTCGACGTCGCGCGCATCGACGAGATCGAGGCGGTGACGAAACATGACGTGATCGCCTTCCTCACCCATCTCGCCGAACATATCGGCGCCGAGGAGGCGCGGTTCGTCCATCAGGGCATGACTTCGTCGGACGTCCTTGACACGACCTTCAACGTCCAGCTTGTCCGGGCCGCGGACCTTTTGCTGGCCGACATGGACCGGCTTCTGGCGGCGCTGAAGAAGCGCGCCTTTGAGCACAAGGACACGGTCCGCATTGGCCGCAGCCACGGCATTCATGCCGAACCCACGACCATGGGCCTGACTTTCGCCCGCTTCTACGCCGAGATGGACCGCAACAAGAACCGCCTTGAAAAGGCGCGTTGGGAAGTGGCGACCGGCGCCATCTCCGGCGCGGTCGGCACCTTCGCCAATATCGACCCCGCCGTCGAGGAACATGTCTGCGAAAAACTGGGCCTCCGCCCCGAGCCGATCTCGACGCAAGTCATCCCGCGCGACCGCCATGCGATGTTCTTCGCCACTTTGGGCGTCATCGCCTCGTCGATCGAAAACGTCGCCATCGAAATCCGCCACATGCAGCGCACCGAGGTGCTGGAGGCCGAGGAATACTTCTCGCCCGGCCAGAAGGGCTCCTCGGCCATGCCGCACAAGCGCAATCCCGTGCTGACCGAAAACCTCACCGGCCTTGCCCGCCTCGTCCGCATGGCTGTGGTTCCGGCGATGGAGAATGTGGCGCTCTGGCACGAGCGTGACATCAGCCATTCAAGCGTCGAGCGCGGTATCGGTCCGGACGCGACCGTAACGCTCGATTTCGCGCTGAACCGGCTGGCGGGCGTCATCGAGAAACTGGTGATCTACCCCGAGAACATGCTCGCCAACATGAACAAGTTCAAAGGTCTGGTGATGTCACAGCGCGTGCTGCTGGCATTGACGCAAGCGGGCGTCAGCCGCGAGGACGCCTACCGGCTGGTCCAGCGGAACGCGATGAAGGTCTGGGAGAAGGGCGCAGACTTCAGGACCGAGCTTCTGGCCGACGCCGAAGTCACCGCCGCCCTGTCGCCCGCCGAGATCGAGGAGAAGTTCGACCTCGGCTATCACACCAAACATGTGGACACGATCTTCGCCCGGGTCTTCGGCGGCTGACCGCCGCCCCTGCCCCCTCATGGCTTTGTGATTTGCCAGAGGCTGCCAAGACTGGCCAAATCCCGCAAGGAACGCCTTGACGGAGGCAGACATGACCATTCTCGCGCCGCTCGCGCTCGCCATGGGCCTGATGCTGCCCGGCATCGCGCTCGCGGCAGGATCGGATAGCGGGTCGGAGCCGAAGCCGACCGAGACCTCGACCAAATGCAAGAAGACCGAGATCTGGGACGAAAAGACCCAGAAATGCGTCGATGCGCAATCGGGGCTTCTGGACAATGACACGCTTTTCGAAGGCGCGCGCGAACTGGCCTATGCGGGCCGGGCCGACGATGCGCTGATCGTCCTCTCGGCGATGACCGAGGGGCGGACCGACCGGGTTCTGACCTATCTCGGCTTTGCCAGCCGCAAGGCGGGCCATGTCGAGGAAGGCATGGGTTTCTATCAGGCGGCGCTGGCGCAGAACCCCGACAACCTGATTGCACGCTCCTACATGGGCCAGGCCTATGTCGAAATGAACGAGATGGAACTGGCGAGCCTTGAGCTCGACGAGATCGTCGCGCGGGGCGGCGCCGGCGGCTGGCCGGAACGCTCGCTGCGGCAGGCAATCGCCACCGGCGTGACCTATAGCTACTGAGGGAGGCAAGAATGCGTATCATTGCCCTTGTGACGGCCTTTCTGGGCGGGCTCGGCCCGGCCTTGGCGATGGCCGAAGGTTGCACCCATGCCCGCCAGCAATCGGCCGAAATCAGCTGCGCCGAAGGCCAGGTCTGGGACGCCAAGGAAGCGCGCTGCGTCGTGCTCGACAGCTGAGGATCTCGGGCGGCGCTTAACCCGGGCTTTACCCTGACTTGCGAGGCTGGGGCATATTTCCTGTGCCAGAGGCCGCCATGCCCGCCGTCGCCCCGCTTTCGCGCCCAGCCACGCCACCGGACACGGCGGTTTTTCAGCCCGCCCATGCTCTGACCGGTCGCCAGAAGGCGGCTGTAATCGTGCGGCTTCTGATCGCGCAGGGGGCAAGCGTACCGCTCGCTGCCCTGCCCGAGGATCAGCAGGCGGCGCTGACCGAACAGATGGCGGCGATGCGCGCCATCGACCGCGACACGCTTGCCGCCGTGGTCGAGGAGTTTTGCGATACGCTTGAACGGATGGGACTGTCCTTCCCCGGCGGCCTTGATGGCGCACTGAAGGTGCTCGACGGCCATATCTCCGACGCGGCGGCGGGTCGCCTCAGGCGGCTCGCGGGCGGTGCGTCGAAGCTCGACCCCTGGGAAAAGATCAGGGGCGTCGAGGTCGAGCGGCTCTTGCCGATCATCACAGAGGAAAGCACCGAAGTGGCCGCGGTGATCCTGTCGAAGATTGCCGTACCCCGCGCGGCCGAACTCCTTGGTCTTCTGCCCGGCGACCGGGCGCGGCGGATCGCCTTTTCCATGTCAAAGACCGCCGATGTCGAGCCCGAGACGGTCAAGCGCATCGGCCATGCCATTCTTGGCCAGATCGAGGTGGTCAAGACCCCGGCTTTCGAAAAAAGCCCGGCGGACCGGGTGGGGGCGATCCTAAATGTCTCGCCTGCAGCGACGCGTGAGGATGTGCTGAAAGCATTGGAGGAAGAGGACAGCGTGCTTGCGGCGGAGGTCCGCAAGACCATCTTCACCTTCGCCCATATCCCCGCGCGCCTCCTGACCCGCGATGTGCCCAAGATCATCAAGGTGGTCGAGCAGGACGTGCTGATCAAGGCGCTGGCAGGCGCCAAAGGTGAGGCGGCAGATGCGGCCGAATTCCTTCTGGCGAACATGTCGCAGCGGATGGCCGGGAGCCTGCGCGAAGAGATGGCCGCAATCGGCCGCCTGAAGGAAAAGGATGTCGAGGTCGCGCAGACCGCCGTCGTCATCGCGATCCGCGACCTTGAGGCGGCGGGCGAACTGGTGATGATCGTTCCGGAGGAAGAGGAAGAGGGCTGATACGTCTAGTTGCCGGCAAAATACCGCGCCCGGACCCTTGCGCCCGGCGCGGGCCAGCGCCAGAGTGCCGCGCACTTGGAAAGCCTCATCATGTCATCGAGCCCGCTTCGATTCCTCGCCCGCCACCCCGATTTCGCGCGCTTCTTTACCGCGATGATCTTCGTCAACATCGGTGGTCAGATCCAGGCGGTGACCATCGCCTGGCAGATCTACGATATCGCGCGCCGCACGATGGGCGTGAAGGAAAGCGCCTTTCTCGTCGGCATGGCGGGGCTCGCGCAATTTCTGCCACTTTTCTGTCTGGCACTCATCGGCGGATCGCTCGCCGACCGGATGAGCCGCCGGGCAATCGTGCTCGGCGCGCTCGGGATCGAAACGCTGACTGCGATCCTACTTGGCCTCTTCGCGCTCCGCGGCGACGAAACCTTCCTGCCGATCTTCGCCAGTATCGCGCTGTTCGGTGCCGCGCGCGCCTTCTTGCAACCGGCTTCGACGGCAATGAAACCAATGCTGGTACCGCGCGAGGAGATGCCGCGTGCGATCTCGATCAGCTCGCTCGCTTGGCAGTTCGCGGTGATCCTCGGCCCATGGATTGGCGGGTTGATCATCGCCAGTGCCTCGCCCAGCCTTGCCTACGGCATCGTCGCCTGCCTTTACATGACCGGAATCGTCATCTGCCTCGCGATCCGCATCTCGACCACGCCGGTTCGGCAGGCGGGCAGCGCTATGCGCCAAATCCGCGAGGGGCTCATCTATGTCTGGACCAACAAGATCATCCTCGGCGCCATGTCGCTTGACCTCTTCGCCGTGCTCTTGGGCAGCGTCATTGCGCTTCTGCCCGCCTTTGCCGCCGACGTGCTTCATGTCGGTCCGGAAGGTTTCGGCCTTCTCCGCTCCGGCCCAGCCCTAGGGGCGGCACTTGCCGCCTACCTGCTGGTGCGGCGGCCGATGGTACGCCACGCTGGGCGCAGGATGCTGTGGGCCGTAGCCCTCTTCGGCGTGGCGACCCTGGTCTTTGCTGTCTCGCGGTCGATGGTCCTGTCGGTCGCCGCGCTCGCGATCCTCGGCGCCGCCGATATGATCTCTGTCTATGTCCGTCAGACATTGGTGCAGATCGTGACGCCCGACCATATGCGCGGCCGGGTCTCTGCCGTCTCGGGCCTTTTCATCTCGGCCTCGAACGAGCTTGGCGAGTTCGAAAGCGGCGTCGCTGCCCGTCTTCTCGGCCCGGTGGGCGCGGCGATCTTCGGCGGGGTCGGCACGCTCGTCGTCACCGGCCTTTGGGCGAAGTGGTTCCCCGAACTGCGCGATGCCGACCGGCTCGACGGCAAGGACCAGCCTGATGAGGCCGAAACGGCGAAGTCGTCGCTGGCGGCCCAGTAGCTGAGTCTCAGCCCGCTTTTTTCGCCGCGGCCACCTTCTCTGCCAGATCGCGCGCCACGCCGAAGGCGGCCTTGATCCGCTCGCCCTCACGCGGGAAATCGCCAGCGACAACAATCTTGTTGTCCTTGACCCGCGCCGCCCCGCCCTGAGCTTGCAAGAACTCGACCAACCCCGCCGGATTGGCAAACTTGTCATTGTGGAATTGCACGGTAATCCCCTTGGGCCCGGCGTCGAGCTTCGCTATGCCCGCCCGCTTGCAGGTGCCCTTGATCCGCACGACCAGAAGAAGCGTGTTCACCTCGCGCGGCAGCGCGCCGAACCGGTCGATCAGTTCCGCGGCGAAGCCCTCAAGCTCTGCCTTCGTGGTCAGATGCGACAGGCGCCGGTAGAGGCCGAGCCGTACGTCGAGGTCGGGCACATAATCCTCGGGGATCAACACCGGCACGCCAAGATTGATCTGCGGCGCCCATTGCCCGTCGTCGGCATCCGCCCCCTGCAACTCGCCCGACTTCAGCTTCGCAATCGTCTCTTCCAGCATCGCCTGGTAAAGCTCGTATCCGACCTCGCGGATATGGCCGGACTGCTCCTCACCCAGAAGGTTCCCCGCGCCACGCAGGTCAAGGTCCTGGCTTGCCAGCGAAAAGCCCGCGCCGAGACTGTCGAGCGACCCGAGCAGCCGGAGCCGTTTCTGCGCCGCAGGCGTCAGCGGCGCGCGGGGCTTGGTGGTCAGATAGGCATAGGCGCGAGTCTTGGCACGCCCGACCCGTCCCCTGATCTGATACAGCTGGGAAAGGCCGAACATGTCGGCACGATGGACGATCATCGTGTTCGCGGTGGGAATGTCGAGGCCACTTTCCACGATGGTCGTGGCCAGCAGCACGTCATATTTGCCGTCGTAGAACTCGTTCATCCGCTCATCGAGGTCGCCCGCCGCCAGCTGGCCGTGGGCGACGATATAGCTGACTTCCGGCACATGGTTCTTCAGGAAGTCCTCGATCGCGGGCAGGTCGGCGATGCGCGGCACCACATAAAAGGACTGCCCGCCGCGATAGCGTTCGCGCAAAAGCGCCTCGCGGATCGTCACCGCGTCGAACTCGCTGACATAGGTGCGGATCGCCAGCCGGTCGACGGGCGGTGTGCCGATGATCGACAGATCCCGCACGCCGGTCAGCGACAGTTGCAGCGTGCGCGGAATGGGCGTCGCGGTCAGGGTCAGGACGTGGATCTCCGACCGCATCTCCTTCAGCCGTTCCTTGTGCTGCACGCCGAAATGCTGTTCCTCGTCGATCACCAGAAGCCCGAGGTTGCGGAACTTCACCGCCTTGGCCAGGACCGCATGGGTGCCGATCACTATATCGACCGTGCCATCGGCAAGCCCGTCACGCGTCAGGGCGGCGTCGCGCGCAGAGACAAAGCGCGACAGTGGGCGGACCGTGATCGCCGTCCCCCGGAACCGTTCGGCGAAAGTCTTGAAATGCTGGCGGGCGAGCAGCGTCGTCGGCGCGATGACCGCAACCTGCACCCCGGACATGGCGGCGACGAATGCCGCGCGCATAGCCACCTCGGTCTTGCCGAAGCCCACGTCGCCGACAATCAGCCGGTCCATCGGCGACCCGGCCTCCAGATCGGCGATCACATCACCAATTGCGGCCAGCTGATCGTCGGTTTCCTGATATGGGAAGCGCGCGGCGAACGTGTCCCATTCATGGTGCGGCGCCTCAAGGATCGGCGCCTGGCGCAGCGCGCGTTCGGCCGCCACCCGCATCAGCCGTTCGGCGATCTGTCGGATTCGTTCCTTGAGCTTGGCCTTCTTGGCCTGCCATGCCCCGCCGCCAAGCTTGTCGAGCAGCCCCTCCTCATGGCCATAGCGGCTCAGAAGCTCGATATTCTCGACCGGCAGGTAAAGCCGCGCGCCCTCGGCATACTCCAGATGCACGCATTCATGCGGCGCGCCAAGTGCCGTGATGGTTTCAAGACCCTTGTAGCGGCCGACGCCATGTTCGACATGGACGACCAGATCGCCGGGCGACAAAGATTGCGCCTCGGTCAGGAAGTTCTCGGCCCGCCGTCGTTTCTTCGCGCCCCGGATCAGTCGGTCGCCCAGCACGTCCTGTTCCGAGATCACGGTCAGGCCAGAGGCCTCGAACCCGTGTTCCAGTGCCCAGACGGCCAGATGCAGCGCGCCCTTGCCATCGGGCACCTCGCGGATGTCACGAACAAGATGCGCGCCCTTGACGCCCTCGTCCTCCAAAAGGCCCTTCAGCCGCTCGCGCGCCCCTTCGGAGTAAGAGGCAACGACAACCTGTCCCTCCTTCAGCCGCGCTTTCAGATGATCCGACAAGGCACCGAAAAGGCTGACATTTTCCAGCTGCCGTTCGGGTGCGAAATTGCGGCCGATACGCCCGCCCGCGTCCAGAAAGCCCGGGCCGGTCGGTTGCGGCAGCGCGACGAGCTGGATGGTGCGGAGGCCGGCGATGGCGTCGCTCCAGCCCTTGTCATCCAGATAGAGAAGATGCGGCGGACAGGGCTTGTAGATCGTATCGACCCGGTCTTTACGCTTCAGCGCCTCGGCGCGGCTGTCATACTGGTCCTCGATCCCCTCCCAGCGGGAAAGCCGCGCTGGCGTCAGCTGATCGTCGAGCATGACCGACGCGCCGGGGAGGTAGTCGAAGAGCGTCTCCAACTCCTCATGGAAATAGGGCAACCAATGTTCCATCCCCGCGTGCTTGCGCCCCGCGCTTACCGCCTCGTACAAGGGATCGTCAGTGCCCGCCGCGCCAAACTCGATCCGGTAATTCTGGCGGAAACGGGTGATCGCCGCCTCGTCGAGGATCACTTCGGAAACCGGCGCCAGTTCGATCCGGTCCAGCTTTTCGATGGTGCGTTGGCTCGCCGCGTCGAACCGGCGCGCGCCGTCAAGCACGTCGCCGAAAAGGTCGAGCCGCACCGGCCCGCCCTGCCCCGGCGGATAGATGTCGATGATGCCGCCGCGCACGGCATAATCGCCGGGCTCCGACACGGTCGAGGTTGGCGAGAAGCCCATACGGACGAGATAGGCGCGCAGGCCCGCCTCGTCGATCCTGCTGCCGACCTTCGCCGCGAAAGCGGCCTCGCGCACGACCGCGCGCGCCGGCAGGCGCTGGGTCGCGGCATTGAGCGTGGTCAGCAGCACGACCGGTGCGGCTAGCCCGCGCGCGAGCGTCGCGAGCGCCGCCATCCGGGCCGCGGCTATGTCGGCATTGGGCGAAACGCGGTCATAGGGCAGGCAGTCCCAGGCCGGGAAGGTCAGGACGGGGGCAGCAGGCGCGAAGAAGGCAAGGGCTGCCCGCATCGCCTCCATCCTCTTGTCGTCGCGGGCAACGAAAAGGACCGTCGCGCCGCGCTCGAGCTCGCGGGCGAGAAGGCGGGCGTCGAAACCTTCGGGCGCGCCGGAAAGGGTGATCTGGCCGGGGGTCGTCATGCGCCTGACCTATCCGCCCCGGCGGTCGTGTCAAGCCGTAGCGGCTGGTTCCTCTCAGCCAAGCGGAGAGACGTTGAAATTGACCAGCATCCCCCAGGCCGCGGTGATGGTAATCGCCAGAACGCCGATGGCCTGGACGAGAATCCGGTGCCAGTGCAGCCTGTGGCACAGTTGCTCTCCATCGCCCCCCTCGTCACGGATGCGCCGCGCGGTGCGCGCGGTGAAGATACCAACGATGGTAACCGGGAACAGCAGAAGGAACACCGCCTGGCAGAATTCCACCCCATACCAGAAGCCGAGAAGCGCGAGGGTCGTATGGATGCAGGCCGCGAGGGCCGAGAGCACGGTCCCGGCCTCGCGAACAATGAACTGGATACGGTTGATGTTGATCCGGGCGAGTGCCACCAGGTCGTCCATCGCCGCGCCACCCTGCCGCCGCGCGCGGATCACCATGTCGAACGGAATACCAAGCACCCAGTGCGAGGCGGTGGACCAGGTGACGGCGAGGGCGATCCAGTACCAGAGATTGGAGAACGAGCGCAGGTCGATGAGATCGAGCAGAAGCTGCGTCAGTTTCAAGCGAATCTCCCCTCGAAGGACCGGGCGGCGCCCGTTGGCGGGATGCTAACCGCGCCCTCCGACGGTTTCCACCCTTGTGATCGCGGAAAAAGCGTGGCAGCGGAAGGGGAAAGCTGCAGCCCTGAGTGAAGGAGTGTCGCCCGTGACCGGTCTTCAGATGTCCCATCGTTTCCGTCGCCTGCGCCTGACAGGTGCCCTGCGCTCACTCGTGTCGGAAACAAGATTGTCGGTGGCTGACTTCATCTGGCCCCTGTTCATCACTGACGTGCCGGGTGCCGATGTCGAGGTGCCTTCGATGCCGGGCGTCCGCCGCCTGACCATTGACGGTGCCGTCCACGCGGCGGCCGAGGCGGCGCGGCTTGGCATTCCCGCTGTCTGTCTCTTTCCCTATACCGACCCGGCGCTGAAGACCGAAGCCTGTGCCGAGGCCTGGAACGCGGACAATCTGACCAACCGGGCGATCCGGGCGATCAAGGCGGCGGTGCCCGAAGTTGCGGTGATGACGGATGTGGCACTCGACCCCTATAACGCCAACGGCCATGACGGGTTGGTGCGCGACGGCGTGATCCTGAATGACGAGACGGTCGAGGCCCTGGTGCGCATGGCGCTGGCGCAGGCCGAAAGCGGCGCTGACATCCTCGGGCCGTCCGACATGATGGATGGCCGGATCGGGGCGATCCGCATGGCATTGGAGGCGGCGGGTCACAAGGATGTGGCGATCCTTTCCTATGCCGCCAAATATGCGTCCGCCTTCTACGGCCCGTTCCGCGATGCGGTGGGGGCGTCCGGCGCGCTCAAGGGCGACAAGAAGACCTATCAGATGGACCCGGCCAACCGCGCCGAGGCGCTGCGCCTTGTCGGTCGCGACCTTGATGAAGGCGCGGACATGGTGATGGTCAAGCCCGGCATGCCCTATCTCGATATCTGCCGCGAGGTGAAGGACGCCTTCGGCGCACCGACCTTCGCCTATCAGGTGTCGGGCGAATATGCGATGCTGAAGGGCGCGATCCTGAATGGCTGGGTGAAGGAGGAGGTGATCCTTGAAAGCCTTCTCGCTTTCCGCCGTGCGGGTTGTGACGGCATCCTCACTTACTTCGCGCCCGAGGCCGCGCGGATGTTGGCCGGTCGTTGAGCTTGGTACCCCGCCCGGGGTGACAGGCCGCCTGCGGTAGCTTATACTTTTCGCACATCCCGTCAGCGCCCTTAAGGGACCCGCGCGGGACAATGACAACAGGTGGGCACGAGCATGATGAAATTTTCTCGACGCGAACTCATACTGGGCGGCGCGGCCCTGGGCCTCGCCTCTTGCGGCAATGGCGTGGGCAGCAAGGGCGGTGCGACGATCGACGCGCGCGTTGATGCGACGCGCGACTATATGCGCACGAATTTCCCTGATGCAGCGGCGAATATGAGCCGTGCACAGGGCATCCTTTACATGCCGCTCGTGACCGAAGCAGGCTTCATCTTTGGCGGCGCCTACGGGCGCGGCGCGCTCAGGATCAACGATGTCACGGTGGATTACTACACGGCCGCGCAGGCGAGTTGGGGGCTGCAGGCCGGTGCTCAGCAATATGCGCATGTGCTGTTGTTCATGACGCCCGACGCGCTGGCGACTTTCCGTGCATCGCCCGGATGGACCGCTGGCGCAGATGTTCAATATGCTTTCCCCGATGGCGGCAAAAGTGCCGGCCTCAGCACCGCGACCGCGACCGCCCCGGTCATCGCCTATGTCTTCGGACAGGCGGGTATCATCGCGGGCGTGTCCCTCAAGGGCACCAAATATACGCGGATCATTCCCTGAATGGCGGAGCGAGCGGGCTTTCTGCCCTCTCGCGCTCTCCCGAGGATATTTGTGAACGGAAGTGGGGCCGACGGAATATGAGTCCGGTCAGCCGATCGCGCGAAGCCGCGCGATCAGGCTTGATGTGTCCCAACGACCGCCGCCAAGCTTCTGCACATCCTTGTAGAACTGGTCGATCAGGGCCGTGACCGGAAGGCTTGCGCCGTTCTCTTCGGCTGTGCGAAGACAGATGTCGAGGTCCTTGCGCATCCAGTCGACGGCGAAGCCATAGTCGAACTTGCCCTGCTTCATCGTCTTGTGGCGGTTGACCATCTGCCAGCTGCCTGCTGCGCCCTGACTGATTACCTCGACCAGTTCCTCAATGTCGAGCCCGGCCCTTTCGGCGAAGTGAAGGCCCTCGGAGAGGCCCTGGACGAGGCCTGCGATACAGATCTGGTTGACCATCTTGGCCAACTGGCCCGCGCCCGAGGGGCCGAGGCGGCGGCAGATCCTCGCATAGGCGGCAATCACCGGCTCTGCGCGCGCATATTCGGCCTCGTCGCCGCCACACATCACGGAAAGGACACCGTTTTCCGCCCCCGCCTGTCCGCCCGAAACCGGCGCGTCGACGAAGCCGAGGCCATGGGAGGCAGCAGTGCCCGCCAGCTCCCGTGTCACGGCGGCAGATACGGTGGTGTGATCGACGAAGATCGCGCCCGTCGCCATTCCGGCGAAGGCGCCGTCCGCGCCGGTGCAGACCGCGCGTAGGTCATCGTCATTGCCGACGCAGGCCATCACGAACTCCGCGCCCTCGGCCGCCGCGCGCGCCGTGGGTGCCGCCCGGCCACCATGCTTGGCCACCCAGGCGTCCGCCTTGGCTCCGGTGCGGTTCCAGACCGTCACCTCATGGCCTTTGGCCATAAGATGCCCCGCCATCGGAAAGCCCATGACCCCGAGCCCGAGGAATGCAACCCTGGCCATTGCGCGCCGTCCTTCCCATCCTGTGGCCGCGCCCGATTGCGCATCGGCCTCAAACGCCGTAGTTAACCGCCCTGCCCCTTCCGTCAACCCCGCCGGTTCGGGCGCTGCACTCAAACCGGCCGGTTTCCATGGTTTCTGTCTTCCGCTGGCTCGTCCGCCTTGTCGCCCTGATGATCTTCGCGGTGATCCTCGCCGCGACGGGCGGTTATTATTTCGCCTCACGCTCGCTGCCGGACTATGACGAGGCGCGCACGGTGGCCGGCATCACGGCACCGGTCGAGATCGTGCGCGATACGGCTGATGTGCCGCATATCTTCGGCGAAACCGATGCCGATACTTTCTTCGCCCTCGGTTACGCCCATGCGCAGGACCGGCTCTGGCAGATGCTGGTGGCGCGCTGGACGGTGCAGGGGCGGCTCTCGGAGGTTTTCGGCGAACGGACGGTGAAGAGCGACGAGCTGATGCGACGGCTCGATCTTTACGGGCTGGCCGTAAAGTCGGTCACGGCGCAGGACGATGCGACACGGGTCGCGCTCGACGCCTATGCGCGCGGGGTGAACGCCTGGATCGAGACAGTGAACAGCGAGGCGCGCGGGCGCGGCGCACCGGAACTTTTCCTCTTCCCCGCCGAGATCGCCGTCTGGCAGCCCGCAGATTCGATCGCGCTCATGAAGCTGTTCGCCTTTCAGGAAACCTCGCAACTGCAAAACGAGGTCATGCGCGCGCGCCTGTCGCTTCTGTCGGCCGATTGGGCCGACGATCTGATGCCTGCCGTGCCCGGCCCACCGGTCGCGGCCCTGCCCCCCTATGCGGCACTTGCGCCCGGCCTTCTGCCGGATCCGGCGCTGCACTATGCGGGCGATGACGAGGCGCGCGATCCGCTTCTGGCGATGCGGCCACGCGACATTGCAGGCGCCTCGAACGCCTGGGCGGCGGCGCCCGGACGGGCGGCCGCTGGCGGGGCGCTTCTTGCCAACGATCCCCACATGGCCTTCACTGCGCCCGCGCCCTTCTATCTCGCCCGGCTGGAGCTTGCCTCGGGCGGCGTCATCGGCGCCACCATCCCCGGCGTTCCCGCGATCCTCGCCGGGCGGAACGAGGCTTTCGGCTGGGGTATCGCGGCCTCTTACGCGGATGACCAGGACTTGTTCCTTGAAGAACTGGACCCGGCGGACGCCTCCCGCTACCGCACGCCAGAAGGCTGGGCGCCGTTCGAGACTAAGAAGACCATCGTCACCGTCAAGGACGCCGCACCGATCACGTTGACGCTCCGCTGGTCGGCAAATGGCCCTGTGCTGCCCGGCAGTCATTACGATCTGCAATCGGTGACGCCGAAAGGCCATGTAATGGCGCTTGGCTGGACCGGCCTTTCAGACGCCGACACGTCGATGAGCGCGGCCATAGCCTTGATGCGGGCAAAGACCATCAATGCGGCGCTGACGGCGGGCGCACAGCAGATCGCACCCGCGCTGACCGTGACACTCGCTGAAAAGTCCCGTGTCGGCATGGCGCTTTTCGGTGTGCTACCGGCGCGCGACGCGCATAGCCAGTCGCAGGGCCGCCTGCCCTCTCCCGGCTGGGTCACAACGAACCGCTGGGCGGGCCGCCTGCCCGCCGCCGACAATCCCCGTTTCCTCGACCCGGCGGGCGGGATCGTAGGCACCACGAACGGCAAGCTTGTCGACCTGTACTTCCCGAACCATGTCAGCTTCGACTGGGGCGACAGCCAGCGGGTCCAGCGCTGGACAAGGCTGATGCAGGAACGCGAGGTCCACAGCCGCGAAAGCTTCATCGCGGCGCAGCTCGACACCAATGCCACCGACGCCCGCACCATCCTGCCGCTCATCGGCCGCGACCTGTGGTTCACCGGCGAGGCGGCGCCCGAAGGGACGCCCGAACGCCTGCGGCAGAAGGCGCTCGACCTCCTCGCCGCCTGGGACGGCGACATGAACGAACATCTGCCAGAGCCCTTGATCTATGCCGCCTGGTCGCAGGCGCTTCAGATGCGGCTCATCCGCGACGAACTCGGGCCCCTGGCCGACGCCTTCCACCGGGTGGAGCCGCTTTTCATCGAGCGGGTCTACAAGGATGTGGGCGGGGCGGCGCGCTGGTGCGATGTGATGCAATCGGCGCCGGTAGAAAGCTGCACCGATATCGCTCGGCTGGCGCTTGACGATGCGCTTCTCGACCTGACAGGCCGCTACGGGTCGAAGATCGAAAGCTGGCGCTGGGGCGATGCGCACGAGGCGCGGCAGGATCACCCGACGCTCGGCCTCGCGCCGTTCCTCGGCTGGATCGTCAATCTCAGGCAATCAACCTCGGGCGGCGATCATACGCTGATGCGCGGCATGATGGGTCTCGACCCTGCCGAGCCATTCCTGAACATGAACGGCCCGGTCTACCGCGGGGTCTATGATTTCGCCGATCCCGACAGTTCAGTCTTCATCATCTCGACCGGCCAGTCGGGCCATCCACTTTCGCGCCATTACGACGATCTGAGCGAGCTATGGCGGCGCGGCGATTATGTACCCATGTCGCTTGACCCCGCGCTCGCGCGCGCGGCCGCGACCGGGATCACGCGGCTCACACCATAGGACGGTTCGTAAGGCGCATTTCCAGCGAGGAGAGCACGCAAGGGCTCGACGAGCGGCCCGGGCCGCCGCCGCGTCAGATGTCGCGCAGGCCGGCCGCGAAGCGGCGGGCATTGGTGCGGTAGCCTTCGGCCGATTTCAGAAGCCGCGCGCGCACCTCCGCGTCCAGTTCGCGCACCACCCGGCCCGGCGCGCCCATCACCAGACTGCCGTCGGGGATATGCTTGCCCTCGGTCACCAGAGCGCCCGCGCCAATCAGGCAGCCAGACCCGATCACCGCGCCGTTGAGGATCGTCGCCCCCATGCCTATCAGCGTCCCGTCGCCGATGGTGCAGCCATGCAGCATCGCCTTGTGGCCGATGGTGCAATCGGCGCCCACGGTCAGAGGAAAGCCCATGTCGGTATGAAGCACGCAGTTTTCCTGCACGTTCGACCCGCGTCCGATGCGGATCAGCTCGTTGTCGCCCCTGATCGTGACGCCGAACCAGATGCCGACCTCATCCTCCAGCGCCACCTTGCCGATCACATGGGCGGCCGGCGCGATCCAGACATCGCGGCCGATCTCGGGGCGGATACCGTCAAGCGCATAGATCATCTGGTATCGAACTCCCGGTTCAGACCGCGTACGAACTCCGACAGGCCGGGTTGACGGTCGCGGCGCAGCCGCTCGGCGGTGACGATGGTCTTAAGCTCCGCCTCGGCCTTGTCGAGGTCATCATTGATCAGCACATAGTCATATTCGGCCCAATGGCTGATCTCGGCCTCGCTTTTCGCCATCCGGCCGCGGATCACCTCGTCGCTGTCCTGCCCGCGTGTCCTGAGGCGCCGTTCCAGTTCGGCAATCGACGGCGGCAGGATGAAGATCGAAACGACATCGCTCGCCATTGCCTGCTTGATCTGCTGACCGCCCTGCCAGTCGATGTCGAAAAGCGTGTCGCGGCCCTCGCTCATCGCCGCTTCCACCGGTGCACGGGGCGAGCCATAAAGATTGCCGAAAACCTCGGCATGTTCGAGCATCTGGCCGGAGGCTGCCATCGCCTCGAACTCGGCGCGGCCCTTGAAATAGTAATCCTTACCGTCCACCTCGCCCGGGCGCGGCGCACGCGTTGTGGCCGAGACCGAGAATTTCAACGTCGTGTCCCAGGCCATCAGCCGTTTCGACAGGGTCGACTTTCCCGCCCCCGACGGTGACGAGAGGATAAGAAGGAGACCCCGTCTTTGCATCTGACGCTGCATCGTCATTCCACGTTCTGAACCTGTTCGCGCATCTGGTCGATGAGGGTCTTGAGGTCAAGTCCGATCCGCGTCAGCTCGACATTGCCGGACTTCGAACAGAGCGTATTGGCCTCGCGCATGAATTCCTGCATCAGGAAGTCGAACCTTTTGCCGACCGCGCCGCCGTCGGCAAGAAGCTTCCGCGCTGCCACGATATGGGCCGACAGGCGGTCCAGTTCCTCGGTCACGTCAGCCTTTACCACCAGCAGCGCCAATTCCTGCGCGACGCGGTTGGGGTCGGCCTCGCCCGCGCCCGCGAGGACGCGCGCAAGATTTTCGCCGAGGGTCGCTTCCATCTGTGGGCGCCGCGCCTCGGCCGCCCGGCCCGCTTCGCCGACCAGTGTCGCAATCCGGTCGGCCTGAGATGAAATAACGCTGGCGAGCGCTGCACCTTCCTGCGCGCGTGTCGTGGCAAAATCTGCGAGCGCGCCATCCAGATCGGCGAGAAGCGCTGGCAGCACCTTTGCCTGTTCTTCGTTGCCGCCATTCGTGTCGAGAACGCCCTTCACGCCCAGAATGTCAGCGGGCGACAGGGCGCGCGTCTCGAACCCCGCCGCACGGGCTGCGGCCTCCGCCCGGCCAAGGGCGGCAAGCGCCGCATGCAGCGCGGGTTCGTTAACTCTGTAGCTATCGGCCGACGCTTCCTGCGTCAGGCGCAGGGTGACGCTGACATTGCCGCGCGCGACCCGGGCGGAGACTGCAGTACGCACCGCCGATTCCAGCCCCTCGATCCCGTCCGGCAGGCGCAGGCGCAGATCGAACCCCTTGCCGTTCACCGACCGGATATCCCAGGTCCAGCTTGCGCCCGCCCCTTCGCCGCGCCGGGCGGCAAAGCCGGTCATCGAATTGAGCGTGCCTTTAACCATTTAACACTTTCGCGCCCCCATGCTCGCTAAAATTGTGTAGATTAACACTTGAGTAATCTTTCCGGTTCTAGGGTTAACAAAGCCTGACTCCTTGGGCAACGCGGACCGGAGCATTCGAGATACCGCACGGCACATGGATTGGTCATGGATCAGGATAATATCGTACCCTTCGCGCATGTCAGGACCGAGATGCAGTACGCCCGGATTTCCGAAGTGAGGGCCTATTGGGAGGCACTGCGGAATGGTCGCAGGGTGCCCTTGCGTTCAGAGATAGACCCGCGCGGCATCGAACGCGCGCTGGAACAGGCCTTCATCCTTGAACGGATCGCGCCGCAGGTGGCGCGCTTCCGCCTCTCGGGGAAGGCGCTCAGCGAGCTGATGGGGATGGAGGTGCGCGGCATGCCCTTCTCGGCGCTCTTCACACCTGGAGGCCGGGCCGAGCTGGCCGAGATGATCGAGGGCGTCTTCCGCCTGCCGCAGATCGCGGAACTGGACCTGACCGGTGAAACCGGCTTCGGTCGCCCGCCACTGACGGCACGGCTTGTGCTTCTGCCTTTGCAAAGCGATCTTGGCGATATCAGCCGCGCGCTTGGCTGTCTGGTGGCTGAAGGCTTGATCGGCCGGGCGCCGCGTCGGTTCGATATATCGGCAGCGCGGGTCACACCGATTGTCGAAGGGCGCCCGACCGAACGCTCCGCCCCGCCACCTGCACTTGCCCGTGGCTTTGCCGAAAGCCAGATCCCTTATGTGCCCCGACCGGGACGCGACCGCAGCCATCTGAGGCTGGTGAAATCGGGCGAATAGCCGACCCTGCCCCACGCGCCGCAGGATTCGTCGAGCATTTCATGCACGCCTCGCCGGAGCGCGCCCGACGAGTGCACGAAGTGCTCGAGGAGGCTCGGACCGCAGTGCCGGTTCACATCCCGGCGGCGCGGGCGATGGCGCGGCGGTCCTGCAGTTCCTCGGCGACAAGGAAGGCCAGTTCCAGTGATTGGCTGGCATTGAGACGCGGATCACAGGCCGTGTGATAGCGGTCCGACAGATCCTCGTCGGTCACCGCGCGCACGCCGCCGGTGCATTCGGTCACATCCTTGCCGGTCATCTCGAAATGCACGCCGCCGGGGATCGTGCCCTCGGCCTTGTGGACGCTGAAGAACTCCCGCACCTCGCGCAGGACGCTTTCGAACGGCCGGGTCTTGTAGCCCGAGGCCGACTTGATCGTGTTGCCGTGCATCGGGTCGCAGGACCAGACGACATTGGCGCCTTCCTCCTGCACCGCACGAATGAGGCGCGGCAGGTGGTCGCCGACCTTGCCCGCGCCGAAACGCGCGATCAGCGTCAGGCGCCCGGCCTCGTTCTCCGGGTTGAGCCTTGCCATCAGCACTTTCAGATCGTCGGCGCTGGTCGACGGTCCGCATTTCATCCCGATGGGGTTCTGGACGCCCCGGCAAAACTCCACATGCGCGCCGTCGGGCTGCCGCGTGCGGTCACCGATCCAGATCATGTGGCCCGAGCCCGCGACCGGCAGGCCGGTGGTGGAGTCGATCCGGCAGAGCGCCTCTTCATATTCCAGCAGCAGCGCCTCGTGGCTGGTATAGAAATCGACCGTGCCCAGTTCGTGCGCGGTTTCCGAGGTGACGCCTGCGGCGGCCATGAAATCCATCGCGTCCTGAATGCGGACCGCGATCTCGCGATAGCGCTTGGCGTCCGCCTCGTCGGTGAAGGACGAAATCCAGCTTTGCACCCGGTGGATATCGGCATAGCCCCCGGTCGAAAAGGCGCGCAGCAGGTTCAGCGAGGCGGCGGCCTGGGTATAGGCCTGAAGCATGCGCGACGGATCGGGCACGCGCGCCGCTTCGGTGAAGTCGAAGCCGTTGATGATATCGCCGCGGTAGGAGGGCAATTCGACGCCGCCCATCACTTCGGTCGGGGCCGAACGCGGCTTGGCGAACTGGCCCGCGACGCGGCCGATCTTGACGACCGGAACCTTCGCGCCCCAGGTCAGCACGATCGCCATCTGCAGGATGACCTTGAACGTGTCGCGAATATTGTCGGCCGAAAACTCGGCAAAGCTTTCCGCGCAATCGCCGCCCTGGAGCAGGAATGCCCGGCCCGCAGCCACCTCACCCAGCGTCCGCTTCAGCTTGCGCGCCTCACCCGCGAAGACCAGAGGCGGCATCTTCGCAAGCGTCGCCTCGACCGCCTTCAACCCGGCCTGATCCAGATAATCGGGCATCTGCACCCGCGGCTTCGTGCGCCAGTCGGATTTGGTCCAGCCCTTCGTCATCTTAACCCTCGATCTCTCTTTAGCGATAACGGCCTTGCCTTATAGAGGCGGGCAGGAAGAGACGCAAACAGATAGCCGCATAAAATAATCGAAAACCGACCATCAAACGCCGCGAAACATCCTTGCGCGCGGACCCGTTCAGGTGTTAGGTGCGCAAAACGACAGAAACAGGTCGCATTATGCAGGTGGCCACTTCGCGCGCCAAGAAGGAAACGAGCGACGGCGTGCCAACGCGCCGTTTCGTCTTCCTGCTTCTCGATCGCTTCACCATGATCTCTTTCGCGGGCGCCATCGAACCGCTGCGGCTTGCCAACCGTATGCTTGGCAAGTCGGCCTACAGCTGGCGCCTCGCAGGTGAGAACGGGCGCGACGTTTCCTGCTCGAACGGCGCCTCCTTCCATCTCGACATGGGGCTGGAAGAGATCGACCGCGAGGATACGCTTCTGGTCTGCGGCGGGATCGACGTCCAGAAAGCTACCACCAAGCCCGTGCTCAACTGGCTGCGCCGCGAGGCAAGGCGCGGGGTCAGCATCGGCGGCATCTGCACCGGCAGCTACACGATGGCGAAGGCCGGGCTTCTCGACGGCAAGAAGGCCACCATCCACTGGGAAAATCAGGATGCGTTCCTCGAGGAATTCGAAGAGGTCCGCCTGACGAAATCGGTCTTCGTGATAGACGGCAACCGGATGACCACGGCGGGCGGCACATCCTCGCTCGACCTGATGCTGAAGATCATCGCCCAGGACCACGGCGAGGATCTGGCCAATTCGGTCGCGGACCAGCTTATCTACAGTTCGATCCGCACCGATCAGGACACCCAGCGCCTGTCGGTGCCGACCCGGATCGGCGTGCGCCACCCCAAGCTCAGCCAGGTCATCCAGATCATGGAGGCCAATATCGAGGATCCGATCAGCCCGGCGACGCTTGCAGATGATGTCGGCATGTCGACCCGGCAGCTTGAACGGCTGTTCCGCCGCTACCTCAACCGCTCGCCCAAGCGCTATTACATGGAACTGCGCCTGCAGAAGGCCCGCAACCTCTTGATGCAGACCGACATGAGCGTGATCAACGTGGCGCTTGCCTGCGGCTTTGCCAGCCCCTCGCACTTCTCCAAATGTTACCGCGCGCATTACCAGACCACGCCCTACCGCGAGCGTGGCAGCTTCGGCAAACCCGGCGCGACGCGTCTTTCCATCTGAGCACGGCCTGCGATTTTCCCGCTTGATCTCGGCGCACAGATATTTTAAGTTCAAAATAAAAAATGACTGAAGCGCACTGCAAGGTGCCGCCAAGGGAAGGAAGTTCCGGGGGATATTCCGATTGCTTTTCGGGAATCCCGGATTAGGTTCTGACGCAGGACATTGGTCCAACATGGGAGTGATCAAATGAAAAAACTTCTTGCTGCCACGGCGGCGAGCGCACTTTTTGCCGGTGTGGCTTCGGCGGACGAAGTCAAGATCGGCGTTCTCCTCGGCTTCACCGGCCCGATTGAATCGCTGACCGGTTCGATGGCGACGGCTGCCGAAGCCGCGATGAAGGAAGTGTCGGATTCGGGCATCTTCATGGGTGGCTCGACCGTCACCAGCATCCGCGCCGACTCGACCTGCATCGACAGCGCAGCCGCCACCGCTGCGGCCGAAAAGCTTGTCACCTCGGACAAGGTTGCCGGGATTGTCGGCGCCGACTGTTCGGGCGTGACCGGCGCCGTCCTGTCCAACGTTGCCGTTCCGAATGGCATCGCGATGATCTCGCCCTCGGCGACCTCGCCCGCGCTTTCGACGGCAGAGGACAATGGCCTCTTCTTCCGCACCGCGCCCTCGGACGCACGCGAAGGCGAGATCGCCGGCATGATCATGGCCGAGCGCGGCATCAAGTCGGCCGCCATCACCTATTCGAACTCCGACTATGGCAAGGGCCTTGCCGAAGCGATCCAGAAGGGCTTCGAGGCTCAGGGCGGCACGGTCACCATCTCGGCCGCTCATGAAGACGGCAAGGCTGACTACTCGGCCGAAGTCGCTGCCCTCGCGGCGGCAGGCGGCGACATCCTCGTCGTTGCCGGCTACGTCGACCAGGGCGGCTCGGGCATCCTGCGCGCCTCGGTCGATACCGGGGCCTTCTCGCTCTTCGAACTGCCGGGCGGCATGATCTCCGACACGCTCACCCAGAACGTGCCGGAAGGTCTGAACGGTTCGTTCGGCCAGGTTCCGGGCAACGATTCGCCGGGGCTCAAGACGCTCGGCGACATGTCGGGCGGCGCGTTCGACGTCTCTTCGCCCTATACGCCGGAAAGCTATGACGCGGCGGCGCTGATGCTGCTTGCCATGGCCGCGGCCAATTCCACCAACTCGGCCGACTACGCGCCCAAGATCATGGATCTGGCCAATGCGCCGGGCGAAAAGATCTACCCGGGCGAACTGAAGAAGGCGCTCGAGATCATCAATGGCGGCGGCGACATCGACTATGTCGGCGGCTCGGCGGTGGAACTGATCGGACCGGGTGAATCGGCCGGCAACTACCGCGAGATCGAGGTGAAGGACAACAAGATCGAAACGGTGAAGTATCGCTGATCGCTCTTGATCTTTGAGGCGGCCCGGTTCCTCCGGGCCGCCTTTCTGCATAACGACCTGCCGGGGCATCAGGCCCCAAAGGCGGGCACCCCGGGGGAAGCGCATGATAGTGGTCGAGGACCTGCACAAGCATTTCGGCGGGTTTCACGCCGTTGACGGAGCCTCCATCGAAATCGCCAAGGGCTCGATCACCGGGCTGATCGGCCCGAACGGCGCGGGCAAATCCACGCTCTTCAACGTGATCGCCGGGGTCCATGAGCCGACATCCGGCCGCGTCCTGATGGACGGCGAGGATATCACCGGCCTGCCGCCGCATGAACTCTTCCACAAGGGCCTTCTGCGCACCTTCCAGATCGCGCATGAATTTTCCTCGATGACGGTGCGCGAGAATCTGATGATGGTGCCGGGCGGCCAGTCAGGCGAGACGCTCTGGAACAGCTGGTTTCACCGCGCCCGTATCCGCGACGAGGAACGCGCGCTTGCGAAGAAAGCCGATGAAGTCCTTGATTTCTTGACAATTTCCCATCTGGCCGACGAAAAGGCCGGCAACCTGTCCGGCGGCCAGAAGAAGCTTCTGGAACTTGGCCGCACGATGATGGTCGAGGCCAAGATCGTCTTCCTTGACGAGGTCGGCGCAGGCGTGAACCGCACGCTGCTCAACACGATTGGCGACGCGATCGTGCGGCTGAACAAGGAACGCGGCTACACATTCTGCGTGATCGAGCATGACATGGATTTCATCGGCCGCCTCTGCGACCCGGTCATCGTGATGGCCGAGGGCAAGGTTCTGGCCACAGGCTCGGCCGCCCATATCATGGAGAACGAGGCGGTGATCGAGGCCTATCTGGGGCGCGGCCTGAAGAACAAGGTCAAGGCCGAGGCGGCGGCGGAGGCCGCGAAATACGAAGGGCACGGCGCCCAACCCGGCCTGGGCGATGAAGCCGGTCATGGGGGCGCAGCATGAGCTTTCTTGCGGCAGAGAACATGACGGGCGGCTATGGCGCCGCCGACATCCTGCATGACTGCACGCTCAAGGTCGACAAGGGCCAGATCGCGGTCATCGTCGGCCCGAACGGCGCGGGCAAGTCGACCGCGATGAAGGCGGTCTTCGGCATGCTGAAGCTGCGCGGCGGCCATGTGAAGCTCGACGGCGAGGATATCACCCACCTCACCCCGCAGGACCGGGTGGCAAAGGGCATGGGCTTCGTGCCGCAGGTCAACAATGTCTTCCCCTCGATGACGGTCGAGGAAAACCTCGAAATGGGCGCCTTCATCCGCCGCGACGATTTCCGCGCGACGATGGAACAGGTCTATGACCTCTTCCCGATCCTGAAGGACAAGCGCCGGCAGGCTGCGGGCGAGTTGTCGGGCGGCCAGCGCCAGCAGGTCGCGGTCGGCCGCGCGCTCATGACCCAGCCGAAGCTACTCATGCTCGACGAACCCACCGCGGGCGTCTCGCCCATCGTGATGGACGAACTCTTCGACCGGATCATCGAGGTCGCCCGCACCGGCATTTCCATCCTGATGGTCGAACAGAACGCCCGCCAGGCTTTGGAGATCGCCGATCAGGGCTATGTGCTCGTCCAGGGCGCCAACCGCTATACCGACACCGGCAAGGCCCTGATGGCCGACCCCGAAGTGCGCCGTACGTTCCTGGGGGGCTGAGATATGGATTTCCTCAACGCAATCGTAGCCCTTCTGAACTTCGTCATCATCCCGGCAGCGGCCTATGGGGCGCAGCTGGCGCTCGGGGCGCTCGGCGCGACGCTCGTCTACGGCGTCCTGAGGTTTTCGAACTTCGCCCTTGGCGACACGATGGCATTCGGCACCGCTATCACCATCCTCGGTACCTGGTGGCTGCAATCGCACGGGGTCAGCTTCGGCCCGCTGCCGACCGCGCTTCTGGCGCTTCCGTTCGGCATCGCGGTGACGGCGGCGCTGGTGCTGGCGACCGACCGGGTGGTCTATCGCTATTACCGGCAGGTGCGCGCCAAGCCGGTGATCGTGGTCATCGCCTCGATGGGGGTGATGTTCATCATGTCCGGCATCACCCGTTTCGTCATCGGTGTCGAGGAGATACGTTTCGTCGACGGCACGAAATTCATCATCGAGGCCAACAGCTTCAAGCAGGCGACGGGGCTTTCCGAAGGTCTCGCGCTGCGCTCGACGCAACTGCTGACCATGGTCACGGCGGCTTTGGTCGTGGCGCTGCTATTCTGGTTTCTGAACCGGACGCGCACCGGCAAGTCCATGCGCGCCTATTCGGACAATGAGGATCTGGCGCTTCTCTCGGGCATCAACCCCGAGCGGGTGGTGGCGATCACCTGGATCATCGCCGCAGCGCTTGCCACCATCGCGGGCACGCTTTACGGGCTCGACAAGGCCTACAAGGCCTTCAACTATTTCTCTCTTCTCCTTCCGATCTTCGCTGCCGCCGTGGTTGGCGGGCTCGGCAATCCTCTGGGCGCCATTGCCGGTGGTTTCCTTGTCGCCTTCTCAGAGGTCGGTGTCACCTATGCCTGGAAGAAGGTCGCGGGCTATGTGATGCCCGAGGGCCTTGCGCCCGACGGGCTTCTGCAGATCCTGTCGACCGACTACAAATTCTCGGTCTCCTTCGCGATCCTGATCCTTGTCCTCCTCTTCAAACCGACCGGCATCTTCAAGGGGAAAGCGGTATGAGCCTGAACATGCGCAACATCGCCCTCTTCGCCATCATCGCGGTCTTCTTCTTGCTGGAGGCGGTGGTCGAGTGGAAGATCGGCCCGTCGGGCACCTATACGATCTTCGCGGGCACCTGGAACTCATCGCTGGTCATCCTGAACCTTTGCCTGATCTCGGCGATCATGGCCCTGGGCGTGAATATCCAGTGGGGCTATGCGGGGCTTTTCAATACCGGGATCGTGGGCTTCGTCGCCATCGGCGGGCTCGCCCCGGTGCTCGTCTCCTCGCCCGTGGTGCCGGAGATCTGGACGGGCCCGGGCCTCTACCGGCTGATCGCGGGGCTGGCGCTTGGCGTTGGCGTGGTCGCCGCGGCCGCCTATGCCTACCAGAAGACGCGCGGGCAGACCCGCACGTTGTCAGTGCTTGCCATCGCTATCGGCGGCTTCTTCCTTTACCGCGCCGTCCTCGACCCGGCAGTCGTCTTCATCGAGGCGAACAACCCGGCCGCCTTCGGCAATATCGGCGGGCTTGGGCTGCCTGCGCTGATTTCCTGGCCGGTCGGCGGCCTCTTCGCGGCGGGCGCCGCCTGGGTGATCGGCAAGACCGCACTTGGCCTAAGGTCCGACTATCTGGCCATCGCCACCCTTGGCATCGGGGAGATCATCGTCGCGATCCTGAAGAACGAGGACTGGCTGGATCGCGGCGTGAAGAACGTGATCAACGTGCCCCGCCCCTGGCCGGTGCCGGACGAGATCAAGTTGCAAGGCTCAACCTGGTTTCAGGAATGGGTGGCGAACATGGGCTGGAGCCCGGTAACGACCTCCACCATCCTGGTGAAGCTTCTTTACGGCTCGCTCTTCCTTACGGTCCTCGCACTTATCGTCGTTGCCTCGGAACTGGCGCTGAAAAGCCCTTGGGGCCGGATGATGCGCGCGATCCGCGACAATGAGACGGCGGCACGGGCGATGGGCAAGGATGTGACCCGTCGACATCTGCAGATTTTCATCCTCGGCTCGGCGATCTGCGGCATCGCGGGCGCCATGCTCGTCACGCTCGACGGCCAGCTTACGCCGGGCAGCTACACACCACTGCGCTTCACATTCACCATCTGGCTGATGGTGATCGTCGGCGGATCGGGCAACAACTGGGGTGCGATCCTCGGCGCCTTCCTGATCTGGTTCCTCTGGATCAAGGTCGATCCCTGGGGCAATGCGCTGATGTATACGATCACCGCAGGCATGCCGGAAGGGTCGGAGCTGAAGCATTATCTGATCGATTCCGCCGCGCAGATGCGGACGATCACCATGGGGCTGATCCTGCTTCTGGTCTTGCGCTTCGCTCCGAAGGGTCTGATTCCAGAGAAGTAACTCGCGTTTGGCGTGATCGTCACTATGACATGATCAACCGATCGCGCGCGTTCCGCCCCGGCGGGGCGCTCCGCTAGATTGGCGGGGCGTCCTGTCCGGTCTTGCGGGTTTTCATGGCATTCTATCACGCGCTGCGCCGTCATGGCCGGGCCACTGCATTGGTCGGCGCTTCCGGCGCGACAGTCAGCTACGAAAGCCTCGCTGCGTGATGCGACCTGTGGCAAGCGCGGTTCGAAGGTTGGGCAGCGGATGTCGGCTGCCGCCTGCTGATCGGGATCGAGATTGTACCCGATACCGAGATGATCGCCGCCTATCGCGGCGCGCTTTCGGGCGAGCTTGGCGGCGAAGCCACGCTGACCCAGGCCTACCGGCCCAACTTGGTTCTGACGCTGCGCGATGACGTCATCACCTTCACCCGGGCAGCGACCAGCCCGCGCATCCGCATCCCGATCCGCGCCTGCTTCTGTCCACTTCGGGCAGCACCGGCGATCCCAAACATGTGCGGCTGTCGGAAGAGAATATCGACAACAACGCCCGGGCCGCGGCGATTCGCTCGCCCATCTTCACCTCACGCTCGCCATCGAGGACCGGCTCGGCCATGCGCCGCCCGACTGGGACCGGTTGAGCGCGGCGGAGCTCGACCGGATAGCGCAAGCGCGCGCAGCGCACGACCGCCCTGCCCCGCAGCCCGCCGACCCGGCGGTGATCGCACGGCTCGGCGCGATCACCTGTGTCATCCTCTTCCATCTCAATCTCTGGCCGATCATCGGCAGCGCATGACGACCGCCAGCGTCTGTTTGCTGTCGTGCTTCTGGTACTGGCGCTCGCGGCCTTCCCGATACGTCAGCCCGGCTTCCTGACGATCATGGCCGTCGGAGCCGCGCTTATCTGCCTGCCGATTGCCATCAGCCTGCCTGCCTGCACCAGTAGGTTCCTGCGGCGGGCGGTCCCGGCCGCTTTTCATCTATCTGGTCCATCATGGCGTCGACTGGGTCTTCAAGGTTGCGAGCCCGGCCTATGACCGGATCGGGCCTTTCGCTTCCTCGCTCCTCGTACTCGCGATATGTCTTGGCCTCGGCATGGCGCTCGATACGGCCCACCGCTTCATCGAGAGAGCAGCACTGCGGCTCCTGCAAGGGCGGCGGAACCGGACGGTGGAGACACCTTGATATGCGGAGCGGACGCCGCGATGGCGCGGGCCGACCATATGCCCAGTTCAACGCCGTCGTAGCGCAGGCTGCGCTCGGGCGCGACCTCGACCGCAACGCCCTCAACCGGCCCGAAGAGAACACCTGCGGGCGTCGCGGCGGCCCAATGTTCGATGGCCACCCGGTCGGAAAGCGTCGGGATGGCTCTGATGGCGCGGCCCGCGAAATTCAGCTGCGCCTCATATTTGGCACCCGTCACGGCCCAGGGTCCGTTACCGCTTTGCACAAGCGCCTGCCGCAAGACCTCGCTGTCATACTCCCGGAACATGCCGCCCGAAGCCGCCACAAGATAGAGAACCGCCACCAGACCGAACCCGAGGCTCGCCTGCCCCGCCACAAATCCCAGCCGGGCAGAGAGCGGTCCGAGCAGGAGAATGAGTAGCCCGACCAGCGCCCATTGCCCTGCCGACAAAAGGTCGGGCAGAAACCGCGCCGTGAGGCCGCCAAGGTCCAGAAGCGCCAAAGAGAGGATCGCCAGACCTGCGATCAGACAAAGCCAGGAGGCCGCAGACGCAACAGGTCTTCGCCCATCGGCAAGCATCCGCGCCGTCAGAAGGGCGGCGGCGGGCAGTTCGGGGACCAGATAATGCGCTTGCTTGCTGGCGGTCAGCGAGAAAAGCACAAAGGCTCCCGCGAACCACGTAAGGCAAAGCCTGAGGCCCGGGTCTCCGGATCCGGCAGCGTCGGCGAGCCCTTTCCAGAAAGGGCGTGACAGGCTCCAGGGGAAGAGCAGGACCGGCAGGACGACAAGGAAGAACCAGAACGGACGATCATGCGCGAGGCCACCGCCCAGCCGGCCTGCCGACTGGCGCCACAGAAGCTCGTGGCGAAAGTCGGGGGTCGCGGTCAAGAGAGCGGGCACCAGCCACAAAAGCGCGCCCAGCGCCAGAACCAGAAATGCGAGCCCGAGACCCAGGCCGAACCGCCGCGCGCCGATCCGTTCGACGGCCCACCAGCGGAAGAACAGAAGCGGTGCGGCGAGATGAAGCAATATGACCGGCCCCTTGGCATAGAACCCAAAGGTGAACGCCAGACCCAGCCCTGCCCATGACCGCCAGCCGCCCTGCCCCTCGATACCGATCCGCCAGAGCTGGCGGAGCGACAGAAGGACGGCAAGCCCGAGCATCGTGTCGAACATTGTCGCGCCCCCGAAGAGCAGAAAACCCAGCGTATTGCCGAGGATGATAGCGTTGTCGCGCGGAACCGACGGCTGGTCGCGCCAGAGCCGCGCGGCGAGGGCTGCGCTTGCGCCGATCATCGCCACCGCGAAGGCGGGACCCACCAGCCGCGCGGCAAACTCGTTCACGCCGGTGACCATCCAGACAAGGTTGATCAGCCAGAACAGCAGCGGCGGCTTGTCGGCATACGGTGCGAAATTCCGGGTCAGGTGAAACGGATCGCCCGACAGATGTATCTCCCATGCCACGGCGAGATAGCGGGTCTCGTCGACCGGCAAGAGGGGTCGTGCCCAGACAAGAAGCGCGAGCAGGAGGAAGTAGAGGCCCAGAAGCGGGCCAAGGGTCAGGCGAGACAAGCGCGCATCCGATCATGCAGGGAAGTGCTGGCCGAGCGCTACGCCCGCCCCGCTGCGGGCTCAATCAACCTTGGTTGTAGGCCATCGATCTGCCCGCCATCGCCGCGACCCAGCGCGAGCTCCGGGCTCACGACCGGGCGTATGCGACACATTTTGTCGAAAAGTGACATGCCACTGAACAGGGAGCCGCAAAGATGACTGAAGGGTCCAGCGGGAGCGCATCATGAAGGAACATGTACAGGTCGTCGTCATCGGTGGCGGCGTCGTCGGCTGTTCGGTTCTCTATCACCTGACGAAATACGGCTGGAAAGACGTGATGCTGATCGAGCGCTCGACACTCACGTCCGGCTCCACCTGGCATGCGGCGGGCGGGTTCCACACGCTGAACGGCGACACGAACATGGCGGCGCTGCAGGGCTACACGATCCAGCTTTACAAGGAGCTCGAGAAGATCACCGGCATGTCCTGCGGGCTTCACCATGTGGGCGGCATCACGCTCGCTGACAATATGGCCCGGTTCGAGATGCTGAAGGCGGAGCGCGCCAAGCACCGTTATATGGGGCTGCACACCGAAATCCTAGGGCCAGAAGAGGTCGCGAAATTCACCGACGGCATGGTGAATACCGACGGGATCATCGGCGCGCTCTACGATCCTTTGGACGGCCACCTCGACCCCTCGGGCACCACGCATGCTTACGCCCGCGCCGCTAAGATGGGCGGGGCCGAGATCGTCGAGCATAACAAAGTCATGGAAACCAACCCGCGTGCCGATGGAAGCTGGGATGTCGTGACCGAGAAGGGCACGATCCATGCCGAGCATGTGGTGAACGCCGGTGGTCTCTGGGCGCGCGAAGTGGGGGCGATGGCGGGCGTCTATCTGCCACTTCTGCCGATGGCGCATCAGTATCTGGTGACGGACGACATCCCCGAGATCATGGATATCTTGAAATCGGGCCGCGAGTTTCCGCACGTGATGGATCCCGGCGGCGAAAGCTATCTGCGGCAGGAAGGGCGCGGTCTTTGCATCGGTTTCTATGAAAAACCCTGCGAACCCTGGTCGGTCGACGGCACGCCCTGGAATTTTGGGCACGAGCTTCTGAACGAACAGTTCGACAAGATCGAGGATTCTGTCGCCTTCGCCTACCGCCGCTTCCCGGTGCTGGAGCGCACAGGCGTCAAGCGCGTGATCCACGGCCCATTCACCTTTGCGCCTGACGGCAACCCGCTGATCGGGCCGGTGCCGGGCCTCAGGAACTACTGGTCCGCTTGCGCGGTCATGGCCGGTTTCAGCCAAGGTGGCGGCATGGGTAAGTCGCTCGCCGAATGGATGATCCATGGCGAGACGGAATGCGATCCGCGCGGCTTCGACGTAGCGCGTTTCGGCAAATGGACGACTCCGGGCTATACGGTGCCGAAGGTCATCGAAAACTACCAGATGCGCTTCTCGGTTAGCTATCCGAACGAGGAACGCCCCGCCGCCCGGCCCTTCCGCACCACGCCGATGTACGACATCTTCGACCAGATGGGCGCGGTCTGGGGTCAGCAATATGGCCTTGAAGTCCCGAACTATTTCGCCGCCGAGGGCGAGCCGCGCTACGAGACACCGACCTTCAAACGCTCGAACGCCTTCGAGGCGACACGGCGCGAAGTCTTTGCCGTACGCGAGGCGGTGGGCATCAACGAGGTGCAGAATTTCGGCAAGTTCCGCGTGAAGGGACCGAATGCCCGGGCGTGGCTCGACCGGATCATGGCGGGCGCGATCCCGAAACCCGGCCGCCTGTCGCTGACACCGATGCTCAGCCCCAAGGGCAAGATCATCGGTGATTTCACCGTGACTTGCTTGTCGGAGACTGAATTCCAGATCACCGGCAGCTATGGTGCGCAGGACCAGCATCTGCGCTGGTTCGAAAAAAACCTTGATCCCGGCGTGACGGTCGAGAATGTCTCGGACCGCGTCACCGGCTTCCAGATCGCCGGCCCGAACGCGCGGGAGCTCTTGCAGCGCGTGACCCGCGCGGATGTCTCGGGCGAGAACTTCAAGTTCATGGACGCCCGTCAGATCACGGTCGGCATGGTCGACTGCCTCGTGCAGCGTGTCAGCTACACTGGCGACCTTGGCTATGAAATCTTCTGCGATTTCATGAAGGAGCGCAGCCTCTGGCACACGCTTTGGACCGCCGGGCAGGATCTTAGGCTAAAACCCTTCGGCATGCGGGCGATGATGTCCCTGCGCCTCGACAAATGGTTCGGCAGCTGGACGCGCGAATTCAGCCCGGACTATTTCCCCGGCGAAACCGGCATCGACCGCTTCATCCGCTGGAACAAGCCGGTCGAGTGGATCGGCAAGGCGCCCGCCTTGGCCGAGAAGGCCGCGGGCCCCAAGCGCAGGCTTTGCTGCTTTGTCATCGAGGCGGCCGATGCCGATGTCGTGGGTTACGAGCCCCTCTGGGTCGGCGACAAGGTCGTGGGTTTCTGCACCTCGGGCGGCTATTCGCACTGGACCGGGCAGTCGGTCGCGCAGGCCTTCGTGCCGGTCGAGCTGATCCGTGACGGGCTTGAGGGCGAGATCGAGATCCTCGGCGAGCGGCGCAAGGCGCGGCTGGTGACCCAGCCGCTCTGGGACGCCGACGGCGCACGGATGCGCGGCTGAGGCGAATTAACCTCGTTCTTGACGAAACGCGTTCATCGTCCTTCAATCGGACAATGGCTGCGATGCTGACAATCCTCGTTCCCGCGGCTGGGGCGTCCTCCCGGATGCGGGGGCGTGACAAGCTGATGGAACGGATCGGTTCCGAGACCGTGCTGGCGCGGACGGCGCGGCTCGCGCGCAGGGCGGCCCCACATGTGGTGGTAACGATCCCGGACGGCGGGCCATACTCCGCCCCGCGCGCGGCGATCCTGCGCGGCACAGGCGCCGAAGTGATCGCCATTTCCGACTATCACGACGGTCTGTCGGCCTCGATCCGCGCGGGCGCACAGGCGGCGGCGATGTCGGAAGGCTTGATGATCCTTCTGCCCGACATGCCCGAGATCACCGGCGACGACGTCGCGCAGGTCATCGCCGCCTTCGGCCGCGACCCGTCACATGCAGCGCGCGGTGCGGGCGCTGATGGAACGCCGGGTCATCCGGTAATCCTGCCGCGCCGTCTTTTCGCTGAGCTGAGCGTGCTGACCGGCGATCATGGCGCGCGCAAGCTTCTGGAAGGATTACCGGTCCAACTCGTGCCCTTGCCCGGCCGCCATGCCCTGACCGACCTCGATACACCGGAAGACTGGGACAATTGGCAGGCACCGCCTGGCTAGCCCTCACGCGTCGGTCAGCACCCGCGCCTCATGCGCCTTGAGGCTGACACGAGCCGCCCCGTAGGCCTCCCAGGCGGCGTCGCCCGCAAGTTCCGGGAAAAGCGCGAAAATCTCGCAGCGCTGCGCATCATCTATGCCCGCGAGCGTTGCTGCGCCCGGTTGGAAGCTCTCGGTCCAGAGACCTTCGGACACTACAATCTCGTGCTGCCGGAACAGCATGTGGAAATAAGTCACGCCCAGATCGGGTGCCATCCTCTCGATCCCGGGCAGACCGCAAAGATGGCTCGCGGCGACAAGAACCTCTGTCTCGCCCGCGATCAACTCGGCACGGCTGCCGCTGATCAGGATGCGGTGCTGCGGCGAGACGGCAAGTGCGCGCTCTGGCGCGAGCCGCCCAAGCGCCCCTGCCTCGATCCGGATCGGCGCGAGCTGTGGCTGGATCAAGAGGTCGAGCGCACTAAGCGTCCTGCTGCCGATCCACAGGACCGGCTGATAGCCACTGTCACGCGTCAGCACGAGGTCGCCCGCGACGATATCCTCGATCGCGACCGAACCGCGTATCGTCTCGATCAGGGTCCCGGCGGCGAAACAGGGGATGATCTTCTCGATATTCGAGAAGGTCAGCGAGCCGATGATATTCCCGAGACCATCCAGGAACTGGACGGTCCCGGCCTCGTCATTGCCCCCCGCATAGAGGACGTTGGTCGTGGCCTTGGTCCAACCCGATCCGAACAGATCGAGCACATCGATCTCGTTCGAGGGCGTATCTTCGGACCCGTCGATGACATCGCCGATCCCGACCCCGGTGAAGAGATCCGAGCCGAGCCCGCCGGTCAGCACATCGGCCCCGGCGCCGCCGTTCAGCGTGTCATTGCCATCGCCACCGAAGAGCGAATCGTTGCCGTCATCGCCGGAAAGCGAATCCGCGCCCCCCTCGCCGAAGATCTGATCGTCATTGGCGCCGCCGAAGACCGTGTCCGCGCCATCGCCGGTAAAGATCGTGTCGTTACCCGTGCCGCCATAGACGAGGTTAGCGCCGGTCTGGATACTGCCGATCGTATCGTCGATGAAATCCGCGCCGTCGCCGCCGAAGACCGTATCATCGCCCGCGCCGAAGAGGATCGTGTCGTTGCCGCCGCCACCATCGACCGAGTCTGTGTCGGCGCCACTATCGATAGAATCATCGCCGAGCCCGCCGAAGATCGTATCAAGACCGATGCCGCCTATGACCGTGTCGTTGCCGTCACCGCCAGAGATCGAATCGTTGCCGTCACCGCCGTCGATCGAATCCGCCTCGGTGCCGCCGTCTATCGTATCGTTGCCAGTGCCCCCGAAGATCGTATCGAGGCCCGCACCGCCAATGATACTGTCGTCACCGACGCCGCCGAAGATGGAATCGTTGCCGACGCCGCCGTCGATCGTGTCATTGCCTGCGGTCTGGGGAATTGTGGTGAAATGGACGTCGCTGACCCAGAGCGACTGGCTCGATGTGCCGACGTTGGCATAGATGATCTCTATCCGTGCGACCGGTCCGGCAATGCTGACGAGCGCGGACCCGTCGGGGGAACTGGCGCTGTCAGCGGTATTCGCCGCGGTGATCGTATTGCCAGAGAGCGAGTCATTGCCGCTCAGCGTGATGGTGACCGGGATCAGATTGCCGTTCGCGTCATAGGCATTGACGGTGACTATATCCTGCCAGTTGCCGCTGCTGGCATCGATATCATTCAGCCGGAACTGGACGTCACTGACCGCGTCAGTCACGCCGCTGCCGGCCGAGGCGGCAAAGTCGATATTGGTTGTCGAGGTCGTACCGGTGCCTGTGCCGGTCATGTTCAGGTTGGACGTCGCGCTCATCGGCTCGCCGGCGCCGATGAAGACCGTGTCGGTCGATTCTACGGTCTGGGTCGAAGCGAGGCCCGTCGTGACGAAACTGACCCGGACATCCATGAGGCCGGTGTCTTGCACGAAGCCGTTCGTTATGCTGGCCTCGTCCGCGCCGGCGAGGCTCCATTGCAGCGCCTCGGTGGTGGCGCTTGCGGCTGTTGGGTCATCGCCATAGATGACATCGTTCCCGTCGCCGCCGGAGATCGAATCCGATCCGCCGCCGCCGAGGATCGTGTCGTCGCCAAGCCCGCCCAGCACCGTGTCATTGCCGGAACCCGCGTCCACACTGTCGGCGCCGTCGCCCGCATCGATCGAATCCGCGCCATCGCCGCCGGAAATCGTATCAAGCCCGGCGCCACCGAAGATCGTATCGGCGCCAACGCCGCCCGAGACGGAGTCATTGTCGGCACCAGCATCGATGGAATCGTTGCCGAACCCACCGTCGATCGTATCCGCGCCGATGCCACCGAACAGACTGTCATTGCCGCCGAGCCCCGCGAGGCTGTCGGCGCCGCTGCCACCGACCAGGCTGTCGCCAGTGTTCGATCCGATCAGCGTATCGTCGAAGGCGCTGCCGACGATTGCCTCGACCCCGGTGATCGTGTCACCCGCCGCGTCGCCGCCGCCATGAATGCCGGAACTGAGGTTGACCGAGACGGCCGCGCCCGAGGCGCTGTAATCAGCGGTATCGAACCCGGCGCCGCCATCGAGGAGGTCGCCGTTCGCACCGCCGACCAGTGTGTCATCGTCGTTTCCGCCAAAAAGCGAGTCGCTGCCGGTCCCGCCGATCAGGCTGTCGTTGCCATCCTCGCCCAAAAGCGAGTCATTGCCGGCCCCGCCGTCGATCGTGTCATTTCCGGTGCCGGCGAAGACAGTTTCGTTGCCACGATTTGCGCCGAAGGAATCGTTGCCACCGAACAGGCTGACGAGATCGCTTCCGTTGGTACCGGAGAGCGTTGTGTCATTACCCGCAGTGCCGAGGATCGTCGCCATGAGGACTAGTCGTCTGTTCTCTCCGCCCGGAACCGCCCGTTCGATAGCAGAGCGGCTGTCGAACGCCACCGCTCCGAAGGGTCAATGCCGTCTAAATTGGCTATTAATAAGGCTGAAGCCCGAAACACCGTGCCGTAATACCACCCCCACTCACTACCCAGTCACGAGATACAGGCACCTGTCAGTCTGAAATATCAGCTTTGGCCCGCTTAGAGCAGCAAAAAGCCGGAAAACGCCAGATAGATGTCTGGCGTTACCCGAGGGACACAGGATGTAGCGGTGGGTCCCGGTCAGGCCGCGACGCTGACCTTGCTTTCGGCATCCGCCGCCTTTGCGGGCGCGGCGCCTGCACCGACGGCCGGCGTCGAGGTCACGGCGACCTCTGCACGCGCGTGGGCGAGCGTCTCGCACCACAGGCCGGAAACGTTCACAAGTGCCGGCTGGTCGAGGCCGATCTGGATGTAAGTCACATTGTGGAAGGCGCCGCGCTCGACACCTGCGGTGCCGACATAGCGCTTCGCCTGAACGATCTGGATGCCAAGACCGTCAGCACTGGCACTGGCGATGCCATGCTCCGGCGACAGGATGATCTGACGCGCTGGCAGTCCATGGCCAAGCGCGCCGGCCTCGATCACGACGGGACGCAGGAGCGGGATCAGGCCAAGCGCACGCCAACCGAACTGGCGACGACCGATCCGGCGCACCGTCTGAAGGCCGTGGTCACGGGTCATCACCCGGTCGCCCACTTTGAGAAGCTTCGCGGCAACCGGCCCACGGTCGGTCAGAATCTCGCTCTCCGGGGTGAAACAGGGGGCGGCGTCGATATAGTCGGCGACATCGCTCGCCTGACCGTCGCGTCCCTTGGCCTCGACCAGCCGCTCCTCACCCACTGCGCCCTCAAGGCGCGTTTCGGTGAGGCAGGAAATCTGATCCGCCGTGTCTACCTCAATCTGAAAAAAAGCGTGCTTCATTGACCTTTAACCTTCTACTCAAAATCACATAGGACACCGGGGCAGACCGCCCGGCATCGGAACCGTCAGATCGAAGACCGAACCGCGACGCGGCCACGTTGCGGCATCGCCGCAAACACCGGGGCCGAAAGCCCCAGAAGACCGCAGGACAGAAGAACCAGAACCGTCATCATTCGCAACTCCTCGACCTTACTCGTTACCGGCAGCCCAAAATCGGACCACCGTTCCATCCCCACGCCTCAGATACCGTCCTGACGCGCCACAACCGTTTCGCTGTCCTGCCCCGAGGCAAACAGCTCCAGATATTCCTCAGTTTGCGCCGCGCGCGGTACATCGCCCTGCCGCTCGGCAAGTTGAAAGGCCTCGACCCAGATACCGTTGGCGAGGATCACCTCGTCGCGGTCGAAGCCGATATGAACGTAACGGACGCCCAGAACCGAGCAGGTGCGAATGGCGTGACCGTCGGTCATCTCGCCCGCCGCCACCAGCTGGTCGCGGTCTGCCGTCTGGGTCAGAATGCGCAGCGACGGGCTGACCAGCAGCTCCCGCTCCGGTAGCCCGCGCGAGACGGCGCCGACCGTGACGAGAACCGGCTGCATCTGCGGCGCCGAGCCAAGCTGGCCGTAATCGAAGTCACGACGGCGCACCGAACGTACGGTCTGCAATCCGTCATCGCGGGTCACGACACGGTCACCTGGAACAAGCTGTTCCACCGGCTTTTCGCCCCTGAGTGTCGTGATGAGTGTTCCTGAGGTCAGACAAGGCAATGTCGCGGTTCCAACACAAGCGGCCAACAATCACACAGGCCAGTTACAAAATCCCCGGAGGGTCATCTGAAAGAGCGTAGAGAATTTATACTTACGAATAGGTTACTTATTCCATCCGAATTGTGGCGGAATTTGGGCATCCGCCCACACACCCTTGTGACGTAGCGTCACGTGAAGACCCGACATTATTTCCACTCGAACAACAAAAGATCGCAGAACGGCGGGCTCGCGGCCCGTGAGCCGTCGTCATGGGGCGTTGCCGCCGCATTTCGTCGCCAAAACCCCAACAATGACGACAACAGCCTGCCGGTTCACAGATGGTTAGCGCAGTCATCGAAGCTCACGCGAGGCTACCAGCGAGCGCCGGGAACGGCCCATGTCGCCGTCACCGGTCCACGCGATTCGCTGGAAATCTGGTGCCCGAGGCGAGACTCGAACTCGCATACCTTGCGGCGACGGATTTTGAATCCGCTGCGTCTACCATTCCGCCACTCGGGCCACCGGGATGACCCTTAGCCGCCTCGGGAGACGCTTTCAAGCGCCATTCAGGGTTCAGGGTGCGCTCGCCGAAAATGTATCGCAGGCACGGATCGTGCCCTGCTGATAACCGGTCGCGAGCCATTGCTGGCGCTGCTCGGACGAACCGTGGGTAAAGCTGTCGGGCATCGGGCGCTGGCCCGCGTTGCGCTGCAGCGTATCGTCGCCGATCTGGGCCGCCGCATTCACCGCCTCCTGGATATCGCCCTGTTCAAGCGTCCCAAGCTGCTCGGCCGCATAACGCGCCCAGACGCCCGAGAAACAGTCGGCCTGCAGCTCGACTCTGACAGAAATCGCATTGCTGTCGGCTTCGCTCGATTGCTTGCGGATCTGGGTGGTCTTCTCAAGGATACCCAGTTGATCCTGCACCGCATGGCCGATCTCATGCGCCACGACATAGGCGGCGGCGAAATCACCCTTGGCGCCTAGGCGCTGGGACAGCGTGGCGAAGAAATCGGTATCGAGATAGACCTTCTTGTCGAGCGGACAATAGAAAGGCCCGGTCATGGACGAGGCGCCGCCGCAACCCGACTGGGTGCCGCCCTTGAACAGAACAAGCGTCACCGGCTGATAGGCGCGGCCAAGCTCCTGTTCGAAGATCTGGCTCCAGATCGCCTCGGTATCGACAAGCGTGACCGAAACGAACTGCGCTGCGCGCTCGTCGGCTTCGGTGACCTCGCCGCCGCCGGTGCCGCCGATCTGCTGGGCGCCCATCCCCTGCTGAAGCACCGCGATCGGATCGCCGCCAAGCGCCCAGACCAGCAGCGCCACGACCACAAGGCCGAGCCCGCCGCCGCCGATGGCGCCCCCGGCCGACATGCGCCGCCGATCCTCGATGTTCGCGCTGCCGCGCCGACCCTGCCACTTCATGACCTACCCCCTAAATGAACCGCCCCACCTACAGGTGCTGGCGGAAAGTTTATCCGACCAGTCACGCCCGCGAAAGCCCTGCCTCTTGACGTGACCCGCCGCGCCGTGGCCAATGGCGCCCAACGCAAACCAGAGGCCGCATGTTCCGAAAACTTTATGACTGGACGCTGGCCTGGGCACGGTCGCGGCACGCGACCACGGCGCTTGGCACCATCTCCTTCGTCGAAAGTTCGGTCTTTCCGATCCCGGCGGACGTTCTGTTCATCCCGATGTGTGCCGCCCGGCCCGACCGCGCCATGCGGCTTGCCTTCATCGCCAGCGTGACCTCGGTCCTTGGCGGGATCTTCGGCTGGTTCATCGGCTATTTCGCGTTCGAATGGCTCGCGCGACCGCTTTTGGAATTCTACCATAAGCTCGACACGTTCGAGGCGATGCGCGCCGATGTGGCCGGTTCCACATGGCTGATCCTCGTGCTGCTCGTGACGTCCGGCCTTGCCCATCTGCCGCCGATGAAGGTGGTGACGATCCTTTCGGGAGTCGTCGGCTTCAGCCTGCCTTTGTTCATCCTGTCGGCCATCGTAGCGCGCGGCGGGCGCTTCTATGCTCTTGCCTGGCTGCTGCGCCGGTATGGCGAACCGATCCTCGCCTTCATCGAACGGCGGCTGACCCTGATTGTCGCCGTCGTGATCGCCCTGCTTGTCCTTCTTTACTTCGGGCTCAAGACTCTATGACATCCCAGCAACGCACCGCCATCCTTCTCGCCGCCGGGGGCTCGCTTGCGCTTCTCGCCGGGGCCTTCATTTTTCAGGCCTTCGGCTATGCGCCCTGCAAGCTCTGCATCTGGCAGCGCTGGCCGCATGTGGCGGCGATCGTGATTGGTGTGCTTTGCCTGGCAACGCGGCGCGCCGGGCTGGCCTGGTTCGGCGCGCTGGCTGCCTTGGCAACCGCCGGGGTCGGCCTCTATCACACCGGGGTCGAACGCGGGTTCTGGGTCGGGCCGACCACCTGCACCTCGGGCGATGTCGGCGGACTGTCGGCCGACGATCTGATGAACCAGATCCTCGCGGCGCCGCTCATCCGCTGCGACGAGGTTGCCTGGCAACTTCTCGGACTGTCGATGGCTTCCTGGAACGCGATCCTGTCGCTCGGCCTCGCCGCGATCTGGGTCTGGGCGGCTACGCGGCGCGCCTAACGCCGACCGGGCCGCTTGGTCGAGAGAAGCAGGTTGGTCTCGCTCGCCAGCACGCCCTCATAGCCGCGCACCTTCAGAATCAGCGCGTCCAGCTCTTCCAGCGTCCTTGTTCCAAGTTCGCACACAAGGTCCCAGCGGCCATTGGTCGAATGGACCGCCTGTACCTCGGGCAGGCCAAGCATCCGCGCGGTGATCCGTTCCTGCCCCCGGCCCTCGATGGCGATCATCATCAGACCACGCACCGGCGAGGCGCTGACATCGCCGCGCGTCAGCACGGTGAAGCCGATGATCTCTCCCCGTGCCTGCAGCCTTTCCAATCGCGCCCGGACCGTCGCGCGCGCCAGTCCGAGCCGGTCAGCCAAGTCCGACAGGGCCGCACGACCGTCGCGTCTGAGTTCCGCTACCAGCCGCTGATCGGTATCGTCCAAATCGGTCATTCTTCCCGCCATTTCGAACAAAGCTTCGCTCAATCCGACAATAATTCGCTTTCAGACTTACGCAAGAGGGCGGCATCATGGCGGAAATGACCAAGGACTGACCATGAAGAACTGCATTCTTATCGGCGCCCCCATCGACAGCGGCCAGAAACGCGCGGGCTGCCTGATGGGCCCCGCCGCCTACCGCGTAGCGGGCCTCGGCCCTTCGATCACCGATCTCGGCCACGAGGTCGCTGACTGGGGCGATGTCGCGCTGCCGAGGCTCGCGCCGGTCAGTTGCCCGAACCCCGCCGTCCATTCGCTGGCCGAAACCGTGGGCTGGACTGCGGCGCTTGCCGACCGCACCGAAGAGGCGCTGGCAACCGGCGCCTTCCCGATCATCATGGGCGGCGACCATTCTCTGGCGCTTGGCACGGTCTCCGGAGCGTCGCGCCATGCGCGGACCGAAGGCCGCCCGCTCTTCGTCCTCTGGCTTGACGCCCATTCCGACATCCACACGCCGCTCACCACCCAGTCGGGCAACCTGCATGGCACGCCGGTTGCCTATATCGCTGGTCACACCGGTTTCGACGCCTTCCCGCCCTTCCCCGATCCTGTGCCGGAAGATCGGATCTGCCTCTATGGCATCCGTTCGGTCGATCCAGCGGAACATGCCTCGCTTCTGAAAAGCGATATGGTCATCTGCGACATGCGCGTGCTTGACGAACGCGGCATTGTCGCGCCCCTGCGCGAGTTCCTCGAACGGGTGCGGGCCGAGAACGGCATGCTGCATGTCTCGCTCGACGTCGATTTCCTCGACCCGTCGATCGCGCCCGCCGTCGGCACCACGGTTCCGGGCGGCACCACCTTCCGCGAGGCGCATCTGGTGATGGAGCTTCTGCACGAAAGCGGCCTTGTCACCTCGCTCGACCTTGTCGAGCTGAACCCCTTCCTCGACGAACGTGGCCGGACCGCGAAACTGATGGTGGAGCTTGTGGGCTCTCTCATGGGCCGCAAGGTCTTCGACCGGCCGACGCGGAGCTACTGAGATGATGAAGCAGAACCTCAATATCGTCCCTTTCGTCAGCGTCGACAATATGATGCGGCTCGTCCTTCACCTCGGCGTCGAGAAGGTGATGAAGGATATCGCCGACGAGATCGAGGCCGATTTCCGCCGCTGGCCCTTGTTTGACAAGACGCCGCGCGTGGCCTCCCATTCCGACGTCGGCGTGATCGAACTGATGCCGACCTCGGACGGCGAGATGTACGGGTTCAAGTATGTGAACGGCCATCCGAAGAACATGAAGGAAGGTCTGCAAACCGTTACAGCCTTTGGGCTTCTCGCCGACGTCAACACCGGCTACCCGGTTCTGCTGACCGAGATGACAATCCTGACGGCGCTGCGGACGGCCGCCATGTCGGCCCTTGCGGCCAAATGGCTCGCACCCGAGGGGTCCACGGTGATGGCGCTTATCGGCAATGGCGCGCAGGCGGAGTTTCAGGCGCTGGCCTTCCAGGCCATCTGTGGGGTCAATGAGGTCCGCCTCTACGACATCGACCCGGCGGCAACGATGAAGTGCGCCAAGAACCTAGGCGGCTCGGGCCTGAAGGTCGTGTCCTGCAAGAGCGCCGAAGACGCGATCCTCGGGGCTCACATCATCACCACCGTGACCGCAGACAAGCAGTATGCGACGATCCTCACGGACAATATGGTGGGCTCGGGTGTTCATATCAACGCGGTCGGCGGCGATTGCCCGGGCAAGACCGAGTTGCACAAGGATATCCTCCTAAGATCCGATATCTTCGTGGAATATCCCGCCCAGACGAGGATTGAGGGCGAGATACAGCAACTGGCCGAGGACTATCCGGTGAAGGAGCTGTGGCAGGTGATGACTGGCGCGATCCGGGGCCGCGAAGACGCTCGCGCGATCACGCTTTTCGATTCCGTCGGCTTCGCGATCGAGGATTTCTCGGCACTCCGCTATGTGCTCGGGCAGCTGAAGGCCCTGCCGAAGAGCCTCAAGTTCAGTGAAGACCTCGACATGATCGCCGACCCGGACGATCCGCGCGATCTGTTCGGAATGCTACTGCGCAAGAAGGCGGCGCAGGCGGCGTGAAGGGCGAGGGCTCTGCTCTCGCGCTCCCGGGATATTTGATCCACAGTGAAAGGATCAGATAAGGCCGACCATCCGCCGGATATCGGCAGGGGTAGCGCCCTCGTCTCGATATGTGCGGATCGCGCGGGCATCGTCGCGCTTGGCCAGACGCTTGCCCGCCTCGTCACGGATCAGGCGGTGGTGGTGATAGACGGGCGTCGGCAAGCCAAGCAGGCGCTGCAACAGCACGTGGATCGCCGTGGCCTCGAACAAGTCCTCGCCGCGCGTCACATGAGTGACGCCCTGCGCGGCATCATCGACCACGACCGACAGATGGTAGGACGTGCCCATGTCGCGGCGGGCTAGCACCACATCGCCGATGCTTTCGACGAGATCGGTCGGGGCGATCGATATCGTGCCGCCCTCGCCGCTTGGTCCGGCGCCCTCTTCGTAAAAGGTGACCGCCGCCCGGACGGCACCCGCCATATCAAGGCGCAGGGCGCCTGAGGGCAATACCGTGCCGCGCGGACGGGTCCGGCAGGTACCCGGATACACCAGCCCGTCGGGACCAAAGCGTGGTGCGGCGCCTTCCTGCGGTGCGCTTGACGCCTCTTCGATGTCGCGCCGGGAACAGGTGCATTCGTAAAGCAGGCCGGTCGACCAGAGGCGCGCGAGAGCATCGCGGTAAAAATCAAGTCTGTCGGACTGGCGGACGACCGGCCTTTCCCAGGCGAGGCCCAGCCAGGTGAGGTCATCATAGATCGCTTCCTCCCACTTGGGACGCGCCCGCGCGCGGTCGATATCCTCGATCCGCAGGAGGAAACGCCCGCCCGCGGCCCGCGCCATGTCATGGGCGAGGATCGCGGAATAGGCATGGCCGAGGTGCAGAGGCCCGGTGGGCGATGGCGCGAAGCGGGTTACGACAGCCATTCGGTGAAGGCTGCCTTCGCGCGGTCGGTATAGGCCTTGTAGCGGTCCTTGCGGCCCTTGCGGCCGCCCTTGGCGTCGATGGGCGGGAAGAGGCCGAAATTCACGTTCATCGGCTGGAAGGTCTTTGCTTCCGCGCCGCCGGTGATGTGATGGATGAGCGATCCCATCGCGGTTTCGGGCGGCGGTGGCGCGAGGTCTTGCCCCAGAATTTCCGCCGCAGCCATCCGGCCCGCCAGAAGCCCCATGGCAGCGCTTTCGACATAGCCCTCGACGCCGGTGATCTGACCGGCAAAGCGGATGTTAGGCCGGGATTTCAGCCGCATGCGGTCATCAAGAAGTGTCGGCGAGTTGATGAACGTATTGCGGTGGATGCCGCCGAGGCGGGCGAACGAGGCATTCTCCAGCGCCGGAATCTTGCGGAAAACATCCACTTGCGCGCCGTACTTCATCTTGGTCTGGAAACCCACGATATTGTAGAGCGTCCCCAGAGCATTATCGCGCCGCAGCTGTACGACCGCGTAGGGTTTCTGTTCCGGCGTGTGTGCATTCGTCAGCCCCACCGGTTTCATCGGCCCGTGGCGCAGGGTCTCGCGTCCGCGTTCGGCCATCACCTCGATGGGCAGGCAGCCGTCGAAATAGCCAGCCGTTTCGCCCTCGTGAAACTGGGTATTGTCGGCAGCGAGAAGCGCGTCGATGAAGGCCTCGTACTGATCCTTGTCCATCGGGCAGTTCATATAGGCGGTCTGTTCCTCGAGGGTCTCGCCCTTGTCATAGCGCGATTGCATCCAGGCAACCGACATGTCGACCGTCTCGGCATAGACGATGGGGGCAATGGCATCGAAGAAGGCGAGCGCGTCGCTGCCGGTCTCGGCGGCGATGGCCTGACCCAGACGCGAGGAGGTCAGCGGGCCGGTCGCAATGATCCAGGATCCGCTTGAGGGAAGTTCGGTAACTTCCTCTTCTGAAACGGAAATGTTCGGATGAGATCGCAACTGTTCGGTGACGCTTTCGGCGAAAGGGTCGCGATCCACCGCCAGCGCGCCGCCTGCCGGCAAGCGGTGGCGCGTGGCCATTTCCATGATCAGCCCGCTCGCCGCGCGCATTTCCCAATGCAGAAGCCCGACCGCATTGCGTTCGTCATCGTCGGAGCGGAAGGAATTGGAACAGACCATCTCGGCGAAATGGCCGGTGCGATGGGCAAAGGTGCCGACCTTGGGGCGCATTTCATGAATGCAGACCCGGATCCCCATGTTGGCGGCCTGCCAGGCGGCCTCGGAGCCTGCCATGCCGCCGCCGACGATATTCAATTGCGCGTCCATACGCGCGGATTAGACCATGAGGTCGGGGAAGAAAAGCCTCAGAACCCGACTTCGATATCGAGATCGTCGAGGTAGCCACGGGCGCGGACATCGCCGGGCACGGGCCCTGCGAGCTTGCGGGGCGCCGGTCCGGTCACCGTCCGCTCGGAGCGCGCCGCGAAGAACGTCGTCAGGAACCGGCGCAGCGCGCCTTCTTCCCGTTTGGTTTCGCCAATGCGACCCGCGAGATCGGTATATGCCATGACCTTCCCCTTCTAGCTGGGGACGGCGCCCTTCCCGAGATCACCGTCCGACATGCCCAGTCTTGAATGTGAGTCTGGCGGCAGTAGGTTAAGAATGTGTCAAAATCGGCATGTCTTCGTGACGGCCAATCGGGTCGAAGGAAGGCGGATCACTCCGCCTCTTCCTCCGCGCCCTCGCCCGCGACATGGGCGACCGAGACCACTTCCTCGTCCGTGCCCGTGTCAAAGACCTTGACCCCGCCCGCCGAGCGCGAGCGGAAGGAAATCCCCTCGACTGGGCAGCGGATCGACTGGCCTGTGGAGGTGACAAGCATCACCTGATCGTCGCCCTCGACCGGGAAGCAGGCAATGAGCCGCCCGCCGCGCGAGCCCTGGCTGATCGCCTTCACCCCCTGGCCGCCACGACCACGCACCGGGTAATCATGCGAGGAGGTAAGCTTGCCAAGGCCCGAGGCGGTGACGGTCAGGATCAGATCCTCGGCCGCCGACATCTGAGCATAGCGTTCGGGCGACAACTGGCCGCCCTCGACCGCCTCTTCCTCGTCATCCTCGACCTCGTCCTCAAGCGCGCCGGCCATCAGGCGGCGCTGCTTGAGATAGGCGGCGCGTTCGGCCGGATCGGCCTCGAAATGGCGGATGACCGACATCGATACCACGCTGTCGCCCGCCGCAAGGCGAATGCCACGCACACCGGTCGAATCGCGGCCCTTGAAGACGCGCACCTCGGTCGTCGGGAAGCGGATCGCGCGGCCCATCTCGGTCACCAGCATCACATCGTCATTCTCGTCGCATATGCGCGCATTCACGAGGCTCACGCCCTCGGGCAATTTCATCGCGATCTTGCCGTTGCGCATCACATTGGTGAAATCAGACAAAGCATTGCGGCGCACGTCGCCTTCAGAGGTGGCAAAGAAGATCTGCAGATCGTCCCACTCCTCCTCCGGCACATCCACGGGCATCAGCGCGGCAATGGTCACGCCCTGCACGATCGGCAGGATATTGACGATCGCCTTGCCCTTGGCATTGCGGCCCGCAAGCGGCAGGCGCCAGGTCTTCAGCTTGTAGACCATGCCGTCGGTGGTGAAGAACAGAAGCTGCGTATGGGTGTTCGCGACGAAAAGCGTCGTGACCACATCGTCTTCCTTGGTCTGCATCGAGGCAAGGCCCTTGCCGCCCCGGCGCTGTGCGCGGAACTCGGCGAGCGGCGTGCGCTTGATGTAGCCGCCCGAGGTGATGGTGACGACCATATCCTCACGCTCGATCAGGTCTTCGTCTTCCAGATCGCCCGCCCAATCGACGATCTCGGTCCGGCGCGGTTCGGCGAAGGCGGCCCGCACTTCGCGCAACTCGTTTCCGATGATCTCCATGATCCGGTCGCGCGAGCCGAGAATGGCGAGGTAATCCTTGATCTTCGCCGCAAGCTCTTCCAGCTCGTCCGTCACTTCCTTGACGCCGATCGCGGTCAGCCGTTGCAGGCGCAGGTCAAGAATGGCGCGGGCCTGAATCTCCGACAGGTTATAGGTCCCGTCCTCGTTCATCTTGTGGGTCGGGTCGTCGATCAGCCGGATATAGGGCGCGATGTCATGGGCGGGCCAGCGCCGGGTCATCAGCCGTTCGCGCGCCTCGGCCGGATCGGCGGAGGAACGGATGGTCTGCACCACCTCATCGACGTTCGACACAGCGACCGCCAGGCCGCACAGGATATGGCTGCGTTCGCGGGCCTTCCTCAGTTCAAACGCGGTGCGGCGTGCGACAACTTCTTCGCGGAAGCTGATGAAATTGGTGAGAAAATCCCTCAGCGTCAGCTGTTCCGGTCGACCGCCGTTCAGCGCAAGCATGTTGCAGCCGAACGAGGTCTGCAGGGGCGTGAATCGGAACAGCTGGTTCAGCACCACCTCCGCCGTCGCGTCGCGCTTCAGTTCGATGACGACGCGCACGCCCACCCGGTCAGATTCGTCCTGCACATGGGCGATGCCCTCGATCTTCTTGTCGCGCACCAGTTCCGCGATCTTCTCGATCATCGTCGCCTTGTTCACCTGATAGGGGATCTCGTCCACCACGATGGCGAAACGGTCCTTGCGGATCTCCTCGACCCGGGTTTTCGACCGGATGATGACCGAGCCGCGGCCCTCCAGATAGGCCTTCCGCGCCCCCGAACGGCCAAGGATCAGCCCGCCTGTCGGAAAATCCGGCGCCGGGATGATCTCCATCAGCGCTTCCATGGAAAGGTCGGGGTTGTCGATCAGGGCAAGCGTGCCGTCGATGACCTCGCCGAGGTTGTGGGGCGGGATATTCGTCGCCATGCCGACGGCGATGCCGCCAGCGCCATTGACCAGCATGTTCGGGAAGCGGGCCGGCAGCACGGTCGGCTCCCGGTCCTTGCCGTCGTAATTGTCCTGAAAATCGACCGTCTCCTTCTCGATATCGTCGAGAAGCGAGGCCGCCACTTTCTCCATCCGGACCTCGGTATAGCGCATGGCGGCGGGGTTATCGCCATCCATCGAACCAAAGTTGCCCTGCCCGTCCAAGAGCGGCACAGACATGGAAAAATCCTGCGCCATGCGGACGAGCGCATCATAGATCGCCGCGTCGCCATGGGGGTGATATTTCCCCATCACGTCGCCCACCGGACGCGCCGATTTGCGGTAGGGTTTGTCGTGCGTATTGCCGGTTTCATACATCGCATAAAGGATGCGGCGATGGACCGGTTTCAGCCCGTCGCGCAGATCGGGGATCGCGCGGCTCACGATCACGCTCATCGCGTAATCGAGATAGGCGGTCTTCATCTCCTCCTCGATCGCGACCGAGGGTCCGGCATGGAACATGCGGGGGTGAGATTCTTCAGCGTTTTCAGGAACTTCCGGTTCGTCGGTCACGTGACTGCCCAGGCCTTTTTCTGTCTAGATATTGTTGTCAGGCACTATACTTCATCCCATCTCTGGGGTGCAAGGCGCGCGGGCGCGCGCGAGGCACCATCCCGCCGGATTCCTGCCAAGGTTTTGATTTCATTTGAAAGTAACCTTCTGCCATTATCCTATCGGGAAAGGCGCGCGAAGGAGGGTTCGATGCGTGCAGCGGGACCGGCGGCGGAAACCGAACTGATGCTCAAAGGCTATGGGCTGACCACGGCGGAACTTTACTACCGGATGCCGGACCATCGCCATGTGCTGAACAGCTTCATCTGGCAGGAATATGATCTCGCGCCGGACTACCCGGAGCTCTTCCACTTCATCGAATTCTAGCAGGAAAAGATCGACGGGCCGCTGCATTCGGTGCGCTTTACCCATCGCAGGCTCATTCGTCCGGGCGACTGGCAGAATGTGACGGGGGAGTTTTACCTGAACTGAGGCCGGTCAGTGCGCCTCAGGCGCCATCAGTTCGACCTCTGCCCCATCCTGCACCGCCGTGTAAAAGCAGGTCCGACGGTTGGTATGGCAGGCCGGACCGGTCTGCTCGACCCGCACCAGAAGGCAATCGCGGTCACAATCGACGCGCAGTTCGACCAGCCTCTGCACATGGCCGGAACTTTCGCCCTTCACCCAGAAAGACTGCCGCGAGCGCGACCAGTAGGTGACGCGCCCGGTCTCCAGCGTCCGGCTCACCGCATCCGCATTCATCCAGGCGAGCATCAGAACCTCGCCCGAGGCATGGTCCTGCGCGATCACCGGCAAAAGCCCGGAAGCGTCGAAGCGTAGTGTGGTCGCGTCAAATAGCATCTTCGTCTCGTTGATTTCCCAGAACCGGCCTCTATCTTTAGGGCCAAACCGCAGGGGCGGCAATTCAGGGGCGGCAATTCGGGCGGGGCCATGAGCGAGACCGATCTCATCAAACTCTATTCGCAGCGCATCCTGGCGCTCGCGGCCGACATTCCCCATGCCGAACGTCTCGACCATCCCGACGCGTCGGCCATGCGCCGCTCGCCGCTCTGCGGTTCAACCGTCACCGTCGATCTGGGGCTGAAGGATGGCCGCATCACCCGCTTTGGCCAGGATGTGAAGGCCTGTGCGCTTGGCCAGGCTTCGGCCGCGATTGCCGGCGCACAGATGGTCGGGCGGACCGAGGCAGAAGTGCTGAAGGCGCGCGACGAACTGAAGGCGATGTTGAAGGAGATGGGCCCCGTCCCTACCCCGCCTTTCGATGGCTACGAGGTGCTGACACCCGCGCGCGACTATGCCAACCGCCATGCCTCGATCCTGCTGGTGTTGGAGGCAACCGTCGACGCTTTTTCAAAGACTCACTGATCCCCACGTTCTGTCCACAAATACTCCGGGAGGGTGCGGGAGGGCGGCGCCCTCCCGCTCTTCAAGAAAAAACCGCCGTGTCCCGGCAGGGACACGGCGGCAGTCTGCGGTTACCGGGGACGGGGCCGACTGGGGATCGGCCCGGGGGGTATCACTGCGGGACAGGCAGGCCCCCGGGGAAGACCGCTTGGGCAGGGTCAGATCAGATCGGGCAGGTGGAGACCGACGATCAGCATGGCGATCAGCGAGGCAAGCCCCGCCGCATCGATCAGCATGGTTTCGTGAGAGCGGGAAAAGGCGGCTTTCAGGTCACGCATCGGTTCCTCCATCATTGTTGCCCTTTTGTTCTCACATGGATCAGCTGATGTAAAGAACTTTTTAAGAACATTCGCGAACAAAACCTAACCGACGGCGATAAAGCGGATCGCCTCGTCCTTGCCCATCAGCCACAAAAGCACCCGAGCCGCCTGACCGCGCGGGCCGGTAAGCTCCGGATCGGTCGCCAGCAACGCCCGCGCATCGCTTTGCGCGACCGCCATCAATGCCGCCTGCCGGTCAAGATCGGCGACGCGGAAGCGTGGCAGGCCGGACTGTGCGGTGCCGACCAGATCGCCCGCGCCGCGCATGGCAAGATCTTCCTCGGCGATGCGAAACCCGTCCTCGCTCTCGCGGAGTATCTGCAGCCGCCGCTCCGCCGCCTCGGACAGGGGCGGCTGATACATCATCAGGCAGGTCGATTCCGCCGCCCCGCGCCCTACCCTGCCGCGCAATTGATGCAGCTGGGCAAGCCCGAAGGTCTCGGCCCGCTCGATCACCATGATCGAGGCATTGGGCACGTTCACCCCCACTTCGATCACGGTCGTCGCCACCAGAACCTTGCTGCGGCCCGCCACGAAATCGGCCATCGCTGCATCCTTGTCGGCGGGCGCCATCTGACCGTGGACCAGCCCCACGACCCCTTCGCCCAAGGCCGCCCGAAGGGTCTTGAACCGGTCCTCCGCCGCGATCAGATCGACCAGCTCGCTTTCCTCGACCAGCGGGCAGACCCAATAGGCCTGCCGCCCCTCGGCCACCGCCTGCCTCAGATGCGCCACCACCTCCTCATACCGCCCCGATGAAATCAGCGCCGTCTTCACCGGCGTCCGTCCGGGCGGTTTCTCATCCAGGACCGAGACATCCATGTCGCCATATTGCGCCAGCGCCAGCGAGCGCGGGATCGGCGTCGCCGTCATCACCAGCACATCCGCCGCGATGCCCTTCGCACCAAGTTCCTTGCGTTGCTCGACCCCGAACCGGTGCTGCTCGTCGATGATCGCGAGCCTCAGGTCGTGGAAGGCCACGTCCTTCTGGAACACGGCATGCGTCCCCACCAGCACCTGCAACTGGCCCGCGGCGAGCGCCTTCAGCTTCGCCGCCCGCTCCGTCCCACGGTCTCGGCCCGACAGGATATCGAGCGTCACGCCGGCACTCTCCGCCAGCGGTTTCAGCCCGTCGAAATGCTGGCGCGCAAGGATTTCCGTGGGCGCCATCATCACGCCCTGCCCGCCCGCCTCGACCGCGTTCAGAAGCGCCATGAAGGCAACCAGTGTCTTGCCCGACCCGACATCGCCCTGCAACAGCCGGCTCATCCGCTTGTCGCACCCCATATCGGCGGCAATCTCGGCAATCGCGCGTTCCTGCGCCGCGGTGGGCTCGTAGGGCAGCGCCGCGCGCACGCGGCCTTGCAGATGCCCGTCCCCCACCGACGCCCTGCCCTTGCCGCGCCGGAAAGCAGTGCGGGCTAGCGACAGGGTCAGCTGATGGGCAAACATCTCGTCATAGGCGAGCCTTAGCCGCGCCGGAGCCTCGGGCGCGCAATCCGCCGCGCCCTTCGGCTGATGGGCGGCCTCCAGTGCTGCCTGCCAGCCCGGCCAGCCCTCGCGCGCCAGAAGCGCGGGGTCGATCCATTCGGACAGGGCTGGCGCCCGCATCAGCGCCGCCCCCGCGGCGCGCGCCATCTGCTTTTGCGTGACCCCGGCGGTCAGGGGATAGACCGGCTCGAACTCCGCCAGTTCGCGCGCCTCCTCAGGGCGCAATATATGGTCGGGATGGACCATCTGCGCCAGCCCGTCGAATATCTCGACCTTGCCAGAGACGATGCGTCGCTGGCCCGTCGGCAATTGCTTGGCAAGGTAATCGCCCTTCAGGTGGAAGAAGACCAGCTGGAACTCCGTCGCGGCATCCCGCACGAAGACCCGGACCGGCCCGCCCTTGCGCCGCGCGGGCACATGGGCGCCGACCTCGACCTCGACCGTCACAGTGGCGGGCAACACCGCATCGCGGATCGAAGCGCGCAGCCGCCGGTCGATGACCGCATAGGGCAAGGTGAAGAGAAAATCCCTCGGCCGCTCGATCCCCAGCGCGGGCAGAAGTTTCGCGGCCTTGGGCCCGATCCCCTCAAGCGTCTCGACATCCGCGAAAAGCGGAAAGAGGACCGCCGGGCGGCTCATCCGCCGATCAGCCTCAGCCAGGCGTCTTCGTCGATGGTTTCGACCCCGAGGCGTTCGGCCTCCTTGGCTTTCGATCCCGCCCCCGGCCCCGCGACCAGCAGATCGGTCTTGGCACTGACCGAACCCGCGACCTTGGCCCCCAGGGCCTCGGCCCGCGCCTTGGCTTCGGCGCGCGTCATCTTTTCGAGCGTCCCGGTAAAGACCACCGTCTTGCCTGCGACCGGGCTGCCTTCGGTCACGGGCCGCGCCACCTCAGCGATCTTCAGCTGCGCGACCAGCCGGTCGATCGAGGCGCGCTCGGCCTCCTGATGGAAGGCATTCACCACCGAGGCCGCCAGCACATCGCCCACCCCGTCAATCGCGGTCAGCGCCTGCCAGTCCGGCCCCTCGCCAACCTGCGCCCCGGTCATCGCCGCCTCGAACGCCTCCCAGGTCCCGTAATTCCGCGCCAGAAGGTTCGCGGCACTTTCGCCGACATGGCGGATGCCAAGCGCAAAGATCACGCGGTTCAGCGGGATCGCCCGCCGGTCCTCGATCGCGGCAAAGAGGTTCGCGGCAGACCGTTCCCCAAACCCGTCGCGGTTCTTCAGCTTGGTCAGGTTCGCTGCATCGCGCGCCGCAAGCGTGAAAATGTCGGCCGGTTCCCGGATCGGCAATTGATCGTCGGCGAAGAACATCTCGATCTGCTTTGCCCCCAGCCCCTCGATATCAAAGGCTCCGCGCGAGACGAAATGCTTCAGTTTCTCGACCGCCTGCGCCGGGCAGATGAGGCCGCCGGTGCAACGGCGGACGGCATCGCCTTCTTCCCGCACGGCGTCCGACCCGCATTCCGGGCAGCGGTGCGGAAAGAAATAGGGTTCCGCGCCTTCGGGCCGTTGCGACAGATCGACATCGGCGATCTTCGGGATCACGTCGCCCGCGCGATACACCTGCACCCAGTCGCCCACGCGGATATCCTTGCCTTCGCGGATCGGGCTGCCCTTGGCGTCGCGCCCGGCGATGTAATCCTCATTGTGCAGCGTCGCGTTCGACACGACGACCCCGCCGACCGTCACCGGCTTAAGCCGCGCCACGGGCGACAGCGCCCCGGTGCGGCCGACCTGAATGTCGATCGCCTCGAGCTGCGTCCAGGCCAGTTCCGCCGGAAACTTATGGGCAATCGCCCAGCGCGGCGTGGTCGAGCGGAAGCCGAGCCGCGCCTGCAGTGCCAGATTGTCGATCTTGTAGACCACGCCGTCGATGTCATAGCCCAAGGTCGCACGCGCCTGTTCAATCTCGCGGTAGGCCACCATCATCTCGGGCAGCGACCGGCAGACCCGCGTCCGGGGGTTGGTCTGGAAGCCCAACGCTGCAAGCCGTTCGACCGCGCCGATCTGCGTGACCGCCAGCGGCTCTGACAGTGCCCCCCAGCTATAGGCAAAGAACCGCAATGGCCGCGCGGCGGTGATGCCGGCGTCCAGCTGGCGCAAGGATCCCGCCGCCGCATTCCTCGGATTGGCGAAGGTCTTCTCGCCCGCCGCTGCCTGTCGCGCATTCAGCGCGGCAAAATCGGCGTGGCTCATATAGACCTCGCCCCGCACCTCTAGAAGGTCCGGCGCCCCTGACAACCGCGCGGGAATATCGGCGATGGTGCGGGCATTGTCGGTGACATTCTCCCCCACCGCCCCATCGCCGCGCGTCGCCGCCTGCACAAGCCAGCCCTTTTCATAGCGCAAGGATAGCGACAGCCCGTCGATCTTGGGCTCCGCCGTCACCGCCAGCTCCGCCTCTGCCGCGAGGTTCAGGAACGACCGCACACGCTCCACGAAATCGGCGGCATCTTCTTCCGAGAAGGCATTTTCCAGCGACAGCATCCGCACCGCATGCGTCACCTTGGCGAACGTCTCCGACGGCGCCGCACCCACCTCTTCCGTCGGGCTCTCCGCCGCCAGATCGGGGAAACGCGCCTCTAGGGCACGAAGCCGTGCCTTCAGCGCATCATAATCGGCATCCGATATCTCCGGCGCGTCCTCGGCATGATAGGCGCGGTTGGCGCGGCGAACCTCTTCAGCGATCCGGGCCCAGTCGGCGCGCGCCTCTGCTTCGCTCATACGTTCCACCGCACCCACCGCCATCGCCACCTCCGGTCTTTCCCCACTGTTAGGATCAAGCCAGCGCCGGGTCCAGCCCCCAGACAGTCAGGCGGTTCTGCAGGGCCAGAGCCGCTCGGGCACTGCTATCGGCCGAAACCAAACGCAGTATTCGAATGCTGTTCATCTTGGCCTAAATACCTCGGGGGCCCGGGGGCAGAGCCGCCGGCGGGTCGGCCCGCCACAGGCGAGACGAAACCCCATACCGATCAACGCACGACCGACCGTAGCCGGGCACGTCTAGCCAGTCTGAAACACATGACCGACGCGCAGAACCGGCACCGGATTCATCCCAGCAGGGCAGTGGCGCTGGCGATCCACTTGCGTGGGCAGCCCAGCGGAGGCTCGGCGGGAACATATGTCAGGATCGCCTGTTGACGGAAACCGCGCCCAAGGCAGAAAGGCGACCTCCGAAACCTCGGGAACCGCCCTTCGCCGGGGCTGGTGCCTGCCGCCGTGCTGAACCCGCTCCGCCCTCTCAGGCGCCGACGGCGACCCGCCGGTCCATGTCCTGCGGATGGGGCTCGCGCAACACATAGCCCCGCCCCCAAACCGTCTCGATGTAATTCTCGCCGCCCGTGGCCTCGGCCAGCTTCTTCCGCAGCTTGCAGATGAAGACATCGATGATCTTCAGTTCCGGCTCGTCCATCCCGCCATAAAGATGATTGAGGAACATCTCCTTGGTGAGCGTCGTGCCTTTCCTGAGACTCAGAAGCTCGAGCATCTGATATTCCTTGCCGGTCAGATGCACCGGCAGTCCGTCGACATCCACGGTCTTGGCGTCGAGGTTCACATTGATATGGCCGGTGCGGATGATCGACTGGGCATGGCCCTTCGAGCGGCGGATGATCGCATGGATGCGCGCCACCAGTTCCTCGCGGTGGAAGGGCTTGGTCAGATAATCGTCGGCGCCGAAGCCGAAACCGCGGATCTTGTTTTCCGTATCGTCGGCGCCCGACAGAATCAGTATGGGCGTGGCGATCTTCGACAGGCGAAGCTGGCGCAGCACCTCATGACCGTTCATGTCTGGCAGGTTCAGATCAAGAAGGATCAGGTCGTAGTCATAGAGCTTCGCCAGATCGATCCCTTCTTCGCCCAGGTCGGTGCAATAGACGTTCAGGTTCGCATGCGTCAGCATCAGTTCGATACTCCGGGAGGTGGTGGGATCGTCTTCAACGAGCAAAATTCTCATGCGCCGCACTCCGCGTTAAAGCCTTCATTACCTTAACCATGGGCCGAAATGGTTAATCACACGTTACCGACGCATTCCAGTATAAAAATACAACCTAAAGTTGGCGATACTTTTGCAAAGCCGTGACCTTCAGTGCCTTTTCGCCATATTGCTCCACCGCCGCACGCCAGAGATCGAACTCCTCCTCGGACAGCGCATAGCGCTCAAGCGCCTCTTTCAGCGGCAACAGACCATGCTGGACCGCGCGCACCACGCGCGCCTTGCGGCTTGCCACCCAGCGCCGCGTTTCCGGCGGCGGCAGATCGGCGCGCGTCATCACCGTTCCATCCGGCAGCGTCACCGCCCTTGGACCGTCGATCTTCTTGAGAAACATCGGGCACCCCCTGACGAACCAGCTCTTCACCGGCGCCAAGCCTCCCAAAGCTGGCTTAATGAGGGGTGAAACCCGGCCTTGTGAGTGTTTCGAATTTTCCTATATTCCGTCGGACCCTGATGAGCATTCCGATGAAAGACCTGCCGCTGAACTCGCTTGGCCTTGCCAAGGCCCCTGCCGACACCCGTGTCGTCGTTGCCATGTCCGGCGGCGTCGACAGTTCGGTCGTGGCCGCCATGCTGAAGGAAGAGGGTTACGATGTGGTGGGTGTGACGCTGCAGCTCTACGATCACGGCGCAGCGCTGGCCAAGAAGGGCGCCTGCTGCGCAGGGCAAGACATCCATGATGCGCGCCGGGTTGCCGAGGCGATGGGGTTCCCGCATTACGTGCTCGATTACGAAAACATGTTCCGCGAGGCGGTCATCGAGGAATTTGCCGATGCCTATCTGGCGGGTGCGACGCCGGTGCCCTGCATCCGCTGCAACGAAAGGGTAAAGTTCAAGGACCTTCTCGCCACCGCGAAGGAGCTTGACGCCGACTGCATGGCGACCGGCCACTATATCCAGCGCAAGATGGGGACGGCGGGACCGGAGCTGCATTGCGCGGCGGACGCGAACCGCGACCAGTCCTATTTCCTCTTCTCGACGACGCCGGAACAGCTTTCATTCCTGCGCTTCCCGCTCGGGCACCTGCCGTCCAAGGCCGAAACCCGCGCGCTTGCAGCGAAGTACGGGCTGTCGGTAGCCGACAAGCCCGATAGCCAGGACATCTGCTTCGTACCGAATGGCAATTATGCCTCGGTAATCGAGAAGCTGCGCCCCGGCGCCGCCGACCCGGGTGAGATCGTGCATCTCGACGGGCGCGTCATGGGCGAACATCGCGGCGTGATCCATTATACGATCGGCCAGCGCCGCGGTCTGGGCGTCGGCGGCACGGGCGATCCGCTCTATGTGGTGAAGCTCGACCCCGACAGCCGCCGGGTGATCGTCGGCCCGAAAGAGGCGCTCGCCACCCGCATCGTGCCGGTGCGCGAGATCAACTGGCTGGGCGACAGCGCCTTCGACAGCGCCGAGGAATGGCAGGTCGCGGTCAAGATCCGCTCGACCCGCCCGCCCCGCCCCGCCGTCATCCGCCCGCTCTCGGCCACCGAGGCGGAGGTGGAACTGCTGGACCCTGAGGATGGCGTGAGCCCCGGGCAGGCCTGCGTCTTCTACGAGAGCGGCAGCACTGGCCCGACCGGCCGCATACTTGGCGGCGGCTGGATCTGGAAGGGGCGCTGATTCCGTCGCGTTCAGCCGACCCGTTCGAGGTCAGGCAAGGGTTTCCAGAAAGAGCCCTGTCGCTTCATCCATCGGAAAGATCATCTCGAGCCGCAACTCCGTGAGCGTTATGTCCTCGCCGCCACCGATCTGGACGAAGGTCGAGAAGAGCGACAGGCGCCGCTCGCCCAGCCGGTAGATCGTGGGGATAAGCGGCGGTGTCTGCCCGGTTCCGGACTGGCGCGCGACATCCGGGTCGGCGGCAAGCCGCGCGGCGGCGCGATCAAGCAAAGCGATGCCGCCGCCCGCCCGGCTTTCCGCCCGAAGGCGCGTGAGAAGATGGGCGCCAACCTCGGGCCAGTTCTCGATCATCGCCTGCGGTCCGCCGGGCAGACCTAGGACGTCGAGAATGCTGTCGCCGGCCCCGAGCCCGGCCGGGCCATAGAGGCGGGCCGCGGCTGGGTTGAGATCGACGATCCGCCAGTCGCGGTCCATCATCACGGCCGGATAGGGCATGTGCCGCTGCATCAGCCGGTCGAGCGCTGCGCGCGCGGGCGCCAGCGCTGCGCTATCAAGCCTGTGCTGACTGAACGCGTCAGAGAACCCCGCAGCAGCGAGCGCACCGTTGGTGTCACCGCGCGGCATCTGCAGCACTTCGGCAAGCCGCAACACCATGGCGCGGCTCGGCCTGGCGCGCCCGGTTTCAAGGAAGGACAGATGGCGGGCGGAAATCCCGGCATCCGCGGCGAGCGCAAGCTGGCTGTAGCGCCTTTTGGTGCGCCAGAGGCGCAGGAGGGAAGGGAAATCGCTCATGCCGCCCAGCCTAGCACCGGTTCGTCGGCAAAACACCTACCCCACAGGTAATTGCTCCGCGCGCGCGACAGCCCCATCGTCGCGCCGATTTGGCGAAAGGAGAAAGATGATGCAACGCGACTTCACCCGGGTGCTCGAGATCGGCGGATGGCTGATCCTTGGCTTCGGCCTGCTGGTGGCAGCCTCGAACCTGCCCGGCTTGAACGGTACGGCCGGTCTGGCATTCGACCTGCTGTTCTGGCCACCGGACGGCGCCGAAAATATCGCGCCCGCCGGGTCGCGCCTGCTCGCCGCCATGCTCGGCGGGGTCGCGGCGGGCTGGGGTGTCTGTCAAATCGGATTGGCCCGTGCCCTTAGCCGATCGGAGCCGGGCGCCGCGCGGCGGGCGGTTCTTTGGGGCTACCTGACCTGGTTCGCGGTCGATGGCGCGGGGTCTCTGGCCGCAGGCGCACCGATGAACCTGATCGGCAATACCTTGTTCCTCGGCCTGCTCCTCTGGCCCTTCCTCGGCCGGGCCGGTCTAGCTGCCGCCAAGCCGGGCCAGAACTGAGCGCGCCGCGCGCAGGCCCGGCGCTTCGGCACCGCGGCCGAGCCGGTCCATCGTCGCCTCCATCGCAGCGAGCTGCGCCGTGCGCGCCGCCGGATCGGCCAGAAGCCGGGCAAGCGCATCGACGATCGGGCCGGGGCGGCAGGCGGGGCCGAGGAATTCTGGCACCGCACGGGTTTCCGACACGATATTGACGAGTGTCACCGTGTCGATCAGCGCCGCGCGCTTCATCATCCACCAGGTGAGCCGGTTGAAGTCGTGCGCGATGACCATCGGTACTCGGTTCGCGGCCAGTTCCAGGCTCACGGTCCCCGAAGCCGCCAGCGCCAGATTGGCGGCGCCGAAGGCGGCGCGTTTGTCGGCGGCGTCGGTCAGGATGAGCGGCGGGTTCTGCCAGCGCGCGGCGCGGTCGCCGACAACCCCGGCGACGCCACGCACTGTGGGGATGGCGATGCGCAGGCCGGGATGGTCTGCCTGGAGCCGGTCTAGCGCCAGTTCGAACCGCGGCATCAGGCGCGTGACCTCTCCCCTGCGGCTGCCGGGCAAGCAGAGGAGCAGCGGCTGGTCCTCATCAATCGAATGGCTTTCTCGGAAGGCGCTTGCCTCTGCCTCGGTCGCGCGCGGCATCGACACCACCGGGTGTCCGACGAAATCGCATGTCATCCCGGCCGCTTCCATATAGGGCGGCTCGAACGGAAAGAGCGCCAGCACATGGTCGATGAGCGGTGCCATCTTCGCGGCCCGCCCCGGCCGCCAGGCCCAGACCGTGGGCGCGACATAGTGGATAGTCTTCTGGCTTGGGTTCGCTTCGCGCACCAGTTTTGCCACGCGCAGCGAGAAGTCCGGGCTGTCGATCGTGATCAGCGCATCGGGCCTCGCAGCCGTCACCGCCGCGGCGGCCTCGGCGATGCGGCGCTTCAGAAACCGGTATTTCGGCAGAACCTCCAGAAGGCCCATGACCGCGAGGTCTTCCATCGGGAAGAGGCTGTCGAGCCCTTCGGCCGCCATCAGCGGCCCGCCCACGCCTTCGAACCTCACATCGGGGCAGAGCGCCTTCAGCCCCGCCATCAGCGCCGCACCAAGCGCGTCGCCCGAGGCTTCTCCGGCGGTGAGGAACAGCTTCATGGCGCCCGCGACCAGAGGAAGAGACCCGCTGACTCCGCTGCCGCGACGGTGGCGGCCCGGTCGAGCAGGAGCGCGCCGCCTGCTTCCCAGGTGATGCCGTTCAGACCGGCGGCGGCGGCACGCGCCACGGTTTCGGGGCCGATGGCGGGCAGATCGACGCGGCGGTCCTGCCCGGGCTTCGGCGCCTTGTAGAGAAGCCCCGTGCGCGGAAACGGGTGCGTGCGGGCGGTGAAATCGAGCATCGCATCAGTCCCCGGCAGCGTCTCGACCGCGAGGCAGAGGCCGCGCGCGACGATGGCCCCCTGCCCGATATCGAGAGCGCCGGTCGCGCCGACGATCTCGGCTGCGCGGGCAGCGTCCTTCACGTCCTGCTCGGAGGGTTGACCGGTCAGGACGCCCTCACCGGGAACAAGGTCGGGGGCGATCTGATCGGCACCGACGACGGTGAAATCCCACTCCTCGAAGATCGCGATCACGGCGCGCAGCGCGGCATCGTCGCCCGACTGGATGGCGCCCAGAAGGCGCGGCACCAGCGTCGCGGTCTGCGCGTCGAACAGTTCGGGCTCGATCTTCGGGCGCCGGACCGCGCCCGCGAAACAGACGCGGGTCACGCCTGCGCCCGCCAGATGATCGAGGAAGGGCACCAGCCGCTCGATCCGGAAGCGCAGCGGTTCGACGCCGTCGATGGTGGCTGGAAACCCGTCCATCTCGGCGACCAGAAAATCCTCGCCTCGTGCGGATAGTTCGCTGGCCAGCAGCCCGGGCAACTGCCCCTGCCCGGCGATGAGCGCGGTCTTGGTCATCTGGGCGCGAGGAAGGAACGGTCCGACGGGCCGAGGATGAAGTTCAGCACTTCCCGGACATATTCATTGTCGGTGCCCTCGTTCGCCCGCTCGCGCGCGCTGTCGCGGAAGGAGCCATGCCCGAGATCGCCCAGAAGGTCGCGCAGGGCGAGGATGTCGGCTTTGCCCGCGCCGCGCCGTTTCAGGCCGACAAGGTTCAGCCCGTCCAAGACACCGCGCGGCCCCTGCACCAGACCGTGCGGGATCACGTCGGCTGTCACCATCGTGACCGCGCCGATCATCGCGCCGCGCCCGATGCGGACGAACTGATGAACGCCGGAAAGGCCGCCCACGATCACGTCATCTTCCAGCACGCAATGGCCGGCGATGGCGACATTGTTCACGAGGATCACCCGGTCGCCGATACGGCAATCATGGGCGACATGGGAGTTTGCCATGAACAGCCCGTCATCGCCGATCCGCGTCACGCCGCCGCCGCCGTCTGTGCCGGGGTTCATCGTCACCCCTTCGCGGATACGGTTGCGGGCGCCGATGACAAGGCGTGTATGTTCGCCCCGGAACTTCAGATCCTGCGGCGCATGGCCGAGCGAGGCGAACGGATAGACAACCGTGCCCTCACCGATTTCGGTCTGCCCATCGATCACCACATGGGATTTCAGCTCTACCCCCGGCCCGAGCGTCACCTCTGGCCCGATGACGCAAAAGGGACCGATGCGACAGTCCGGGCCGATCCCGGCCTCCGGGGCGATGACCGCCGAAGGATGGACGATGGCTCTGGGGTCAATAGCCATGAAAGGTCAGTCCCGAAGATCCATCATTGCGGCGATATCCGCCTCGGCGGCGATCTGGCCGTCGACCATGCCCTGACCGTGGAACTTCCAGATCTTGCCGCCTCCGCGCTTCACTGTCATGTGCAGCTCCAGGACGTCACCGGGCACCACCATGCGGCGGAACTTGCAGGCGTCGATCGACAGGAAATAGGTCAGAAGGTCGCGACCGACAACATCCATCGAGATGCCGACCAGAACGGCGGCGGCCTGCGCCATCGCCTCGATGATCGTGACGCCGGGCATGATCGGCTTTGCGGGGAAATGGCCCTGGAAATGCGGTTCGTTGAAGGTGACGTTCTTGATGCCGACGCAGCTGACGTTCGGGACGATATCCTTGACCTTGTCGATCAGAAGGAACGGATAGCGATGCGGAATGATCCGCTGGATCAGATGGATATCCGCCTCGGTTACAGTGGTGCTGGTCATGAAAATCGTCCCCCGGGCAGTGTGCCACTTTGGGCCTTGCTAACAACATGGCGAGAGGCTGGCAAGCATACGCGCCTCACGGCGCTGTAACAGAGCCCGCGCCGTCGCCCAGTTCCGCATCCGCCGCCGCAATCACCGCATCGGTGATGTCGATCGAGCGGACTGACATGAAGACCGCGCGATTGTCGAGGATCGCAAAGGCGCCCTGCGCCTCCATCACCTTGCCCATGACCGGCAGAACCGCGTCGAAAAAGGCCTTGCGGGCGCTGTCGTGCCGTGCGTTCAGATCGCGCAGCTTGGCGTCCTGCGCCTTGCGGATACCCGTCACTTTCTCATCGAACGCGTCAGCCAGCTTGCGAAAGTCGGCAGGCGGTAGCGTCGGCCGCCGATCGGTCAGATCCTTTTCCTCGGCGGTAAGCGCGGCCTCAATCCGACGGTTTTCAGCCTGCAGGTCGCGCGAGTCCTTTTCGATCTCCGCAAGCGCCCGCTTGCCCCAGGCAGACTGCGTGAACAGCCGTTCCTGATCGACGGTCACCACCGGGCTTTTCGCCGGGGCCTCCTGAGCGCTGGCGGGCAAGGCGCCCGCCATGAGGGCAACGCCCGCAAGACCGGCGAGCGCACCGCGCATCAGAACTGCGTCGAGACGGTGAAGTCGAAGGTCTGCTCTTTGTCGTAACTTTCCTTCTGGATCGCCTTCGAGAAGTTGAAACGCAGCGGGCCGAGCGTCGAATCCCATAGGATCGACACGCCGATCGACGATCTGACGTGGAATGCATCATCCACGCCACCGGGGCTATCGAGCCCCCAGACCGAGCCGATGTCGGCAAAGACACCGCCGGTGATGCCATATTCCTCGGGCAGGCCGAGCGGGAATTCGGCATCAAGTCGCAGCGCCGCGAACATGTTGCCGCCGAGCGCGTCTTGGTTCGTGACGCTCAGATCGCGCGGGCCGATCCCGTTCGATTCGAAGCCGCGGATCTTGCCGTTGCCGGTGAACCGGTCGACAAGCCGGGTATCTGCGCTGCGCGAAACGACCGCACCCGCCTCGAACTCGGCACGCAGGGTCACTTCCTCGTTGAAGACCTTCTTCTGGTATTTCGCCAGACCCGTGGTCGTGATCGTCTCGATATCGCCACCCACGCCCGCGAAATCCTGCCCGAACGTCAGGAGAAGCCGCGAGGTCGGATCGGTCTCGAACCGTTCCGTGTCGAAGCTGAACTGATAGCCGATCGAACTGGTAATCTGGGACCCGCGCGCCTCTTCCGCCTTCAGGATCGATGAGGAATTCGTGTCGACATCAAAGATTTCATCGCTCGATATCTTGTAGCTGAGCTCAAGCCTGGTTCTCTCTGCCAGCGGGAACTCAAGCGACGGCGAGAAGCCCAGACGTTTGGTCGAATAGCGCGAATTCGCGTTTTCCGACGTCCGATACCAGGCGGAGAGTTTCAGTTTCAAGTCGCGGTCCAGCAGGCTCGGCTCGATGAAGGTGATGCCGCTGTCCTTCTGGTCGGCGGTCGTGCCGATCTTCACATTCACATACTGGCCGCGACCGAGGAAGTTCGCCTCGGTCAGGCCAATATTGAAGCCAAGCCCATCGCTGACCGAATAGGAGGCACCGAAGTTCAGCGACCCGGTCGGCTTCTCCTCGACATTCACGTCGACGATCACCTGATCCTCGGACGATCCGCCGCGCGCATTGACCTGCGCATCCTTGAAATAGCCAAGCGCGCGTACCCGCTCCGCGCTCTGGCGGATCTCGCGCGGGTTGAAGGGGTCGCCTTCGACCGTGCGGAACTGCCGACGCACCACCTTGTCGAGTGTGGTCGCATTGCCCTCGATATCGATCCTTTCGACAAACACCTTCGGACCCTTGGTCAGAACGAAGGTGACGTCCAGCGTCTGGGTGGCTTCGTCGCGGCTAATGCGCGGCTCAACCGAGACAAAGTCGAGCCCCTTCTTCACGGCAAGATTCTCAAGCCGGGTGATTGTCGTGTCGATCGCGGTCGGCGAATAGGCCACGCCCTTGCGGAGACGCACCAGATCGCCGAACTCCGTCGCATCGATGCCCTCGACCTCGCTCACCACACGGATGTCGTCGAAGGAATATTTCAGCCCCTCGCGGATCGCGAAAGTGAGGAAGAACCCGTCACGCTCGGTCGAGAATTCCGAAGAGACGCTGGTGACGGCAGCGTCGATATAGCCGCGCGAGCGGTAGAAATCGACGAGAAGCTGCTTGTCCACATCAACCCGGTCGGCCACGAACGTGTCGCGCTGGATGATCTGGCGGAAGATGCCTGCCTGTTTGGTTTCCAGCACCTGCCGCAGACGGCGGTCGGAAAAGGCGCGGTTGCCGGTGAAGGAAAGCCGCTCGACTTCGGTCACCTTGCCTTCGCGAATCTCGAAGACCAGATCGACCTTGTTGTCGCCCCGGTCGATCACCCGCGGCTCGATCCGCGCGGCCAGCCGCCCGCTCTCGGTATAGGCCTCGATCAGCGCCTGGGCGTCGGCCTCGGCCTGCGCCGCCGAATAGACCCGGCGCGACTGTGATTTGATGACCTTGGCGAGGTCCTCGTCCTTGATCTTCTTGTTGCCTTCGAAATTGATGATGTTGATCGTCGGGTTCTCGACCACCCGGATGATCAGCGTCCCGCCTGAGGGGACGACATCGACCGAGGCGAAAAGACCGGAATCGTTCAGGCGCTGGACGACGTCGTTCAGGGCGCCGTCACTGATCGACTGCCCCTTCGGCACGGCGGCGAAGGAAAGAATCGTCGCCGGATCGATGAGCGCGTTCCCCTCGATTCGGATATCGGAGAACGTGTAGCTCGCCGCCGAGGCTGGCAGGCCCGCAGCGGTCAGGAAAAGCACGGTGCAAAGGGCTGTGCGGCTCAGAAGCCCGACCTGACGTCTCATCATTTTCCCCGCCGGTGAATTCGTTTTTTGCCGTTCCTGACTAGCGGGATTGGGGGGGCTTGTCAAAGGAACGGCGCGGCAACCCGAACGAGTGCCGCGCCGTTTTGCAGAAGCGGAAACCGGCCAGGAGAAAGCGCCGGTTCCGACCGTCAGAAGAAGGTGGGAGAGAGAGGAACTTCAGCGTTTAGGATCCGGTAGATGATCCCGGTTGCCAGAAGCAGGCTCATCCCGATCGCAAGCGGTACGAGCAGACGGTCTGCGACCAGATCCACGATAAGGTTCAGGCCTTTGTAGCTCCTTGAGATCGCTTGCATCGACACCTCCACCACGACGGTCTTGGCGAAATGCTATCGGCCGATTATGGCCGGATTGGGGCCAGATCACGACTCCGGCCGGGATTAGGGGCAAAAAAGATCATTGCTGAGCCCGAACATCATGAATCCGAGAACAATCACCAGCCCGACCGAAACCGCGAAATTCAACACCCGCTCCGGCAGCGGCCGCCCGGTCAGCGCCTCGAACGCGTAAAAAACCAGATGCCCGCCGTCGAGCATTGGTACGGGAAAGAGATTGATGAGCCCGATCGCCGTCGACAAAGCGGCGATGTACCAGATGAAATCCGCTGGGCCGAGCGAAACCGCATGGGCCGACGTCTCGGCAATGGTGATCGCACCCCGGACATTGCAGCTTGAAATCGCCCCGGTCACGACATGGCCAAGCGTCGAGAGCGAGGTCTTGGCAACGAACCAGCCCTGTCTTGCCGCGCTCTGCACCGCCTCCCAGGGGCCCGCCGCGCGCGTGGCAGGCCCAAAGAAGAAATCACCCCCAATGCCGATCAGATAGCGCGTCTCAAACCCGCCGCCCTCCTTGGGCGTATCGGTGATCTTGGGTGTAAGCGTGATGTCGAGGCGCTGCCCCTCGCGCCAGACGCCAAGCGTCATCGCGGCGCCTGCACCTTCCCGGACGCGTGGCCCGATCTCATCGAAAGTGTTGATCTTCGTCCCGTTGATCGTCTCGATCACATCTCCGGGCTTCAGCCCCGCCGAGGCGGCGGCCGTGCCCGGCGACACATTGGAAATACGTGGCGGATAGAGCGCGGGGCCGTCAACCGCCACAACGGAACCGTCGCGCTTGACCTCGTAGGTCAGGGTTGCCTCGTGCGGCACGGAATCGGCAGCGGCATTCAGCGCTTTCCAGTCGGCAATCGCCGTACCCTCGACGGCGACAATCTCGTCTCCCGGCAGCAGGCCACCCACACCGCCGGGCAGCGCGTAAAGTACCGCGACGGCGGGCTGTTCCTTGGGAATACCCATCGCCAGAAGCAGCCCCGCCCCCAGAAGGATGGTCAGCGCGAAATTGAAGAAAGGCCCCGCAGCCACAGTCGCAGCCCGCGCCCAAAGGGGTGCGCCGTGCATCGTATGGCGCATCTCTTCGGCCGACAGTTTCGAGACGACCTCGCCATCGGTCCCAGCCGAGGCAGCATTCGCATCGCCCAGAAACTTCACATAACCGCCCAGCGGGATTGCCGCCACCTGCCAGCGGGTGCCGCGCTTGTCCATCCGGCTCCACAGCACCTTGCCGAAGCCGATGGAAAAGACCTCGGCATGGATGCCGGTCAGGCGACCGATGATGTAGTGGCCATATTCATGGACGGCGACGATGATCGAAAGTGCGACAATGAAGGCCACGACATTCAGCGCCACATTGCCAAAGCTCGGGATCAGGCCGACTGCGTCCACGTCATGTCCTTCCGGTCTTTTCGACGACCGCCCGCGCCACGCGGCGCGCTTCGCGATCGCCTTCCAGTATCATATCGAGGCTGAGAGCGCCTTTGCCAAGGGCTCCCTGCCCCACCATCCGGTCGAGCACCGTCTCGACGACACCCGCCATGTCGAGAAAGCCGATCCGTCCCGAGATAAAAGCGTCAAGCGCCACTTCCTTCGCCGCATTGAAGGCGGCACCTGCCAATCCGCCGGTCTCCATCACCTCGCGCGCCAGCCGCAGCGCCGGATAGCGAGCGGGATCGGGCGCGCGGAAGGTCAGGCTGCCAACGGCGGCAAGGTCCAGCCGGTCGACCGGCAGATGGGCGCGGTCGGGCCAGTTCAGCGCATAGCCGATGGCGTGGCGCATGTCGGGCGCGCCCAGATGGCCGATCATGCCGCCGTCGCGGAACCCCACAAGTGCATGGACAAGGCTTTCGGGATGGACGAGTACCTCGATCTTCTCGGGCGCAATGCCGAAGAACTCATGCGTCTCGATCAGTTCCAGCGCCTTGTTGAACATCGACGCACTGTCGATGGTGATCCGCTGGCCCATCGCCCAGTTGGGGTGGGTCGAGGCCTCGGCTACCGTCGCCTCTGCCAGCCGGTCCATGGGCCAGTCGCGGAAGGCACCGCCCGAGGCGGTGATGATGATCCGCTCCACGGCCTGCATGTCTTCCGACAGAAGCGCCTGAAAGATCGCCGAATGTTCGCTGTCCACCGGCAGGATGCGCGCGCCGTTGTCGCGCGCCGTCTGCATGATCAGGGGCCCGGCTGTGACAAGGCTTTCCTTGTTGGCGAGCGCCAGTGTCGCGCCCCGCTGCAGCGCCCGGAACCCCGGCACCAGCGCCGCCGCACCGACGATCCCTGACATGACCCAGTCGGCAGGCCGGTCGGCGGCCTCAGCCAGCGCCTCGGCGCCCGCCGCCGCCTCGATGCCGCTTCCGGCAAGCGCCTCGCGCAGATCGGAGAGGCACTCGTCATAGGCCGTGACCGCGATCTCGGCCTGAAGCGCGCGCGCCTGCTCGGCCAGACGCGCGACATTGCGCCCACCGGTCAGGGCACGGGTGCGGTAGGCCGCCCTGCCCCCTTGCCGCATCAGAAGATCGAAGGTGCTTTCGCCAATCGAACCCGTGGCGCCAAAAACCGTGACGGACCGCATCGCTCAGCCCTCGAAGACCGGCACCGGCAGGCGCAGGAGGCCCCAGACGAGCACGAAGACCGCAGCACCGATCAGCGCATCGAACCGGTCGAGCAACCCGCCATGCCCGGGGATGAGGTTTGACGAGTCCTTCACCCCCGCCCGCCGCTTGATCGCGCTTTCGGCGATGTCGCCCATCTGGGCAGCGAAAGCGGTCAGCGCCGAGAAGGGTACGAGCACCAAGGGATGGCTAAACCAGGCCGCGAAGCCAAGACCCACGAGCGCGGCACCGAACCAGCCAGCGGCAGTGCCCGACCAGGTCTTCTTCGGCGAAACGCGCGGCCAGAATTTCGGACCCCCGATCATTCGGCCACCGAAATAGCCCAGAATGTCGGACGCAATGACAACCAGCACCAGCCAGGCCGCGAAGGCAAGCCCGTAGCCTTCGCGGAAGGCGACGAAGGCATAGACCGCCAGCATGATCAGGAAACCGTAGGCCGCGTAGACCATCCGGTCCTTCCGGGGCACGGCAAGGCCGACAAGCGACGGCAGCGCCAGCGTCGCTAGCCAGTAGGGCCCATGTTCGAAGAGGATGACCGCCATAGACAATGCGGCAACCGCCCCCACGATCAGCGCCTGCACGGGGCGGTCGGACGCGGTCAACCGTGCCAGCTCCCACAGGCCGAGGCCCGCCGCGGCGATAGCGAGCAAAGCGAGCGGCCAACCGCCCGCGGCCACCGCCGCCAGACCAACGGCCGACACGATCAGGCCAGACAGGACGCGGACTTTCAGGTCAGCCCATTTTGAGGGCTCGCTCATGCGCTGACGACACCGCCAAAGCGCCGTTCGCGGCGGGAAAAGCGGTCAATGATCGCCGCCAGCTCTTCGGGCGTGAAATCGGGCCAGAGCGTGGGGGTGAACTCATATTCGGCATAGGCCGACTGCCAGAGAAGGAAGTTCGAGGTCCGCGTCTCGCCCGAGGTGCGGATGATCAGGTCGGGATCGGGCATGTCGGCGGTATCGAGCCGCGCCGCCAGCGCCTCCTCGCCCGCTTCCTCCGGCTTCAGCCGCCCCGCCGCCACATCCTCTGCCAGCTTTTTGGCCGCTCGCGCGATCTCGTCCCGGCCACCGTAATTGATTGCGACCGTCAGCGTCAGCCGATCGCAGTCGCGGGTCTTGGCTTCGATCCCGGCCATCAGTTCCTGGATCACCGGATCGAGCCGGTCGCGCGAGCCGATGAACCGCACCCGGACACCCGCCTCGCGCAGCTTTTCCGCCTCGTTGCGGATATAGCGCGCAAACAATGCCATCAGGCCCAGAACCTCTTCGGTCGAGCGTTTCCAGTTCTCGGTCGAGAAGGCGAAGATGGTGAGATGCTTGATGCCAAGGCCGGGCGCGGCACGCACGATGGCGCGCACCTTGTTGGCACCGCGCCGGTGGCCCACAAGGCGTGGCCAGCCCCGGCTCGTGGCCCAGCGGCCGTTGCCATCCATGATGATGGCCACGTGGCTTGCCGTGCGCGTCGTGATGTCCTTGGCCGCCATTCCGCCTGCGCGTGCCCTTCTGCCCAGCCTTGCCCGTTCTGCCCCGCCAGATCTGCCCGATACGGTCAGACCTGCATGATCTCCGCCTGCTTGGCCTCCAGCGTCTTGTCGACGGTGGCGATGGCCTTGTCGGTCAGCTCCTGCACTTCGTCGTGCCACATCTTCTGATCGTCCTCGGGCATGCCCGCGCCCTTGGCCTTCTTGATCTGGTCCATGCCGTCGCGCCGCACGTTGCGGACCGCGACGCGCGCATGCTCGGCATATTGCGCCGCAACTTTGGTCAATTCGCGGCGGCGCTCTTCGTTCAGCTCGGGGATCGGCAGCATGATGATCGTGCCGTTGAGTTGGGGATTGATGCCAAGTCCGCTTTCGCGGATCGCCTTCTCGACCTTGCCGACCATGCCCTTGTCCCAGACATTGATCGTGACCATGCGCGGCTCCGGCACGTTAACCGTGCCAAGCTGGTTGATCGGCGTCATCTGGCCATAGGCGTCGACGTGGATCGGCTCCACCATCGAGGCCGATGCCCGCCCAGTGCGGAGCGAGGAAAACTCGTGGCGAAGGGCGGCAATAGCGCCGTCCATCCGGCGGCTGAGGTCGTCGATGTCAATGTCGATATCGTCGGACATGGGTCTTTCCGGGGTCGTGTCTTTGGGTTTCTATAGGCGAGAAGGCCGCTTCTGTATAGGGCCGGGTGCCTCTTGCCAGGGGCCTCCCCGGGCGCTTCGCTTCTCGTCGGGCGCCCCGACGAGCGGTCGAAGACCGACGAGGAAGATTGTCGGAACGTCAGTCCTTCACGATCGTGTAGGTGCCCCGTCCCGACAGGATGCCGCGGAAGCCGCCCGGCTCGTCCAGCGAGAATACGACGATCGGCAGGCTGTTGTCGCGCGCCAGCGCAATCGCCGAGGCATCCATCACGCCGAGATGCTTCTGCAGCACCTCGTCATAGGTCACATGGTCATAGCGCTTGGCGTCGGCATGTTTCTTGGGATCCTTGTCATAGACCCCGTCGACCTTGGTGCCTTTGAAGATCGCCTCGCAGCCCATCTCATTGGCGCGCAGCGTCGCCGCCGTATCGGTGGTGAAATAGGGGTTGCCGGTGCCTGCGGCGAAGATGCAGACCCGCTTCTTCTCCAGATGCCGCACCGCGCGGCGGCGGATGTAGGGTTCGCAGACCTGATCCATCGGAATGGCCGAGATCACGCGGGTGAAGACGCCGAGGCTTTCCAGCGCCGCCTGCATGGCCAGCGCGTTCATCACGGTGGCCAGCATCCCCATGTAATCGGCCGTCGTCCGCTCCATCCCCTGGGCCGAGCCCTGCAGGCCGCGGAAGATATTGCCGCCGCCGATCACCATGCAGATCTCGACGCCGAGATCATGGACCGACTTCACTTCATTCGCGATCCGCTGGACGGTTGGCGGATGCAGGCCGAAGCCCTGATCACCCATAAGCGCCTCGCCGGAGATTTTCAGAAGGACACGTTTGTAGGTTACGGTGGGTTCTGTTGCCCCGGTCATATGCTCTCTCATAATCTGATTTGCGGGCCGTCGCCGATCCCCCAGAACCGGGCCCTTGTCACTGGCGCGCAAAATGACGGAAAACGGGACGAGGTTCAACGGCAGATCGCGGCCGAAAACACGACAGATTGCGTATTGTGGGGGCAAGCGGGACAAATTATGGATGACCTGCCCGGCATTCCCGGCGATCTACCACCCGAAAAACCGGTTGTGATCGCTGGTCCGACCGCCAGCGGCAAGTCGGCGCTGGCGCTCGCCATAGCGCGCCGTCAGGGCCGCGCGATCGTCAACGCCGACGCACTTCAGGTCTGGTCCTGCTGGCGTGTGCTGTCCGCTCGCCCGACCCTGGCTGAGGAAGCCCTCGCGCCGCACCGGCTGTTCGGCCATCTGGAGCCGGGCGCGGATTACTCCGTCGGCCACTGGCTGCGCGAGGTCGAGGGGCTTCTGTCCGTTCACCCTGCCCCGGTGATCGTCGGCGGCACGGGCCTTTATCTCACCGCCCTGACCGAAGGGCTGGCCGACATACCGCCGACACCCGCGCCTGTCCGGGCCGAGGCCGACCGCCGGGTCGCGACCGAGGGCGCCGAGGCGCTTCTGGCAGAACTCGACCCGGAGACCGCACAAAGGATCGACCGGCAGAACCCCGCCCGCATCCAGCGCGCCTGGGAAGTGCTGCGCGCCACCGGCCGCGGCCTTTCGGACTGGCAGGCCGAGACCGGCCCGCCCCTCCTGCCCGCCGGATCGGCCACGCTTCTCAGGCTCGATTGCGACCGAGACTGGCTTGCCGAGCGGATCGACGCACGGTTCGAGCGGATGATCGCCGAGGGCGCAATGGATGAAGTCAGGGCGGTCCTTCCCTTTTGGAACCCGGCCGCCCTTTGGGCGAAGGCCATCGGCGCGCCCGAGTTGATCGACTACCTGCGGGGGGTCACACCGCTCACAGACGCAATATCTGCCGCCAAGGCCCAAAGCCGCCAATATGCCAAGCGCCAACGCACCTGGCTCCGTCGGCGGATGCAGGGCTGGCAGGTCGTCACTGTGGGGTGAGTCTTTTCGGCATCGCTTCGCCGATCTCCTTGAATAGCCCGGATTTTTCTTGGCCGAACGCCCCGCTTCCCGTATTTAGATCGGGTCCTCCGCAGACTGCGGGGGCTGTGACGACAAGATGCGGATCCGACTTTGGCCAAACTCTTCACTGCGACGCCCCTTTCCCAGTTTTCCGACGCGCTCGCCGCGCCGGGTCCTGCGCCGCGCACCGCGCGCCGGATCGCCGAAGTTCCAGCCCCTGCTCCCGCCGCCTTGCGGCTCGTGCCGATCGCCCGGCTTGCGCAGGGCGGTCGCTGGCGGGTCGAGGCGATGCGCTCTTACAGCGAGCCCTTGCTTCTGTGGTTCACGCGCGGCCAGGGCCGGATCACCATCGGTGGCGTCACGCGCGGCTACGGCGCCCATAATGCGATCTATATTCCCGCGGGCGTCATGCACGGGTTCGAACTTGGCGCCCAGTCCTCCGGCACCGCGCTTTTCTTCGGGGAAGATCACGGGCTCGACCTGCCCGAAGACCCGCTGCATCTGCGCATCCGCGATGTCGGCCCCCAAGCCGAATTGTCCGGGATCATCGAGAATATCCAGCGCGAACTTGACAGCACTCGTCCCGCAAAGGACCGTGCGGCCCGCCATCACCTCGGCCTTCTGTCGGTCTGGCTGGAAAGGCAGGCTGACGTTTCCGCCGACGCGGCCCGCGAGCCTGACGCCGCGCGCCGCATCGCGCGCGCCTATGCCGATCTTCTGGAACGCAACTTCCGCTCCGGGCTCGGCGTCGCCGATTTCGCCCGCAAGCTCGGCGTCACGCCCACTCATCTCAGCCGGGTCTGCAACAAGACCTGCGGGCGGCCCGCTTCCGACCTTCTGCACGACCGGGTGATCTTCGAGGCCCGCAAGTTGCTGACCGAAACGCGCGTGCCGATCCGCGACATCGCCGAGACGCTGGGCTTCACCTCGCCCGCCTATTTCACCCGCGCCTTCCAGCATCGGACCGGCAAGACGCCATCGGGCTTCCGCAAGGGACGTTGAGGCACCCCGGCCCGCCCCGCCACGATTTCCGCAATGACGGAAAAATTCGCCGGATGCGCAGCAAATCGGTGGAAGACGACGCAAAGCGTCGCATTTGCACGTTGACGTGTCGTCAAAAAGGGTGCGCAATAAGCGTGCGAACCTCACTTTCACGTCGCGTGAACCCGCCGCCAGACGCGGGTCATACGTGCGCATTGACTTGGTCCATCGCACAGGGAGAAAACAGATGACCAAACATACCGTGCCGGAAAAACTTCATCCGGCCGTCGAGACTTTTGCCAAAGACTACAAGGACGGAAAGATCAGCCGCCGCGAGTTCCTGGCCCATACGACGGGCATCGGCCTGTCGGCTGTCGCCGCCTACGGCCTTCTCGGCCTCGCCGCGCCGGAAGCCCGTGCGCAAGAACCCGCGATGGGTGGCACGCTTCGGATGCAGATGGACACGAAGGCCGGCAAATACCCGCCGACCTGGGACTGGTCGGAACTGGCCAATTTCTCGCGCGGCTGGCTCGACTACCTTGTCGAGTATAACAACGACGGGTCGCTGCGCGGCATGCTTCTGGAAAGCTGGAGCGCAAACGATAACGCCACGGAATACATGCTGAACGTCCGCCAGGGCGTGAAGTGGAACAACGGCGACGATTTCACCGCCGATGACGTGGTGCGGGTGATCACCGACTGGTGCAATGCCGGGATAGAGGGCAATTCGATGGCCTCGCGCATGGGCGGCCTCGTCAATGCCGACACCAAGATGGCGGCAGATGGCGCGATCACCAAGGTCGACGATCATACCGTGAAGCTGACGCTTCCCGCGCCCGACATCACCATCATCGTCGGCATGGCCGACTATCCGGCCGCAGTCTATCACTCGAGCCTCGGCCAGAACGACCCGATCGGCAATCCGATCGGCACGGGCCCCTACCTGCCGGAAAAGAACGAAGTTGGCGTGAAGCAGGTGCTGGCGAAGAACCCGAACCATACCTGGTGGGGCACCGAGGTCTATGGCGGGCCCTATCTCGACCGGATCGAATATATCGACCTCGGCACCGACCCGGCCGCCTGGCAGGCCGCGATCGAGGCCGACGAGATTGATGCGGTCCACCGCACCGAAGGCGATTTCGTGACCGTCTTCGACAGCCTCGGCTGGGCGAAGTCCGAAGCGATCACGGCGGCAACCCTTGCCGTCCGCTTCAACCAACTCGCTGACATCTACAAGGATGCAAAGGTCCGCAAGGGTCTGCAGACGATCGTCAACAACGCCACCGTGCTGGAACTGGGCTACAACAACCTCGGCAAGGTTGCCGAGAACCACCATGTCTGCCCGATCCACCCGGAATATGCCCAGCTCGATCCGCTCGTGGTCGATCCGGCAGCCGGCAAGGCCATGGTCGAGGAAGCAGGCCACGGCGGCACCGAGTTCGAGCTCATCTCGCTCGACGACGGCTGGCAGGCGGCGACCTGCGACGCGGTGGCGGCGCAGATCCGTGACGCGGGCCTGAACATCAAGCGCACGATCCTGCCGGGTTCGACCTTCTGGAATGACTGGCTGAAATATCCGTTCTCGGCAACCGAATGGAACATGCGTCCGCTCGGCGTCCAGATCCTTGCGCTGGCCTACAAGTCGGGCGTCGCCTGGAACGAAACGGCCTTCGCCAATGCCGATTTCGACGCGGCGCTGGCCGAAGCGCTCGGCATTGCCGATGCCGACAAGCGGCGTGACGTGATGGCCCGGCTCGAGAAGATCATGCAGGATGAAGGTGTCCTCATCCAGCCCTACTGGCGCTCGATCTACCGCCATGCCCGCCCGAGCGTGCATGGCATCGACGCCCACGCCACGTTCGAGCACCATCACTACAAATGGTCGATGGACGCGGCCTGACCGCAAAGAGCGACGGGGCGTGGCAGGACCACGCCCCGTTACCAAGATTTGCCTCCTCGCATGGGGGCGACTGGGCTCGGGGAAGAGTCTAACCGGGGGAGTTCATGCTGAAATTCCTGATCCGTCGCCTTGCGGCGATGATCTTCACGGCATTGTGCATCACCTTTGTGGTGTTCTACCTGACCAACCTGCCGCCCAACCTCGAGAAGGTCGCGAAATCCGAAGCCGGATCGCGCATCTCGGACGAGGAGGTGCAGTCATGGCTGGAAAAGAACGGCCATGCTCAGCCGCTTCTCAAACGCTATGGCGAATGGCTCGGTGTCGTACCGGGCTGGACGCGCACCGACGAGGCTGGCGCTGTCACCGGTCGCTGCATCCGTCCCAAGACCGACCCCGCCGAGGCGCCGCACTATTGCGGCATCCTGCAGGGTGACTGGGGCTTTTCCACCGTCTTCCGCGAAGACGTGTCCAAGATCATCGCCACGCGCCTCGGCCTGACCGGCCTTCTGATGTTCTGGGTCATGGTCACGATGGTGCCCCTGTCCCTTCTGATCGGTGTTCTGGCGGGCATGCGCGAAGGCTCACGCCTTGACCGCACGCTTTCGACCTTCTCCATCGCCTCGACAGCCACACCGGAATACGTGTCTGGCGTCATCCTGATCGTCGTCTTCGCCTCGAAACTCGTGGGCCTGCAATGGTTCAAGGGCTCGGCCAACAGCGCGATGGACGGGCTCACATTCGAGAATTTCGCCCTGCCGGTCGCGACCATCGTCCTTTACGGCACCGGCTATATCGCCCGCATGACCCGCGCCTCGATGACCGAGGTGATGACCGCGCAATATATCCGTACCGCGCGGCTCAAAGGCGTGAGCTTCGCCAGTGTCGTGGTCAAACACGCGCTCAGGAACGCGCTGATCGCCCCCTTCACGGTGATCATGCTGCAGTTCCCCTGGCTCCTGAACGGCGTTGTCATCGTCGAGACGCTCTTCAACTACAAGGGCTTCGGCTGGACGCTGGTCTCTGCCGCCGGCAACAACGACATCCAGCTTCTTCTCGGCTGCTCGGTCGTTGCTGTCCTTGTCGTTCTCGTGACGCAGCTGATCTCCGACATCGGCTATGTCTTCCTCAATCCCCGCATTCGGATCAGCTGAGATGGAGACCGCCATGGAACCGCTCGCCTGGGGTGCCATCCTCGCCACCGTCCTTCGCCTCTTCCTGCCGGTCTGGATCGCGCTGATCGCCACCTATGCACTGTCGATCGCCTTCAAGCGCAGGCTGGGGCTTTACGGCAAACTCTTCGATTCGACCGTCGGCATGATCGGCTTCGGCTTCGTGATGTTCTGGGTCTTCACCGCGCTTTTCGCGCCGATGATCGAAACCCGCGACGTCCTCAGTCAGATCAGCCAGATGAAGAACGTGGTGCCCGGCACGCCCATTCCCGACGGGTCCGGCCACTACCTCTTCGGCGGCGACAACCTCGGCCGTGATGTCTTCTCGCGCATGGTAGCGGGCAGCCGCATCGTGATCCAGATCGCGCCCTTGGCCACCATGTTCGCCTTCATGGTGGGCGTGACCCTCGGCCTGCCCGCGGGCTACTATGGGGGCTTCTTCGACACCGGGCTGTCGTTCCTGGCGAACCTCGTCCTCGCCTTCCCGGTCATCCTGCTCTTCTACCTGCTTGTCACACCGGAAATCGTTCAGACCGGCCTGCCGCAATATATCGCCGTCGTCCTCTTCATCCTGCCGCTCCTCTTCCTCCTTCTCCTCATCAATTCGCGCTATTACGTGACGCCGGGCTTCCGCAATATCGTGATCGCCGCGGTGCTGGTGATCGGCGGCTGGGCCTATCTGAGTCTCGTCAGCGAGGCAGACACGAAGATTGCCGTCCTGCCGCAGGCGCTCGACCTGATCCATGTGCCCGCTAATATCCTCATCGTCTTCGTGTCGGTCGTCTTCGTGAACGCGCCCACCGTCTTCCGCATCGTCCGGGGCATCGTCCTCGACATCAAGACCCGCGATTATGTCTCCGCCGCCCAGACACGGGGCGAACGGCCCTGGTACATCATGCTGTGGGAAATCCTGCCCAACGCACGGGGCCCCCTGATAGTCGATTTCTGCCTCAGGATCGGCTACACGACGATCCTCCTTGGCACCCTGGGCTTCTTCGGCCTCGGTCTCTCGCCCGAAAGCCCCGACTGGGGTTCGACCATTAACGCCGGCCGCAAACTTCTGACCATCGCGCCCTGGCCCGCTCTCGTCCCCGCCATCGCGCTCATGAGCCTCGTCCTCGGCCTCAACCTCCTCGCCGACGGCCTGCGCGAGGAAAGCCTGAAAGACTAAGGTAGAGAGGCACTTGCCCCTCTTCCGTTTCCAAATATCCCGGGGGTCCGGGGGCAGAGCCCCCGGCCTCCCTCTCAGAACCAGACCCGGGAGCCGATCATGACCGCCACCAACTGGGACCCGTCGCAACCGATCCTCGAGATCGACCATCTCTCGATCTCCTTCTTCACGCGACTGCGCGAAATTCCCGCCGTGATGGATTTCTCCTGCAAGGTCATGGCGGGCGAGGCGATGGGGCTTGTAGGCGAAAGCGGTTGCGGTAAGTCGACCGTCGCCCTCGCGGTCATGCGCGACCTCGGCAAGAACGGCCGGATCGTCGGCGGCACGATCAAGTTCAAGGGCCGCGACCTCACGACCATGAGCGACGAGGAGCTGCGCCACATCCGGGGCAAAGAGATCGCGATGATCTATCAGGAGCCGATGGCCTCGCTGAACCCGGCGATGAAGATCGGCAAGCAACTGATGGAAGTGCCGATGATCCATGAAGGCGTCTCGGCCGACGAAGCGCGCAAGCGTGCGCTTGAAGTCGTGCGCGACGTCCGCCTGCCCGACCCCGAGCGTATGCTCAATTCCTTCCCCCACCAGCTGTCGGGCGGCCAGCAGCAGCGCATCGTCATCGCCATGGCGCTGATGTCGAAACCCTCGCTCCTGATCCTTGATGAACCCACTACCGCGCTCGATGTGACGGTCGAGGCCGCCGTCGTCGATCTGGTGAAGGACCTTGGAGAGAAATACGGCACCTCCATGCTCTTCATCAGCCACAATCTCGGGCTGGTTCTCGAGGTCTGCGACCGGCTCTGCGTGATGTATTCGGGCGAGGCGGTCGAAACCGGATCGATCGTCGATGTCTTCAACAAGATGCAGCATCCCTATACGCAAGCGCTCTTCCGCTCGATCCCGCTGCCCGGCGCCGACAAGAACGCGCGGCCCCTGATCGCGATCCCGGGTAACTTCCCCCTGCCCCACGAACGACCCAAAGGCTGCAACTTCGGCCCGCGTTGTTCCTACTTCAAGGCGGGCCAGTGCGATGGCGGCGACATTCCGATGTTTGCCGTCGCGGGCGATGACCGGCATGAAACGCGCTGCGTGCGCGTCGGCGAAATCGACTGGGCCGCCAAACCGCAGGTCAAGGCCGGGGCCGCGAAGACCGCCATCGGCCGCACCGTCCTCAAGATGGACGATGTGAAGAAATACTATGAAGTCTCCTCTGGCATGTTCGGCGGGGGGCTGAAGAAGGTGGTGAAGGCCAACGAAACCTTGAGCTTCGAGGCGCGCGAGGGCGAGACACTTGCTATCGTCGGCGAGTCTGGTTGCGGCAAGTCGACCTTCGCGAAGGTGCTGATGGGGCTTGAGACTGCGACCGGCGGCAAGATCATGCTCTATGACCGCGACATCCAGAATACGCCGATCGAGAAACGCTCGACCGAGACCGTTTCGGGCGTGCAGATGGTGTTCCAGAATCCGTTCGACACGCTGAACCCTTCGATGACCGTCGGACGCCAGATCATCCGGGCGCTCGAGATTTTCGGCGAGGGCGCGAATGATGCCGAACGCCGAGACCGGATGCTGGAACTGCTCGACCTCGTGAAACTGCCGCGTGCCTTCGCCGACCGCATGCCGCGCCAACTGTCCGGCGGCCAGAAACAGCGTGTGGGCATCGCCCGCGCTTTTGCCGGCGGTGCCAAGGTGGTGGTGGCGGACGAGCCCGTTTCGGCGCTTGACGTGTCGGTGCAGGCCGCGGTCACCGACCTCTTGATGGAAATCCAGCGCAAGAACCGGACGACGCTCCTCTTCATCTCGCACGACCTGTCCATCGTGCGCTATCTCTCCGACCGGGTCATGGTGATGTATCTGGGCCATGTGGTCGAGATCGGATCGACCGATCAGGTCTTTTCGCCCCCCTACCACCCCTATACCGAGGCACTTCTGTCAGCCGTCCCAATCGCGGACACCCATGTGACCAAGAAGCATATCGTGCTGGAGGGCGAGATACCGTCCGCCATGAACCCGCCGCCCGGCTGCCCGTTCCAGACGCGCTGCCGCTGGAAATCCAAGGTTCCGGGCGGGCTTTGCGAAAAGGAAGTTCCGCCCATGCGCAAAGTGGCTGATGGGCACGAGATTAAGTGCCATCTGCCTGAGGCGGAGCTGGCGACAATGGAGCCGGTCATCCAGATTGCGGCGGAATAGTGGCAAGATCGGGGCGAAAAAAGTTGACCCCGGCCGAAATGCGCGCTTCACTTAACCGAAAGGAAACCATGCTGGTTTCAGATCGGGGCTATGAGACGCATGACCGCATATCAGAATTCACGCTCCATCGCAGAAAGCGCCGTTATCGGTGCCGCCCGGCTCGTGCTGATGGGCCTCACCTCGTCGGCGCTGTTCATCACCACGGGTTTCTATCTTTCCACTTACTGGATGTTCTGACTGTCAGCGCGGCATCAGCGACCTTCCGTCCCGAAAGAGATGCACCTTGTCCGGCGTCGCGGACAGCGACAATGTCTTGTGACGCAACCCGGCATGGATTCCGGGCAGCTTGGCGATGACCGGCGCGTCAGAGCCTGACGCCTTGAAGTAAAGGAGCGTCACCTCCCCCAGAGCCTCGGTGATTTCGACCTCGCCCTTGTAGGCCGCCGCACCGTCGGTTGGCGTGAAATGTTCAGGCCGGATGCCGACCCTTACCTTCGCACCCTTCAGGCCCGGCTCCGTCGGCACCGAAGACCGCACCACACCCCCGCCTGCGAGCCGCACTTCGGTCACCGCGCCGGTGGCCGTCACCTCGCCGTCCAGAAGGTTCATCGCGGGCGAGCCGATGAATTGCGCGACGAACTCATTCTCAGGCCGTTCGTACAGCTCCAGCGGCGAGCCCACCTGAGCGATACCGCCGCCGTTCAGCACGACGATCCGCGAGGCCAGCGTCATCGCCTCCACCTGATCATGCGTGACGTAGATCATCGTCGAATCCGGCATCTGTTCCTTCAGCTGCGCAATCTCGATCCGCGTCGCCACCCGCAAAGCGGCATCGAGGTTCGAGAGCGGCTCGTCGAAGAGATAGACCTTCGGGTCGCGCACGATCGCCCGGCCAATGGCCACGCGCTGACGCTGGCCGCCCGACAGGGCCTTCGGCAAACGGTCCAGATAGGGCGTCAGCTGCAGGATGCGCGCGGCCTTCTCGATGGCAGCGTCGACCTCTGCCTTCGGCTTCTTTGCGATCTTTAGCGCGAAGGCCATGTTGTCGCGCACCGACATATGCGGATAGAGCGCATAGGACTGGAACACCATGGCTATCCCACGCTGCGAAGCGGGCACCTCGTTCATCGGCACTCCGTCGATTTGCAGCACGCCGCCGCTGATCGTCTCCAGCCCCGCGATCATCCTGAGGAGCGTAGACTTGCCGCAGCCCGAGGGGCCGACAAACACGATCAACTCACCGCGCTTGATATCGAGGTCGATGTTCTTAAGCACATGAACGTCGCCGTAGCTCTTCGCGACCGAGGTCAGTTTCAGATCAGCCATCCGCTATTCCCCCACCAGTATGGACGCATCCCAAGGGCCAAGTTCGATCGGCCCGCGCGTGGCGTTGCCGAAGTCGGGCGCGTCTACAGTCGCTTCGCCATTGCCGAGATTGACGGCCACGAAGACCCGCTGTCCCTCATGGGTCCGCTCGAAGCACAGCACATCTCCATTTGCGCGCATCCTGAATTGGTCGCCCTTTGCCAGAACCGGGTGACGGTGACGGAAAGCAAGCATCTTGCGGTAATGCTGCAAAAGCCCATCCGTGTCGGCCTCCGCCACGTCAACCGCGCGTGCGAGATGCTCGGACGGAACCGGCAGCCACGGCTTGCTGCTGGTGAACCCACCGGTCCCGTTGTTGCGTTGCCAGACCATCGGCGTACGGCAACCGTCGCGCCCCTTGAACTCTGGCCAGAATTCTATTCCGTAAGGGTCCTGCAGGTCTTCGAAGGCGACATCTGCTTCCGGAAGACCCAACTCCTCGCCCTGATAGATACAGGCCGACCCACGCAGGCACATCAGTAACGTGAGATAGGCCTTCGCTGCCGCGTCAGACAAGTTCCAGCGCGAGATATGCCGCGGCATGTCATGATTGGAATAGGCCCAACAGGGCCAGGCATCCGGCGCCTTCGCCTCCAGCCGCGCGAAGATCGCGGCGATATCGGCAGCCGTCAGGCGACTACCGGCAAGAAAGTCGAAGGAATAGCACATCTGCATCAGATCATCGCCGGACGTATATTGGCCCATGATCTCCAGCCCGCGCTGGGCATCACCCACCTCGCCCACGGCAGCGGCGTTGTAGCGGTTCATCAAAGCCCTGAGTTTTCTCAGGAATTCAAGGTTCTCCGGCCGATTCTTTGAGTAGATATGTTCCTGCCAGTTATAGGGATTGACCTTGGGCGCGATACTATCGTTGCGGTCGTCCGCAGGCAGCGGGGGATTGTCCCGCAATTCCTTGTCGTGGAAATAAAAATTGATCGTGTCCAGCCGGAATCCGTCCACCCCGCGTTCCAGCCAGAATCTCGCCACGTCCAGCAGCGCCTCCTGCACGTCGGGATTGTGAAAGTTCAGGTCGGGCTGAGAGGCAAGGAAGTTGTGCAGATAGTACTGCATCCGCTTGCCGTCCCACTGCCATGCCGGTCCGCCAAATACCGAAGGCCAATTGTTGGGCACAGTTCCGTCGGGCTTCGGGTCGGCCCAGACGTACCAGTCGGCTTTCGGATTGGTTCGGCTGGACCGGCTTTCCTTGAACCAGGGATGAACGTCGGCCGTATGCGAAAGCACCAGATCGATCATCACCCTTAGGCCCAACTCATGCGCCCGCGCCATCAATTCATCGAAATCGGCCAGGGTGCCAAACATCGGATCGACGTCGCGGTAGTCCGACACATCATAGCCGAAATCCTTCATCGGCGAGGTAAAGAAGGGCGATATCCAGATAGCATCGACGCCTAGACCTGCCACATAATCGAGGCGCCGGGTGATCCCCGCCAGATCGCCGATCCCGTCGCCGTTCGTATCCTGAAAGCTGCGCGGATAGATCTGATAGATCACCGCGCCGCGCCACCAGTCCGCATCGCCAGGGAGTTGTCGGTTCACTGTCTTGGTCATCATGTTCATTCTGGCCTCACTTGACCGAGCCGGCCAGAAGGCCGCGCACGAGATATTTCTGAAGGGCGAAAAAGACGAGGATCGGGACGGCAATCGAGACGAAGGCGGAAGCCGCAAGGATTTCCCAATCGCCGCCGCGCGAGCCCAGAAGGTTCACCAGACGGCCTGTGAGCACCAGCTTGTCGTCCTGTGGCCCGAGGAAGACAAGCGCCACCAGCAGGTCGTTCCATGTCCAGAGGAACTGGAAGATCGCGAAACTGGCAAGCGCCGGGAAGGACAAGGGCAGCACGATCCGGGTGAAGATCTGGAAGTCGGTTGCGCCATCGACGCGGGCGCTTTCCATGATCTCTTTCGGCAGGCCGACCATGTAGTTGCGCAGAAGATAGATCGCCAAAGGCAGGCCGAATCCGGTGTGCGCAAGCCAGATGCCGATATAGCTTTTGGGATCGAATCCCAGCGCCTGCCCCGCCGCATTATAGATGCGCAACAAAGGGATCAGCGACATCTGCAGGGGCACGACCAGAAGCCCGACGATGGCCGCGATCAGAAGCGCACGGCCGGGAAACTGCATCCAGCTCAGCGCATAGGCAGCGAAGGCGGCGATCAGGATCGGGATTACCGTCGAGGGGATGGCGACGGTAGCCGAATTCAGGAACGACCGGCCGAGCCCTTCGGCGAAGAGGACCGCGCGGTAATTGTCGAGCGTGAAGCTGGGCGGCGTGGTCGCAGTGAAAAAGATGCGCTGCCCGCGCTTGTCCTTGAAACTTTCGGGGCCGGAGAGGGTGAAACTTCCATCCTCCGCCACACTCAGGCTCTCGCCATCGCCGAGGTCGGCGACCTCGCCTGCCGCGAACGCATCGGGCGCCTTGGAGGAGATGCCGAACGCTTTCACATGCCCACTCGCCCCGGCGAAGACCGATCCGGTGAGGGTGAAGCGCCCCGCTTCCTCGACCTCGCCCTCGCCTTCCGGCGCGCGGAACATGTCGTTGCGGGTGGCCGAGCCGAGCGCCGTCCACCAGCCGGACACGGCAATCTGGTCCTTGTCGCGGAAAGAGGTGACGAACAGCCCGAAGGTCGGCAGCGTCCACAAAAGGACGAAGAGCACGACAGACAGATGAACGGCCCAGCGATAGGGATTGTTGGCCATCTCAGCGGCCCTCCATCTCTTTGCGGGCATTGCGGATGTTCCAGATCATGATCGGCGCCACGAGGGCCATGATCACCATGGCAATCGCCGCCCCCCGGCCGAAATCGCCGCCGCCCCGGAACATCCAGTCAAACATCAGGTTCGCCAGAACGTTCGACTTCCATTGACCGTTGGTCATCGCCAGAACGATGTCGAAGACCTTCAGGACCGTGATGGTGATCGTGGTCCAGACGACGGCGATCGTGCCCCAGATTTGCGGCACCATGATCTTGAAGAAGATCTGGATGCCGTTCGCGCCGTCAAGCACCGCCGCCTCGATGGTTTCTTCGGGGATACCGCGCAGCGCGGCTGACAGGATCACCATCGCAAAACCGGTCTGGATCCAGACGAGGATCGCCATCAGGAAGAAGTTGTTCCAGAACGGCAGCGCGATCCAGGCCTGCGGATCGCCGCCCGCCCACGTAACAAGCGCGTTCAGGATGCCGATCTGCGCATCATCGCCCGACCGATAGTCATAGACGAATTTCCAGATCACCGCGGCGCCCACGAAGGAAATCGCCATCGGCAAGAAGATCAGAGATTTCGCCAGATTTCCCCAGGCAATCCGGTCGGTCAGCGCCGCCGCCAGAAGCCCCAGGAAGGTCGAGGCAGCGGGCACCACCAGAAGCCAGAGGAAATTGTTGAAGATCGACTCGCGGAACCCCGGGTCAGCGAACAGCCAGCGATAGTTCGCGGTACCGACAAAGTCCTGCCCGGACTTCCCATGGAAGGACAGGAAAAGCGATTCCCAGACCGGATAGACCAGATAAAGCCCAAGCGCGAGGATCGCGGGGCCAAGGAACAGCCAGGGCCGGATCAGGCTCGCACGGTGGATGTTGCGCGCATTCTGAACGGGGTCGCCGGTCCGAGCGGGCAGAAGCCGGTCGAGGCAGAAGTTTGCGCCCCAGAACCAGCTGACAGCCGCGAAGATGCCAAGGACGATGGTGAAAAGCGCTGTCCAGACCTGTTCCATCTCCGCCCCTCCCCGGTCGGCCGTCTGTTGGTCCGGGGGCCGCAGGAGCTCCCGGACGAATTCTCAGATGAAGGACAAGTGACCTACTTGATCGCGTCCCATTCGGCCTGAACCTGTGCCGCGACATCGGCAGCGGCCTTGCCGCCCGCATAATCGACCATGCCGGTCCAGAAGGCACCCGCGCCGATCTTGCCGGGCATCAGGTCGGACCCGTCGAAGCGGAAGGTGGTGGCGTTCAGAAGGATCTCGCCCTGCTTCTTCAGCGCGTCATTGCCGTAAGCCTCGACATTGACCGACTTCAAGGGCGTGAGGAACCCGGACTGCGCCATCCAGACCTCATGCGCGATCGGCGTCTTCAGCCATTCGATGAAGGCGCGCGACGCCTCGCTGTCCTTGGTGATCATGGCCAGCGTGCCCGCACCAAGGACAGGTTTTCCAAGGTCCTTGCCGGCATAGGCCGGCATGTAGAAGAAGTCCGCATCCTGGCCGAGCTTCGTGCCTTCAGGGAAGAAGGATGGGATGAAGGACGCCTGATGGTGCATGTAGCACTTGGGCGGCGAAGCGAAGAGGCCCTTGGGGCTGTCTCGGAAGTCGGTAGTGGCCACCGCTGCTGCACCGCCATCGACAAATGCGTCATTGCGGGCGAACCAGCCGAACTCGTCAATCGCGCCGACGACCGCCGGATCGTTGAACGGCAACTCGTTCGTGACCCACCTGTCATAGACATCCGGCGCCTGCGTGCGCAGCATCATATCCTCGACCCAGTCGGTCGCGGGCCAGCCCGTCGCACCGCCGGACCCGAGCCCGATGCACCAGGGCGTGCCGCCATCGGCCACGATCTGTTCGGTCAGGGCCTTCAGCTCCTCCATCGTCTGGGGAACTTCATAGCCCGCATCCTCGAAATTCTCCGGCACATACCAGACGAGCGATTTCACATCGATCTTGTAGGGGAAGGCGTAAAGCGCTGACGCGCCATCCTTGCCCTTGTAGCTGCCAAGGCCGACCCAGCTGTCGCCCGCCGCGTAACTGTCCTTCAGCCATTGGGTGGTCTCGTCACCCAAGGGTGCAAGCAGGCCTTTCGAGGCAAGATCGGCAATAAGGCCGGGCTGCGGCAGCACCGCGATGTCCGGGGGCGAGCCCGCCTGCGTGTCGATGACGATCTGCTGTTCGTAATTCTCAGACGAGGAGTAGCTGACCTTCACGCCGGTCGCAGCAGTGAAATAGGCCAGCATGCTTTCGACCAGCACCTGATCCTCACCGCGCCAGGGGCCGAAGATGGTCAGGGTCTGCCCGTCAAGGTTGTATTTCTCCGAAAAATCGGTGAAGCTTTGCCAGTTGAACCGCGCATCCTCGCCCGGTGCGAATTTCAGATCCTGAGCAAGCGCGCCGCCCGCCAGAAGTGCGAAAAAGGCCGTTCCGGCCAACAATTTTCTCATGATCTCCTCCCGAATGGGCTATCGCCCGAGCCATCTGGCGCTGGAATCACTAATCCAAAGCGCTTTGACGAGTGAACCATGCGCCTGTCCGGCCTGCGAGTCAATAAAGATGCGCCGGAAGCACAGAATGCTTCCAGGCAAGAAGAGATTGACGCCAAACCGCAGCCGTGGTTCAGTCATTGGCAACTAAAGCGCTTTGGAAATCCCATGAACCTGAAGGAACTCTCGGAAAGGCTCGGGTTGTCGCAGACGACGGTCAGCCGCGCCCTGAACGGATTTCCCGAGGTAAGCGAGGCGACGCGCACCAAGGTTCAGGCCGCTGCGCGGCGCTACAACTACCGGCCGAACATGCGCGCGCGTGGGCTGGCGACCGGCCGGGCGATGGCCATCGGTCATGTCATTCCGGTCTCCTCGAAGCACGAAATCGTCAACCCGGTCTTCGCCGATTTCATTGCGGGCGCAGGCGAGACCTATTCCGGCGCCGATTACGACATGGTGCTGACTGTCGTCTCAGATGCTGACGAGGCAGACGCCTACCGCAAGCTCCGCGCCAAGGGCACGGTTGACGGGATCATTGTCCATGGCCCCAAGGTCGACGACAGCCGGATCGCGCTTCTGCACGAGATCGGCCTGCCCTTCGTCGTTCATGGGCGCTCGTCTGAGGCGGCACTGTCCTATTCCTGGCTCGACGTGAACAACCGCCGCGCCTTCGAGCGCGCCACATCGTTCCTCCTCGATCTCGGTCATCGCCGGATAGCGCTGGTCAATGGTCTGGAGACGATGGATTTCGCCTTCCGCCGCCGGAGGGGCTACGAGGCTGCGCTTGCGGCGCGCGGGCTTGCGCCCGATCCGGCGCTGATTCTGTCAGACGAAATGACCGAGGCCAACGGCTATCGGGCGACCCACCGCCTGCTCGAACTTGCCGCGCCGCCGACCGCGCTTCTGACCTCCTCCTACATCTCCGCCATCGGGGCCCGCCGCGCCGTCGAGGAACGCGGCCTGAAGCTTGGCCGCGACATCTCGATCGTCACCCACGACGACGAGCTCAGCTATTTCCGAAATGGAGAGGATGTGCCGATCTTTACAGCCACCCGGTCGTCGGTGCGCGAGGCGGGGCGACAGGCGGCGGCGATGCTTCTCGACCTGATCGCCGACCCTGACCAGACACCGCAGACGAGGCTTCTGGAGGCGGCGCTGATCGTCGGCGCCTCGACCGGTCCGGCGCCCCGACCATGACCGCCACCTTTTCCCACAAGCGCACCGATTTCCCGGACGGTTTCCTTTTCGGAGCCGCGACCTCGGCCACGCAGATCGAGGGCACGGCCTTCGGCGGCGCCGGGGCCTCGCACTGGGATACGTTCGCGCTGACGCCCGGCAATGTCGTGCGGGCTGAAACGGCGGCGCGGGCCTGCGACCATTACCACCGTTGGGCTGAAGACCTTGATCTGGTTGCGGCTGCGGGTTTCGATGCCTACCGCTTCTCGATCAACTGGGCGCGGCTCCTGCCCGAGGGCATGGGCGCGCCCAACCCTGCCGCGATCAGCTTCTACGACCGGCTGATCGACGGCATGCTCGAACGCGGCATGCAGCCCTTCATCACCCTCTATCACTGGGACCTGCCCTCCACCCTCGCCCATCGCGGCGGCTGGGCGAACCGCGACATCACTGGCTGGTTCACCGACTACGCGCTGACCGTGCAGCGAAGGTTCGGCGACCGTCTGGCCAGCACCGCGACCCTGAACGAGCCCTGGTGCGTGGCATGGCTGTCGCACTTCCTCGGTCTTCATGCGCCGGGCCTGCGCGACATATCCGCCGCAGCGCGCGCCATGCACTTCACGCTGACCGCGCATGCCGAAGCGCTCGCGGCGCTGCGCGCCGAAGGCGCGAAAAGCCTCGGCATCGTGCTCAATTTCGAGCATATCGAACCGGCCTCCCCCGGCGATGAGGGCGCAGCCGCGACCGAAGAGGCGCTCTTCAACCGCTGGTTTGCCGAGGCGCTGGCGCTCGGCCGCTATCCGGCAGAGGCGCTTGAAGGTCTCGAACGCTGGCTGCCCGCCCGCTGGCAGGCCGATCTCGACACGATCAGGGCGCCGCTCGACTGGCTTGGCGTGAACTACTATCGCCGCGCGCTCAAGGCCACGGCTCCCGGCAGCCCGTGGCCCGCATCGCGCGAAGTCGAAGGCCCCTTGCCGAAAACCACGATGGGCTGGGAAATCCTCCCCGACGGCCTGGCCGACCGACTGACAAAACTCGCGCAGCTCTTTCCCGGCCTGCCCCTCTATGTCACCGAAAACGGCATGAGCGCCAACGACCATATCCACGATGGCGCCGTCGCAGACCCCGAGCGCATCGCCTATGTCGACGCCCATCTGGCCGCCTGCCGGGCAGCCATCGCGGCGGGCGTGCCCCTCAAGGGCTATTTCTACTGGTCGCTCATGGACAATTACGAATGGGCGCTTGGCTATGACAAGCGCTTCGGCCTGATCCATGTCGATTCTGAAAGCTTGAAGCGGACCCCGAAATGGTCCTATCAGGCCTTCCAGCACATGCTTCTCCCCCGGACCCTCCCTTCGCGATGACCTCAGCCGCCCTGCCCTCAGATGCCACGCTCGTTCTCGCCGACATCGGCGGCACCAATACCCGTGTGGCGCTTGCCCATGGCGGCCGGGTGGCACACGACACCATCCGCCGTTACGCCAATGCGTCCAGCGCCGGTCTGCCCGCGATCCTCATTGACTATCTGGGCGCGCTCGGCGCGCCTTCCTGCGCGGGTGCCTGCATCGCCGTTGCCGGTCCGGTTCAGAACGGCGTGGCAGAGATGACCAACCTCTCCTGGCGGATCACCCGCGCCGACGTGGCCGAGGCCACCGGGGCGCACACCGTGGCGATCCTCAACGACCTGCAGGCCCAGGGCCATGCGCTCGACCGGCTCTCGGGCGAGAGCCTCCGTACCATCATCGCCCCGCCGCCCACACCCCGCGACGGCGCGCGGCTGGTGATCGGCGTCGGCACCGGCTTCAACGCCGCCCCCGTCCACCGGACCGAGGGCGGCCTTTTCGTTGCCGCCGCCGAAAGCGGCCATGCCACCCTGCCGCTTCGCACCGAAGAAGACCTGCGCCTCGCCCGGCATGTCGAGAAGGCGCACGGGTTCGCGGGCGTCGAGGACGTACTGTCGGGCCGGGGGCTCGAACGGCTTTACAGTTTCCACGCTGCGGGCACCGACCTAGCAGCTGCCGAGATCATGGACCGGATCGGCAAGCGGAACGACCCGGCGGCCAGCGTGACCTGCCGGCATTTCGTCACGCTTCTGGGCCGGGTGGCCAGCGATCTGGCACTCGACCACCTTCCCTTCGGCGGCATCTATCTTGTAGGCGGCGTAGCGCGCGCCTTCGCGCCCTATCTCGTGGACCAGGGCTTTGCCGAAGCCTTCCGCGACAAGGGGCGCTTTTCCGACTTCATGGGCGAGTTCGCCGTCCATGTGGTCGAGGATGATTATGCCGCACTCGAAGGCTGCGCCGATCACATCGGCCGCCGGATCGCCGCCTGACCCTACCCGCGTCAAGCCAATCTTAACCGCGCGGCCTTAGTCCTGAGCCCCGGGGCAAAGGACGAACGCGCGATGGGCAAGGACAAGCAAGCTGACAGGGAAGCTGACGGGGCTGCGCCAGTCACGCTCGACCGCAGGCTCGATCTGACGGTTGCGGGGCGGCTCCGCACGCGCTTCCTCGCGCTGCGCGGCAGGCCGGTGCAGGTCGACGCAAGCGAAGTTGCCCTCCTTGGCGGCCTCTGCCTGCAGGTTCTCCTCGCAGCGGCGGCAACCTGGCGAAGCGATGGCCGCGCCTTCCGCATCGCGCCGCGCTCGGCCGCCTTTGACGCGGCACTTTCCAGCTTCGCCTTTCCGCTTTCCGCGCTCGAGGGGGATCACTGATGGCCATACGGGTACTTGCCGTCGACGACAGCCGCACGATCCGCGACCTTCTCGAACATGCGCTGACCGGCGCGGGATATAAGGTCACACTGGCGGAGGACGGGCAGCAAGCGCTCGACCGGCTGGCAGAGGCCGTACCTGACGCGATCATCTCTGACATCAACATGCCGCGCCTCGACGGCTTCGGCCTGATCGAGGCGGTCAGGCGTCAGGATCGCCATCGTGCCACGCCGATCCTCGTGCTTACGACCGAAAGCGCGCCGGAGCTGAAGGCCCGTGCCCGTGCCGCAGGCGCGACGGGCTGGATCGTCAAACCGTTCGAGGCCGACAAGCTCGTGCGCGCGCTCCAGATGATCGCGGGTTGAGGGCACACGGATGGCCGCATCTGTCGATCCGCTTGCCGAAATCAGGGCCGGTTTCTTCGCCGAATGCGAAGACCTGCTCGGGCGGCTTGACGATGCGCTCGCCGATCCGTCCATCGCCCTGCCGGGGTCGGAGCCGATCCATGCCGCCTTCCGTGCCGTCCATACGATCAAGGGCGGTGCTGCCTCGCTGTCCTATCAGGCGCTCGCCGAAACGGCGCATATTTTCGAAAGCAGGCTCGACCGCCTGCGCAGTGCCGATCACGGTCCGGATGCGGGCGTCATGGCCGCGATGCAGGCCCTTGCCGACGATCTCGCGCAGGCCGTCGAGCGTGCGCGAACCGCCGGACCGACCGGGGATGCGGCGGGCTGCGAACCCGATCCAGCGGCGCTTGGCAACTGGCGCATCGTCTTCCGGCCAGCCGCCGCACTCTATCAGTCCGGCAACGAGGCCCTTCACCTGATCAACGCCCTCACCGATCTCGGCGAGGCGTCGGTCTCCTGCGACGCGGGCGCGCTGCCATCCCTCGACACACTCGACCCGCAGCAAGGCTACCTCTCCTGGACCATCGACCTTGCCGGCTCGGTCGATGAACGTGCGATCCGCGAGACCTTCGAATTCGTCGAGGACATCTGCGACCTGCGGATCGAACGCCTGACCGAGGCGTCGCCACCCCCGACAGAAACGGCAGCCAATAGGCCAGACGACGGCAAGCCGCAGAACCCGGAGTTCGTGACGCGCGGAGCGGCGCCAGAGCGGCCCACGGTCCGCGTCGATCTCGACCGGTTCGACCGTCTGATGAACCTTGTAGGCGAACTTGCGATCGCCGAGGCAATCCTTGCAAGGCGGCTCCGGGATGCCGGCCTTGACCGGCGCTCGGCGGCAGCGGCGGCACTGAAAGAGGTGCAGACCCTCGGCCGCGATCTGCAGGACTCTGTCCTCGCGCTCCGCACCCAACCGGTCAAGCCGCTCTTCCAGCGCATGGCGCGTATCCTGCGCGAAGCGGCGGCGCGGGCGGGCAAGCCCGCCCGGCTTCATCTCGTGGGCGAGACGACCGAGATCGATCGGTCGATCGCCGAACGGCTGGTCGAACCCCTTACTCACATGATCCGTAATGCCGTCGATCACGGGCTGGAAGACAGCGCACGCCGAGCCGCTTCAGGAAAGCCCGCCGAAGGGCAGATCACCCTTTCCGCCGCCCACCGCTCCGGCCGCGTGATCGTCGAACTTGCCGATGACGGTGGCGGGATCGACCGCGCGCGGGTCCGCGCCACGGCACTCGCCAAGGGGCTGATCGCGCCCGATGCGGCACTGACCGAGGCCGAAACCGACGCGCTCCTCTTTCGCCCGGGCTTTTCCACCGCGCAGACGGTCGGCGCCCTCTCCGGCCGCGGCGTCGGCATGGATGCGGTGCAAACGGCGGTCGCGGCACTTGGCGGCCGCCTCTCGCTCTGGTCCGAACCGGGTCGGGGCACTCGCTTGTCCCTATCGCTGCCGCTCACGCTCGCGGTGATGGAAGCGATGCTGGTTCGCGCGGGCGGCCATGTCTTCGCCCTACCGCTCGCCGCGACGCTCGAGGCCACCCGGCTCGGCACACCGGACCTCGACCAGTTCGCCCGGGGCGAGCGGCTTGTCCGCCTGCGCCAGCGTCAGACCCCGCTCTTCGATGCGGCCGGGCTTCTCGGCCTCGGCCGCGCCCGCCCGAGTGCCGCACTCGCCGTGATCCTCGCCGACGAGGCGGACCGGCGCCTCGCCCTCATCGTCGACGAGCTGCTCGGCCAGAGCCAGATCGTCGTCAAACCGTTTGGCGCCGGCCTCGGCCGGGTCCCCGGCGCGGCGGCGGCAACGATCCTCGGCGACGGAACCGTCGCCCTGATCCTCGACCCCGGCGAGCTCATCGATCTCGCCGCCGCCACCGATTGGTCGGCGCCGCCGCCCGAAAGGCTGGCCTCATGACCGAAGCTCTGCCGATTCAAACCGGCTCGCCGGCCGAGAGCAGCAGCGATTATCTCGGCCTGTCGGCGGGCGGCGAGGAATTTATCCTGCCGCTGAGCGCGATCCGCGAGATTCGCAGCTTCAGCCACGCCACACCGCTGCCGCACCGGCCCGGCTGGGTCATGGGCGTCGTCAACCTGCGCGGCACGATCCTGCCCGTGATCGACCTCGGCCGCCGCCTGGGGCTTGCCTCTACCGACAAAGGTGCGGGGACGCTCGGTGCGCGCCCGGTGATCGTGGTGGTCGAAAGTGCCGGCCGCCTGCTTGGCGTCGCGGTCGAACGCGTGCGCGATATCACGCGGATCGCCGACCGGGCGCTTGAACCGCCGCCTGCCTGCGCCACCGGGCCCGGCGGCAGCTTTCTGAGGGCGCTTGCGGTCGAGGCGGACACCGTCCTCAGGGTGCTCGATCCCGCCCGCCTTGCCCCCGGGCCAGAGGGAAGCGCTGCATGACACTCCGTGCCGACATCAGCGGCATGCCGGTCGACCGGACGCCGTTCTATATCGCGGCCATCTCTCGCCGGGTCGAGGAGGAGGCGGGGCTGCTTCTGCCGCCGTCGCGCTACCCGATGATCGAGGCGCGCCTGAAGCGGCGGCTCGCGCGGCTCGATCTTGGCTCCTATCGCGACTATCTGCGTCTCATCGACGGGCCGGACGGCGCGACCGAGCGCGCGACCCTCCTCGGCCTTCTGACCACGCATGTCTCGCATTTCTTCCGCGAGCCGCATCATTTCCAGATGATGCGCGACCGTCTGCTGCCACCCTTGATCGCCGAGGCGCAGGCTGGGAGAAAGCTCCGCTTTTGGTCGGCCGGAGGCGCGGCCGGGCAGGAAGCCTATTCTCTGGCGCTCACGCTCCTTGACCTCGTGCCTAACGCGGCGCTGCTGAACATCGAGATTCTCGCAACCGATCTCGATGCCGCCCAGACCGCCCGCGCAGCCCGCGCGCACTATCCGACCGCCGCGCTGGCCGAGATCCCGCCCCCCTTCCGGCAACATTGTCTGCCCTCGTCCGGCGGGTTCACGCTTTCGGATTCGGTGCGCGGGCTCGTCCGTTGCCGGACGCAGAACCTTCATGCCGACTGGCAGGCAGAGCCGCCTTTCCACGCCATCCTCTGCCGCAATGTGCTGATCTATTTCGAACCGAAGGCGCGCGAGCGGCTGATCTCGCGGTTTGCAGGCGCCCTGACCAACGGCGGCTGGCTGCTCCTCGGACATGCCGACCGGATGACCGGCCCCGCCGCCGCGCACCTGAATGCGCTTGGCCAGACCGTCTATTGCAAAGGCGACGGAGGGCCAGGATGACCGGGACAGGACAAGCTCTTCACGCCGCGCAGCCACGCGACGCAACGCCTGACGCGGGAGCGAGCGTTGCGGAAATAGCGGTGGCAGCCCTTGCTTCGCGGGTCGCGAGCGAGCTTCACCAGTTGGCCGGACTCGCGCTTGACCTGCAAGATGCGCTGTCGGCTGCAGGCGTCGCGCAGAAGGCGCTGGGGGAAGCGATGGCAGGTCTGCAGGCCATCGACCGGATCACCCAGAATCTCGGCGATCTCTCCCGCCTACTCACGGCACTCGGCGGGCAACTGACCCCGTCCACCACAATCGCGACGCCCCCGCTCGCAGACGGGCTGATCTTGCGCGATCTGGCACATCGGCTTTTCGGAACTGAGGGCATCGTAGCAGAGCCGCGGGAAACCAGCGAGACCGGGGCGTCACTGGTCGGAGAACCGGCGCGGAGTGGCGAGATCTCCTGGTTCTAGCCTGAGCCGAGGGTGCGGCGGCGCACGACCACCGGGCGTGCACCCGGCGCGCAGAGTGATAGCAGGCGCTCACCGATCTGTCCCGGCGGTAGCAGTTCCTCCGCCGCACCCAGCGCGGCGGCGGCGCCAGGCATTCCATAGATCAGGCTTGTCCGCGCGTCCTGCGCCAACGTGCGCGCGCCGAGGGCGCGCAGGTCCAGCATCCCCGTGGCGCCGTCCCGGCCCATGCCGCTCAGAACCACCGCCGTGATCGCGGCGGCATGCGGCAGGGCCGAGGCAAACAGCCGGTCGACAGAGGGGCTGTGGCCACGCGGCCCCTGAACCGGCGCCACGCCAAGTGTCAGCGGCAGCAGGGGCTGCAGTACGACATGTGATCCCTTGCCCGGCGCGAGATAGACATGGCCGGGCACGATCCGCTCGCCGTGCCGGGCGATCCTGACCCGCGGCAGGAAGGATCGTTCGAACCGCTCGGCGATCCGCTCGACATAGACGGGCGGCATGTGCTGCGCGACGACGACAGCCGGGCCGTCAGCGGGAAAGACGGCGAGCATCTCCTCCAGCGCCGCGACGCCGCCTGTCGAGGCGCCGACAAGGCTGATCCGCTCCCAGTGCCCACTTGACGACGCGACGGCGGACACCTTGCGCGCCGCCGCCCGGGCGGCACGCGCAAGCTTCAGGCGCCGGGTCGCTAGCGCCGGTGTCGCCGCGGCCGCCGAGACAAGGCGCTGCACGAGACCCCCAGGCCCGCGCGCGTAACTCCCCGCCGCCTTTTCCAGGCAATCGACGGCGCCAAGTGCCAGCGCCTCCAGCGCCGCTGCGCTGCCCGCAGCCGCGAGCGATGACAGGATCACCACCGGCATCGGCCGCTCGCCCATGAGGTGCCGCAGAAAGGTTAGCCCATCGCAGCCCGGCATTTCGATATCAAGGAGGAGGACATCAGCGCGCGCCTTAGGCAGAAGCTCTGCGGCCTCCGCGCAATCGGCGGCACTCGCCACAAGCTCGATCCGCCCGTCGCCCGAGAGGTGGTGCGCCAGCAGTCGGCGCTGCGTCGGCGAATCGTCGACCACCATCACGCGCAGCGGCACGGCAGGCGGCGCGTTCGGCGCCGGTTCAGAACTCCTCCCAGCCATCGGCGAGCCCCTTCGCTGCACTGTCGGTCGACGCGAGGGCGACGGAGCCAACAGCAAGACGCGCGGCGCCGCTCGGTGGCTGCGCCGCGTGCGGCATACGGACCACCGACCAGCCGCCGCCATCCGCGACCGTCTCGCCGCCGGTCGGCAGGCTGCGCACGCTGAACCGCTCGACCGTTGCGCTGAGCGCCTTGGCGCTTTCTGTCAGGCGCTGGCTGGCAAGGGCCGTGTCGGCGAACAGCGCCGTATTTTCCTGCGTCGCATGATCAATCTGGTTCACCGCCTGATTGATCTCGGCAAGGCCTGCCGATTGTTCCCGTGCCGAGGCCGCGATATCGGCCATACGCAGGGATATCTGGCCGACCGAGCCGACGATCGCCTCGATCGCGACGCCGGTCTGATTGACATGGCCGACCCCGCGCTTGACCTCCTGCGCCGCCTCGCTGAGAAGTGCGTCGATCTCTCGCGCGGCCTCCGAGCAACGCTGCGCGAGTGCCCGCACCTCGTTCGCCACCACGGCAAAGCCCCGGCCCGCCTCGCCCGCGCGCGCCGCCTCGACGCCCGCGTTCAGCGCCAGAAGATTGGTCTGGAAGGCGATATCGTCGATCACGGACGCAATCTTGGCAATCTTCTCCGATGATCGTTCGATCGCACCCATTGCCTCGACCGCCTGCTGCACCACCGGCGCCGATGCAGCGGCCGAGGCGCGGGCGGCGGTCGCGACAGCGTTGGCCTCGCCCGCGCCCTCGGCCGCCGATTGGACCGAAACAGTCAACTCGTCCAGCGCGACCGCTGTCTGTTCAAGCGTCGCGGCCTGTCGCTCGGTCCGCTCCGACAGATCATCGGCCGCGGCGGCAATCTCATGCACCTCCGCCTCGATCGCCGTGGCGTTCGATACAACCGTCCGCACGAGTTCCTCGAGCCGGTCGAGCGTCCTGTTGAAATCCTCGCGCAAGGTCCGGTAGTCCTCGGCGAACGTATCGGTCAGCCGCGCCGTCAGATCGCCCTCTGAAAGGCGCCGAAGGCCCACACGCAAGGCTTCAACCACCGCGGCCTGTGCCTCCTGCAGGGCGCGCCGCTGGGCCTCGGCGGCGCGGCGCGCGGCCTCTGCGGCACTTACGTCGGAGCCAATGAAGACCACTTTGATGAGAGCACCGGCACTATCGCGTACCGGGGCGAAGCCACCTTCGACCACGCCCTCCCTTCCCTCGCCATGTCCAGCAAAGAACCGCCCATAGACCGCCTGCCCCTGGACCAACTGTTCCACCATGCGCCCGAATTCCAGGGATACGCCCGTCTCATCGGATAGGACCTCGCCCAGCGGCTCGCCGGCGCAGTCCTCCGCCGCGCGCCCGGCCATTGCGGAAAACCGGCTATTCAGCGCAAGAACCAATCCGTCCGCCCCGCATTCAAGCGTCACGAGATCGCGGTCGATGGCGCCAAGAAGCGCGCGGTTCATCCGCTCCTCGGTAACCTCGCGCCATTCCGCGACGAAACCGATACGTTCGCCGTTGGCGGCCAGCACCTCGTTCGCTTCCAGCCGGAAACGCGCCTGTCCAAAGCGCAATTCGGCGACGACGGGCCAGACGTCCGCTGCCTGGAACAGGTTCGCAAAACCGCCCGCATCCTCAAGAAGCGCACCGACACCCCCGCCGACCAGGCTATCGGGATCAAAATCTGCAAGACGGCAGCCGATCTCCTCCGCATGCGTGCGAAACAGCGCCGACAAGGCACCGTTCGCGTAGGTTATCCGGCCGCGCTCGTCGAGAACCATCAGCGCGGCGGAGGAGCCCGCAAGGGCCGCGCTGTTCACCGCATTCTCACGCGCCGTGACCGCGGCGAGACCCAGGGCATTGCGGAAGGTCTCGAGCGTGCGGGCGATAGCGCCGATCTCGTCGCCGCGCGCCGTCCCGCTGACCGGGCAGTCGTAATTGCCCGAAGCGATCTGTTCCATCGCCTCCGCGGCCCCCACGAGGGGTCGCGACAGGCTCCGCGCCACAAGGAAAACAACCAACCCCATCGCGAGCGTCGAGATCGTGGCACCGAAAAGCATCGACCGTACCATCTGCAAGACCGGGCTCACGAGCTCCTCTTCGGGCTGTTCCAGAACCAGTGCCATCTTGAACCCCGGCACCTCGATCCGGCCAGTCATCAGAAGGGCGGGACGGCCATCGATGCCCGCTTCCTGCGAGACGACATGCTCTAGGTCGAAGGCGGTCTTCATCGCCTCCGGTGTACGCTTCCCCGTATAGGCCTGCATTTCCGGCGCGGCCCCGAGATCGGAGCGCAGCCGCCGATCTGTACCAAGCAGATAGGAGGTCAGGGCGATGCCGTCGCCATGTCGCCGCTCCAGGATGGCGTTCATCTGCAAGGTCGATATCTGAAAGACGAGCGCCCCGAGAACACGGCCGTCCACCGAGGTGATCGGCGCCGCCGCGAAACTTGTGGGCTTGCCATCCGATGCCTTATAGGGCGCGAAATCGGAAAACAGGATCGGCGTATCCGCCGCCTGCAGGACCCGCCGCACCGTGCGCGCGAGACTTGTCACGCGCAGCGACCCGGTGAGGAGGTTCTCGCCGATATCCCCCTCCTTCGCGACAGTATAGAGGATCGTCCCGTCCACCGCGACCAGCATCACGTCGTGATAGTTCTTCTCGCTGAAGATCGACACGAAGCCCGGGTGGTATCGGGCATGTGCGACGGAATAGTCCGAAACATTGGTGACGCGGTCGAGCTTGTATCGTTCGCCTGCGGGGTTGGGGTTGCCCTCGACATACTGGGCATGAATATAGGATTTTGCCTCATCGCCGAGCTTTTCCCAGGCTGAGGTGAAGTCCCGCAGCGCGCGGAGCGTGAGCGGGCTAGCCGCCGCAGCCTTGAGGTCGGATGAGGCGCCTTCGAACCAGGCCTCGAACTCCAGAAGCTTGGAATCGAGCGCCGTGTTGATCCGTGCCACGCCCGCCTCCATCAGCGCCTGCCGCGCCGCATGATATCCGGTGTAGCCCATGGCGAGCATCGCCACGGCGACCATCGTCCCTAGGATCAGCGGCAGCTTCACCGCAAGCTTCAGATCGTCGAGCGCGCGCATTCAAGTCTCGTCCCAAGCGGCAGGGTTCGCCTGGGACTTTCGGCGCGCGGCCTGAAGATTCGATTAAGGAAGAACGGGCGCCACCTCAGGCGCCCCGCAGATAGCGCACCAGTTGGCGGGTCGAGCCGTCCTTGGCCTCGTCGCCTTCGCGCCCTTCCAGCACCGGCTGCAGCGCCAACGCCAGTTCCTTGCCCAGTTCCACCCCCCACTGGTCATAGGAATTGATGCCGAGGATCACGCCTTCGACGAACACGCGATGTTCGTAAAGCGCGATGATCTGGCCGAGCGTGAAGGGCGTCAGCTGCGGGTAAAGCAGTGTCGTCGAGGGCCGGTTGCCGGGGAAGACCCGGTGACGGGCCTGGCGTTCCAGCTCGGCTCCGGTCAGGCCCTTCTTCGCCATGATCGCCCGCGCCTCGTCGAGCGATCGGCCCTTCATCAGGGCTTCGGACTGCGCAAGGCAATTGGCCATCAGAAGCAGGTGCTGATGGGCAAGATCGGGCTCATGCCCCTCTCGGGCCAGCAGGAATTCGCACGGAATGACGCGCGTGCCCTGATGGATCAACTGATAGAAGGCATGCTGGCCGTTCGTCCCCGGCTCGCCCCAGACCACGGGGCCGGAGTGATAGGGAAGGTCCGACCCGTCCATCGCCACGCGCTTGCCGTTGCTCTCCATCTCCAGCTGCTGAAGATAGGCAGGCAGGCGCGACAGACGCTGATCATAGGGCAGGACGGCACGGGTCGCATGGCCGCAGATCTGGTTGTGCCAGATGCCGACCAACGCCAGAAGGACCGGCAGGTTTTCCCCGAACGGCGCCTCGCGGAAATGCACGTCCATCGCCGCGCCGCCCTTTAGGAAGTCGTCGAACCGGTCGGGCCCGATGGCGAGCATCAGCGACAGGCCGATCGGCCCCCACATCGAATAGCGCCCGCCGACCCAGTCCTCGAAGCCGAAGACGCGGTCGGGCGCTATGCCGAAGGCGGCAGTCCTGTCGGCGGCGGTCGAGACGGCAGCGAATTGCGCGCCGGGGTCCGCGACTTTGGTCGCCATCCAGTCCCGCGCGGTCTGCGCGTTGGTCATGGTCTCGATGGTGGTGAAGGTCTTCGAGGCGACGATCACCAGCGTCGTTGCCGGATCGAGCCCCTTCAGCACATCATGCACATGCGCGCCGTCGACGTTCGAGACGAAATGAGCACGCGGCCCGTCGGCGTAAGGCGCGAGAGCGAGGCAGGCCATAGCAGGGCCAAGATCCGATCCGCCGATGCCGATATTGACAATATCCGTGATCCGCCCGCCCTGCCCTGCGAACCGCCCCGCCCGCACGTCATCGGCAAAGGCCCGCATCCGCGAATGGGTGGCGCGCACCTCTGGCATCACATCCTTGCCATCGACGATGACGGCGGCATCGAGAGAGCGCAGCGCGGTATGCAGGACCGCCCTGCCTTCGGTTTCATTGATCTTCTCGCCCCGGAACATCGCCTCGCGCTTCGAGGCGACATGCGAAGCCTCTGCCAGCCGGATCAGCAGGTCGCGGGCACGGGCGTCGATCCCGGTCTTCGAATAATCGAAGAGCATCCCGTCAGCCACGGCGGAAAAAGCCTCCGCCCGGCCCGGCCGGTCAAAGAGTGACAGGATCGTCACTTCGCCCCTGTCCCGTTCATAATTCCTCAGATCGTCCCAGAGACTCATCTTACCCTCATTCCGCCCAATGGACCGTCGCATTTGCCAGAAGCGCGCGGATCGGTGCGCGCTCAGGCGGCAGTCCTTCGGATTCTTCCAAGACCCGGCGCTTGTCCGCGCCGGTGATCAGCACATGGATTGCCATCGCGTCGGCCAGAACGCGGGCGGTCAGCGTAACGCGCGGCTCACCCGCCGCTTCAGCCCTGATCGGCAAAGCCACGGGCGCGTCGGGCGCGAGCGCCTCGGCCAGCCGGTCGGCATCGGGAAAGAGCGAGGCGGTGTGCAGGTCCGCGCCCATGCCGAGCAGTGCCACCGACAGCGGCAGATGCGGCGACACCGCCGCCGCCACCCGCTCCATCGCCAGTTCCGGCTCCGGAGCGTCGGCGTAAAGCGACACAAACCGCGCCTGCGCCGCATGCCCCCGGATCAGCCGCTTGCGGATCAGCCGCGCGTTCGAGCGGTCGTGATCCTCATCCACCCAGCGCTCGTCATTCGGCATCACCGTCACCCGGTCCCAGCCAAGGTCGAGCCCGGCCAGAAGGTCGAAGACCGGCCCCGGCGTGGTCCCGCCCGGAACGGTCAGGCTTGCCCGCTCATTGCTGGCCAGGGCCAGGCGCAGATCGCTTGCCACCGCGTCGGCAACCGCAAACATCATCAGATCGCGGTCGGGATAGGGGACGAACCTCATTCGCGGATTTCCCGCCAGCGCCGGCCGTCGCGGTGCAGAAGCATCAACGCATCCTCCGGCCCAGAAGATCCGGCATCATAGGACTTCGGCTTCTCGCCCCTGCCTTCCCATCCGGCGATGATCGGATCGGTCCAGGCCCAGGCCGCCTCGACCTCATCGCCGCGCATGAAGAGCGTCTGGTTGCCGCGGATCACATCCATGATCAGCCGCTCATAGGCGTCGGGAATATCGGCCCCTTCCTCGCCAAGCGCCTCGGCAAATGACATGTCGAGCGGCACTTCGGTCAGGCGCATCCCGCCCGGCCCCGGTTCCTTGATCATCACCGACAAGGTCATCCCCTCGTTCGGCTGCAGCCGGATCGACAGCACATTCTCGCGCCAGCCCTCCTCCTCGCCGAAGATCGAATGCGGCACTTCCTTGAAGACGACCGCGATTTCCGAAGCCCGCGCGCGCAGCTTCTTGCCGGTGCGCAGATAGAAGGGCGTGCCCTTCCAGCGCCAGTTGGCGACATTGACCTTCAGCGCAACATAGCTTTCGGTTCCCGAAGCCGCATTCTCGGCATCCTGAACGTAAGAGGGCGCCTCCTTCGTGCCGCGATACTGGCCGCGCACGATATCCTCGGGCCGGACCGGCTCCAGCGCATGGATGACCTTCAGCTTCTCGTCCCTGACCGCATCGGGGTCGAACCGGTAGGGCGCCTCCATCGCGATCAGGCAGAGAAGCTGCATCATATGGTTCTGCACCATGTCCCGCATGGCGCCCGACTTGTCGTAATAGGCGCCGCGCCCGCCCACACCCACGGTTTCCGCCACCGTGATCTGCACATGATCGACATGGCGGGCATTCCACAGGGGCTCGAAGAGGATATTGGCGAAGCGGACTGCCATCAGGTTCTGGACGGTTTCCTTGCCCAGATAATGGTCGATCCGGTAGATCTGATGTTCGGTGAAATGGGCGGCGAGCGTGGCGTTCAGTGCCCGGGCCGAGGCAAGATCGCGGCCGAAGGGTTTTTCCACGACGATCCGCGCCTCAGGCGTGGCGATCCCATGCAGGTGCAAACGTTCGGCCAGATCGCCAAAAAGTGCGGGCGCCACCGAGAAATAGAAGGCCTGCGTCACGCCCGGCCGCATCTTGGCCTTGAGCGCGGCCCAGCCCGCCTCGCCCTTCGCGTCGACCGCGACATAGGAAAGATGCGCAAGGAACCGTTCGACCGCATCGCCCTCACGCTTGGCCGGATCGACGAATTCGCCGATGGCCTCGGCCGCGAGCGCACGAAACCCCTGATCGTCCAGCTCGCCCCGCGCCGCACCGACGATCCGCGCCTCTTCCGGGATCTGGCCCGCGACATAACGGCGGAAGAGCCCGGGGATGATCTTGCGCTTCGCAAGATCGCCGGTGCCACCGAAGATCACGAGGTCAAAGGATTCCACTGGAATGACGCGCGAGACCATGTTCCCTCCGGGCTCCGGGCGCTGTTAGCGCTAACGGCAGGCTCTTTAGCGCCTTCCTTCCCGCAAGTCTAGCATCGCTTGCCGGGGCTTCCAACTCTGCCGCTCATCCGAAGGCGGTGCATCGCCGCAGCGAGCCAGGGTCCGGCAGCATCGCACCCTCGGGCGCAGCACGCCATTCTACTCACGCGCCGCGCCAAAGCGCCTGATACTTGGGTGACTCTAGCCGAGGAGGCTCTCCCGATAGATGGCCCGATCAAGCCAGTCCGGGTTGATCTCCACCCCCCAGCCAGGGCCGTCCGGAATCCGCAGCCGCCCGGCCTCGACGGCGAAAGGCGTGCCGAGGAACAGGTCCTGCTGCCAGGGGTAATAATCCGGCCCCTCGATCGAGAATTCGAGATATTTCCCGGCATTCGGAATCGCCCCCAGCAGGTGCATCGTGCAGATCGTCACCAGCGAGAGATTGGCGGAATGCGGCGTGACCGGCAGGCCGTGGCGCGCGGCCATTTCGCAGACGAGAAGCGTGCGCGAGAGACCACCCATATACATCACGTCGGGCTGGACGACATTCACCGCCCCCATCGCCATCATCCGTGCCCAGGTGGCGAGGTCCCAGTCCTGCTCGCCCCCGGTCACGTCGAGGTAGAGCGCCTCGGTCACCGCCCGCGTCGCCTCAAGATCCCAGTAGGGCACCGGCTCCTCGAAGTGAGAAATTCCGTTGTCCTGCAGGCGTTTGCCCACGTCGATGGCACGTTTGACCGAGAAACCTGAATTGGCATCCACAAGCTTCGCGACCCCGTCGCCAAGCGCGCGGGCGACGGTCGGGATCACCGCCTCGGTCCGGCCCGGCCATTCGTCCACGTCGCGGCCGCATTCCGCCGCCACCCGCCATTTGAACGCGTCGAATCCCTGCTCGTCGCGCAGTCTGACGAATCGCGCCGCCTCGTCCTCAGGTGTGATGTCGCGCTTCATCGAGGAGGCATAGGCGCGGATCGGCCGGGCCTTGCCGCCCAGAAGCTCGACGACCGGCCTGCCCTCGCGCCGGCCCCGCATGTCCCAGAGCGCAGTATCGAGCCCGGCGAGCGCCCGGCAGCGGTAGGAGCCGGGATATTTATGCTCCTTCTCCTCGATCCGCTGCACCAACCCGAGGATGTCCTCACATCCGGCCCCAAGCGCATGGGGCGCCACCTGACGGTGAAAGACCTGCTGGGTGATATCGGCATTGTAGGTGGAGGTCTGGCCCCAACCGATGGCGCCATCCTCGGCGGTCGCCTTCACGAAACAGACGAATTCGTCGGCGAAACTTTCCAGTCTGACGATCTTCGGCACCTGCACCTCCCCCGGCTTTCTCGCAACCTATCGCCACCCCGCCCGCCGCTTCGCGCCCGAAAGCGACGCGGGGTGCCAGGCTTAGCCGTCTTGACGCCGCGCCGCGACTGACATACCTCTCTGCCCGCATGCGGGTGTAGCTCAATGGTAGAGCAGCAGCTTCCCAAGCTGAATACGAGGGTTCGATTCCCTTCACCCGCTCCAGCCATCCATGCTAAGCTCCCGCCTGCGCCGCGCGTTCCTGCGGCGCTAGTTCAAGGGGGACGTTCGATGAAATGGTTTGTCCTGGTTCTGGCCGCCGTCGCGGCCCTCTCTGCGCCCGCATCCGCGAGCCAGTGCCCGGCGCTGATGGCTCAGATCGACGCGGCGATGGCGGCGGCGACGGTCGATGACGCGACCAAAGACAAGGTGATGGCGCTTTATGAAAGCGGCAAGGCGGCGCACGAGGCCGGCGATCACGCCAAATCCGAGGCTGATCTTGGCGAAGCGCTGAAACTGCTCGGGCTATGATCCGCGCATAAATCTCCGGTTCGGGCGGCTCCGGCCGCCCTTTCCTTTGGTCGCCGCGCACTATATCCCGGCGCGGACCAAAGGAGGAAAAAATGGGCGAAATTACACGTCTTGAACCCGGCAAGCGCATGTCGCAGGCCGTCATCCACAATGGCGTCGTCTATCTGGCGGGCGTCGTGGGCGAACCCGGCGGCAGCGTCACCAGCCAGACGACCGAGATTCTGGCCGAGATCGACCGGCTGCTGGCGCTGGCCGGGTCCGACAAGACCCGCATCCTGCGCGCCCAGATCTGGCTGGCCGACATGAACGGTTTTGCCGAGATGAACGCGGTCTGGGATGCATGGGTGGCACCAGGGAATGCGCCGGCGCGCGCGACGGGCGAGGCGAAGCTCGCGACTCCCGACTATCTGGTCGAGATCATCGTCACCGCCGTTCAGAAGTGACCGTCTGCGCCCCGGCGACCAAGCCGGGGCCACTCAGAGCCGCCCGAACGCCTCTTTCTGGCGACGGGTCCAGCGGACGCGGATCACGTGGCCCGCATCGCTGTCTGCTTCGGCTAGAACGATCCCCTGATCATGCAACCAGGCCCGCGCGCGCCCTGCGGTGAAGGGAAGCGTCAGCGCCTCCTCGATCCGTTCCTCGTCGAGCGCCTCGGTGATCGCCTCGAAGAGGCCCGTAAGACCCTCGCCGGTCAGCGCGCTGACCGCCTGGATGCCGGGCGTGCGTGCATCCTGCACCGTCAGGGCCGTTCTGGTCTCGGGCATGAGGAGGTCGATCTTGTTCCAAACCTCGATCATCGGCACACCCTCTTCGACCCCGAGGCTTTCGAGGATGTCGGCCACATCGGCCGCCTGTTCCTCAGTCTCGGGATGGGCAATGTCGCGGACATGAAGGATGAGGTCGGCTTCCAGCACCTCTTCCAGCGTCGCGCGAAAGGCGGCGACAAGCTGGGTCGGCAGGTCGGAGATGAAGCCCACCGTGTCCGACAAGATCACCTTGCGTCCCGTTGGCAGGGTGACGCCGCGCATCGTCGGGTCGAGCGTGGCAAAGAGCATGTCCTTGGCCAGTACGTCCGACCCGGTCATCCGGTTGAAGAGCGTCGATTTCCCGGCGTTCGTATAGCCGACCAGCGCCACGATCGGGAACGGCACCTTACGCCGCGCGGCGCGATGCAGTTCGCGGGTCTTCACCACCTTTTCCAGCTGACGGCGGATCTTCACCACCTCGTCGTCGATGGCGCGGCGGTCGGCCTCCATCTGCGTCTCACCCGGGCCGCCGACGAAGCCGAAGCCCGAGCGGCCACGCTGGCGCTCAAGGTGGGTCCAGGCCCGGACGAGGCGCGAACGCTGGTAGGTCAGCGCCGCCAGTTCGACCTGCAGCACACCTTCGCGGGTGCGCGCCCGATCCGCGAAAATCTCCAGGATCAGCCCGGTCCGGTCGAGGAGCTTCACCCCCCACTCCTTTTCCAGATTGCGCTGCTGGATCGGGCTGACCTGCCCGTCGACAAGCACCAAAGCCACGTCGAGATCGACAAAGCGCCCCTTCAGTTCGTCGATCTTGCCCGAACCGAAGAGCTTCCCCGCCTGCGCCTTCGGCAGGCGCACGACCTCGGCCCCGACCACCTCTAGGTCGGGCAGAGCGGCGGCAAGCGACACGGCCTCGGCCAGCGCCAATTCCGGCGCGCGGCGGCGGTCGGATTTCATGTCGGGATGCAGCACGAAAGCGCGCGTCACATCGGCGCGTGCATCGTCCCCCTCGCGGCGGTCGCTCGGTTTCAGTCTTCACCCTCGTAGAGCGAGATCGCCTGACCCGGCATGATGGTCGAGATCGCGTGCTTATAGACCAGCTGCGACTGGCCGTCGCGGCGCAGGAGCACGCAGAAATTGTCGAACCAGGTGATCACGCCCTGCAGCTTCACGCCATTGATGAGAAAGATGGTGACGGAAACCTTGGTCTTGCGGACCTGATTGAGAAAGGCGTCCTGCAAATTCTGTTTGTCGGCGGCCATTGGTTATGCCTCGTTTCTTATAAGCGCTTTATTCGCCCCACGGTGGCGCTCCGGAGACTTGGGCCAAGTATGCCGAAGTATTTTTCTTTCGCCAGTGCAAAAACGCAGCGTTTTCAAGCGCTGGCCAATCCATTGTGGGAAAATTGATCAGACCTCTTCCTCTTCCTCCTCGAAATGCGCCATCCGCGCGCCCGACTTGCTGGTCGTGACCACGCCCAAAGACTTCAGCTTACGATGGAGCGCCGAGCGTTCCATGCCCACGAAGGCCGCCGTGCGGCTGATATTGCCGCCGAACCGGTTGATCTGGGTCAGGAGATATTCACGCTCAAAAAGCTCGCGCGCCTCGCGCAGGGGCAGCGTGGCAAGGCCGCCGGTCAGGGTGATGCGGCTGTCGTCGGCGTCCGAGGGCGCGTGGCCCGGAAGGTCCTGCGGTTCGATCGGCCGCGATGGGTCGCCAAGGATCAGCGCGCCTTCGATCGCGTTCCTCAGCTGGCGGATATTGCCGGGCCAGTCCATCGTCTGCATCACCGCATCCGCCTCTTCCGACAGGCCGCGCGTCGGCAGGCCCTGTGCGCGGTTCAGATGCTCGATGAAGTGCCGCGCAATCAGTGGAATATCCTCGCGCCGGTCGTCGAGCGACGGCACGGCTATCGGCACGACGTTCAGCCGGTCATACAACTCCTGCCGGAACCGCCCGGCTGCAATCTCGGCCGGCAGCGCACGCGTGGTCGAGGAAATCACCCGCAGATCGACGCGCACCTTGTCGGCGCCGCCGACGCGGGTGAACTGCTGTTCGGTCAAAACCCGCAGGATCTTCGACTGGGTGCCGAGCGGCATGTCCGCCACCTCGTCGAAATAGACAAAACCGCCATGCGCCTGTTCGAGAAGCCCCTTCTCGACCCCCCGTTCGGGAGTTTCACGGCCGAACAGCACCTCTTCCATCCGTTCCGGTTCGATCGAGGCGGAGGCGACGGTGACGAAAGGCCCGCTCGCACGCTGCGAATTGGCGTGGATATAGCGGGCGGCCAGCTCCTTGCCGGTGCCTGGCTCGCCGGTCAGCATCACCCGCGCGTTCGACTTCGTCACCTTTTCGAGGTTTGATTTCAGAGTGCGGAAGGCGGGCGACTGGCCGATCATTTCCTGCGGCGAGGTCTCGCGGCGGCGGAGCGAGGCATTTTCGCGCCTCAGCCGCGCGGTTTCCATCGCGCGGCGCACAACGACCGTCAGCTGGTCGATGTTGAACGGCTTCTCGATGAAGTCGTAGGCGCCCTGCTTGATTGCTGCGACCGCGATCTCGATATTTCCGTGGCCCGAGATGATGATGATCGGAATATCCGGGTTGTCGCGCTTTACCGTCTTCAGGATGTCGATCCCGTCCATCCGGCTGTCCTTCAGCCAGATGTCGAGGATCATCAGCGCGGGTGGCTCGCTGTTGATCTCGTCCATGCACTCGTCGGAATTGCCGGCAAGGCGCGTGGTGAAACCTTCATCGCGCAGGATATCAGCGATCAGTTCCCGGATGTCGCGCTCGTCGTCAACGATCAGAATATCACTCATGCCACTCCTCCCGCGGCTTCCGCCGCCCGCTCTTTCACCGCACGCGCCTGGGTCTTGGCGCGCGGCAACCTGATTTCGGCCAGCGCCCCTGCATGCGGGGCCCCCTCGAACAGCGGCGCGTCTGTCAGTATCAGCGTGCCGCCATGTTCTTCGATGATCTTCTTGACGATCGGCAGGCCTAGCCCCGTGCCCTTCTCGCGCGTCGTCACGTAAGGTTCAAAAAGCCGCGCGCGATCCTCCGGCAGGCCGGTGCCATTGTCGGCGATGCGGATGGTGATCTGGTCGCCCTCGGCCAGCATCGCAACCCGCACTTCCGGCGCGTAGCCTGGCGGCGCGCCGCGTTCCTGAAGCGATTCAACGGCCTCGCCCGCGTTCTTGATCAGGTTCGTCACCGCCTGCGAGATCATTGTTGCATCCAGTTCCACGATGACGGGGCCGCTTGGCAGGTCGGCGACAAGCCGCGCGCCGTGCAATGCGCCTTCCTGCAGGGCGACCGCATCGCGCATCAGTTTCGCAAGGTCATGGTCGCGGCGGTCGGGCTCTGGCATGCGGGCGAATTTAGAAAACTCGTCCACAATCCGGCGCAGGTCGCCGGTCTGGCGAACGATGACGTCAGTCATCTGCTCCAGCTGATCGGAAAGGTCACCGACCAGCGGCGCGAACTTGCGGCGGATACGTTCCGCTGACAGCTGGATCGGTGTCAGCGGGTTCTTGATCTCATGCGCAATCCGGCGGGCAACATCGCCCCAGGCGGCCATGCGCTGCGCGCTGACGAGTTCAGTCACATCGTCGAAGGCCACCACATAACCTTCAAGCCCGCCGCCGTCGTTCCGCCGCATCGCCATGCGGACGAGCAGGCTTTCAAGCCGCCCTGCCCGGCTGACCTTGATCTCTTCCTGCGCGACCTCGCCCATGCCCTCACGCAGCCGCTCGAAAAGCGCTGCAAATTCCGGCACTGCCTCTGACAGGACACGGCCGTGGTCGCGATCCTCTTCCAGCGCCAGAAGGCGCATGGCGGCGCGGTTCATGAAATCCACCCGCCCCTCGGCATCAAGGCCAACGACCCCCGCTGTGACCGACGACAGGACCGAATCGAACAACCGTCGCCGGTCCTCGGTCTGGCGGTGGCTGTCGATCAGCGCCTCGCGCTGGCTGGACAGCTGACGGGTCATCTGGTTGAAAAGCCGCCCGAGCATGGCAATCTCGTCATCGCCCGGCTCTTCGACCACCTGCACGCCCAGATCGCCCGCGCCGACCCGCTGCGCGGCCCCCGCAAGCCGACCGACCGGGCGCGCCAGCCGTTCGGCAATCCAAAGCCCCATCCAGATAGCGGCAAGGATCAGAATCAGTGCAAAGCCGAGATAGACGAGGCCGAACTCAAAGATCACCCGCCCGCGCGTTGCTTCCAGCTGTTGATAAAGCCCGACAGTTTCACGTGTATTATCCAGCAGATTCAAAATCTTGCCGTCTACACTTCGACTAACGTAGAGAAATCGATCTGTATAGGCGTCGAGCTTTTCGAGCGCGCGGAACTCATTGTTGTCCCAGTCCTCGATCAAGACCAGATCGCCCTTGGCCGCGCGCGCGAGATCGTCTGCCGTCGGCTTCTCGAAATCGAACAGATAAGACCGATCGCCGCGCGCCTTTATCTCTCCGGCGCCATCAATAACATAGGCCTCGCGCAGGCCGCGCTGGATGCGGGTCTGGCCATCGGTCAGAAGCTGCCGCACCTCGGCGTCCGAAATCAGGAAGGCCGCCTGCTTGTTCTGGTCGAGAAAGCCCGCAAGCGCCCGCGTGTCGGCATCGAGGTCGCGGCGGTGTTCGTCCTGATAGGCCTCCGCCGCATCCAGTGAGGTGCCAACGACGCTCCTCACCCGATCGGAAAACCAGCCTTCAAGCCCGATGTTGACCGTGAGGCCCGCGAAGATCGCGACCAGAACCGTCGGCACCAAAGCTACACCCGCAAACATGCTGGTCAGCCGCAGGTGCAGGCGCGAGCCTGCCGATTTCGCCCGCCGCGCCGCTATCATCCCGGCGAGGCGCGTCAGGACGAGGCCAGCGAGCAGCAAGAAATAGACAAGGTCGGCCAAAAGGATCAGCCTGAGCGCATCCGATTCCGCACCTTGGGCCATGGGCCCGAGGATAACGAAGGTCGCAACCGCCAGAACCGGGCCAAGCGCCACCAGCGCAATCGTCAGGGCGTTCTGCACCCTGCGCTGCCGCCTGAGGCGCGACAGCTTCTCCCATGTCCAAACCCGACCGAGCCCTTGCAAAGGGGTCCACTCTCTCCGCTGTCCGGCGGCTACCGCTGGTGCCTACATCTGCCCGTGGTCCTTTCGGATATGATGCCGATACGCCACAGGTTCTGTTGCCCTTTTACATCAGCTTGCGCCGCCTTGTCACGCGGATATCGAGGTCGGTGATCTTCTTGCGCAAAGTATTGCGGTTAATGCCGAGAAGATCGGCACATCTGGCCTGATTGCCGCCGGTCGCGCCCAATGCGATTTCGATGAGCGGCACCTCGATTTCCCTCAGGATCCGGTCATAAAGCCCCGGCGGCGGCAGGGCACCGCCATGCAGGTCGAAATAGCGGCTGAGGTGACGCGCAACGGATGCCGACAGTTTTTCGCCTTCGGCGACGCGCGGCGGCTCTGCCGTCTGGCCGGTCAGCGCCGCCTCGACTTCCGCGCGGGTGATCTCGGCGCCAAGCGCGGTGACGGCAAGCCGCTTCACGGTGTTTTCCAGCTGCCGGACGTTGCCGGGCCAGGGATAGGTGCGGATTAGGTCGGCGGCATCGGGCGCAAACCGCTTCTCTCCCGCCCCGTCGCGGGCGACCCGCGCCAGGAAATGTTCGGCAAGCAGCGGGATATCCTCGACCCGTTCGCGCAGCGCGGGCACGGCGAGCGTCACGCCGCCCAAGCGGAAATAGAGGTCCTTGCGCAACTGGCCCGCCGCCAGCCGCTCGGCCAGGTCAGCCTGCGAGGTTGCAACGATACGCGGCCCCGGCTCGGGCAGGGCGTCGAGCATCCGCACGATCCTACCCTGCGCCTCATCGTCGAAATCGGCGATCTCGTCGAAGACGAGCGTGCCGCCCTTTGCCTTGGCCAGCAGCGCCGCCGGACCATCGATAGCCTTCATGTCGGCCATCTGCGCGGTCACGAAAGGGGCGGCGCGGCGGTCGGAAAAATCGTGGATCGCGCGGGCGACCAGCGTCTTGCCGGTACCGGATTCGCCGGTGATCAGCACCGGCAGATCGGCGTTCATCACCTTGGCCACCAACCGGTAAAGCGCCTGCATCGCGGCCGTCCGCCCCACAAGCGGCAGGTCGCTTTCAATCTCGCGCGGCGCCGACGGCTGAGGCACGGGCCCGCGCCGCCGCTGCACGTCAAGCGCACGCGCCGCGCGCTTCATCAGGTCGGGCAGGTCGAAAGGCTTCGGCAGATAGTCCCAGGCCTCTGCCTCGGCTGCCTGAATGGCGGTGACAATCGTGTTCTGGGCCGAAATGATGATGACCGGAAGGCCGGGCCTTTGCCGCGCGATCTCTGGCAGGGCCCGCAGCCCGTTGCCATCGGGCATGACCACGTCCGAAATCACCAGATCGCCCTTCCCCTCTTCGACCCAGCGCATGAGCGTGACCATGGAGGATGTCGCATGCACCCGGCAGCCCGCGCGGGTCAGCGCCTGGGTCAGGACGGTGCGGATAGTGCGGTCGTCATCGGCGACAAGGACGGTGCCGTCCATCTTTAGGCCTCCTCTCGCGCTTTCGGCAGCGCTATGCGGAATGTGGTTCGGCCGGGCTGGCTTTCGACGCCGACCCAGCCTTCGTGATCGGCGATGATGCGCGAGACGAGCGCGAGACCAAGGCCGGTGCCGTTCTCGCGGCCCGAGACGAACGGATCGAAAATATCCTCGATCATGCCCGTCGGAATGCCCGGCCCGTCGTCGGTGATCTCGACCTGGAGGGGCAGCGCGCGGCTGCCGTCCTCGCGCCTGAGGCGCAGTGTGAGGTCGTAGAACGTATGGATGCGGATCGTGCCGCCCCTGTCGCCCGCCGCTTCGGCGGCGTTCTTCAGAAGGTTCAGGAAAACCTGTGTCAGCTGGTCGGGGTCGGCCCAGACCGGCGGCAGCGAAGGGTCGAAGTCCTCGACAAAGCGCATGTTCGCGGCAAAGCCCAGTTCCGCCGAGCGACGGGCGCGGTCGAGGACATCGTGGATATTGACGGCGCGGCGTTCGGGCGGGCGCAGATGGCCGAACTGTTCCACCTGTTCCAGAAGCGTCACGATCCGCCGCGTCTCGCCCAGGATCAGGTCGACCAGCTCTCGGTCGTCGGGCGCAAGGTTCATGCCGAGTAGCTGCGCGGCGCCGCTGATCCCGGCAAGCGGGTTCTTGATCTCATGCGCCAGCATGTCGGCCATGCCGATGGCCGAACGCGCTGATTTCTTCAGCCCCTGTACGCGGCCGAGCCGGTCGGCAAATTCACGCGGCGCAATCAGAAGGAGGATCGTGTCGGGCGCGCCGATAAGGGGCGCCGCCTGAATATTGCACAGAACCGGCGCACGGTCGCCGGTGCCGACCTCGACATCGTTGATATGAAGCGTGGAATGGCCGTCGCGCATGCGGGCGAAAGCCTCTTCCAAGGGCGCGTCGATCGCCAACCGGTCGAACAGGGGCTGACCGGCGAGCGCCTTCGCCGAGGCATTCATGAATTCCTCGCCTGCGGGATTGACTCCCTCGGTCAGACCGTCCCGGCCAATCAGGAATGCCGGAACCGGCAAGGACGCCCAGAGCCTGTCGGGCGCCGGATCCATCAGGCAGCCTCGCGCTCGGGGGCGCGCGCGGGTGCAGACGAAAAGGCTTCGGCGATCAGCGCGAAGACCTCTTCAGGGTGCGGGGCAACCATTATCCGCGCACGAAGGCCCGGGTCGATCCGGGCTTCATCTGCATACCAGCCGAGGTGCTTGCGCGCGACGCGCAGGCCAAGGTCGCGGCCGTAGAAGGACAGGATCGCCTCGTAATGATCGGCGACAAGCGCCGCACGGGCCGCGCCCTGCGGCACCTCCGGGGCGGTCGTGCCATGAAGTGCATGCGCGATTTCCGAAAGCCGCCAGGGCGCGCCCTGCGCGCCGCGCCCGACCATCACGCCTGACGCACCCGAAAGGTGCAGTGCCTCGCGCGCGGCGGCGGACGAGGTGATGTCGCCGTTGGCGATGACCGGGATACGGACAGCCTCGACCACCTCGCGGATCGCCGCCCAGTTGGCCTGACCCTTGTAGAAATCGGCGCGGGTGCGGCCATGGACGGTCAGCATGCGGATGCCCGCCGCTTCGGCGCGGCGGGCGAGGTCGGCGGCATTGAGGCAATCGCGGTCCCAGCCCAGGCGGCATTTCAGTGTGACCGGCAGATCGACCGCGCCCACGACCGCCTCGATCAGCGTCAGCGCATGATCGAGATTGCGCATGAGCGCTGCGCCCGAGGCGCCGCCGGTGACCTGTTTGGCCGGACATCCCATGTTGATATCGATGATCCGCGCGCCCATGTCGGCCACCCGCCGCGCGGCCTCTGCCATCGCATGCGCCTCGCGCCCCGCAAGCTGAACCGACGTGGGCAGCGCCCCGTCGCCAAGCCCCAGATCGGTGCGCGCCTTGGCCCGGACCGACGGGGTATCGGTGACCATCTCGCCCGAGGCGACCATCTCGGACACCAGAAGCCCCGCGCCGAAGCGCGCCACGATCCGCCGGAAGGGCAGATCGGTGATCCCGGCCATCGGCGCGAGGAAAACCGCCGGGTCGAGCGTCAGACCTGCGAGAGCGACGGTCAAATGCCTAATCCTTGTGCAAACACACTGCCTGATACCGCCCAGCTCCCGCTTCGGCAATCGAATATCGCGACTATTGACTGGGATTCTCCCACTGCCCGAAAATTAGGCATCGCCAGACAGACGCGCCATGCGCTTGGGCAAACTGGTGTGATCCAGCGGCGCGCCCGTTCCGGGCGCAAGACATGTCTCGGGGCGCGGGCTGATGCCCGCGTCCCTCGGACGGGTGCTGCTTGTCTGGCGGCAGGAGAGCGGCTAGACCCGGATGCAGAGGCAATGAGGGCAACCCGTGGACGAGACGCTCGCGATCATCATTACCGCCGCGGGACGCGGCACGCGGGCGGGCGGCGAGGAACCGAAGCAATGGCGGAAGATTGCCGGACGACCGGTCCTTGCCCACACGCTTTCAGCCTTCGACGGGTTTGGCCGCATTGTCCTGACGCTTCATCCCGAAGATATGATGCGCGGGCTGGAGCTGACGGCGGGCCACGCGACGCTTGTCGCAGGTGGCGAGACGCGGGCGGCATCGGTGCGAAACGCTCTGGAAGTACTCGAAGGATCGGCCGTGACCCGGGTTCTCATCCATGATGGCGCCCGCCCCTTCCCCTCGCGCATGATGGTTCAAAGCGTCATCGCAGCGCTGGAAAAGTCGGACGGGGCAGCGCCCGCGATCGCCGTCAGTGACGCGCTTTGGCGCGGCGCAGGCGGCAGGGTGACGGGTCTTCAGTCCCGCGAGGGGCTCTTGCGCGCCCAGACGCCGCAGGGCTTTCGCTTTCCCGCGATCCTTCAGGCCCATCGCGCCCATCCGGGCGGCGCGGCTGATGATGTGGAAGTGGCGCTCGCCCACGGGCTTTCGGTGGCCGTGGTCGCCGGCGAGGAGGAAAATTTCAAGATCACCTACCCGGACGATTTCGCCCGGGCGGAACGGAAGGTTGGTGCCATGGATGTGCGTCTGGGCAATGGCTATGACGTCCATGCCTTCACGGCGGGTGATCATGTCTGGCTCTGCGGGGTGAAGGTGCCGCATGACCGGGCGCTTCTGGGCCATTCCGATGCCGATGTCGCGATGCATGCCTTGACCGACGCGATCTATGGAGCTTTGGCAGAGGGCGATATCGGCCGGCATTTCCCGCCCTCGGACCCGCAGTGGAAGGGGGCCGCGTCCGAGATCTTCCTTGCCCATGCCGGGCAGCTGGCGAGTGCGCGCGGCTACCGGATCGCCAATGCCGATGTCACAATCGTCTGCGAGCGGCCGAAGATCGGGCCGCACGCGGCGGCGATGCAGGCGCGGCTCGCGGCGATCCTCGGGATCGAGGCGGGGCGGATCAGCGTGAAGGCCACGACATCGGAACGGCTAGGCTTTACCGGGCGCGAGGAAGGGATTGCGGCCTTGGCGACCGCGACGCTGGTGTCGGCATGATCCGGCTGTTCGCAACCGCCTTCGGCCTTGGCCTGCTGCGCCCCGCCCCCGGCACCTGGGGCTCGCTTGGCGCCGTGCTTCTGGGCTGGGCGATCGACCGATATGCTGGCTTTCCGGGGCTATTGATGGCGACGATGGTCGCCATCTGGGCGGGCTTTGCGGTCTGCGCGCGGTTGCTCGCCGACCGGCCGGGCGACGATCCGTCGGAAGTGGTGATCGACGAGGTGGCGGGTCAGTGGATCGCCCTTCTTCTGCCCTCGCTCGCCTTCTGGACGCGCGGCTGGGAGGGCTGGCTGCCCTGGCCCGCGCCGCTCGCGGCCTTCCTCTTCTTCCGGCTTTTCGACATCTGGAAGCCCTGGCTGGTCGGCCGGGCCGACGCGCGCGGCGATGCGGCCGGCGTGATGCTAGACGATCTCTGGGCGGGGCTTTTCGCTGGGATCGCGACCGTCGCGGCGGGCGTTCTGTGGCACGCGCCACTTTTCTGGTCCTGAGATGCGTCCTGCCGCCGTCACGCTTCTTGAAAGGGCCAATGCCGCGGGCACGGTCATCGCCACCGCCGAAAGCTGTACCGGCGGCATGATTGCCGCGGCGATCACTGATGTGGCAGGATCATCGGCGATCTTCGACCGGGGCTTCGTGACCTATTCGAACGCGGCCAAACAGGCGATGCTGGGTGTCAGGAGCGCGACGCTTGATGCGCATGGCGCAGTCAGCGAGGACGTGGCGCGCGAGATGGCCGAGGGGGCGCTTGCCCGGTCGGGGGCCACGCTTGCCGTCGCCGTCACCGGCATCGCCGGACCGGGCGGGTCGGAGTTCAAGCCCGAAGGGCGGGTCTGTTTCGGCCTCGCCGCCGCGGGGCGGGCAACACGCACCGAAACCATCGACTTCGGCCCACTGGGACGCGCTTTGGTCCGGTCGCGGACCGTCGACCATGCGCTGGCGCTTTTGCTTTCGGCACTCTGACTTCTCCAAGCGCCCGAACTTCCGGCACATGCCACCCGGAGCCGCCCAATTTTCGGGCGCTCTGCAAACTGCCCCGGTTTTGGGCATCCCGACCGCGCATGCCGCTTTCACGGGCAGTCAGAACCGGCTTTCTGCCGTTTGCAGATCATTGCCGACCGGAGAACCCATGTCCGCCGCCGATACCGCCTTTGTGCTCTTTGCCACCGCGCTAGTCCTGATGATGACGCTGCCGGGGCTGGCGCTGTTCTACGGCGGGCTCGTGCGGGCGCGGAACGTGCTCTCCGTCTTCATGCAGTGCTTCGCCATCGCAGCCCTGATGAGCGTCCTGTGGTTCGTGGCGGGCTACAGCATCGCCTTTGGCGGCACCGAGGGCGGCTGGGGCAGCCTCTGGGGCGGGCTGACGCGGGCAGGTCTGTCGGGCGTTACGATCGAGACCCTGACCGGCGCGCTGCCAGAGATTGCTTTCTTCGCCTTCCAGATGACCTTCGCGATCATCACCCCTGCGCTCTTCCTCGGCGCCTTTGCCGAACGCGTTTCCTTCGCCTTCGTCATGGTCTTTTCGGGCCTCTGGATGCTTGTCGTCTATGCGCCAGTTGCCCATTGGATCTGGGGCGGCGGCTTCATGGCCGATGGCGGGATATTCGGCGCCACGGGCACCAAGGATTTCGCGGGCGGGATCGTGGTGCATGAGACGGCGGGGCTTGCCGCCCTTCTGCTCGCCGTGATGATCGGGCCGCGCCGCAACCGTACCACCCCGCCGCATGCGCCGGGGCTGGTGGCAATTGGCGCAGGGCTTCTCTGGGTCGGCTGGTTCGGCTTCAACGGCGGCTCCGCCTTGGCCGCAAACGGTCAGGCGGCGATGGCGATCACTGTAACGCATCTGTCGGCCGCCGCCGCCTCACTGACCTGGGCACTATGGGAGCGGGTGAAATTCGGCCGCGCCTCGCTTGTGGGCATCGTCACCGGCACGATCGCGGGTCTTGCCTCGATCACGCCCGCTTCTGGCTTCGTCGGCCCTTGGGCCGCGCTTCTCATCGGCGGCATCGCGGGCATTCTCTGTCAGGAGGCCGTGGCACTGATCCGCAACCGGCTGAAGATCGACGATACGCTCGACGTCTTCGCCGTCCATGGTGTCGGCGGCATCTTCGGTACGCTGATGATCGCGGCCCTTAGCGCTGGAAGCTGGACGGCGCAGGCGGGTGCGCTGCTGATCGTCGGCGCATGGACGCTTGGCGCGACCTATGTGCTGGCGAAGCTTACGTCGCTGGCCTTCCCGATGCGGGTCGATCAGGAGGCCGAATACAACGGCCTCGACCTCGCCAGCCATGGCGAACGCGCCTACGACCTGAATTCCTGATTTACAAGTTTCCTGAGGCCCGCAAGGGTAACTTGCCGGGGCTGCGAGGCCCCGGTTCTTTCTTGTGCCTCGCATACCTATTGAACTGAACCCCGGGTCAACAGGCACGACTAACGCCCCGCCAGCGCCTCTTCCAGCACCGTCCGGACCACCGCCATGTCGACGCCATCGGCCACGAAAGCCTCGCCGATGCCGCGGGCGAGGATGAAGCGCAGGCGGCCGTCGACCACCTTCTTGTCCTGCCCCATCAGCGCGATCAGCCTTTCGGCCCCCGGCAGTTCGCCCGGAATATCGGCAAGGTCGCATTTCATGCCCATCGCTTTCAGGTGGGCGCGAACCCGGCTTGGCGCCTCTTGCGAACAGAGGCCGAGGCGCTGCGACAGTTCGAACGCCAGCGCGCATCCGATCGCCACGCCTTCGCCATGCAGAAGCCGGTCGGAATAGCCGGTCGCGGCCTCGAGCGCGTGGCAGAAGGTATGGCCGAGATTGAGAAGCGCGCGCTCGCCCTCCTCGGTTTCGTCCCGTTCGACGATCCGCGCCTTCATCGTCACCGAATGGGTGACGGCGTGTTGGCGCGCGGCAAGGTCGCCCTGCGCGGCTGACGGCCCGTGAGCCTCCAGCCAGTCGAAAAAGGCGGCGTCGCCCAGAAGTCCGTATTTCACCACCTCGCCATAGCCCGCGAGGAAATCGCGGGGGGCGAGTGTGCCCAGGACCTCGATATCCGCAAGCACCAGCGCGGGCTGATGAAGGGCGCCGATCAGGTTCTTGCCATGGGCCGAATTGATGCCGGTCTTGCCGCCGACCGAACTGTCGACCTGCGCGAGCAAGGTTGTCGGTATCTGCACGAACCGCACGCCGCGCCGAAGAACGGCAGACGCAAACCCCACCAGATCGCCAATGACGCCGCCCCCGAAGGCCACGACCACATCCTTGCGCTCGACCTTCTCGGACAGAAGCCATTCGACGGCCCGGCTGAACTCCGGCCAGCCCTTCGTCGCCTCGCCCGCAGGCAGCGCAAGCGCGGTCATGGCAATATCGCCAAGGCCCGCGCGCAAGGCGTCCAGATGCAGCGGGCCCACGGTTTCATCGGTGATGACCGCCACACGCGGCCGCCGCAGCAGAGGCCGGATTTCCTCGCCCGCGCGCTGGATCAGCCCCGCCCCGATCCGCACATCGTAGGCGCGGGCGCCAAGCGCCACATGAACCGTATCAATCCTGCCGCTCATCCCGCTCCACCACATCGCCATGAAGGATGAGCGCCTTCAAGACCTTCGCGGCCATATCGTCAACCGTCAAATCGGGTTCGGCCTCCACCACCACGCCCGCCAGCGCATAGACGGGTGCGCGCGCGTCCAAAAGGTCGCTCAAAGTGCGCTTGGGATCGGGCGTATGCAGAAGCGGGCGCGTCGTCTTGTGGCGGACGCGCTGCCACAGAAGCTCCAGATCGGCCTTCAGCCAGATCGCCGCGCCCTTCTCGGCAATAAGCGAGCGGTTGCGTTCTGACAGAAAAGCGCCGCCGCCGGTCGAAAGCACGCAGGGCGGCCCCGAGAGGAGCCGCGCCAGCACCTCGGTTTCGCGCGCCCGGAAGAAGGCTTCGCCGTCGCGGGCGAAGATTTCCGCCACGCTCATCTGCGCGGCGCGAACGAGTTCTTCGTCCGAATCGACGAACGGCACACCGACGAGGCGCGCCAAAGCGTTCCCGACCGCGGTCTTCCCGGCCCCCATCATCCCGATGAGCGCCACCGTATGTCTAAGCGCGAAGGCCAATCCGCTCCCCCGAGACAGACCGATTGCGCCGGACAGGCGGCGGTTTCCCGCTTTCTTGCCTCGACGCGCGGCTTTTTGCCCTCAATGGCGTGATCTCGCCGAAAAAGCCATATATAAAGTGCCCCGATATCCGCGAAGCGGCAGCCCGACTATGGCGGTCCCTCAAGCGGAAAGAACAGGCAGGCACATATGTTTCGCATTCTAAAGGCACTCATCACGCTGGCGATCGTCGGATTCCTTGGGCTTGTGGCCTTTGCCTATCTCGGCGATCTTTCGCCCGAACAGGGGGATGTGGTGCAACCGGTCGAGCTGAATGTCGAAGGCAACTGAACGGGCGGCCCGGGCCCTGGGCCTCGGGCTCGCGATCTTCGGGGCGGCGGGTATCGCGCGGGGCGAAGGCGCGGACCAGGCGCCGCTGTCGGCGATCGACTGGCTGTCGCAATCCGTCGCGACCCCCGCCACCCTGCCCCGCGGACCGATCGCCGTGCCGCAACCACAGGCCGGGTCTCCGGCACCAACCGGCCTTGCGCCGCCCCCCGCCGACACGATCACCGTGACGCCGCTCAATCGCCAGGCTCCCGTCGCCCTCGGCCTTGTCAGCGCCGCCCGTTCCGGCCTGCCGCCGTCGCTCTGGGGTACGACCCCCTCGTCCGATCTCGCCCGTCACCTGCGGGCGGAGCGGCCGGACACGCTACCCGCCATGCGCTCGCTGCTCTATGCGCTCCTGATCACCGAACTGTCGCCACCCGCCGACAACGATCCGCAGAACGCGCTGTTCCTCGCCCGGATCGACCGGCTTCTAGACCTTGGCGCGTTGGAACCGGCGCTTGCGATCCTCGAACTGATGGCCAAGCCCGATCCCGAAAGCTTCCGCCGCTGGTTCGATGCCTCGCTTCTTGTGGGCGAGGAAGACCGTGCCTGCCGGGTGATGCGCGCCACGCCAGAGATCGCGCCGACCTTCCCCGCCCGCATTTTCTGCCTGGCGCGCGGCGGCGACTGGAATGCTGCAGCACTTGCGCTGAGGACCGGCGAGACGCTGGGCACCATCGATCCGGGGATGGCAGAGCTTCTGGCACGCTTCCTCGACCCCGAGCTGGCCGATGGTGCCGAAGACCTGCCCCTGCCCGACCGCCCCTCGCCCCTGGTCCTGAGGATGATGGAGGCGATCGGTCAGCCCCTGCCGACCGTCACCCTGCCGGTGGCCTTCGCCCAGGCCGACCTCCGCTCGAACAGCGGCTGGAAGGCGCGGATCGAGGCAGGCGAGCGGCTGGCGCGCGTGGGCGCGATCCCGCCCAACCGGCTGATGGGGCTTTATTCCGAACAGCGCGCCGCCGCCTCGGGCGGGGTGTGGGAACGGGTCAAGGCGGTGCAGGCGCTGGATCAGGCGCTGGCCGAGGGCGACATGGAGGCGACGATCACTGCGCTTGACGCCGCCTGGGCACAGATGACGCCACTTGAGCTGGAGGTGCCCTTTGCCGAACTTTTCGGCGTGCGACTTGCCAACGCCGAGCTCAAGGGCGAGGCAGGCGCGCTCGCCTTCCGGGTGGCGCTACTGTCCCAGGCCTACGAGGCGCTCGCCAACCGCCGCGAGCCCGCGGACATGGCCGAACGGTTCCTGATCGGCGTGGCCCGGGGCGACACGACCGGCCTCACCCCGCCCGATCAACTGGGCGTGGCGATCCAGCACGCCTTTTCCGACCCGGAGCCGCCGCTGCCGCCGCAACTGGCCACGCTGCTCGCCGACAAGAAACTCGGCGAGGCGATCCTGAAGGCGATCGATGCAGTAACACAGGGGGCGAGCGGCGATCTGAGGGATGTCACCGGCGGGCTCGCGCTGCTGCGCAAGGTCGGGCTTGAGCAGGCAGCGCGGCAGGCGGCGCTCGATCTCCTCCTTCTCGAGCGGCGCGGCTGAGGGATGGCGGGCGCAGGCGATCTTGCCGGGCGCTGGATTTCTGCCTTCCTCGAAGGTCAGGCGGCCGAACGCGATGCGGCCCGCAACACGCTCCTTGCCTATGGACGCGACCTCAAGGACTTCGCCGACTGGCTCACGTCACGCAGCCTAGCCCTCGACACGGCCGATCAGGCAGCCGTCGAGGACTACCTCACGCGTTGCGATGCCGAGGGTCTGAGCCGCGCCACCCGCGCCCGGCGGCTATCGGCGATCCGCCAACTGTACCGCTTCGCCTATGAAGAGGGCTGGCGCCCCGACAACCCCGCGCTGCGCCTGTCCGGCCCGGGACGTGATCGGCAGCTGCCGAAAAGCCTGTCGCGCGATCAGGTGAACGCCCTGATTGCCGCCACCGAGGCGCAGGGGCGCACCGAGGCGGAGCGGCAGAGGAACCTCTGCCTGATGGAACTGCTCTACGCGACCGGCATGCGGGTCAGCGAGTTGGTCAGCTTGCCGGTGCAGGCCGCGCGCGGCGATCCGGCGATGCTGATGGTCAAGGGCAAGGGCGGCAAGGAACGGCTGGTGCCCCTGTCGCAGCCCGCCCGCAGGGCGCTTGCCACCTGGCTTGCCACCCGCGACGCGGCCGAAGAGGAGGCGCGGATCGCCCGCCGCATGCCCCCTTCGCGCTTCCTCTTTCCGGCGAGCGGCGCCGAAGGTCACTTCTCGCGCCAGCTATTCCACCGGCTCTTGAAGGACATCGCGGTCGCGGCAGGCGTGTCCCCGGCAGACGTCACCCCCCACCGGCTGCGCCACGCCTTCGCCACCCATCTGCTCGAAGGCGGCGCCGACCTGCGCGTGATCCAGACGCTTCTTGGCCACGCCGATATCGCCACAACCGAGATTTACACCCATGTGCTGGACGAACGGCTGAAGGCACTGGTCCTCAACCATCATCCCTTGGCGAAAGCGGCCCGCCCGGCGTCAAGAAGGAAAGCCGGGCAAGAGGACTGAACCGGGAAGATCGGCAGCGGTCGAGCGGACCGACAGGGATCCGAAATCTTTGAAAGATTTCGGACCGGACCCTTTGAAAGGGTCCGGACGGATTTCGTTTCGAATCCGCCTAGCCCGGGCATCTAGCCAGAGAGACGCTTGCCGAGCTTCGGCAGCTTCGCCCGCTTCATCAACGCCCGCATCTCCTGCCGCTCGCCCGAAAGTCTCTCGGCCTCGGCGCGCACCCTTTCGCAGACCTCGCTCACCACCTCCGGCGAAGCGTCATGAAGCGCCAGCAGGAACTGATCTGGGTCCTGCCGGTCCAGCCCCTCCTCGGTCAGGATGTGGCGGGGGAAATCGGCGGCATTGAAGGTGACGATCAGGTCCGCCCCGCCCGCCACTGCGGCGGCGAGCACATGGATGTCGTTCGGATCGGGCAGCCACAACCGGCCGAGAAGCGCCGCCCCCGGCGCGACCGAGGCGCCCGGCCAGGCGGTCTTCAGCACTGCGATCTCGCCCCGCGCCACCGCCTCCGCACCGGGGCCTAGCTTCACCGTCGCTCGCGCCCATTCCTCCAATATCCGCTCCGACCAGAGCGGCCGGTAAAGGCCTGCCGCCGCGGCGCCGATCAGGATTTCCCTCAGGACGGTCGGGTAAAGCACGCAGGCATCGAGCAGCACCTTCATCCGTCAAGCCGGAAGAACAGCGCCTTCAGATAGCCGCTCTCGGCCAGCTGCGGCAGCATCGGATGGTCCGGTCCGGCAAAGCCGGTGTGGATCAGCTGCCCCCGCCGCCCGCCCCGGCCGATGCCGCGCGCCGAGGCATTTCGGAATTGCGACAGATCCGCCGCATGCGAGCAGGAGCAAAGCCCGAGGTAGCCCCCGGGCGCCACCAGACGCGCGGCGAGCTTCGCCACCCGCTCATAGGCCCGCAAGCCCGCCTCCAGCGCCAGTTTCGAGGGCGCGAAGGCCGGAGGGTCGCAGATCACCAGATCGAACTGCGCGCCTTCTTCGGCCATCACCTCCATCACGGCAAAGGCATCGCCCTTGCGGACCGAGAACCGCTCGCTGAAGCCCGAGGCCGAGGCCCCCCTCGCCGCCAGCTCCAGCGCGGCGGTCGAGGCGTCGACCGACAGCGCCGACCTGGCGCCCCCGGCGAGCGCCGCCAACGCAAAGCCCCCGACATGGGAAAAGACATCCAGCACCCGCGCGCCATCAGCGAGCCGCGCCCCGAAACGGTGATTGTCGCGCTGATCGAAGAAGAGCCCGGTCTTCTGCCCGCCCAGCACATCGGCCATATAGGTCGCGCCGTTCATCGGCACCGGCACGGGACCCGCGACCCTGCCCGTCAGGACCAGCGTTTCCTCGACCAATCCTTCAAGCCCCCGCGACCGCCCGGTACCGTTCTTCACCACCGCCGTCACGCCGGTCACAGCGACGAGTGCCGCGACCAGCGGCTCGAGGAGGCTTTCCGCCCAGGCCGCATTCGGCTGCACCACAGCGACATCGCCGAACCGATCAATGATCACGCCCGGCAATCCGTCGGCCTCGGCATGGACCAGCCGGTAGAAAGGCGCATCATACAACCGCGCACGAAGCGCGAGCGCCCGCGAAAGCCGTGCCGCGAACCAGTCCTGATCGATCCGCGCGCCGGGATCGCGGTCAAGCATCCGCGCGATGATCTTCGATTTCGGGTTGACCGTCACCAGCCCGAGCGGCCGCCGCTCGCCATCCTCCAGAACCGCCAGCGCCCCGGCCGCCAGCGCCATCGTCCGCCGGTCGGTCACCAGCTCGTCGGCATAGACCCAGGGAAATCCGTGGCGGATGGCGCGCGCGTCGGCCTTGGGCCTCAGCCGCACCGTGGCGAGCGTCGTGTCATCCATCATGCATACCTCTTTTCGCCCCTCTACCCCGTCCCCCCCGCTTGCGAAAGGGGCGCGCGCCTGCGACAGTTCCTGATGATGGCGATATGGCTGTTGTTAGCGCTAACAATCCGTGTTATTGCGCTGCCGCCCTGTCCGCTGCCTGAAGGAGAGCCCGATGAGCGTGAAACCCGCCCTCGCCGCCATCACTGACCGGATCCGCGAGCGCTCGCGACCGACGCGCGAGGCCTATCTCGCGCGGATCGCCTCAGCTGCATCCGAGGGTCCGGCGCGCGCGCACCTTTCCTGCGGCAATCAGGCCCATGCCTATGCGGCGATGGGCGCCGACAAGGCGGCGCTGGCCGAGGGGCGAGCGCCGAACCTCGGCATCGTAACCGCCTACAACGACATGCTGTCGGCCCACCAGCCCTACGAGCATTACCCCGAACTGATCCGCGCCGCCGCGCGCCGGGCGGGTGCCACCGCGCAGGTGGCGGGCGGCGTGCCGTCGATGTGCGACGGCGTCACCCAGGGCCGCGCCGGGATGGAACTCTCGCTCTTCTCGCGCGATGTGATCGCTCTGTCGGCAGGCGTGGCGCTCTCGCACAATACGTTTGACGCCGCCCTCTTCCTCGGCATCTGCGACAAGATCGTGCCGGGCCTCGTGATGGCGGCGGCGACCTTCGGCCATCTGCCTGCGGTCTTTGTCCCTTCGGGGCCGATGGCGTCGGGCCTGCCCAACGACGAAAAGTCGAAAGTCCGCCAGCAGTTCGCCGCCGGAGAGGTCGGGCGCGACGCGCTGATGGCGGCCGAGATGGCCTCCTACCACGGGGCCGGCACCTGCACCTTCTACGGCACAGCGAACACCAACCAGATGCTGATGGAGTTCATGGGGCTCCATTTGCCGGGCTCAAGCTTCGTGGCCCCCGGAACCCCGCTGCGCGAGGCGCTGACGGTGGCGGCGGTCGAACGGGCGGCGGCGATCACCCGGCTTGGCAACGATTTCCGGCCGGCGGGCCATGTGCTCGACGAGAAGGCCTTCGTGAACGGGCTTGTCGGTCTGATGGCGACGGGGGGCTCGACCAACCTCGTGCTCCACCTGCCCGCCATGGCGCGCGCGGCGGGCATCCTTCTCGATCTCGACGATTTCTCGGCGATCTCGGCCATCGTTCCGCTGATGGCCAAGGTCTATCCCAACGGCCTAGCCGACGTGAACCATTTCCACGCGGCGGGCGGGCTTTCGTTCATGATCGGTCAGCTTCTGGACGCGGGCCTTTTGCATGAGGATGTGGTCACCGTGGCGGGCGACGGGCTTGCGCGCTACGCAAGCGAACCGAAGCTCTCAGATGGCAGGCTTTCCTGGGTCGATGGCCCGTCGGACAGCCTCAACGACCGCATCCTGCGCCCCGCGACGGATGCGTTCCAGGCCTCGGGCGGATTGAAGGAACTGAAGGGCAACCTCGGGCGCGGCGTGATCAAGATCTCCGCAGTCGCGCCGGAACGCCATGTGATCGAGGCCCCTGCCCGGGTCTTTTCCAGCCAGGAAGCGGTCAAGGCCGCCTTCCAGCGCGGCGAGTTCACCGCGGACACGGTGGTCGTCGTCCGCTTCCAGGGCCCCCGCGCCAATGGCATGCCGGAATTGCATTCGCTGACGCCCACCCTCGCCGTCCTGCAGGATCGCGGACTGAAGGTGGCGCTTGTCACCGACGGGCGCATGTCGGGCGCCTCGGGCAAGGTGCCTGCCGCGATCCATGTCAGCCCCGAAGCCGCCTGCGGCGGGCCACTTGCCTACCTGCGCGATGGCGATCTGGTCCGGCTCGATGCCGCCAATGGCACGATCGAAGCGCTGGTGCCCGACCTGATGGCGCGCGCCCCCGCGACCGCCGACCTGACTGCCAACCAGCATGGAACCGGGCGCGAGCTTTTCGCCGCCTTCCGCGCCCATGTCGGCGCGGCCGAAACCGGCGCCGCGCTCGTCGTCTGAACGCTGCCCGCTCAGGGGGTGAAAGCCCCCTTCACACTGGAACAAATATCCCCGCCGGAGGCATCCGTCGCCTCTACCCCGCGAAAGGCCAACGATCATGACCCCCGCCCAGCAAAGCGTGAAAGCCGCCGAGATCTGCGCCCTTGCCCCCATCGTCCCGGTCCTGGTGATCGACGACGCCTCTCGCGCCGAGGGGCTCGCCCGCGCGCTTGTCGCAGGTGGCCTGCCCGCGCTCGAGGTGACGCTCCGCACGCCCGCCGCCCTTGAAGCGATCCGCATCATGGCCGGGGTCGAGGGCGGTGTCGTGGGCGCAGGCACGCTCCTGACCCCCGCCGACGTGAAAGCTGCAAAGAAAGCGGGCGCACACTTCGGCGTCTCGCCCGGCGCGACCGACAGTCTTCTAAAAGCCTGCGAGGACGAGGAATTGGCCCTCCTGCCTGGCGCTGTCACCGCGACCGAGGTGATGGGGCTTCTGGAGAAGGGCTATACGGTGCAGAAATTCTTCCCCGCCGAAACCTCGGGCGGCGCGGCGGCGATCAAGGCGCTCGGCGGCCCGATCCCTCAGGTGCGCTTCTGCCCAACCGGCGGAATCTCGATGAAGAATGTAGGCGACTATCTGAAGCTGAAGAACATCCTCTGCTGCGGCGGTTCTTGGGTCGCGCCCGCTGACGCCGTTGCGTCGGGCGACTGGCAAACAATCGAGGCGTTGGCGCGGGATGCAGCGGCTCTGCCCCGCGCCTGACCCTTCGGGGTCGCGCGCAAATTTCTTTGAAAGAAATTTGCCAAAATCCTTTGAAAGGATTTTGGGACCGGCCTTACTGTTCGGCAGACCGCAACCGGCCCGCACGCCCGCCTCGGCGGCTGGCCACCGGCGGCGCCTTCAACCCCTCTTCCAGCACCCGCGACATCGGATGATCCGGCCGGTCGAGCGCGTAGGTCGCGATCATCACCCGCGCCGCTTCGGCCGGTTCCACGCCGGGCTTCAGGCTAAGAAGCCAGTCGAGAAAGATCGACCGGCATTCGCCACCCGTGATCCCTTCGATCGCATAGCTTTCGCGGATCAGCCCTTTCGGGTCAGCCAAATTCAGCTCCATGATCTTCCTCGCCATCCGACAGGGCCCTTCACCGACCGGCCTCCGGCCGGTTCAATCCTTGCGCCACGATTTCGGCGGTCCGCGCGACATGGCCCGCCAATTCCGACCTGAGCGTGTCGAGCGACGACATTTGCGTCTCGCGCAACAGAAAGGCCCGCCCGCCCGCACCGATCGCTTCCATGTCGAGTGGCCTCTCGGTCAGAAGCCGCCCCCCCGCCTGAAGCCGCCAGAAGAACCGGTAAGCGGCCTGCAGGGCCTCCTCATCCGCCGCCGCGATCAGGCCCGCGCGGCGCCCGGCCCGCAATTGCGCCTCAGTCCGTCGCGCCGGATCGGCCGCCCTCAGCGCCGCCGACTGGGCGAGAAGCTCGATATCCTGCAATCGGCCTGGGCCGATCTTCGCCTCCCATTCGCCATCCGGCGCCTTTGCCGCAAAGATTCGGTCCCGCATCTCGGCGGTGTCAGGCAGGATCTTCTCTCCGTCCGCCTTGGCAATCAGAACCTCGCGACGGATCGCTTCGATCTCCGCCGCCAGATTCTCCGGCCCCGCAACCGGCCGGGCGCGGGTCAGTGCGAGATGTTCCCAGGTCCAGGCCTCGCTCATCTGGTAATCGCGGAAGGCGGCAAGCGACACGGCGACCGGCCCCTGCCGCCCCGAGGGGCGAAGCCGCATGTCGACCTCGTAGAGCCGCCCCTCGGCCATCGGCACGGTCAGCGCCGTCACGAAGGCCTGCGTGAGGCGTGCATAGTAGGCGCGCGACGCAAGCGGGCGCGGCCCGTCAGACGCCTCCTGCCCGAGATCGTCATAGATCATCAGAAGGTCGAGGTCCGAGGCGGCATTCAGCCGCTCGGCCCCGAGCGACCCCATGCCGAGCACCACCGCGCCGCGCCCGGGCGGCGCCCCATGCTTGCGGGAAAACTCCGCCACCACCGGCGCCCAGACCGCCCGCACCGCCGCCCCAGCGAGGTCGGCATATTGCCGCCCGGCCTCGCTGGCGTCGATCAGGCCGCGCAAATGGTGGACGCCGATGCGGAAGTGCCATTCCTTCACCCAGCGCCGGGCCGCATCGAGTTTGCGTTCGTAATCGAGCTCGGCCGCAAGCTCCTCGGCCAGCAGGGCGGCAAGCGCCGCGCCGCCCGGCCAGGGCGCGAAAAAAGACCCGCCGATCACCGCATCGAGAACACCGGAATTCCGCGACAGATGGGCGGCAAGGCCTGGCGCCGTCCCGCAGATATCGACGATCAGGTCGATGAGCTGCGCATTCGCCTCGAAGAGCGAAAAAAGCTGTACTCCGGCGGGAAGGCCCTTCAGGAACCCGTCGAACTGGTTCAGCGCCTCGGCCGGGTTGGCCGAAGCACCGAGGCGGCGCAGGATTTCCGGCTGGAGACGTTTGAAAATCCGCACCGCACGCTCCGAGCGCAGCGCCGGATAGGCGCGCCAGCCATCGACCGTGGCCCGCATCTCTTCGGTGATCTCCGGCCCGTCGCGGCGCGCTTCGCCCGGCGCGAAGAAGCCCTCGGTCAGTTCCGCCACCCGTTCGAATCGCGCCTTGAGGGCCGCCCGGAAGGCCGCCGTGTCACCCTCGCCGCACATCCGCGCGATCCGCTCGATCCCGTCGGCCGTGATCGGCAGGTCGTGAGTCTGGGCGTCCTGCACCATCTGCACCCGGTGTTCGATATCGCGGAGCGCCCGGTAGTGCAGCGTCAGTTCATCCGCCACGTCCGGTGTCACCCAGCCTTTCGAGGCGAGAGCGGCAAGGCCCGGCACTGTGCCGCGCTGCCTGAGGTCCGGATCGCGCCCGCCGGCGATCAGCTGCCGTGTCTGGGTGAAGAACTCGATCTCGCGGATACCGCCGACGCCGAGTTTGATGTCATGGCCTTCCAGCACCACCGGCCCGTGCAGGCCCTTGTGGTCGCGGATGCGAAGCCGCATGTCATGCGCATCCTGGATCGCCGCGAAATCGAGATGGCGGCGCCAGACGAAGGGGGTGAGCGCCGACAGGAACCGCTCGCCCGCCGCCAGATCACCGCCCGAGGGGCGGGCCTTGATATAGGCCGCCCGCTCCCAAGTCCGCCCTTGGGCCTCGTAGTAGCTTTCGGCCGCCGACATAGAGATACAGACCGGCGTGACCGAGGCATCGGGGCGGAGCCGAAGGTCGGTGCGAAAGACATAGCCTTCGGAGGTCAGGTCGCTGAGAAGCGCAGTCATCCGGCGCACCACGCGGATGAAGGAGGCACGCGCCTCCTGCACGTCTTCTGCCGCGAACCGGCTGTCGTCGAACAGGCAGATGAGGTCGATGTCGGAGGAATAGTTCAGCTCCCCCGCCCCCATCTTGCCCATGGCGAGTGTCACCATGCCGCCTGCGGTTTCGGCATCGTCAGGCGTCGCCCCGGGCAGACGCCCGCGCCGGATCTCGTCGCCCACCAGCGCGCGGAGCGCGAGCGTGACCGCGCGGTCGGCAAGCGCGGTCAGCGCGCCCGTGACCTCTTCCAGCGTCCAAACCCCGCCCAGATCGGCGAGCCCTGCAAGAAGCGCAACCCGGCGCTTAGCGCTGCGCAGGAGCGGACCCAGTGCATCGCTGCCCTCCGTCGCGCCGTCGGCGAGGAGCGCCCGGAGAGCCGCCTCGGGATCGTCGAACGCGCTTTCCAGCCAATCCGCCTCCCGCTCCATCAGACCCGCAAGATAGGGGCTGCACCCAGCGGTCCCGACAAGCAGTTCCCGCAGCGCCGGGTCGAGCCCTGCAAACCGCGCGGCGATGTCCGCACCCCGGTCGGGTTCATAGGGGATCGGGCAGCGGGAGAGGCGCGTGGAGAAGCTCATGCGCCGACCCTAGGCGGGCGCCGGTTCCGCTTCAACCCGTCCCGAGTGCCTCCTCGGGCACTTCGTTTCTCGTCGGGCCGCCCGGCCTTGCGAGGAGCGCACGAAGTGCTCGACGAGCCCCCGTTTCCCCGGCGCGGATCATCTATTGCAACCTACGCCGATTTCGCGCTTCTCTCGCCGCAAAGGGGAGACGGGATGAGCAAGTCACTCGCGCGGGTGCGCGCCGCGCTGGAAGCGGCAGGCGAACGGATCGAGATCGTCGAGGCTCCGGTCGAGACGCGAACGGCCGAACAGGCTGCCGCCTGCGCGGGCTGCCTGACCGACCAGATCGTCAAGTCGATCATCTTCCGGGGCGAGGCGAACGGTCATATCGTGCTGTTCATGACCGCAGGCGGCAACCGCGTCGATCCGGTCAAGGCCAGCGCTGTCGCGGGCCAGTCCCTTGGCCGTGCCGATGCCGATCAGGTCCGGGCCGAGACCGGTTTTGCCATCGGCGGGGTAGCCCCCATCGGCCATCTGACTCCAGTTCCGAACTATTTCGACCCCCGCCTTCTTGACTTCGACCGGGTTTGGGCTGCGGCGGGAACGCCGCGTCACATCTTCGCCATTGCTCCCAAGCGGCTGCTGCAACTGACCGGCGCGCAGCTCGCCCATTTCACCGGCTGAGCGCCTTTTCGCGGGTATGTTAAATTAATTCACATTCCCTCTTGACGCCGACGGCCAAAGACCCAATCTTGACCATGTGAAAGACATTCACATCCGGTTCACGGATATTCCGGTTCACGCTGGTTCACGGAGGGACCTATGACCACGACAACCGCCTCATGGCCCACGCGCGCCGAGCTCTGGCTTGACGAACGCGGCAAGGGCGCCTGGATCGCCGCCATGGTGCTTGGCTTTATCTTCTTCTGGCCGGTAGGCCTCGCGCTTCTGGCCTATATGATCTGGAGCAAACGCATGTTCTCGAAAGGATGCGGCGCGCGCACCATGCGCGATCACGGCGCCTGGGCCAACCGTCACCGCCACGGATTCCGCTCGTCCGGCAATTCCGCCTTCGATTCCTACAAGGCCGACACGCTTGACCGGCTCGAGCGCGAACAGGCTGATTTCGAGGCCTTCCTCGAGCGGCTGCGCGCCTCGAAGGACAAGTCCGAATTCGACCAGTATCTGGACGAACGCGCCCGTCAGGCCCGTGACGAGACGCCGGCCGAAGACGCCGAACCTCAGGGCGAAGAGCGCGCCCCCCAGCGCGGCAGCTACTGACGCCCGGCCGTCCCCTCGGCGCGGCCATGTGGCCTGCCCCGGTGCGTCAGTCGACCGGCCCCTTCCGGGGCCGGTTCGCTTTTGTGTAACGGTCACTTCGGCTCAAAGCGTGCGCGCACGCACAGACTCCCGATGCCTGCGTGCGGTCGAAGACTCACGCTACCGCGACCGCCCGCATTGACTCCCCCCCTGCCCCGGCTCATGCAGGGTCGCCGGACCCGTCCGGAGTGGAACCGTCAAGAGCGGAGCAAGGGCCATGATCAAGCTCGACATCATTTCCGACGTCGCCTGCCCCTGGTGTTATGTCGGCAAGGCCTATCTCGACCGGGCGCTCGAGGAGCGCCCAGACCATCCGTTCGAGATCGAGTGGCATCCCTACCAGCTCAATCCCGACATGCCGCCCGAAGGCATGAACCGGCAGGACTATATGGCGGCGAAGTTCGGCTCACGCGAAAGTATCCTTCGCATCCACGAGCCGCTTCTTGCGCACGCCGAAAAAGCCGGTGTCGAGTTTGACCTGCCCGCCGTCGATCGCTCCCCCAACACGCTCGATGCCCACCGGCTGATCCACTGGGCAGGGCTCGAGGGGCGGCAGACCGCGATGGTTTCGGTCCTCTTCCGGGCCTACTGGCGCGAAGGCAAGGATATCGGCGACCGCACTCAGCTTGCCGATCTGGCCGAGGGCGTCGGTCTTGACCGGTCGATGATCGCGCAGCTTCTGGACAGCGACGCCGACCGCGCCGACATTTCCGCCCGTGTCCAGAACAGCCGCACCAAGGGCGTCAGCGGGGTTCCGGCCTTTGTCATCGCCGGGCGCCATGTCGTGCAGGGCGCCCAGCCGACCGAGGTCTGGACCGGCATCATCGACGATATCAATGCCCAGCTGAAAGAACGAAGCGCATGAGCGATGTTCCCGCCCCGCCCGTCCCCGCGATCCGGCGGCTGGCGCTTCCTGAATTCACCGCGATGCTGGCGATGCTCTTTGCGACAATCGCCTTTTCCATCGACGCGATGCTGCCCGCCCTACCGCAGATCGCAGCAGACCTGTCGCCCGACGCGCCGAACCGGGCACAGTTGATCCTGTCGGCGTTCGTCCTCGGCATGGGCACCGGCACTTTATTCGCGGGGCCCCTGTCTGATGCTTTCGGGCGCAAGCCGGTCATCGCGGCAGGCCTTATCGTCTATATCTGCGCCGCCCTTCTGGCACGGGAAGCCGACAGTCTGGAATTCCTGCTCGCCGCGCGCTTCCTTCAGGGTCTCGGCGCCTCCGGTCCCCGAATCGCGGGCGTAGCGCTGAGCCGCGACCTTTACGAAGGGCGCGAGATGGCGCGCGTGATGTCCTTTGTGATGATGGTCTTCATGGTCGTCCCGGCTCTTGCGCCGATGATCGGCGCGGGCGTGATCGCGATCTCAAGCTGGCACGGCATTTTCCTTGCCTTCGCCGCCTTCGGCCTGATCGCCATCAGTTGGGTCAGTATCCGCCAGCCAGAGACATTGCATGCCGATGCGCGCCGCCCGCTGCAGGGCGCGGTGATTCTTGATGGGCTGAAACAGGTGCTGCGCTCGCGCGAGGTGCGGCTTTACACTTTCGTGATGACGCTCGGCTTCGGGCAGATGTTCGCGCTTCTCTCCTCGATCCAGCAGATCTTCGACCAGACCTACGGCAAGGCCGAAAGCTTCCCCTATTGGTTCGCACTGATCGCTGCCTTCTCGGCCACCGCTTCCTTCATCAACGGCCGACTGGTGGGGCGCCTCGGCATGCGGAAACTGGTTCTCGCTGCCTATTTCGGGCAGTTCCTGCTGTCGGCGTTCATGGTCGCGCTCTTCCTGTCGGGCGCCGGGTCATTCCTCGCCTTCTACATCTGGGCCACCAGCGTCTTCTTCATCGCGGGCTTCACCTTCGGCAATCTCAATGCACTTGCCATGCAGACAATGGGCCATGTCGCGGGTATGGCTACGTCAGTCATCGCTGCCATCTCGACGGTTCTTGCGGTCGCCATCGCCGGGCCGGTTGGCCTTGCCTTCGACGGCACGTCGGTGCCCGCGATGATCGGTGCGGCGCTCTGTTCGGGTCTCGCCTACTTGCTCATGCGCCGCGCCTGAGGAGCGGGGAGAAGCAGCGGCCCTTGACCTGCCACGGCACGCTTCCCATGATCAGGCGCAAGTTCGACGCCTTCGGGGGGGCTCATGTCGCAGGTGACCTTGTCCGGCTTCCTCCTTTGCCGCTCGCTGGAGGAGGCTGACCGTATCTCGCACCTCCTGCCTGATCACATCCGCCAGACCCGGACTGAGCCCGGCTGCATTCTGTTCGAGGTGATGCGCTCGATGGCCGATCCGGCGCGGTTCGCGGTGCGGGAAGTCTTCGCCAGCCGCGCGGACCTGGAGGCACATACGGCGCGGGTGAAAGCCTCTGACTGGGGGCGGGCGACGCGCGGCATCCCGCGCGACTATGTGCTGACGATCGGCGGCAAGGACAAGCGCTATGCCTTTCCCGGCAGCGACCCGGACTAAGGGTCAGCCGCCCGCAATCGCGCGCACGTATTTGGTGGTTTCGGCGTAGGGCGGTATGCCGCCATATTTCTCCACTGCCTCGGGCCCGGCATTATAGGCGGCAAGCGCGAGCTTCCAGTCGCCGAACCGGTCGTACATCATCCGCAAGTACCGCGCGCCGCCATCGAGGTTCTGGTGGGGGTCGGTCGCATCGACACCAAGCCGCGCGGCTGTACCCGGCATCAGTTGCGCCAGACCCGTTGCCCCCTTGTGCGAAACGGCCCCGGCGTTCCAACCCGATTCCTGATGAACAAGGCGCAGGAACAAGTCCTCCGGTACGCCATGCTTCTGCGCGGCCGACCGCGCCGCATCCAGATAGGCACCGCGATAGCGGCCCGAATAGCTGGGAAGCACGGTCGCATCGAGACCCGCTGCCGCGGCTTCCTTGCCGTGAGGTGTCAGCTTGACCGATTCCGAATATTGCGCCGCCGCGCGCCCGTCGAGGACCGCGAGCTGCTGGTTGAAGACGGCAGACCGGTTGGTCTTCTGGCCCTTCTTCGGCAGCCAAAGCCCTTCGGCCGAAACCGCCGACGCCCCCAATGCGATCAGCGCCAGCGAAAGCGCGGCGCAGACTGTCCCATTCCGCATTCGTCCCCTGCCCTCTTTCCTGCCGAGACGGGCGGGACTATATCGCCCGGTCATCCGGCAATCCAGTCAGGAATTCTGGACAGAGCGCACCGGCGCCGCATCGGGCAGAACCGAGCCGTTCAGGATGTCCTCGATCAGCAGGCTCACAAGCTGCCCCCGCCCGCCAAGGCCCGATTTGCGGTAGATCGCATTGAGCTGGCTTTTCACCGTGCCCTCGGCCGCACCGCGCAGGCTGGCGATCTCGGCAATCGAAAAGCCCTTGATGGTGAACTGCGCCACCTCCGCCTCGGAGGGCGTTAGGCCCCAGCTGTCGAAATAGCCCTGCATCAGTTCGTGCAACGCCCCCGAGGCCGCGGATAGCGCCCGCTCCGCCCGTTCGTGCTGACGCAGCAGCCAGCGCAAGAAATAGCCTTCCACAAGGATCGCGGCGACAAGGCCGACATTGGCGACGAATTCCAGCGTGATGTGAAAATCAAAGCCGCCGCCGGGCGCGAGTTCCGTGTAATCGTCGATCACATCGCCCACAAACATGGCGGCGCAGATCGCCTGAACCACCATGAGCGCGATCAGAAGGGTCTCCAGCCGGAACCGCGTGACAAGTTTCTGTATCATCGTCCCTGTGCCCTGACCGCTCCCGCTCTGACCTTCTATGGCTTCAAGGCACGAGACGGAAGCCGCTGATGCCGGCGATCGCCCTGTTGAACGATTTCGCAGGGTGGCATGAACCCTTCATTAACCTTAAAGTGATGCATTGACGAAACATCAGGATTCGCGACGGGAGTCGCGGCGCTGCGAGGGAGATCATGGCAGGCTCGGTGAACAAGGTAATTCTGGTCGGCAATCTCGGGCGCGACCCGGAAGTGCGGTCCTTCCAGAACGGCGGCAAAGTGTGCAACCTCCGGATCGCGACGTCGGAAACCTGGCGCGACCGCAATACCGGCGAACGCAAGGAACGGACCGAATGGCATTCGGTGGCGATCTTCAACGAAAACCTCGCCAAGATCGCCGAGCAATATCTGAAGAAGGGCTCGAAGGTCTATATCGAGGGCGCGCTAGAGACCCGCAAATGGCAGGACCAGTCCGGTCAGGAACGCTACACGACCGAGGTTGTGCTGCGGCAGTTCCGGGGCGAGCTGACGCTGCTTGACGGTCGTGATGGCGGCGGTGGCGGCCAGGGCGGCGGCTATGACGATGGCCAGGCCGGCGGCTATGGTGGTGGCTCCTACGGCGGCGGTTATGGCGACCGGTCCGGCCCCGCCGCGAGCCCGGCCCGCGCCGACATGGACGACGAAATTCCGTTCTGATTTTTCGCGCAGCCCGGGGCGCTCAGCCAGCGGGCCGCCCGTAAAGCGCCTCGGCGCGGGCCTCGAAGGCCCGCACCACTTTGCGCATCGCCTCATCGAACACCAGACCGATCACCGCTTGCAGGATCGCGCTCTTGAATTCGAAATCGACCGAAAAATCCACTTCGCAGCCGCCGGTTTCGAGCGGCGCGAAGCGCCAGCGCGAATGCAGGTGCCGGAAAGGCCCGTCGAGATAATCCGTCTCGATCCGCCGTTCGGCAGGATATAGCACCACCCGGCTGCCGAAACGTTCGCGGAAGACCTTGAAGGAAATCACCAGATCGGCTTCGAGAAGTTCCGATCCATCGGGGCGCGCCTCGCGCGCACGAATACGTGCGGCGGCGGTCCAGGGCAGGAACTCCGGATAGCGCGCCACATCGGCAACAAGCGCGAACATCTCGTTCGCCGACCAGGGCAATACCCGTTTTTCCGCGTGCGACGGCATCCGACCCCGCTCTTCCCCCATGACAATCCGGCCCCCTTTCCGCTATGGAGGGCAGGAAATCAAGGGGACCCCATGCCGCATCGACCCTATGCAATCGACGAGATGATCTCGGCCAAGTCCATCGCCGCGCGGGTCGAGGCGCTGGCCAAGGAAATCACCCGGGCCTATCAGGGCACCGACAAGCTGGTCGTCGTGGGGCTTCTGCGCGGGTCCTTCGTCTTCATCGCCGACCTCGTGCGCGAGATCGACCTGCCGGTCGAAGTCGATTTCCTGGAAGCCTCGTCCTATGGCGACGGAATGGAAAGCTCACGCGAGGTGCGGATCCTCAAGGACCTGCGCGGCGAGATCGCGGGGCGCGATGTGCTGGTTGTCGAGGATATCGTCGATACGGGTTTCACGCTCCACCATGTGGTGAACCTTCTTAAAAGCCGAGAACCGAAGCGGCTTGAGGTGTGTGCTCTGCTCGACAAACCCTCGCGACGCGAGGTGCAGATCAAGGCGACCTGGACCGGCTTTGAAATTCCCGACGAATTCGTGGTGGGCTACGGCATCGACTTTGCCCAGAGGAACCGCAACCTGCCCTATATCGGCAAGGTGCGGTTCACCGGATGACCGGGGGCGGCGCATGAACCTGCGCTGGCTCTTGCGTATGTCGCAATGGGCACGCAATCCGCCCTCGATGAGCCGCGTGATCCTCGGCGCGATTGTGATCGGCCTGTGCCTGCTGATCGCGGGGATCGAGTGGCTTGGCCTCTGGCCCGAGTGGCTGACCCTGCCCGCCCAGGGCAAACGCGGTTTCTGAATCGCAGAGGGACCCTCAGCCGAAGATCGCCGTGGCGTCCGCTTTCAGCTCCTCGACCAGATATTGCCGCATGAGCGCGATGCGCGGCACCTCGGCCAGATCGGGATGGCAGGCCACCCAGACCGGGACCTGAAGGTCAGGCAGCGCGCCCTCGACCGGTTCGAGCCGCGCATCATCGCGGCCAAGATAGTCGGGCAGGATCGCGATGCCGAGCCCAAGCGCCGCCATTTCCCTGAGCGTCAGAAAGCTGTCCGCCCCCGGCCCAACCGTCGCCGTACCCATTTCGCCCTCCAGCCAGCGCCCCGGCGCGGAACGGCTCAGCTGGCCCGCAAGACCTAGCCAACCGTCCGCGCCCCCGCCCTTGGCGCGATAGGCCGCGAAGCGCAGCTGACCAACCTCGGTTCCCACCAGATCGTCGGGCAGGATGCGGGCCGGACGGATGGTGATATCGGCATGAATACGCCCCAGGTCGAGATGGGCGTTCGAACTCACGAGCGTGACCAGAAGCTCGGGCGCGCGCCCGGCGATCCGCGCCACCACGGACGGCAGCACAATCTGACACAGGCTGTCGGTCGAGGTGACGCGCACATCGCCCGATACCGGCGCCCTGACGCCTGCGACCATCCGCTGCACCGCCTGGACCGAGCGGTCAACCTCGCGCATCGCCTCGATCAGTCGCAGACGGTCTGGGGCGAGCGCATAGCCCTTCGGCGTCTTTTCGAAGAGGGGCGCGCCCGCCTCCTCCTCATATTGCGCGATGCGTCTCAGCACGGTGGCATGATTGACGCCGAGTCGCCGCGCCGCCGCGCTCACCGTGCCGGTCTCGGCGACGGCGAGCACATATTTGATGTCGTCCCAGTCTTCGCGCGCCATGCCAGCTTTCACGTTCCCGTTACCCATCCCGTTGCCGACGCCGAACAAATCCGCCGATTTCGGCAAAACTGCGCCCAAGGCAGGGCCATCCCGGCGGATAAAGGCCCATTGTGCGGTTTTCAACAGATTACCCGCAAAAAACAGAAGTTCACAGCAAAAGAAGCACAGGTAAACTACCCGCAGGCGAGCTGCACCGTTGAAGGTGGCCCCAACCAGGGAGATACATATGAAGAAGATTGTTGCAGGAACTGCCATAGCCCTTTTGTCCATGGCAACCATCGGCCTGGCCGAAGAGGAAGGGCCGTTCGCCAATGAAATCGAGGCGCGCCAGGGCCTCATGGTATATCGCGCCATCAATATCGGCACTCTGGCCGCCATGGCCAAGGGCGAGGCCGAGTACGACGCTGCGAAGGCAGCCACCGCAGCCAACGCCCTTCTTGCATCGGCCAACCTTGATGTCTCGATGCTCTGGCCGCCCGGCTCGGATAATGCCGCGAACCCCGACTCGACCGCGTCGGCTGCGATCTGGGCAGACGGGTCCGATATCGGCGCCAAAGCCGGGGCTTTCAAGGCAGCAGCCGAGGCCATGGCCGCAGCTGCGGGCACCGATCTTGCGAGCCTGCAGGGCGCAATGGGCGATCTCGGCGGCTCCTGCGGCGGCTGCCACAAGGCCTTCAGGGTTCCCACGAACTAACTTCCCTCGTATGTCCTGAAAGGGCGGCAGCAACGAAATACCTGCCGCCCCTTTTTTACGGAACCGCATGAGACGCATCTTTCGCGCCACCCTTGTCTTCGCCCTGATCGCCGCTGCAGGCGGCTGGTGGCTGAGTGCGCCGAGCCGGTTGCCAGCATCGGCCCTCGACGGCATCAGCGGCAATGCCACGCGTGGCGAGAAGATCTTCTGGGCGGGCGGCTGCGCCTCCTGCCATGCCGACCCGGACGCCGAGGGCGATGACAAGCTGAAACTCGCCGGCGGCCAGCGCTTCCCCTCACCCTTCGGCACCTTCATCGCTCCGAACATCTCGCCCGATCCGGAAAACGGCGTCGGCGGCTGGAGCGCGCTTGATCTTGCCAATGCGATGACCCGCGGCACCTCGCCCGAGGGCGAGCATTATTATCCGGTCTTTCCCTATACGAGCTACATCAAGGCCAGCCTGCAGGATGTGGCCGACCTTCATGCCTTCCTGATGACCCTGCCACCCGTCGCGACCCCGAGCGCACCGCACGAAGTATCCTTCCCGTTCAACATCCGCCGCAGCCTTTTCGGCTGGAAATTCCTCTATCTGAAGAGCGACTGGGTGTTGGCGGGCGACCTGACGCCCGAGGAGGAGCGCGGGCGCTACCTGGTCGAGGCGCTCGGCCATTGCGGCGAATGCCACACGCCGCGCACCGCGCTTGGCGGCATGGACCGCGGCCGCTGGCTTTCAGGCGGGCCGGTTCCGGCCGGACAGGGGCGCTTCCCGAACATCACGCCGGCGAAACTGACCTGGAGCGCGGAAGAGATCGCAGAATATCTGAAATCAGGCTTCACTCCGGATTTCGACAGCGCCGGAGGACACATGGCGCTGGTGGTCGAGAATATGGCGCATCTGTCGCCCGAGGACCGCGCAGCGATCGCCGCCTATCTGCAGAAGGTGCCGCCGGTAGAGTGATCGCGTCGAGGGCTTGTGAGCGGCGTGCTGGCATGGCTAACCTCCGCGTCGGGAGGTAGCTCCATGATCCTCATTGGCCAGTATGATTCCCCCTTCGTCCGCCGCGTGGGGATTGCCCTCACGCTTTACGGCCTGCCCTTCCGGCAGGAACCCTGGTCGGTCTTCGGCGATGCCGACCGCATCCGCCCCATAAACCCCCTCACCCGGGTGCCGACCCTCGTTCTGGACGATGGCGAGGCGCTGATCGACAGCCATATGATCCTTGATCATCTCGATAGCCTCGTCGCGCCTGGCGCACGGCTCTTCCCGGTGGCGGAACCCGACCGGCGGCGAGCGCTGAAACGCGCGGCCCTTGCAACCGGCATCGGCGACAAGGCGGTTTCGCTTTTCTACGAACAAAGGCTGCACGAACGCGCGTCCGACGTCTGGGTCGCGCGCTGCCGCCGCCAGATCGGCGAGGGCTGGCAGGCGCTGGAAGCGCTTCTGCCCGACGCCGGAACGGGCCATGCCGAAATCGCCGCCGTCTGCGTCTGGCGGTTCGTCAGCGAGGCGCATCCTGGGCTGATCGATCCGGCTAACCTGCCCCGGCTTGCGGCTCTGTCGGCGCGGCTGGAAGCGACCGAAGCGTTCAAAGCCATCTATCAGCCCTTTATCGCACCCGCCTGAGCGCCTAGAAGGGACGCATGGATATTCTCGACAAGATCAAGGCTTACAAGCTTCAGGAAGTGGCCGACGCCAAGCGCGCGCGGCCCCTGTCGGAAGTTGAGGCAGCGGCGCGCGCGGCAGGGCCGGTGCGCGGCTTTCACGCGGCCCTTCTCGGCGCCGAACAGCTTGGCTATGGGCTCATCGCCGAAATCAAGAAGGCCTCGCCTTCGAAGGGCCTGATCCGCGCCGATTTCGATCCGCCCGCTCTCGCCCGCGCCTATGAGGCAGGCGGGGCGACCTGCCTGTCAGTCCTGACTGACAGCCCGTCCTTCCAGGGTGCGCCAGAATTCCTGACGGCCGCGCGCGCGGCCGTCTCGCTTCCGGCGCTACGCAAGGATTTCCTCTACGATCCCTATCAGGTCGCAGAGGCGCGGGCCTGGGGGGCGGATTGTATCCTGATCATCATGGCTTCCGTCTCAGACGGGTTGGCGGCAGAACTGGAAGATGCGGCACGCGGCTGGGGCATGGACGCGCTGCTCGAGGTGCATGACGAGGCCGAGATGGAGCGCGCGCTGCGTTTGAAATCGCAGCTCGTCGGCATAAACAACCGCAATCTCAAGACCTTCGAGATCACTCTTGAGACGACCCGCCGTCTGGCGCCGATGGTGCCAAAGGGCCATACGCTTGTCTGCGAAAGCGGCCTTTTCACCCCCGCTGACCTTGCCGACATGGCCGGTTGCGGCGCGCGGTCGTTCCTGATCGGCGAAAGTCTGATGCGGCAGGCCGACGTGACTGCGGCGACCCGCGCGATCCTTGCGGATCCGGTGGGGGCCTGACATGGCACTCACCCATTTCGACGGCGAGGGCCGCGCTCATATGGTTGATGTGGGCGACAAGCGGGTGACCGAGCGGATCGCGGTCGCAGTGGCCGAAGTGCATATGCGGGCCGAGACACTGGCGCTGGTGACCGCGGGCACCGCGAAGAAGGGCGATGTCCTGGGCGTCGCGCGGCTTGCGGGCATCATGGCGGCGAAACGCACCGCCGATCTGATCCCGCTCTGCCATCCGCTGCCGATCACCCGCGTCGCGGTTGACCTCGTGGCCGACGAAAACCTGCCCGGCGTCCGCATCGAGGCCACAGTGAAAACTGTCGGCCAGACCGGGGTTGAGATGGAGGCGCTGACCGCCGCCTCTGTCGCGGCGCTGACCGTTTACGACATGTTGAAGGCCGCTGAAAAATCCATGCGGATTGAGGGCTTGCGCGTCGTTCTTAAAGACGGCGGCAAGTCCGGCCGCTATGAGGCCGGGCAATGATCTCGGTCGCGGAAGCGCTCTCGCGCATCCTCGCACTCGCCGAACCGCTGGATGCGGAAACGGTGCCCCTTCGTGCTGCTGCCGGCCGGGTTCTGTCCGAGGCGGTCTCTGCGCGCCTCACCCAGCCGCCCTTCAACGCCTCCGCTATGGACGGCTATGCGATCCGCGAGGCCGATCATGTCACCGGGCGGCGCCTGAAAGTGATCGGCGAGGCGGGCGCCGGCCATGCATTTTCGGGCCGCGTGGGCCAAGGCGAAGCGGCGCGGATTTTCACCGGTGCGCCGGTGCCCGACGGCGCCGAACGGGTAGTCCTGCAGGAAGATGTCACGCGCGACGGCGACCAGATTACCCTTGGCGACCGCCTGGAACAATCTAACCATATCAGACCATTAGGTCAGGATTTCAGAACGGGCGACCGCATTTCAGCACCCCGCCGCCTGCGACCTGCCGACCTCGCGCTCATCGCCTCGATGAACGTCCCCGATCTTCGCGTCACCCGCCGCCCGGTCGTCGCGATCCTCTCTACCGGAGATGAGCTGGTCATGCCCGGCGAAGAGCCGAAGCCCGATCAGATCGTCGCCTCGAACACATTCGCCATCGCCGCCATGGCCGAGGCGCGGGGCGCAGAGGCGCGCATCCTGCCGATCGCGCGCGACACACACGCATCGCTTCGGCAGTCTTTCGCGCTCGCGACAGGCGCCGATGTCATCGTGACCATTGGCGGCGCCTCGGTCGGCGAGCATGACCATATCCAGGCGGTCGCCATCGAACTGGGGCTGCAACAGAACTTCTGGAAGATCGCCATGCGCCCGGGCAAGCCGGTCATGGCGGGGCGGATGAAGGACGCGGTGCTTCTGGGCCTGCCCGGAAACCCGGTCTCGGCCATCGTGACCGCGCAACTTTTCCTTCTGCCGCTTCTCGACCGGATGCAGGGGCTGGAGGCCGGACACGCGCCGTTGAAGGCCCGCCTCACCGCGCCGCTAGGTGAGAACGGACCGCGCGCCCATTACATGCGTGCGCGCTTGTCGGTGGGCGATGACCTGCCCGCGATTACGCCTATGGGCAATCAGGATTCGGCGCTCCTGACCATCCTTTCCGAAGCCGACGCACTTCTGATCCGCCCGCCGGGCGATCCCGTCCGGGGCACGGGCGATATCGTACCCTATCTACCGTTCTGAGCGCCGCCCTTTACCTGTCGTTGACACAAAAGGGGAACAGGCGTAGAACATGGGTCGAACCCTCGGGCAACGGCGAGAGGAAAAACAGGCACCATGCTGACCCGCAAGCAATTGGAACTTCTCGATTTCATCCAGAAGCGCATGGATCGGGACGGGGTTCCACCCTCGTTTGACGAGATGAAGGAAGCACTTGATCTGCGCTCGAAATCCGGCATCCATCGGCTGATCACCGCTCTGGAAGAACGCGGCTTCATCCGCCGCCTCGCCCACCGGGCACGCGCGATCGAGATTGTGAAACTACCCGAGGCGATGACCAAACCCGGCTTCAAGCCGCGGCTGATCAAGGGTGACAGGGTCGATCCGCCGAAGGGCGCAGCACCGGTGTCGACTGCTGGGGCAGTCGATCTGCCGGTCATGGGCCGGATCGCGGCCGGCGTGCCGATCGAGGCGATTTCGGAAGTCTCACACCATGTGGCGGTGCCGGGTTCGATGCTCTCGGCCAAGGCGAGCCATTATGCCCTTGAAGTGAAGGGCGATTCGATGATCGAGGCTGGGATCAATGACGGCGACGTCGTGGTGATCCGCGAACAGACGACGGCGGAGAATGGCGATATCGTCGTGGCGCTTGTCGAAGGGCATGAGGCGACGCTGAAGCGCTTCCGCCGCCGCGGCAACATGATCGCGCTCGAGGCGGCCAACCCGGCCTACGAGACGCGGGTCCTGCCCGAAGGCCATGTGAAGGTGCAGGGACGCCTCGTCGGCCTGATCCGCAGCTACTGACGGTAGCGCTCGTCGAAGCCTTTGGGGCACTCCTCGCGTGCGGCGGGGCCATGTATGCCGTCCAAACCGACGAGAAACGAAGTGCACGAGGAAGTGCCCGGACCGAAGCGCCGTGCCTCAGGCACGGACGTCGACGACCACCCTGCCCTGTACCTGGCCTTTCAGGATCGCCTCGCCGAGCGCGGGCAGATCGCCAAGTCCCGCCGGCTGGATCATCGCCTCGAGCTTTGCCATTGGCAGGTCGCTCGCGATCCGCTTCCAGGCTTCGACGCGGCGCGCGTAGGGCTGCATCACCGAATCGATCCCCAGAAGATTCACCCCGCGCAGGATGAACGGGATGACGGTCGCGGGCAGTCCCGAGCCGCCCGCCAGCCCCACTGATGCAACCGATGCGCCGTATTTCATCTGGCCGAGGAGGCGCGCCAGCATCGCACCGCCAACCGAATCCACCGCACCCGCCCAGGTCTCGCTTTCGAGCGGGCGTTTAATCGTCTCGGCCAGATCCGCACGCGGAACGATCCGCGACGCGCCCAGCGACCGCAGATAGGCCTCCGTCTCCGGCCGCCCAGTTACCGCCGCCACCTCATGGCCGAGATGGGCAAGGATCGCGGTCGCGACCGACCCCACACCCCCGGCCGCGCCGGTGACCAGAACCGGCCCCTGGCCGAGCGTCAGCCCATGCGCCTCGAGCGCCAGAACGGCAAGCATTGCCGTCAGCCCGGCGGTCCCCACCGCCATCGCCTGCCGCGTCGTCAATCCTTCGGGCAAGGGCACCAGCCAATCGGCCCTCACGCGCGCCTTCTCGGCATAGCCGCCCCACTGCACCTCGCCGACGCGCCATCCGGTCAAGACCACCCGGTCGCCCGGACGATAGCGGGGATCGGCGCTGTCCTCCACAACGCCGGCGAAATCGATACCCGGCACATGCGGCCAGGCGCGGACGAGCCCGCCGCCCGAACCGAGGCAGAGCCCGTCCTTGTAGTTCACGGTCGAATGATCGACCCGGACGGTGACATCGCCGTCCGGCAGATCGGCTTCCGCAATCTCGCGCACCGCCGCGCGTGTCTCGCCGCTGTCGAGTTTCTCGACCACCAGTGCCCTGAACATCTCGATCCTCCCTGTTCAAGGCGGCTTAGCGAAAGCGCTTACCCACGGTCAAGTCACGCACCGACACTTGCGCGCAGGGCCGCGACGCCGCTGGCCAGAGTGCCCACATCCGTGCCGATGGCAACGAAGGTCGCGCCGAGTGCCAGATAGCGCTCAGCCAGAGCGCGATCGAAGGTCAGGATGCCTGCGGCCTTGCCAGCGGCGACAATCTCGGTGATGGCCGCCTCGATCGCCGACAGGACCTCGGGCTGACCCGACACGCCGGGATAGCCCATGTCAGCCGCCAGATCGGCCGGGCCGATGAAGACGCCGTCCACGCCCTCTAGTTCCAGTATCCCAGGCAGGGCGGCAAGGCCCGCCCGGCTTTCGACCTGCAGAAGCAGGCAGATTTCCGCGTCGGCCGTCGCGACATAATCCCTGATCCGGCCAAAATCGGCCGCCCGACCGAAGGCCCCGACCCCGCGCCGCCCCTTCGGCGGATAGCGGACGGCGGAGACCATGCGCTGTGCCTCTTCCACGCTTTCGATCATCGGGATCAGCAGCGTCTGCGCGCCAATGTCGAGCAGCTGCTTGATCAGCCAGATCTCGCCGATGGGCGGGCGCACCACCGCGTTTGAACGATCCCCGATCGCCGTCAGGGCCGCGAGCGTGGTCCGCAGATCGTTCGGCGCATGTTCACCATCGACCACCAGCCAGTCGAATCCCGCCCCGGCGCACAGGCCCGCCACATAAGGATCGGCAAGCCCGAGCCAGAGGCCGATCTGCGGCCTTCCCGCAGCGAGCGCTTCCTTGAAACGGTTTTTCGGGGCGGGCATGGCATTCTCCTGCTGGACAGTCGCAGGATCACCAGTCCTCGGCAAGAAAGGCAAGGCGGTCGATGGCGGCCAGTTCGTCCGCCCCGAAGTCCAGTCGACTGAGCGCGCCGACAGAAAGCTCGATCTGCTCAGGGCGCGAGGCCCCGACAAGCGCCGATGTCACCTCCGGCCGTCGCAGGACCCAGGCAAGCGCCATCTGCGCAAGGGTCTGGCCGCGCGCCTCTGCTATCTGTGCAAGTGCCCGCAGCCGCTCGATGCCCGCTTCATTCTCCATCCCGGCCGCCAGACGACCGGTCGCCGACGCGCGGCTTGCCGTGAGATCGCCGGATAAATATCGGTCGCTCAGAAGGCCCTGCGACAGCGGCGAATAGCAGATCGTGCCAATGCCGTTCTGGGCAGCCGCGACGAAAAGCCCCTCCTTTTCCACCTGCTGATCGAGGATCGAATAGCGGGGCTGGAGAATGAGGCAGGGCGTTCCCTCTGACTGGAGCAGTTTGGCCCCGCGCACCGCCGCGGCAACGGGATAGTTCGAGAGACCGACATACAGCGCCTTGCCGGATTGCACGAGATGGGCGAGCGCGCCCATGGTTTCCTCCAAAGGCGTGTCGGGATCGAACCGGTGCGAATAAAAGATATCGACATAGTCGAGACCGAGGCGCGCTAGGCTCTGATCACAGCTCGCGATCAGGTGTTTGCGGCTGCCGAAGGAGCCATAGGGGCCGTCCCACATGTGATAGCCCGCCTTGGACGAGATCAAGATCTCGTCGCGATTCGTGCGGAAGTCGCGGCGCAAGACTTCACCGAAGTTTGCCTCTGCCGATCCGGGCGGTGGGCCGTAATTGTTGGCCAGGTCGAAATGGGTGATGCCCAGATCGAAGGCGCGGCGGCATCTTGCGCTTACGCTTTCATGGCTGGCGCTGCCGCCGAATCCCTGCCATAGGCCGAGCGAGATGGCAGGAAGCTGAAGGCCGGACCTTCCGCAGCGCCTGTAGATCATTCTCTCACCTCGCGATCCGCTCGCATGGTTAATCGTTTATAAAACCTCAGAAAGAAAACCCGCGCCGAGGCGCGGGCCTTGTCTCACTCGTCTGGCAGGCGCCGCACCGCGCCGGTCGCCGCCGATGTCGCGAAAAGCGCATAGGCCTTCAGTGCCTGGCTGACCTTGCGGGAGCGCGGCTTTTCCGGCTTCCAGCCCTTTGCGTCGCGCTCGGTGCGCCGCCGCGCAAGCTCGCCGTCCGCAACCGCCAGCGTGACGCTCCGCGCCGGGATGTCGATCTCGATCCGGTCGCCCTCTTCCACCAGCCCGATCAGGCCGCCCGAGGCCGCCTCGGGGCTGACATGGCCGATGGAAAGGCCCGATGTCCCGCCCGAGAAGCGACCGTCGGTGATCAAAGCGCAGGCTTTGCCGAGGCCTTTCGACTTCAGGTAGGAGGTGGGATAGAGCATCTCCTGCATGCCCGGCCCGCCCTTCGGGCCTTCGTAGCGGATCACCACCACGTCGCCCGCCTTGATGCGGTTCGACAGGATCGCCTCGACAGCGGCATTCTGGCTTTCGAAAACCCGCGCGGGACCGGAGAAGATCAGGATCGACTCGTCCACACCCGCCGTCTTCACGATGCAGCCCTCGGGCGCGAGGTTGCCGGAGAGGACGGCGAGCCCGCCATCCTTGGAAAACGGCGTCTTGGCCGAGCGGATCACGCCCTTCTCGCGGTCAAGATCCAGCGCGTCCCAGCGGCGCGACTGGCTGAAGGCAGTCTGCGTGGGCACGCCGCCCGGTGCGGCCATGAAGAAATGCCGGACCGAATCCTGGTTGGTGCGGGAAATGTCCCACTGGTCGATCGCGGCGCCGATCGAGCGAGCATGGACTGTCGGCACCTCGCGGTTCAGAAGCCCCGCCGCGTCGAGTTGGCCAAGGATCGCCATGATGCCCCCCGCGCGGTGGACGTCTTCCATGTGGACGTCCTGCTTGGCCGGTGCGACCTTGCAGAGGACCGGCACCTTGCGGCTGAGGCGGTCGATGTCCTCCATCGTGAAGTCGACGCCGCCCTCGCTGGCGGCGGCAAGGATGTGAAGTACCGTGTTCGTGGACCCGCCCATGGCGATATCGAGCGCCATCGCATTTTCGAAAGCCTGCTTCGTCGCGATATTGCGCGGCAAGACGGAGGCGTCCTCCTCTTCGTAATAGCGTTTGCAGACATCGACGATCAGGTGACCGGCTTCCACGAACAGCCGCTTGCGGTCGGCGTGAGTGGCGAGGGTCGAGCCGTTGCCGGGCAGCGACAGCCCCAGCGCCTCGGTCAGGCAGTTCATCGAGTTTGCCGTGAACATGCCCGAGCAGGATCCGCAGGTCGGGCAGGCGTTCTGCTCGATCTTAGCCACGTCCTCGTCGCTCACAGCATCATCGGCGGCCGCCACCATCGCATCGACGAGGTCGAGCGCCACTTCCTTGCCCTTCAGAACGACCTTGCCCGCCTCCATCGGCCCGCCCGAAACGAAAACGGCGGGAATGTTCAGCCGCATCGCGGCCATAAGCATGCCGGGGGTGATCTTGTCGCAGTTCGAAATGCAGACCATCGCGTCGGCGCAATGGGCGTTGACCATATATTCGACGCTGTCGGCGATCAGTTCGCGCGAGGGCAGCGAATAGAGCATCCCGTCATGGCCCATCGCGATGCCGTCATCTACGGCGATCGTGTTGAACTCCTTGGCGACGCCGCCCGCTGCCTCGACCTCGCGCGCTACAAGCTGGCCCAAGTCCTTCAGATGGACGTGGCCGGGGACGAACTGGGTGAAAGAGTTGACGATGGCGATGATCGGTTTGCCGAAGTCGCCGTCCTTCATGCCCGTGGCGCGCCAGAGACCCCGCGCGCCCGCCATGTTGCGGCCGTGGGTGGAGGTGCGGGAACGATAGGCGGGCATGGCATGACCTCGGGATGGATGACCGCCCCGAAATGGCACTCTGGCGACCGAAGGTCAAACCCTGTGCAGTAAGATTCTTGCCTCCGGCGGGGATTTTTGGGCCAGAATGAAAAGGAACCCCCCTTCATTCTGGTGCGAATACCCCGGGGGTGTGGGGGGGTGCGCTGCGACGAGCAAAGTCCCGGTGGGCCTTTGCCGGACGGGGTGAGCCCCCACGCGCCTCACGCCACGCGGCTCGGGAACCGGCTTTCGAACCAGCGGAACAAGAGCACGATCAGCCCGGTGATCGCCATATAGACGACGGCCAAGAGGAGCAGCGGTTCATAGACGATGAACGTGTCCTGACGGACGCGGCCTGCGACGGCGTAGATGTCGATCACGGTGATGGTTGCGACGAGCGGTGTGGCCTTCAGCTGCAACACCGTCTCGCCGCCCAGGGTCGGCAGAACCCGGTGCAGGGCCTGTGGCAACCAGATGCGGCGGAACATGGTGAAGCGCGGCATGCCCATGGCCTTGGCCGCCTCCAACTGCCCGTGCGGCACACCCTTGAAGGCGCCGCGCATAACCTCGCCCTCGTAGCCCGCGACGGAGAGCGACAGGGCCACCACCGCATAGGGCCAGGCCTGTCTCAGGATCGGCCAGAGGCTCGAATCCCGGATCCAGGGGATCGAAGGAAAGAAGGTGCCGATGCCGTAGTAAAGGAGCCAGAGCTGCAAGAGCAGCGGTGTGCCGCGGATGATGCTGCAGAAGATGCTGGCCGGGGCGGCGAGATACCAGGGGCCGACCGCCTGGGCGAGACCCAGGGGAATGGCGAGCGCCATCCCGATCACCATGGTGACGATCAGGATCCAGAACGTGTTCCAGATGCCGGTCCAGATCAGCGCCTGATATTTGGGAGTGCCAAGCCAGTCCCAGCGCAGCGCATAGGCAGACCAGATCGCCAGACCGAGCACGATGGCGATCATCACAAGGCGGCGCGGGATCATCAGTTCCTTCAGCATCGCTACCTCCCCATCGTCCGCTGCCCGCGCCGCGCCCAACGTTCGATCCGTGAAAAGATCAGCGTCGAGACGAGCGAGAGTATGAGGTAGAGCACGCCCGCCGCCATGAAGAAGGTAAAGAAGGCTTTTGTCGTGCCCGCCGCCTGCCGCGTGGCTTGCGTCAGCTCGGCAAAGCCCACGACTGCAAGAAGGGCGGTGTCCTTGGTGGCGACAAGCCAGAGGTTTGCGAGCCCGGGCACCGCCGCCGCCATCATCAGGGGCAGCGTTATGCGGCGTGCAAGAAGCAGGGGTGGCATGCCCATCGACCGCGCCGCCTCGATCTGGCCCGAGGGCACCGACAGGATCGCTCCGCGCAAGACTTCGGTCGCATAGGCGCCCTGCACGACGCCGAGAACCGCGATCCCGGCGGCGACGCCGGAAATCTGGATGCGGGAATAGCCAAAACTCAGCAGCATCTGGTTCACCGCATCGGTCACGGCGAAATATAGAATGAGGATGAGGACAAGTTCGGGCACCGCCCGGACCACCGTCGTGTAGATGGCCAGAAGATCCTTCAGGACCGGCCCGCCATAGAGCTTGCCGAAGGCCCCGCCCATCCCGATCAGGATACCAAGCCCGAAAGCTCCGACCGCGATCTGGACGGAATTCCACAGGCCAGCGAGCAGAGTCGCCCCCCAACCGGGGGGCGAATAGGCCAGAAGCGGCAGGGTGGAGGCGCCGAACGCCTCGAAACCAAGCATCAGTCGCCGTAGATCGAAGAGGCGAAGTAGTTCTTGGTGATGGCGTCGTAGGTGCCGTCGGCGATGATCGCGGCGATGCCCGCGTTGATCTTGCCCTTCAGTTCGTCCTCGCCCTTGCGGATGCCCGCACCGACGCCGAGGCCGAGAATCTCGGGATCGTCCGCGACGGCGCCTTTCGATTCACAGCAGGCCGCCCCGGCTTCGGTCGCGAGGAAAGCATCCATCGCGATCGAATCCGCCTGGATCGCGTCGATCCGGCCGGCGACCAGATCCTGGTTCGCCTCGTCCTGCGTGGCATAGACCTTCACCTCGGCAGCAGTCGGCGCGAAATACTTGGCGACATAGGCCTCATGCACGGTCGAGGCCTGGACCCCGATGACCTTGCCGGCAAGCCCCTCGGCGGTCGGCGCGATGTCCGATCCGTTCGAGGCGATCACTACGGTCGGCGTGTTGTAGTACTTGTCGGAAAAGTCGATGGTTTCCATCCGCTCGGCGGTGATCGACATCGATGCCATGATCGCGTCGATCTGACCCGAGGTGAGCGAGGGGATGATCCCGTCCCACGCGACAGGCGTGATCGCGCAGTCCATCTCGGCCGCCTTGCAGACGGCGTTGATGATGTCGACCTCCCAGCCGACCCAGTTGCCCGAAGCATCGGGCGAGGCGAAGGGCGGATAGGGTTCTGCGGCAATGCCGATCTTGACCGGGTCGGCGAAGGCGGCGGTTCCGAACAGAAGCGACGCGGCCAGGGCTGCAAGTTTGATCTTCATTCTCTTCCTCTCAGTTGGATGTGTATGCGCCGGGTTAGCCCACGGACCTTAGAAATTGCCTGAGACGCTCGGATTTTGGCGCCCCGAAGAGCTGTTCGGGCGGTCCTTCCTCTTCGACCAGCCCGTTGTAAAGATAGACGACATGGCTCGCGACTTCGCGGGCAAATTTCATCTCGTGGGTCACGAGGATCATCGTGCGGCCCTCTACGGCAAGGCCGCGGATCACGTTTAGGACCTCGCCGACCAGTTCCGGGTCGAGCGCCGAGGTGGGCTCGTCAAAGAGCATCGCCTGCGGCTCCATGCAGAGCGCGCGAGCGATGGCGGCCCGCTGCTGCTGGCCACCTGACATGAAGGCGGGATAGACTTCAGCCTTGTCCGACAGCCCGACCCGCGCGAGAAGGACTTTCGCACGATCGACCGCCTCGGCCTTCGGCACGCCCAACACATGGACCGGCACTTCGATCAGGTTTTCCATGACCGTCTTGTGGGTCCAGAGGTTGAAGCTTTGAAACACCATACCAAGGCTCTGGCGCAGCCGCTCGATCTGGCGCCGGTCGGCCGGGCTGCCATCGGCGCGCATCATCACCTTCTCGCCGCCGATATGAATCTCGCCCGCCGTCGGCGTTTCAAGGAAGTTCACGCAGCGCAGCATCGTGGACTTGCCCGAGCCGGAGCCACCGATCACCGCCACCACATCGCCCTTGCGCGCGGTCAGCGAGACGCCCTTCAGCACTTCGAGGTTGCCAAAAGTCTTGTGAAGATCAACGATACGGATCGTGTCGTTCAGGTCGCTGCCTGCGGCGCTTTCAATCGTCGAATTGGCGTCAACGGTCAAACCACCCTCCTCCGAAGCGGTAATCTCTTGCAAAGAAAACCACACTTCTGCAATTATGCAAGTGTATAATTCGGTGATCCAAATGGAATCGCGAAAAAAATTCCAACGCAAGGGCGAAGTTGCCCGCAGGGAGCAGCTGGTAGAGGCAGCGCTTGAGGCTATTGCCGAAGGCGGCTTCCCGAGCGCGACGGTGCGCGAGATCGCGTTGCGGGCCGGGGTCACGCAGGGCCTGATCAGGCATTATTTCTCTTCGAAAGAAGAGCTGACGCGCGAAGCCTATCGCAGCTTCATGACCGCGATGATCTCCCAGGGGCTCGACGCCATCCCCGCCGAAGAAAGCGATGCCGCCGCACGCCTTGCCTGTTTCATCGCGGCGACATTGCGCCCGCCCGTCATGACCGACCGGCAGGTCACGCTCTGGACCGCCTTCATCCACCGCACCCGCAGCCACCCCGACCTCGCAGAGATTCACAATGAAACCTATCTGGCCTTCCGCGGCACGGTTCAGGCGCTTCTACAGCAGATGCCGGACGTCGGCGGTCCGGAGAACGCGCGCATGCTTGCCATCGCGCTTAACGGGCTGATCGACGGGCTGTGGCTGGAAGGCGCCACGGAGGAAAATCACTTCGACCCGGAGGAAATCGTAGAGATCGCGCTGATGGCGGCGGGCCGGATTGTCCGCGCCGATCTCTTGCGCCATAAGCCGCCACCCACTGACGCTTCAAGATCTGACCGGAAAGACTCCGCATGAGATATGCCAAGATCACTGACCGCCTGAGCACCCTTGGCGGATCGAAATGGGCGCTGCACAGCCGCGCGCGCGCGCTGAAGGCTGCGGGCGAACCGATCCTCGAATTCACCATCGGTGAGCCTGACGTGCCCACGCCGCAGACGATGCGCGACGCAGCAACGGCGGCGATCGCGGCCGGCCGCACCGGTTACTCGAACGGGCGCGGCGAACCGGCGCTGCTGAAGGCCCTGTCCGAACGATACACGGCCCGGCTAGGACGGCGGGTCGGCGAGACTCAGTTCATCTGCCTGCCCGGCACCCAGACCGCGATCTTTGCCGCCCTGAAGGCGGTGGCCGATGAGGGCGACGAGGTGATCGTCGGCGATCCGATGTATGCCACCTACGAAGCCGTCGTGGCCGCGAGCGGCGCCAAGGTCGTGCCGGTGGCGCTGCGACCCGAGAAGGGCTTCCGCCTGCAGGCCGCAGATGTCGCGGCGGCGATCACGCCACGCACACGGGCGATCTTCCTCAACAGCCCGCACAACCCGACCGGCGCGATCCTGACCCGCGACGAGATCGTCGTCATCGGCGATTTGGCGAAGCAACATGACCTCTGGCTTATCTCCGACGAAGTCTACGAGGATCTGATCTTCCCGGGCGAGAGCTTCCTGTCGCCCTTCGCGCTGGAAGATCTTGCGCCCCGTACCATTGTCTGCACCTCGATCTCGAAATCGCATGCCGCGCCGGGCTTCCGCACCGGCTGGTGCCTTGGTTCGCCCGAGTTCGCCGCGCGCCTTCTGCCGCTTGCCGAGACCATGCTCTTCGGCAACCAGCCCTTCATCGCCGATATGACGGCGGCGGCACTCTCCGCTCCCTCGCCCGTCGCCGCCGGGATGGTCGAACGGTTCGCCAAACGCGCAAAGCTTTTCCATGCGGCGCTCGACGGCAAGGCGGGGCTCCGGGTCCATAAGCCGCAAGCAGGCATGTTCGTGGTGATCGACGTGCGCGCGACCGGCCTGACCGGGATCGAGTTCGCCACCGCGCTCCTCGATCAGCAGAAGGTCGCGGTAATGCCGGGCGAAAGCTTCGGCCAATCCTTCGGCGGCTGGCTGCGCGTTTCGCTCGGCCAGCCCGATGACATATGCGAGGAAGGCTGCCGTCGCATCCTCTCCTACGCTGAAACCCTGAGAAAGGCTGCCTGATGGCTTCTGTCGGCGAAGAATTGGTGCGCGGGCTGAAAGCGCGCGGGGTCGAGGTGGTGTTCGGCATTCCGGGCGTTCATACGATCGAGCTGTACCGGGGGCTCGCCGGGTCCGGTATCCGCCATGTGACCGCGCGCCATGAAGGCGGCGCGGCCTTCATGGCGGATGGATATGCGCGCGTTTCCGGCAAGCCCGGCGTCGCCTTCGTGATCACCGGCCCCGGCCTTCTGAACGCGCTGACGCCGATGGGCCAGTCGCGCGAGGATTCAGTGCCGGTCCTGATCATTTCGGGCGTCAACAATCGCGCGAGCCTTGGGCAAGGTCTTGGCTTCCTGCATGAAGTGCCGGACCAGGCGGGCATGGTGCGCCCGCTCTGCCCCACGTTCCAGATCACCGCGCCCGAGATGGTCGAGCGGGTATTGGCGCAGGCCTTCGCCGCGCTGACCGAAGGCCGCCCCGGCCCGGTCCATATCGAAGTTCCGACCGACGTCATGCCCCTGCCCTGCCCGCCCCTGCCCGCGACCGCGCCAGCGCCACTCGCCCGCGCGGCGGATGCGGGGCAGCTTGCCGAAGCGGCGGCGCTTCTGAACCGCGCCCGGCGCCCGGTTATCCTTGCGGGCGGCGGCGCCCGGCATGCGGGACCGGCGCTGCGCGCGCTGGCCGAGCGGCTGGACGCGCCGGTGATCCAGACGACGAATGCGCGCGGGCTGCTCTGGCAGCATTCCCTGAGCCTCGCCGCCTCACCCAGCCTGAAATCGGTGCGCGCGCTGCTGGCCGACGCCGATCAGGTTCTGGCCGTCGGCACCGAGCTCGGCCGCACCGACTACGACATGTATGGCACCGAGGGCATGCCGGACCTCGCCGCCATGATCCGCATCGACCTTTGCACGGCACAGCTTGCCCGCCACCCGGCGCGGCTGACCCTTCAGGCGGAGGCAGGCAAAGCGATGGAGGCGCTGCTGCCGCTGCTGGATCAGAAACCCACGGGGGCTGCCGAGCGCGTCGCCGCGACAATGAAGGCCGCGCGGGCGGAACTCGCCAGCCTGTCGCCCGGTTTTGCCCGTTACCTGCCGTTCGTCGAGGCGATGCGCGATGCGGTGCCCGGCGCGATTATTGTGGGTGACAGCACCCAGCCGGTCTATGCGGCGAACATCACCTATGACCACGACCGGCCTGGCGGCTGGTTCAATGCCGCGACCGGTTTCGGTGCACTCGGCTTCGGCCCGGGCGCCGCTGTCGGCGCAGCACTCGCCGCGCCCGGCGTGCCGGTCATCTGCCTTGTGGGCGACGGCGGCCTGCAGTTCAGTCCGGGCGAGCTGAGAACCGCGGTCGACGAGAAGCTTCCGATCACGTTCCTTGTCTGGAACAGCGCCTCCTATCAGGAAATCGCCGATGCGATGGAGGCGGTTCAGGCCGAGGTGATCGGCTGCCATCCATCGCCGCTGCGGATGGAGCCGTTTTCCGCGGCCTGCGACCTGCCGTTCCAGTCGGTCCCGCTCGACATCACCGCCCTGAAAGCCGCACTTGCGTCGCCCGCCGCAGGCCCCCGCATGATCGAGGTCCGCGCCCGCCCGCTCTGAGGCCCGCCGCCCGGGACAGGCCGAAGTCTTTCAAAGATTTCGGGCCGGATTTCGTGACGAAATCCGGCGCTCAACCTATTCGCGGCCTTCTTTATTCGCGGAAGGCCCGGTTGAAGTAATCGGTGAAGGGCTTCATCAGATAGGACAGCGGCGATCGTTCCCCTGTCTGGATATAGACCTCGACCGGCATACCGGGCAGCAAGGGTTTGTCGGGCAGCACCGCGCCCTCGTCGGCACGCAGTTCGGCCGTATAGTGTTGCGCGCCGGTCCGTTCATCGACCGTCACGTCGGGTGACAGCCTCAGGACCGTCGCCGCCACCTCGGGCGTCGTCCGCGTATCGAAGGCCGAGAACCGCAAGGCGGCCGCCTGCCCGATATGGACGCTGTCGATATGATAGATGTCTATATGGGCCAGAACCGTGAGGTCGGCATCCTTCGGGATCACGAACAGCACCGGATCGGCGGGCCGGATCACCGAGCCGATCGTATGGATACGCAGGTCATGGACGATGCCCGCCATCGGCGCGCGCAGTTCCAGCCGTCTCAGCTTTGTCTCGACCGCATTCAACTGCTCCTGCACGCCTGCCGCCCGGGCCTCGACCTCTCGCAGTTCGCCCACCGCCTTTTCGCGCCGTTCGGCACGAAGCTGCAGCTGTTCGACGTCCAGCTGCGCAATCCGGCCGAGGTTGCGCGCCACCATCGCCTCCGCCTCGCCGAGCGAGCCCTGCAACCGTGCCGCCTCGCGGCGGAGCGCGGTGACTCGCACCGCCTCGACCAGACCCTTCTTGAACAGGTCCTCGACATCAGAGAGCTCCGATGCATTCAGCTCGATCTGGGCGCGCAGCGACGCCTCCTGCGCCTTGAGGCCGTCGATCTCATTCTCGACCTGCAGTTTCTGCTCGCCGTAGGACTTGCCCGTCTCTTCCAGTGTCGTAAGTCGTGCGGAAAATAGCGTGCTCTGGCCCGCGCGCACCTCTTCCACCGCCTCGGCCGAACCAAGTGCATCCAGCCCGTCGGGAAAGGCGATTTCCGGCAGATCGTCGCGTTCGGCCTTCAGCCGCGCCGCCTGGGCGCGCAGTTCCAGAAGCTGCCCGGCGTAGATCGCGCGCTGCGACAGAAGCTCTGCATCATCGAGGACCAGAAGAACCTGACCCTGCTCGACGAGATCGCCGTCGGCGACCAGAAGCCTGTCCACCACCCCGCCATCGGGATGCTGGACCACCTGCCTGCGGCTTTCGACCGCAACCTGACCGGTCGCGACCACGGCCCCGGACAGCGAGGCGCGTGCGCCCCAGACAAAGATCCCGAGAAACAGCACAACGCAGGTGAGAAGGCCGAGAAGGACCGGCCTGCGAATATTCCAGGTCATGACAGCGCCCCCGCGCCCGGCACCGGCCGCGGCCCCTGCACGATCTGGCCATGGTTCGCCACGATCTTGCGCAGGACCTCGTCGCGGGGGCCGAAGGCAACCTGCTGGCCGTTTCTGAGCATCAGGAGGAAATCGCATTCGGCAATCGCGGCGGGACGGTGGGCCATGATGATCACCACGCCGCCCGCCTGTTTCTGGGCGCGGATCGCGAGGTTCAGCGCCTCGGAGCCCGATGCATCGAGGTTGGAGTTCGGCTCATCAAGGATCAGGACCTGGGGCGAGCGGTAGAGCGCGCGGGCGAGCCCGATCCGCTGGCGCTGGCCGCCTGACAGGCGAGCCCCCGCCGCGCCGACCGGCGTGTCATAGCCCTGCGGCAGGTCAAGGATCATCTGATGGGCGCCCGCCGCCTGCGCGGCCTTCACGCAGGCTTCTGCGTCCGGCGTGGCCGACAGCCGGGAGATATTTTCCGCCACCGTCCCGTCGAAAAGCGCGACATCCTGCGGAAGATAGCCGAAATAGGCGCCGCGCGCCTCTTCGTCATATTGGTCGAGCCGTGCGCCACCCAACCGGATCTCGCCCGCTGCCGGTGGCCAGATGCCTGCGAGCGCACGGGCAAGCGTCGACTTGCCCGCGGCGCTTTCACCCACGACGCCAAGCGCCTGACCCGGTTCCAGCGCGAAGCTGATCCGCGCCAGCGTGGGCTTCGCCGCCCCCGGCGGCACCATCGCCAGATCACGCACCTGGAGCTGCGCCGCGGGCCGCGGCAGCGCGGTCAAGGCGGGCGCGGCGCCCACCTGCGCCAGAAGAACCGACAGCGACCGGTATCCCTGCGCGGCGCGCGCCACATTCGACCAGCCGCCCACCAGCTGCTCTATCGGCGCGAGCGCCCGCCCCATCAGGATCGAGGCGGCGATCATGCCACCCGCCGTCATCTTGCCCTGGATCACCAGCCAGGCGGCGAGCGCCAGCATCGCCGATTGCAGGAAAAGTCGGAAGGTCTTCACCACCGTGCCAAAACCGCCGTTCAGGTCAGCAAGTCCAAGCTCTCGCGAAAGCGCCACATCGCGTTCCCGCCGCCACCGGCCGATCGCTGCATCGACCATAGAGAGGCCACGCACCGTCTCCGGCTGGGCGCGGATCTGTTCGGCGATGCGGGTCGAGGCGCTCGCGGTGCGCGCCGCCTCGGATGCGGGGGCCCGGCTCATGCGCTGATTGAGGATCATCAGCACGACCAGAACCACTCCGCCCGCCAGCGCCAGTGCGCCGAGCCACGAATGGAAGACGAAGATCGACAGGGCGAAGAGCGGCGCGAACGGCAGATCGAGGAAGGAATAAGCAAGCGGCGAGCCGAGGAAGCGGCGCAGGGCCTCCAGATCGGACAAAGCTGTCGCCCCCTCTTTCGCCAATGCGGGTGGCGCGAGCATCGAGGCACGGAAGGCGGAGGCGTCGAGATCGCTCTGGATCTGCGCCCCGATCCGTGCACCAACCCGCGCCCGTACCCCGTCGAGGACCGCCATCGCGACATACATGAAACCGAGAACGAGGAAGAGCGCGATCAGCGTCGGTTCCGACCGGCTGGGCAGCACCCGGTCATAGACCTGCAGCATGAAGAGCGGCCCGGTCAGCATCAGGAGGTTGACGAAGAAACTGAAGAGCGTGACCGCAAGGATCGCGCCCCGGTGCCTACCGATCGCTGCCCTGAGCGGGTTGGTTGCCGTCATTCTCCCGACTCGCTCCTCATCCAGGGTCGCCGCCATTCTATCCAGCCCTGCATTACAAAGCTTCACCGGTAGTTGCAGAGCTTCGGCATAGATCCTCGCACAGGACTATGTCAAATTGCGGTCTCGGACAAACGCAGAAAGCAGCGGAAATCTGTCCGAAGGCGGGCGGTCCGGCGCGATGGAGTTGCCCAACAATCGGCGCATTCTTGGAACATATCTGCAGGCCTCGACACAGATCAGACATGTGGCGTTGCCACCTTTTGCATCGGCAGCTCCCTCTCTTGACGGACGATGAGGAAACTGGTCGATATGGCGCAAGTTTAAATCAGCTTATCGGATACTACCGGAACGAACTGACAAGACCGATCGGCGATCACTAGTAGCGAGGGAACTCCATTGAGCGGCATAGGGCACTCATACAGGCTTGTAGGTCGAACCGCAGACGATCGGATCAATGGCCTCCTATCTGGATTTGCCTGGTCCGACGCGACAATATTCTACTCGTTCCCCATCTACGACGAATATGGCTATGGTGAGGAAGCTTGGACCTTTTCGCCAGTCACCTGGTCGGTTCAGCAGGCGGCGCAATTCGCACTCGATGCGGGCTATGGCGTCGCTGCAAACGACGGGTTTTCAGTGGAAGGCTTTACAGGCGTCAACATCGCTCAAACCTTTGCCACAAATGCACATCTGCGCCTCGGCTATTCGAGCGACCCGAGCACCGCTTGGGCTTATTACCCTGGGTCCTACAGCCAGGCAGGCGATATCTGGCTTGGGCCGGACCCGGAACTGCAGACACCGACGGCGGGGAACTGGGGTTGGGCAACCATCCTGCACGAGAGCGGCCATGCCCTTGGCCTCAAGCATCCGCACGATTATGAGGATTTTTCGGGCACATTCTTCCCTCAGATGCCCTACGAATACGACGCGATGGAATTCACCATCATGAGCTATAAATCGTTCGTCGGCGACATCGGCAGCGGTTACGCCAACGAACAGTTCGGTTTCGCCCAGACTTACATGATGCTCGACATCGCCGCACTTCAGCAGATGTATGGCGCGGATTACTCGACCAATGGCGGCAATACGACCTACAAATGGACTCCCGGCAGCGGCGTCACATGGGTCGACGGCGGCATTGCCATCGCGCCGGGCGACAACCGGGTCTTCGCGACGGTCTGGGACGGTGGCGGGATCGACACGTACGATCTGTCGGCCTATTCGAACAGTATCCAGATCTCGCTGAAGCCCGGGGCAAGCTCGCTCTTTTCCTGGACGCAACGGGCCTATCTGGGGTCGGGTCAGTATGCGACCGGCAACATCTACAATGCGCTGCTATTCCAGGGGAACCAGCAGTCGCTGATCGAGAATGCCATTGGCGGCAGCGGCAATGACATGATCGACGGCAACGGTGTCGGCAATTACCTTGTCGGTGGCGCGGGCGGCGACACCCTGTCCGGCTTTTTCGGCGACGACACGCTGGAAGGTGGCGCGGGCGCCGATGCCCTGTACGGCGGCGCGGACCGGGACACAGCAAGCTACGCCCAGTCGAGCGGCTCGGTCACCGCAAGCCTGATCTATGCTGCGGTGAATGCGGGCGAAGCTGCCGGTGATAGCTATTCCAGCATCGAAGATCTGATCGGCTCGGTCTATGCTGACGAGCTTTACGGCGACGGGAATGCAAATATCCTCAGGGGCAATGTCGGCTGGGATCTGATCTTCGGCTATGGCGGCGATGACACGATCATGGGCGGCAAAGGCTATGATACGCTTGTCGGCGGCGGCGGTGCGGATGAAATGGACGGCGGGCTGGGATTTGATACGGCCTCCTACGCGACAGCAAGCGTGGGCGTCGATGCGGACCTGAGTGTCGGCGCCGGAAGCTCTGGCGAAGCAAATGGCGACAGATACATCTCTATCGAGGCCCTGATCGGCAGCCTGCATGGCGACACCCTGACCGGTGACGGCGGTGACAATGGCCTCTATGCCAACTGGGGCGATGATCTTGTCAGCGGCATGAACGGCAACGACACGATCCAAGGCGGCCGCGGCAGCGATACCCTGAGTGGCGGCATCGGAAACGATACGCTGCGCGGCGGCCTTGACGCCGACACGCTTACCGGCGGGTCGGGCTTCGATGCGTTCGTCTTCAAGGACGCGCTGGATGTGGACGACATAGACCTCATCACCGATTTCAACGTGGGTGAGGATGTCATTCACCTCGGCCATCTTGTCATGAGCGCGGTCCAAGCCGTGTCGGGGCCGCTCGGCGGCGGGCTGGGCCTGCTCGACAGCGCCTATTTCCACGCCAGCAGCACCGGTCAGGCGACAACCGCGACCGAGGTGATCCTCTATAACACGACCACCGGCGCGCTCACCTATGATGCGGACGGAAGTGGCGGGAACATGGGCATCCAATTCGCGACCCTGACCGCGGGCCTCAGCCTCACCGCGAGCGATTTTATCGTCGTCTGAAACAATCCGTCGCCAAGATGGTCGGATGCGCCAGCGTCCGTTTTCTAACATTATCTAAGAGCTATGCCGAGGATGGAGAGGTTTAGTGGGCGGCATCGGACACCCTATTAAGGTCGTTTCTTTGACTGGAGACAGCAAGATTGATGGCCTGCTTTCTGGTTACGCATGGGCAGATCAGGTCATCACTTATTCGATGCCCACCACCAATGTTTATGGCTACAGCGGCGAACCCGACACCTTTGAACCAATTTCCTGGTTCCAGACAGTAACGGTGATAGGTGATGCTCTGGGCTTAGACTGGAGCACAAACGCACCGACATTTGCCATTTCTGGCTTCACCGGCCTGAGCTTCTTGGGAGCGCAAGATTCACATCTGCGCTTCGGCTATTCCAACGCTTTCGACACCGCCTGGGCTTATGGGCCCGGAAACTTGGCTCAGTCCGGTGACATCTGGTTTACGCGTGACGTCAGCTTTCCTGCACCTGAACTCGGGACCTGGCATTGGATGGCAACGTTGCGCGAGATTGGCCATGCTCTCGGCCTCAGTTGCTCTGACCCGCTCAGCAGTTCGCAACCCGCATTGCCCTACGACTATGACGCGATGGAATATACCATCATGAGCGCGCGCTCGTTCGTGGGCGACACTACGCCAGGTTTCGAGAACGAATACTACGGTTTCGCCCAGACCTACATGATGCTCGACATCGCGGCGCTTCAGCAGATGTACGGCGCGGATTATACGACCAACAGCGGCAATACAACTTACGTCTGGGCACCTGGTGGTGGCGACACTTGGGTGAATGGTTGGCTGTTGCTTCAGCCACATAGCGATAATGTCTTCGCGACGGTCTGGGACGGTGGCGGGATCGACACGTACGACCTGTCGGCCTATTCGAACAGTATCCAGATCTCGCTGAAGCCCGGGGCAAGCTCGCTCTTTTCCTGGACGCAACGGGCCTATCTGGGGTCGGGTCAGTATGCGACCGGCAACATCTACAATGCGCTGCTATTCCAGGGGAACCAGCAGTCGCTGATCGAGAATGCCATTGGCGGCAGCGGCAATGACATGATCGACGGCAACGGTGTCGGCAATTACCTTGTCGGTGGCGCGGGCGGCGACACCCTGTCCGGCTTTTTCGGCGACGACACGCTGGAAGGTGGCGCGGGCGCCGATGCCCTGTACGGCGGCGCGGACCGGGACACAGCAAGCTACGCCCAGTCGAGCGGCTCGGTCACCGCAAGCCTGATCTATGCTGCGGTGAATGCGGGCGAAGCTGCCGGTGATAGCTATTCCAGCATCGAAGATCTGATCGGCTCGGTCTATGCTGACGAGCTTTACGGCGACGGGAATGCAAATATCCTCAGGGGCAATGTCGGCTGGGATCTGATCTTCGGCTATGGCGGCGATGACACGATCATGGGCGGCAAAGGCTATGATACGCTTGTCGGCGGCGGCGGTGCGGATGAAATGGACGGCGGGCTGGGATTTGATACGGCCTCCTACGCGACAGCAAGCGTGGGCGTCGATGCGGACCTGAGTGTCGGCGCCGGAAGCTCTGGCGAAGCAAATGGCGACAGATACATCTCTATCGAGGCCCTGATCGGCAGCCTGCATGGCGACACCCTGACCGGTGACGGCGGTGACAATGGCCTCTATGCCAACTGGGGCGATGATCTTGTCAGCGGCATGAACGGCAACGACACGATCCAAGGCGGCCGCGGCAGCGATACCCTGAGTGGCGGCATCGGAAACGATACGCTGCGCGGCGGCCTTGACGCCGACACGCTTACCGGCGGGTCGGGCTTCGATGCGTTCGTCTTCAAGGACGCGCTGGATGTGGACGACATAGACCTCATCACCGATTTCAACGTGGGTGAGGATGTCATTCACCTCGGCCATCTTGTCATGAGCGCGGTCCAAGCCGTGTCGGGGCCGCTCGGCGGCGGGCTGGGCCTGCTCGACAGCGCCTATTTCCACGCCAGCAGCACCGGTCAGGCGACAACCGCGACCGAGGTGATCCTCTATAACACGACCACCGGCGCGCTCACCTATGATGCGGACGGAAGTGGCGGGAACATGGGCATCCAATTCGCGACCCTGACCGCGGGCCTCAGCCTCACCGCGAGCGATTTTATCGTCGTCTGAAACAATCCGTCGCCAAGATGGTCCCCGGAGTCGCCACACCGACTCCGAGGACCAGCTGGTCGGAAGCGGCGGCTCCCGGCCAGCTTTGGCGCGTCTCCACCTGATTGCACCGACTTCGGGCAATCGTCAAATGGTTGTTTCGCCAGAAACAGAGTTTTTTCTTTATACCGTATGCAGATAGAGGTCGTAGTCAACGTCCGATATCGTGCGGTTGACCCGGTCATATTCAGCGGATTTCACGGCAACGAAGGTCCGGTGCATCTCTGAGCCCAGGGCCGATTTCAGGAAATCAGACCCTCGTGCCGCCTCGATCGCCGTGCGCCAGTCGCGTGGCATCGCCCCGCCCGCCTCGTCCGAGTAGCCGTTGCCGGTTGTTTCCGGGCCGGGATCAATCTGGTTCGCAATCCCGTGGCGAATCGCCGCGAGTACCGTCGCGGCCACCAGATAGGGGTTCGCATCGACACCCGCAGGCCGATGCTCAATCCGCCGTGCCGCCTTGGCTCCCGCCGGGATGCGCAGCGCGACCGAGCGGTTGTTCACCCCCCAGTTGGTCGAGACCGGCGCATAGGACTGGTTGGCGAAGCGCCGCCAGCTGTTGGCATGGGGTGCGAAGACCAGCATCGTCTCGGCCATTGTCGCGCGCATGCCGCCCATCGCATGGAGAAGGAGCGGGTTCCACTGACCCTCGACCTCTTCAGTGAATAGGTTCCGGCCCTGCCCGTCCTGCAAGGACACATGGAAATGCATGCCCGATCCCGCGTAGCGCTCGATCGGCTTGGCCATGAAACAGGCGGTCACCCCGAAGCGCCGCGCGATCAGCCGCACAATGCGCTTCAGCCGGATCAGATCGTCGGCGGCCTGAAGCACATTCGTGCGGTAATGCAGCGTCAGCTCATACTGCCCCGGCGCATACTCCGAGATTACGGTTTCGGCCTTGATCCCCGCCTTGGCGGCGCCGGCGTAGATTTCCGAAAACAGGGGCTCCATCCCGTGCAGATGGTCGACCGAATAGACCTCGGTCTTGTCAGACCGGCGGCCGTCCAGCACCGCATCGGCAGGGCGGACCCGGCCGTCGGCATCGCGGTCATTGGCAAGCAGAAAGAACTCCAGCTCGAACGCGCCCGCGGGGTAGCGCCCTTCGCCCGCCATCGCCGCCACCTGCGCAGCCAGCGCGTGGCGCGGGTCGGACATCATCGGTGTACCATCGAGCGTATATTGCGACAGGAAGACCTCGCCGCGCGGGGGATTGGTGCCATGCAACGGCACCAGGCTGCCCGGGATCGGCCAGGCACGCACGTCGCCATCGCCCTGGTCCCAGATCAGCCCGGTTTCATGCACATCCTCGCCGCAGATATCGAGCCCGAGGATCGAGATCGGCAGATGGCGGCCGGACTTGTAGATCGAAAGAAGTTCGTGCCGCCGGATGATCTTGCCGCGCCCGATGCCATTTGAATCGTGCAGCACGATGTCGAATGCCTCGATCTCGGGATGGGCGGCGAGGAAGGCCTCCGCCTCCGCCACGGTCGAGCCCGAGGGGCTGGGTGTGTCGGTCGTCATTCGAAAAGCTCCGCAGTGATGGCGTCGAAGGCGGCGATCAGCCGGTCGATCTGGTCAAAGCCCGTCGCAGGCGAGACGAGCATCATGTTGTGGAAGGGTGCGATCAGGCAGCCGCGGTTCACCAAGGCCGCATGGATGGCCTTTTCCAGCGCCGGTTTGTGCGCCTCATGGCTTTCCGATCCGTTCCTGAGCGGCGTCGGATGGCAGATGAACTCGACCCGCGCGCCGACCCGCACCACATGCCACGGCGCGCCATGGCGCTGGATCACATCGGCGAGGCCGCGTTCCAGCCGCGCCGCGCCGGCTTCCATGTGGGCGTAATTCTCTGCCGTCATCACCTGCGACAGGTTCGCCTTCATCGCCGCGAACTGCAGCGGATTGGCCGACAAGGTCGTGCCGATGCCGGAAAAGCCTTCCGGTCGCTTTGCGTCATAGGCCTTAAAGCGGTGGGCCACTTCGTCCGTCATGCCCCAGACAGAGGCGGGCAGCCCGCCTGCCACCGGCTTGCCCACCACGAACATGTCGGGTTCCAACCCGTGTGTGCGGGTATAGCCGCCGAGGCCGGACGAGATCGTGTGGGTCTCGTCGATGATCAGAAGCGTTCCGTACTTGCGCGTCAGGCTGCGCAGCGCCTTGTGATAGCCCGGGTCCGGCAGGACCATGCAGCAGTTGGTCATCACAGGCTCGGCCAACACCGCCGCCACGTCGCCTTCGGCGAGTGCCGCCTCGAGCGCCGCCAGATCGTTGAACTCCACCACTTTCGACGTGGTCGAGAGGTCGACGACCTGACCCACGAGACCCGGCCGCTCGACCGTCTCGCCATCGACCTGTCGCACCATCGCATCATCGACGGCGCCGTGATAGCAACCCGCGAAGAACAGGATCTTCGGCCGCCCGGTCACCGCCCGCGCGACGCGGATGGAAAAGCGGTTGGCGTCAGTCGCGGTCGTGGCGATCTGCCAGACGAAGGGGCCGAACCTGTCTTGCAAGAGCCGTCCGACATCGAGCGCGTCGGTGGTGGGCAGCATGTAGGTCAGACCCTTCGCCCCCTGCTCGGCCAGAGCGCGCGCGACCGGCTCGGGTGAATGGCCGAACATCGACCCCGTGTCGCCCAGGCAGAAGTCATCCAACCGGTTGCCGTCGAGATCGAGAAGCTCCGCCCCCCTCGCCTCGGCCACCAGCATCGGGAAGGGTTGCGGCCAATCCTTCATCCAAAGCATCGGCACGCCATCGAGGAAAGCGGCGGTTCCGGCGGAAAGCGCCGCGCGGGTCTTCGGCCGCGCGGCCGCATAGATGTCGGCCTCGCGCGCCGCAATGGCGGCCAGCCGTTCGGCGGACACACCGCCGATCATGTCAGTGGAAGTCGTCATAGGTCACCTGATCTGTTGAGAGAATGCTTGGCCTGATCAGGCTGCGGGCGGCGCAGGCAGGCCGAAACGCTGGCGTTCGAAACCACGGCACAAAGGCAAAGGCAGCTTGGCGCGACGCGAGAGCCGCGCGGAGCCGAAGCATTTCAACTGATCCCTCGTGTACATAATTTGATCATATATACGATTTCGTCGCCCTTCGCCAGCGGGTTTGGATGCCTGCCCGACCCGACTGGCAAGCACGGTCCGTGAAGGTGCGACGAATCGTCTGCCGGCGGGTGACGAAGGCGATTTCACCCCCGAAAGCGCGACTATCAGGCCGATCATGGATATTTGTGCGCCTTGCGGAAACCCGGAGCGACTGCGCCGACCGAAGGCTTTGATCGCGCGCAGCGGCAGCCTAAGGTGCAGCATCAGAAGAAACGCCCCGTGACATATTTTCGTCGCGAGTTCCTGCGGGGCGGTTGAGTAGTTGGTAAACTTGGTAGTGATTTTGTTGAACAACGCATTTTAGTTTGCGGTCCGCTTTGTAAGGCGGCGTCCGCGTTTTGGATATGTCGCATGAATTTTGATCTGATGCGCTTCACGACCGAAAATATCAGCCCAGCCTCAACGCGCCCGATCACGGCGCCGCCGACCGCGCCGGTCGGCCCGGCGGATCGCAAGGACAGTGTCTGGTCGCTGCCTGGCCTGTGCTGGAACGCCAATGTCATGACATCGTTCGGTGCGCTGCCGGTGCAGGTTTTGCGCCAGCACGATCCGCTGCGCCTGGACGACGGCCAGATCAGGCGTATCGCCTGGATCGACAAGGTGCAGCTCGACGAGGGATTCCTGGCCTCTTTCCCCGATGCCCAGCCGATCCTGATCCGTGCCGGTGCGCTCGGGCCCGGCCTGCCGGCGCGTGACATGACCGTTTCGCCCGCCCAGAAGGTTCAGTCGCGGATGATGAATTTTTCGACCGAAGTCCGCGCCGCGCGGGAACTGATCGGTCGTCCCGGCGTTATGAGGAAGCCGGAAACGATTGTGACCTATTACCTGTTCCATTGCGGTCAGCCCGCCTGCGTTCAGGCGGAAGGGGTGACGCTTCAGACTGCGCCCTAGGGGCGCGGGGCCCCGTCCGTCTTAAGCGCCCTTTTAGGCGGGCGGGGCTTGCATCATTCCGGCGCGGTTTCGGATGGTGCATCTTCGGTGCGGCGCCCGCGAAAGCCGGTCGCAACCACAAATTTTTCGGAACTGTCCGCGCGACTCGCGGGCGGTTTCACGTTCGCGACCTTGGTGAAGGCGCGCTTCAGGATCGCCTGCAGCTCGTTTTCGGCGCCACCGGCCAGCACCTTGGCGACGAACGTACCGCCCTCTTCCAGCACATCGAAGGCAAACTCCGCCGCCGCTTCGCAAAGCGCGATGATCCTGAGGTGATCGGTGCCCTTGTGGCCCGAGGCCGCCGCCGCCATGTCGGATATGACCACATCGGCCGGACCGCCGAGCCAGGCCTTCACCTTGTCATCCGCCCCATCCTCAAGAAAGTCGAGCTGATGGATCTCGGCCCCCGCGATCGGCTCGACCTCCTGCAGATCGACGCCCAGCACCTTGCCGACCCGCTTGCCCGATTTCTCGCCAAGCGCATTGACGCGCTTGACCGCGACCTGGCACCAACCGCCCGGCGCGCAGCCAAGATCGACGACGCGGGCGCCAGGCACTAGAAATCGGAACTTGTCGTCAAGTTCGAGGATCTTGAAGGCCGCCCTGCCCCGGTAGCCTTCCTTCTTCGCGCGCTGCACGTAAGGATCATTTAGCTGTCGTTCGAGCCAGAGCGTCGAGGAAAGCTTCCGCCCCTTGGCGGTCTTTACCCGCACCCGTAGATCGCGCTGCCCGCGTCCCGATGTGTTCCCCGAAGGGGTCTTGGCCATATCCCCTCTCCTCGGGTTCAAGCGTTTCCCTGCCCAGATAATCGGAACGCGGCAGGATCGCAATCACCCGGGCGGCCGGATCAGAAGGGCCCTTCCTCAAGAACGCCGTCCGCCGACATCTGCGCATAGAGAAGCCCCTCGCGCAGCCCGCGGTCGGCGACCGACAGCCGGTCGGTCGGCCAAACCCGCATCAGGGCTTGCAGGATCGCCGAGCCGGACATGATCAGCGAATGGCGGTCGCGACCGATGCGCGGGTCGTTCTTGCGGCCGTCGGGTCCGAGTTTCAGATAGTCCCGGATCACCCGGTCGATCTGGTCGGAGGTCATGCGCAGCCCGTCGACCTTGGTCCGGTCATAGCGGCGCAGCCCCAGATGACTGGCGGCCACCGTGGTCACCGTGCCGGAGGTTCCGATGATCTGAAACCCCTCGCGCGGCTGGCTGGCATTGTAGGGCGAGAAATCGGCGAGCTGTTCCTCGAAATGCCAGGACATCAGCGCGAAGCGCGCCGCATCATCATCGACATCGTTGAATTGGTCCTTGAGCGTTGCGACCCCAAGCGGCACCGAAATCCAGTCAACCACCTTCGCCGCCGGAAAGGGGCTGTCGACGGTATGAAAGCCTGCGTGCAGGCGCATGATCGCGCGCGGCCGGTCATGGCGCGGCACTGCGGAAAGGTCGATCCAGACAAGCTCGGTCGAGCCGCCGCCGATATCGACGACAAGAAGCTGTTCGGTGCGGGTCGAGACGAGCGGCGCGCAGGAAATGACGGCCAGCCGCGCCTCTTCCTCGGGCTGGATGATCTCCAGCGGCAGCGCGGTTTCCCGGTGCACGAATTTGAGAAATTCGCGCGCGTTCTTGGCGCGGCGGCAGGCCTCGGTCGCCACCAGCCGCATCCGTTTCACGCCATGCTGTTCGATCTTCTTGCGGCAGATATGCAGCGCCTGAACCGTGCGGCCCATCGAAGCGCGGCTGAGCTTGCCCGACGCCTCAAGCCCATGACCCAACTGGACCGCTTTTGAAAAACTGTCGATGACATGGAATTGACTGCCCTTCGGCTGGGCAATCAGCATCCGGCACGAATTCGTGCCGAGGTCAAGCGCCGCATAAAGCTGCGCCGGGTCTGGTTTGGCGGTTGTCGGGGGCTCTACCGGAACCGGGAACGCGCCCTGACCGCCGGGACGCCTTCATAACGCCCTCCAAATCAAGTTATCCCCAACCTAACCTCCTACACGGGCGCAATCAAGGCGAAGCGGAGCCGCAGGCGGCGCTTCTCACGATTCTTTGTTGATCGAATGATCAAAAACTCGGCCCACCCGACCGGCCCCGCCACTAGTCTCATCATGTTCATGAGAATTTTTCGGACGCGCGGCGCTCGCCCATCGCGACCGTTCGCGCTATCCCTGTGGGCGCAAGTCGCTCTGATCGCGCGCCATGTCGAAATCCGACGTTTGGTGTCGCGAACAGGGCGGTATGAGAGGCCGAAACTGACGGAGTCATCATGGCGGACGTGACGATCGTTTACTGGCGCGACATCCCGGCCCAGGTCATCGTGGGCAAGGGGCGCCGGGGCGTGAAGAAAGTGCTGCCGGAACGGTTCGAACAAGCCATCGACCGCTGTGCCATGAAGGTGGGCGCACGCGATACGGACGCCTATCTCGCCGAATGGCGGAAGGCCGCACCTGTCGTGGTCGAGGGCGAGGACGAAGCGGTCGCAGCGGCGGAAGCCGCGCGGCTTGACGCCGAATATGACCAAGAGCGCATCAAGGCGCTGATCGCGAATGATGGCTGGGCGTGACGTGCCCGGCCAAGGCCTCTGGAGAGCTGCAATGGCACTATTGAATTTCCGCCGCAAGGAAGCCCCCGCACCGCAGGTGAGCGGCGAGGCCGTCGAGGCCTTCCTCGAAGGCTATTCGATCGAGGTGATGCCCCGCACCGCCGAGAAGGTCGAGGATTTCCGCGAGCTGCTGCCGAAAGGCACCCGCGTCTATATTGCCCATATCGACGGCACGCCGTTCGAGGACATGGTAGCGACCGCCAAGCGGATCAATGCCGAAGGCTTCAAGGTGATGCCGCATTTTCCGGCGCGGATCATCAAGGACCAGGCGACGCTCGCTGACTGGATCGCCCGCTATCAGGGCGAGGCGGATGTGCGCCAGGCGCTGCTGCTCGGCGGCGGCGTTTCGACCCCGCACGGCGATTTCCACTGCTCGATGCAATTGATCGAAACCGGGCTTTTCGACGGGTTCGACCGGCTGCATGTCGCAGGTCACCCGGAAGGCAACAAGGATATCGACCCCGACGGGTCGGACCGCAACGTGATGGAGGCGCTGCGCTGGAAGCAGGCGTTCAGCGAGCGGACCGACGCCAAGATGGCGATGGCCACCCAGTTCTGCTTCGAGGCGAGGCCCGTGATCGACTGGGTGAACCGCCTGAATGCCGAAGGCATCAAGCTGCCGGTTCATATCGGTGTCGCGGGCCCCGCCAAGCTGCAGACGCTGATCAAGTTCGCCATTGCCTGCGGCGTTGGTCCGTCGCTCAAAGTGCTGCAGAAGCGCGCGATGGATGTGACGAAGCTCCTTCTGCCTTACGAGCCGAACGATTTTGTGGCAGAACTGGCCGCGCACAAGGCGGCGGACCCGGACTTCGGCATCGAATCCGTGCATTTCTTCCCGCTCGGCGGGATCAAGACCAACGCGACCTGGGCAATCGAGCATGGCGGCAAAAGCGCCGTCCCGGCCGCACAGAACTGAGAAAAGGTAAAGAACGTGACCCGCACCGTCCTGGAATCGAAGACCAAAACCGTCGTCATCGGCTTTGACGAGCCATTCTGCGTGATCGGCGAGCGGATCAACCCCACGGGGCGCAAGAAGCTGGCTGCCGAACTTGAGGCCGGCAATTTCTCGACTGTCGAGAAGGATGCGCTGGAACAGGTCGCCTGTGGCGCCATGGTGCTCGATATCAACGCGGGCGTTGTCTACAATTCGAACCCCGATCCCAACCTCACCGAGCCGCCCCTGATGACCTCGATGGTCCAGCTCGTGCAGGGCCTTGTCGATGTACCGCTCTGCATCGACTCGTCGGTTCCCGGCGCGCTGAAAGCCGGGCTGGAGGCCGCCGAGGGCCGCCCGCTTCTTAACTCGGTCACCGGCGAGGAAGAGCGTCTCGAACTCGTCCTGCCGCTCGTGAAGAAATACAACGTGCCGGTCGTCGCCATTTCGAACGACGACACCGGGATTTCCGAAGACCCCGATGTGCGCTTCGAAGTGGCCAAGAAGATCGTGCAGCGTGCCGCCGATTTCGGCATCCCGGCGCATGATATCGTCGTCGATCCGCTGGTCATGCCGATCGGGGCTATGGCGACCGCGGGCCAGCAGGTCTTCGCCCTTGTGAAGCGCCTGCGCGAGGAACTTGGCGTCAACACCACCTGCGGCGCCTCGAACATCTCGTTCGGCCTGCCGAACCGCCACGGCATCAACGCGGCTTTCCTGCCGATGGCGATTTCCGCCGGCATGACGTCCGCCATCATGAACCCGGTCCGCCAGGTCGAGATGGAAGCGATCCGTGCCGCCAACCTTCTGATGAACCACGACCCGAACGGCGGCGAATGGATCCGCTTCTCGAAGGTTTTGGAGGCCGTCGAGGGCGGCATGACCTTCGCGGAAGCCTCCGCAGCGCAGTCGAGCGCCGCATCGGGCCGTCGCGGCGGTCGTCGCGCCCGCGCCTGACCACGCGCCACTATTCTTAGGTACGGCTCCTCGTCGGCCTCCGGCCGCTCGTCGCAGGCGCGCGAAGAGCGCCGAAGGCGACGATGAGCCAGCCAGCGTGTCATGGCCCGATCAGGTCGGCTTGTATGCCGCAAGCCGCGCAAGCGCTTTCAATGCTCGCGCCCGGGCCAGAGGGACCCGAGCAGTCTCCAAAGCCATGAAGACGTGGGTCGTGCCAAGATCGGCATCCTCGACCGCGTCGGGGCCGACCCAGGCACCAGCGCCGAGGTGGAGGCGCAGAAGCGGCGGAAGGCCCGCAGCACTGGGCACTGCCGCCGTTGCCCGGGCGGGCCGCCAGGCCCTCGGCGCGAAGCCCTCGGGGCCCGTGTGCCGGGTCCTGAGCCAATTCAGAGCAGCGGCATGGCTTGCGGCCTCCGCCCCGGGAAAGGACGCACAGCCGAAGAGAAGCGCGATCCGATTGGCGCGCACCAGTCGCGTCAGCCCGGCGAGGACAAGGCGCATCCCGTCTGCCGCGCCGCCTCCCGGCATGTCCAGCCAGAACCGGCCAAGCTCTGCCACCGGTCGTGTGATCTTCGCCAGCGGAGCAAGATCATAACGCCCGGCGGAATAGCCTGACGCCGCCGACGGACCGTCGGGAAAAAGCTGCAGGCGAAAGCCGCCCACGGGCGCGACGCCCGCCTCAGGCCGCAGAAGGAAATGGCGGCAGAGCGGATCGAACGGATCGCCATCCTCCCGGCCCGGCGGACGAAAACGGGCAGCGCGCGCGCGAATCGCTTCCGACACCGCGTCGGGCGAGCGCGACTCCGTCAGGCAGAGCCCGCCGCCTGCGGCCAGCATCATGGCGTCGGCCGAAGGGAAAGGCGCCCTGCCCTCGGCGCCCATCGGATCAGTTCTTGTTGAGGAAATCGGCGGCGTTGAGGTTGCCGATATTGCCCAGAAGCTGCTGCAGGAAGCTCAGCCCCTTGATATTGCTGTCGGTCACCCGGCGCGAGATTACAACGGCCTGACCCTTTTCCAGCCCGAAGCGCTCGACGTTCGAAACGACGCCCTCGTCATCATAGGTCACCGCAACCACCTGACGATCAATCTCGACCGGTGCACGCAGGCCGACCTGCTTGAACCGCGAACCGACATAGTACCAGCCCGACCCGGTCAGAATACCGATCGAGGAGGGACGGCCGATCGCGTCAGCCACATCCTGCTGGGTCGATTGACCGACAACCACCTCTTCGAGGTCCTTGTCGGTCGGCACATAGCCGTGGTTCGAATAGATCGCCGAACAGGCCGCAACGACGGCGAGCACAAGCCCGGCCATGCCGATCCGAAGGACGGATCCAAACTTGCCGCCAAACTTGCCGTTCTTCACACCCGCCCCCTGTTCATTTGGTCTTGTGCTTGCCATCACGGCGGAAGCCTTTTATCCGGCTTACAACAAGGCGCCCGGGTCCGACAAGGACCGAAACCGCGCGTCGGCCAAACGCCCGCGCCGATGCGACCGTCGATTGTTCGAAGGAGAGAGAGAATGGCAGCAGACGCTCCCTATTCGCATCCGGTTCGCACCGCCGCCCTGCCCCAGCGCAAGCCGCACCGCTTCGATCTGGCCCCCGATGCCGCCGAACGCGCCGCGATTGCCGCCGATCTCGGCCTTCTGGATCTGCCACTCGTACGGCTGAAAGGGGAACTGCGCCCTTCCGGCCGCAGGGATTTCGTGCTGGAGGCCCGTCTTGCGGCCGAGGTGGTCCAGCCCTGCGTCGTCAGCCTTGCGCCTGTCCCGTCCCAGATCGACGAAGCGGTCACGCGTCGCTATCTGGCGGACTATGTGGAGCCCGAAGGCGATGATGTTGAGATGCCCGAGGATGACACGACCGAGGCGCTTGGCGAGGTGATCGACCTCGGCGCGGTTCTTGTCGAGGCTTTGTCGCTCGCCCTGCCGCTTTATCCCCGCGCACCGGATGTCAGCTTCGACAGTCTGATCGCGGCAGAGCCGGGAACAGAGCCGCTGACCGACGAGAAACTCAGGCCCTTCGCGGGATTGGCCGACCTGATGAAGGGGAGCAAAGAAGGCGAATGAGGCGCGCGCCAGTTGTCCGTGATGCCGCAACGCGGCAGAGCGGAGAAACCGGCTAGAAAAGACTTGCGCCCGCCCGGAATCGCAGTATGTTCCCGGCCTCGCTTGTAACTTGGGTTCGCACCCGGTCGCGCTTAGGCAACCAGTGACGAAACCCCTGGAAAACCGGGGCAATGGCCCCCAGAAACCCGAGGTTGAGACATGGCTGTCCCTCAGAACCGCACCACGCGGTCCCGCCGCAACATGCGCCGCGCCCACGATGCGCTGGTCGCGGCTAACCCCAACGAATGCCCGAACTGTGGCGAGCTGAAGCGCCCGCACCATGTCTGTGGCGCCTGCGGTCACTATGACGGCAAGGAAGTTGTCGCTCAGGCGACCGAAATCGACCTGGACGACGCCGCTGCGTGAAGCGGCGTGACCGGCGTCTGACCCATGTCCTCCAGTCATACCGTTCCGGGTGACGACCAGACAGCGGGCCAGCCGGGCCGAATCGTCATTTCCGTCGATGCGATGGGCGGCGACCGCGGGGCGGTCGCCGTTGTGCTTGGCATGGCCGACAGTCTGGCCCAATGCCCCGACCTCGCCTTTCTTGTCCATGGCAGCGGGCCGGAGCTGACTCAGCTTCTAGCCAAACGTCCCGATTTGGCCGCGCGGACCACCGTTGTTGCCACCGAAGAGGTGGTGTCGATGGAGGACAAGCCAAGCCAGGTGATGCGGCATGGCCAGAAGACCTCGATGTGGTCGGCGATCGACGCGGTGAAGGAAGGTCAGGCACAGGCGGCCGTATCGTGCGGCAATACCGGTGCGCTGATGGCGGTCTCGATGATCCGCCTGCGCAAGCTGCCCGGTGTCAACCGCCCTGCCATCGCCTGCCTCTGGCCGTGCCGCGCGCCGCATGGCTTCGCGGTGATGCTCGACGTGGGCGCCGATGTGAAAGCCGATCCCCAGGACCTGCTGCAATATGCGCTGATGGGTGCGTCCTACGCGCGAAACGGCCTTGGCCTTGCGCGTCCGCGAGTCGGGCTTCTGAATGTCGGCACCGAGGAACACAAGGGCCGGACCGAGATCAAGGAAGCCAACGACCTGATCGGACGGGCGACCGAGGTGGGCGCCTTCGATTATGTCGGTTTCGTCGAGGGCAATGACCTGCCTTCGGGCCGCGTGGACGTGATCGTGACCGACGGTTTCACCGGAAATATCGCCTTGAAGACCGGCGAAGGCACGGCGAAGCTCGTGGGCGATTTCCTCAAGGAAGCCTTCAACGCGACGCTCCTGTCGAAATTCGCGGCCCTCCTCGCGCTCGGCTCGCTGAAGCGGCTGCAGATGCGCATCGACCCGCGCCGGGTGAATGGCGGTGTCTTCCTCGGGCTGAACGGCACCGTGGTGAAATCGCATGGCTCGGCCGATGCGACCGGGGTTTCGGCCGCGATCCAGCTTGCGCGGCGACTGGCGCTTTCCGGCTTCACCGAACGGCTGAAAGCGCGGGTTGCGTCCGCCGTTCAGCCGGGGCAGGATGCCGCGATGGGCGCGGCTGAAGAGAGCAGAGAACAAGAATGACCATCCGTGCCGTGGTGAAGGGCGTGGGGCACTATTTGCCCGCGCGGACCGTGCCGAACAGCGAGTTTGAAGGTAAGGTCGAGACGAGCGACGAATGGATTCGCGCCCGTACCGGCATCGAACGGCGCCATTTTGCCGCCGAGGGTGAAACCACCTCCGACCTCGGCGCAGCCGCCGCCCGCGCAGCGCTCGCCGACGCGGGTCTGGAGGCAGATGGGCTGGACGCGATCATAGTTGCCACCTCGACCCCGGACCTGACCTTCCCTTCGGTCGCCACCATGGTGCAGGCCAAGATCGGCATGACGCGGGGCTTCGCCTTCGACGTACAGGCGGTCTGCGCAGGCTACGTCTATGCGCTGGCCAATGCCAATGCGCTGATCCTGTCGGGTCAGGCGCGCCGCGTTCTTGTGATCGGCGCCGAGACCTTCAGCCGCATCCTCGATTTCACCGACCGCTCGACTTGCGTCCTTTTCGGCGATGGCGCCGGGGCCGTTGTGCTGGAGGCGCAAGAAGGCACCGGCACCACCGAGGATCGCGGCATCCTGTCGACGGATCTCAATTCCGACGGCAGCTACCGCGAACTTCTCTACGTGGATGGCGGCGTCTCGACCAGCGGTAGCGCCGGACATCTCAGGATGCAGGGCAATCAGGTCTTCCGCCATGCCGTTGAAAAGCTTGCCGAAACCGCGCACACCGCGCTTGCCAAGGTCGGGCTTGATGGCGGCGACGTCGACTGGATCGTGCCGCATCAGGCCAATATCCGTATCATCGAGGGCACGGCGAAGCGCATGCAGGTACCGATGGAGCGTGTGGTGGTTACCGTGCAGGATCATGGTAACACCTCTGCCGCCTCTATCCCGCTTGCCCTGTCGGTCGGCAAGGAACGCGGCCAGATCAAAGAGGGCGATCTGCTGGTCACCGAGGCGATTGGCGGCGGCCTTGCCTGGGGATCGGTCGTTCTCCGCTGGTGAAACACCGCCTGAAAGGCGCTTTCCAAGTCATTGATATTGACTCGGAAATTCAATGCCCCCAATCTCACTCCCAGCAAAGAACGTGGCGCGCACGCATTTCGGGGGGAGTCATGGGTGAAAAGACCCTTACGCGGATGGATCTGAGCGAGGCTGTCTACAATTCCGTCGGCCTCTCTCGCAATGAATCGGCCCAGCTGGTGGAAAGCGTCCTGCAGCATATGTCGGATGCGCTCGTGTCCGGCGAGACGGTGAAGATTTCGTCCTTCGGCACCTTTTCGGTCCGCGCCAAGACCGCGCGCGTCGGCCGCAACCCCAAGACCGGCGAGGAAGTGCCGATCCATCCGCGCAGGGTGCTGACCTTCCGGCCCTCCCACCTGATGAAGGATCGCGTGGCCGCCGGGAACAAGCGCTGAGGCGGGTGAATGTCGAAATCGGCAGAAGCCTTCCGCACGATCAGCGAGGTCGCCGAGCATCTCGACACGCCCGCGCATGTGCTGCGCTTCTGGGAAAGCCGCTTTTCGCAGATCAAGCCGGTGAAACGGGCGGGTGGTCGGCGCTATTACCGCCCCGCCGATGTGGCGCTTCTGTCGGGCATAAAGAAGCTCTTGCATGAAGACGGGCTGACGATCCGCGGTGTGCAGAAGCTGCTGCGCGAACAGGGGGTACGGCAGATTGCCGGGCTCGCCGACGGAACTACCGAACTTGAAGCCACCCCCGCCACGCCGCGTCGTCTGGACCGGATTGATCGGGATCTGCCGAACGAGGAGCCTGCCTCGCCAGACGAGATGCTTGCCTCCGACGACCGCAGCACCGCTGAAGCGGGCCTCAGGGCCGATCCCGTCTCACCCGCGAGACCGAGCGTCACCGAGGCGGCCGAAAGCCGAGCGGACCTGCAGCGCGCCCGCGAGGCAGAACGGGCCCGCGCCGCGCCGCTGGCGCCAGAAAGCCATTTCGACCCCGCGCGTGCCGAGGGCGACTGGATTCCTGCCGCCGCCATGTTGCGCGCCATGACCCAGCATCACGCACAATCGAGGCGCGAGGAACTGCGCACGGTCTACCTCAAACTCAGCGCTCTTTACGAGCGACGCCTCGCGCGCCGGTCCTGAGAGGCCACGCCTTATCAATGCGTTTTGCCGCTTGCCCCCACCCTGCCCTTCGGCCTATAGAGCCCCCTGTCGGGCCGTGGCGCAGCCTGGTTAGCGCGTCCGTCTGGGGGGCGGAAGGTCGTGAGTTCGAATCTCACCGGCCCGACCATTTCGACAAAGGCCCATCCCTGAAACGGGGTGGGCCTTGACGTATCCGGAGGGGAAGATGGCAGGCATCGGCGTCCTTGCCGACGGGGCGATCCGCGCGATGATCGGCGCAGGCCAGATCACGGCCGATCCGGCCGTGACCGACGCGCAGGTGCAGCCCGCGAGCCTTGATCTTCGACTCGGGACGGTTGCCTACCGTGTGCGCGCCTCGTTTCTGGCCGGTCACGACCGTACCGTGTCCGAACGGATCGCCGAGTTTGAAATGCACCGCGTTGATCTTTCGGCGGGAGCGGTCCTTGAGAAAGGCTGCGTCTATGTCGTGCCGCTGATGGAGCGGCTGGCACTACCCAAGGGCGTGACGGCGGTGGCGAATGCCAAGAGTTCTACCGGCCGCCTTGACCTTCTGACCCGCACCATCACCGACGGCGGGGTCGAGTTCGACCGGATCGGAGAGGGCTACGACGGCCCGCTCTATGCGGAAATCTGTCCGCGTTCCTTCTCTGTCCTCGTCCGGCCCGGCATGCGTCTGAACCAGATCCGCTTCCGTCAGGGACAGGCCATTCTCTCCGACACCGAACTTGCCGCCCTTCATGCCCGCGAGCCGCTCGTCGATGGCGAGGCTCTGATTTCGGAAGGCCTCGGCTTCTCGGTCGACCTCTCGCCTTGGGATGGCGATCTCGTCGGCTACCGGGCCAAGCCCCATACCGGTGTCATCGACCTCGACCGGATCGGCCAGTATGCGCCCGCTGATTTCTGGGAGGAAGTGCACACCCGCGAAGGCCGCATCATCCTCGACCCTGGCGCCTTCTATATTCTCGTGAGCCGTGAGGCGGTGACGATCCCGCCCGACCATGCCGCCGAAATGGCGCCCTACCTTGCGATGGTCGGCGAATTCCGGGTGCATTATGCGGGTTTCTTCGACCCGGGCTTCGGCCATGGCGCGGCGGGCGGGCGCGGCTCGCGTGGCGTGCTGGAGGTGCGCTGCCACGAGGCGCCGTTCGTTCTGGAACACGGCCAGGTGGTGGGGCGTCTCGTCTATGAACGGATGCAGGCGCCTCCGGAGCGGCTCTACGGCGCGGGCATCGCCTCGAACTATCAGGGTCAGGGCCTGAAACTGTCCAAACATTTCCGAATGTGAGCCGGGCCAGCCATTGCCAGTGTCCGGCAGTTGGCCATACTGCGGAAGAGTTCAGGGAGGTACCCGATGGCTGAGACGACCAACACCAAGGCCGCCCCGGAAAAGTCCGATCCGGACGTAATCCCCTTCGTGGGCGAGATCACCAAATATCTCGACACCGAAGCGCCCGACGACGTCCGCGAGGCGATCGCCAAGGGCCGCAAGAAAGATATTCTGGCCAAGTCCTATCCCTATCCGCGCGAGATGGACGGCAAGGACTATGACGCGCATATGGAGAAGCTTCAGGTCGAGCTGGTGAAGATGCTCCACGATCTGCGCACCACCGGCAAGCGGCTGATGGTTCTGTTCGAGGGGCGCGATGCCGCGGGCAAGGGCGGCGCCATCGAGCGGATGCGCGAGAATCTCAACCCGCGTTCGGCCTATATTGTCGCGCTCTCGAAGCCGACCGAGCGCGAGGCGAGCCAATGGTATTTTCAGCGCTATACCGACTGGCTGCCTGCGGCAGGCGAGATCGCGCTTTTCGACCGGTCCTGGTACAACCGCGGCGTAGTGGAGCAGGTCTTCGGTTTCTGTACGCCCGCGCAGCGCAAGCTCTTCTTCCGGCAATTGCCGGATTTCGAGCGGATGCTGATCGACGAGGGGATCGTGCTGGTGAAGCTCTGGCTGAACGTCGGCCGGGCCGAACAGCTTCGCCGCTTCCTCGCGCGCGAGAAAGACCCGCTGAAACAATGGAAGCTCAGCTGGATCGACGTCGAGGGGCTGAAGCGCTGGGACGCCTATAGCGAGGCGATCGACGAGACACTGAAGAAGACCCACAGCAAGGAAGCGCCCTGGACGGTGATCCGCGCCGATGACAAGGCGCGCGCGCGCATTGCCGCGATCCAGACGGTGCTGAACGCGGTCGATTATCACCGCAAGGACCGGGAGGCGATCGGCAAGGTCGACGACAAGATCTGCGGGGGTCCCGGCATTCTCGATGGCTAAGGCAGGCTATCATCACGGCAACCTGCGCCAGGCGTTGATCGAGGCGACCTTGCGGCTGATCGAGGCGCAGGGGCCGCAGGGCTTCACCCTGTCGGACGCGGCCAAGACCGCAGGCGTGACGCCCGCCGCCGTCTACCGCCATTTCGCGGGGCGCGAGGATCTGATCGCCGAATGCGCGCGCCAGGGCTTTGAGATTTTCGCCGATCTGATGGACCATGCCTATAACGGCGGCAAGCCCACGGCGCTGCGCGCCTTTGAAGCGACGGGGCGGGCCTATCTTGCCTTCGCCCGAAAATTCCCCGGCCATTACATGGCGATGTTCGAAAGCGGCCTGAACCTGAACCGCGACCCCGACCTCGCCCGCGCCTCGAACCGCGCACAGACGGTGCTCGCGCGCGCGGCCGAGGCCCTATCGGAACAGCTGCCGCCGGGCCGCCGTCCGCCCGCCGCGATGTTTGCGGCGCATATCTGGGCAATGAGCCATGGTGTGGTCGAGCTCTTCGCGCGCGGCACGCCGGGAAGCCGCGCCCCCTTCCCGCCCGAAGACCTGCTGGAAGCCGGGATCGGCATCTATCTGCGCGGCCTCGGGCTCATCAAGCCGGACGGCTGAGCGGCTCTTCGCCCGTTGCCGGGCTCATCGCTCGGTCAGACGCCAAGACAGCGAAGAGCGCTGCAAGGCGCGATGAGCGGCCCGGCCCGCGCCTCAGGGCGCCGGGCAGGACCAGTCGGTCACGGTGAAATAGGACGAGTCGTAGGTCTCGGCATCATGAAGCCAGAGCGCACGGTCCTCGTCCCAGCGGTTCACGTATTCCCAGACGATTTTGCCTGCGGGCGTCACCTCGAAGGCGCGGCCCTCTTGTGCTGCGGTGATCATCATGTTGCCGCCCGGTTGGGTCTGATGGGTCGAACGTTCCGGCGAGAAGAAGAACTGGCCATCCCGCCCGCCATAAAGCACGCGCGACTGCCCGCTCGCCACGTCGATCTGCCAGACCCGCGAGCCGCCCGCGACCGATCCGTCGCGCGTCTCGTCGGAGTGATTGTCGAAGACGGTGATCCTGCCGCCTGCCTCGAAATCCGGGTCATGCTGGCGGACGAACGGTCCGACCTTCCACCATTTGATCTTGGTGACAGAGGCGTCCGTCACCAGGATCATGTTGCGGTTCCGAAGCGACAGAAGCAGATCGCCTGCCTGAAACATCGGGAAATCGGGGGCAAGCGCGGGCGACAGTTCCTCAACCTCATTGAGGTGGAATTCGCCGTTCACCCGCGTCTTGAACGCGCCGGTCGACGACAGCCAGGCCTCCATCCCATTCTCGATCATCAGGGTGGTCAGCGCCTTTTCGAAGGTCTTGTTGCCGTCCTCGTCGAACTTGAAAACAAGGTCTTCCCAATAGGGCCCCTCGAACGGCCAGGGGATATCGCCGCCCTCGATGTAGCGGCCGCCAGACACGACGATTCCACCGTCGGCCATCCAGTTCGGGCTGTGATGGGTGATGTCATGCGTCGCCCATTTCACCCCGCCGCACCGGTCCATGCGAACCAGCCCACCGCTTTCAAAGGAGACGACCACATCACCTTCGGGCGTGATGATCGTGCCATGGGTAATCGCGTTCCAGTCGGTCATCGGCGGCTGGCGGAAGAAGGACGGATCATCATAGATCGTATGCGCCTTGAAGGCCCATTCCGCCAGAACTGTGCCGTCGCGCTTCATCAGCCGCGCCTTATTGTCATCGCCGAGAAAGCCAGACAGAAGGATCAGATCGTCCGCCTTCGCGCCCTCATTTACCGTCACACCGCTGCCCGGATGCCGTGACGGTACAAGGAAGTGAATAGGCTCGGTACCGCGCAGGTTGGGCATCTCCTCCCAGATCGTCTTGGCATTATCGAGCGTACCCCAGACCGTGCGGTAAAGCCCCATGTCGCGCTTGACCGAGGCCATGCCGACCACGAGCGACCCGCCCACAACCAGTGCGGCCGCGCCCGCGTAGAAAACCGCTTTCGAAAAATCCATATCTACCCCCTGCCCCGGATCAGGACTTGCCGAGAATGGCTTTGGCGATGCCGACAAGGTCGATGACCGTGCGGTCCGACCAGCTTTCGGGCCAATGCGCCCCGCGTCCGAACAGCACCGGGCGCGGCGTCGCCAGCAACGATGCGCCGGTGTCGATGGGCAGGCGCTGCGTCCGGTGTGCCTCGAACAGAGCCATGTCGCGGATAAAGAGCCCGTAGCCATCGTAGCTGTCGAAAAGCGTGCCATCGTCGGGCGTCGCATCGGCCAAAGGTTTCAGAACATAGTTGATTGTCTGCCCCTCGGCCTTGGGAAATTCCGAATAGTACCACCAGACCAAGGGTGCGCCGAAGAAGCGCTCGCCCGGTTCGCTCTCGCCATAGCCAATGGGCAGCAGGCGGCCGAAGAGCTCGTGGAACGTATCAAGCGCTTTCGGGTCAAAACCCCTGAACTTTTCGCCCTCGGCAGGCGCGGCGGAGGCATAGCGGGGTCCCTCGGTTGCGATGAAGGCGGCGAAGTCACGGTCGTGATGGTGAAGCCCCACATCCTTCGGCCAGGCGAGCCAGAGCGCGGCAAGAAGGCCAAGCGCCACGGCCAGCTGCGCGCCTGCGCGTTCCATCAGGTCAGACCGCCACATGACGACCAAGGGCGGGATCATCGCCGGAATGAAATGGTGCAGAAGCACCCGGTAGCCCTGAAGGTAGAAGAAAAGGAAGAAGGCAAGCGTCAGAAGCGTCAGCGCCCGGGCCGTCCGGTCCTGCCGCCTCCAGGTCAGGAGAGCAAGCGCGGGCAGAAGCCCGCAAGGCACGGCAAGGAAGGCGAACCGGTTCCAGTCGGTGAAGGCGACGAAGCGCAAACGCTGCACCACCGCCTCGGCCGAGAATTCATTGCCGGGGATCGGCAGGCCAGCGAGTTTCACGACCACAGGCACCAGTACCGAAATCGCCGCCGCGACAGCCAACGTCAGCGCCGCCGTGCGCAGCGCCCCGATCGGGCGCGGCCGTCCAACGAGCCAGACGGCGATCGGCCAGAGCAAGAGCCACAGCCCACCGGTCGGGATCGACAGATGCGCCATCACGCCCGCGGTCACCATCAGGGCGCGGCGGTTGTCGAGGAAGGCGAGGATGTAGCCCATGAACGCGACCATCGCCAAAGTCTCGCGCGCGGCAGGCATAGGGCTGTCGCCGAACCAGGCGTGATAGCCGCCGGAGTAGATATTGGCGAAGGCATAAAGCCCCAGAGCAGCCATCAGCAAAAGGTGGTCGGCTGGCCGCAGCTCCGCGCCCGGCCTTCCGTGGCGGATGAGGGCGGTGAGCACCGGATAAAGCAGCGCCAGCGCCGTCAGCGTAAGGATGCGGACCGAGAATTCCCACTCGCCCCAGAGCCGCACGAACCAGCTGTCGGGGATCACGAAAAGGAACGAGGTCAGCCCCGGCGCCTGCTGGATCACGCCTGCCTCGGGCGACCAGAAGGGCCAATGGCTATGGATGAGGTTGCGGGTGAATTGCAGCGAACCCGACCCGTCGCCCGAAAAGTTCTCCCAGTAGAATTTCGGCGCCATCAGGATCAGCGCTACCCAGAAGAGAACCGCCGCGGCAAGAAGATCGCCGCCCTGCCCCTTCAGTGACACCCGCAACGGCGTGCCTCCCGCCATCCTGAGCGCCAAAAGGCCGATGCAGGCGCCGTTCAGCCCGCCGATCAGCGCCACGAAGGACGCGCCTGTCAGGCCGCGACCAAGCAGCAGCTCCGCCGCCGTTACCGCCGCCGTATTGACGACCAGCGCGGCGGCAAGCCCGGCGACCAGCCAGTGCGCTGCCCCCTTCTCGCGCCCGAAACCGGCCGCGAGCACCAAACCGGGCGCGAGGAAGAAAAAGCTCGCCGCAAGCGCGGCGGCGGGTGTGACCAGATACAGCGACAAGGCATGCGAGGGAATGAAATAGGGGCGCGGCCCGGCGCCAAGCGCCCAGAGCGAGAGGGTTTCGCGCACCGGCGCTATGGTCAGCGCGGTCACGATACCGGACAGGATCACCAGAAGGGCAAGTCGAAGGGCGGTCTGGTCTGATCTCAGGCGGGCGGCCATCTTACTCTCCCTCTCGCGCGCCGGTCAGCGGCAAGCGGCCGGTCAGCACATAGGATATCAGGACAAAGGCGATCGCCGCCATCGGCAGAACAAGAATTGCCTGCGCGGCATAGGCGCCGACGCCCGACGCGAGAAGCGCGCGTAGCGTCAGCGCATTCAGACCGTAAAGCACCAGATAGGCGGCGATATAGGGCGCAAGGCGGCTCAACCCGCCGGTCCCGAACACAAGCCTTGCGTGGGTCAGATAGTTCCAGATGACGCCCAGCGCGAAAGCGAGCGCTAGCGCCGGTTGCGGCGAAAGGCCAAGCCAGAGGAACAGCCAGTAGAGCCCCAGCCCCACGGCGGTGTTAAGGACGCCGACGCCGAGGAATTTCACGAAACGCAGGCCGTCGCCGCTCATCGGATCAGCCCTTCCGCCCGCAGGGTCGCGGCGACGCCGGAGGCCAGATCGTGCGCGGGGGCAAAGCCTACCTCGCCCCGCAGCCGGGCGATATCGGCCCGGATCAGCGGCGGGTCGTCCGCCGGGCGCGGCCGGGCGCCTAACCGCACCAGATCGGCCGCGCCCACGGCCCCGGCAAAGGCCATGATGACCTCGCGCACCTCGGGCGCCTCGCCCGACGCCACATTCACCGGCCCCTCGACCGGGCTTGCGAGAAGTGCGGCAAGCGCGCGGCCGAGATCTCCGGTCATCAGGAAATCGCGCCTTTGCAGACCGTCGGTGCAATCGACCGCCCGACGGGCGCGCAACCCCGCGATCAGGTCGCCGAAAAGCCGCCCCTCCGCCTCGCCCGGGCCATAGCAGAAAAAGGGCCGCGCCCAGGCAAGCGACAGGTCGAGCGCGGGCGCCGCCGCGACAGCGGCGATGCCGGTCGCGGCCTTGGCCGCACCGTAAAGCGTAGCGGGCCTCAGCGGAGCGTCCTCCGCGAGCGGACCGCGAGCGGCCAGGCTCCAGTCATATTCTGCACAGGACCCGACCAGCACCGCGCGCCTTCCACCAGAAGCGGCGAAGCCGCGCAGAAGATCGAGCGTGGCACCCAGCCAGTCGAGGTTCGCAGGCGACGTCCAGCGGTCTTTCGCGCCGTCATGCCAGGCGAGGTGCAACAGGTGGCTCGGCCGGTGCCGATCCAGACAGGCACGCACTGCCGCCCGGTCAAGACAGTCAAGCGCCACACCCTCCGCGCCCGGCACATCCCCGCCCGCCCGCGAAGCGGCCAGCACGTGAAAACCTGCAGCGCGAAGCGGCCCGACCGTCTGCCGCCCGATCAGCCCGGTGGCCCCGGTCAGAAGGACGACGGGCGCGCTCATACCATTACGGACATATGCGGCACGGCGGTCACGAAGCGAGTGCCCTTCGCCCTCAGGTCCTGCAACTGGTCCATGACCTCGTCCTTGATGTTCCAGGGCAGGATCAGCACGAAATCGGGGCGACGGCGGCGTAGCTCATCCGCGTCAAAGACCGGGATGTGGCTGCCGGGCAGCAGGGTCTTCTGCTTGGCCGGATTGCGGTCGACGCAATAGGCAATCTGGTCCGCCCCGACGCCACAATAGTTCAAAAGCGTATTGCCCTTGGCCGCCGCGCCATAGGCGGCCACGGTCTTGCGGCCGTGATGGGCGGTCATCAGGAAATCGTTCAGCCCGTCGCGCACCGCCTCGCACCGCGCGGTGAAACCCATGTAGCCCTCGGCGCTGTCGAAACGCGCGGCCTTCTCGTCGGCCCGCACCTTGGCGACACCGGGCCGCTCGGCATGGCTTGCGTCCTTGAGGCAGGCATAGACCCGCAGCGAGCCGCCATGGGTTGGCAGTTCCTCGACCTCGAAGACCCTCAACCCTGCGTCGGCGAAGATCTTCTCGACCGCCAGAAGCGACAGGTAGGAATAATGCTCGTGATAGATCGTGTCGAACTGGACCTTCTGGATCAGGTTCAGAAGGTGTGGGAACTCGACCGTATAGACCGCGTCCCCGGTCAGAAGCCGCGCCACGCCCCGCACGAAATCGTTGATGTCGGGCACATGGGCCAGCACGTTGGCCGAACAGATCAGATCGGGCCGCCTGCCTTCGTCGTGTAGCCGCGTGGCAAGCGCCTCGGTCCAGAACTCGACCAATGTCGGCACGCCCTTCTTCTCGGCCTCGGCAGCCGTATTGCCCGAAGGCTCAACGCCGAGGACCGGCACGCCGACCCCCTTGAAATATTGCAGAAGATAGCCGTCGTTCGACGCGATCTCGACCACCAGAGACCGGCCGTTCAGCTTCAGCTCATCCGTCATCTTTGCCGCATAGGCCTTGCAGTGGGCAAGCCAGCTTTCCGAGAAGGAGGAGAAATAGGCATAGTCGCCATGGAAGATGTGATCGGCGGGCACGACATCATCGACCTGAACCAGCCAGCAGCTTTCGCAGACCCGCGCATGCAGGGGATATTTCGCCTCTTCCGCATCCGCCTTCGCCAGCGGAATGTAGGAATTGGCCAGGGGCGACAGGCCAAGATCGACGAGCGTGAGCGTCAGGGGGGCGCCGCATGACCGGCAGTGAGGCTGTGAGGAAAGGGTCATTCTGTCAAAAGGCCTTCGTAAAATGCGAGCTGGCGGTCGCAGAGCGCGGCGGCAGGTTGGCCGGCGGCCCAGCCGCCATACCAGTCGGCGGTCAGTCGGATACACTCATCGAAGCGCAGCGCGGGCACCCAGCCAAGGTCCAGCCGCGCCCGCGTGCAGTCAAGCCGCAGGAGCTTTGCCTCATGGACGGTCGCGCCCGCCTCGTCGGTCACGATGCGCCCCTTGCCCAGCGCTGTCACCACGGCTTCTGCAACTTCGATCACGGCGCGTTCGTCGGTGCGCTCGGGCCCGAAGTTCCAGCCCGAGGCGGCGGCATCATCGCCCGCGGCAAGCCGCTCAGCCACCATCAGATAGCCGCGTAGCGGTTCGAGGACGTGCTGCCAGGGCCGCACCGAGTTCGGGGCGCGCAATGTCACCGCCGCCTCCGGCCCGAGGCAGCCGCGCACGATATCCGGCACCAGCCGGTCCTCGGACCAGTCACCACCGCCGATCACATTGCCCGCCCTAACCGTCGCCACACGCGCCGGATGCGCGCCCGGCCCGCCATGGGGCGCATAGAAGCTTTTCGCCATCGACTGGGCTGCGATCTCGCAGGCACCCTTCGAGGCCGAATAGGGGTCGCGCCCGCCCATCGGGTCGCTTTCGCGGTAACCCCAGATCTGCTCGACATTCTCATAGGCCTTGTCGGACGTGGCGACGACGATTGCCTTGAGGTCCGGGCAGGCCCGCGCCGCATCCAGAAGCTGGACGGTGCCCATCACGTTCGAGGCGAAAGTCTCTACCGGGTCGCGATAGCTGCGGCGGACCAGCGCCTGCGCCGCCAGATGTAGGATCACCTGCGGCCGCGCCTCGCCAAGCGCGGCGTCAAGCGCCGCCCGGTCATTCAGATCGCCATGGACCGAACGAACGGAAGAAAGGCCGAGCAGCGTCCAGAGGTTCGGCTCGGTTTCCGGCGCATGGGCAAAGGCCGTGACCTCGGCGCCCAGGCGCGTCAACCAGGCTGCCGCCCAGGCGCCCTTGAAGCCGGTATGGCCGGTCAGAAAGACCCGCCGTCCTTTCCAGAATTCCCTGTTCACGCCCAGATCTTCCACGGTGCCTTGCCCGACGCCCAATGTTCCTCAAGCTCTTGCCGTTCGCGGATCGTGTCCATCGGCTGCCAGAAACCCTTGTGTTCCCAGGCCATCAGTTCGCCATCGTCGGCAAGGCCGCGCAAGGGCGCCTGTTCCCAGATGGTCTGATCGCCGGAGAGATATTTCGCGACCTTGGGCGACAGGACGAAGAAGCCGCCGTTGATCAGCCCGCCCTCGCCCGCGGGTTTTTCCGAGAAATCATCAACCCGCGCGCCATCAAGATGCAATTGCCCGAAACGGCGCGGCGGCGGTACCGCGGTCACGGTCGCCATCTTGCCATGCGCCTTGTGGAAGGCAACGGCGCCCGAGATATCCACGTCCCCCACCCCGTCGCCATATGTCAGGCAGAAGGCGTCCTCATCCTTCAGATAGGGCATCACACGGCCCAACCTTCCGCCCGTCATACTCTCTTGCCCGGTATCGACGAGCGTCACCTTCCAGGGTTCAGAAGAATTGCGGTGCATCTCCATCGAACCGGTCGACAGATCGACCGTCACGTCCGAGGAATGCATATAGAAGTTGGCGAAATATTCCTTGATCACATAGCCCCGGTAGCCGAGGCAGACGATGAAGTCGGTGATGCCATGGGCGCCGTAGATCTTCATGATATGCCACAGGATCGGCCGACCGCCGATCTCGACCATGGGCTTGGGTATCCGCACGGTCTCTTCAGCAAGCCTGGTGCCAAGCCCCCCGGCGAGGATCACGCATTTCATCTTTCAAACGCCTTCTTTTCAAACCTTTGGCCCGGACCCGCGAAGGGAACCGAAAAGCATACGAATTGCCTGACTTATCCGGCAGAAGCCTTGCAAGCCGCAACAGATTTGTCGGTCAACGATGCCTGCCGAAGCTTAACAGCCGCAATCCGTATCCGGAAAGACGATTGTTTACGCAGATCGAACAAGACAGTGGCGGGGGACTATGCGACCGGGAACAGTCGGGCTAGGGTCCGACCTGATCGGTTTGGGAGGCTTCCCTCATGCAGAGTTTCGTGTTTCGAAAGGTCGAGGTCTGGCTCGTCCTTCTGATCGTGATACTTCTCTGTGCCGGCGCCATCGGCTTCGCGGGGGCGGCGCTCGATGCCGAACGTGGCAAGAACCGGTACGGATCAGTGGGCCGCGCCTCGCTTGCAATCGCCAGCATCCCCGAAGACCTACGCAAGCTGCTTAACGACCGCGAGTCGCTGACCACCATGCAGCAGGGGCGTTTCAGCGATCAGCCCGCCGGTTGGATGTTGTCGCCAGGCGCAGCGCCATTGCCGGGTTATCTTCTGCTGTCGCGCCACGATGGCGAGGGGCGCCATCATGTCGTCGAACTCGTATCCTTGGCGGACGGCAACACCCTGCATCGCTGGCAACCCTCGGCCGCTTCGCTTCTTGCGGGCGCGCCGCGCACGTCGCCCCATGTCGATACCACCCATTGGGACGATGCCCATTTGCGCGCCATTCATCCGCTGCTCATGCCGGACGGGTCGCTCATCATCAAGGATCACGAAACCTTCGCGACGCGTATCGACGCCTGCGGCCGCCTGCTCTGGCGGCAGGACCAGATGATCGTTCATCACTCGACCGAAAGTGACGGCGAGGGTGGTTTCTGGATCCCGGGCCTCATAGAGCCGTCGACCTTCGACGATGTGGAAGAGGGCTGGCGCGAGGACGCGCTGGTTCACTTCGACGAAGACGGCAGCATCTTGAAGGTCATATCGCTCGCTCAGGTGCTTGTTGATCATGGCCGCGACTGGGCGCTGTTCAACGCCAGCCACCGCAAGCGCGATCCGGTGCACCTGAACGATATCGAGCCGGTTCTCACCGATGGCCCCTACTGGAAGAAGGGCGATCTTTTCCTTTCGATGCGCCACACATCCGAGATCCTGCTCTACCGCCCGTCCACGAACGAGATCCTCTGGTCGCAACAGGGGCCCTGGCTGGCCCAGCATGATGTCGATGTGCTCGACGATCATCGCATTTCGATCTTCGACAATCACGCCTATGACCGCGGCAAGGGCCCGCGGATCGATGTTGCCAGCAGGGTCGTCATTTTCGATTTTGCCACCGGTCAGATCACCATGCCCTGGAAAGCCGCGCTCGATCGGCTTGAGATGCGGACCGTGTCCGAGGGGCTGCAGACGATCCTGCCCGATGGCGGCCTGATGGTCGAAGAGGAGAATGCCGGCCGTATCCTCTTTCTCGCGCCGGACGGGGCGCTGCGCGCCCAGTTCATCAACCGTGCGCCAAACGGCAAGACCTATCGCCTTGGCTGGAGCCGTTGGATCGACCCCGATTTGGGTCAGGAGGTACTCCGGCATCTGAAGGCACAGGATTGCGCGGGACCACCCGCACTTGACGCTTCCTCTGGCTGACATTCTCGGCGCAACACAATCGGACCCTGCCCAATCTGGAACAATCAATGGAAAAATTCCTTTTCTCGAAAGTCGAAACCTGGATCGTTCTGCTTCTGGCCATTCTGGCCGTTGTATGTTCGATCCTGTTTGCCGCGCTCGCGCTCGACAAGGCGCGCGAAAAGCACCGGACCGGGGCGCTTGGCACCGCTGCGCTGACGATCGCGGAAATGCCACAGACGCTCCTCGACTGGACGAAGCAGAAGGATGCCCGCTTGGCCGGGCGCACGCAGGAATTCGAGGGCAAGGCGGGCTGGTGGCTGTCGCCCGCGCTTCAGACCGCACCGATCGACGGCTATCTTCTTTTGTCGCGCGCCAAGATCGAGGCCGACCAGAATGTGGTCGAACTTCTCGACCTTAGCGATTTCACCGTCAAGCACACGTGGCTGCCGAATGCCGACGAATTCTTTGAAGGCGTCCGGCGCGATTTCCAAATCACCAAGATGGATCGCTGGAACCGCGAACTTTTCGAGCCGGTCCACCCCTTGATGTTTGAGAACGGTGATCTGATCGTGAAGGATCACCAGTCACCCATGGCGCGGATCGACGCCTGCGGGCGGACGCTCTGGGTCAATTCCGACCGCAACTATCACCATTCACTGGAACTGGCGCTGGACGGCACCATGTGGGTGCCCTCGGTCATCGACCCGCCGAACGAGGAATATGGTCCGAAATTCTTCGAGGATGGCCTCGTGAACATAACGGTCGACGGCAAGGTGCTCTCGGAAGTCTCTCTGGCGCGGGTGCTGGAGAAGAACGGGATGATGGCCATGGCCTTCACCTCGGGCAGCTACGTAAGCGACGCGATCCACCTCAATGACATCCAGCCGGTACCCGGTGACGGGCCCTACTGGAAGGCGGGCGATGTCTTCCTGTCGGCGCGGCATCTGTCGATGGTCATGCTCTACCGGCCGTCCACCCAGAAGATCGTCTGGTGGAAGATCGGCCCCTGGCTGGCGCAGCATGACGTGAACATCCTTGACGATCACCGGATCGCCATCTTCGACAACAATGCCTACGACCGCGGCAAGGGCTGGTATATCGACGGGGTGAACGAGGTGATGGTCTATGATTTCGCGACCGACACGATCACCACGCCCTATCACGAGACAATGAAGGCAGAAAATGTGCTTTCGGTGACCGAGGGCCTCGTCGATTTCACCGACAACGGCCATGTTATCGTCGAGGAGGAAAACCGCGGCCGTATCCTGATCCTTGACCCTCAGGGCCAGAAGGTGGCGGAGTTTGTGAACCGCGGTCCCGATGGCCAGGTCTACGGAATGTCGTGGAGCCGCTGGATCCCGCGCGCGCTGGGCGATGCGGGGCTGAAATCGATCCAGGCCGCCGCCTGCCCGAGCTGACGCCCGGGCCGGTCAGTCTTTCAGGCGGAAGCGCTGAATCTTGCCGGTCTGGGTCTTGGGCAGGGCTTCGGTGAATCGGACGCGGCGGGGATATTTGTAAGGCGCAATCACCGCCTTCACGTGATCCTGCAAGGCCTTGATCAGGCTTTCACTTCCGCTCTGACCGGCTGTGAGCACCACATGCGCCTCGACGATTTGGCCGCGCTCCTCGTCCGCAGCGCCAATCACCGCGCATTCCAGGACGGCGGGGTGGGACAGGAGCGCCGCCTCGACCTCGGGCCCGGCGATATTGTAGCCCGCGCTCACGATCATGTCGTCATTGCGCGCGGCAAAGTGGAAATAGCCCTCCTCGTCCTGCCAGAAAGCGTCGCCGGTGATGTTCCAGCCGTTCTGCACATATTTCCCTTGCCGGTCGTCGGCCATGTAGCGGCAGCCCGTCGGGCCCCGCACCGCGAGCCGCCCGACCTCGCCACGCGGCTTCTCCCGGCCCTCCTCGTCGACGATCCGCGCCTGATAACCGGTCACAGGGCGCCCCGTGCAGGCCGGACGGTGATCATCGAAACGGTTCGTGATGAAGATATGCAGCATCTCGGTCGCGCCGATGCCGTCGAGCATCGGCTTGCCGGTCTTGTCCCTCCATTCCTCATAGACCGGCGCGGGCAGCGTCTCGCCCGCACTCACGGCGGCACGCAGCGACGACAGGTCCGCCCCCTCCGCCATCGCCTTCAGCATCACCCGGTAAGCCGTTGGAGCGGTGAAACAAACCGTGGCCTTCAGGCTCTGGATGATCTCGATCATGTTGGGTGGTGTCGCCTGTTCCAAGAGCGCCGCCGCCGCACCGAAGCGCAGGGGGAAGACCGCAAGCCCGCCAAGGCCGAAAGTGAAGGCAAGGGGCGGCGAGCCCACGAACACATCCTCGGGCGTGACCTTCAGCACTTCCTTGGCATATCCGTCGGCGATGATCATCAGATCGCGGTGGAAATGCATTGTGGCCTTCGGCTCGCCCGTGGTTCCCGAGGTGAAGCCCAGAAGAGCCACATCGTCGCGCCCCGTCTCGACCGCCTGATAGCGGACGGATTTCGACAAAGCGATCCGGTCAAGCTCGGCATCGTGGTTCGCAGTCCCGTCGAAGCCGATCACGGTCTTGAGAAACTGCGAATCTTTCGCGCAGGCGACCAGTTCCTCCATCAGACGGGTGTCACAGAGCGCATGGCTGATCTCGGCCTTGTCGACGATCTTGCCCAGTTCGCCCGCGCGCAGCATCGGCATCGTATTGACGACGACAGCACCGGCCTTGGTCGCGCCCAGCCAACAGGCGACCATCGCCGGATTGTTCGCCGACCGGATCAGCACGCGATTTCCGGGCTTTACGCCATAATCCTCAGCCAAAGCGTGGGCGATCCGGTTCGACCAGTCGGCCAGCTCCTTGTAGGTCCGGATGCGCCCGTTGCCGATCAGCGCGGTATGATCGCCGAAGCCCTTCTCGACCATCCGGTCGGTCAGCTCGACCGCCGCATTCAGCCGGTCTGGATAGTCGAACCCGTCAAGCAGCAAGTCCGGCCACTGGCCCTCGGGCGGCAGCCGGTCGCGCGCGAATGTATCGACATGGGCCGATGGTCCCAGCATTCCTTCCTCCCTTCGCGTCCCCCTCCCCGGGGACGCGTCATTTCGGCACGACAGCCGTCACCTCGATCTCGACCTTCGCCCGGTCCTCGACGAGACCCGCGACCTGCACCAGCGCCATCGCCGGATAATGGCGGCCGATGGTCGCCTTGTAGGCGCTACCTATCTCCTTGAGGCTGGCCAGATAGTCCCGCTTGTCGGTCACATACCAGGTCATGCGCACGATATGGTGGGGCGCTGCCCCGCCCTCGGCCAGCACGGCCACGATATTCTCCAGCGCCTGCCTGACCTGCCCGGCGAAATCGTCGGTCTCGAATTCCTGCTCGGCGTTCCAGCCAATCAGCCCGCCCAGAAACAGCATCCGCCCCTCGGCCGCGACACCGCAGGCATAGCCGGGCGTCGCTTTCCAGCCCTTGGGATGCAGGAACTGATGGGGGCTGTCGGTCATAGGCTTTTTCCTTCCATGAACGCCTGCATGCGGACGCGCATCTCCTCGGGCCAGGGCGCGGCACGACCCTCGGTCGAGACCCAGACCAGCGTCAGCCGCGCCTCGATCCTGATCTCGCCTTCACCGCACGCCGCAATTGCCAGCGTCACCGACGAATGCCCGAGCCGCGCGATGTCGAGCGTGAAGTCAAGCCGGTCGCCCAGCCGAGAGGGCGCGCGGAAATCGGCCTCGATCTTGACGGTTGGCACGCCATTGCCATCGCGCATCGTCATCTGCGCATAGGATCGGCCAACTACATCGGCAAAGAAATTCTCGGTCACCGAATTGGTCAACTCGAAATAGCGAGGATAGAAGACGATCCCCGCCGGGTCGCAATGGTTGAACTCGACCTGGATCGTACGCCGATAGGTCATGCCAGAAGGCTCCGCGCGATCACCAGCCGCTGCACGTCCGAGGCGCCTTCATAGATACGCAACGCCCGGATCTCACGGTAAAGCCCCTCGACCGCCATGCCCGTCCTGACCCCGTCACCGCCATGAAGCTGTACCGCCATGTCGATCACCCGCTGCGCCGCCTCGGTTGCATAAAGCTTCGCCATCGCCGCCTCGCGGGTGATCCGCGCCGCGCCCATGTCCTTGGCCCAGGCGGCGCGATAGATCAGCAGGGCGGCCGCGTCGATTTCGACCGCCATGTCGGCGAGATGGCCCTGCACCATCTGATAGTCGGCAAGCTGGCCCGAGGGCCGCGGCCGTTTGGCGCGCGCCAGCGCCTCGTCCAGGGCCCGGCGCGCAAATCCCAGCGCCGCCGCCCCGACGGTCGGACGGAAATGGTCGAGCACCGTCATGGCGATCTTGAACCCGTCCCCCGCCCGGCCGATCAGCGCATCCTCGGGCAGCTTAACCCGATCCAGCCGCACATGCGCAAGCGGGTGCGGCGCGATAACATCTATCCGCTCAACGATGCTCAGCCCGGCCACGTCGGCGGGCATCAGGAAGGCCGACAGGCCCTTGGCCCCTGGCGCCTCGCCGGTCCGGGCGATCACCACATAGATATCCGCGATCCCGCCGTTCGAGATATAGGTCTTCTCGCCCGAAATCCGCCAACCGCCCGCGACCCGCTCGGCCGCGCAGGCACAATTCGCCGCATCCGATCCGGACCCCGGCTCGGTCAGCGCAAAGGCGGCGATCGCCTCACCAACCCGCGTCTGCGCCAGCCAGCGCCGCTGTTCAGCTGTGCCGAACAGGCTCACCGCTCCCATACCCAGCCCCTGCATGGCAAAGGCGAAATCCGCCAGCCCGTCATGGCGCGCCAGTGTTTCGCGAACCAGACAGAGTGTGCGGATATCCAGCCGCTCGCCCTCGTCCGCGCCGGTCGGCCTGAGCCACCCGCCCGCGCCCAGCGCCGCCACCAGCGCCCGGCAGACCTGATCGACATCGCCATGATCCACCGGCAGATGCGCTGCACACCACGCCTCCAGCCGCGCCGCCAGATCGCGGTGACGGTCCTCGAAGAAAGGCCAGTCGAGAAAGCTTCTGTCACTCATCTTGCCACGTTCTGTCCCGAAATACTCCGGAGGGGTCCGGGGAGGCAGAGCCTCCCCGGCCTTTCCCCTCAATTGCCCTCGAACACCGGTTTTTCCTTCGCCACGAAGGCGCGGTAGGCCCGTTCGAAATCCTTCGTCCCCATGCAGATCGCTTGGGCCTGGGCCTCGGCCTCGATCGCCTGATCAAGACCCATGTCCCATTCCTGATTGAGCTGGGTCTTGGTCACGCCATGCGCGAATGTGGGCCCGGCGGCGAGCCTCAGTGCAAGGGCCCGCGCCTCCTCTTCCAGCCGGTCGGGTACATGCAGCGCGTTCCAGAAGCCCCAGTCCCGGCCCTCCTCGGCCCCCATCACCCGACCTGTGAAGAGCAGTTCCGCCGCGCGTCCCTGCCCGATGATCCGCGGCAACATGGCACAGGCGCCCATGTCGGCGCCCGAGAGGCCCACGCGGGTAAAGAGGAAGGCGCACTTTGCCTCCGGCGTCGCCAGACGCAGATCGGAGGCCATGGCGATGATCGCGCCCGCCCCCACCGCCACGCCGTCCACGGCGGCGATGACGGGTTTCGTGCAATGGATCATCGCCTTGACGAGTTCCCCGGTCAGCCGGGTAAAGGCCAGCAGATCCTTCATCGGCAGACCGATCAGCGGGCCGATGATCTCATTCACATCCCCGCCCGAGCAGAAGTTGCCGCCATTCGAGGCGAAGATCACCACATCGACGTCACCTGCCGCAGGCAGCGCCCGGAACAGTGCGCCCAGTTCGGCATAGCTTTCGAACGTCAGGGGGTTCTTCCGCTCCGGCCGGTTCAGCCGCACCGTGCCGACCCGGTCCCTGACCTCCCAGAGGAAATGGCGTGGCTGCAGCCCGGACAGGTCGCTCATGGTTTCGCCGCCCTCTTCAATATCTCCGTCATCTGGTCGAGATCGGCCTCGCTCAGCCCCGCGAACAGCCGATCGACCTCGGCTTCATGGCCGGAGGCAAGTGCTTCAAACGTGCTCACCCCTTCGGCGGTCAGGGTCACGAAAACGGTCCGCCGGTCGTTTTCCGACGGCGTGCGGCGCACCAACCCGTCGCCCTCAAGCCGGTCGACGACCGCAGTGGCATTGCCGTTTGACACCAGCAGCATCCGGCTGAGCTCGCTCATAGTCACGCCGTCCCGGCGCCGGTACAGCGCGGCCATCACGTCGAAGCGCGGCAGTGTCGTACCGTGGGTCACCCGCAGATAGTCGCGCAGATGGTTTTCCGAAGCGCGGGTTACGCCCAGAAGCCGGATCCAGAGTTTCAGGCGGCGTTTCGACAGGTCGCTCACACTTCCCCTCCCGCGATCGCGATCGCCTGGCCGTTCATCCCTTCGGACCCCGGCGCGCACAGCCAGAGCGCCGCCGCCGTCACCTCGGCGGGTGCGATCAGCCGGTTCTGGGGGCTCAGCGCCTCCAATGCTGCCCGCGCCTCCGTCAGGCTGCGGCCGGTCTTTTCGGCGATCACCTCGACCGAATGGTCGGTCATTGGCGTATCAAGAAACCCCGGGCAGAGCGCATTTACCGTCACCGGACGCCGCGCCACTTCCAGCGCGAGCGAACGGACCATGCCCACCACCCCATGTTTCGCCGCCGCATAGGGCGCGACCTTGGCATAGCCTTTCAACCCGGCCGTCGAGGCCATGGCAATGAGCCGCCCCCAGCCCGACATCTGGTTCAGCCCGTCGCGGAGTGTGAGGAAAACGCCCGTTAGATTGACCGCAATCATCGCATTCCACTGGTCAAGCGTGGTTTTCGCCATCACGCCGCTGTCGGCCGCGCCGGCATTGGCGATGACGATATCGCAGGGCCCCGCCTCGGCGAACATCGCCCGCACATCCGCCTCGCGCGTCACGTCCGCCCGGACCGGCCGGATCGCGGGCGACGACCGTGCGACCGCTTCCAGCGCCTCCAGCCGCCGACCGGTAATGACCACCTCCGCCCCCGCCCGGGCGAAGCCAAGCGCGAGGTCGGCCCCGGCGCCCGAACCGCCGCCGGTGATCAGCACCCGTTTGCCGCTCAGCGTCATGCGCGGATCGCCTCCTGTGCCTTTTCACGCAACCTGCGCGCCTGATCGCGGCCCGCCCGATAGGGCAAGGGCCAGTCCGCCTCAGCATCGCCGAGATCGATGGCCGCGTGAAGCGTCCAGTAAGGATCGGCCAGATGCGGTCGGGCGAGGCAGACAAGGTCGGCGCGTCCCGCAAGCAGGATGGAATTGGCCTGATCGGCCTCAGTGATATTGCCGACCGCCATGGTGGCCAGTCCCGCCTCGTTGCGGATCCGGTCGGAGAAGGGTGTCTGGAACATGCGGCCATAGACCGGCTTCGCCTCGGTCGAGGTCTGGCCCGCGCTCACGTCGATGATGTCGGCGCCCGCGCCCGCGAACATCCGCGCGATCTCGACCGCCTCGGCGGGCGTCACCCCGTGATCGCCGACCCAGTCATTGGCGGATATGCGGACCGACATCGGCTTTTCGGCAGGCCAGACGGCGCGCATCGCGGCGAAGACCTCCAAGGGCCAGCGCATGCGGTTTTCAAGGGACCCGCCGTAGTCGTCGGTGCGGCGGTTCGACAGCGGGCTAATGAAGGAGGAGATCAGATAGCCATGCGCGGCATGAAGCTCGACCATGTCGAACCCGGCCCGCGCCGCCATTTCGGTGGCGCGGACGAACTCGCCTGTCACCCGCTCCATATCCGCGCGCGTCATCTCGCGTGGTGCGGGATGGGCGGGCGACCACGCGACCGCCGACGGACCGATGGTTTCCCAGCCGCGCGGGCCGAGCGACGCCTCATTGTCCTCCCACGGCACCTGAACAGACGCCTTGCGGCCCGCATGGCCAATCTGGCAACAGATCTTGGCGCTGGTCTCAGCATGGACGAAGGTCGTGAGCCTTTTCCAGGCCGCCTCGTGCTCCGGCGCATAAAGGCCGGGGCAGCCAAGCGTGATCCGGCCTTCGGGGCTGACGCAGGTCATTTCCACCGTGACGAGCCCCGCGCCACCCTTGGCGCGTTCGGCGTAATGGACGAAATGCCAGTCGGTCGGGCAGCCATCCACGGCCTTGTACTGGGCCATGGGCGAGACGGTGATACGGTTCTTCAGGGTCATGTCCCGCAGCCGGAAGGGCGCGAAAATCGGCGCCCTGCCGGGCTTGCCGCCCGCCTGGGTCTGAAACCAGTCTTCGGCCGCGCGCAACCATGCGGGGTCGCGCAAGCGCAGGTTTTCGTGGCTGATCCGTTGCGAGCGGGTCAGTAGCGAATAGGCGAACTGCAGCGGCGCATGGTCAAGATAGCGCTCGACCTCCTCAAACCATTCCAGGCTGTTGCGCGCGGCGGACTGCAGGCGCAGGACCTCGACCCGGCGCTCTTCCTGATAGCGTTCGAAGGCCGCTTCCAGAGTGGGTTCGCTGTGCAGATAGTCGGCGAGCGCTATGGCGCTGTCGAAGGCGAGGCGCGAGCCGGATCCGATCGAGAAATGCCCCGTGGCGGCGGCGTCGCCCATCAGGACGACATTCTCGTGATACCAGCGTTCGCAGATGACGCGGGGAAACTGCATCCAGACCGCCGAGCCGCGCAAGTGCGCGGCGTTCGACATCAACGCATGGCCGCCCAGGTGGCGTTCGAAGATCTTCCGGCAGGTTTCGACCGTCTCTTCCTTCGACATATGCTCGAAACCCCAGCGGTCCCAGGTCTCGGGCAGGCATTCGACGATGAAGGTCGCGGTCTCGGCGTCGAACTGGTAGACATGGGCCCAGACCCAGCCATGTTCGGTCTTCTCGAAGATGAAGGTGAAAGCGTCGTCGAATTTCTGATGGGTGCCGAGCCATACGAACTTGCATTTGCGGGTGTCGATGTCGGGCCTGAACGTCGTCTCATATTCGCGGCGCACCAGTGAATTGATGCCATCGCAGGCCACCACCAGATCATAGTCGCGCCGGTGGTCCTCGGCCGAGCGGAACTCGGTCTCGAAGCGCATCTCGACACCCAGTTCCCGCGCGCGCGCCTGCAAGAGGATCAGCATCTGCTTGCGGCCGATCCCGGCGAATCCATGCCCGCCCGAGACGGTGCGGCGGCCGTCGTGAATGACGGCGATATCGTCCCAATAGGCGAAATGCGAGCGGATCGCCTCGGTCGACTTGGGGTCGTTCTTCTGCATCCGGCTCAGCGCATCGTCCGACAGGACGACGCCCCAGCCGAACGTGTCGTTCGCGCGGTTGCGTTCCAGCACCGTCACCTGATGGGATGGGTCGCGCAGTTTCATCGAGATGGCGAAATAGAGGCCCGCCGGTCCGCCGCCGAGACAGAGAATCTTCACTGGCCCCTCCTCCAATCGCTTTGCCCCGAGCCTGCCATCGGGGGATAGATATTTCAAGCTTGAAATTTCTATCTTGAAGTTTCCGCCCTCCCGCAGGATGCTCGGGCCAAGGCCTCTGGCCCGGATGGAGGACCAATGGAACGGATCGGCATCGTCGGACTGGGGGCCATGGGCCTTGGCATCGCGCAGGTCTATGCGCAGGCGGGTCATACTGTCGTGGCCTTCGACGCAAGCACAGCGGTGCGCGAAAGTTCGCTCGACCGACTGCGGAGCAGCCTTGAGCCGCGCGTGGCATCGGGAAAGCTGCCTGCAGAGGAGTTGGCATTGCTTCTGGACCGTATCGCCATCGCGCCTGACCTGTCGGCGCTCGCGCCCTGCGATCTGGTCATCGAGGCGGTCATCGAGGATTTCGCGGCCAAGCGTGACCTGTTGCGCGAGATCGAGGCTATGACGGCGCCAAAGACTGTCCTAGCCACCAACACCTCCGCCCTTTCGGTCGGCGCGCTTGCACACGCGCTAACCCGGCCGGAAAATCTCGTCGGCCTGCACTTCTTCAATCCCGCCCCGGTTATGAGACTTGTCGAACTGGTGGCGCACAAGGGCGCCAGTCCCGAAGCCCTGTCGCTCGCCCGCACTCTGACCGGGCGCGCGGGGAAGGAAGTCATCGCCTGCGCCGACAGCCCCGGCTTCATCGTCAACCGCTGCGCCCGGCCCTACTATGGCGAGGCGCTGGCACTGTTGGAGGAAGGCCGCAGCGCATCCGATATCGATGCAGCAATGTTGGCCGCAGGCTACCGGATGGGGCCATTCAGCCTGATCGACCTTGTCGGCGCCGACATCAACCTCGCAGCGACGCGCGGCCTCTCCGCCGCGATGACGAACCACCCGCGCTACCATGTCTTCAAGGCACTGGAGGATCAGGTTTCGGAGGGGCGCCTCGGCCGCAAGTCGGGTAAAGGATTTCTGTTTCCCGCCACCCCCGGACCCGCCCCCGCAGATGCCGCCGCAATCCAGTTGAGGATCGAGGCCACTCTTGCCAATGAAGCCGCGACCCTGGTCGAAGCGGGTGGTGCAGCGCCGGACGATATCGACCGGGCCATGCGGCTCGGCCTCAATTTCCCGCGCGGCCCATTCGAAGGCGCGCGCCGCCACGGGCGCGAAAGCATTCTTTCGGAACTTGTTCGGCTGGCGCGCCTCGCCCCCGCCCGACTGGCGGGCCGCTACGCGATCTGCGACAATCTGCCGGACCTGATCTGACAGGCGCTAACAGAAGCCCCTTGACCGACGTAGCGTAAAGACCTAGATCGCTGAATGAACGTTCATTCATGCGAGCTGATTCATGGCCGACACGCTTGGCGTCTATGAGGACCGGACGACTGCGATCCTCACGGCGGTGAAGAAGGCCTTCGCGGAAAAGGGCTTTGACGGCGCGTCGATGCAAGATCTTGCGCGGGCAGCCGGGATGAGCGCGGGCAACTTCTACCGCTATTTTCCGTCCAAGAATGCCATCATCGAGGCGATGATCGCGCGCGACCTCGACGAGGTGAAGGAAGCCTTTGGTCAGGTGATGGCCTCTGACGATCCGGCGACGGCTCTGCTTGCGGCGTTCGAACACAAGCTCGATACGCTGGACTGCGACGATGGTCCGCTCTGGGCCGAGATCGACGCCGCTGCCCGCCGCCGCCCCGAGATCGCACAGGTCGCTGGAACGATGGAGACGGTGGTCTGCGGCTTTCTGCTCGCCGTCTTTGCCCGCATCGCCCAATGTAGCCCCGAAGCCGCGCGGCAGCGTTATCTCGGTCAGGCCTGGTTCGTGATGCTGCTGTTCAAGACAATCGCTCAACGGTTGCATGGACAGGGTTGCAATATGCCCCCAGATGCGCAAGACCCTGTGCGCCGGCTTGTCAAAACCTCTATCGAACAGACCATCGCCGCGGTCGCGGCAGACGGTCGCAGGAATTGAGCTGAGATCATGTCGAATAAGAAAACGCTTTTCTGGATTGCCGGTACGCTTGTGGTCGCTGCAGGTGGCTATTTCGGCCTGTCCTCTGGCCACGGCCCGGCTGACATGCCAGCCGATGTCGCGTCGGCCGAGGGCGCTGCACTCGAGGCCAAGGCCAGCCGCCCCGCGATTTCGGTCGCGACCGTGCAGACGGCGGTCCTGAAGGACCGGGTGCGCGCCTCCGGTCTTGTCGGTGCAGTCGAGCGGGTGCTCGTTCAGCCGCAGGTCGAGGGACAGGCGATCGACGCGATCCTCGCCGAGGTCGGCGACCATGTCGCCGAAGGTGCTGTCCTCGCCCGCCTGTCGGACACGGCGCTCCTTCTTCAGAAAAGCCAGCTTACCGCCTCGCGCGCCAATGCGCTCGCGATGATCGCGCAATCAGAGGCGCAGCTTGTCGACGCGAACGCCTCTGCTGCCGAAGCCAAGCGCAATGCCGACCGGGCCGAGCAGCTTCGCAAACAGGGCAATGCCTCGCAGGCAGCGGCGGATCAGGCCGCGACTTCGCTGACGTCAGCCAACGCGCGCGTGATGGTCGCGACGCAGGGTGCGGTCGCCGCCAAGGCGCAACTCGAGCTTGTCGATGCCCAGATCGCCAATGTCGAACTGCAACTCAGCCGGACCGAAATCAAGGCACCCTTCGCGGGCGAAGTGGTCGAGAAGAAAGCCGTCGCGGGCGCTATCGCCAGCGCCGCGGGTCAACCGATGTTCGTGATCGTGCGCGATGGACTTCTGGAACTGAATGCCGACGTGGGCGAACAGGACCTGCCGCGCGTCGCGTCGGGCCAGCAGGTGTCCTTGCGCGCCGCGGGCCAGCGCGAGCCGCTGACTGGCGTTGTGCGGCTGGTCGAACCGACCATCGACCCACTGACCCGGCTTGGCCGCGTGCGCATCACCCTCGATCAGCCTGATCGGGTCCGGTCCGGCACCTTCCTGGAAACCGAGATCGAGATTTCGACCCGCGAGGTCGTGGCCGTTCCGATCAATGCGCTCGGGACGGACAGCGAGGGCGCCTATCTGATGACGGTCGACGCCGAAGGAAAGGTACACCGGACCGATGTCGTGACCGGTGTTCAGGATGGCGGCATGATCGAGATCGAAAGCGGCGTTGCCGCGGGCGACCTCGTGGTGGCCAAGGCCGCCTCCTTCGTCCGCGACGGCGATCTTGTTGACGCGGTTCCGGCGGATCCCGCCGGCATGACCAACTGAGGAGCCTACGATGAATTTCTCAGCCTGGTCGATCAAGAACCCGATCGCCTCGATCCTTGCCTTCGTGATCCTCATGGTGCTGGGGATCCAGTCGTTCTTTTCGCTGCCGATCACCAAGTTCCCCAACATCGACGTGCCGGTCGTAGCGGTCAGCATCGGCCAGCCTGGTGCTGCCCCGGCCGAGCTTGAGACCCAGATCACCCGCAAGATCGAGGATGCGATCGCCAGCATCTCGGGCGTCAAGCACATCGTCTCGACCGTCAATGACGGCAGTGCGATGACCTATGCCGAGTTCGACATGTCGGTGCCGACCCAGACCGCGCTGAACGATGTGAAGGACGCGGTCGACCGGGTGCAGGGCGACCTGCCACCCGAGGCCAACACGCCGATTGTCCAGAAGATCGATGTCGAGGGGAACGCGATCCTCAGTTACGCCGTGTCGGCCCCCGGCATGACGGTCGAGGAACTGTCTTGGTATGTGGACGATACAGTCACCCGCGCGCTGCGCGCGAAATCCGGCATCGGCCGGGTTGACCGCTACGGCGGGGCCGACCGCGAGATCCAGATCAAGCTCGATCCGCTGAAGCTCGACAGCTACGGCATCACCGCCAATGCTGTGAACGCGCAACTGCGCGCCACCAACGCCAATATCGGCTCGGGCCGCTCGAAACTCGGCGACGGCGAACAGGCGATCCGCACGCTTGGCGACGCGCAATCGGCCGAAAGCCTCACCGAAACCACCATCGCCCTGCCCTCGGGCCGCCATGTGCGGCTGGGCGACCTTGGCCAGATCACAGACACCTATCAGGAACTGCGCTCTTTCGCGCGCTTTAACGGCGAACCGGTCGTGACTTTCGCAATCTTCCGCGCCAAGGGGGCGAGCGAGGTTACCGTCGATCAGACCGTGAGCGGCGTGATCGACCAGCTGCGCAAGGATCATCCCGAGATTGCTATCAGCAAGGTCGATGACGCGGTCTTCTATACCTACGGCAACTACGAATCCGCGCTGCACACGCTTTTGGAGGGCGCGCTTCTTGCCGTCATCGTGGTGCTGTTGTTCCTCAAGAACTGGCGCGCCACGCTCATCTCTGCGGTCGCCCTGCCCCTGTCGGCCATCCCGACCTTCTATGTGATGGACCTGCTGGGCTTCTCGCTCAATCTCGTCAGCTTCCTTGCCCTGACGCTCGCCACCGGCATCCTCGTCGATGACGCGATCGTGGAGATCGAGAATATCGCCCGCCATATCCGCATGGGCAAAACCCCCTACCGCGCGGCCATCGAGGCGGCGGACGAGATCGGCCTTGCAGTGATCGCGACCACAATGACCATCGTCGCGGTCTTCGTGCCTGTGTCGTTCATGCCGGGCATACCGGGGCAATATTTCCGCCAGTTCGGCCTGACGGTTGCGGTTGCGGTGCTGTTCTCGCTTCTGGTCGCCCGCCTTATCACGCCGATGATGGCCGCCTATCTGATGAGCGCCAAGGACGCCGATCTGGAACATGAGAAGGACGGCCCGGTCATGCGCGGCTATCTTTGGGTCGTGCATCACACCTTGAACAGCTGGCGCATCCCGGGCACGCGCTTCAACTTCGGCAATTACTACCTCACGCTTGCCGGGGCGCTTGTGATCTTCGTCCTGTCGATCTTCTTGCTCCTGCGCGTGCCGGGCAGCTTCCTGCCACCCGAGGACGTGTCGCGCTTCATGATCTCGGTCGAGCTGCCGACCGGTTCGTCGCTTGACGATACCGACCGCAAGACCGAAGCCATGCGCGAGCTGATCAAGGATGTCGAAGGTGTGGAGGGTATATTCGTCCTGAACGGCGCCTCGCCCAAGGGCGATCTCGACCTGCGCCGCGCGGCAATCACGGTCGAGCTTGAGCATCTGGACCAGACGCTGCTCTTCAAACTGTCGCAGATGGTCGAAGCCATTCCGGTTGTCGGTGCGATCCTTCCCGCCGTCGCGCCCGAAGGCCGGGTCCGGCCTCAGAACGCTATCGAGGAGGAGGTCTTCGCACGGCTCGCCTCGGTGCCGGACGTGCGGATCACCAAGCTGAACGACCGGCTTGAGCGCGACATATCCTTCTCGATCCGCTCGCCCAACAGCGAAGATCTTGCCCTTGCCGCGAACAAGCTTGAGGCCGCGCTTCGGGGCGATCCGCTGCTTGCGGGCGTGTCCTACGAAGGCGCCCTGCCCCGGCCCGAACTTCAGGTCACGCCGCGTCTGGAGGAGGCCGCGCGCCTTGGCATCTCGACAGCGCAGATCGCCGAGATGCTGCGGGTCGCCACCATCGGCGATGTCGATCAGGCTTTGGCCAAGGTCTCGATGGACAACCGGCTCATCCCGGTGCGTGTCCAGTTGACGGACGACGTGCAGAAGGATGTGAACCGTATCGCGGCGCTGCGCCTGACCACGGCGACCGGCGCGAGCGTGCCGCTGTCGGCGGTCGCCGACGTGCGCGTGGGCGTCGGCCCCGGCACCATCGAGCGGCTTGACCGCGAGCGCAAGGTCACGATCGGGGCGAGCTTGCCCATCGGCGTGGCGCTCGATACCGGCAAGGCGCGGTTCGAGGAGATCACCAAGTCAGTCACCCTGCCGCCATCGGTCAAGATCACGGAATCGGGTGATGCCGAGATTCAGGCCGAACTGAACCAGAGCTTCGTCAATGCGATGATCATGGGCCTGATGCTCATGGCCTCGGTGCTGATCCTTCTGTTCAAGAGCGCGCTGCAGCCGATCACCATCGTCTTTTCGCTGTTCCTGTCCATCCTCGGTGTGGCGACCGCGCTGCTGGTGACCGGCAACGCCCTCTCCATGCCGGTGATGATCGGCATGCTGATGCTGATGGGGATCGTGGCGAAGAACGCGATCCTTCTGATCGACTTCGCCATCGAGATGCGCCGTCAGGGTATGGGCCGCTTCGATTCGCTCATAGAGGCCGGCCACAAGCGGGCGCGGCCAATCGTGATGACCTCGATCGCCATGTCGGCGGGCATGTTGCCCTCGGCGCTCGGTGTCGGCGAAGGCGGTGCCTTCCGCGCACCGATGGCCATTGCGGTGATGGGCGGCATCATCGTCTCGACCGTGCTGTCGCTCGTTGTCGTGCCGTCCTTCTATCTGATCATGGACGATCTTCAGTACTGGCTGGCGAAGGGCGCCTCTTACTTCATCGGCCCGAAAGAGGAGGAGCATGAAGCGCCCGATCCGATCGAGCTGGCCGAGGCAGTGTATGCGGGCAAGGCAGAGCTTGCCGATATCGGCGACCGGCTGAAAGCGCTCGAAGCACGACTGGGCGGGGGCAAGGCCAGCTTCCCGCAGGTAGCGGAATAAGCGTACGGCGGGCGTTCCAGCCCGCCGTACCGTTTCCCTGCCGCAGCCAATGCGCAGGCTTTTCGGCGGAAAACCGCGCCGCAGGACCATTGCAACAGCACTCTTGGCGGAAAGACCCGGCCTTGCTAACGTGACGGGCAGGTAAAGCCCTGCAGGTCCATGCGCCATACGTTGCCCATCGCGCCCCAGTTCTATGTGACGGCTCCGCAACCCTGCCCGTATCTCGACGGCAGGTATGAGCGGAAATTGTTCACGGCACTCCCCGGTGACAATGCGGTGCGGCTGAATGATGCCCTGTCGAAACAGGGCTTCCGCCGGTCACAGAATGTGCTCTACCGGCCATCCTGCGCCGATTGCACCGCCTGCCTGTCTGCCCGCATCCGTGTTGCCGATTTCGAGCCCTCGCGCAGCCAGCGCCGCACCATCCGCAGGAACAGCTACCTGAGGCGCGAGGCGACCAGCCCCTGGGCGACCGAGGATCAATATGCCCTCTTCCGCCGCTATCTCGACAGCCGCCATTCCGACGGCGGCATGGCGGACATGGATATCTTCGAATTCGCCGCGATGATCGAGGAGACGCCGGTCAAGAGCCGCGTGATCGAATATGTCGCCCCGCCCTCGGAACTCGACGGGCGGCGCTCGCTGACCGCCGTCTGCCTGACCGACGTGCTCGATGACGGGGTGAGCATGGTCTATAGCTTCTACGACCCCGACAAGGTGGGCGACAGCCTTGGCACCTACATCATCCTTGACCATGTCGAGATCGCCCGGGCCGCAGGTCTGCCTTACGTCTACCTCGGCTACTGGGTGCCCGGCAGCCGCAAGATGGGTTACAAGGCCAATTTCACCGCAGTCGAGATCTACAAGTCCGGTCGCTGGCAACCGATCGGCGACCCGGCGGACCATTCCGGCGAAACTCATCCCCTGTCGGTGGACCCGATTGCCGAACAGGTGGCGCGGATCAGCCTGCCCGAAGCGCGCCCTGTGCGCTGACCCCCGTCTGACCGATGCACCGCACCCTGTCGATCATCGCGCTCGTCGTGCCCGACTATGATCAGGCCATCGACTTCTACGTGGGGCGGCTTGGATTCCGGCTGATCGAGGATATCCGGCAGGGCCCCGACAAGCGCTGGGTCACCGTGGCACCCGAAGGCGGTGCGGCGCTCTTGCTGGCGAAGGCAGCGAGCCCCGTGCAGACATCCGCCATCGGAAATCAAACAGGCGGACGGGTCTTTCTTTTCCTCGAGACGGACGACTTCGCCCGTGATCATGCCGCCATGCGCGCGGCGGGCATTATTTTCGAGGAAGAGCCGCGGCACGAATCCTATGGTATCGTCGCGGTGTGGAGGGATCCGTTCGGTAACCGCTGGGACCTGATCGAGCGTCATCGTCAGGGTTGATTTTCACGGACACCGCTGATTGTATACCGGCGTAGACAAAGGCGACAGAGAGCGCCTGCGGGGAGTATCCATGGATCGAAGCGCCTGTTTTGCGATGCGCCCTTCGTCCGCACCGGATAGGTTATCCGAGGACGGGAAGCAGAGGAGTCACGGAGCGGACTTCAATCTTGCCAAACTGGTAAAGTAACTATACCAATTTTTGGGAATGACGGCGCCAACGCCGCGCGGGAGGAATGAATGGGGATATTGCTTGGCCTGTCGAGGCTGATCGACGGGATCAATGGCTTCATCGGCCGCTGGGTATCTTGGCTGATCTTTGCCGCGATCATGATCAGCGCGGTGAATGCCATCATCCGGAAGCTCTTCAACATGTCGTCGAACGCCTGGCTCGAGGCGCAATGGTATCTGTTCGGCGCCGCCTTCATGCTCGCCTCGGCCTATACGCTGATGCAGAACGAACATATCCGCATCGACATCTTCTATGGCACGCGCACACGGCGCACCCAGCACTGGATCGACCTCATCGGCCATGTCTTCTTCCTTCTGCCGTTCGTCGTGCTGATGAGCTGGATGCTGGTGCCCTACACGCTGCAGGCCTGGCGCATCGGCCAGATTTCCACCAACGCGGGCGGGCTGATCATCTGGCCCGCGCGGGCCTTCCTCGCCGCGGGGTTCATCCTTCTGGTCGCGCAGGCGATCTCAGAAATCATCAAGAAGATCGCGGTGATGCGCGGCCTGATCGAGGATCCGCATCCGTTCGTGTCGGCGCATGAGGCCGCAGAGTTGGAAGTAGCCGCACTGGCGCAGCAGGCCAAGGGAGACGACCTGAAATGATCGAGCTTATTGCCCATAACATGGCGCCGATCATGTTCGCCTCGCTGGTGTTCTTTCTCCTGCTTGGCTATCCGGTTGCCTTCTCTCTCGCCGCCAACGGGCTGGTGTTCTTCGCCATCGGCGTCTGGCTCGCGCCCTTCTCCGATTCCATCCACCTCGACTGGCCGCTTCTTTTCACCATGCCCCAACGCTTGTGGGGGGTGATGTCGAACGACACGCTTCTGGCCATCCCCTTCTTCACCTTCATGGGGATCGTCCTGGAACGATCCGGCATGGCCGAGGATCTGCTGGACACGATCGGCCAGCTTTTCGGCCCGATCCGTGGCGGGCTGGCCTATGCGGTGATCGTGGTCGGCGCGCTTCTGGCCGCCACCACCGGCGTTGTGGCCGCCTCGGTCATCGCCATGGGTCTCATCTCGCTGCCGATCATGCTGCGCTATGGCTATGATCGGCGGGTGGCGACCGGCGTGATCGCCGCGTCCGGAACGTTGGCGCAGATCATCCCGCCCTCGCTGGTCCTCATCGTGCTGGCCGACCAGCTCGGCCGTTCGGTCGGCGACATGTACAAGGGCGCGCTGGTGCCGGGCCTAGTGCTGACCAGCCTCTATATCGGTTATGTGTTCCTCGTGTCGGTCTTCCGGCCGAGCTGGGTCCCTGCCCTGCCGAAAGAGGCGCGTACACTCGGATCGGGTGTGGCCTCGCTCTTCCTGTCGCTCATCGCCGGTTTCGCGATCGCCTATCTCGCCGCCGTATATTTCCGCCCGGGGCATGGGTCGAACGCCGGCATCCTCGGTGCCTGCGTCGGCATCGCTGCGGTCTATTTCTTCGCGGTCATCGACCGGGCGCTGAAGATCGGCCTTTTGTCGCGGCTTGCGGGTCAGGTGATCATGGTGCTGATCCCGCCCCTGGCCCTGATCTTCCTCGTCCTCGGCACCATCTTCCTCGGCATCGCCACGCCGACGGAAGGCGGCGCGATGGGCGCGGTCGGGGCGCTTTTCCTTGCCGCGATGAAACGGCGGCTGACCATGGATGTGGTGCAGCAGGCGCTGACCTCCACCACGAGGCTCTCGGCCTTCGTGATGTTCATCCTCGTAGGCGCGCGGGTCTTTTCACTGACCTTCTACGGCGTCGACGGCCATCTCTGGGTCGAGCATCTTCTGACCGGCCTGCCGGGTGGCCAGCTTGGCTTCCTGATCATCGTCTCGATCATGGTCTTCCTTCTGGCCTTCTTCCTCGACTTCTTCGAACTGGCCTTCATCATCGTGCCGCTGCTTGCTCCGGCGGCAGAGAAGCTAGGGATCGACCTCATCTGGTTCGGGGTGATCCTTGGGGTGAACATGCAGACATCCTTCATGCACCCGCCCTTCGGCTTCGCGCTTTTCTATCTGCGCTCGGTCGCGCCGCGTGGCACCTATCTGGACAAGGTGACGGGCGAGAAGATCGCGGGCGTCTCGACGGGGCAGATCTATTGGGGGGCGGTGCCGTTCGTGGTGATCCAGGTGATCATGATCGGCATTACCATCGGCTTCCCCGGCATGGTCATGCACTACAAGGGCAAGGTGATCGACCCGTCGACGGTCGAGATTACGGTGCCGACCCTACAACCGCTCGGCGGTGGCGGCACAGGCGGCCTGCCAACGCTGGGTGCGCCGAAGCTTGGTGCACCGGTCGTCACGCCCTGACGCCAAACCTCCTCGGGCGCCTCCGGCTTCTCGTCGGAGGCGCGCATGAAAAAGGCCCCGGCATCCGCCGGGGCCTTTCTTGTTATCGACACAAGCTCAGAGCTTGCCGGCCTGCTGCTGGCCCATCATGAAGACGTCGTAGTTATATTCCGACAGCTGCGCCCAGAGATAGGCGTCGGCCTTGAAGGCTTTCTGGCTGTCGTAGATCTTCTTGAAGGCGGCGTTCGAGGCCGAGACCTCGTCATAGGTCGCCACAGCGGCGTCGAAGGCCGCCGACATCACATCCTGCGGGAAGGGCCGCAGTTGCGTGCCGTTCGCCACGAGCGAGCGGAGGGCGCCGGGGTTCTTGTGGTCGTAGGACGCCATCATGTTGGAGTTCGCGGCCTCGCAGGCAGTGCTCAGCACCGACTGGTAATGCGCCGGAAGCTCGTTCCACTTATCGAGGTTGACCATGGTCGACAGCGTCGGCGCGCCTTCCCACCAGCCCGGATAATAATAGTAGGGAGCGACCTTGTAGAAACCGAGTTTTTCATCGTCATAGGGGCCGACCCATTCGGCAGCGTCGATCGTGCCTTTCTCCAGCGACGGATAGATATCGCCGCCCGCGATCTGCTGCGGCACGACGCCGAGCTTTTCGATGATCTTGCCCGCAAAGCCGCCGATCCGCATCTTCAGGCCCTGAAGATCGGCGACGGAGTTGATCTCCTTGCGATACCAGCCGCCCATCTGCACGCCGGTATTGCCGCAGGGCATGTAATGCAGGTTCTGGGTATGGAAGAACTCGTTCAGCATGTCGATGCCGCCGCCATAATAGAGCCAGGCGTTCATCTGACGGTAGTTCAGGCCAAAGGGCACACAGGTGCCAAGCGCATATGTCGGGTCCTTGCCCCAGAAATAGTAGGAGGCGGTGTGGCATGCCTCGACCGTGCCGTTCGTCACCGCATCGGCGGCTTCGAGACCGGGCACCAGTTCGCCCGCCGGGAAGACCTGCAGCGTCAGCCCGCCCTCGGTCATCTCGTTCACATATTTCGCCATCGTCTCGGCGGCGCCATAGATCGTGTCGAGCGCCTTGGGGAAGGACGAGGTGACGCGCCAGTTGAGTTTCGGATTTTCCTGCGCGATCGCGGGTGCGGCCAGAACGGCACTTCCGGCCGCGCCAACGGCGGCCTTGGTCAGAAAGGAACGACGGTCCATCGGTGTGATTACCTCCCGGTTGTTATGATTTGGTCCCGCGGGACGGGCCATAAGAATTGGTTGCAGAAGCGCGCGCGGATTTCAACAGTTAACGCCCGGAATTCACGCAAAAAAGCCGCACTCCGGCAGGGGCTCCGGCACCCGGAGGCCCTACCCCAGTCGCACCATCAACAGCCCGACCGCCATAGCGGCGATACCGCTGGCACGGATCGGCGTCAAAGCCCGGACCGTCGCGTTGAAAAGCCCGAAATGATCGATGGCAGCGGCCGAGATCATTTGCCCCAGCAGCACGCAGAAGATCGCGTTTCCGACGCCGAAGCGCGGCGCTACCCAGGTGATTGACAGAACGTAGAAACAGACGAGCAACCCCGCGAGGAACAGGTGCGGTGGCTGGCCGCGCGCCGACGGCAGCGCCGGTAGACCACCGGTCACCAACGCCATGATGGCCGCGGCCGTCGCCGCGACGAAGAACAGGATCAACGCCGCCGCCGCGGGCGATCCGATGCGCGCGCCGAGCTGCGCGTTGAGCGCCGCCAGAACAGGAATGCCGATCCCCGCCAGAAGCATGACCAGAGTGTAACGTGCTGTTTCCAAAAGACTCTCCTGTCCTGGGCGGAAGCGATTGAAATGGGCCGCAGCGGCTGCGATGGGGGTGACAGGAACCCGCTGCGGCCCGACCGTCAGCCTTGGGACTTAAGGCTTCGACGATACTCCTCGACCGGCAGACCGCCGACGCCCCAATCCTCCAGCGCGACCTCGTCTATGACAACGAAGGTCGTGGCCGGGTTCTTGTCAAGCACATCGACCAGAAGCTGGGTCACGCCCCTGATCAGTTCGGCCTTCTGGGCGGCCGTCGCCCCTTCGCGGGTGATCTTGATGTTCACATAAGGCATCAGGCGGCTGCTTTCGTGTCATAATGGAAGATCTTCGACATCACCTGCCAGCGGCCGTCGAGTTTCACGAAGGTCAGCCAGTCGGTGAAGAACCGATCGCCGATCGCGCAATTGAGAACCGCGCGGGCCATGCCTGGACCGGCGAACTCGATCGAAAGGATCCGGTCGGCCCGCGCCTCGCCCCGCGCGGAGGGCGCGGGACGAGCGTCGACCACCGGGAAATATTCCTCCATCGTCCGGTAGAGAAGCGTGCCATCCGTGACGCAGACATAGTGCGCCTTTGGATGAAAAACCCGCCGCAACCGATTGGTATCAGAGAAATAAAGCCCGTCGAAATAGTCCTCGATCACCGCCGCGACGGCGTCATAATCCGCTGCATGTGCGCTCATGCGATCAGCCCTTCGGCCTTCATCGCCGCCTGCGCTGCCGGACGTGCTGCGACGCGCTCGACGAAAGCCTTGAGCTTCGGCCAGGCGCCAAGGTCGATGCCGGTGAAGTTGGCCCAGTTCGAAGCGACGAAAGCATAGGCGTCGGCCACCGTGAAGTTCTGACCGGTCAGATACATGCGCCCATCGGCAAGCTTCGCCTCCAGCCAGTCGAACTTCGTGCCGACATTCTTGCGGCCGGCGTCCTTCGCAGCATCGTCCGAGGCCGGGTTGAAGAGCGGGTGGAAGGCCACATGCAGTTCGGTGCCGGTGAAGTTCAGAAGCTCGTTCACCCGTGCCCGGTCGAGCGTACCGGGCTTCGGCGCCAGATGCTGGTCGCCCGCGCGGTCTGCAACGAATTGCAGGATCGACGGGCCCTCGGTCAGCACCTCGCCATCGACGGCCAGCACCGGAACCTTGCCCTTGCTGTTGACCGCATAGAAATCACTGCCCTTCTCGGTTTTCTTGGTCGCGGTATCGACGCGCTCCAGCTCGAAATTCGCGCCCAGCTCGCGCAGGACGATATGGGACGCCATGGAGCAGGCGCCGGGGGAATAGTAGAGTTTCATCTTGGTCTCCGTTCTTCGGGTTTCGATGCCGGTTAGGTAACTTGCATCGTTACCTATGGAAACCATAATACTTGAGGTTACTGATAGAAAGCGGTATCCGGGCAGTAACCCCGGAGGAACGAATGGCGCTGAAAGTCCGCAAGAACCGCATGCCGCAACCCATGTGCCCGATCAGCCAGTGCATGTCGGTCCTGGGCGGCGCCTGGACGCCGAACCTGATCTGGTACCTCTCCGCCGGCCCAAGGCGGTTTTCAGAGCTTCGCATCGACATTCCGGCGGTCTCGGCCAAAGTCCTGACCCAGCGCCTGAAGGAACTGGAGAGCCACGGCGTGATCACCCGCCGGGTGATGCCGACATCGCCGCCGTCGGTCGAATATGAGCTGACCACGCTTGGCCATGAATTCCGCCCGGTGATCGAGGCGATCGTCTCGGTCGGCCACCGGCTGAAAGCGACGCGCGTGGAAGAAGCCGCCTGAGGGACGGCTCCTCGTGCCCTTCGGTTCACGTCGCCCGCGAAGAGCGCACGAAGTGCGACGATGAGCACTCAGCAATATATCCGGACCCTCCCCTTGCAAACCCGCTCCGCACGCCTTTGATCAGGGCGAAAGGAGTATCGGATGCTGTTTGTGTGGTTCTTTCTCGGCCTCGTCCTTCTGTTCGTCGGTGGTGAGTTTCTGGTGCGCGGCGCGGTCGGGCTCGCCCACAGGTTCCGCATCCCGCCCATGGTCATAGGCCTGACCATCGTCGGCTTCGGAACTTCGACGCCGGAACTCCTGGTCTCACTGCAGGCTGCCCTTGGCGGCGTGCCTGACGTTGCCATCGGCAATGTCATCGGCTCGAATATCGCCAACATTCTCCTGATCCTCGGTCTCTCGGCGGTCATCGCCCCCGTCGCCGCCGCCTTCGCCCCGATCCGCAGGGATCTTGCGGTGATGGTCGGATCGACTGTCCTTCTCTGGCTGATTATGCTGGGCGGCGTGATCTCGCATCTCGAAGGCGGGCTCATGCTGGCGGCGCTTGCAGCCTATCTGTTGATCAGTCTTTCAAGCGGCGCCCATCCGCCCGAGGAACCGGCGCACGAGGTTGCGAGCCCCTGGCTCGCAACGTTCGCCGTCATCGGCGGCCTCGCCGCCCTGATGCTCGGCGCGCGCTTCCTGGTCGACAGCGCGTCGGAAATGGCCCGCGCCGTCGGTGTCAGCGAAGCGGTGATCGGCCTGACCATCGTCGCTATCGGCACCTCGCTGCCCGAGCTTGCAACCTCGCTCATTGCCGCGCTCCGCGGCAACAGTGCCATCGCGCTTGGCAATGTGCTCGGCTCGAACATCTTCAACATCCTCGGCATCCTTGGCCTGACGGCGGCGATCCACCCGGTGCCAGTGGACGCACGTTTCCCGGCGTTTGACCTTCCTATCGCGCTTGCCGCGGCGCTTGCGATGGTCGCGCTTTCATACCTACATGACCGGGTGGGACGGGGTGCGGGCGCAGCATTCCTCGCAGCCTATCTCGGATACACGCTCTGGATCGGCCTCTGAAGGCCCCTCCAAATCCGCTTTGTTGCCGTCGGAAGGCTGGTCGCGCAATAATACTGCCGAAAAAAGAGCGTCAGAGACACAAAACACCGAATTTTGCTGGTTGACGCCCGGTTTCACCCCGCCTAATGTCCGCCGCACAGCAGCGAAAGGGAAGAGCCGTGGTGGCGATTCTTGTACTTGGAGAGGTTTGGCGCATGGGCCGGTGACGGCAGACCATGAAGGTTCCCATGCGCCCCCGATGACCCTCGGGGGCTTTTTGTTGCTTAAGGCGTGATTGGAGGAAGAGCGAATGTCACGGGCGATGACCGGAGCGAGGATGGTGGTTCAGGCACTGAAGGATCAGGGCGTGGACGTGGTCTTTGGCTATCCCGGTGGCGCGGTCCTACCGATCTATGACGAGCTTTTCCAGCAAAACGACATCCGCCACATTCTGGTGCGCCATGAGCAGGGCGCGGTCCATATGGCCGAGGGTTATGCGCGCTCGACCGGAAAGCCGGGCGTGGTGCTGGTCACCTCAGGTCCCGGCGCCACCAATGCGGTGACCGGCATGGTGGACGCGCTGATGGATTCTATCCCGCTTGTGGTTCTCTCGGGCCAGGTGCCCACCTTCATGATCGGCACCGACGGGTTTCAGGAGGCCGATACGGTCGGCATCACCCGGCCCTGCACCAAGCATAACTGGCTGGTGAAGGATACAGACAAGCTCGCCGAAGTGATCCACCAGGCCTTCCATGTCGCGACCAGCGGCCGCCCCGGCCCGGTTCTGGTCGACATCCCCAAGGATGTGCAGTTCGCCACCGGCCAGTACAAGGCGCCGCGCGAGGCGAGGACCGATCATTACCAGCCGCGCGTGAAGGGCGATCTGAAGGCGATCACCGCGCTTGTGGAACTGATGGAACAGGCCGAACGCCCGGTCCTTTATACCGGCGGCGGCGTCATCAACTCCGGCCCCGCCGCGAGCCAGCTTCTGCGCGAGATCGCCGATGCGACCGGCTTTCCGGTGACCTCGACGCTGATGGGCCTCGGCGCCTATCCGGCTTCGGGCAAAGGCTGGATCGGCATGCTGGGCATGCACGGGCTTTACGAGGCCAACCTCGCGATGCATGGCTGCGATCTGATGATCAACATCGGCGCCCGCTTCGACGACCGGATCACCGGGCGGCTCGCCGATTTCTCACCACATTCGAAGAAGGCCCATATCGACATCGACCCCTCGTCGATCAACAAGGTCATCCATGTCGATATCGGCATCGTCGGCGACGTGGCCCATGTGCTGGAAGACCTTCTGAACGTCTGGAAGGCCCGCGGCCGCAAGGTCAACAAGCCGGGGCTCGCGAACTGGTGGGGCCAGATTGAGCAGTGGAAGCTGAAGAAATGCCTGACCTACAAGAATTCCGCCACGATCATCAAACCGCAGTACGCGCTTGAACGGCTGGAGGCACTGACCAAGGGTCGCAAGCGTTATGTGACGACCGAAGTGGGCCAGCACCAGATGTGGGCGGCGCAATTCCTGCAGTTCGACGATCCGAACCGCTGGATGACGTCCGGGGGCCTCGGCACGATGGGCTATGGCTTGCCTGCGTCCATCGGTGTGCAGATCGCCCATCCGGACGCTTTGGTCATCAACGTGGCGGGCGAAGCCTCCTGGCTGATGAACATGCAGGAGATGGGGACAGCCGTGCAGTTCCGCGCGCCGGTCAAGCAGTTCATCCTGAACAACGAACGGCTTGGCATGGTACGGCAATGGCAGCAGCTTCTGCATGGCGAACGCTATTCGCAGAGCTGGTCGGAAAGCCTGCCCGATTTCGTGAAACTGGCCGAGGCCTTCGGTTGCAAGGGCATCAAATGCTCCGATCCGAAGGACCTGGACGATGCGATCCTGGAGATGCTGGCCTATGACGGGCCGGTGATCTTCGACTGCCTCGTCGAGAAGCATGAAAACTGCTTCCCCATGATCCCGTCGGGCAAACCGCATAACGAGATGCTTCTGGGCGACGCCGCGACCGAAGGCGCGATCAGGGCTGACGGGGCGGTTCTGGTGTGAGACGGCCGGGGGCGCCGCCCCGTCGCCATTGGCGCTCGGACCAATGGCGCACCAATGGCCACCCCGAGGTATTTTTGCCAAGATGAAAGAGGCAGAGAAGCGATGTCCGCACTGAATATCAAGAAAGGCTCGACGAGCCATTCGGCCTACGATCTGCGCGATCCCAATGCAGAGATCATCGAAAGCCATACGCTCGCGGTTCTGGTCGACAACGAGGCGGGCGTGCTGGCTCGGGTCATCGGGCTTTTCTCGGGGCGCGGTTACAATATCGACAGCCTGACCGTGGCCGAGGTCGATCACAAGGGCCACCGGTCGCGCATCACCGTCGTCACCCGCGGCACGCCTGCGGTGATCGAACAGATCAAGGCGCAGCTTGGCCGCCTCGTGCCGGTGCATGACGTCCATGACCTGACGGTCGAGGGCGCGTCGGTCGAGCGGGAATTGGCTTTGTTCAAGGTGGCGGGGACGGGCGACAAGCGGATCGAGGCCTTGCGACTTGCCGAGATTTTCCGCGCCAATGTTGTCGATTCGACGCTGGAAAGCTTCGTCTTCGAAATCACCGGCACGCCCGAGAAGATCGACGCTTTTGCCGATCTGATGCGGCCCTTGGGCCTTGTCGATGTGGCCCGCACCGGCGTCGCGGCGCTGTCGCGCGGCATCTGAGCCGCGAGAGGCCCCGGCGGTCTGGATCGCCGGGGCCCCGCTTGCGGGCCTACTTCAGAACGCCCGCATCCATCGCGGCCTTCAACTCGTCCGCGTCGACCTCGCCGTTCGCATCCGTGTCGATCGCCTTGAAGACATCCTCGGTCAGGTCGACCCAGGCCGCCTGCATCTCGGCCATCGAATAGCTGCCGTTGCCGTCGGTGTCCGTGGGCACGGTCTGGGCGCCCGCGAGCCCCGCGCCGAGGCCGAGGGCCAGGCCGAGCGGAATGGTCAGTCGTTTCATCACTGTCTCCTTCATGCGGGTCTCATACCCGGTTCCGTGACTGGTGGCGTCACGGCGACCGATCTGCGCCCTGCCCCACCCGTCCGCAAGACCGGCCCGATGAGGTGGCGTCAGGGCGGCGGCGCGGCGCTGCCGGGGCAGGCCCGCGTCGGCGGGAAAAGGATGAAAGGTCTGAAAAAGGAAAGCCCCGGGGCGGATCGCCCCGGGGCTGCCGATAATCGCCTATCCGGTCCGCGACTCGGGGCCGCGTCAGTTGATCTGGCCGTTCTCGCGCGCGGCCTGCAGTTCGTCGGCGTCGATGGCGCCCGAGCCGTCGACGTCGATCTCTGCAAAGAGCGTCGCCGTCATGTCCGGATAGGCCGCCGTCATCTCCTCGATCGAGAAGGTGCCGTTGCCGTCGGTATCGCTGACGGTCGTCTGGGCGCTTGCGGCAAAGCCCATGAGGCTGAGACCGAAGGTCAGGACGATAAGTTTCTTCATCTCTTTCTCCTTCCGCACCATGGCAGCGGCGCTTGTCTGTAGTCTGGCGACCCCGAACCTCTTCGGCAAGGACCGCCGTTGCCTGACAGATGGGTCTTCGCGCGCGGTTAGGCAATAACAAGGGCTTTGTTGGCGGCTAACAGCGTTGAAAAACCAAGAAAAAGGGGCGGGTTGCCCCGCCCCTGTCAAGTTTCGCCGTTCAGGCTCAGTCGTTGTACCGCTCGGTGTTATCTCGCCTGCGGCCTGAACGTCGGTCTGGGGCGAGCGCACCCGCCCCGGATGCCTTCCCCGGTCCGGCGGGACCGGGGAGGGTATTCCTTAGCTGCAGCCGGATGTCCCGCCGCAGGTGTTGCATTTCATGCAGGTGCCGTTGCGCACCAGAGTGTAATTGCCGCACTCGCCGCAGGGGTCGCCTTCGTAGCCCTGCATCTTGGCCTTGGTGCGGGCGTCCATCGTCACCGTGCCAGAGGCAAGCGCGGTCGCCCCGGCCACGCCGCCGCCCATCATCGTCTCGGGGATCAGCGTATTCAGAACCGCGACCGGGTCGCCTGCGAGTGCGGTCGCACCGATGCCGCCCTGCAGCACCACGAGGTCTTGCGGCAAGCGCTTCCGCAGATAGCCGGTCGAGGAGATTTGCTTCAGCACTTCCAGCGACTTGGAGGCGGTTCTTTCCGTGACCTCGCTGACGTTCGCCTGGCCTTCCTCCGCCCCGCCGCCGAGATCGTCGAAGCTTGCCCCTTGCGGTTTCACATGGGCGAGGTCGGTGCGGTCGAGGTAGGAAACCGCCAGTTCGCGGAAAATATAGTCGAGGATCGAGGTCGCCGACTTGATCGAGTCATTGCCCTGCACGAAGCCCGCCGGTTCGAACTTGGTGAAGGTGAAGGCGTCGACGAATTCTTCCAGCGGCACGCCGTATTGCAGGCCGACGGACACGGCGATGGCGAAGTTGTTCATCATCGCCCGGAAGCCCGCGCCTTCCTTATGCATGTCGATGAAGATTTCGCCCAAGGAGCCGTCCTTGTACTCGCCGGTTCGCAGGTACACCTTGTGGCCGCCGACGATCGCCTTCTGGGTATAGCCCTTGCGGCGTTCGGGAAGCTTTTCGCGGTGGTTGCGGATCACTTCCTTGACGATCACCTTCTCGATGATCTTCTCGGCCAGCACGGCGGCCTTTTCCTGCGCCGAGCCGTTGGCGAGGATTTCCTCGGCCTCCTCGTCATCCTCGACGAGGGCAGCGGCGAGCGGCTGCGACAGTTTGGACCCGTCGCGGTAGAGCGCATTGGCCTTGATGCCGAGCGAGTGGCTGAGTTCATAAGCGGCAAGCGTTTCCTCGATCGTCGCATTGTTCGGCATGTTGATCGTCTTCGAGATCGCGCCCGAGATGAACGATTGCGCCGCCGCCATCATGGTGATGTGGCTGTCCACGGACAGGAAGCGCTTGCCCCTCTTGCCGCAGGCATTGGCGCAGTCGAAGACGCTGTAATGTTCGGCCTTCAGATGCGGTGCGCCTTCCAGCGTCATGGTGCCGCAGACATGGTCATTCGCGGCCTCGACCTGCGCGCGGGTAAAGCCCAAGTGGCGCAGCATGTCGAAGGTCGGGTCGTTCAGCTTCTCGGCCGGGATGCCAAGCGTCTTTGTGCAGAAGTCCTCGCCGAGCGTCCATTGGTTGAAGACGAAACGGATGTCGAAGGCGGTGGGCAGCGCCGCCTCGATCTTCTCGATCTCGCGGGGGCCGAAGCCATGGCCGATCAGCGATGTGTGGTTGATGCCGGGGCAGTTGCCAAGCGAGGCATGGCCGACGGCATAGGCGACGATCTCTTCGATCTCGGCCGAGCCGTAGCCAAGGGTTTCGAGCGCCGCCGGGACGGAGCGGTTGATGATCTTGAAATAGCCGCCGCCCGCGAGCTTCTTGAACTTCACCAGCGCGAAGTCGGGCTCGATGCCGGTCGTGTCGCAATCCATGACCAGGCCGATCGTGCCGGTCGGCGCAATGACGGTGGCCTGCGCATTGCGGTAGCCGTGCTTCTCGCCCAGTTCCAGCGCCTCGTCCCAGGCGGATTTCGCCAGCTTGATCAGCGCCTTGTCGGGGCAGTTGGCATGGTCGAGCGCGACCGGCTTTACCGCCAGCGCCTCGTAGCCGTCGGTCTTGCCATAGGCGGCCGTGCGGTGGTTGCGGATCACGCGCAGCATGTGGGCCGCGTTCTTGCCGTAGGACGGGAACGGGCCAAGCTCGCCCGCCATTTCGGCCGAGGTGGCGTAGGACACGCCGGTCATCACCGCCGTCAGCGCGCCGCAGAGCGCCCGACCCTCGTCGCTGTCGTAGCCAAGACCCATGTTCATCAGGAGCCCGCCGATATTGGCATAGCCAAGGCCGAGCGTGCGGAAATCATAGGACCGCTGCGCGATTTCCTTCGAGGGGAACTGCGCCATCAGGACAGAGATTTCTAGCGTCACGGTCCAGAGACGGGTCGCATGCACATAGGCGTCGGCGTCGAACTTCGCCCCCTTGTAGAAGGTCAGGAGGTTCATCGAGGCAAGGTTGCAGGCCGTGTCGTCGAGGAACATGTACTCCGAACAGGGGTTCGAGCCCCGGATCGCCCCGTCTTCGGGGCAGGTATGCCAGGCGTTCACCGTATCGTGGAACTGGATGCCGGGGTCCGCGCAGGCCCAGGCGGCATGGCCCACCTGCGCCCAGAGGTCACGGGCCTTCACCGTCTTGGCGATCTTGCCATCGGTGCGGCGGACAAGCTCCCAATCGGCATCGTCCTTGACCGCCTTCAGGAAGGCGTCGGTGACGCGGACGGAATTGTTGGAATTCTGGCCCGAGACCGAGGCATAGGCTTCGCTGTCCCAGTCGGTGTCATAGGTCGGGAATTCGATCGAGCCGAAGCCCTGCTTGGCATAGTCCAGCACCCGCTTCACGTAGGTGTCGGGGATCATCGCCTTCTTGGCGCCGCGGATCGCGGCCTTCAGCGCCTCGTTCTTCACCGGATCGACGGCATCCTCCGAAGACCCGTCCCACTGGCGGATGGCAGCGAAGATGTCATTCAGCTGACGCTCGTGGATCTTCGATCCGGCGACCAGCGAGGCGACCTTCTGCTCTTCGATGACCTTCCAATTGATAAAGGCTTCGATGTCGGGGTGATCCATGTCGCAGATCACCATCTTGGCGGCGCGGCGCGTGGTGCCACCCGACTTGATGGCGCCGGCCGCCCGGTCGCCGATCTTAAGGAAGCCCATAAGACCCGAGGATTTGCCGCCGCCCGACAGTTTCTCGCCCTCGCCACGGAGCGAGGAGAAGTTGGTGCCGGTTCCCGAACCGTATTTGAACAGTCGCGCCTCGCGAACCCAGAGGTCCATGATGCCGCCCTCGTTCACCAGATCGTCACTGACCGACTGGATGAAGCAGGCATGCGGCTGGGGATGTTCATAGGCGGAGTTGGATTTCACCAGTTCGCCCGACTTGTAATCGACATAGAAGTGACCCTGCGAAGGGCCGTCGATGCCATAGGCCCAGTGGAGCCCCGTGTTGAACCACTGGGGCGAGTTCGGCGCGGCCATCTGTTCGGCCAGCATGAAGCGCATTTCGTCGAAATAGGCGCTCGCGTCGGCCTCGGTCGAGAAATAGCCGCCCTTCCAACCCCAGTAGGCCCAGGCGCCTGCCAGGCGGTCGAACACCTGCTTGGCCGAGGTCTCGCCGACGATCCGCTCTTCCTTCGGCAGCTTCTCAAGCGCCGCTTCGTCGGGGACCGAACGCCACAGGAATTCGGGTACGCCCTTTTCCTTCACTTTCTTCAGCCGCGCGGCGACGCCCGCCTTGCGGAAGTATTTCTGGGCGAGCACGTCGGATGCGACCTGGCTCCAGCCCTCCGGCACTTCGACGGCCTCGTTACGGAACACGATCTTGCCGTCGGGATTGCGGATTTCCGACGTGGTGGTCGCAAAGCCGATGCCCGCATAGGCATCCTGTCCGGCCTTGGTGAATTTGCGTTCGATCTTCATCTCTGCCCCCGTCTCGTTTTTTGTCTGGCGCCTCCGCCCTCTTCGGGGGCGTCGCACCGGTTTCGCTACGCGGGATCAGCGACGCATCTACCGCCGCGCCTATCGCGCGGTCAACAGGTCGATTGATGATTTGTCCCACGGCGGGGGCACTATATGTAGTGTGTGCCCCTCTTAGCGCATACAAACTGGCGTAGAAAGCAGCGGCGCGTCAACGGGAAAAATCGCATAGGCAGGCCGATATTTCGGTTGACCGCCGAGACCAGGCGGCTGCGGCAGCGCGTCCGGATGATTCATGCACAGACCGGGCGCACGACCCTGCGGACAAATTCATCAAGCGTTATGGCGGCTTGAGGTCCTTTTCTGCGAAATCGCTTCAAATTGTCCACAGCCGTCAACCTTGGTTAATGCCGCTTTGGGTAATCCGCGACTATTGCAAAAAGATGACAGGCATGGCGCGAGACGGCGCACCGGGCATGGCGAGGGCACGGAATCACAAAATCTCCCGCTATCGCCGGACCGCCCCTAGACCGGGTAGCAAGAGCGCCCCTGTCTCGGGCCCATGAATGTGGAGGCGACCGCCAACACTTGCGTGGTTGACCTGCAGAGGGCCTGTTGGTCAGGTTTCCAGCCGACGAAGGCTCCCATCCGGTGCCGGTCGTTGCAGGCGGTTCGCTTCTGTCCACGGCAGGGTCAGCCAGCCTTCCCAATCCGCTGATTCCAGCAGCAGAACCGGCATCGCTTTCGGATGTACGGCGGCAACCTCGGCGTTCGGAGGGCAGGTCAGGAACGCGAACAGATCGTCGATGGTCTCGCCGTCTTTCAATTTCCGGATGCTGCGCCAGCGCGGCACCTGAATTCCCGCAAAGAAAGCGGGCCGGCCATCGGCGATCTCGAACCAGCAATTGCCGCCGGGCCCAGGTTCCGCAAAACGATCGAACGGAACCAGGCAGCGATTTTCCGGCCCAAGCCACCTGCGCCAGTGTGCGGAGGCAGTATTGCGGACATTCGTAACGCCACGGTCGATACCGCTCTTGCTATGGAACTGCGGAGGGCTCGGGAGCCCCCAGCGCGCGCGCGCAAGCACCATGCTCTCACCATCCCGACGTACAATCGCCGCGTCGCGATCGGGATAGATGTCGGCAGGGCCGAGATTTCCCGTGCCATCGTCCCATGGCCGATCCGGGAAGACCCGGCGCATCGCCTCTTTTGCGCTGGTCTGGTTGAAGAGATTGCACATGGTCAGGCCCGCTCATTGCGCCAAATCCAGCGAAGAACCTGACGCTTTGGCCGCCTGACAGTCAATCCCGCCGCGAGCTCGGCCGCGGACGGCAAGCGCCACGAAAGGTTCAGATATTCGTCCGAACGGCAGCGGCCGCAGGGAAACGGCGGATCGACGGCGCTCGCACCGGCACCGAGGACAAGCGCCAGGTCACATGCCCAGTAGTTCGCGCGCCGCCCGCACAATCCGCAATGGACCGACAACAACATACCCCGCGACGCCATCTCTGACAGGCGTGGATGCTTCATCGGCGAGGCAGACGGACGGGGTGCAGGCATATAGGAACATTACAGGAACATTCTGGATGGGTCCAGTTCCCGCGACCGACCATGTGGAGGCGAAAAACCTCGACGGACCAACTCTGCAAAACGAACTGCAGAACGGGCCTGACGAAAATCGGCTAAGTGATGGTCGGGGCGAGAGGATTCGAACCCCCGGCCTACGGTACCCAAAACCGTCGCGCTACCAGACTGCGCTACGCCCCGACGGGCTATCCTCTAGCGGTTCGTCGCCGCAATGGGAAGCCCGCCTTGCGCCAAGCCTGCCGAAAATGCCGGCGTCCACACGTACCGATCACTCGCCAGCGGAGCAGGACCAGGCGGCAGCGTCCGAATCAATTGCCGGATGGCGAAGCTCCGCGCCTGGCGCGATTCCCAGCCTCCGGGCGAGCCCGCCGTTGATCTCAAGCACGAACTGGATGTCCTCGCCGCCCGGTATCGGCGTCTCGTCGAAGGGCTTGGCACCTTCATGCACCTTGCGCACCCTGCCATCGCCACCGACGAAGATCATGTCGAGCGGGATGCGGGTGTTCTTCATCCAGAATGCGACGATGCGCGGGCGGTCATAGACGAAGAGCATGCCGTGGCCTGCCGACATCCGGTCGCGGTTCATCAGCCCGAGATGACGTTCGGCATCATCGTCCGCAACCTCGACCGAGAATACCGCACCACCACCCGGCCAGCGCAGATCCACCCTGCCCTCCGAGCAAGCGACATCTGCGGCCGCCCCATCGGCGCCGCAGATCAACCAAAGCGCAGCAAGCGCTACTTGCGCTCTCGAATGGCGCTTTCCCAACTCGTCACCATTGCGGCCATCCGGCCGCGCTTGCCCTCGATCACCCTGAGACCGACGGCCTCGCCGGGTCCGAGGTCTGCAAAGCCCGACCGACGGAGCACCTCGACATGGATGAAGACATCTTCCGGGCGACCAAAAACATTTGCGAAACCAAAGCCTTTGCCCTTGTCGAACCATTTGACCCGGGCGGGCTCTAGAGGCAGCGCTGCAATGGTGGCGGCGTCGCTCGTGCCGAGATCCTCGATCGGCGCGCGCTCCTCCTCCTCGGGGGGTTCGATCTCCATTACTTCAGTGGCCTGATGGCCGCGTGCAGTCTGCTGAATCTTTACGGTGATCTGGGCATTGTCGGCGACCGAGCCCTGCCCGAAGTTCCTGAGCACATTGGCATGCAAGAGAATATCGCCCAACCCTTCGTCGGCGATAATGAAGCCAAATCCTTTGGAGGCGTCAAACCACTTCACGCGGCCCTTGACCACGCGGTGCGCCTCTTCTTGTTCTGTCATCGTCAAGAACTTTCCATTCCTACTGTTCCCTCGGCCTGCTCTTCAAAGCCACCGGGACCTTTCACCCCTCTACTCGTACTATGGGTTGAGCCTCCTGATGTCCCACCTGTCTGCGACTGTATCGCGTCGCCACTGGAAACGATCATGAAGCCTAAACGCACCATCCGCCCAGAATTCGATCTCGAGCGGACATAATCTGAACCCGCCCCAAAATGGCGGTCTGGGAGGATTCACCCCCATACTCACGGTCACCCGCGCCACTTCTGCCATTAACGCGGCCCGCGATGCAAGCGGTTCGGATTGTTTCGACGCCCAGGCCCCCAGCCTGCTCTTGAGCGAACGCGAAGCAAAGTAGGTGTCCGCCTCTGCGCCATCCTCGCGCCGGATGAGACCGCGCACGCGAACCTGTCGGCGCAAGCTCTTCCAATGCATCACGAAAGCGGCCTTGCCTGCCGCCTCGACCTCGCGCGCCTTGGCCGAGCCATAATTGGTGTAGAAGACGAAGTCCTGATCGGTGATTTCTTTCAAAAGCACCATCCGCGCGTTCGGCAGGCCGTCGGCATCGACGGTTGCGAGCGCAATGGCATTCGGGTCATTCGGCTCCGCTGTTTCGGCCTCGACCAGCCAGTCTCGCGCGATCGCGAAAGGGTTGTCGCCTGCGAAAATCCCGGTTCTGTCGCCTGCGTCCATGCTTATCTTCTCTTGACTTCGGTTCCCTGGCGCCCGCCGTCCCGCCCTTGAAGCAGTCCGGAACTTGCCCTAAAGCTTCGCCCACAGGATCAGGCGCGGGGACAGATATGGCAAACGGACTGATGGCAGGCAAGCGCGGCCTGATCATGGGGCTTGCGAACGACAAGTCGATCGCCTGGGGCATTGCCAAGGCCTGCGCCAATGAGGGCGCGGAAATTGCCCTGTCCTATCAAGGCGATGCGCTCTTGAAACGCGTTCAGCCGCTCGCCGCTGAAATCGGCTGCACCCAGATCGTCGAATGCGACGTCGCGGACGAAGGGTCGCTCGACAAGCTCTTCGAGCATTTGCAATCTGCCTGGGGCAAGTTGGACTTCGTCGTCCATGCCATTGGTTTTTCAGACAAAAACGAACTTCGCGGCCGTTATGTCGACACCGGCCCCGACAATTTCCGCATGACGATGGACATTTCCGTCTATTCCTTCACCGCCGTCTGCCGCCGGGCCGCCGCGATGATGCCGGACGGCGGGTCGCTCCTGACGCTCACCTATTACGGCGCCGAACGCGTCATGCCGCATTACAATGTGATGGGCGTGGCCAAGGCAGCGCTTGAGGCCTCCGTGCGCTACATTGCCGAGGATCTGGGCAAGGACGGCATCCGCTGCAACGCCATTTCCGCCGGACCGATCAAGACGCTCGCCGCCTCTGGCATCGGCGATTTCCGCTATATCCTCAAATGGAACGAGTTGAACTCGCCCCTGCGCCGCAACGTCAATCAGGAAGAGGTCGGCAAGTCCGCGCTCTATCTTCTCTCCGATCTCGGGTCAGGGGTGACCGGCGAGGTGCATCACGTCGACTGCGGCTATCATGTCGTCGGCATGAAATCGGTCGATGCGCCCGATATCGACGTCGTCACTGGGCGTAAGGAGGGCTGAGATGACCGACCGTCTTCCGCACGAGAAAGGGTTTCACGTCAGCTGGGACCAGATCCACCGCGATGCCCGGGCGCTGGCCTGGCGGCTTGATGGCAAGGGGCCGGACAATGGTGCCTGGCGCGCGGTCGTGGCGATCACCCGTGGCGGCATGGCGCCTGCGATGATCGTCAGCCGCGAACTGGATATCCGCGTCGTCGATACGATCTCGGTCAAGTCCTACAACCATCAGGAACAGACCATGCCCCGCGTGATCAAGGCCCCGCAGGCCGATATCATGGGGACGGATGGCGAAGGCGTGCTGGTCGTCGACGATCTGGTCGATACCGGCAAGACGCTGGAACTCGTGCGCAATCTCTATCCCAAGGCGCATTTCGCCACGGTCTATGCCAAGCCCGAGGGCCGGGGCATGGTCGACACCTACATCACGGAAGTCAGTCAGGATACCTGGATCTTCTTCCCCTGGGACATGGCGCTTCAATATGTCGAACCCTATCGCGGGAAAGACTGATCCATCATGGTCCGCCAAACCGCAGCCTGGGCGCAAGGGCTGCTGCACCGGCTGTTCACTGCGACGCTCGCGGTCAAGGGAAGCCTTGCGAGCCTAGAGGCCGCAGTCGGTGGCTGGCTTTGGATGCGGGCGCAGTTTCCCTCGGCCCCCAGTCTTCCGGTTGAAGGCTCGATCGCATGGCTGACCCAGCATGAACTGACCCAGGATGCAGATGATCCGGTGGTGCGGACGCTCGCCGAACAGGCCCAGCACCTGCCGCTGATGCCGGTCGACAATTTCTACTATTTCTATCTGGTCATGCACGGGTTTCTGAAACTGGTGATGGTGGCGCTTCTGGCGCGCAAGGTCCGCTGGGCCTATCCGGCGGCGATGGCGCTGCTCGCAGCCTTCGTTGCCTATCAGGGGATCGAGTTCACCCGCACCCATTCCATCTATCTGCTGATGCTCTGCGGGTTCGACATGTTCATGATCTGGCTCGTCGGCCGCGAATATGGCCTGATGAAGCGCGCGGTCTGATCTGGCCTCTGGTCGTTTTTGGGGCTGCGGCCCGCGCGGAAATCTGTATCCATGCGCTGAACGCTTGCCGAGGTTCCGCCCATGTCCCTGCCCCTCAATCCCGCGATGAGCGCCACCTTCGCCCCCCCGGTGATGGAGGCACGCCGCTGGCTGGAAGGCGTGACATTCCCGCCTGACAGGCCGCTGATCAACGTCAGTCAGGCCGCGCCGGTCGATCCACCGCCAGAAGGCCTGCGGCAGGCGATCGCCGAAGCCGCGCTGACCCGCGCCGAGGCGCATCTCTACGGCCCGGTCCTCGGCTTGCCGGACCTGCGGGCGGAAGTCGCCGCGCAATGGTCGGCGGCCTACGGTGGCAGCATCGCGCCGGAAGAGGTGGCGATCACCCAGGGCTGCAACCAGGCCTTCTGCGCGGCGCTGGCGACACTCGCAGGCGCGGGAGATGAAGTCATCCTGCCAACGCCTTGGTATTTCAACCATAAAATGTGGCTCGACATGGCGGGCGTCCGCGCTGTGCCGCTCCCGACCGGCGACGACCTTCTGCCTGATCCGGCGCGCGCGGCCGCGCTCATCACCGACCGCACGCGTGCCATAGTGCTCGTCTCGCCCAACAATCCCGGCGGGGTCGAATATCCCTCGGCGCTCCTCCGCGCCTTCTTCGATCTCGCACGCGCGCGCGGGCTCGCGCTGATCGTGGACGAGACCTATCGCGACTTCGACAGTCGCACCGGCGCGCCGCACGATCTGTTTGCCAATCCCGACTGGCGCGGCACGCTTATCCATCTCTATTCCTTCTCAAAAGCCTACCGACTGACCGGCCACCGGGTCGGCGCGATTGTCGCCGACCGCGCCTTTCTGGCCGAGATCGAGAAATTCCTCGATACGGTGGCGATCTGTCCCAGCCAGCTCGGCCAGATTGCAGCCCTCTGGGGGATGCGGAACCTGTCCCAGTGGGTTGCAGGCGAGCGGGCCGAGATCCTTACACGTCGCGCCGCAATGACCGAAGGATTCGCGCGGCTGCAGGGCTGGCGGCTTCTGGGCTGCGGCGCTTATTTCGCCTATGTGGAACATCCCCACGCGCTGCCCTCGCCCGAGATGGCCAAACGGCTGGTCGCCGAGGCGGGTATCCTGATGTTGCCGGGCACGATGTTCATGCCCGAGGATGACGCTGCCGGGAAGCGGCAGTTCCGCATTGCCTTCGCCAATGTGGATGCGGCCGGAATAGGCCGCCTGATCGACCGCCTCGCGACCTGGCAGCCCTGACCGCCCTTCGCCGCGTCGCTCATCGCCGCCTTCGGCGCTCTTCGCTCGCCACGCTGCAACGAGCGGTCGAAGACCGACGAGGAGCCGCCCGCCGCGCTTACATCGGATGGATGCCGAGCGGCCTTGCCCGGGCCCCGCATAGGCCCTAAACAGCCTCAGTGACAGTGAAGGGGAGCCAGCAATCATGTCCACGCGCCTGCGCAGGAAAAAGGCCAATTCGGTCGTCTGGGGCATTCTGGCGCTGGTGATGGTCGGGCTCGGCGGCTATGGCGTGACCTCCTTCTCGGGCGGCAAGACCGAACTTGGCCATGTGGGGACCCGTCCGATCACCGTGAATGAATATGCCCGCGCGCTGCAATCCGAGATCCGCGCGACCTCGGTCCAGTTCGGCCAGCAGCTGACGTTTGAACAAGCCCAGCAGATGGGGCTCGACCGTGTCGTGCTGCAACAGTTGGTCACGGCCGCGACGCTTGAGAACGAGGCCAATGCGGTCGGCGTGTCAGTGGGCGATGCCGAGGTGCGCGACAAGCTGATGGCGGCGCCGGCGTTGCAGGATGCAAGCGGCAAGTTCAGCCAGGACCTCTATTCGCAATTCCTGCAGTCCCAGCGGATGAGTGCGGCCGAGTTCGAAAGATCGCTGCGCGATGAAGCGGCGCGCACGCTTCTGCAGGGCGCAGTCCTCGGCGGCGTCAAGGCGCCCGGCGACCTGGTCGACCGGCTGACCGGCTGGGACATGGAAACCCGCGACTTCACCTTCGCCGAACTCATCGCGAGCGACCTGCCCGCGCCCGTCGCTGCGCCAACCGACGACGAGGTGAAGGCCTGGTACGACGGCCATGGCGACAGCTATATGCGCCCTGAGACCCGGCAGATCTCCTACATCTGGCTGAAGCCGGAGGATCTGATGGATAAGGTCGCGGTCGACGAAGAGGCGCTGAAGAAAGCTTACGAGGATCGCAAGTCCGAATTCGTGATCCCCGAGCGGCGGCTTGTTGCGCGGCTGATCTATCCCACCGCCGAGGAAGCCGCCGCCGCCAAGGCCCGTTTCGACAAGGGCGAGGCGAGCTTTGAGGATCTGGCGAGGGAACGCGGGCTCTCCATCGACGATGTCGATATGGGCGAGGTCGCGAAGGAAGATCTGGACACGGCTGGCGACGCCGTCTTTGCCCTGCCCGAACCGGGTGTCACCGGCCCGCTGGAGACCAACCTCGGCCCCGCGCTTTTCGCGATGAACGGGATCCTCGCCGCTCAGATCACCAGCTTCGAGGACGCCCGCGACGATCTGCGCTCCGAAGTCGCGATGGACCGGGCGCGGCGCGCGGTCGCCGACCGGCAAGAAGCGATCGAGGATCAGCTTGCTTCTGGCGCGACGCTCGAAGAGGTCGCCAGGGACGAGGGGCTGGAATTCGGCCAGATCGAGGTCAACAGCGAGACCGAGGGCGGTCTTGCGGCCTATGAGGCCTTCCGCCAGGCGGCCAGCCAGGTAAACACCGAGAGCTTCCCGACGCTCGTCGGACTGGAAGATGGCGGTGTCTTCGCCATCCGTCTTGATGAGATTGTTGCCCCCGCACTCCGCCCGCTGGAAGAGGTGCGCGACAAAGTGATTGCCGACTGGACGACCGATCAGACCCATGCGGCGCTCTTGGCGCTCGCCGGCGAGGATCTCGCCCAGCTTCAGAATGGCGTTATGCTTGAGGCGCTTGGTCTCGTCACCACCCGTGACGACAGTTTTGGGCGCAATGACTTTGTGCCTGACGCCGTGCCCGAAGTCGGTCAAGCCGTCTTCCAGATGATCGCGGGCGAAAGCCGGGTGGTCGAGGCGGCTGGCCGTGTGTTCCTCGTGACGCTGAATGCCGTCACCCCGGTCGATCCGGCCGACGCGGCGGTGGCCGCGAAACGGGCCCAGATCGAGGCAACGCTCGACCAGTCGCTCGCGCGCGACGTCTTCGAACAATTCGCCCGCACCTTGCAGGCGAATGCCGGGCTCAGCCTCAATCAGGCAGCGGTCGCTGCCGTGAATGCGCAGATGCAATAGGAACGATCTTGGCGCTTTTCCCTTCATACGAGGCGTTCGAGGCCGGTTGGGCGCGCGGCGAGAACCAGCTCGTTTATGCCCGCCTTGCAGCCGACCTCGACACGCCGGTCTCGCTGATGCTGAAGCTCGCCGATGCCGGGCCGATGAGCTTCATGCTGGAATCGGTGACCGGCGGCGAGGTGCGCGGGCGCTATTCCGTCGTGGGGCTGAAGCCCGATGTCATCTGGGACTGCCGGGGCGAGCAAAGCCGGATCAACCGGCAGGCGCGCTTTGACGCCGAGGCTTTCGAACCACTTGCAGGTCACCCGCTGGAAACGCTGCGCGCCCTGATTGCCGAAAGCCGTATGGACATGCCCGAAGGCCTTCCCGCCATTGCGGCGGGGCTTTTCGGTTATCTCGGCTACGACATGATCCGGCTGGTGGAGCATCTGCCGAACATCAATCCCGATCCGATTGGCGTGCCCGATGCCGTCCTGATGCGCCCGACCGTCGTGGCGGTGCTCGACGGCGTGAAGGGCGAGGTGACCGTCTGCTCGCCCGCATGGGCGGGAACGGGTCTGAGCGCGCGGGCTGCCTACGCGCAGGCGGCCGAACGGGTGATGGACGCGGTGCGCGATCTGGAACGCGCGCCTGCGGGTGAGACGCGGGCGCTGGGTGACGCCGCACTCTTGGGCGAGATGAAGTCGAACTTCACGCCAGAAGGCTACCGGGCGGCGGTCGAGAAGGCCAAGGACTATATCCGCGCGGGCGACATCTTTCAGGTCGTGCCCTCGCAGCGCTGGACGGCGGATTTCAAGCTGCCGCCCTTCGCCTTCTACCGGTCGGTCCGCCGCACGAACCCCTCACCCTTCCTGACCTTCTTCAACTTCGGCGGCTTCCATATCGTCGGCTGTTCGCCCGAAATCCTCGTGCGCGTCCGCGACGGCGAGGTGACGATCCGCCCGATCGCCGGCACCCGCCCGCGTGGCCGAACGGCGGAAGAAGACAAGGCGCACGAGGCCGATCTGCTGGCCGACAAGAAAGAACTGGCCGAACATCTGATGCTGCTCGACCTCGGTCGCAACGATGTGGGCCGGGTGGCGAAGGTCGGCACCGTTCACCCGACCGAGAAGTTCATCATCGAACGTTACAGCCACGTCATGCATATCGTGTCGAACGTGGTGGGCGAACTCAGCCCCGACCATGATGCCTTGTCGGCGCTGCTGGCAGGCCTGCCCGCAGGCACCGTCTCGGGCGCGCCCAAGGTCAGGGCAATGGAGATCATCGACGAGCTGGAGCCGGAAAAGCGCGGCATCTATGGCGGCGGGGTCGGCTATTTCGCCGCCAATGGCGAGATGGACATGTGCATCGCGCTGCGCACCGCCGTGGTAAAGGATGAAAAGCTCTATATTCAGGCGGGTGGCGGCGTCGTCTTTGACAGCGACCCCGAGGCGGAATTCCAGGAAACCGTCAACAAATCCAAGGCGCTGAAACGCGCGGCCGAAGACGCGGGCCTCTTCATCCGGCGCGGTAACGGTTGAGGCGAAAGGCGGCTGATCAGCCGCCGTTCGCGTTCATCAGTGCCGATACGGGCGCCAGCGCCACCGATCCTGCGGCATTGGAGCCGCTCCAGGCGATAAGCCCGGTGATCGCCTCGGCCGTCGATGGGATCGCGATTACCGCCGATCCTTTCTGCGCGGCACTGAAGGCAAGCTTGTCAAGCTCGCGCGCCAGTGCGCCGCCCTTTGCATCCTCCACCGTGATCAGCCGGTCGACCGAAGCCACAGGCGCGCCTGCCTTTTCCGCCGCACGACGGGCCGCGTTCAGGCCCTGAGCGAAGGTGATGAAGCCCCGCCCATCGGTCGCCAGAAGCGCCGCCATATGCTGGGCATCGAGGCTTTGTTTTTGGAAAGCCGCGCCAGGCAGGCCGATCAGCGCGACCGAATGCGGCAGGGCCTGCACATAGCTCTGATAAGCCACTTCCATATCGGCGGGCGTCGCGCCCTGCGGCAAGTCGCCCGCGAAGATTGCCACTTCCGCCCCCGCAGACCGCAGCGCGGTCTCACGGTCCGCCGCATCCGGTGCGAGCGGATCGACGGCGACGGTCGCGGCGAAGGGCAATGCCGCCAATGCGGACGGATCGAGCCCGCCCGCCGCCGTACCTACGTCGAGGATGATTACCGCAAGCGGCGGACGCGCGTCGGGATTTTCGAAGGCGGCCGCATAGGCCTTCAGGGGCGGGACCTGGCCATCGGGCATCGCTTCGGACGCCGTGTCGGGAAGGCCCTCTTCCGCGGACTTGGCCTCCGCTGCGGAGCTTTCGTCGGCAGCGTCCGCCGTCGGCGGCCGAAGGATCTTGACGCCCGGCACTTCACGGCCAAGCGCAGCGGTTCCCTGCCCCTCCGGCGCAGTCGCCGGGTCGAGCGTCAGGATCTTGGGTTTGCCGCTGTCTTCCGGGGCGGGCTCGGATGCAGGCTCTGCGGTGACCTCTGGGTCGCTGGCAGGCAGAGCGGCGGGTTCCTCGGGTGCCGCTTCCGGGCCGGGCTCAGCCACGACTTCAGGCGAGGCCCCTGTTTCAGGTTCGGCGGACGGCTGCGGCGCGGGTTCGGGCTCCGGTGCAGGTTCCTGCGCAGGATCAACGGAGGGCGCGGCCTCCGCCACCGTGTCCGACGCTGGTTCAACCGGCGCCGCCGCATCAGCGGATGGCGCTTCCACGGCCGGTTCGGTCGCCGCCTCGGCCGGCGCAGTGACAGGCATGGCCTGCGCTTCCGGCTCTGCCTCTGCATCTGCCTCTGCGTCGTTGGTCATCTCGCCGGTCGCAGCGGCTGCCGGCGTCGGAGCTTCCTCTTGCTGGGCCTCTGCCGAGGTTGACGGGGCGTCGGTCGCTGCTGCCGCATCTTCGGTCGGTTGGTCAGCCGGTTCGGCGAGGGCGATATCGATTGACTGACCGGGCGAGGGCGGCCCGCCCTGCTGCCCCGCGCCCGAAGCATGGGCCGTCCCCTCGGGGGCCGCAAGTGTAGCGGCGGGCGACGGTTCCGCAATGGGCACTTCCGCCGCGGGCAGGTCAGGGGCAGATCCCTCCGATACGGTCTGATCCGCCTGCAGTGACGCGACCGGCCCGCTGTCGGGTGCAGCCGGAGGCGTAGTTTCGCTCAAGGCTGGCGCGGGTTCGGCGGCAGGGGCGGCGCTGGCCTGATCCGCCTCTGCCTCCGGCGCGGGCTCCGCCTCGGGCAGCGCGGCGACGGTATCACCCTTGGCCGCGTCGAACTCGGACCCTTCGGGCACATCAAGGATCGCCGCTTCAGGGGCGCCTGCATCCGCACTTTCGGGTGCGGCAGGCGCATCGGCTTCGGTCGTCTCGGTGACAGGCGCCACCGCCTCGGGCACCTGAACCGCAGTTTCCTCAGGCGCCTGATTATGGTCCTGATGCCCGGTTGGCGGCGGGGCGACCGTGGAGATCACCCCAAACCCTACAAGCGACAGGACAACACCCGTCACGCTTCCGGCGACATAGCTTCTGCTCACCCCGACCTCCGGTGCCTCTGCCCGTTCTTTTCTCCCGCATCCTCGGCCAGATCGTGACGACCCACCCTTGACCCCGAGACGCGGCTTCCCTCATGTATAGCCCGACATGCGCCGGGGTTCACCCAGAATGTGACGGACGTCCATTTCCAGATCCCCGCGTGCCGCTGAAAGGACCTGCGATGCTCTTGCTCATCGATAATTACGACAGTTTCACCTACAATCTTGTGCATTATTTCGGCGAGATCGGGGCGAATGTCATCGTGCGGCGCAATGATGCACTGGATGTGCAGGAAGCGATGGCGATGAAGGCGGACGCGATCGTCCTGTCGCCCGGGCCCTGCGATCCGGCGCAGGCCGGGATTTGCCTCGCTCTGACCGCCGCTGCGGCGGAAACCCGCACACCGCTTCTGGGCGTCTGCCTTGGCCATCAAACCATCGGCGAGGCATTTGGCGGCCGCGTGGTGCGCTGCCATGAGATCGTGCATGGCAAGATGGGGACGATGCACCATTCCGGCCAGGGCATGTTCCGCGGCCTGCCCTCACCCTTCGCGGCGACGCGCTATCATTCGCTGATCGTCGAGCGCGACAGCCTGCCCGAATGCCTGGAGGTTACCGCCTGGCTTGAAGACGGCACGATCATGGGGCTCAGGCACCGCGACCTGCCGATCGAAGGCGTGCAGTTCCACCCCGAAAGCATTGCATCGGAACATGGCCACCAGATGCTGCGGAACTTCCTCGAAAGCGCCAACGTGCCGCTTGGAGCGGCGGCATGAGTGCCGACCTGCGCCCGCTGATCGGCATCGCCGCCGACCGGCCGCTGACGCGGGCCGAGGCGGAGACCGCCTTTGAGGCCCTGTTCGACGGCGCCGCGACCCCAAGCCAGATGGGCGGGCTCTTGATGGCGCTGCGCACGCGCGGTGAAACGGTCGAAGAGATCGCCGCCGCCGCCCATGTGATGCGCTCGAAGTGCCATGCGGTCCGGGCGCCTGAAGGCGCGATGGATATTGTCGGCACCGGTGGCGACGGCAAGGGAACGCTCAATATCTCGACCGCGACCGCCTTCGTTGTGGCGGGCACGGGCCAGGTGGTGGCCAAGCACGGCAACCGCAATCTTTCTTCCAAATCCGGCGCGGCGGACGCGCTGACCCAGCTCGGCGTCAATGTGATGGTCGGGCCGGAGGTAGTGGAACAGGCGCTTTCCGAGGCGGGCATCGCCTTCATGATGGCGCCGATGCACCATCCGGCGATCCGCCATGTGATGCCGACGCGGGCCGAACTGGGCACGCGCACCGTCTTCAACCTGCTCGGGCCCCTGACCAACCCCGCCGGGGTGAAGCGACAGCTGACCGGCGCCTTTGCGCGGGCCTGGATCCGGCCCATGGCCGAGGTGCTGGGCGCGCTCGGGTCCGAACGGGCCTGGCTGGTGCATGGTTCGGACGGCACGGACGAGATGTCGATCGCTGGGCCGACCTCTGTCGCAGCGCTGGACGGCGGCACGGTCGACGAGTTCGAGGTCACGCCCGCCGACGCGGGCCTGCCGACCCACCCGTTCGAAGCGATCATGGGCGGCACGCCCGAGGAGAATGCGATCGCCTTCCGCGCGCTGCTCGATGGCGAGGGCGGCGCCTACCGCGACGCGGTCCTGCTGAACGCCGCCGCCGCGCTTATGGTCGCGGGTCGGGTGGGTAAACTGTCCGACGGCGTCGGACTCGCCGCCACCAGCATCGATACCGGGGCCGCGAAGGAAAAGATCGCGACACTCGCACGCATCACGTCGGCGGCCTGAAGGGATGATCCCGCCCGCTTGGGCCGACCTGCCCTTCTTCACCCGTTATTGGCCCGCACTCAGCGCCGCCATCGCCGCCGATCCGCGCCTCATTCTGCCGCCGGAGGGTCAGCGCTTCGCCGCTCTGGCGCTGACACCGCCAGACGCGGTGCGCGTGGTGATCCTCGGTCAGGATCCCTATCCGACGCCGGGGCACGCCCACGGCCTCGCCTTTTCGGTCGAGCCGGAGGTCAGCCCCCTGCCCCGCTCCTTGTCCAATATCTTCAAGGAGATGGAGGCAGATGTCGGCACGAGACCTGCCAACGGAGATCTGCGCGGATGGGCGCAACAGGGGGTGCTCCTGCTTAACACCTGCCTCAGCGTCCCGGCCGCAGAGGCCGGGGGGCACACAGGGCTCGGCTGGCAAAGGCTGGCCGAGGAGGTGCTCGCGCGCGTCTCGCAGAAGCCCACCGCCTTCCTCCTCTGGGGGGGCCACGCGCAGGCGTTGGCCCGCCATATCGTCCCGGGCGATCACCTGATCCTCGAAAGCGCCCATCCCTCGCCGCTATCGGCGCGGCGCGGTTTCTTCGGCTCCCGCCCCTTCAGCCGGATCAATGGCTGGCTGTCCGAACGGGGCGAGCCACCGATCCGCTGGGTCTGAGGCTTAGCGCCCGCGGTTCCACAGCCGCTCGCCCGCCCAATCCTTCGCCGACAGGATGCGCAATCCGCCCGCCTCGCGGTAGAGCGCGAGCGCCCCGGTTGCCTTCAGTTTCTGGCGGTCGAAAAGCACGCAGGTCCCGTCCGCACCCGCCCAATCCTCGCTGAGGACAACCAGCGAATTGGCCGCGCAACTTCCTTCTGCCCGCGCCGCTGACCCCTTGCCGGTGAAAACGAGAATCGTAAGGTCGGCGAAATCGGCCTGAAGCGCGCCTTTCTTTCCGCTGAAGGCCACGCGGGCGGCGGCGGTCGGTTGATCGGCCGGATCGCCGTCGTCCTCAAGCCAGCTCTTGGCGACGAAGCCCCCGCCTTTTTCCTTCGACAATGCCCGCCCCTCCGCCGTCATCAGCCCGACGAGGGTGCCATCGCCAGAGATCAACAGGTCCGGCCGCTCCGCCCCTCCCCAAAGGATAAGCGCCAGGACAACACCGCCTGCACCGCCCGCCCGGACCCAGCGTGCCCCGCCGATCATGAGCGCCGCGCCGCAGAACCCCAGAAACGGCAAAACCATGTCGGGTGGCGTCGGCACCGTCACCACCGCACCCTTCATGCCCGAGACCCAAGCCGCGACCCAGAGGATGAAGGCGGATCCTTTCTCCATCACCCAAAGCGCCGGCCCAGCAAGGCCGAGGGGCGCGAGCAAAGCCGCGATGACCCCCGCAGGCATCACCACTGTCCCCATCACCGGCACGGTCAGGAGGTTGGCCAGAAGCCCATATTCCGCGATCCGGTTGAAATGAGCCGCCGCAATCGGCGCCGTCGCGGTCCCTGCGAGCAGCGAGGAAAGCACCATCACCAGCCCGGGTCGCAACGCGGCGGGCACGCGATGCTGGTGCTTGGTCCATTGCTCGAACCCCGCGATCAGCGCCGCTGTCGCGCCAAAGGACATCTGGAACCCAGGCTCCGTCAGGCTTTCGGGTTCCAACACGAGGCAGATGAGCGCCGCGATGGCGAGCGAGCGGAGCGAGATCGCCCGCCGGTCAAAAAGTACCGCGACAAGCATCACCGCCGCCATCACATAGGCGCGGCGGGTGGCGACCTCAGGCCCCGCAAGGAACAGATAGAAGGTTGCCGCCCCAAGCGCCGCGATAGCGGCGATCTTCTTGCCGTCGGTCCTGAGGCCGAGAACCGGCGCCAAGGCGAGCCCGTAGCGGAAAAGCGCAAAGACGAAGCCGGTCAGTAGCCCCATATGCAGGCCCGAGATCGAGACCATGTGCGAGAGGTTCGAGGCGCGGAGCGCTTCGTTCGTCTCTGCCGTCACGCCCGACCGGTCGCCTGTCATCAGAGCCGAGGCGAAGGCCATCGCCTGCCCTTCGCGCCCCGCCTGCATCGCCGACGACAATCGCATGCGAAGCCGGAAGGCCGCGAGCGAACCATGCCCCTCGGGCCGTTCGACCACCATCGGCGGACTGCGGGCATAGCCGACGGCGCCGAGGCCGGAAAACCAGGCGAGGCGCTGAAAATCGAAGCCCCCCGGCGCCACCGGTCCGTCGGGCGGCGCGAGATGCGCGGTGACCATCACGATGAGGCCCGGCTCGGGCACAAAGCCCATCTGGTCGCCATGCAGAGCCACCCTGACCCGCGTGGGGGTTTTCTTTGCCGAGACGTCATTCAGGCGGACCTCGTCGAGCGTGATGCGGATCTGGTCCGAGAAGGACCGGTCGATATCGACGATCCGCCCCTCGACCGGGCCGTAATAGCGGAAGGGCAGAACCGGCGCCGCGACCAGATGGGCGCGCGCCACCGCAAGGACGAAGCCCCCGGCGATGAGGGCCATGGCGAAGGCCGGGGACCGGCCGAGCTCGGGCCCGAAGAGCCCCGCCGCCCAGAGAAGGAGCGCGAGGCAAAGCACCGCAAGAACCACCGACTTCGCGGGCTCCGATCCCAGCGCAAAGTAGAGCCCGATGCCCACCGACAGAAACACCGGTGCCCAGGGCAGAAGCGTGCCGCGTCGCGCCGCGAGCGCCACGAGCGGCGACGCGAGCGAGCCCGAAAGTCCCAGCCAAAGGTGCCGCACTTGTCTCGCTTCCCTCGATTGCCTAGAACGCTGCGGTCAGGATTTCCTCATTCTGGTTTCCGAAAGGTTAACGTTTCCATGTCCTCTCCCGTCGTCACCCGTTTCGCCCCCTCTCCGACCGGCTATCTGCATATCGGCGGGGCACGCACGGCGCTTTTCAACTGGCTCTATGCACGCGGCCGGGGCGGCAAGTTCCTCCTCCGGATCGAGGACACCGACCGGGAACGCTCGACCCCCGAGGCGACCGAGGCGATCCTGAAGGGCCTCACGTGGCTCGGCCTCGACTGGGACGGCGAGGTCGTCAGCCAGTTCGACCGCAAGGACCGCCATGCAGAGGTGGCGCGTGAGATGCTGAAGCGTGGCTCGGCCTACAAATGCTTCTGCACGCAAGAGGAAATCGAAGCCTTCCGCGAGGCGGCGCGGGCCGACGGCCGCTCGACCCTTTTTCAAAGCCCCTGGCGCGACGCCGATCCATCGACCTTCCCCGACATGCCTTTCGTCATCCGCCTGAAAGCGCCGCGCGAGGGCCAGACGGTGATCGCCGACCGGGTACAGGGCGACGTGACCTTCGGCAATGATCAGCTGGATGATATGGTTTGTTTACGCGCCGATGGTACACCCACCTACATGCTGGCGGTCGTTGTCGATGATCACGACATGGGCGTCACGCATGTGATCCGTGGGGACGACCATTTGACCAACGCCGCGCGGCAGACCCAGATCTACAAGGCGATGGACTGGCCGGTGCCGGTCTGGGCGCATATTCCACTGATCCACGGGCCGGACGGCAAGAAACTGTCGAAGCGCCATGGCGCGGTCGGCCTGCATGATTATCAGGCGATGGGATACCCTGCTTCCGCCATGCGCAATTACCTGTGCCGTCTGGGGTGGAGCCACGGCGACGACGAGTTTTTCACCGACGATCAGGCGCGGGACTGGTTCGATCTGAATGGAATCGGCCGCTCGCCATCGCGGCTCGATTTCAAGAAACTGGAAAACATTTCCGGCCAACATATCGCCGCCAGTGCAGATGCAGCATTACTGCCTGAAATTGAGGCATTTCTTGCAGCGTCAGGCCAGCCCGCGCTGACCGAAGCGCAGCGCACGCTGATGTCACGCGGTCTTTACTGCCTGAAGGACAGGGCCAAGACCTTCGGTCAACTCATTGAAAAAGCACATTTCGTTCTGCAATCCAGACCGATTGCGCCTGACGAGGCGGCGGCAAAGGTGCTCGATACGGTATCCCGTGGTATACTGAAAGAATTGACGCCGCAGCTGCGAAATGCTAGCTGGGAGCGCGAAGAACTCGAAACTGCCGTGGCCCGCGTGGCCGAGGCGCATGGGCTGGGGTTGGGCAAGCTTGCCGCCCCTCTGCGCGCCGCGCTCGCCGGACGGACGGCCACGCCGTCGATCTTCGATATGATGCTTGTTCTGGGGCGGGAAGAGACGCTCGCCCGGTTGATGGATGCGGCAGCCTGACCGGCCCTCACCGGACGGGCGCCCGAACCAAGGGGAGAAGACTATGGCCGACAGAACCAAGGCGACGCTGAGTTTCGGCGACAAGACACTCGAGCTCCCGATCCTGAAGCCGACCGTCGGCCCCGATGTGATCGACATCCGCAAGCTCTATGCCGAGGGCGATGTCTTCACCTACGATCCGGGTTTCACTTCGACGGCGGCCTGCGACAGCGCGATCACCTATATCGACGGCGATCTCGGTGAGCTTCTCTATCGCGGCTATCCGATCGAACAGCTGGCCGACAAGTCCCATCATCTCGAAGTCTGCTACCTGCTTCTTTACGGCGAACTGCCGACCGAGGCGCAGATGAAGGATTTCGAACTGCGCGTGACCCGCCACACCATGGTGCACGAGCAGATGCACAATTTCTTCCGCGGCTTCCGCCGGGATAGCCATCCGATGGCGACGATGGTCGGCGTCGTGGGCGCGATGTCGGCTTTCTATCACGACAGCCTCGACATCAACGATCCCTGGCAGCGCGAGGTGGCCGCGATCCGCATGATCGCCAAGCTGCCGACGATCGCGGCAATGGCCTATAAATATTCGATCGGCCAGCCGTTCGTTTACCCCAAGAACTCGCACTCCTATGCGGGGAACTTCCTGCATATGTGCTTTGCGGTCCCGTGTGAGGATTATGTCGTCCAGCCCGAGCTGGAGCGGGCGATGGACCGGATCATGATGCTGCATGCCGATCATGAGCAGAATGCCTCGACCTCGACCGTACGTCTGGCTGGATCGTCGGGCGCCAACCCCTTCGCCTGCATCGCCGCAGGCATTGCTTGCCTCTGGGGTCCCGCACATGGCGGGGCGAACCAGGCCTGCCTCGAGATGCTGAAGGAAATCGGTACCGTCGACCGGATCCCCGAATATATCGCCAAGGCCAAGGACAAGACGAGCGGCTTCCGCCTGATGGGCTTCGGCCACCGGGTCTACAAGAACTTCGATCCGCGCGCCAAAGTGATGAAGGAAAGCGCCGACGAGGTGCTGGAGCTTCTGGGCGTCCACAACAACCCGCTGTTGCAGGTCGCCAAGGAGCTGGAGCGGATCGCGCTTGAGGATGAGTATTTCATCTCGAAGAAGCTCTATCCCAACGTCGATTTCTATTCCGGCATCATTCTTGAGGCGATGGGCTTCCCCACGTCGATGTTCACACCGATTTTCGCGATCTCGCGCACCATCGGCTGGATTTCGCAGTGGAAGGAAATGATTGGTGATCCGACCCAGAAGATCGGCCGCCCGCGCCAGCTTTATGTCGGGCCGACGCGGCGCGATTATGTCGAGGTCGGCGGGCGCTGAGAGCGGGATTTCGTCCGGGCTTCGCCCGGCCGACCCGGGGGGGGGGGGGGGGGGGGGGGGGGGGGGGGGGGGGGGGGGGGGG
>NZ_JAPNUE010000019.1 GCF_026626305.1 Frigidibacter sp. RF13 | reverse complement strand
GGGCCCCCTATACGTTTTTTTTATCTGGCGTGTTGTTGTTTGTGTTTTCGCCCCCGGGGGGGGGGGGGGGCCCCCCCGCCGGGGGGCCAGCCCCCCGGTCCCCCCGAGGTATTTGAGCCAAGATGAAGGGGAAGGCGCGGCAAGCGTACAAGGCGGACGCGTGTGGCGCCTCTAGCGGGAAGCAAGACCAAGATTTGCCAGCGCCTTTTCGGTCAGCCGGTAATGTCCCGCGATCTCGAACCGGAAGAGAATATCATCGATCCGCGCACCCGCGCCGATATTGTGTAGGATCATCGGTGTGCCGTTCGGCATCGGGATGCGGCTGACAAGGCCGACGTGCGGCCGGTTGCCGGGCAGGCGCCAGCTGACGATGTCACCGGGCAGATAGCTGTCCGCGTCGCTTGAGACAGGCAGCGCCGCGCCGGCGCGGGTGAGAAGGGTCTCGAGATTCGGCACGCGGCGGTGGTCGATATTAGGGTCGGGCCGGGTGAGACCCCAGAGTGCGGGATAGGCAGCGAAGGCGCGCTTCATATCGCGATTGACGGCAAGCTGAAGGTCGAGGCCGAGGCCCTCGCGCAAAGCGCGGATCACCACATCGCTGCAGACGCCCGTCGCAGACGGCACATCGCCGCCGGGAAAGGCAATGGCGACATAGGCCGGATCGTAGCCCAAAGTTACGCCGACCTGCCGCTCGGCGGCCGCAAGGATCGCCTCGGCGATCGGCGAGGGCACCGGCAGGTCGGTCATCGCAGGTTCGGGCGGCTGCGGCGGGGCGATGCGCGCGATGGTCGCCTGAGCTAAGACTTTTGCCCGCCACGGGTCGCGCAGGGCCGCTAAGGCACCCAGCGCGACAGCCAGCAGGATCAATACTCGTCCCATCATCCGCCCCGCTCCGTTTCGGGAAGGCTGCCTAGCAGCCGCACCGACAGTTCCTTTTCCAGTTTCCGTCGGATCGCGCGCGGAAAGTCGCTTTGCTCGGGCGAGGCAACCACGAAGGCGCCGGGTCCGCTGATCACCTCGGCCTCATAATAGTCGAAGATGCCGCGCTCATGGTCGCCGATGGCGAGGCCGTTCACGGTGATGCCCTCGAAGTCCACCGTCGCGTAGGTGCGCCCGGGCGAGGGGCCATCGTTGTTCTGGCCGTCGCCGGAAATGTCGAGCGTCTGGGTCGCGCAGGGCTCGGCTTCGGCCAGCACGCCCCGCCCGAAAGCCAGCGCGCGGCCAAGCGCCGTGGCCTGCCGTTCCGGCCCGCGCTCATGCGCCAGCAGGGTCGCGACGATCCGGTCGAGGTCCTCCGGCCCCATGACCCGCGTCCAGGGCACGATCACCCGCTGGTCCTTCTGGCCGCTCCATTCATAAAGCGCGAAGGTCACATAGTCGGGCGGCGCGAGAAAGGCATCGCGGATCTCGGGCGCCTGAAGCGCGGCGATCAGCCCATTGCGCTGGATTTCGTAATCGCGCGCATCGACCGAGCGGGAGACATCAAAGCCCAAGGCCAGCGCCAGCCGGCACTCGGCCGCCGCCGGACCGGCCAGAAGAAGGGCTACCAGTGCCCCGTATTGCCCATGCTTGCCCAGGGTTCCGCCGGCGCCTTGGCCGCCCCTTTCTGCAGAAGCTCCACCGACACATTGTCGGGCGAGCGGACAAAGGCCATGCGCCCATCGCGGGGCGGCCGGTTGATCGTGACGCCGTTGGCCATCAGATGCGCGCAGGTCGCGTAGATATCATCGACCTCGTAGGCCAGATGGCCGAAATGGCGGCCGTCAGAGGGCAGGCCCTCGTCGCCGTCCCAGTTGAAGGTCAGCTCGACCGGGCACTCTTCCTGCCCCGGCGGTGCCATGAACACGAGCGTGAAGCGCCCGCCCTCGTTCTCATACCGCCGCGTCTCCTCAAGCCCCAGAAGCCGGTAGAACTCCATCGACCGATCCAGATCCAGTACCCGGACCATCGTATGCAGATAGCGTATCGCCATGGTGCCTCCATCCCTGTCATCTGTCAGCCTATACGAGAGTGCCCGGATGCGAAATGCCAAGCGCGTGATCTGTCACCCGCGACAGATTGCGGGCTACCCCCGCGTGAACCGCATAATATAGTAGGGACCGATTCGTACCGCAGGAGGCCCCGATGACGCTCACCCCAGACCAGATGGCCGAAATCGCCGAGGCCCGCGCCCAGAGTCGCACCACGCTGCGTGCCACTTCCGACGGGATGGAAAAACACCTCTATGTGCCGCACGAGGTGCTCGACCACGGTCTTGTCCGCGTCATCGACTATATGGGTGACGATGCCGCCATCACCCAGGCCGCCCGCGTCAGCTATGGCCGCGGCACCAAGGCGGTGCAGAATGACGAAGGGCTGATCCGCTATCTCATGCGCCACTGGCACTCGACCCCGTTCGAGATGTGCGAAGTGAAGTTCCACGTCAAACTGCCGGTCTTCGTCGCCCGCCAGTGGATCCGCCACCGCACCGCGAACGTGAACGAATATTCCGCGCGCTATTCGATCCTCGACCGCGAATTCTACATCCCCGCGCCCGAAAACCTCGCCGCGCAATCGACCATCAACAACCAGGGCCGGGGAGAACTGCTGGAAGGCGAGGAGGCCGCCCGCGTCCTCGACATCCTGCGCGAGGATGCGATGAAGAGCTACGACCATTACGAGGCGATGCTGAGCCAGGATGGCCAGAAGGGCCTCGCCCGAGAGCTTGCCCGCATGAACCTGCCCGCGAACGTCTATACCCAATGGTACTGGAAGGTCGACCTGCACAACCTCTTCCACTTCCTGCGCCTGCGCGCCGACGCCCACGCCCAGTACGAAATCCGGGTCTACGCCGAGACGATGTGCCGGATCGTCAAGGACTGGGTGCCCTTGGCCTACAGTGCGTTCGAAGATTACCGGCTGGGCGGGGCGACCCTGTCGGGCAAGGCGATCGAGGTGTTGAAGCGTCGCCTTAAGGGTGAGATGGTGACTCAGGAGACCTCCGGCATGTCCAAGGGGGAATGGCGGGAGTTTGAGGGGGTGTGGGGGTGAATCCCTTGGAGGCAGACCGGTGAAGCTGAGCCCAAATCAACTGCGCGAAGAAATTCAGCGCGTCACGAGCAATAACTACCGACAGTTCGTGAAGCGGTGTTCCTTGAAGAATATCCGCGGATTTCGTGATCAAGTTATCGAGTTTAAGGCGCCGGTCACAGCGCTCATTGGCACAAATGGCGGAGGCAAGTCGACTATACTCGGCGCGGCTGCGCTCGCCTACAAAGATGTTAAGCCCGGACAATTTTTCCCGAAGTCTTATATTGGCGACACATCTATGTCGGATTGGGTTGTAGAATATCTATTGGTGGACAAGCCGAAATCTCCCAGCCAAAATATAGAGAGGACAGCTCGATTTGCACAGGCCAAATGGCGTCGTGATGATTTTCCAGAACGGCACGTGGAATACGTAGAGATACAACGAACCGTCCCAGCCGGCGAGCTTCCGAAGTATCGGCGGTTCCTCGGCGCCAATAACCCAAGTATCGTTGAATCGAATCTGAGCCCAGAGACGCGGACATACGCGGGTGCAATTCTTGACAAGGACATATCGCATTATCGCGTTGTCCATCTGCCAGACAACCCAGAGAATAAGATGTATGTGGGCGCGACCACGGCTTCTATGGTGGCTCCGACGTCCGTCGGATACTCCCAGTTTCATTTTGGCGCAGGTGAGGCTTCGGTAATTGCTACAGTGGATCGAATTGAGAGTGCGCCAGATAATTCTCTAATTCTGATTGAGGAAGTCGAAAACGGACTGCATCCGGTTGCAGTGAGGCTTATGGTGCAGTATCTTATGTCGGTTGCCCGCCGCAAACGCCACCAAATAATCTTTACGACTCATTCTCAGGATGCGGTGGATGAGTTGCCACCCGAGGCGGTTTGGGCTTCGATTAACAAGCGCGTTTGGAATGGCCAGCTGAGTATTGAAAGCTTGCGCGCGATAACGGGCGAGGTGCCAAATGAGCGCGTTGTCTTTGTTGAGGATGATTTTGTAAGGGAATGGGTGGAAAATGCCATATCAAGGTTCGGGAGCGGATTGGCTGAAACTACCAGAGTCTTCAAAGCCGGAGGCTATCCCAATGTGTTGCAAGTGAGCAAATATCACAACGACAACCCAACGACTGTGGTCCCTTCTGTCGCGTTGGTCGATGGCGATATCTATGATCCAACGACCGCGCAAGACCTGCCACCGCACGCGAAATATCTAGGCGATGGAACACCGGAATCCATTGTTTTTGATTATGTATTTGACCATCGCACAGAGTTGGTCTCCATTTTGAGGCAACGGTGCCTCCTGTCCGGTTTCGACGAGGACCGCATATTGGCCGCCATAGAGAGTGTGCGGTACTCCGCCTGCGACCCTCACACGGTCTTTGTGGAGCTGAGTCGCCGCCTAGATTTTTCGTCGGCAGTTCATATTCGTTCGGGCATGATCGATATCTATAACGAGAAAAACCAAGATTATTGGAAGGACGTTGTCGAGTTCGTCAGAGGCGGCCAAGCGTAGCAAGCCGTAGGGTGCGCATACATGCGCACCAACCCCGCCCCGGCCTCCGCACGCTCCCGGCCGCGGGTGGGCGCTCCAACGTCAAAGGTCGGCACTTCATGCCTCCGCCCCTCCCGCGGCCATTCTCCACACCGACGGCGACGAAGCGCCCGCCCTCCGGGGCGGTCGGGCGCTGCCCGGGGGGCGGTTGACGCCGCTGTTACCCCCGGGCGGGAAATTACACGCAACGCAATCGGCCTGCCGCCGCCAGCGCCATTCTCTCATCTTTTCAGGAAGATCAGTGGTGAGCCCGACAGGATTCGAACCTGTGACCCACTGATTAAAAGTCAGTTGCTCTACCAACTGAGCTACGGGCCCAACACGGGCGCTTCTTTAGGGAGGGGGCGGGAGGTGGTCAAGGGCAAAAGCAGGGGCACTGGCAGAATCTTCCGCCCGCGCGTATATCGCGGGGCATGACGGATACTGCCGCGCCAGAGGCCCTGCGCTTCCTCAAGATGCACGGGGCGGGAAATGACTTCGTGATCATCGATTCACGGGGGCGCGGGCCTGTGACCACGCCCGCGCTGGCGCGCGCGCTGGGCGACCGCAACCGGGGCGTTGGCTTTGACCAGCTGGCCGAGATACGGGCGGGCGAGGGCGCGGATTTCACGCTCGATTTCTGGAATGCCGACGGCAGCCGGGCCGAGGCTTGCGGCAATGCCTCGCGCTGCGTGGCCGAACGGATGATGGCGGAAAGCGGCAAGTCCGAGACGCGTTTCCACACCGCGCGCGGGCTGCTTGTCGCCCGGCGGCGGGCCGACGGGATGGTCGAGGTGAACATGGGCACGCCGCAGCTGGGTTGGGAAGAGATCCCGCTCGCCCGCGCCGTCGACCCGCTGCACCTGCCCTTGCCCGGCCTGCCGGTCGCGGTCGGCATGGGCAATCCGCATTGCGTGTTCTTCGTGCCGGATGCGGAAGCCACCGACCCGGCCAAGGACGGGCCGCGCTATGAGAAGGATGCGCTCTATCCGCAGGGCACCAATGTCGAGTTCGCCACCCTGACCAGCCCAGACCGGCTGCGCATGCGGGTCTGGGAACGCGGCACCGGCGTGACGCTCGCCTGTGGGTCGGGCGCCTGTGCGACGGCGGTTGCTGCGCATCTGAAGGGGATGACGGGCCGGAAGGTCACTCTCGATCTCGATGGCGGGGTGCTGGAGATCGACTGGCGCGAGGATGGCGTCTGGATGGCGGGGCCGACCGCGCTCGTCTTCGAAGGGGTCCTGTCTGCCGATTTCGTGAAGCGCGCGGGATGAACGCGCCGCCGGTCTTTTCGACGCTCGGCTGCAGGCTCAATGCCTACGAGACCGAAGCGATGAAGGAGCTTGCGGCCGCGGCGGGGGTCGAAGGCGCTGTGGTCGTGAACACCTGCGCTGTGACGGCCGAGGCGGTGAGGAAAGCCAAGCAGGAAATCCGCCGTCTGGCGCGGGAAAATCCCGGGGCGCCGGTGATCGTGACCGGCTGCGCGGCGCAGACCGAGCCAGAGACCTTTGCGGCCATGCCCGAAGTGACGCGGGTGATCGGCAATCATGAAAAGATGCAGGCCCAAACCTGGGCGGGCCTGAAGGCGCCCGACCTGATCGGCGCGACCGAGAAGGTGACGGTCGATGACATCATGTCGGTCAGGGAAACCGCGGGTCACCTGATCGACGGGTTCGGTCGGCACCGGGCCTATGTGCAGGTGCAGAACGGCTGCGACCATCGCTGCACCTTCTGCATCATCCCTTATGGGCGCGGCAATTCCCGCTCGGTCCCCGCAGGCGTGGTGGTCGAGCAGATCAAGCGACTGGTGGGCAAGGGTTTCCTTGAGGTGGTGCTGACCGGGGTCGATCTGACCAGCTGGGGCGCCGACCTGCCGGGCACGCCGCGGCTGGGCGATCTGGTGATGCGCATCCTCAGGCTGGTGCCGGACCTCGCGCGCCTGCGGATTTCCTCGATCGATTCGATTGAGGCGGATGACAATCTGATGCTGGCGATCGCGACCGAGCCGCGCCTGATGCCGCACCTGCACCTGTCCTTGCAGGCGGGCGACGACATGATCCTGAAACGGATGAAGCGCCGCCACCTGCGCGACGACGCGATCCGCTTCTGCGAGGAGGCGCGCAGGCTGCGCCCCGACATGATCTTCGGCGCCGACATCATTGCGGGCTTCCCGACCGAGACCGAAGCGATGTTTGAAAATTCGCTGAAGCTGGTGACGGACTGCGATCTGACCTTCCTGCATGTCTTCCCCTTCAGCCCGAGAAAGGGCACACCGGCCTCGCGGATGCCGCAGGTGAAGGGGCCGGAGATCCGCAACCGCGCGGCGCGGCTGAGGGCGGCGGGCGAGGTAGCTCTGACACGCCATCTCGATAATCAGATCGGACAGACACACCGCGTACTGACAGAAGGTACGCGCATGGGCCGGACAGAGCAGTTCACGGAAGTGGTATTTGCTGACGACCAGCCGGAGGGCCGGATCGTCCAAGCCATCGTGACAGGTACGTTCGGCGGCCATCTCAAAGCTTGAGGGCGGGAACAGAGCCGCGGGAAAATCGCGAAACCCTCTTGATCGTGTTTCGTCCCAGACGCCGAATTTTGCCGAGCTTGCGAGCACTTAGCCCGAGTTTATGTACGGGAAATTATTTTTACTCATATGATATGGGTCAATGCCTTCGCGTTTTTGAAGGCCGACCCTGCAGTTCTCGTTCACTGTCCGAGAAAAGGAGGTCGAAATGAAATCAGTTACATTCTTGTTCGTTGCCTCGTTTGGGCTTGGTGTTGGGATGGCTGCCGCCGAAGAAACTGACGTGGGCAAGGTCTTGTATGACCAATACTGCTCTGCCTGCCACGGTTTCAGCGGGAAGGGCGGCGGAGAGCTGACCGAAATACTCACTGTACAAGTGCCGCAACTGACGGGTCTTGCAAAAGCCAACGACGGTGAATTCCCGATGCTACGGGTCATCCATGTGATCGATGGCAGAAGCGGTCTGCGCGCCCACATGGGTCCGATGCCCATCTTCGGTGAAATGTTCATGTCCGACGCGGAAGAAAAGCTCATGGGCGCGGTCATCGAAACACGCGGGCGGATACTCTCGATCGCTACATATCTGGAATCAATCCAGGAATAGCGGCGAACCACAATTGGGAGTTCGGAGAGCGAAGGTTACTCTCCGGACTCCTAGCTATTGTGTTCGTGACAATTCCGCGGATGACAAGATTGCCGGTATGCCGCAGACCTCCATCGACGGAGGAACTGATGCATCCCAATCCAATTTATCGCAGCACGCCTGAGATGAAGGCGCTAGCCTTCGCGGCTGAGCGTGGTTTTGGCACATTGATGGTCAACGGGCCGGACGGGCCACTAGCTGCGCATGTCCCCTTCGTGCTGTCGGAAGATTCCAAGACGGCCGAAATGCATCTGGTGCGGTCGAACCCGGTGGCGAGGGCGCTTGCTGCGCCCGCTCCGGCACTCCTGTCCATCATGGGGCCCGACAGCTATGTCTCATCCGACTGGTACGGTCTGGCCGATCAGGTGCCGACCTGGAATTACCTCGGCGTGCATCTGCGTGGCAGGCTGGAGCTTCTGCCGCAGGAGGCGCTACGCCCCCATCTCGACCGTCTCTCGGCGGAGTTCGAACGTCGCCTCTTGCCGAAGAAGCCCTGGACGGCGGACAAGATGCCGGACGAGGTGCTTGACCGGCTGATGCGGATGATCGTGCCCTGCCGCCTGGTGATTACGGATGTGCAAAGCACCTGGAAGCTCGGCCAGAACAAACCGGCAGACGCGCGCAACCGCGCGGCCGATCAGATGGCGACGGTGGGTATTGGACAGGAAACAGCCGCACTGGCCAAGTTGATGCGCGCCGTGCAAAGCTGACCGCGCCGCAAGAGGAGATCACGATGCAACTCTACCATTCGCCCACCACACCCTTCGGCCGCAAGGTCATGGTGCTTCTTCTCGAAACCGGACAGGCGAGCGATGTGACCTTGATTCCTGCCGCAGGCACGCCGACCGCGCCGGGCTCGCTGCCCGTGGACCGCAATCCCTTGGGCAAGATTCCCGCCCTTGTCCTCGATGACGGCAGCGCGATCTATGACAGCCGGGTGATCTGCCGCTTCTTCGACGACCGCGCGGGCGGCAGGCTTTACCCCAAGGCGCCGCTTCTGTGGCGTACACTGACGCTTGAGGCGACGGCGGACGGGATCCTCGATGCGGCGATACTTATGGTTTACGAGGCGCGCATCCGGCCAGAGGATAAACGCTTCCCCGACTGGGTCGAGGCACAATGGGCCAAGGTGGCGCGCGCGCTCGACGCGCTTGAGGCGGGCTGGGCGGATCACCTGAATGGCCCTCTCGACATGGGGCAGCTGGCGCTTGCCTGCGCGCTCTCGTACCTCGACTTCCGCCATGCCGACCGCGACTGGCGTCAGGGGCGGCCCGCGCTTGCAGCCTGGGAGAGCCAGATCGCCAAGCGGCCTAGCCTGAAAGAGACGGTTCCGCAGGGCTGAGCGCCTTAAGACTGGGGGCTGGTGTAGGGGTGACACGCTTCGTCAAAGAAGGCCTGCCCGCGCCAGATTGTCCGCTGGACGGGCCGGGATTTGGCCGCTAATAACCGCCCCTGAAGGCTGCGGGAAACCGTGGCCAGTCGTCGTATGGTCGCGCAAGCGGCCGAGGAAGGGAGAATATCCGTGTCTCACGCAGAAGACCACGCAGGCACCCGGAGGGATTTCCTCTACTATGCCACCGCCGGAACCGGGGTTGTCGCCGCAGGCGCCGCCACCTGGACGCTCGTCGACCAGATGAACCCCTCGGCGGACGTCCGGGCGCTTGCCTCGATCTTCGTCGACATCAGTGGCGTCCAGCCGGGCACTCAGCTGACGGTCAAATGGCGCGGCAAGCCGGTCTTCATCCGCCGCCGCACCCAGGAAGAGATCGACGCGGCCCGTGCCGTGGCGCTGACCGACCTGATCGACACGGCCTCCGAGAACGAGAACCTGTCGGCCGAAGCTGACGCCTCCGACGCCAACCGTTCGCTCGACGAGAATGGCGAATGGCTGGTGATGATGGGCGTCTGCACCCATCTCGGCTGCGTGCCGCTGGGCGATGGCGCGGGCGAGTTCGGCGGCTGGTTCTGCCCCTGCCACGGGTCGCACTACGATACGGCCGGCCGTATCCGCAAAGGCCCCGCGCCCCGCAACCTGCCGGTTCCGGTGGCGAAATTCGAAAACGAAACCACGATCAAGCTGGGCTGAGGGGCAGGAAAGATGGCTGGTATTCCGCACGACCATTACGAACCGAAGTCCGGTTTCGAAAAGTGGCTCCATTCCCGCCTGCCGGTGGTGAGCCTCGTCTATGACACGCTGATGATCCCGACGCCGAAGAACCTGAACTGGTGGTGGATCTGGGGCATCGTCCTGGCGTTCTGCCTTGTTCTGCAGATCGTCACGGGCATCGTTCTGGTGATGCACTACACCCCGCATGTCGATCAGGCCTTCGCCTCGGTCGAACATATCATGCGCGATGTGAACGGTGGCTGGCTCCTGCGCTATCTGCATGCGAACGGCGCGTCGCTGTTCTTCTTCGCGGTCTATATCCACATTTTCCGCGGCCTCTTTTACGGCAGCTACAAGGCGCCGCGCGAAGTGACCTGGATCATCGGCATGCTGATCTATCTGGCGATGATGGCCACTGCCTTCATGGGCTATGTGCTGCCCTGGGGTCAGATGTCCTTCTGGGGTGCCACGGTGATCACCGGCCTCTTCGGCGCCATCCCCGGCATCGGGCCGACCATTCAGGAATGGCTTCTGGGCGGACCGGCGGTCGACAATGCGACGCTGAACCGCTTCTTCTCGCTCCACTATCTTCTGCCCTTCGTGATCGCGGCGCTCGTCGCCGTCCATATCTGGGCCTTCCACACCACGGGCAACAACAACCCGACGGGTGTCGAGGTGCGGCGCGGGTCGAAAGCGGAAGCCGAGAAAGACACGCTGCCCTTCTGGCCCTATTTCGTGATCAAGGACCTCTTTGCGCTGGCGGTCATTCTGGTGGTCTTCTTCGCGGTCGTGGGCTTCATGCCCAACTACCTCGGCCATCCCGACAACTATATCGAAGCGAACCCGCTGGCGACGCCCGCCCACATCGTGCCGGAATGGTACTTCCTGCCCTTCTACGCGATCCTGCGCGCCTTCACCTCGGATGTCTGGATCGTCATGCTGACGAACTGGGTGACCTTCGGCATCGTCGACGCCAAGTTCTTCGGCGTGCTGGCGATGTTCGGCGCGATCGCGGTTATGGCGCTGGTGCCGTGGCTCGACACGTCCTCGGTGCGCTCGGGCCAGTACCGGCCGATGTTCAAATGGTGGTACCGTCTCCTCCTCATCGACTTCGTCGTTCTGATGTGGTGCGGCGCCATGCCGGCGGAGCCGCCCTATTCGACGATCTCGCTGATAGCGGCGGCCTACTGGTTTGCCTATTTCCTCGTGATCCTGCCGATCCTCGGCGTGATCGAGAAGCCGCTGGCCCAGCCCGCGACGATCGAGGATGATTTCAACGCCCACTACGGCGCCAAGACCGACGCGGCCGAGTGACGGAAAGGACTGATTGAGATGCTGAAGAAACTCGCAATCACCGCCGTTTCCGCCCTCACGCTCATGGCCGGTCAGGCCATGGCGGCGGGTGGCGAAGGCGGCCATATCGAAGATCACGCCTTCTCGTTCGAAGGGCCGTTTGGGACCTTCGACGAACACCAGTTGCAGCGCGGACTGCAGGTCTTCACCGAAGTCTGCTCGGCCTGCCACGGCCTGCGTTATGTGCCAATCCGCTCACTCTCTGACGTGGGCGGGCCGCACCTGCCGGAAGATCAGGTCCGCGCCTATGCCAAGCAGTTCACCGTCGTCGACAAGGAGACGGGTGAAGAGCGCGAAGGCAAGGAGACCGACAATTTCCCGCACAATACCGGGGCGGGTGCGCCGGACCTCAGCCTGATGGCGAAGGCCCGCGCGGGCTTCCACGGGCCTTACGGCCTCGGGATCAACCAGTTCTTCAAGGGGATCGGCGGGCCGGAATATATCCACGGGGTCCTGACTGGATATACAGGCGAAGAGAAAGAGGAAGCTGGTTCGACCTTCTACGAGAACCATGCCTTCTCGACCGGCTGGATCGCGATGCCTGCGCCGCTGACCGAAGGTCAGGTGACCTATGCCGACGGCACCGAAGCGACGGTCGAGCAGATGTCTGAAGACGTGACCGCCTTCCTGATGTGGGCCGCCGAGCCGAAGATGATGGAGCGCAAGCAGGCGGGCTTCCTCGCCGTGCTGTTCCTCGGCCTTCTCTCGGTGCTGCTCTATCTCACCAACAAGCGGCTCTGGGCGCCGCACAAGGGCAAGAAAATGGTCTGAGGAAGTGGGGGGGGGGGGGGGGGGGGGGGGGGGGGGGGGGGGGGGGGGGGGGGGCGGCGGGGGCGGCGCGGGCGCGGGGGGGGCCGCGGCCGCGCGGGGCGCGGGG
>NZ_JAPNUE010000018.1 GCF_026626305.1 Frigidibacter sp. RF13 | reverse complement strand
ATGTGGGGTCAAGATGAGCCGCAAACCCTCGCCTACGCAATCATGCCAAACTGTTCCATAGGCGCTGATGGCGGACAGAATTGAACGGTCTCAAAGCGTTCTGTCTCGTCATTAATGGCAACGCGACAGCGGGGGATAAGTCCCAAGTGAGCAAGGCGCGCCAAACGCTCATAACTCAGACCCTGCGACGTCTCTGGCTAAACCATATGAAATGGCGACAGCATCGACGCGCTGTTGCCGATTGCCGTGGTCCCATTCACTACCGCTCGTACTGATCCAACGCACCCCTATGGATCATGGGGCCGTCCTCACAGGCAGAATCACTTGCGTGCCATTAGCGTCACTTTTCGTCCAATCGACAAAACCAGAGTAGACGCGTTATCCTTCTGCGAGCACAAAAAATAATTGCATCGATTGACTTAATAAATTGGATGGCACTCTACAGAATACAACCTACTAGAGGATTCGTGACGCGATGCGCATCCTCGTATAACTCATTGAAATATGCGTGCGATGGATCAGCGCGGCGGATCGGACGTCGCCAATCGCCAGGGCGCGCAGGACTTCGTCGATCTCGTCTGCAAAGATCCGCACTTCTGCAGCCACGTCAATGCGCGCGGCTGCCATGGATTTCAGCCAGATCCGGGCGGTCTGCAGGAACAGACGCTCGCAGATCTCGCGCAGCGGAAGGTTCGAGGTGATGCCGTGGAATTCGTGGAAGAACTCCATGTTCAGTTCCCCAAAGCGCCGGGCGTCGGGCGCATTGGCCAACGCGCGAACCTCGGCCGACAGCAGCTGCAAACGGTCCCACAGGGCGGGGTCGGGCGGGTTCGGGCCAAGGACCCCCAGAAGCTCGGCCAGTTCCATTCGCAGCTGATAGGTCTGTTCCAGCGCCTCGATGTCGACATCGGTGACAAAGGTCCCGACACCATGCACCGACTGCAACAGGCCTTCGCCTTCCAGCCGGACCAGAACCCGACGCAAGGGTGTGCGGCTGGTCCCGAACTCTGCTGCCAGATCCTCCTCTGACAACCGGGTGCCGGGGGGATAGTCCAGAACACAGATGCGATTGCGCAGGACCTTGTGCATCCTGTCAAAGCGGTCGCGGGCGGTGGGCAGGCTTTCGGCTGGAAAGTTCACGGCACCCTCATCTCGTCTGGCGTGTCACGATATAGACCCCAACGGCTGACAAGGCCAATCCGGCAAGCGCCAGGGGACGCAGGGGTTCGTCCAGCAGCGCCCATGCAAGGGCCATCGCAAGCGGCGGCACGAGATACATCAGCGCCGAAATCCGCGTGGCATCGCCGCGCGCGATCATGGCGATGTAAAGCGAAATCGAGATCAGCGAATTGCCCAGGACCAGCCAGACCAGCGCGACGATCAGGCCCGGCTGCCAGTCGATCGACAGGCTTTCAGTGGCCACGGCCACCGGGGCAACCAGCGTGAAGCCCACGGCATATTGAACCAGCCCTCCGGCCACCGGGTCGGTCTTGCGGCCCAGGGCCTTTTCGAACAGCGTGGCCCCGCTGATCCCGGCCAGAGCCCCAAGTGCCAGAAGCGCCGCGCCAATCGGGCTTGGACCCAGCGACCCCTCGGACCAGACCGCCAGCAGGACGCCACAAAAGCCGATCCCCAGCCCCGACCACAGAAGAAGTCCCCCGCGCTTGCCGCCGATCAGTGGCGATGCGGCGGCGACAAGGGCGGGCTGCAGCGCCATGATGATGGCGGTGGTCCCGGCGTTCATCCCCTGCTTCATCGCCAGATAAGCCAGGCCGAAATAGACGCCCTGAATAAGAAACCCCGTCACCGCCACCGCTGCCCAATGCCGTGCGCCCACCGGCCATTGCGGTCGCAGCAGCAGGGCAAGGGGGACCAGCACCACCACCGCCAACCCATAGCGCAGGGCCAGAAGGGTCATCGGTTCGGCATGTTGCAGGCCCAGCTTGGCAAAGCCATAACCCCCCGACCACAGGATCAGAAAGACAAAGGGGGCGGCCCGCCAGAAGGCAGTCATGGGGCGACCTGAAGCCGGTCTCCCAGGCGTTCCAGAAAGCGGATGCCCTCGGCCAGTTGCTCCAGTGCGATGAATTCGTCGGGTTTGTGCGCCTGTTCGATCGAGCCGGGGCCGCAGATCACCGCCTGCATGCCCATGGCCTGAAAGATCCCCGCCTCGGTGCCAAAGGGCACCAGGCCCGCGCCGTTGGCCCCGGTCAGCGCCAGCGCGATCTCGCGCGCCTCGTTCTCGCTGGTCGGAATCAGCCCATCCACCTCGCCGATCACTTCGGTGATGATATCGGCCATGGGGGCCACCGCGCGCATCCCCGGCAGCAGGTGGTGGGTGCAGAATTCATGCAGGTCGGCCTTGACCAGATCGGCGTCGCCGGGCTGGGCCGGGCGCATTTCCCAGTCCACCCGCGCCTTTCCGGCGATGACGTTATGGGCCACACCGCCGACCAGCGCGCCGGTGTTGATCGTGGTCCAGGGCGGCTCGAACCGGCTGTCGGGGGGGGCGAGGGCCTTCAGAACCTCGCGCAGCTCCAGCAGCCGGGCGACATAGCGCACCGCATATTCCACCGCATTCACCCCGCGTTCGGGGGCCGAACCGTGACCCTCAAGCCCGGTGAAATGCACCGAATATTCGTAGCAGCCCTTGTGCCCCTCGATCACCCGCATCAGCGTCGGCTCGCCAATGATGGCGACGCGCGGCTTCACCCCGCGCGCCTGCAGAAGCGGGGCCAGCGCTTGCGCACCCAGACAGCCGATCTCTTCGTCATGGGTAACGGCGAAATGGATCGGCCGGGCGATGGCCTTTTGCGCATAGACGGGCGCCAACGCCACGGCGGCAGCGATAAAGCCCTTCATGTCACAGGTGCCGCGCCCGTAAAGCCGCCCGTCGCGTTCCACCATCGCCCAGGGGTCAGAGGTCCAGGCCTGATCGGCCACCGGCACCACGTCGGAATGGCCGGACAGAAGGATGCCGCCGTCGATGTCGGGGCCAATGGTGGCAAAGAGATTGGCCTTGCCGCCACTGGGATCGCGGAACACCTCGACCCGCGCCCCGGCGTCGGCCAGCAGGCCTGCCAGATGCTCGATCAGCGCCAGATTGCTGTCGGCCGAAACCGTGGGATAGGCAATCAGCTGGCCCAGAATCTCGCGGGTGCGGGTCATGTGGTCCAAGGCTTACTCCTTGACGAACAGTTTGCGTTCGACCTGGCACAGCGCCTGGGCCGGGCCGGTGTCGCCGATCAGGATGGTTTCGGTGGTCTCCAACCCCCAGCTGTCCATCCAGAGCGCGGGCATGAAGTGAAAGACCATGCCGGGTTGCAGAACCGTCTCGTCCTCGGTGCGGATCGAGGCGGTGCGTTCGCCCCAATCGGGCGGATAGGACAGGCCGATCGGATAGCCCATCCGGCCCTCGCGGTGGATGCCGTATTTCTTCAGCACATCCATGAAGGCCTGGGCGATGTCGCGGGTCTGGTTGCCCGCGCGGGCGGCGGCAAGGCCGGCCTCGATCCCTTCGATCTGCGCCTCTTCGGCGCGGCGCATCTCGGCGGGGGGCTGGCCCAGATAGACGGTCCGGCAGAGCGGAGCATGGTAGCGACGATAGCAGCCCGACAGTTCGAAGAACGTCGCCTCGCCCGCCTTCATCGGCGCGCCGTTCCAAGTCAGATGCGCGGCGGTGGCGTCCATGCCCGATGGCGTCAGCGGCACGATGGCGGGATAGTCGCCCCAATCCTCGCCCACGCCGATCAGCCCGGCGCGGGAGATCTCGGCCACCAGTTCGTTCTTGCGCAGGCCCGGGCGCGACAGGTCGATGGCCGTCCGCACGATCCTTTCGGAAATCGCGGCGGCCTTGCGGATGAAGACGATCTCTTCGGCCGATTTCACCAGGCGCTGCCAGTTCACCAAAGCGGTGGCATCGACAAGCGTTGCCTTTGAAAGCTCCGAACCCAGCACCGCATGCGCCTTGGCCGAGTAGTAGTAATTCTCCATCTCCACCCCGACGCGGGCCTGTTCCAGCCCCATGTCGCGCAGGATGCGGGCAAGGTCCTGCATCGGGTGGCGCACGGTCGACTGCACATAGCTGTCGGCATAGCCGTGGATCGAAGGCGGGGCGATCCAGCAGGTGCGCAAGGCACCAAGGCTGTCCATGTGGCGACCCCACCAATGCGGCTCGCCTTCCATCGTCAGGATGACGCCCTGGTGGACGTAGAACGACCAGCCATCATAGCCCGTCAGCCAGGCCTGGTTTGACGGGTCGGTGACAAAGATCGCGTCCAGGCCCGCCTTGGCCATCGCGGCACGGGTCAGGGCGATTCGGCGGTCATATTCAGCTTGGCTGAAAGGGGCATTCTGCGGGGTCATGATTTCTCACTGGGGTGGCATGTTGTATACAAGACTAAGGACAGAGTTCGGAATTTTGCAAGCAATAATCCACTTACCCGTCATTTGGCGGCAAAATCGCTTGACACAGTTCGAAGATTTCTTGTGTTGTATACAACAGGCGGAGAAATCCATGAACAACCCACCGCCAAACAGGAGGATCCGATATGAAGATGTCTACCCTGACGACGACGGCGCTGGCCGGTCTTTGGCTTGGCGTTTCGGCCATTGCCGCCCTGGCAGGCCCGCTGGAAGACCGCATCGCAGCGGGCGACACCATCCGCATCGGCTTTGCCAATGAAATCCCGTTTGCCTATCCGGGCGAGGATGGCACCCCCAAGGGCTTTGTGAATGCCGAGGTGATCGGCGTGCTGGCCAAGATGGGCTATACCAACATCGAGACCGTCGAGACCGAGTGGGGCGGGCTGATCCCCGGCCTGAACGCAGGCCAGTTCGACATCATCACCGGGGGCATGAACATCCTGGCTGCGCGCTGCGAGAACATCGCCTTTTCCGAGCCGATGGCCAAGATCGGCGACGGGTTCATCGTGGCTCCGGGCAACCCCAAGGGCATCCAGACCTACACCGACGTCAAGGACAAGGCCGTGATGCTGGTGACGGGGGCGGGCTATTCCAACATCGACGCCGCAAAGGCTGCGGGCGTGACCGAAGATCAGATCATGATCGTCCCCGGCCCGACCGAGATTCTTGCGGCCGTCACCGCTGGCCGGGCCGATGCCGGGACCGGCACCTATCCGACGATGAAACAGCTGGCCGACAGCTCCGGCGGCGCAGTCGAAATCGTCGATCCGTCCGCCATGCCGGAAGAGTCGTTCAACTGGGCCGGCGTGGGCTTCCGCAAGGAAGACCAGGACTTCCTTGACCGGTTCAACGCGGCGCAGAAAGACTATCTCGGCTCGCCCGAAATGCTGGCTGCGGTGGCTGAGTACGGCTACTCGGAAGCCATGCTGCCCGGCGACAAGACGACGGAATGGGTCTGCGCGAACCGCTAGGCACCCAACATGCGGGGTCGGACGTTCCGGCCCCGCCCTTTCGCATAACCAAGGGGTAGACCGGCGATGTGGGAGTTCCTGCAAACCTATGGCCCAAGGCTGCTTGACGGCGCGCTGGTCACCTGTGCCCAGTTCATTCTTGCCGCCCTTGTCGCCTGCGTAGCGGCACTTGCGGCAGGACTTGGCCGCCTGTCGTCCCTGTGGCCGGTCCGCAGCCTTTCGGTCGTCTACATCGAACTTTTCCGGGGCACGTCGCTTCTGGTTCAGCTGTACTGGATTTTCTTCGTACTGCCCCTGTTCGGGATCAGCCTGCCCAAATTCGAGGCCGGGTTCCTGTCGGTCGGCCTGAACGTCGGGGCCTATGGCGCCGAGATCGTGCGCGGCGCGATCCAGGCCGTTCCACGCGGACAGTGGGAGGCGGGATATGCCCTGTCGATGTCGCCCGCCAAGCGGATGCGGCGAATCATCCTGCCGCAGGCGCTGGTGCTGATGCTGCCGCCCTGGGGCAACCTGATGATCGAGCTTTTGAAGGGCACCGCCCTTGTCGCGCTGATCGCCGTGCCCGACCTGATGTTCGTGGCCAAGCAGATCAACGGTGCCACCTTCCGGTCGGCCGAGGCGTTCGGGGCGGCGCTGCTTGTCTACTACCTTCTGGCCCGGGTGCTGATCACCCCCGCGATGCGCGGGCTGGAACGGGCCATGGCGCGGAGGCTTGGCCGGGCATGACTTTTGACTGGAACTGGGAATTCGCCTTCGAAATCCTGCCGCGCCTGCTGCGGGCCACGATCAACACCCTGATCGCGGCTGGGGTCGGCTATGGGATCGCCATGATCCTGGGGCTGGTCTTCGCGCTGGCGCTGCGCAGCTCCGGTCGCCTGCCGCGCACCCTGTTGCGCGAGGTGCTGGAGTTCATCCGTTCGACCCCTCTGGTCGTGCAGATCTTCTTCATCTTCTACGTCGGGCCGCAGGTCGGCATCACGCTGTCGCCCTGGGTTGCCGGGATGATCGCCATCGGCCTGCACTATTCGGCCTATCTGGCCGAGGTTTACCGCGCCGGGATCGAAGCCGTGCCGCGCGGCCAGTGGGAATCCTGCCGCGCCCTGAACCTGACCACCCGCGACAGCTATGTGCGCATCATTCTGCCGCAAGCCTTGCCGCATGCCGTGCCGGGCATGGGCAATTATCTGGTCGGCATCTTCAAGGACACGCCGATGCTGTCGGTGATCGGGGTGACCGAACTGATGCAGGCGGCCAATTCCATCGGCTCGGAAACGTACCGCTTTCTTGAGCCTTACACGTTGGTCGGTCTGATCTTTCTTGCGCTGTCGCTGCCCACGGCAGGTCTTGTCCGCCTGGGCGAACGTCGGCTGCGCCGCAAACTGGGGCTTTGAGTCATGGATCTGTCCGCCTATCCCTTGGAACTGCCCGAAAGCGACCGCCCGATGGTGCGCTTCATGAACGTGACCAAAAGCTATGGCTCGCTGGTCGTGCTGGACAGCCTGAACCTGGACATCCAGCAAGGCGAGATGGTGTCGGTGATCGGTCCGTCGGGTTCGGGCAAGACCACGGTCCTGCGCATGCTGATGACGCTGGAGACGATCAATGACGGCGTGATCTATGTCGATGGCAAGCCCCTGACCCACATGGTCCGAAACGGGCGTCTGGTCCCCGCAGACGAGGCGCATCTGCGGCGGATGCGGGCCTCGATCGGCATGTGTTTCCAGCATTTCAACCTGTTTCCGCACATGACCGCGCTGCAGAACTGCATGGAGGGTCCGGTGCAGGTGCTGGGCCTGCCCAAGGCCGAGGCGCGGGCACGGGCCGAGGAGCTTCTGGCGATGGTCGGCATGATCGACAAGAAGGACCAGCACCCCTCGCGCCTGTCCGGGGGCCAGCAGCAGCGCGTGGCGATTGCCCGCGCACTGGCGATGCGGCCGCGGATCATGCTCTTTGACGAGGTGACCTCGGCGCTTGACCCCGAGGTGATCGGCGAGGTGACGCAGGTCATTCGCAAGCTGGTCGCCGAACATGATCTGACCATGCTGATGGTCACGCACCAGATGGGCTTTGCCCGCGACATCTCGGACCGGATCTGTTTCTTCTACAAGGGTCGGATCGAGGAACAGGCCGCACCCGAGCAGTTCTTCACCAACCCGCAGCGGGAACGGACGCAGCAATTCCTGCGGGCGGTCAAGGATGCCGATTAAGCCGCTGACGCTGGCCGATGTGCTGGCTGCGGCCAAGGTGATCCGGGGCCGGGCCGACGGCACACCGCTGGTGCCGTCGCAAATCCCCGGCCTGGGGCAAGAGATGCTGCTCAAGCTTGAAACCACGCAACCGATGGGCGCGTTCAAGCTGCGAGGGGCGCTGACTGCGCTGGCCGCCCTGCCGCCCGACGCGCCGGGGGTGGTGTGCTGTTCCACCGGCAACCACGGTCGCGCCATCGCCTATGCCGCCCGCGAGATGGGCCTGCGTGCCGTGGTCTGCATGTCGGCGCTTGTGCCTGCCGCCAAGGTCGCGGGCATCCGCGCCCTTGGGGCCGAGGTGCGGATCATCGGCCGGTCACAGGACGATGCCGCCAAAGAAAGCCGGGCGCTTGTGGCGACCGAGGGGCTGGTGGAAATCCCGCCCTTTGACGATGCCCGTGTCATCGCCGGGCAGGGGACCATCGGGCTGGAACTTCTGGCCGCCCGGCCTGACCTGTCCACGCTGCTTCTACCGCTGTCAGGCGGGGGCCTTGCCGCCGGGGTGGCGCTGGCCGCCAAGGCGATCAAGCCCGGCCTGCGCGTCATCGGCATCTCGATGGAACGCGGCGCGGCGATGCAGGCGTCCATTGCAGCGGGTCATCCGGTGGCGGTGACGGAATACCCGTCGCTGGCCGACAGTCTGGGCGGTGGGATCGGGTTGCAGAACCGGCTGACCTTGGCGCTCTGCCGCGATCTTCTGGACGAGGTTGTGCTTGTGGACGAGGTGGCAATCCGCGACGCCATGCAGGCGCTGTTCTTCCATGACCGCATGGTGGCCGAGGGCAGCGCGGTCGTGGGACTGGCGGCGGTGATGACGGGGGCCGTGCGGCTTGGTGGGCCTGCGGCAACCATCCTGACCGGGCGCAACACCGACATGACCAGCTTTGCCGATATCGTCGCGGGGCGCGACCTGCAGATCGGCGACATTTTCCTGAAGGGCAGACCCTATGGCGCATGACATCCAGATCGTCACCGAGGCCGAACTGCGCCGGATCGTCGCGCTTGACCTGACCACGGTAGACGTGATCGAGGCCGCCTTTGCCGCGCTGGCATCGGGCGGGGTGGTGATGCCGCCGATCCTGTCGATGGACCTGCCCGCAGCGCATGGCGAGGTGGATGTGAAAACCGCCTATATCCCCGGCTTTGACGGCTTTGCGATCAAGGTCAGCCCCGGCTTTTTCAACAACCCAGCCTTGGGCCTGCCCAGCCTGAACGGGCTGATGATCCTGTTCTCGGCCAAGACCGGGCTGGTGCAATCGCTGTTTCTGGACAATGGCTATCTGACCGACATCCGCACCGCCGCAGCCGGCGCGGTGGCCGCCCGCCATCTGGCACCCGAAATGGTCGAAACGGCTGGTGTCATCGGCACCGGGGTCCAGGCGCGGCTGCAGATGCAGGCGGCCCATCTGGTACGGCCCTTCCAGCGCCTGTTGGTTCATGGCCGCGATCCGGTAAAGGCCCGCGCCTGCGCCGATGATCTGGCCGCCCGTCTTGGCGTTCAGGCGCAGGCGGTCGACAGCGCGGAAACCCTTGTCCGGGCTTCGCAACTTGTGGTCACAACGACGCCCGCCCGCGCGCCGCTGATCCGCGCCGAATGGCTGCATCCGGGGCTGCATATCACCGCCATGGGCTCGGACCAGTCGGGCAAGAATGAAATCGACCCGCGTGCCCTTGCCGCCGCCGATGCCTATGTCTGCGACCGGGTAAGCCAGTGCGAAGTCTCGGGCGAGATGGAGGCGGCGCTGGCCGCCGGTCTGTGGACCAAGGGCCGCCCGGCCGAACTGGGCGAGGTCATCACCGGCGCAAGGCCTGGCCGCCACAGCCCGCAGGATGTCACGATCTGCGATCTGACCGGCACCGGCGTGCAGGATACCGCCATCGCCACTCATGTCCGCGCCCGCCACCCGCAGGCCGGCACGATCCTGCAGGCCTAGCCTATCGGCAGCGCGAACCCCGCCTTCACCCGGTCGATCACCACCATGGTCTTGAACCCCCGGATATCGGGGTTGCCATAGAAGAAGCGCCTGGTGAACTGTTCGAAATCCTCCATGTCGCGCGCCGTCACCACCAGCACGAAATCGGCATCGCCGGTGACGTAGTAGCCCGTCATGATTTCCGGCGTGGTGCGGATCGCCGCCTTGAAGCGGTCGATGATATCGGCGCGCTCGCGTTCCAGCGTGACATGCACCAGCGTCGTCAGCTCGCGCCCGATGGCCTTGGGCGAAATGACCGAGAGATCCGCCTCGATCACCTTGTCTTCACGCAGCCGCTTCATCCGGCGCTGACAGGCGGTTGGCGACAGGCCGACCATCCCGCCCAGAACCTCGCTGGAATGGCGGTTGTTCTCTTGCAGGGCGCGGAGAATCTTCAGATCAATCGCATCCAGGGTCATGCGCAGCTTTCCTGTGTCGTTTTCAGATAAATAGCAGGATTCCTGCGCGAAACGCCAGAACTACGCCGCAAACCGCAAGAGCAACCCGATATCCTGTGCCGAACCCCCTTGCCTCAGGAGCCGCAGATGGATCACAGCCTTTCCCAGATCGCCGAGATGGACCGCGCCAGCGTGCTGCATCCCTTCACCCAGGCGAAAGACTATGCCAGCGGCAAGGCGGGCGATCCGACCATCGTCACCGGGGGCAAGGGCATCCGCATCCAGGACGCCAGGGGCAACAGCTATATCGACGCTTTCGCCGGGCTTTACTGCGTCAACATCGGCTATGGCCGCGACGAGGTGGCCGATGCCATTTCCAGGCAGGCGCATCAGCTGGCCTATTACCACTCTTACGCCGCGCATACGACCGACCAGCTGGCGATCCTGTCCGACCGTCTGGTGCGGATGGCCCCGGGCAAGATGAGCAAGGTGTTCTATGGCATGTCGGGGTCGGATGCCAATGAGACGCAGGCGAAACTTGTGTGGTATTACAACAACCTGCGTGGCAAACCGGGCAAGAAGAAGATCATTTCGCGCGATCGGGGCTATCATGGCTGCTCGGTCGTTTCCGGGTCGATGACCGGGATGAGCTTTTACCATGACCACATGGACCTGCCGATGGGCCTGATCCGCCACACCGGCGCGCCGCATCACTATTGGGGCGCGGAACCCGGCGAAAGCGAAGAACAGTTTTCCGCCCGCCGCGCGGCCGAGCTTGAGGCGATGATCCTGCACGAAGGCCCCGACACTGTAGGTGCCTTCATCGGCGAGCCGGTTCTGGGAACGGGGGGCATAACCCCGCCCCCGGCGGGCTATTGGGCGGCCATTCAGGCGGTGCTGCGCAAATATGACGTGCTTCTGATCGCGGACGAGGTGGTCACGGGCTTTGGCCGCACCGGCGCGCTGTTCGGCTGCACCAAATACGACATCGAGCCCGACCTGATCACTGTCGCCAAGGGCCTGACCTCGGCCTATGTCCCGCTGTCGGCGGCCATCATCGGCGAAAAGGTCTACAAGGTGATCGAAGACGGGGCCGACAAGGTCGGTGCCTTCAGCCACGGCTACACCTATTCGGGCCACCCGATTGGCGTGGCCTGCGCCAATGCCGTGCTGGATATTGTCGAGCGTGAGGACCTGCCCGGCAATGCCCGCACCACCGGCGCTTATTTCCAGGACCGGCTGCGGCAGGTCTTTGCGCAGCTTCCCATCGTCGGCGAAGTGCGCGGCGTCGGGTTGATGGCGGCGCTTGAATTCGTGGCCGACCGGGACAAGAAGCAGCGCTTCGATCCGGCCCTGAAAGTCGGCGCCAAGATCTCGGCAGCGGCCCGGGCGCGCGGCCTGATTGCCCGCGCCATGCCGCATGGCGACATTCTGGGTTTCGCCCCGCCCTTGGTCACGACCCGCGAGGAGGTGGACGCCATTGTGGACATCGCCGAAGCCGCCGTGCGCGAGGTTATGGACCAGTTGACTCGCGAAAAGGCCGTGGCCTGACCGCGCACCCCCGACGCGCTGCATCACCAAAGGGCGCAGTTTCGCCAGATCGCCGGTCCCGCCGCCGCTGGACCGCTTTGACTTGCCAAGGACAGAACCGATGATCGCATTGAAAAGCACACAGCAGGCCGAAGCCGCCACCTTTCCGGTGATGAACCCCTTCGACGGGTCGGTCACGGGACAAGTGCCCGTGACGCCTCCGCAAGACCTGCCGCAGATCTTGGCCCGGGCTGCCCAGGGGCAGACTGTTGCCCGTGCGATGCCGCGCCATTGTCGCGCGCAGATCCTTGAAACGGCGGCGGCGCTTGTCGGGGCGCGGGCGGAACGCTTTGCGCAGCAGATCACCGCGGAGGCTGGCAAGACCATTCGTCAGGCCCGAAAAGAGGTCACGCGCTGCATCAACACGCTGAAGCTGTCAGCCGAAGAGGCAAAGCGTGGTGCAGGCGAAGTCATTCCCTTCGACGCCTATGCCGGTTCGGAAAACCGGATCGGCTGGTTCACGCGCGAACCCTTGGGGATCATCCTGGCCATCACCCCGTTCAACGATCCGCTCAATCTGGTGGCGCACAAGCTTGGCCCGGCCATCGCCGGGGGAAATGCCGTGATTCTGAAACCTTCGGAACTTGCACCGCTGTCCGCCCTGGCCCTTGTGGAGGTGCTGATCGAAGCCGGGCTGCCAACCGAGGTCGTGACGCCGGTCGTCGGTGGTCCCGACCTTGGCAAGGCGCTGGTTGCGGCGCGACCGATCCGCATGATCTCGTTCACCGGCGGCTTCGGGACCGGCGAAGCGATCTCTCGCCTGGCGGGGCTGAAGAAGCTTGCGATGGACCTTGGAGGCAATGCGCCCGTCATCGTCATGGCCGATGCGGCTTTGGACCTCGCGGTCGAGGCCTGCGTTTCGGGGGCGTTCTGGGCGGCGGGGCAGAACTGCATCGGCACCCAGCGCATGCTGATCCAGCGCCCGGTCTACGACGCCTTCCGGGCGGCCTTTGTCGCCCAGACCGAAACCTTGCGCACTGGCGACCCGCAGGACGAGGCGACCGATGTCGGCCCGATGATCACCGAAGCGGCGGCGATGGGTGCCGAACAGCTTGTCAGTCGGGCGCTGAACGCCGGGGCGCGGGTGTTGACCGGCCATCGGCGCGCAGGTGCGCTGTACCACCCCACGATCCTGGAGGCCGTCCCGCATGACGCCGCGCTTTGGTGCGACGAGGCCTTTGCCCCGGTGGTGACGCTGGAACCGTTCGACAGTTTCGACCAGGCCATTGATCTGGCCAATGCGGTCGATTTCAGCCTGCACGCCGGGATCTTCACCTCGCGCCTCGACATTGCGCTGGACGCCTCCAGCCGGATCGAGGCGGGCGGGGTGATGGTGAACGACTCCTCGGACTACCGCTTTGACGCCATGCCGTTCGGCGGGTTCAAGTATGGCAGCCTTGGCCGCGAAGGCGTGCGCTTTGCTTACGAGGAGATGACGCAAGCAAAGGTCGTCTGCATCAACCGTCAGTAAACACTGCATTTACTGGGATTACCTCGTGTCGCGTGAGACCGTTCAACTACCTGGGGTCATGCGGCACGCTGAAAGAGCGGTAAAGGCACGAATGGCGAAATGATAGTCTG
>NZ_JAPNUE010000017.1 GCF_026626305.1 Frigidibacter sp. RF13 | reverse complement strand
CGTCCGCGTCGAACGCGGTCGAGGTCACGTTGCCGTTCGCGTCCAGCGTCGAGGTCTCGATCGCCGTCACGTTGCCGTTGCTGTCGAGCGTGTAGGTCTCGCGGCTTTCCGGAACGCCGTCGAGATTCGCGTCAAACTCAGCCACCGTCACGTTGGTTTCGGGGTTTACGGTAACCGTAACGCCCTCGTCGGCCGTACCGTCGCCGTCCGTATCGACTTCGATGGCAATATCGGATCCGGTCACCACCGCCGAAGTCACATCACCGCTGCCGACATATGTGTTCGTAAATTCAACCAGGTTCTGCAGATCACTCGCAGTGAAACCGGTACGACCCGTCGACGGAAATGCAGACAGGATGGCGATGACGTCTTGAATATTAGACGTATCCACACCGGTGATGCCAGCTTCTGCAAATTGTGCCAAAGTTGCCGATGACGGATTCGCCAGGATCGACTGCAGGGCGGGCGTCGCAGGTGTCGAGCCAGATGACCCGCCGCCACCGGCCAACGCAGCTACGCCGAGAAGCCCACCAAGAACAACCATCGCACCGCTGATGCCACCCCCGGCGACAGCTGCGCCGCCTTCCGCATTTGAGGTTGAAACGATGGTCTGGACAGGCTCGTCCAGCGACAGGTCTGCGACCGCAGCCTCCGGATCGGCATCGCCGAGTATCTCTTCGAGCTGCTCGCGCGAAATCTTCCGTTTCTTAAGCAGTGCCCCGTCGTCGTCCACTTCAAGCTGAAAGTATATGTCGGGCGATCCGCCTTGCGCGACAATGGTCGCCGGTTCACCTGCCGCGCTGAAATAGCCCTCGACGGTGATCGCCGCGCCGCTATCGAGGACAAGTACCAGATCGGCGCCTGACCGATAGGACTCAGTTACGTCACCGGCGCCCTCGGGCAACAGTATCGCTTCCTGCCCCTGCACAAGTGCGACTTTGGCCGCAACTCCTTGCTCAAGATCAATGTAGTCACGCATAGTGCCTATTCCTTAGTTTGGGTTCAGATTCATCGGGCAGCCCCACGACACCCAGTCAGTTCCAGAATCAGTCAAGTTTCGTAGTCTTTTAGCCGTCCGGCAGACATCGCGCTGCGGTGAACGGTGCTCCCGACGTCGTGAACGGTCGGGAGCGCCGTTTCACAATCAGCTCACCTTCCGCGAGATCGCATCGACACCGGCAGCATCCGCTGCGGCAGTGACTTCGCTCGGGTTATGCCAGCGGAGCACTCTCCATGTGTTCATCCGGATTTCTGCCTGTACCCTTCCTCCACGCACAGGCGATCTGCCTCATCCAGGCTCATGCTTTCCGGGCGATCTATTGAACGGTCCCATCTGACGAGATTGCGTGTGTACAACTGGCAAGTGACGTCGCCCTTGGGCGTGGACAAGATGACCGGGGCAGTCTCATAGGCCCTCGGATCTGGGACGCACGCCGTAGTGACGATTAGTGAAACCAGAAGCAGAATGGTGCTCGCGCGAAGCAGCTTGCTAAGGGTTGGGTGCCAATCCTGTCGGAAGCCCCCGCCGGTGGCTATGCCAGAGATCATCGCCTTGGATATCATTCCGCCTTTTCTCCTAATGCTACCAAACCGCAGCGTGACTGCGGCGCATGATCGCGCGCGCTTCGTATCCTTTCAGGGACATGCGCGCGCTCGGGTATGCCGTTTCGCCGGAAGCGCCGATCAACTCCGGGAAGAGTTCAAGGATTTCACCAGAGGTCTGGGCGTCCATGGCATCTAGCATCTCCGCACTGGGCTGGAAGCTCTCGGTCCAGGCGCCGTTCGAGCGGATGATCTCGTGCTCATCGAACAGAAGGTGGATATAGCTGACTTTCGGAACCTCCAGCCTGTCAACACCGGGGTATCCAACCAGTTTCAGCGCCGCACACACGGCTTCTGATTCACCTATTGCGAGCTCGACCGATGCTCCACAAAGGAAAATTCTGTGCTGGGGCGATATGACGAGATCCCGTTCCGGCACGCCCGCCTCGATGACACCTGCCTTGATCCGGATCGGTAGAAACTGCGGCCTTGCAGCCAACTCCGCTTCGCCAAGATCACGCCGCCCCACCCAACGGACAGGTCGGTAACCGCTGTCGCGGGTAAGGATCAGGTCGCCAGCCGCGATGTTTTCTACCGGTGTGGGCCCATCAAAAGTGTCGATAAGTGTGCCGGGCGTGAAGCAGGGTATGACTTTCTCGATGTTCGCGAAAGTCAGCGTTCCGATGACGGCGCCCAGACCGTCAAGGAATTCAACTGTCCCGTCTTCGTTGTCGCCACCAGCATAAATGATGTTCGTCGTCGACTTGGTCCAGCCGGAGGCAAAGAGATCCAGGACGTCTGTCTCATTTGACGGAGTATCTTCGCCCCCGTCGATGGAGTCGTCGATACCGAGGCCGATAAACAGGTCCGACCCAATGCCACCGTCCGCATAATCGACGCCGTCAGTCGCAGATCCGACAGAGATCGTGTCGCTGCCGTCACCGCCATAGATCACATCGACGCCGTCGTCGCCTATAAGGCTGTCGGCACCCGCGCCGCCATATATGTCGTCGCCATCTGCGCCGCCGTAGATCGTGTCGTCGCCGTCGTCGCCGTAAAGTTCGTCTACCTCCTCGCCGCCGTAGATGAGGTCATCGTCTGCCCCGCCAAAGACCTCGTCAGCGTCCAACCCACCGTAAAGCGTGTCATTTCCGTCCTCACCGAAGAGAAAATCGATATCAAGACCGCCACTGAGCAAGTCGTCTCCCGTTCCGCCGAACAGGTTGTCGATGCCAGCTCCGCCGTCTGCGGTGTCATTGCCGGCTCCACCGTATATATCATCTAGCCCATCTCCGCCGTCGATGATGTCGTTGTCGGCACCGCCGTCCAGAAGGTCATTGCCCGTTCCGCCTGAAAGCGAATCCGCGCCGAGATCACCCGACAGCGTGTCGTTGTCAGCGCCGCCAAAGATCGAGTCCGCGCCGTCGCCGCCAGTGGCGGAATCCGCGCCGGTGTCGCCGTAAATCTCGTCGTTGTCAGCGCCACCGTCGATGGAATCATCGCCTGCCTCACCCAGCAGCGTGTCGGCACCAATGCCGCCGAAAATGGTGTCGTTGCCGGAAAAGCTTTGCACCCAGTCGGCGCCATCGCCGCCATAGATGAGATCAGCCCCGGCACTGGCATCCAGAAAATCGTCGCCGCCGTCGCCGTAGATCGTGTTATCGCCGAGACCACCCTGAATGAAATCGGCGCCATCGCCGCCATACAGCAGGTCGTTTCCGCCGTCACCTGAGATGAAGTCATCGCCAAATCCACCATAGATCGTGTCGGCGCCGTCGGCTGCATTGGGGCTGTTGGCAATGCCCCCGTAGACTTCGTCGTTGCCATCTCCGCCGTAGATCAGGTCTGCGCCAAGGTCTCCGCGCAGTTCGTCCAGGCCCGCGCCGCCGTAGAGGACATCGTCACCATCTCCGGCGTTGACGGTATCGACGCCGTCCTCACCGCTGATCGTGTCGGCGCCTGCCCCGCCGTCGATGCTATTTGCACCGGCGTCACCTGTGAGGCTGTCGGCGAACGCGGAGCCGGTCAGGTTTTCGAAACCACTGATCGTGTCGCCCGTGGCATGACCGCCAGAAGCCAGTCCGGTCGTGAGGGAAACGGTTACCGCCGCGTCGGAGTTCGCGTAACTCAGCCGGTCGGTGCCGGTCCCGCCAACGAGGCTGTCTGCGCCGCCAAGACCTTCGATCGTATCGTTGCCGGTATCGCCATCGATCGTGTCAGCACCGCTGCTGCCGGTGATCGTATCTGCACCCGAGCCCGCATAGAGACCGACGCCCTGGGTCGAGAGCGAGGCATTGATCGTGTCATTGCCGGAGCCGGTGATGTAATGTTCGACTTCGGAAAACGTTACGGTCGAGGTTCCGTAGGCGTAGGTGCCTGCCTGATCGCCGCTAAAGGTCAGCGTGACGGCGGTCGTGACAGCTGAGCCGCTGAGTGTGTCGCCGGTGACCTCGCCCGCCTCGCCGCCGACGATCGAGTCATTGCCCGTGCCGTTCGCAACGACAAAAAGATCGTCACCATCGCCCCCAAACAGCGAATCCGCGCCGCTGCCGCCCACAAGCGTGTCATCACCGGCCGCGCCATCGATGCTGTCATCGCCATTTCCACCGGACAGGCTGTTGGCGTTGCTGTCGCCGATCAGCGTGTCGGCTGAACCCGATCCTATGATATTCTCGATCAGCGAAAGGATGTCGCCCGCCGCATGGTTGAGCGAGCCGGTGCCCGTCGTAAGGTTTACGTTGACCGAGCCGGAGGCAGAGTAGTCGGCAGTATCAATGCCGTCACCTCCATCAAGTATGTCTGCGTTCGCACCACCTGCAAGAACGTCATCGCCATCACCGCCATAGAGCTGGTCATTGTTGTTGCCGCCGAACAGTGAATCCGATCCAAGCCCACCGAAGAGCTGGTCATTGTTGTCGTCGCCGAAAAGTGAGTCATCGTCGGCGCCACCGTCCAGCGTATCTACGCCCGTACCGCCGCGGAGCGTGTCATTGCCGCCCAAGCCGACGAGAGAGTCATTTCCACCCTGACCGAGTAGAGAATCTGCGCCGGGATCGTCCCCGATGATGGTCTCGTTAGACCCGGTACCCGTAATCGTCGCCAAAATCCGATTCCTGAAATACGCCCCCCATTTCAGATGCTTTAGGAGCGACAGAAGAGCAAACCACCCATCTCGAACTTCGAAACGGCCTTCTGCTCAGGGCCGCGTAAAATGGGGAAGCTCGCGCGGGATACGCAAACGGGTGCGATCGCCGAATGACGTTCCATCGTTGACGTGGATTCTTGCGGACATTTCGCCGCACGTCTTACAGTTCGCCAAGCGCGTCCTTGGTCTTGACGATCGGCCGGATCAGATAGTCGATGATCGGCGTGTTGTCGGCCTTGATATCAGCTGTAACGGCCATGCCGGGCCGGAGCGACCGACCTTTTGTTTGCCACTCTGCCAGTGCAGACTTTTCGGGCTCGATGGTCACGACATAGCTGTCCGGTGCGTCTCGTCGCTTTTCGTCCGGAATGGTGTCCGCGCTTACTTTTGTCACATAGCCTGCAACCGTTCCGTAGCGCGCATAGTCAAATGCAGAGACTTTGATCTTGGCCGCCATCCCAACACTTACATGCGAAATATCATCAGTGGATACCCGAATCTCGATCTGCGGAAGCTCGCCATCTGGGACCAACTCTACAATCGGCTCCCCGGGTTTCACGACACCCCCAATTGTGCTGAAGTAGAGCCGGTTGACGGTTCCATCGACAGGAGCAGCGATGGTAGTACGCGACAGCTGATCCTCTCTGGCGGCGACGGTCTGACGCAAGGCGGAAAGTTCGTTGACGACGCTCGACAACTCCTCCGAGATGGTGCGCTCCCGTTCTGCAACGTAGCGATCAAGTTCGGCTTGAAGTTTCTGCACTTCTTGTTGCTGTCTGAGGATTTCCAACTCCGATATAGCCGCGATTTCACGCAGGGGCAGCATGCTATCGAGTTCTGATTGCTCGATGGCAGCCATTCGTTCGTAGTTGGCCTTCGTGACCAGAAACTCTCGCCGACGCATTTCGAAACTGAGCACCTCAGATCGTGCGATCTCGGCAAAGCGTTCGTCCGGATGGGGTTGGAACGCAAGCGCATCGGAGCCCCCAACCTCAGCCTCAAGCCGTTGTCGCCGCAGATCAAGTGCGGCGACCTGGTGTTCTATTTCGCTCAGGGCGGCAGCGAAGTTGGTCTTGTCAAGTTGCACAATGTGTTGTCCCAGCCTGACGTGATCGCCTTCACCGACAAGGATCTTGACGATGATGCCACCCTCCAGGTTCTGGATGACCTGTGTCTTGGTCGACGTTTTTACGCTGCCCTGACCGCGAACAACCCGGTCGAGCGTGCCGAGAATCGACCAGGTGACCGCCGCACAGAACAGCACCAGACACAGGAAGACGACCCGACCGTCGCGTCTGTTGGTGTTATGATCGACCTCCGACCAATGACTTGCCAGACCTGCGTCCTTAGCGATTGTCGCAGACTGGGTAAGGATCATGCCTTCTCCCCCTTCGAAATCGCCGCAATCCTGCGCAGAATCTCGTCGCGCGGACCGTCGAGGACGACACGGCCGGAAGACAGAACAACTATCCGATCGACCAGCGCGAGGATCGGCGTGCGGTGCGTGGCGACGATGAAGGTCCGCCCCGCGAGCCATTCCTTCAGATTCGCAACGACCATTCTTTCCGTTTCGATGTCCATGTTTGCGGTCGGTTCATCCAGCGCGACCAGGCGCGGATCGCGTAACAAAATTCGGGCGAGCCCTACGCACTGGCGCTGCCCCATTGACATTCCGCCTGTCTGTTCATCAAGGGAATACTCAAGTCCTTCGGGCCGCGACCGAACAAACGCACCAAGGCCGGACTTTTCGATGGCCGTTAGGATGTCCCTGTCTGTAAAGCGTTCGTCGCCAAAGGCCACGTTTTCGCGCAGTGATCCGCTGAACAGAGTGACGCTCTGCGACAGATAACCGACGTTGGCCGCGATGTCTGACATGCCTACATTCCTGATATCCTGCCCTTGAAGCCGCAGGCTACCGTGGCTGGCTGGCAACTGCCCGCAGACGAGTTTCAGCAAAGTGGACTTTCCCGAACCGCTAACACCCATAAGCGCCAAGCGTTCTCCGGGGCCGACATGCAGGCGCCTAACCGTCAGCGCAGGTGCATCGTTTTCACGGTAAACACATCCCAATTCGTCAACAGCGACGTCAAGACCGGCACCGGTCGGGCGCAGGATCCGACGATCAGGAAGGCGGTTGCTGCCCGATAACACTATTCCATTTAGTTCATTGAGCGTGGCGCTCACCATTTGCCAGCGCATCAGGATGGTGCTCAGCCGCACAACCGGCGCCATTGCGCGAGAGGCGAGCAGTGTCGTGGCTACCATTGCTCCGACCGTCAGCTCACCGTTCAAAACGCCGAATACGCACGCGACGACCACACCGGCTTGCGCAATCTGGGTCACGAAGCTCGACCATTGCGTAAAGAAGGCAGTTGACATCCGCTGACGACGCGTCGCATCGCGAGCGGCGCGGCTGATTTTCCTCCAGCTGTCGGCAAAGAATGATTCCACGCCTGTGACTTGGATCGTTTCGGCTCCGAGAATTGCTTCGCTTACAAGTCTATGACTTGCGGCGCCTTGGGATTGTACATTCCGCGCGTTGGCGTTCACCCAGCGACCGAAAAGGATGGATGGGGCGACCATAGCACCGAGGCCGATGAGAACAACCAGAGCTCCGTCTCTGCTAATGAGCCAGATCATGGCGATGAACATGAAAGTGAACGGCAAGTCTGTTGCCACTCCTACGGCACCCTCAGTAATCAATTCGCGGACAGAACTGTAGTCGCGAGTCAGATGGATGAGGCGCGTCGGCGAGGGGCATCCTGGCCCCCTTTTCAAATTGATAATCCTTTCAAGTAATTCCCCTAGCGCCTGAACTTCAATCTTTTGACCCACGCGATCCATGATCGAGGCACGTATTATCTTCAAAACGAAGTCGAATAGAACCGCTATGATCAATCCCACCAACAAGACCGTCAGGGCTTCAAGAGATCTATTTGGCAAAACCCGATCATAAACCTGGAGGGAAAAGAATGAAGTTACAATTGCCAATGTGTTTACGATAAGCGACGCCAGCACCACGTTTATCAAACTTGGTACTTCAAAACGAAACTTGGACCAGAACCAGTGCGTGCTTTTTTCGTGCACCACGCTCTCATTTGCCTTAGGCACATCAGCCTGACCCAATATCTCATACACCTTTATTTCAGATGTTTCTCCTAGAGATAGCGGAATGGCTCTCTTGCCGGTTTCGTCAGTTGGGTCTGCAAAACAAATGCCTGTATCATCATTCTTCAAAATAAGATGGGCATTCTCACCAACAATTACGACGCTGGGTGTCCTTAATTCAGATAGGTTCTTTGCATCCAATTCTCTGAAGCCAGCCGCAGCAAATTCGACTTTTCCATCGGCGACCAACTGCAGGACCTGAGAGTCGTGGATGAATTTTCGTCCGAGCGCGCCGCGCGATAGTTGGCGCGAGACAGATCGAACCGAGTCAGCAAGTGATTCATTCTCAATGGAGTTCGGAATCATTGCTTACACTCACAAGCGCGCCCATCAGTCTTGCGCGTTCCACGTAGATCTGAAAGAGTTCGAATGACAGTTGCAATCGTTGCTGCTCCCCCGCCAGAAGCGAGCGGTAGATCGAGATTCCATCAGAAAGTGATCGCGCGCCAAGGCTTCGCTGACCGACATAAAGCGAGACGGCATTCCGCGAGAGTTCCACCAATCGATCCACCTCGTCTCGACGGCCAAGAGCCCGTCTTTCTCGAAGCGCCAGATCCTGCAATGACCTAGCCAGACCAAGTGCGGTCTTGCGGGTGGAGGCATCCGCCGCCTGCAATGCGGCTTCGGCCAATCTCCGATCGGTTACTGCGGAAAGTCCCGCAAAGTCCGATGTGTCTACGGTCAGCGCAAATGCAGAACCTGATTGTGAGGTGAGCAAATCAATGGCCCCCCTCAATACGAGAGCAGGGATCAGGCGCGCCTTGACAAGGCGCAATTCATGCGCCGCGATTTCTTCACGCACCGAAGCCTGTGCAATAATTGGGCTCTCTTGAGGAAGACTGACGTTCCCAATTTCTTTCATCAGAGCGGAAAGATCCGGAATGCGCTCCAGTGTAGTTGGTCGGCCGGTGAGCACCGCGATCTGTCCAAGCGCCAGATCGATACGCGAAGCTTGTTCGGATGCATCGTTGCCGATCTCAGCGGCCCGCAGTTCAGTCAGCAAAGTCTCCGAAGCATCCGCGACTCCCGCGGTTTGCCGCTGGCCGGCTGCGGTGCGTAGTTCCAGGTGGTTCACTTGAAACTCTTCCAGTAGCTGTTTCAGTTCACGCGCAAGAGCCGCTTCACCGGCTTTGGTCAGTATTTCAGCCGCAAGAGTATTCTCCTCAATCTGAAGCTCAAAGCGTGCGACCTCCAATTCCGCAATAATTAACTCACGCCTGATGCGTTTCCTGCCAAAACTTGAGACCGGAAGTTGGATCCCGATGCTGGCGAAATCAATCCCCTCGCTGTCGATACTCGCGGACGGAGAAATCTGTGGCAGGTTATCCCAGCGCAAACCAACCCTTTCTATCATGGTCGTTTTCAGGCTGATCAATGCACTTGAAGACGCAAGGTTCTTTTCCAGAGCGTCAAGGATTGGTTGCTTCAAGGAATCGGGCCCAGTGAAACGCCTATCTATACTAATGGTAGCAGTGGGTTCAGATCTATCCGGTGTCATTTGTCCTTCAGGGGCACACCCCAAAGAAGACAGCAGTATAATAATGCATAACGCGCTCTTGCCATTTATGTAACGTGGCCAGCTTCTTTTTCTCAATTTGTATTTCAATTCTAGCCCCGTACGAAAATATGCAACCCCGCAACTTTATAGCTCTAGCGCGCAGCTATGATTAATTATACTTTCATACCTGAATTTCGGTGGATTCTGTCTCCAGATATAGTCGGAAGAAAGAGTGTTCAATGGACAGCCAAGAAAAGTTACTCAGTCGAGCTATGGTCCCATATTTCAGTACGATCCGCATACACACGGATGTAATCAGCTCCCTTTCTAGCCCCATTTGCGGATTCGAAAAAGATCTTCATTTCGAAATTCGAAACACAAAACGATAATCAAGCCCGAAGGCCCTGTCAGAGGAATCGCCCCTTGAACTGGGGCGGACCGCCGGGCATCGTCCTTCCATGCCAAGACGCTCACCCTTCCGCTACTTCAAGACGTCGCCGTAGGTCATCCGCATGGCGGTGACGCTCTATGTCCGGTTCCTGCTCTCGCTGCGCAACGTCGAGGACCTGCTGCACGAGCGCGGGATCGACGTCTGCCACGAAACGGGGCGGTTCTGGTGGAACCGCTTCGGCCCGATGTTTGCTGCCGCAATCCGAAAACGGCGCGGCGAGGGCATGCGGTCGAGTAACTGGCGCTGGCATCTCGACGAGGTGTTCGTGAAGATCAATGGTGAGCGCCACCACCTCTGGCGAGAGGTCGACCACGAGGGCGAGGTACTGGAAAGCTTCGTGACGAAGACGCGGGACAAGAAGGCAGCATTGAAATTCCTTAGAAAGTCCCTGAGGCGGCACGGCCGCGTGGCGGAGATCGTCACCGACCGCCTGCGGTCCTATGGTGCTGCCCTGCGGGAACTCGGTATCCCCGTCCGCCAGCGAACCGGCCGCTGGCTCAACAATCGGGCCGAGAATTCCCACCTGCCGTTCCGCAGGCGCGAGCGGGCGATGCTGCGCTTCCGGCGGATGCGAAGCTTGCAGAAGTGCGTCACCGTCCATGCATCGGTCTTCAACCATTTCAACCAGGATCGCAGCCTCTCAACCCGACCGGATTACAAGACCAACCGCTCCGCCGCCCTCACCGAGTGGCGCGGCCTAGAGGCTGACCGCGCGCCGCACCTGCGACCAGTTCGCATTCGTCTGACAGCACAGCCAACCACTCCCCCTGACTGAGACGTCTGACGGCCGACGCCGGAATAATCCGGCATTCCCGCAGCTATGCCGGGTGGGCCTGCGGACCCGAGCGGAAAATGGGGCGCGGTCTCTGGCTTTTGCAAACCCTGTCTCGAAGTCCCGTTTACGGCCTGGCGTGTTCGACTGGGCGATGGACGGTGCATTGTCTGGCGATGCTCACCCCGGCTCGGAGCCGTGGAGTGAGCCCGCGCTGCTCGGCTCAGACCATCGGCGAACCATGCCGAAACACCCATTTTGAGGTGAGACCGGGCGGCTGGCGACCCTTCAGAACCGGCCGGACGATGTCGGGCACAAGGAAGGCTTGGCAACTCGCCGGTTGTAGCCGCTGCCTGGTCACGCCGTCCTCGTCTGCGATCTCGGCGTAGGTCTTGCCGGTCTCGGTTCAATCGAGACTACCGCTGGCGGCGAATTTTCAAGACGCGCCTTCGGTCCGGCACCTCGCGCTGCATTCACTCGTTGTGGCCTTGCGCCGAATGTCGATCCTCGCCGACGAGGCGGCCCCACAGATCATACTCGCTCGCCTCGTCGACCTCGACGGTGACGAGGTCACCGGGGGCAAGGCCTTCGAAATCCTCGTCGATGAAGAGATTGCCGTCGATCTCGGGCGCGTCCGCCTTGGTGCGGCAGGTGGCGCCATCTTCGTCGACGGCATCGACCAGAACCTCGATCCGGCTGCCGACCTTCGCCTGCTGCTTCGCCTCGGAGATCGCCTGCGCCTTGGCCATGAACCGATCCCAGCGGTCCTGCTTGACCTCGGCGGGCACATGGCCGGGCAGGTCGTTCGAGCGCGCGCCCTTGACGTTTTCGTACTGGAAGCAGCCGACGCGATCCAGTTGCGCCTCGTCGAGCCAGTCAAGGAGCGTCTGGAACTCCGCCTCGGTCTCGCCCGGGTAGCCGACGATGAAGGTCGAGCGGAGCGTGATGTCGGGGCAGATCGCCCGCCAGGCGCCGATCTCGTCGAGCGTCCGGGCGGCGGCGGCGGGGCGGGCCATGCGCTTCAGCACGTCGGGGTGGGCATGTTGGAAAGGGATGTCGAGATAGGGCAGAACCCCACCTTCGGCCATCAGCGGAATGAGGTCGCGGACGTGCGGGTAGGGGTAGATGTAGTGGAGCCGCACCCAGGCTCCGAGCGAACCGAGGTCGCGGGCAAGGTCGGTGATATGGGCGCGGTGTTCGCGGCCCTCGCGGCCCGAGGTTACGGCGTGCTTCAGATCGACGCCGTAGGCCGAGGTATCCTGGCTGATGACGAGCAGTTCCTTCACCCCAGCCTCGACCAGCTTTTCCGCCTCGCGCATCACCGCATGGGCGGGGCGCGAGACGAGGCGGCCGCGCATGTCGGGAATGATGCAGAACTTGCACTTGTGGTTACAGCCCTCGGAAATCTTGAGATAGCTGTAATGGCGGGGGGTCAGCTTCACGCCAGTCGCGGGCAGAAGGTCGATGAACGGATCGGGCGCGGGTGGCACCGCGTGGTGGACGGCGTCCAGCACCTGCTCATATTGTTCGGGGCCGGTGACGGCGAGGACGGACGGGTGGGTGCCAGTGATGAATTCAGGCTCCGCGCCGAGGCAGCCGGTGACGATCACCTTGCCGTTTTCGGCCAGCGCCTCGCCGATCGCCTCAAGGCTTTCGGCCTTGGCGCTGTCGAGGAAGCCGCAGGTATTGACGATGACCGCCTCGGCACCCCGGTAGTCGGGGCTGATCTGGTAGCCCTCGGCCCGGAGACGGGTCAGGATGCGCTCGCTGTCCACCAAGGCCTTGGGGCAGCCAAGCGAGACCATGCCGATGGTCGGCTGGCCATCACGGCGCTCCGCGTCGAAGACGGGGCGCGGGGCAAGGTCGGGGCGGAGACTGGGCGGGTTTTGCGACATTGGCCGCCTATAGCCGAAGCCGATGCGGCTGAAAAGCCGCCCCGCCGTCCATCGACGTGGCGGGCCAAAATCCTTCGGGAAGGATTTTGGCGGCATCCGCGCGCGGGTGAAGAGGCCAGACATGGGCACGACGGTGGGGCGAAAATCCTTCGGGAGGGATTTTCGCTGGTCTGCGCCTCAGGCCCGCAGCCGCCAGCCGGTACGGAAGATGTACCAGACCGCACCCATGCCAAGTGCGAGGAAGAGGGCGATGGCGGCAATCGAGAGGCCGACGGGCACGTCGGCGAGGCCGAAGAAGGCCCAGCGGAAGCCGGAGATCAGGTAGAGGACGGGGTTCAGATGTGCGACGCCCTGCCAGAAGGGCGGCAGCATGTCGGCCGAATAGAAGGCGCCGCCGAGGAAGACCAAGGGCGTCAGCACCATCAAGGGAATGATCTGCAATTGCTGCCAGTCCTTCGACCAGATGCCGATCAGGAAGCCCAGAAGCGAAAAGGCCACAGCGCTCAGCACAAGGAAGGCGACCATCCACACCGGATGCGCGATGCGGATATCGACAAAGAAGAGCGAGGTGAAGAGGATCACGCCCGCGATGATCACCGATTTCAGCGCCGCCGCGCCGACATAGCCCACCACCACCTCGACGAAGGAGAGGGGGGCGGAGAGAACCTCGTAGATCGTGCCCACGAATTTCGGGAAGAAGATGCCGAAAGAGGCGTTCGAGACCGACTGTTGCACCACCGTCAGCATGATCAGCCCGGGCACGATGAAGGCGCCGTAGCTGACCCCCTCGACCGATTGGATGCGCCCGCCGATCGCGGCGCCGAAGACCACGAAATAGAGCACGGTCGAGAGGACCGGCGAGGCGAGCGATTCCCACAAGGTGCGCCAGAAGCGCGCCATTTCATGCTCGAAGATGGTACGGACGCCGCGCCAGTTCATTTGCCTTCCTCCACCAGCCTCAGGAACACGTCCTCAAGCGACGATTGCTCGGTCTCCAGATCGCGGACCGACAGGCCCGCCTCGGCGAAACCGGCGAGAAGCCGGGCGATGCCCGAGCGGTCGGCGCGGGTGTCGTAATCGTAGGTCACGTGCAGCCCGTCGTCCGACAGCGCGAGGCCGGGCGCGGCAAGGCCCGCGGGCAAGGCGTCGATCTTTTCGGTCAGTTCCACAGTCAGGCGCTTGCGGCCGAACTCATGCATCAGGTCGCGCTTGTCGCGTACAAGCAGCAGCCGCCCGCCGTCGATCACCCCGATCCGGTCTGCCATTTCCTCGGCCTCGGCGATGTAATGGGTGGTCAGGATGATGGTGACGCCCGAAGCGCGCAGGTCGCGCACCACCTCCCACATCTCGCGACGCAGGTTCACATCGACCCCGGCGGTCGGCTCGTCGAGGAAGAGGACCTTCGGCTGATGCGACAAGGCCTTGGCGATCATCACCCGGCGCTTCATACCGCCGGAGAGTTCCATCAGCCGCGCGTTGCGCTTGTCCCAGAGCGTGAGCATCTTCAGGAGCTTTTGCAGCCAGGCCTCGTCCGGCGCCTTGCCGAAGAGGCCGCGGGTGAAGCGGACGGTGCTGAGGACGGTCTCGAAGCTTTCAAGCGCAATTTCCTGCGGCACGAGGCCGATGAGCGCCCGGGCGGCGCGGTAGTCGCGGGATATGTCATGTCCGCCGACCGTGACCTTGCCGGACGAACCTGTCACCAGACCGCAGAGGATCGAGATGAGCGTGGTCTTGCCTGCGCCGTTCGGGCCGAGGAGCGCGAGGATCTCGCCCTCGCGTATGTCGAGCGTGACGCCGGAAAGGGCGACGGTGCCGCTTTGATAGGTCTTTGAAAGATCGGTGATTTCGATGATGGCGGTCATTGACCCGTCCTGCCTGTCGGTCTGGCGCGTACCCTAAAGCCGGGCGCGGACATTTGGAAGGGTGGGCAGGGGATCCGGATTTCGGCACGAAATCCGGGCGGACCCTTTCAAAGTGTCCGGTCCGAAATCTTTGAAAGATTTCGAATAGGCCGGGTGGTTCATTCGTCAGGATATCCGGACTTGAGGGGCAAGGGCCCGCCCGGCATAGTTGAGGAAAACGGAGGGCGGATCGATGCGGTGGCTTTTCAGGATAGCTGTCACGCTCATCCTTCTGGCGGTCGTCGCGGTCGGCGGGCTGTTCCTGCTGCCATCGGAGCGGATCGCGGGTCTGGCGGTTACCCAGTTCGAGAAGCTCACCGGGCGGCAATTGACGCTGACCGGTGCCGCTGCCCCGTCCTTCTGGCCGAATTTCGGGATCGAGACCGGACCGGTTGCCATTTCCAACGCGTCCTGGTCCGACGAGGGGCCGATGCTGACGGCAGAGGCCTTGCGGATATCGCTCGACATGGGCGGGCTTCTGTCGGGGGATTTCAGGATCCGTGCGGTCGAGGCGGTCAGGCCGGTGATCCGGCTGGAACGCAATACCGACGGGGCAGCGAACTGGGAGTTCGGTGGTGGCGGCTCCGGTGCGAACACCGGCACGATCACCACCGCGACACCGGGCGTTGGCAAGCCCTTCACGCTCGACCGGCTGTCGCTTGATGGCGCCACGCTGATCTACAATGACCGCCAGAGCGGCACGCGGCTGGAACTGGCCGACCTGACCGGCACGATCAGCATTCCCGATTATCGCGGGCCGGTGACAGCCGATCTGACTGGGCGGCGCGCCGGGCAGGAATTCGCCGCGACCCTGACACTCGGCGGGTTCCAGCAGTTCCTCGACGGCGAGGATGTGGCTGCCGACCTGCAACTCTCGGCCGGTAAGGCCTGGGCAACATTCGCGGGGCTGGCCGCGCAGGGGCCGGTCCGGACGAGCGGCAAGCTCGATGCCGATCTTGGCGACATGAAAGGTTTTGCGGCGCTCGCGGGGCTTGCGGCGCCTTCGCTGCCGCCGGGGCTCGGCCAGCGGTCGGTCAAGGTCAGGGGCGATCTGGCGATCACCGATCAGGGCGATCTGTCGCTTGGAAACGGCGAGGTGACGCTTGACGGGACAGCGCTGAGCGTCAGCGCCAGCCTGACCCCCGGAGGGGAGCGGCCCTATATCCGCGCCTCGGTCGCGGGCGGCGGGTTCGAGGCCGGAGGCGGCGCCTCAGGTGCGGCAGCGGGCGGCGAGGCTCAGGGCGCCGAGGCCGGCAAGGCGCGCGGCTGGTCGACGGCGCCGATCGACGCGAACGGCCTCAAGGCGTTCGATGGCGAGATCACGCTCGACCTCGGATCGCTCAGGCTTGCGGGGCTGAAGCTTGACGGCCTGTCGGCACGGCTGACGAACGAGCGCGGTCGGCTGGTGGCCGACCTCAGGCGGATCAGCGCCTATGGCGGGGTCGCGTCGGGGCAGATGGTGGTGAATGCCCGCAAGGGCCTGTCGACGAGCGGCGATCTGACGCTTGCGGGCATCGCGCTCCAGCCGTTCCTGACCGATCTGGCGGGCTACGGGCGCCTGTCGGGCACCGGCGACATGCGGGTGAAATATCTGGCCTCCGGCCGGTCGCTGGCCGAGCTGATGGCGAGCCTTGAAGGCGGCGGGTCGCTGTCGGTGGGGCGGGGCGAACTGATCGGGGCCGATCTGGCCGCGATGATGATCACGCTCGATGCCAGCCAGTATGGCACGGGCCAGAAGACGATCTTCGACAGTCTGACAGCGACCTACACGATGGCGGGCGGCGTGCTGAGCAATCAGGATTTCCTGATGGTCTCACCCCGCGTGACGGCGAAAGGCAGGGGCGAGGTGGATATCGGCGGCCGCACGCTCGATTACCGGCTGAGTGCCGTGGCGCTCGCCGACGATCAGGGCCAGGGCGGGCTGACGGCGCCCCTGATCATCTACGGCAGCTGGGACAATCCGCGCTTCACCATCGACCTTGATGCACTGGCCAAGGAGAATTTCCGCGAGGACCTCGATGAGGTCGGCAAGAAGCTGCAAGACGAACTCGGGATCACCCCGAACCCCGGCGAAAGCGTCGAGGATGCGGCGAAGCGCAAGGCCGAGGAAGCGTTGCAGAACGAGCTTGAGAAGGCACTGAACAATCTGTTCGGGGGGAATTGATGGCGCCGGGTCAGTCGGTTGATCCTGGCAGGCGCCTCGCAAGAAGTAATGGAAGGATATTGGGGGGCTTCGAAACGGCGTTGGTCCGCTATGCGGACAAAGTGTGCATTGACCGCCGTCCAGCGAATCCTGAGTGTCCGTTGTCAGGAGGACTCCCGATGAAAGAGACCGTGTTGCCAGTCCTGGCCGATGCGAAGTCGCCAGCCGGTGCCGATATTCGGTTCATTATGAACGGGCCGACCGGCAACATGATTCACAGCACGGTCCCGCCGGGGCAAATCAATCGAGCGACCGTTCATCGCACGGTCAGCGAGTTTTGGTATATTCTAGAGGGCCTTGGAGAAATTTGGCGGCGCGACGACGCGGAAGAGAAGATCACGCCACTCGGTCCCGGGGTATCCATCGACATTCCTGTGGGCACGGCCTTTCAGTACAGAAGTATCGGGACTGAGCCGCTGAAATTCATCTGCGTTACGATGCCATCATGGCCGGGCGATCACGAGGCGTCGCATGTCGGCGGCGCATGGATGCCAACGGTGCCCGATCAGTAGATCTGGGCTCAATACCGACCGACAGCATTTCAGCAGCTAGTCAATCTTCTCGCTGGGTGCCGGGCCCGCCCGTCGTCGCTGTCAGCGGTCACCTGCGGCGGTCGCGCCGTGCGCTCATCGGCTGGAAGGCCACGCCGACATGGGCGTCGCAATAGGGTTTGCCGGCTTGCGAGGGCAGGCCGCAGAACCAGAAATCATCCGTCGCCGGATCGCCGATCGGCCATTTGCAGGTCCGTTCGGTCAGTTCCATCAGCGTGATCTTGCGGGCGCGCTTTTCGACCTCGCGGACCGAGGCGAGCGCCTCGGGGCTGATCTCGCCCGCCGAGGGCTGGGGCGGCAGGGGCTGGCCCGCGGGCACGATCTGCTTGCGCAGGGGGCTTGCGGCCTGGGGGGCGGCGGGCGCGGGTTCCGCCGGGCGGATCGGCGTGACCTTGGCGTCG
>NZ_JAPNUE010000016.1 GCF_026626305.1 Frigidibacter sp. RF13 | reverse complement strand
TCCCCCGTCTGGCGGGGCCGGGTTGTCTTTGGGTCCCCTTTTTTTGGGGTTGGGGCCGGGGTTTGCCCCGGGGCCGCCCCATTTTTTTGGGGTTTCGCGGCGGTGGGCGGCGATCCGCGGGGGGGGCGCTGCCCCCCGCGACCCCCCGGAGTATTTCCGGACAGAACGTGGAGATCAGGTGAGAGTGATGGCGAGACCGACAGCAATCAGAAGGCAGCCCGAGATCACATTCAGCCGGTGCATCCGTTCGGGCGAGGCGAGGAGCGCGCGGGCGCGGTCGAGAAAGAGGGCAAGCGCGAGGTTGCCGAGCATGGGCACAAGGGCCGAGATGGCAAGAATGGCGGCGATGTCGGGGGCAGTGATCCGGGTGAGGTCGAAAAAGCCGGGAAGGACCCCCATGTAGAAAAGGATGGCCTTTGGGTTACCGATGACTGCGGCGACGCCGACCGAGAAGGCGGCCCACATGCCGGGTTTCGTCAGGCGGCTGTCGGCCTTCATCGGGCCGACGGACCTGCGGATGAGCATCACGCCCATCAGCACGAATACCCCCGCCGCCACCCAGCGGAGGACCGCAAGGAAATCGCCGTAGACCGAAAGAATCCAGGTCAGGCCGAAGATGGCGCAAAGGGGCCAGATGAGATCGCCGAGCGCTACGCCGACCGCAAGCGGCCAGGCGGAGGCGAAGCCACCCGAGAGCGCCCGGGCGATCAGCGCCACCCAGACCGGGCCCGGCACGGCCCACAGAAGGAACATGCCGCCCGCATAAAGCGCGAGCTGGTAGAGGGTGACGGTCATATGGGCTCCGGCAGGGTCAGGCATCCATCGGCATCGAGCGGCCAGAAGGGATTGTGCGCGATTTCCCAGACATGGCCGTCAGGATCGGCGAAATAGCCGGAATAGCCGCCCCAGAAGACCTTCTGTGGCGTCTTCAGCGCTGCTCCACCCGCCGCAACGGCGCGGGCGAAGGTCGCGTCGACGTCCGCCTCGCTTTCCATGTTCTGGGCAAGTGTCATCGCCCCGGTTCCAAGTGCCTGGGCGGGCCGCGCCTGATCCTCGGCCAGCGACGCCAGATCGAAAAGCGCCAGTGCCAGCCCGTTCATCTGGAAGAGGACAAGCGCCTCCATCGAGCGCGGATGGGCCCGCCAACCCCAGGCCTCGTAGAAGGCCCTGGAGCGGCCAAGATCGGCGACGCCAAGGGTGATGAGGGTGACGCGTTCGGCTTTCATGGGGCGCTCCGGAAATTGGCGTGAGACTGGTCTTCGCCTTCCGAAACTTCAAGCCATTCTGCCCGGTCCCCCAGAACGTCGAACAACTCCGCTCCGGTACCCGTCATGAAGGCTTGGACGCCAAGAGCCGTGATCTCGTCATAGAGCGCGGCGCGGCGGTCTTGGTCGAGGTGAGCCGCGACCTCGTCCAGAAGGAGGAGCGGCGGCTGGCCGATATCGGCGGCAAGCGCACGGGCATTGGCGAGGATAAGCGAGATGAGAAGTGCCTTCTGTTCCCCCGTCGAGCATTGGGCGGCAGGTGTGCCCTTTGCGGCATAGAGTGCCGAAAGGTCGGCGCGATGCGGTCCGGCAAGCGTCCGTCCCGCCGCCATGTCGCGGGGGCGGTGCGCGGCCAGCAGCTCGGCCAGCGCGTCCGCGCTGCCGGGCGCCCCCCCGTCTTCGCCATCCAGAAGCGTCAGATCCGCTGCAGGAAAGGCGGTTTCGGCGGCACTTTGCGCCTCGGCGAGCCGGACAAGGACCATACGCCGGTTTGTATCGATCTCGGCGCCGGCTTCGGCCATCTGAGCCTCAAGTGCCCCGTACCAGGCCGGATCGCGGACTTCGTCCTTCAGAAGGCGGTTCCTCTCCCGCATCGCCTTCTCATAAGCGAGTGTCGCCTCGGCATGGGCGGGCACGAACGAAAGGACCATCCGGTCAAGAAAGCGCCGCCGCCCCTCCGCCCCCTCGATCCACAACCGGTCCATCGCCGGGGTCAGCCACAGGATACGCGCGATCCGGCCTAGGGCCACCTGCGTCGCCGCCTTGCCGTCAATGATGACACTACGTGCGCTGCCGCGCTCGGCTATCGTCTCGATCTCATGCCCGTCGACGGTCGCCGCGACCTTCCAGCCAAGCCGTTCGGGCCGCCGCGACAGCTCCTCCGCCGCCGCCCGTCTCAGGCCGCGACCGGGCGACATTAGCGAGATCGCTTCGAGAATATTGGTCTTGCCCGCCCCGTTCGGCCCAAAGATCGCCACCGGCCTGCCGTCAAAGGCCAGCGCCGTGCGCCGGTGCGAGCGGAAATGGGACAGGAGCAGTTCCTGAAGCACCCTATCCCCTCTTTCGTTTCCAAATATCCCGGGGGGTCCGGGGGGCTGGCCCCCCGGCCTCGGCCCGGAAATCACACCCTCATCGGCATCACGACATAGACAGCCGACGTATCGTTACCCTCACGCATCAGCGTAGGATCGCCGGCCGAATTGAACAGGAAGACCGCATTCTCTCGGTCGACCTGGCTCGCGATTTCCAGCAAGTATTTCGCGTTGAAGCCGATTTCCAGCCGCTCGTCGCCGTAGGCAACGGCCAATTCCTCTTCTGCCGCGCCGCTGTCGGGGGCGTTGACCGACAGGACCAGGCGGTCCTCGTCCAGTTGCATCTTCACCGCGCGCGACCGTTCCGAAGACACCGTCGCCACCCGGTCCACCGCCTTGGCAAACTCGGCCGCGTCTACTTCCAGCCGTTTGGTGTTCCCGGTCGGGATCACGCGGGTATAGTCAGGGAAGGTGCCATCGATGACCTTCGAGGTCAGCGTGATCGCCGGGGTCGCGAACCGCACCTTGGTCTCGCTGACCGACACGGCGATCTTCGCCTCGTCATCTTCCAGAAGCTTTCTCAACTCGCCCACGGTCTTGCGCGGCACGATCACACCCGGCATGCCCTGCGCCCCGTCGGGCAGGGCGGCGTCGATCCGCGCCAGCCTATGGCCGTCGGTCGCCACGCAGCGCAGGACGGTGCCGTCTTCGCCGTTCGCCACATGCATATAGACGCCGTTCAGGTAATAGCGCGTCTCTTCGGTCGAGATTGCGAATTTCGACTTGTCGAACAGCCGCCGCAGAACGCCCGCGGGCGCCGAAAAATTGGCGGTATATTCCGACGAGGCCATCACCGGGAAATCCTCACGCGGCAGGGTCGCGAGCGAGAAGGTCGAGCGGCCGGCCTCTACCGTCAGGCGGCCCGAGGCGCTGTCGTCGGTCAGCTGCACCAACGCCCCGTCGGGGAGCTTGCGAACAATCTCGTGCAGCATCACTGCCGAGACGGTCGTCGCCCCGGCGCGTTCGACCATGGCGGGGGCCTTGTCGATCACCTCGATATCGAGGTCGGTCGCGCGCAGCGACACGGTCGAACCGTCAGCCTCGATCAGCACATTGGCGAGGATCGGAATGGTGTTGCGCCGTTCGACCACCGACTGTGCCTGGGCGACCGCCTTCAGAAGCACTGCGCGTTCGATGCTGAGTTTCATTTCCGTCCCCTGTCATGCCCGGGCCGAACCCGGGACAGGAAAACTAGCAAGTTTCTGCCCGGGCTCAAGGTTTTTCAGATGTTTCAACCGGAAAGGGGTGCAAGGTCAAGCCGCGCCCCGCTGCCGTGGCTCAGCTTTCGAGCAGCCGGCGCAGAAGGTCCACATCCTCGGCCAGTTGATGATCGGTGCCGCGCATTTCCTCGATCACGCGGACGCCATGCATGATGGTCGTATGGTCGCGCCCGCCGAAGCGGCGACCGATCTCGGGCAGGCTGCGGGTCGTCAGCTGCTTGGCCAGATACATCGCCACCTGACGCGGACGTGCAATCGTACGGGTCCGCTTCGGCCCGATCATGTCGGACAGCCGGATGTTGAAATGTTCGCTGACCTTGCGCTGGATCTCCTCAATGGTGATCTTGCGGTCCGAGGCGCGCAGGATATCGGCGAGGCAGTCCTGCGCGAGGTCGAGCGTGATTTCCTTGCCCACCAGCGAGGCGAAGGCGAAAAGCCGGGTCAGCGCCCCTTCCAGCACGCGGACATTGGTGGTGATCCGGTGCGACAGGAACTCCAGCACCCCGCCCGCGAGTTTCACGCCGGGATGCAGCGCCAGATAGGTCTCCGCCTTCTGCTGCAGGATGCCGAGGCGCAGCTCGTAATCGGTCGGGTGCAGATCGACGACCAGCCCGCATTGCAGGCGCGATTTGATCCGCTCCTCGAGGTCCTTGATCTCGCCGGGCGCGCGGTCGGCGGAAATCACGATGCGCTTGTTCTGGTCGATGAGCGCGTTGAAGGTGTGGAAAAACTCTTCCTGGGTCGATTCCTTGCCGGCGATGAACTGCACGTCATCGACCATCAGAACATCGACTGAACGGAAGAGCTCCTTGAAATCCATGATCTGCTTGTCGCGCAGTGCCTGGATGAAACGATACATGAACTGTTCGGCGGACAGATACAGAACCCGCAGTTCGGGATCGCGCGCCTGCATTTCATGGGCGATCGCATGCATCAGGTGGGTCTTGCCGAGGCCGACGCCGCCATAGAGGAATAGCGGATTAAAGGTCACCGGCCCGCCTTCGGCCACGCGGCGCGCGGCGGCATGGGCCAGCTCGTTCGGCTTGCCGACGACAAACGACTCGAACGTGAAGCGGGAATCGAGTGCGGCGCCAGGCAGATCACCGTCCTCGGTGCGCTGGGTGGACTGCGGGCGGCTCGCCGCCTTGCGGGTCGCGGGCGCCACCTTGGCGATCGGGACGGCGCGGGCCTTGGGCACCACAAACTCCACCCGCTCGACCTCGGCGCCGACCTTCGCAAGGTGCAGGCGGATCTGTTCGGAATAATTGCGCGACACCCAGTCGCGCATGAAATTGGTCGGCACGTCGAAACGGGCGGTGCCCGCATCGAGGCTGACGAGCGTCAGCGGTTCGATCCAGCTCGTGTAGGCATTCTTGCCAACCGTCTTGCGCAATTCATCTTGAGCCTGCCCCCAGGTTTTTTCGATCATTCTTTTTATGCCCACATCTTCTGTCCCATGCGCCCGGTCGCCCGGCCGGCATTCCTCCGTTCTCCTAAAAGACGCTGGCGGCACGGATGGCCGCCGCATCTCACAAGGTTGGGGTGGCCGGAAACAACGGTATCTCCTGCCAACAATCGGCCGGACCGTTCTTTCGCAGACAACCGTGCAAGCGCACGGGTAAAGGCACATGCCGCGCACCCTAGCGGATGAGCGGTGAGGTCGAGCGGGTGCACCCCCGCAACTTCCCCGATGTCTTCCGTCCCCCCAGGACGAAGTGAATCGCTGATCAGACGCTAGCAAGCCGCGCGCGCGGGCCGCAACAGAACTTCGCGCTTGACTCACCGATTGCCAGAACGAATCCCGAAGGGCTGTGCAAACGTGTGACAGGGCGGATTCCGGACCGGTTGCACCGCAAGAATCTTACGTCGCGTCACGATCCACACCTACCCGAAAAGCGAAAGGGGCGTCACCTTTCGGTGCGCCCCTGAAGCACGTTTGATACGTCCGCGGATCAGGCGGTGGCGAGCGCTTTCACACGCGAGGCCAGGCGCGACATTTTGCGCGCTACGGTGTTCTTGTGCAGCACGCCCTTGGTGATGCCACGAGCCAGTTCCGGCTGGGCATTCTTCAGCGCGGTGGTCGCGGCTTCGGAGTTGCCCGAAGTGATCGCTTCTTCGACTTTGCGCAGGAACGTGCGGATCCGCGAACGGCGCGCCTTGTTCACGTCTTGACGACGCTCGGACTGGCGTGCGCGCTTCTTGGACTGGGGCGTATTTGCCATGGGACGGATTCCGGATTCGGTTCAAGTAAATCTGAAGCCGCGCTTCTAGGGGCGACTCGGGGATAAGTCAACAGTGCGCCGGGTGGAAATCTGGCTTATTTATCCACGAACTTCGGCGGGCGCTTTTCGATGAAGGCCAGCATGCCTTCCTTCTGGTCCTCGGTCGCGAACAGCGACTGGAAAAGCCGCCGTTCAAACAGTACGCCTTCGGCCATCGACATTTCATCGGCCCGGTGCACTGCCTCCTTGGCGGCCTTCACGGCGATCTGGGATTTTTCGGCGATCTTCTGCGCGGTGGCCAGCGCCTCGGCCAGCAGATCAGCGGCGGGCACGGTGCGCGCCGTCAGGCCCGCGCGTTCCGCTTCCTCGGCCCCCATCATCCGGCCAGTCAGGTGCAGGTCCATCGATTTGGCCCGCCCGATCAGCCGGGTCATCCGCTGCGTCCCGCCGATGCCGGGAATGACGCCGAGGTTGATCTCGGGCTGGCCGAATTTCGCGCTGTCGGCGGCGATGATGAAATCACACAGCATCGCCAGTTCGCAGCCGCCGCCGAGGCAATAGCCCGCCACCGCCGCGATCACCGGCTTGCGGGTGGCGCGGATGCGATCGGCATCGGCTGCGAAGATGTTCTCAAGGAACACTTCGGCGAAGCCCTTCGTCGACATTTCGCGAATGTCGGCGCCCGCGGCAAAAGCCTTGTCCGATCCGGTAACGACGATGGCCCTGACCGACGGATTGCTGTCCATCGCCATCAGTGCCGCCGACAGTTCCCCCATCAGCCTCGCATTCAGCGCATTCAGCGCCTCGGGCCGGTTCAGGCGGATCAGGCGGACCGGTCCGTGATCCTCGATCAGAAGCGTTTCAAAGCTCATGGCAACCTCCGTTTACCCGTGACTATCAGGCGGGGCGAAGGGCGCAAGTCACCTTTGGCAGATAGGGCAGTGATAGGTGGACCGACCCGACTGGACGATCCGTTCGATCCGGCCCATGCATCCTGGCGTCGGACAGGGCTCGCTTTCCCGGTCATAGACCCGGAAGGAATGCTGGAAATAGCCAAGCTCCCCATCCGCCTGCCGATAATCCCTGAGCGACGATCCGCCCGCCGCGATAGCCTCCGACAGGACCTCGCGCACCACCGGCACCAGCCGCGCCACTTCCGCAGTATTCAAGTCGCCCGACAGGCGGCGCGGGTCGATCCCGGCGCGGTGCAGCGCTTCGGACACATAGATATTGCCGAGCCCCGCGACGATCTTCTGATCTAGAAGCGCTGCCTTCACCGGCATCGCCCGACCCTTCAGTCGCCCGGCCAGATAGGCTTCGTTGAAGAGGTTGCCCAAAGGCTCCGGCCCGATATCGCGCAGCAGCTTGTGGGCCTCTGCCCCTGCGGTCGGCATAAGGTCCATGGCGCCGAACCGACGCGCATCGTTGAAAGTCACGCGCGCGCCATCCTCCATATCCAGGACCACATGATCGTGCTTTTGCGGCGCCGGGTGATCGTGATGGAATTGTCCAAGCATCCGTCCCGAAATCAGCATGCGCCCCGACATGCCGAGATGGATGAGAAGCGTCTCGCCCGTCGAGAGATCGGCGAGGATATATTTCGACCGCCGCCTGAGCCTATCGACCCGTGCGCCTGTCAACTGCTCCGCCATCCGTTCGGGCAAGGGAAAGCGCAAGTCGGGCCGGTTCACCTGCGCGCGGACGATCACCCGGCCCTCCATCACCGGCAAGAGCCCCATCCGTACGGTTTCGACCTCTGGCAGTTCAGGCAAGGTGCGTCCGATTCTTCCTTATCTGTTGCTGCGCGAATTCCTTGAACTCGCCGATACCGACGCTGTGTTTCAGCACTTTCGCCTTGCCTCCCGGCTCGAACCTCAGAACCAGCTCATAGGCCCCATCATCGCCGATCCAGTCCAGATTCCGCCAGAGATATTCCCGGCGAAAGAACATCATCCGCGTCACGATCAGGATATCGCGGTCGTAGCGAGCCTCGAACCCGAAGATATAGAGGACACCATTCGCCAATGCAGCCAGCAAAAGGCCATGGATGTAGATGGCGGGGACGGGCAGTTCCCGGATAGCTTCGGGAAATCCCGTAGGCGCAAAGTCCGGCCGGAAGACAAACGTGCCGATCACCGCGGCAAGGCCGAGGACAAAGACCCTCACGCCTATAGATGCCTTTAGGATTCGCTCGTTCATTGTCATCGGCGCAGGGCCGCCCGTGCCGATCCGTGCGACTGCATCATAATGTCGCGGAAGGGCCTGCCCCTGAAAGAACGCAGCCGGTCCGATCGTGCCCTGATCGCGGTGACGGTCGATGATCTGGCGCCGCCTTTGTGCCTTCCACCAGCCGAAATAGGCCATTGGCACGAAGATCACGGCGAAAGGCACGAGGATCGATATCGTCTTGAAGATCACGCCTAACGCCGCCGCCATGTTCATGAACCGACCTTTCTTGCCGACACCGGTTTTATTTGCAGCGGCTTCGGTATAACTCCAGTGCGGCGGAAATCGGGCAGCAAGCATGACGCAGGACACGCAACAGAACACGCATTTCGGTTTCCAGACCGTACCCGAGGCCGAGAAGGCCGGGATGGTGCATGGCGTCTTCACCCGCGTGGCAAACCGCTATGATGTCATGAACGACCTGATGAGCGTTGGCATCCACCGCCTGTGGAAGGATGCGATGATGGACTGGCTGGCGCCGCAGCCCGGCCAAAGGCTTCTCGATGTGGCGGGCGGTACAGGCGATGTGGCCTTCCGCTTCCTCACGCGGGCCAAATCGGCCCATGCCACGGTCTGCGATATGACCGAAAGCATGCTGGTCGAAGGCCGCAAGCGCGCCGAGGCAGAGAATATGGCCGCGAGCCTCGACTGGGTGGTGGGCGATGCGATGGCGCTGCCCTTCCCCGACCGGTCGTTCGATGTCTACACGATCTCTTTCGGCATCCGGAACGTGACCCGCATCGCCGACGCCTTGTCAGAGGCCTATCGGGTGTTGAAACCGGGCGGGCGGCTGATGGTGCTGGAATTCAGCCAGATCCCCAACGATCTGATGCAGAAGGCCTATGACCTCTATTCCTTCAACGTGATTCCCCTGATGGGCCAGATCGTCGCCAATGACCGCGCCTCCTATCAGTATCTGGTCGAATCGATCCGCAAGTTCCCCGATCAGGAGGCTTTCGCGGCCATGATCGGCCGGGCGGGCTTCGGGCAGGTGAAATACCGCAACCTGTCGATGGGCATTGCCGCCCTTCACTCCGGCTGGAAGATCTGAGGTGCGCGGTCCCCACAATCTCTGGCGGCTGATCCGCACGGGTGCGACCTTCGAACGCGCCGGCGCGATGAAGCTCGCGCTCGAGGCGATGGAAGTGCCGCCGCGCCTGCGGCTGCTGGCGCGTGTCCTCGGCTGGCCCTTCCGCTTTCTCGGCTATCGAGGCGATCCGGCGCTGCCACCGGTCACGCGTGCCCTGACCGCCCTCGGTCCTGCCTACATCAAGTTCGGCCAGGTCCTGTCGACGCGCCCTGACGTAGTGGGTGTGGAGCTCTCTGACCAGCTCAAGGTCCTGCAAGATAAACTGCCACCCTTCGATCTGGTGACGGCAAAGGCCACGGTTGCGGCCGAGCTCGGTCATCCGGTCGAACATCTCTTCTCCGAATTCTCCGAATCGGTCGCGGCGGCCTCGATCGCGCAGGTCCACCGCGCCCGCGTCTCAAGCTCGGGCGAGGAGGTCGCGGTCAAGGTGCTGCGCCCGGGTATCGAACGCGCCTTCCGCCGCGACATCGACGCTTTCTATTTCGCCGCCGGCCTGATCGAGACGCTCTCGCCCGCTTCGCGGCGCCTGCGCCCCACCGATGTAATCGCCCATTTCGAAAGCGTGGTGATGGGCGAGCTGGACCTACGGCTCGAAAGCGCCGCCGCCTCGGAGTTCGCGGTCAACACCGCGAAGGATAATGGGTTCGCGGTGCCCACGCCGCTCTGGCATCTCTCTTCCCGCCGGGTGATGACGCTTGGCTGGGCCGAGGGTATTCCGCTTGGCGATGTGGCGGCGATCAGGGCCGCGGGCCACGATTGCCAGGCGCTGGGCGCGCGGGTGCTGCAACTGTTCCTGAGCCATGCACTGCGCGACGGGTTTTTCCATGCCGACATGCATCAGGGCAACCTAAAGGTCGCGGCCAACGGTGACCTCATCGCCTATGATTTCGGCATCATGGGCCAGATCGACACCTATACCCGCCGGGTCTATGCCGAAATCCTCATGGGTTTCATCCGGCGCGATTACGTGCGGGTGGCGGAAGTGCATTTCGAGGCGGGCTATGTGCCGCGCGACCGCGATATCAACGAATTTGCCCGTGCGCTGCGTGCGGTGGGCGAGCCGATTGCCGGGATGGATGCCAACCAGATCTCGATGGCGCATCTTCTGTCTTACCTCTTCGAGGTGACGGAGCGGTTCGGCATGCAGACGAGGACCGAGCTGATCCTTCTGCAGCGCACCATGGTGGTGGTCGAGGGCGTCGCGCGCTCGCTCGATCCCCATATCAACATCTGGGACGTGGCGCGCCCGGTCGTCGAAGATTACATCCGCAGCAACATCGGGCCGCAGGCGCTGATCCGAGATCTCATCAAGACCGCACAGGTTTTGGGCCGGTTCGGGCCGAAACTGCCGCAGATTGCCGAAGCGCTTCTGGTGCGTGGCGCGACTGTGCCCGAGGAACAGAGACCCAGTCGGCGCCGCCCTTGGGCCATCGCGGCACTGTCGTTGGCGGCCTTCGCCGCCGGTCTGGTGGTCGCCTCCTTGTTCTGACCTCTTACGGTGTCGCGCCTGGCCTGAGCGCCGAGACGTCGCCCGGCGCCACCGTCGCGCCGCCGGTCAGGACCAGAAGGGGGCCTGTCGCGCTCTGGCGGACCTCCGTAACCCGGTTGAAGGTCTGGACCTTGTCGGTCGACGTAAGTTGCCCGCCCGAATAATTCTCAAGCTTGAACGTATAGTTCCCCGGCAGGACCTGCCCGCCGGAGGCCGTGGTGCCGATCCATTGCACCGGGTTCGACGAGACGGGAATCTCCTGCCGCCAGACCTCGCGGTTCTTGTCGTCATAGGCGACCAGAACGGTCTTGTCGGCGCCCTTGGCGGGCGTGGGATAGACTGTCAGGGGCTGCCCCGCGAAGGGTGCGGGCGCAGAAGAACGCGCTTCCATCCCCACCCAACTGGCATATTGGCCCATCGCGGTGACGCCAAGCTGCGCGGTGAGCGAGGCGAGCAGATCGTTGGTCTTCACCTGCTGCTCGACCCCCGAGAAGGTCGCAAGCTGCACCGCATAATCCGACGATTCGATCGGGTTCAGCGGGTCCTGGTTCTTCATCTGCGCGGTCAGCATCTTCAGGAACATCTGGAAATCCGACGATATCGCCTGTTGTTCGGGCGCGCGGCCCGTCGGGTTGGTACGAACCGCGCTGGTCTGGCTGGTAGTGGACAAGTCCATGGATTTCTCCTCAAAGCCTCAGGTCGAGCCGGTCTTCGCTTGCGAGGCGCATCTGACCGGGTCGGGCCGGAAGCGGGATGTCGCGCGGCGGCGCATCCACGCGCGACAGGTCTGGCGGGGCGCCATCCGGCTGCGGCAATTGCCCTCCGCCGCCACGCTGGCCGCCCTCATTGGCGAAGGAAAAGGCCAGGTTGCGATAGCCGAGATCGCGGAGATCCTGCGCCAGCTGGTCGATATGGCGGCGCATGAGATCGAGCGTTTCGGGCCGCTCGGCGGTCAGGGTCAGCGTCAGCCCAGCCTCACCGCCCTGCAGGACCATCCGCACCCGCCCAAGCTCCTCGGGTGAAAGCGTCACCTCTACCGGTCCGCCGCGATGGGCGTCGAGACCGAGCGCAAGTTGCCGCCCGATGGCGCCGCCATGATCGCTGTGATGTACGGCATGTGGCGGCGTGGCAGCCGGAGTTGGCGGGCTCCGCCCGATGGTGACCTCCGCGTCCGCCTGAGCTGGACCCGGAACAGGAATGTCGACCTGATCGGGGGCAGCCACGCTGGGTGCGGACATTGTCGGTCCCGATGAGGCCGCTGGCCCTTCAGCGCGTACGTCACTGGGCCCCGGTTGCGGGGCGGGGTCGCGCGGTGTGGGAGTAGCGGCCTCGCGTTGCACCTCCTCCTTGTCGTGCCGCCCGACCGAGTCGATCCGGTGCGACAGGTCTGCCAACGCAGGTTTCGCACTTGCCGCAGGCTTCGGCTGACCCGTAATCTCCCGCTCTGTCACCACCCGGTCCGCGGCCGCGTCGGGATAGCCATCCGTATGGGCGGGAATTTGGCCCATCTCAGGGCGAATGCTCTGGCCCCGAGGGTGTACGATCAGCGCGAACTTCTCCGTGAAAAGTTCCTTTTCCGGTGCATCTGCCGCTGCAGTCGCAGTCCGTACACCTGAAACGGGCGATGGCTCTCCCGCGACCTCTAGTTCGACGGGCGCCGGTTCAGTGGCAGGTTGTGTGGGCTGCTCCGGAGTGTGCGGCCTGGCATCTACCGCCTGATCTTCGGCTCCGCGCGTCGGGATCGGCAAGGGCGTCATACTGTCAGACTCGTGCCCCTGTGTGGGCGGCGGCTTTTGGCCCGCCACATCCGGCAATCTCTCGGGATCAGTCACCCATGCGGCCTGGGCATGCATCACCGCCGCGTCGGGCATCGTGCCCAACGGCCCGTCGTTCTGGTTGGTCGCAGAAGCCGTCGGCTGGGCTGATGAGTTCCATCCTGGCGGGACCGTGGCAGCCTCTGGCACAGCGCGGCGATCGGCCGGGTCTTCAGGTACGGCCCGTGGCGGCGGGGCCGCCAATGCCGGCGTTGCAACGAACCCTTCCGCCATCGCGTCGTCCGGGACCTCGCGCTGCTCGGCATCGGCATCCGGGGCCGGAGATCCCCGCGGAGACTGCGCCTCTGGCAGATCCACCTCCGCCTGACTGAAAAGCGCGAAAAAGGCCATCGCCGCTGGATCAGCCTCCCCCTCAGCAACAAAGGGCACGGTCTGCGCGGTTTGACCGGAGAGGCGGCCAGCGGGGGCAAGGAACGGAAAAGCGTCCAAGGGAATCACCATGACTTCTGCCATTGCCCGCAGACCATCCCTGACACCGGTTACCGCTTCTTTACCGTCCTCTGGTCTCATCGGTGGAAATAGCTCGGATTGGAACGATCCATGAAGATCGACAGCACCATCGCCCCCGCGCCCGCCCGGACCACGGCGGTTGACGAAGCCGCCCTTCGCCAGGCAGCGCAAGAATTCGAGGCCGCCTTTCTGGCCGAGATGCTGAAACCGATGGGCTCCGCGACAGCGCGGCAATCCTTCGGCGGCGGCATCGGCGAGGAACAATATGCAAGCTTCATGCTGGAGGCGCAGGCCAAGGCCATGGTGCAACAGGGGGGTATCGGCCTGTCGGAGAGCATTTTCGAGGCGCTGAAGGCGCGTGCCGAGGCGGCGGGAGGCGAGAAATGACCGAGATCGACGATCTGATCGCGATCCTGACCGAAGAACGCGCGCTTCTGAAGGCCGGTCGCATCGCGGCCCTTGCCGAGGCGGGTGCGCGGAAGGCCGCACTCCTCGACCAGCTTCTCGCCCATCCGCGCGCGGGCGGGGCCGCGCGCGCTGCGTTGGCGCGGCTCGCGGCAGAGGCGCGGGTGAACGAACGGCTGATCGGCGCGGCGCTGCGCGGCGTGCAGGCGGCGGCGGGGCGGCTGAAGGCCGTTCGCGACGCGGCCGAGGGGCTGACGGCCTATACTGCCGACGGCAAGAGCGTACGCCATATGACCCGGCCCGGAACGGTCGAGAAGCGAGCCTGACCCAGATGAAGGGGATCACTCAACTTCTAGACATTCGGCCGGGTGCCGACGGGCAGGGTTTAGCGAAACGTTAGCCTTTCGCCGGGAATGTGGGCTTCGCGCCCCGGATGGGGTGGCGCGGGGTCAGGGCGAGGGCCTTCTTCCGCAACGGTCAGAACACCGGCACGGCCCGCTTCCGGGCTCTCTTTGGCGCGGGTGCAAAGCACCCCCTTTCGAAGGAATAAATGATGTCCAGCATTCTGACGAACACCAGCTCCATGGTCGCCCTGCAGACCCTGCGTTCGGTGAACTCTAACCTCATGAAGACCCAGGACGAGATTTCGACCGGCAAGTCGGTCGCGACCGCAAAGGACAATTCCGCGGTCTGGGCGATCTCCAAGGTGATGGAAGCCGACGTGAAGGGCTTCAAGGGGATCTCGTCGAGCCTCTCGCTCGGTGAATCGACCACCGCCGTGGCTCGCCAGGCCTCCGAAACGGTCACCGAACTTCTGACCGACATCAAGGGCAAGATCGTCGCCGCGCAGGAAGACAACGTCGACCGTGCGAAGATCCAGACCGACATCGAGGCGCTGCGCAGCCAGATCTCGACGGTGGTCGGCGCCGCGCAGTTCAACGGCTTGAACCTGGTTGACGGCTCGCAGACGACCGTGGATGTGCTTGCCTCGCTCGACCGGCAGTCGAACGGCACTGTGACGACCTCTTCGATAACCATCACCGCGCAGGATCTGTCGATTGGCGGCTATGTGGCGTCGAGCGTCTTCAGCGCTTCGACCGGCGGCACGATCTCGACCGACGGCGATACGTTCGTGGCCTCGCTTGACCAGGGCGGCGGAACCGACGATATCACCATCTCGAACGGGGGCACCTGGGCAGCCGGTGACAAGGTCTCGATCACGATCGGCGACAAGACGGCGAGCTATACGGTGACGGCGAACGACGTGCTTGCCGCGTCTTCGACCGACGATCTGGTCGCGGTCGGGCTGAAGAACTCCATCGACGCTCTTGGCATTGCGAACTTCACTGTCGACTATGACAGCGCCAATGCCGGCCAGCTGGTGTTCACCAACAACGGCACAGCCGACCTGACCGTCAGCGGCCAGTTCAAGAATGCGGGTTCCGGCGGCCTTGGCGTGCTTTCGACGGTCGACGTCTCGACCGCCTCGGGCGCGGCGGCGGCCCTTGCCAATATCGAAGGCCTGATCCAGACGGGCATCGACGCGGCGGCGGAATTCGGTTCGGCGCAAAGCCGGATCGACATCCAGAACAAGTTCGTGATGAAGCTCTCGGACTCGCTCAAGGCCGGTATCGGTTCGCTGGTGGACGCCGACATGGAGGAGGCGTCGGCTCGTCTGCAGGCGCTGCAGGTCCAGCAGCAGCTTGGCATCCAGTCACTGTCGATCGCCAATCAGGCGCCGCAGAACATTCTGGCGCTCTTCCGCTGATGAAAAGGGGGCGTCCGTGAAGGGCGCCCCACCCGCCGCGGCAAAGACCGCGCGCCTGCACCCTAGCCATCGGAAGGTTCTGAAGTGACCGCACAGATCATGGCCCGGGCGGCCTATGCCAGCCCAACTGCCGCGACCCGCTCGCCCCGCAGTATCGAATATGACGCTTTCGCCCGCGTGACCCACCAGCTCAAGGCAGCGCTTGCCGCGCCCAAGGCGAATTTCGCGGCGCTCGCCCGTGCCCTTCACGACAATCGCGCGCTCTGGACGGTACTCGCCGCCGATGTGGCCGAGGCTGCGAACGGCCTGCCGGAGGCGCTGCGCGCGAAGCTTTTCTACCTTGCCGAATTTACCGTCGATCATTCCCGCAAGGTTCTTGCCGGGCAGGCCGACGTGGGCGTTCTGGTAGAGATCAACACTGCCGTCATGCGCGGCCTGAGGCGCGAGGAGGACAGGGGATGAGCGGCCTTGTCCTGAAACTCGCCCCGCACGAACGTGTCTTGATCAACGGCGCGGTGATCGAAAACGGCGACAAGCGTTCGCGCCTGTCGATCCTGACGCCGAACGCCAATATCCTGCGGCTGCGCGACGCGATCCATCCGGGCGAGGTCAATACGCCCGTCCGGCGCGTCTGCTATATCGCGCAACTCGTGCTCGCGGGCGACGCCAAGCCCGCAGAGGCCAAGGTGCAAATGATGCGCGGTGTCGAGCAGCTGAGCCATGCGCTCAGCGATCAGGACAGCCGCGCCCAGCTTGCGGCAGCGACAGAGGCGCTTCTGGACGATCAGTTTTATCAGGCGCTGAAGGCACTCCGTACGCTTCTTCCGCGGGAGGCGCGGCTTCTCGCCGCCGGCGGCGGATGAGCTTCGCGCCGGTCGTTCCGATGGGCGGCTATGCGGGTTGGGCCTTCCTGACCCGCACGCTCGACGCGCAGAAAAGCGCCTTCCTGAAGGACAGCGCCATCCAGCGCGACGAGGCCTATTTCCGCGAAAAGATCGGCAGCGTGCGTACGGCCGAAGAGCTCGTCTCCGACCGGCGGCTCCTGAATGTCGCGCTCACGGCGTTCGGGCTTGAGGACGACATCAACAACAAGGCCTTCCTCAGGAAGATCCTCGAAGACGGCACGCTGAAACCCGACGGCCTTGGCAACCGGCTTGCCGACAAGCGCTATCTGGAATTTTCCAAGGCTTTCGGTTTCGGTGACTTTCCGGTGCCAAACACGGTCCTTTCCGACTTTCCCCAAAAAATCCTCGCCCGCTACGAGGCGCGGCGGTTCGAGGCGGCGGTAGGCGAGCAGAACGAAGATATGCGGCTTGCCCTGAACGCCCGGCGCGAACTGGCAGACATTGCCAAGCGCTCGATGTCTGTAGATGCAAAATGGTACACCGCGCTGGGCTCGCCACCGCTTCGACAGGTGATCCAGACCGCGCTCGGCCTGCCGAGAAGCTTCAGCCAGGTCGATATCGACAAGCAGCTCGTGATCCTGAAGGACCGGGCCGAAAGTGCGCTGGGCACGACAGACCTGAAGGACATGGCCGATCCGGCGCAGGCCGAAAAGCTCGTCCGCCTCTTCCTCGTCCGCTCGCAGATGCAGTCTGACCTGTCGGGGGCAAACGACGGCTCGACGGCGCTCACGCTTCTGCAGCAGTCGCAGGCCGCGCGCAGCCGCCTGTCGCTTTATCTCTGAGGGTCCGCCGCCGACAGTATATCGGCAAGCCGCGCGAAACTGGCGCTTGCCCCTGCCGTCTCCGCCTCGGCCAGGAAGGCATCGAGCCTTGGCCAGACCCGTATTGCCGCATCGACCAAAGGGTCGCTTCCGGCGGCATAAAGCCCGGCCTGAATCATCATCTCCGCCCGGTCATAGGCGCCGAGAAGCCGCCGCGCCTCGGCGATCAGCGCATTCTCCCGCTCGTCCGCAGCGGCGGGCAAAGACCGCGACACCGACCTCAAAAGGTTGATTGCCGGATAGCGGCCGCGCTCTGCGATCTCGCGCTCCATCACCACATGGCCGTCGAGGACGCCGCGCAGCACGTCGGCCACCGGCTCGTCCATGTCGGAGCCCGCGACCAGCACCGAAAAGACCGCCGTGATATCGCCGGCGCCCTCGGGTCCCGGCCCGGCGCGCTCGGCCAAGGACATGACCAGATGCGACATCGAGGGTGGATGGCCGCGCATCGTCGCAGGCTCCCCCGCCGCCAGCGCCACCTCGCGGTGCGCTTCGGCCAGCCGCGTGACGGAATCGGCGAGAAACAGCACATGCGCCCCCCTGTCCCGGAAATATTCCGCGGCCGCCATTGCCGTCCAGGCGCAGCGGCGGCGGACCAGGGGCGACTGGTCCGAGGTGGCGGCGACGACGACACTGCGCGCCATGCCTTCAGGCCCAAGCACATCCTCGACGAATTCCCTCAGTTCCCGCCCACGCTCGCCGATCAGCGCGATCACCGCGACATCGCAGTCGAGATGGCGGGCGAAACTGGCCATCAGCATCGATTTGCCCACGCCCGAACCCGCGAAAAGCCCGATCCTTTGCCCCCGCACTATTGGCAGAAGGGTGTTGAAACAGCGCATGCCGGTTTCCAGTCGCCCCCCCATCCGGCGCCGCACAGCGGCCGAGGGCGCGTGGCCGCGAAGCGGCCGGGCGTCCGGCCCCCGCGCCAGCGGCTTGCCGTCCATGGGCCTTCCGAACGGGTCGACGATCCGGCCGATCCAGCCTGCATGCGGCGCGACAGCGCCGCCCTCTGCCCGCTCGACCCGGTCGCCCAGCCGCACGCCGTCGGGCGCCTCGTCGGCCAGGATCGCAGCGCCGTCCGCGTCGATCAGCACGATTTCCCCGCCGATCGGCCCCGTGCCGGCATGCAGCACCACCCGCTCGCCCATCTGCCAGTCGGGGCCACCGCCGCCTATGCGGATCAGGCCGCGCCCGGCCCCTTCCACCCGCGCGAAGGGCCGCGCGGCGCGGCAGCCCGCGATATCGGCCTTCAGCAGCTCCAGCGCGCCATCGGCCATTCTGACCCCCTTTTGTTCACGCTCACCCTTTCTAAACGAATCGGGGTTAAGCCTTGATTGAAGCTCGATGGAAAGCTCGGAGGAGAAGCCCCGATGTTTGAGAGCCCTGAAGTCATGGGCATGGCATCCGCGCTGGCACGAAATGCCGGTGCCCGCCTCGGCGCCATCGCCGAAAACGTCGCCAATGCCGACACGCCCGGCTACCGCGCGAAAGATGGCAAACACTTTGCCGATGTCTATGGCGCGGGTCCCGGCCTTTCGCTTCGCGCCACAAGGCCCGGCCATCTTGCCGGGGCCGCAGGCGAAAGTTTTACCGCCATTTCCGACCGCGCTGGCGGTCATATGTCGCCCAACGGCAATAAGGTCTCGCTTGAAGGCGAAATGGTCGCCGCCGCCGACGTGCGACGCGACCATGACTTCGCGCTCACCATCTACAAGACCTCGCTCGGCATCCTGCGGGCGAGCCTTGGCCGCAGGTAGGTATCACCATGGGCACGTTCGAGAATTCGCTTACCGTTTCAGCCTCCGGGATGGAGGCGCAGGCCATGCGCCTGCGCTATATCTCCGAAAATCTCGCCAATGCCGACACGCCGGGCTATCGCCGCAAGACTGCGCCCTTCGAGACGGAGCTGGACGGCGGTCGGGCGACCGGGCGGGTGGAACTCGGGCAGGTCGAACTTGACCGGTCGGATCTGACGCGGGTCTTCGACCCCGGCAGTCCGCTTGCTGATCAGAACGGGTACTATGACGGCTCCAACGTCGACATGGTGATTGAATTAGCCGACGCGCGAGAAGCGCAGCGCAGTTACGAGGCGAACCTCAAGCTCTTCGATCAGGCGCGGCAAATGTCGCAAAGCCTGCTTGAGCTGCTGCGCCGGTAGGGAGGTGATCCGGAATGGACGTGCGAAGCACTCTCGCCTCCCTGACTTACACGCGGGCCCGGCCCGCCACCGCCCCCGCGCCGGGCAGCGCCGAACAGGCGCCCGGCACCTTTGCCGCCGCGCTCGACGGCTTCGGCCAGACGCTGCGCGCGGGCGAGGATACGGCGCGCGCCGCGATGATGGGCACGGCCGATCCCCATGCCCTGGTCGAGGCGCTTGCTGCCTCGGAACTCGCCGTCGAAACCGCGGTGACGCTCCGCGACAAGGTGGTCGAGGCCTATCAGGAAATCCTCAGGATGCCGGTGTGACACCATGAATGAAGCCGTCTTCTTCGATACGTTGCGCCAGGGTCTCTGGACCGCCGTGATCCTTTCGGCGCCGCTTCTGACGGTGGCTCTTGTGGTGGGCGTCGCCATCGGCCTCTTTCAGGCGCTGACCTCTGTGCAGGAGATGACGCTCACTTTCGTGCCCAAGGTCGGCGCGATGATGCTGGTCTTCTGGGTGTCGATGACCTTCATGACCGGGACGCTGGTGTCGTTCTTCACCGACCGGATCGTCCCCCTGATCGCGGGAAGCTGAGCGATGGACAATGCCGTCTACAGCACGCTGAACCGCCAGTCGGGCCTGATGCGCGAAATGCAGACGGTCGCGAACAATATCGCCAACCTCTCGACCACCGGCTTCAAGCGCGAGGGCGTGATCTTCGCCGAACACGTGGCGGCGCTGGGCGGGTCGGAGCCTTCGCTGTCGATGGCCACGGCCGAGGGGCGGGAAATCAACCTCTCGCAGGGCGTTCTGCAGGCCACCGGCGGCGCCTTCGATCTGGCGATCGAGGGGGAGGGCTTCTTCCTGATCGAGACGCCGCAGGGCAACCAGTTGACCCGAGCAGGCGCTTTCACCCGGTCCGCCGAGGGCGAGCTGATGACCGCGGACGGCTATCGCCTGCTTGACGCGGGCGCCGGGCCGATCCAGGTGCCGGTCGAGGCCGGGACCGTGACCATCGCCCAGGACGGTACGATTTCCGCCGCGGGGCAGCCCATCGGACAGATCGGACTTTTCCTGCCCGCCGATCCCAAGGACCTGATCCATCAGGGCGGAACAAGGTTTTCCACAGCGACGCCGCCCGATCCGATGGAGGGTGGCACCATATTTCAGGGATTTCTGGAAAGTTCGAATGTCAATCCGGTGACCGAAATCACCCGGATGATCGCGGTGCAGCGCGCCTATGAGGCGGGCCAGAATTTCCTCGAGGCGGAGGATAGCCGCATCCGCTCCGTCACCCAGACGCTTGGCAGGTAGGAGGCAGAATGCGCGCCCTTCAGATCGCATCGACCGGCATGACCGCGCAAAGCCTGCGGGTCGAGGTCATTTCCAATAACCTCGCCAACATGTCGACGACCGGCTATTCGCCGCGCCGCGCCGAATTTGCCGACCTGCATTATCAGCAGATGACACCGCCCGGCGCGGTCAGCGCCTCGGACGGCACGGTGGTGCCGACTGGCATCCAGGTGGGCCTGGGCGTCCGCCCGGTCGCGGTGACGGTCAATATCTCCCAGGGCTCGCTGTCCGGCACCAACGGCGATCTCGACGTCGCCATCGAAGGCATGGGCTATCTGGAGGTGACGCTGCCCTCTGGGCTTTCGGCCTATACCCGCGACGGATCGTTGAAACGCTCGCCCGATGGCCAGATCGTGACGTCGGAAGGCTATCCCCTGGTGCCCGGCATCACCATCCCCGACGATACGAAGAACATCTCGATCAATCCCTCGGGTGAGGTCTATGCCTATTTCGCCGACCGCGTCGATCCGGAACTGCTGGGCCAGCTGACGCTTGCCAATTTTACCAATGAAAAGGGCCTGCAGGCGACCGGGTCGAACCTGTTCCTGCAAACCGCCGCCTCGGGCCCCGCGCAGGTGGGCGCGCCCGGTGAAAACGGCCTCGGCGCCATCCGCCAGTTCTTCCTCGAAACAAGCTCGGTCGACCCGGTGCGCGAGATCACTGACCTGATCGAGGCGCAGCGGGGCTACGAGATGAATGCCAAGGTCATCACTGCCGCCGACCAGATGCTCGGCGCAACCACGCAGATCCGCTGATGCGTGCGCTTCTCGTCCTCATCGCGCTTCTGCCTGCGCAACTTGCCGCCGAAACCCTGGTCGCGGCGCGCACGATCCCGGCGCGAACGATCCTCGCGGTCGAGGATCTGGAGCCGGGTCTGAAACCGGTCGCCGGTGCGGTCGAAGACCCCGCTGACGCGATCGGGATGGAAGCGCGGATCACCATCTACAAGGGCTTTCCGATCTTTGCCGAAAAGCTCGCGGCACCTGCGCTTGTCGAACGCAATGCGAAAGTGATCCTCCTCTACCGCACCGCCGGCCTTTCGATCACCGCCGAAGGTCGGGCGCTGGCGCGCGCGGGCGCGGGCGAGGTGATCCGCGTCATGAATGTCGCCTCCCGCACCACCGTCACCGGAACCGTCACCGCCGACGGCACCGTCATTGTCGCCCCCTGACCGCCAAACCTGACCATGGAGCTCGCCTTGCGCCGGATCGCCCTTTTCTTTCTTCTCGGTCTTCTCGCCGCCTGCGGCAATATGAGCGAGGTGGGCGAGGCCCCGGCTCTCTCTCCGGTCGAGGGCGGCAATGAATATTTCGCCATGACGAGCGCGGGCCTGCCGCGCGAGACGGCGCGCCCGACGGGCGGCTCGCTCTGGGCGGCGGGGCGGGGCTCGCTCTTCGGTGATCGCCGGGCCGCGCTGAGGGGCGATATCCTGACCGTGGTGATCGAGATCGACGACAAGGCGGAAATTTCCAATTCCTCCGGCCGCAGCCGGTCGTCCGCCGACAAGCTCGGTGTCCCTTCGGCCTTCGGCATACCGCAGCTGGTCGATGACGTCCTGCCCGACGGTGCTTCGATGGCCGATGCGCTCAACACCAAATCCTCGTCGAACTATCAGGGCGACGGGTCGGTCAAGCGCAAGGAAAAGCTCACGCTGCGCATCGCCGCCACGGTGACCGAGGAACTGCCGAACGGCGTTCTGCGCATTCAAGGCTCACAAGAGGTACGGGTGAATTTCGAGATCCGCGAACTGATCGTCACCGGTTTCGTCCGGCCCGAAGACATCAGCCGCCAGAATGAGATCACCTATGACAAGATCGCAGGCGCGCGCATTTCCTACGGCGGGCGCGGCCAGATCACCGATGTGCAGCAGCCGCGCTACGGCCAGCAGATCATCGACAATCTCCTGCCGTTCTGAGGGGTCCGATGCGCAAGCTTCTTCCCATCCTTCTTGGATTGATCGGGCTTCTGGCCGGGGGCGGGGCGGGGCTGATGCTGCGTCAGCTGCCCGAAGAGGTCGTGCTGAACCCATGCGGTAATACGGGAGAGACGGTAGGCGCCGAGGCGGACCATGGCGGGCCACAGGCTGACGAGGGTCATGGCGAGGAAGGTGAGGCGCCGGTCAAGGAATATGTGAAGCTCAACAACCAGTTCATCGTGCCAGTGGTCGACAAGGGCGAGGTGAACTCGCTTGTCATCCTGTCGGTCAGCCTCGAAGTGCCGACTGGTTCCACCCAGTCGGTCTATCAGGTCGAACCGAAGCTGCGCGACAGTTTCCTAAAGGTGCTGTTCGATCATGCCAACGCCGGCGGCTTCAACGGTGCTTTCACCAATTCCAACAATATGGAGATCCTGCGCGTAGCACTGAACGAGTCGGCGGCGAAGGTTCTGAAGGACATGGTCAGCGATGTGCTGATCACCGATATCGTCCGCCAGGACAATTGACGCCGTTTGAGCAGTTTGCCTTGTCGCTGAAACGGCAGGCTGCTGCAACAGATTGACTTGGCGCGTTTTCGAACCGGAAAAGTCTGTCAACTTTTCTTGAAAACGGTTCAGCGGAAGAAATAGGCCAACACCCGGAGGACAGCCTGAGGCACCTCGTCGGATCGGTAGGTGGAGCCGGAAAAACTGGTGGCCCAGGTCACGAGCACGCCGCCGAGGATCAGAAGCGTCACCGGAAGTTGCATCGTCCGGCTGCCGGAAAAGGCCGACACGAAAGCAGGCATCGACAGAAGAATGCACAGAATACCGGCCGTCAGCGCGAAATCCGATTCCACCTGTTGATCCCTCCCGATGCATTCTCTGCAGCGCTCAGGTCCGCAGTATTGCCTGCCGGGCAAGAAAATCAACCGCGCGGGTCGGGTCTACTCCGGATCGGTATTGAAGATCAGCCGCTCGTTGCAAGGGGCGACGCGCAGGATGTTGGTCGTGCCCTTTACGTTGAACGGAACACCGGCAGTCACGACGATCTGATCGGTCTCGGTCGCAAACCCATGGTCGCGGGCGGCGCGCACCGCGCTGACTACCGCCATCTTGAACCGGTCGACCGCCGGGGTCAGTACGCAATGGACGCCCCAGGTGAGGCACAGGCGCCGGATTGTCGCGGGTAGCGGCGTCAGCGCCAGGATCGGCACGCGCGGCCGTTCGCGGGCGACAAGGCTCGCGGTCGTGCCCGACTGGCTGAAACAGCAGATCGCCTTGATGTCGGTGGTTTCCGCGATTTCGCGCGCGGCCGACACGATCGCGTCGGCCACCGTCTGGCGGTTCGCACGGCGCGAGGCCTCGATCACCTCGCGGTAGGTCGGGTCCTGTTCGACGGAACGCGCAACATTGTGCATCGTCGCCACCGCCTCGACCGGATATTGCCCCGCCGCCGATTCCGCCGACAGCATCACCGCATCGGCGCCCTCGTAGATCGCGGTCGCGACGTCGGACACTTCGGCGCGCGTGGGCATCGGGCTTTCGATCATCGATTCGAGCATCTGGGTCGCCACGATCACCGGCTTGGCTGCTGCCCGTGCGCCGCGCACCAGCCGCTTCTGGATCGGCGGCACCGAATGAACCGGCAGTTCCACGCCCAGATCGCCCCGCGCCACCATTATCCCGTCGGACACCGCGAGGATCTCGGCATATGCCTTCACCGCCGCCGGTTTCTCGATCTTCGACAGGATCGCCGCGCGGCCCTTGGCGAGGGTGCGGGCCTCGACCACATCCTCGGGCCGCTGCACGAATGAAAGCGCCAGCCAGTCGACGCCAAGCCCGCAGGCAAATTCCAGATCCGCCCGGTCCTTGTCGGACAAGGCAGCAAGTGGCAGCACCACATCCGGCACGTTCACGCCCTTGCGGTTGGAAATCGTTCCCCCGGTCGTCACCGTGCAATCGGCGAAATCGGCGCCGCAGGCCTGGACCTTCAGGCGGATCTTGCCGTCATTGACCAGAAGCGAGGCTCCGGGTTCGAGCGCGGCGAAAATCTCCCTGTGCGGCAGGCAGACTCGGCTGGCGCTGCCTTCGGCCGGGTCGAGGTCGAACCGGAAGGGGGCGCCTTCAACCAGCTCTTCCGACCCGTTCGCGAAAGTGCCCACGCGCAGCTTCGGGCCCTGCAGGTCGGCAAGGACGGCGATGGGGCGGCCCACATCTTCCTCGATCTGGCGGATCAGATCGTAGCGCGCCTTCTGGTCGGCATGGCTGCCATGACTCATGTTCAGCCGGAACACATCTGCCCCCGCCTCGAACAGCGCACGGATCGTCGCATAATCGCTCGATGCCGGGCCGAGGGTGGCCACGATCTTCACATTCCGGTGCCGCCTCATCCCATTCCCCGACGTTAGCGCAAACTCGACCTGCTATCGCAGATATCCCCGCGCCCGGCAACAGGATTGGGCCCGTTTAAGCCCGCAAGCGCAGCCGGATATCTGGACGCCCGCTGTCTGATCACGTAACCCCTCTTTTGCACAAAGAGGTGACAGATGGCCTTTGAAATCGAAGGAGAGGATCGGCCGGGCCGGTGGCTCGTGACCTGCGATCACGCATCGAACCGGGTGCCCGACTGCGTCGGCGGCGGCTCGCTCGGCATCGCCGCCGAGGATATGGCGCGCCATATCGCCTATGACGTGGGTGCGGCGGGCGTGACCCGCGCGCTCGCCCGCCATCTCGATGCGCCTGCGATCCTGTCGACCTTCTCGCGGCTGGTGATCGACCCCAACCGGGGCGAGGATGACCCGACGCTGCTCATGCGGCTCTATGACGGCACGATCATTCCCGCAAATGCCCGCGCGAACGGCGAAGAAACCGAACGGCGGCTGGCGAAATTCCACCGGCCCTATCACGAGGCGCTCGCTCGCCTTGCTGCCCTTCGCGCCGACCGGGCAATCTGCGCCATCCATTCCTTCACCCCCTGCCTCAAGGGCCGCGCACCGCGTCCTTGGGAGGTTGCGGTGCTTTATTCCCACCTCGACACGCGCCTCGCGCTGCCGCTGATCGCAGCCCTGCGCGACGCAGGTTATGTGACCGGCGACAACGAGCCCTACAACGGCCACCTTGAAGGTGACGCGATCGACCGTCACGCCCTGCAGCATGGCCGCCCGAACGTGCTGATCGAGGTCAGGAACGACCTTATCGAACACGAAGAGGGTCAGGCCTTGTGGGCCGCGCGCCTCGCGCCCATTCTAACAGATGTCCTGTCCACCTCCGGCCTGTGAGGCACTCATGTCCGCCATCGACAAAAAGACCCAGATCGAGCTGGAAGCCGCCGCCTTCCGCACGCTGCGCCATCACCTGATGGAAAAGCGCGCGGACGTGCAGAACATCGACCTGATGAACCTCGCGGGGTTCTGCCGCAATTGTCTGGCGCGCTGGTACCAGGAGGCGGCAAACGAACGCGGCATCGACATGTCGAAAGACGAGGCGCGCGAGATCTACTACGGCATGCCCTACGAGGACTGGCGCGCACAGCACCAGACCGAAGCGGACGAGGCCAAAAAGGTCGCCTTCGACGTGGCCTTCCGGGAGAATGTCGGCAAGGCCTGATTGCCGGATGCCGGGATGAGTCGTGTCGCTACAGACCGTCCGGCGACTGTTGCGGACTGCCGGACCAAATGCGCTACATTTCAGAATTGGCGCCTGTTTGCCGACGCATCGGGCTCTGTCACGGTGACGTAACGTCCTGCATCTACGGTTATCGCTACGAAACTGGTAGCCTTGGATCATGAGCCTTCTGGAAACACGCACCCATTATTCCCGCGCCGAGTTTCTCTCGGATGCCGTGGTGCATGTCCTCGGCCTCGTCTTCGTCCTGACCTCGGTACCCGTCCTGATCACCGTCACCGCCTTCGTGCGCGGCGATGCCCCGGCAATGATCGGGACCGTCATCTATGGCGCGACGCTTCTTTTGATGATCCTCTGCTCGGGGCTCTACAATACCGTCGGTCAGGGCAGCTGGGCCTGGCTTCTGCAAAGGCTCGACCATTCGGCGATCTATGCCAAGATCGCTGGCACCTATACGCCTTTCGCGCTTCTTTCCGGCCAGGGCGGCTGGCTGGTCGCGGGCCTCTGGGGGGCCGCCGTCGCCGGAATGGGGTTGAAGCTCTTCTCGCCCCGCCGCTTCCGCCGCGTCGCGCTCGCGCTCTATCTCGGCATGGGCTGGGCGGGTCTTGCCTTTGGCGGCGGGCTGATCGGCGCCCTGTCGACCCCGGTCCTCATGCTGATCCTGACCGGCGGCGTGCTCTATACACTTGGCGTCATCCTCTATCTCTTCGACCGGCTGCCCTACCACTATACCGCCTGGCATGTGATGGTGCTGGCGGCGAGCGTGACGCTTTACTCCGCCGTCACGCTGCAGGTCGTGCAAAGCGCAGCCTGAACACCACCGGCACCGTGCCCCTCGTCGCCGACTATCGCCTGTGTCATGCGCGCGAACTTGTCGGGACGGATGCCATACGCTGTCGGGACGGATGCGGGACGCGCTTCAGATGGCGGATTTGCGGCTTTCGTCGAGGTAGATTTCCCGCAAGCGCCGCGCGACCGGCCCCGGCTCCCCCGCACCGAGTTTCACCCCGTCAATCTCGACGACCGGCATCACGAAAGCGGAAGCCGAAGTGACGAAGGCCTCGTCGGCCCCTTGCGCCTCTTCAAGCGTGAAGCTCCGCTCCTCGACCTGAAGCTGCGCTTCGGCCGCATAGCGCATGACAGCGGCGCGGGTTATGCCGTGCAGGATTTCGTTGGAAAGCGCCCGGGTGATCAGCTTGCCGCCCTTCACGATCCAGGCGTTGTTCGAGGTGCCTTCGGTCACCAGCCCGTCCTCGATGAACCAGGCATCGTCGCACCGGGCCTTCTTCGCCATCATCTTGCCCATCGAGGGATAGAGAAGCTGGGTGGTCTTGATATCGCGGCGGCCCCAGCGCACGTCGGGGACCGTGAGGATCTTGAGGCCCCGTTTCGCGTCGGCGCTGTCCTCCGGGCGGCCGGTGACCTGTGTGAAAAGGACGATCCCCGGCCTGGTAACGTTTGGATCGGGAAAGAGAAAATCGCGGTCACCCGGGTTACCTCGCGTCACCTGCAGATAGACGCGGCCGTCCGTGATGCCGTTCTTCGCCACGATCTCGCGGTGGAGCGCAAGAAGTTCCTCGGCGGTGGCGGGCGAAGGCATATCGAGCTCGGAAAGGCTGCGGTCCAGCCGGGCGACATGTCCGGCAAAATCGACGAGCTTGCCGTCGATCACCGTCGTCACCTCATAGACCGCGTCCGCCATCAGGAAGCCCCGGTCGAAGACCGAGACCACCGCCTGATCCTCGGGAACCCAGGTACCGTTGACATAGACTGTGCGCATGTTCCTACCCCCAAAGGTCCGGCTTGGCCGGGTGGACGATCGAGCCCTCGTAGCGAAGCGGCCGGTCGCGGTCTTGGGCCAGCAGGAGCGGCCCGTCAAGGTCTGTAAATGCTGCCCCCTGCGCGGCGAGGAGCGCCGGCGCCATGCCAAGCGACGAGCCGACCATGCAGCCGACCATGATGCCGTAGCCTTCCGTCCGCGCGGCGGCGCGCAGCGCCAGCGCCTCGGTCAGCCCGCCGGTCTTGTCGAGCTTGATGTTGATCAGGTCGTATTTTCCGCGAAGCGCCGGCAACGATGCACGGTCGTGGCAGCTTTCATCAGCGCAGACCGGTACCGGCCGTTCCATATCCGCCAGCGCCTCATCCTCGCCCGCCGGCAGCGGCTGCTCGACGAGAACGACGCCGAGGTGGGCGAGGTGCGGTGCGAGGTCGGCGTAGACCTCCGCCGTCCAACCCTCATTGGCATCAATGATGATCCGCGCTTTCGGGGCCCCGGCGCGGACGGCCGCCAGGCGCGGCATGTCGTCTGGCGTGCCGAGCTTGATCTTCAGGAGCGGCCGGTGCGCCTCGGCTGCCGCCGCCTTGCGCATCGCCACAGGTTCGTCGAGCGAGAGTGTATAGGCGGTCATGAGCGGGCCGGGGGCACCAAGCCCAGCCAGCTGCCAAACGGGTCGTCCGATCGCCTTCGCTTCCAAGTCCCACAACGCGCAATCGACCGCATTGCGTGCAGCCCCGGGCGGAAGGAGCGATTGCAATGCATCTTTGGTGACGTCGGGCGGTAGCGAGGCGATCTGGGCGAGGACGCTATCGACCGTCTCGCCATAGCGGGCGTAGGGCACGCATTCCCCACGGCCCGTGGCGCCGCGGCGCGTGACATTCACCGTCACCACCCGTGCTTCGGTCTTCGACCCGCGCGAGATGGTGAAAGCGCTTGCGAGGGGGAAAGTCTCTTCGTTTGCGTGAATCATCGGGCCGCTCATCGGTCGCTACCGACCTCTTCGCTGAAATCGCCGCCCGAGGGAAGCGAAGACGGCCGGCAGGCCGGAAGAGCGCCGCGCTGCGGCATTTCTGCTGCGAGTGCGAGATGGTTCTTGCTGGCAGATCGGCAATAATCTATCAATTCCGAGATAAACCGAGACACATACTTGCGAGACGATCATGAGCTTCCGCCTCCAACCTCCTGCCCCTGCCCGCCCGAACCGCTGCCAGCTGTTCGGCCCCGGCTCGCGCCCGGCGTTGTTCGAAAAGATGGCGGTGAGCGCGGCGGACGTGATCAACCTCGACCTCGAGGATTCCGTCGCGCCCGCCGACAAGCCCGAGGCGCGGAAGAACATCATCAAGGCGATCAACGAGGTGGACTGGGGCAAGAAATACCTGTCGGTCCGCATCAACGGGCTGGATACACCTTTCTGGTACCGCGACCTTGTCGAGGTGCTGGAAGAGGCGGGCGACCGGATCGACCAGATCATGATCCCGAAAGTGGGCTGCGCGGCCGATGTCTATACCGTCGATGCGCTGGTGACGGCGATCGAGGCGGCGAAGCTGCGCCAGAAGCGCATTAGCCTTGAGGTGATCATCGAAACAGCGGCCGGCATCGCCCATGTCGAGGAAATCGCGGCCTCTTCCTCCCGCCTGCAGGCAATGAGTCTTGGCGCGGCCGACTTCGCGGCCTCGATGGGCATGCAGACCACTGGCATCGGCGGAACGCAGGAAAACTACTACATGCAACGTGGCGAGGCGCGGCATTGGTCGGATCCTTGGCATTGGGCGACGGCGGCGATCGTCGCGGCCTGTCGGACGCATGGGGTCTTGCCGGTCGACGGGCCGTTCGGCGATTTTTCCGACGACGAAGGCTTCCGCGCCCAGGCGCGGCGGGCAGCAACGCTCGGCATGGTTGGCAAATGGGCGATCCATCCCAAGCAGGTGGCGCTGGCGAACGAGGTCTTCACACCGTCCGAGGCGCAGGTGACCGAGGCGCGAGAGATCCTCGCCGCGATGGAGGCCGCGAAGGCGGCGGGCCAAGGCGCCGCGACCTACAAGGGTCGCCTGATCGACATCGCCTCGATGCGGCAGGCCGAAGTGATCGTCCGGCAGGCGGAACTGATCGGCTGAAGCACCAGGGGCTTTGCGCCCCCCGGACCCTCGCAGAGTATTTGGCCCCAAAAGAACCCACGCCATTCCGCGGCAGAGCGACTGGCCGAGTTCAACTATCTGATGTTGGCCACAACAGGCGCAATCCATTCTAAATGGGGTTTGAAGGCAAGCTGCGTCAGTCTAGGCTGACAAGCCATCCGGAGGGGCAACCATGTGCGCTGTATCGAACGCGGGACAAGCCGAATTCTGGAATGGAGAGGTTGGCCAACGCTGGCTGGCGCGTGAGGCGGAGCTGGAAGCCGGAAATCGTGCAGTCACAGACTTTCTACTGTCCGAGACCGCGGCGTCCCGACCCGGGCGTATTCTGGAGGTCGGTTGCGGCAGCGGCGGGCTGGCGTTGCAACTGGCGGACAAGGCGCCAGAAACGAACGTTACGGGCGCCGACATTTCTGTTCCGCTTCTCGAACGGGCGCGCGCAAGGGGCGCGCAGCGGCCGAACCTCGCGTTTCTTCTGGCCGACGTCCAGACCGCTCGCCTGCCGGGGCCGTTCGATATGGTCGTGTCTGCCTTCGGCATGATGTTCTTCGACGATCCGCAGGCAGCCTTCGCCAATATCCGCGGAGCGATGGCGCCCGACGGGCAAATGATCTTCGTTACTTTCGGCGCCCCGGCGGGCAATCCTTGGTTCGGTATTCCCCGGCGGATCGCCGTTGCGCGCATGGGCGAGCCACCAACCGACGGTGGCAATGCGCCCGGTCCCCTGGCCTTCGCCGATGGTGATCGGGTCGTCAGGCTGCTGCGCGGGGCGGGCTGGAACCGGGCAGAAGTCGAGACCCGTTCCTTCGACTTCCACCACCCCGGCGGCCCGGACGCCGCTGCCGCGCTTGCTGTCGTGCTCGGACCCGCCGCCTACGTCCTGCGCGCAATGGGCGCGGAGGAGGCCGACCGGCAGGCCGTCCGCGCGGCAATCGCCGCCGAATTCGCGGCCTTCGCGCAATCGGACGGTCTGCGCCTGCCCATTGCGCTGAACATCTTCCGGGCCGCCGCCTGAGCAATCGCCGGCCGGCGATGCAGGCCCGAAAGCTTGCCAAGTTGCATTCGACCCCGGCGCGGTTCATATACCTTCCGACCCAGAGGGATGAGAGCATGAATTATCTCGAGTTCGAAAAACCGCTCGCCGAGATCGAAGGCAAGGCAGAGGAACTGCGCGCCCTTGCCCGCAAGAGCGACGGGATGAATGTCGACAAGGAGGCGGCGGCGCTCGACAAGAAGGCCGCCGACATGCTCAAGGACCTCTACAAGAACCTCGACCCCTGGCGGAAATGCCAGGTGGCGCGGCACCCGGACCGACCGCATTGCCTGGACTATGTGAATGCGCTTTTCAGCGAATTCACCCCGCTCGCGGGCGACCGTAATTTTGCCGATGACCATGCGGTGGTCGGCGGTCTTGCCCGCTTCAACGACCAGCCGGTCGTGGTGATCGGGCAGGAAAAGGGCAGCGACACCAAAACCCGGATCGAACGGAATTTCGGCATGGCCCGGCCCGAAGGTTACAGAAAGGCCATTCGCCTGATGGACCTTGCCGACCGTTTCCGCCTGCCGGTCGTGACGTTGATCGACACGCCCGGCGCCTATCCGGGCAAGGGCGCGGAGGAGCGCGGCCAGTCCGAGGCCATCGCGCGCTCGACCCAGAAATGCCTGCAGATCGGTGTGCCCTTGATTGCCGTGGTGATCGGCGAGGGCGGATCGGGCGGGGCGGTCGCTTTCGCCACCGCGAATCGCGTCCTGATGCTGGAACATTCGATCTATTCGGTGATCACGCCCGAAGGCTGCGCCTCGATCCTGTGGAAGGATGCCGAACGGATGCGCGAGGCGGCGAATGCGCTGCGCCTGACCGCGCAGGACCTCTTGAAGCTCGGGGTGATCGACGAGATCGTCAAGGAGCCATTGGGCGGCGCGCAGCGCGGCCGCGACGAGACGATCGAGGCGGTCGGCAAGGCGATCGGCAAAGCTTTGGGTGATCTTACTGGCCGCAAGGCGTCGGACCTGATCCGTAGCCGCCGCGAGAAGTTCCTCGATATGGGCTCGAAAGGGCTCGCGGCCTGAGAGTTACCAGAGGCTTGCCTTGGCGCGCCTCGGCCAGTCCGCGTCATAGGCGGCGCCATCGATCCGGCCTTGCGTCAGCTCGGCCAGCATGTCGCCCACTGTTGGCAAGCCCGCCGATTCGTCACCGCTGGTCCAGACGCGGGCGCGCAATAGCGCCCGGGCGCACTGGCTGTAGACCTCTTCGATCCCGATCAGGATCACGGTGCGGGGCAGTTTGCCCTCATGTTCGAAGCTCTGGCGCAGTTCCTGGTCTGCGGTCAAACGGGCGCTTCCGTTCACGCGGATGACGTTGGCGGATCCTGGCACGAAGAACATAAGGCTCACGCGCGGATCGCGCACAATGTTGCGCAGGCTGTCCATGCGGTTGTTGCCCCGCCAGTCTGGCAGGGCCAACATGCCGGGCTCGATCTCGCGCACCACCGGCCCGTCATCGCCGCGGGGGCTGGCGTCGGTGCCCTCGGGCCCGACGGTTGAGAGGATGCAGAACCGGCTGCGCTCGATCCAGGCCCGGTAGCTGGGCGTCATGCGGCGGGCGACTTTCACGATGGAGGCTTCGACCGGCTGGCCGTAGTGGCCTTCGAGTTCGGTAATCGTCTCGATGAACTTCATTCCCGCGCTCCGCCCGTGAAGCCCGCCTCTGCCATCAGCCGGTTCGAGGCCTCCTCGACCGCCGGTTCAAGCGTCGCCATGAATGTCTCGATCGGCTGGCCCGCTGGGATGCGCGGCAGGAATTCGACAACGGCGAGGCCGGGTTTCCTTAGAATGCCGTGGCGCGGCCAGAAGACGCCGACATTGGTGGCGGCGGGCACGCAATCTTCCTGCAATTCGTTGTAAAGAACGCCAACGCCGATCTTGTAGGGTTTCGTCGCCCCCGCCGCGACGCGGGTGCCTTGCGGATAGATGATCAGCTGCCCGGGTGCCTGGCGTCCTGCCTTCACCTCGGCCACCATCTTCTTCATCGCCTCCGACCTTTTGCCGCGATCAACCGGCACGCAGCCGATCCGCTTGGCGTACCAGCCAAGGATCGGTGCCCACATGAGCTGCTTTTTCATGATGAACTTCGGGCGTGGCAGGACCGAGACGATCATGATGATGTCGAAGAAGCTTTGGTGCTTCGAAGCGACAATCACCTCGTCGGTCGGCACCTCGCCACGAATCTCGGACCTCAGACCGACAAGCAGCGCTGCCGAAAACCGCACCCAGCGCGTGTAGCTGTGGATCGCGTCGAAGGCCGCATCGCGGCGGAAAAGCGCGAAGGGCGTGTACCAGATCGCCAGAACCAGCATCGCCAGATACATCTGGCCGATGAAGATCAGCGACATGAGATATTGGAAAGCTAGCCTCATCGCACCGTCCTCAGTACCCGGAAGGCCGCCGCGCGGGTGGCGGCGAAGGCCAGAATGGCGGCCAGCGCGGGAATGGCAAGGGGCCAGAGCCACTGAAGCCCCAGAAAGCCCAAACCGGTGAGAAACCCGTCCTCTTCTGCGACGGCAGGCATCAGGGCGATGGCAAGCATGCCCGCGAATGTGCCTGCAAGCGCGCCGGCGAGCGTGCGCAGCGTGAAACGGCGGACGAAGGCGCGGGCGATATAGCGGTCCTCGGCACCGATCAGCCGGAGCGCGCGGATCACCTGGCCATTTGCGGCCAGGGCTGCCTGCGCAGCGAGCGTGATCATCGCCGCCGTTGCACCCGAGATGAGGGCGAGCGACAAAAGGCCGATCGTGCGGATACGCTCGGCCAAAGCGACGAGCGGCGCGCGCCAGCGCTCGTGATCGTCGAGCACCGCACCCGGTGCCTCGGCCGCAAGCCTGAGGCGCAGGCCCTCGGCGTCGAAACCGGCCTCGGATTCAGTGACTTCGACCAGTTGTGGCAGGGGCAGGTCCTCGACTGGCAGATCGGGGCCAAGCCAGGGTTCCAGAAGTTTGCGTGTCTCGTCGGGCGTTGTGGCGCGGGCAAACTCGACGCCCGGTGTCTGTTCCAGCACTTCCAGCACCTTCGCGGTCTGCCGGTCGATCTGGTCGGCGGGGGCGGAGATGCGGATCGTGGCGGAACGCGCCAGCGATCCGGCCCAGCGGTCGGCAAGACGGCCCGTGGCCATCGAGAGCGCGAGCGCGAAGACCGCAAGAAAGGCCATGGCGGCGGCGGTCAGCGTGGTCAGAAGCGCGGTCGGGCCGGTCGACGGCACCACTCGATCTGCGCCGGTGCGTCCGCCGAACAGGGGCGCGAGGATGGACAGGCGAGACATCACAGGTCCGACCCCGCCAGTTGCAACCGCTTGCCCTGTATCCTCAGCACCCGGGCCGATGTCAGGCCTTTGGCGGCGCGGATCAGGTTCAGGTCATGGGTGGCCATCAGAACGGTCTTCCCCATCCGGTTCAACTCGGCCAGAAGTTTCAGGATTTTCAAAGACATATCCCAATCGACATTGCCGGTGGGCTCGTCCGCTAGGATCATGTCCGGTGACATGATGACGGCCCGGGCCAGCGCTGCCCGCTGGCGCTCGCCACCCGAAAGCGAGGGCGGCAGCGCCCGCGCCTGAGCCGCAAGTCCGACCCAGGACAGAAGCTCGGTCAAGGCCTCGGGGTCGGCCTTCTGGCCCGCGACCTCAAGCGGCAGCGCGACATTCTCGTCCAGCGGCAGATGATCGAGAAACTGGCAATCCTGATGGACGATGCCGATCCGGCGGCGCATGCGCGCGGTTTCGTCGCGGCTCATGGCGGCGCTGTCCTGGCCGAAGATCTCGACCCGCCCGCCGTTTGGCGCGAGTTCCCCATAGCAGAGCTTGATGAGAGAGGTCTTGCCCGCCCCAGACGGGCCGGTCAGGAAGTGAAACGACCCGGGCTGAAGCGTCATCGACACGGCGGTCAGAAGGTCGCTGCCCGGATAGCCCAGCGTCACATCATGAAATTCGATCACGCGCCTGCCCCGCAGAAAAGCGGCTCTGACCCGCCTTTTCGTCCCGTTTTCGCGCCGTGGCTTGCCGCAAGGGCTTGGACGGTGCGTGCGGGCTTGCTACAACAGTCTGAAAGCAAAGGCCAGAATGGCCTCTCGCAGGCAGGCAAGTGGGAGCGGTGGGAAAGTCATGCGGCTGATCTGCCCGAACTGCAACGCGCAGTATGAAGTCGACGAGGCGGCGATCCCCGAGGCCGGTCGTGACGTGCAATGTTCAAGCTGCGGTCACACCTGGTTTCAGGAAAGCGCGGCGACGCTGCGCGAGCGTGAAGTGGCCGAGGCTGCCGTCCCGCCTCCGCCTCCGCCTTCGCCACCCGAACCAGAGCCTGAACCGGAGCCCACGGGCCTGACCCGTCGCAAGCCGGACGAGTCCGTCCTGAACGTCCTGCGCGAGGAGGCCGCGCGCGAGGCAGAGGCGCGCCGAGCCGAAGGCACATCGCTTGAAATGCAGGAAGATTTCGGGCCGATGACGCCGCCCGAGCCGCCGCCCCCGCCCGCCCAGCCGGTCGAGGACGACGACGCGCCCGATCCCGCGGTTGTGCCCCGCGCCTCGCGGCGCGAACTTCTGCCCGATATCGAGGAAATCAACTCCACACTCCGCCCCACGTCGGAACGCGGCGATGACGCTGCCTCTTACGATGCGCCCGAAACCCGACGCCGCGAACGGTCTGGCTTTCGCCGCGGCTTTCTGACTTCGGTCGCGATCATGGTGCTGGCGCTGCTGCCCTATGTCTATTCAGAGCCGATCGCGCGCGCTGTTCCCGCGCTTGAAAGCGCGCTCGGCGGGTATTCGGACGCGGTGAATTCGGTCCGGCTGTGGCTGGATGAAACGCTGCACCGCGCCACCGCCGGTATGAAACCGAAGGGCTGATCGGCTCCGTGCGGCGGCCTACCCCTGGGGATAGGCGATCACCGACAGATAGCGCGCGGGCAGCTGGCGCAACACCTCCGGCCCATGTGGCGCATCGGCATCGAAGAACAGGCTGTCGCCCGGCTTCAGCGCATAGACCTGATCGCCATGGCGGTAATCGACCGCGCCCTCAAGCATGTAAAGCAGTTCCAGCCCCTCGTGCTGGAAGGCGGGGAATGTGTCGCTCTCGGTCGTCAGTGTGATGATATAGGGCTCGACCACCACGCCCGAGGAATTGGAGCCGATGTGGCCGAGAAGGTTGTACTGGTGCCCTGCACGGGTGCCGCGCCGCTCGATCTCGATATGCTCGCCGGCCTTCACATGCTGCGCCTCGCGCCGTTCCTCATAGCTGCGGAAGAAGGCGGTGACGGGAACGGAGAAGGCGTGGCTCAGCACCTGAAGCGTGGTCAGCGACGGCGACGTATTGCCATTCTCGATCTTCGATAGCATGCCGATGGAAAGGCCGGTGACGGCCGAGAGGTCGGCCACCGTCATGCCCTGCTGACGGCGGAAACTGCGCACCTCGCGGCCAATGGCGGCTTCGAGGTTGCGTTCGGTGACCTCGCGGACGCGATGCGGATCCTGGCTGAAAGCGGGCTTGCCGCGCGGCAGGGTGGTTTCCTCGGCGGGGTCGGACATCGGCTGTTCCCGGCAGAATGGAGAGTAGGATTTTTCCTATCGGGAAACACGCCCCCCCGCAAGCCGCCGTTCAGATGACCGAGGCGGCGGCGGTTTCGAGTACATGCAGCAGGCTTTTCGCCGAGGATCGCGGCCCGTAGAGCGTGCCTTCGCCCGGTCCGCGCCTGATCAGGTAGCAGCCGATATGTTCGATAAGCGTCCGGCTGGCAAAACCGTCCGCCACTTGCGGAAAATCGACATTGCAGAGCCGTTCCAGCAAGGGCGCGAGGTCGTGCGCCTGAAGGTCGAACCTGACCCAGCCATCGGTCTGTTCGGTGACCGAAGCGCTGTCGCCGAAGAGCTGCTTCAATTCCGACGCGATATCCTCGTGCGTCGCGAAGGGCGCTTCGACAAACCACATGTCGGGGGCAACCCAGAAACTCGAATAAGGCGCGCCCTGCGCGGAATGGGCCGGATCGGGCAAAGGCACCATTCCCTTTGCCGCCTTGGCGAAATCCTTGTGGCGCCCCCTGCGGCAAGCGACCGAGGCGAGTGCCACGTCGAACCGTTCGACGATCCGATAGGGCCCGATGTCGCGGCTAACCGGATCGGGACGACCAAGCGGGGTCAGGGCATGCAGAGTGTCAGCCACGAAGTCTCTCCCCTTCTGGGTCGAAGAAATGCGGGCTGACGATCTCCACCTCGGTATCGGTCCCGGCCAGAAGGTTCACCGCGCGCATTCTTTGCCCGATCTTCCGGTCGCCCGCCTTCAGATAGCCAAGCGCGATGTCTGAGCCCAGATGCGGCGAATAGACCTTTGAGGTCAGCCAGCCTCCGTCGTTTGCGACCACGGCCGCCGCGCCGATTTCAAGGAAATGGCTGCCAGCCGTCAGTTTGCCCTCGGGCGAAACCGGCCGGACGCCGACAAGACGGTAGCCGTCCGGATCCACCATGCCTTCCCGGCCGGAAAGCACCATTCCGATGCTGTCTTTCTTCTTCGACACCATCTTGCCAAGACCCATGTTCAGCGCGGTGGACTGCCCGTTCAGCTCGTTCCCCGCGACATGGCCCTTCTCCACCCGCATCACACCAAGGGCCTCTGTGCCATAGACAACCGCATCGAAGGCGCGGCCCTCCTCCACCAGCCGCCGGATCAGCGCGTCGCCATAGCGGGCAGGCACGGCGATTTCGTAGGCCAGTTCGCCCGAGAAGGAGATGCGGAACAGCCGCGCGCGCAGGCCGCCTACCGTGACGTTGCCCGCGGCCATATAGGGGAAGGCGGCATCGGAAATGTCCTGATCGACGATCCGCTCCAGAAGCCGCCGCGCGTTCGGCCCCGCGACCGAATATTGCGCCCAGGCTTCGGTGGTGGAGATGAGTTGCACATCCATGTCGGGCCAAAGGACCTGGCGGCAGAACTCCAGGTGACGGAAGACCGTCACAGCATTGGCGGTGGTGGTGGTCATCACATATTCATGCGCGCCAAGCCGCGCGGTGGTGCCGTCGTCGAAGACCATCCCGTCCTCGCGCAGCATCAGCCCATACCGGCATTTGCCAACGGCAAGGGTCGAGAAGGTGTTGGCATAGACCCTGTCGAGGAAAGCGCCCGCATCGGTGCCCTGGATGTCGATCTTGCCGAGCGTCGTCACATCGCAGATGCCGACCGACTTGCGTGTAGCCAGAACCTCGCGGTCGACGCTGTCGCGCCAGTGCACCTCGCCCGGGCGCGGGATCCATTGCGTGCGCAGCCACTGGCCCACTTCAACGAAAACCGCGCCCTGTTCTTCGGCCCACGCGTGGCTCGGTGTCAGGCGGGTCGGCTTGAACGCGCGCCCCCGCGACCGACCGGCGAGTGTGCCCATGGCCACCGGTGTGTAGGGCGGGCGATAGATCGTTGTCCCGGTTTCTGGGATCGTCCGGCCGGTGAGGCCTGCCATGATCGCAAGGCCCAGCACATTAGCGGTCTTGCCCTGATCGGTCGCCATGCCGAGCGTCGTGTAGCGTTTCAGATGTTCGACGCTTGTGAAGTTTTCCTGATGGGCGAGCTTTACATCCTTGACGGTCACATCGTTCTGCGGGTCGATCCAGGCCCGGCCCTTGCCGCCCGCGACATACCATTTGGGTGTGATGGAGACGGGCGCATCTTCGGCTTCTGGCAGAAGCTCCGCCCTTGCCGTGCGGCCGAGATCGGCCAGCGCCGCGATGGCCTGCGCCTGACCCGTTGCGAGTGCCCCGTGCGTCGACAGCGCGCCCGCCGCCGCCCCGGCTGCGCTAAGGCCGGGCGGGCCGTCATGGCCGGGGATGAAGGACTGGATCGCCTCGTCCCAGACCGGGCGGGAGCGGTGGTGGGACGAGATGTTGACGTTCGGGTTCCAGCCGCCCGAGACGCCAAGGGCCGAGGCACGGATGGTTTCTATCCGTCCGTTCGACTGGCAGATCGTAATCGAGGTCAGTCCGAGGCGCCCGCGCGTGTCGATGACCTCGGCACCCTTCAGATGGCGGATGTCGGGCAGAAGCGGCCCGTCGGCGCGCGCGTCGATCACCGCGACGACATCCACGCCCTTGGCCTGCAGGTCAGTCGCGCTGCGCAGCCCGTCATCATTGTTAATGAAGATCGCCACCCGGTCGCCCACCGTGACCGCCCAGCGGTTGGCATAGGCGCGCAGGCTTCCCGCCAGCATGATCCCTGGCCGGTCGTTGTTCTCGAACGCGATGGGCCGTTCGGTCGCGCCGCCCGCGAGGATCGCCCGGCGGGAATAGATGCGCCAGAGCGTCTGGCGCGGCTTGCCTGGCAGGGGTACAGGCAGATGGTCGGAAACCCGCTCGACCGCGCCGTAAATACCGTGGTCGAAGGCGCCGATCACGGTGGTGCGCTTCATCAGCCGGACATTGTCGATCGCGGCGAGTTCCGACACGGCCGCCGCCGCCCAGTCGGCGCCCGGCTGGCCGCCCACCTCGAACGTCTCGGCATTGAGCCGCCCGCCCATGCGGAAATCCTCGTCGGCAAGGATCACCCGCGCCCCGGCGCGCCCGGCCGTCAGCGCCGCCATCAGCCCCGCGGGACCCGCGCCGATCACCAGAAGGTCGCAGTGCAGGAAGCCCTTGTCGTACTCATCCGGGTCCTCTTCGCGCGTCAGGCGGCCGAGGCCTGCGGCGCGGCGGATCATCGGCTCGTACACCTTCTCCCAGAAGGCGGCGGGCCACATGAAGGTCTTGTAGTAGAAGCCGGCGGTGAAGAAAGTGCTCAGCCGGTCGTTCAGCGCCATCGCGTCGAACCGCAGCGAGGGCCAGGCATTCTGGCTGCTGGCAGTGAGACCGTCGAAAAGCTCGGCGACCGTGGCGCGGCTGTTTGGCTCCTGCCGCGCGCCAGTGCGAAGCTGCACGAGGGCGTTCGGCTCCTCTGACCCAGCCGACAGCGGGCCACGAGGCCGGTGGTACTTGAAGCTGCGCCCCATCAGCCGCACGCCGTTTGCAAGCAGCGCGGAGGCAAGCGTATCGCCGGGATGGCCGGTGTACGGCAGCCCGTCGAAGGTGAAGCGGAACGTGGTCGCCCGGTCGATCTGCCCGCCCGCTATGCGGTTCACTTGCGTCATTTGCCGCGCCCCGCCTTCGATGCCACGTCCCGCGCCAATTCGACCTTCAGGATCTCGTGCGTCACGGTGTTGCGGGTGACGACAAGCCAGGACCTATCCCCCTGTTCGTGATACCAAAGCTCGCGATGCGCGCCCGCCGGGTTGTCGCGGTTGTAGAGGTAGTCGTGAAAGGCCTCGATCCCGTCGGACATTCCGTCGGGCCGGTTCATCAGGCTCGCATCGCCCAGATAGACGAATTCTTGCGCGTCGCGGGGGCCGAGGATCGGGTGGTTGATGATCATCTGTGATCCTCAATGCAGGTTCGGGGTCGCGCCTTGCCCCTTTTCGTCGATCATCAGCCCCCTGAGGAACCGGTCGAACCGGTAGGCGCGAGCGGTCGGGTGGGGTTCGTCGCGCGCCAGAAGATGGGCGAAGCACCAGCCCGAGGCGGGCGTCGCCTTGAAGCCGCCGTAACACCAGCCACCGTTGAAATAGAGGCCGTCGACGGGCGTACGGTCGATGATGGGCGAGCCGTCCATCGACATGTCCATGATGCCGCCCCAGGTGCGTAAGAGTCGTGCCCGGCCGATCGCGGGCATCAGCGCCATGCCGCCTTCGGCCACATCCTCGATCACCGGCAGGTTGCCGCGCTGGGCGTAGGAATTATAGCCGTCGATGTCGCCGCCGAAGACTAGCCCGCCCTTGTCGGACTGGCTGACGTAGAAATGGCCGGCGCCGAAGGTCATCACCCCGTCGATGAAGGGTTTCAGCCCCTCGGAGACGAAGGCCTGCAGCACGTGGCTTTCGATCGGCAACCGCATGCCGGCATGGGCCATAACCTTTGACGATGACCCCGCGACCGCCACGCCCACCTTCCGCGCGCCGATGTAACCGCGTGTGGTCTCGACCCCGAGGATGCGGCCGCCTTCGATCCGCATGCCCGTGACTTCGCAGTTCTGTATGAGGTCGACACCCCGCATGTCGGCGCCGCGTGCATAGCCCCAGGCGACGGCGTCATGCCGGACCGTGCCGCCCCGGCGCTGCATCAGCGCGCCCTTGATCGGGAAACGGGCATTGTCGAAGTTGAGCCAGGGGTACATCGCCCGGACCTTGTCGCGGTCCAGAAGCTCGGCATCCGCACCGTTCAGGATCATCGCATTGCCGCGACGGGTGAAGGCGTCGCGCTGGGCATCGGAGTGGATCAGGTTGATGATGCCACGCTGGCTGACCATGGCATTATAATTGAAATCCTGCTCCAGCCCCTCCCACAGCTTCATCGAGAATTCGTAGAAGGGCTCGTTGCCGTCGAGAAGATAGTTCGAGCGGATGATCGTCGTGTTGCGCCCGACATTGCCGCCGCCGAGGTAGCCCTTTTCCAGAACCGCGATACGGCTTTGGCCGAATTCCTTCGCCAGATAGTAGGCGGTGGCAAGCCCATGCCCGCCGCCGCCGATGATGATGTAATCGTAGTCCGCCTGCGGCTCGGGGTCGCGCCACACGGGCGTCCAGCCCCGGTGGCCGGTCAGCGCTTCGGCAATGACCCTGAAGGCCGAGTATCGCATGGGGGTCCGCTTTCTGTTCCTGATTGGAAATCTAGCGGATCGGCGGCGCGCAAATTGCGCCTTTTCGCCATCGACCGTGCGGTTTTCGTCACGCCTCGTTCGCGCGCTGGACTGTCGGCGCCGTGCTCTGCTTCGAGAGCTGTACGGCCAAGATGCCAAGCGCGATGATCGCGACGCCCAGGATGTCGGTCAGGCCGAGCGCCTCGTGCAGCAGGGCGGCAGCGACGGCGACTCCGAAGAACGGATTGAGGAAATGGAAGGTCGCGGCCCGCACAGCGCCGATGCGGCCGACGAGCCGGAACCAGACCCAGGTGGCGAGAAGCCCAGGAACCAGCGTCGTATAGGCGAAGGCGGCGACAAGGCGGGGGGTCCAGTGGACGGTCCAGGTCTCTAGGAATAGCGAGGCGAGCCCAAGAAGCGCCGCGCCCACGAACATCTGCAGCCCGACGATCATCAGAAGATTGCCGCCCGACGTGGCGCCGCGCACCGACAGCGTCGCGGTCGCAAGTGCCGCGGCACCAGCGATGCAAAGCGCGATACCGGGCAGGCTGACCCCGCCCGACAGCCGCGCGCCCATGATGATGGCGGCACCGGCAAAGCCCGCGATCAGGCCGGCGATACCCAGCGGACGCACCTTTTCGCCGAAGAACAGCCAGCCGAACAGCGCGACCAGCAGCGGCATGGTCGAAGCGATGATCGCGGCCAGCGATGCCTCGACCCATTGCATGGCGACGAAATTGAAGCCGAGATAGATCGCGTTCTGGCAAAGGCCGAAGATCAGCGTCGAACGCCATTGCGCCGGGCTGAGACGCCAGCTTTGTCCCAGCGCCCGCGCGATGCCGACGCCGATCAGGCCGGACAGAAGGAAGCGCAGGCAAAGGGCGGCCATCGGCGGGGCATCGGCCACGATCATCCGCGCTGAAGTGAAGGCCGAAGACCACATGAAGGCGAAGGCCAGCCCCATCCCGATCGCGCGGAGATCCATCGTCTTGTTGCTCCAAAAGAAAAGGCCGCCCCGGGGGGCGACCCTAACCATTGCCGCGGCGCCCGCAAGGGCGCGCGTTGACGTGCGGCCGGATTAGCCGTTCACGCTGTCCTTCAGCGCCTTCGCGACCGAGATCTTCACGACCTTGTCGGCGGCTTTGGTAATCATTTCGTTGGTCGCGGGGTTGCGCACCTGACGCTCGGGGCGGGCGCGGCAGACGACCTTGCCGATGCCCGGCAGCGTGACCGCGCCACCGGCGGAGACTTCGCGCGCGACGACCGACGCAATCGCGTCAAGGGCGCCCGATGCAGTCTTCTTGTCGGAGCCCATGGCATCCGCCAGAGCGGCCACGAGCTGGGTCTTGGTCATGGGTTTGGACATGTCTGTCTCCTTGTTGCCCCATCTTATGGGGGGTCATTGGGGGCTCATTCACAGCCGGTAGAGGTGAAATTCATGCTTTTGCGGCGCAAGGCAAGCGATTTTCGCTTGTGTGCAGCGATTTCCCGCGCGTCACAGGAAGGCTGTCTCCTCGAAACTACGCAACTTCCGGCTGTGGATGCGCTCCAAGGGCATGTCGCGCAGCCTTTCCATCGCCCTGACGCCGATCAGAAGGTGGCGGCTGACCTGGGTGCGGTAGAACTCGGTTGCCATGCCGGGCAGCTTCAACTCGCCGTGCAAGGGCTTGTCGGAGACACAGAGAAGCGTGCCGTAGGGCACGCGGAACCGGAAGCCGTTCGCGGCGATCGTGGCCGATTCCATGTCAAGCGCGATGGCGCGGGACTGGCTGAGCCTTTGAACGGGACCGGACTTGTCGCGCAGTTCCCAGTTGCGGTTGTCGATGGTGGCCACGGTGCCGGTGCGCATGATGCGCTTCAGCTCATAGCCTTCCAGCTCGGTCACTTCCTGCACTGCTTCCTGCAATGCGATCTGGATCTCGGCCAAGGCCGGGATCGGCACCCAGACCGGCAGATCGGCGTCCAGCACATGATCCTCGCGCAGATAGGCGTGCGCCAGGACGAAATCGCCCAGCGACTGGCTGTTCCTCAGCCCCGCGCAATGGCCGACCATCATCCAGGCATGCGGCCTGAGGACCGCGATATGGTCGGTCGCGGTTTTCGCGTTCGACGGGCCAATGCCGATATTCACCAGCGTGATCCCCTGACCGCCACGCCGTTTCAGGTGATAGGTCGGCATCTGCGGCAGGCGCGGCAGATCGGGGATCACGCCATCAGGCGCCCGTATCTCGGCATTACCGGGCGCGACGAAGCTTGTGTAGCCGGAAGCCGGATCGCCCAGCGCGCGGCGGGCGAAGGCCTCGAACTCATCGACATAGAACTGGTAGTTGGTGAAAAGCACATGGTTCTGGAAATGCACCGGGTCAGTCGCGGTGTAGTGCGACAGGCGCGCCAGCGAATAATCGATGCGTTGCGCGGTGAAGGGCGCGAGGTGTCCAGATCCGTCGGGGTTGGGTCGCGCGGTGCCGTTCACGATATCGTCGTTCGTGGTCGAAAGGTCTGGCACGTCGAAGACATCGCGCAGCGGGAAATCCAGCACGCCTTCCTGCGGCACGGTCAGTGCGGGTTGGGCGGTGACGGCGAAATGTACCGGCATCGGCGTGAAGGACGGGCCAACGACGACGGGCACGCCATGGTTCTGGATCAGAAGCGACAGCTGCTGGACCAGATAGTGGCGGAAAAGGTCAGGCCTCGTGATGGTTGCCACATAGGTCCCCGGCACGGGGATATGACCGAACCCCATGCGCGCATCGCCCAGCGAATGGCTGGTCGTGGTGATCCGCACTTCCGGGTAGAAGGCACGGACCCGGGCAGGCGGGCGATGACCTTCAAGCGTGGCCCTGAACTTTTCCATGAGGAACTGCGAGGCTTGTGCGTAAAGCGCCTCGAGCCGCGCCACCGCGGCTTCGGCGTCGGTGAAGCTTTCGGCAGGCGGCATGTTCGGCAGAAGGATCGACGGTGCCGGGGTCATTCGAAAAGCTCCGTGAACTGGAAACGGGTCACATCGACAAGGCCAAGGTCGGATATCCGAAGCTCTGGGATGACGACGAGGGCGAGGAAGGAATGCTGGATCGAGGCATTGTTCAGATCGCAACCGCAATCGCGCATGCGGGCGACCAGATTCGAGGCTTTCTTGGCCATCTCGCCCGCCGGCGCGTCCGACATCAGCCCGGCAACGGGCAACGGAATGTCGGCGATCTCCTTCCCGTCTTTCCACAGGCTGAAGCCTCCGCCCATCCTGGCGATACTGTTCGCAGCCTTCGCCATCATATCGCGGTCGGTGCCCACGACGATGATCTGATGCGCGTCATGGGCAACGGTCGAGGCCATGGCCATCCGGCCCTTGTAGCGGAAGCCGTTCACGAACCCATTCACCATCCGGCCCGAGCCGAGGTGACGCTCGATTACCGCGCACTGGGCCACGTCCTGACGCTCGTCCGGCTCGACGATCCCGTCCTTGACGGCCAGCGTCCGGGTCAGCGCGCGTGTAGGCGCCTGGTTCTCGACAATACCGATCACCCGGGCGCTGACCTCGGCCGCGCCCTTCGGCGCCGGGATCACGAAATCGTCCGCCACCTTTTCGCGCCCCATCCTGACCGTGTCCTTCGCATGCGCTGGCCAGTCGTAGTGCGGGCAGGTAACGGTCATGCGACCATTCTCGGCCACCTTTCGGCCGCGCGCGATGACAAGCTCGCAGGGCAGCATCTTCAGGTCGGAGGTCAGGATCATATCCGCCCGGCGGCCCGGGGTGATCGACCCCAGTTCGCGTTCCAGCCCGAAATGCGTCGCAGTGTTGATCGTGGCCATCTGCAGCGCGATCAGCGGATCGCAACCTTTCTCGACCGCGCGGCGATAAGCGCGGTCCATATGGCCTTCCTCGACCAGCGTGCCCGGATGGCAATCGTCGGTGCACAGGATGAAGTTCCGCGGGTCCAGCCCCTTCTCCGTCACCGCCGTGATCTGGCGGTCGACGTCGAACCAGGCCGAGCCATGCCGCATCATCGCCCGCATCCCCTGCCGGGCACGCACGACCGGGTCCATCTCGGTCGTTCCCTCATGGTCGTCAGCTGGTCCGCCCGCGACATAGGCAAGGAAATTCGGCCCCAGGTCGGGGCTGGCATAATGCCCGCCCACGGTCTTGCCCGCCCGCTGGGTCGCGGCAATCTCGGCCAGCATCTGCTGGCTACCCGCGCTGACGCCGGGGAAGTTCATCATCTCGCCGAGGCCGATGATCCCGGGCCAGCCCATCGCCTCGGTCACCTCGTCCGGCCCGATCTCGTAGGGCGTCGTTTCCAGCCCCGGAGCAGACGGCGCGCAGGATGGCATCTGCATGAACATGTTCACAGGCTGCATAAGCGCCTCGTCATGCATCATCCTGACGCCCTCGATCCCCAGTACATTGGCGATCTCATGCGGATCGGCGAACATGGTCGTCGTGCCGTGCGGGATGACGGCGGCAGCGAATTCGGCGGGGGTCAGCATACCCGATTCCACATGCATGTGACCGTCCAGAAGGCCCGGAACCATATAGCGGCCCTGGGCGTCGATCACCTCGGTGTCGGGGCCGATCGCATAGGACAGATCGGGCGCGATGGCGGCGAAGCGGCCCTCGGCAATCGCCACGTCATGGCCGGGCAGGATCTCGCGGGTGTGGACGTTCACCCAGCTACCGTTCCGGATCACCAGATCGGCGGGGGCGCGGCCGGCCGCAACCGCGACCAGGCGGGGGGCCACATCGGCCCAGGAGAGAATAGGGGGATTTTGCGTTTTCATGCCAGAATTTGGCAGAAGGCCCGGTGGCTTGCAAGAGGAGGCCCTCCGCAGCTTTTCCATGAATTTCCTGAAAATGGCCGCTCATCGAGCCCTGCGTGCTCTCTTCGCTGAGGCCCGCCTGACGTTCAAAGCCCGAGCTTGGCAAGCCCCCGCGCCTTTAGCCGTGCATGCAGCGCCGCCGCCTCAGCCGCGAGGGCGGCATCATGGGCCCCCGGCGCCTTGTCACGGACCACCTTCAGCTCGCCCGCCGGGCGTGGTTCCAGCCCGATCCGGCGGGCGACGGCCTGCCAGACGGCGGGATCTGCGCTCAGTGCCTCATACGGGACGAAAGCGATATTCTCGTGCGCCGCTTCGGCAGCATCGAGTGCGCGATAGGCGGCGACCCAGACCCGCAGCCAGTAGTCGAGCGTCGCCGGATCGCCCGACGGGCGCCCGTCAAAGAGGAAGGGCCTATGCGTCGCGCCGAACTCGTGATGGCCGAGCCAGGTCATGTAGTCGCGCACGAACGGATCTCTGTCGGTGAAGCGTTCGTGCTGGTTCAGCAGGCTTGCGGCATGGGCCAGCGGCTCGCGCAGCGGCACGAGGATCTGCGCCTCAGGCATCGCTTCGGCCAGAGTCGCGATACGCAGGATATTGTTGTTGTTTTTCGAGACATAGCGCCTCTTGCCGGTCTTGCGCAGCACCAGCCGGATCAGATCGCGATAGCCCGCGACCACATCCGTGTCGGGCGCATGCGGGCGCAGCCCGTCTTCGCCGATATAGGCGCCGCCGTCGGACATCTTCCAATAGACCTCGTCAAGCGCCTCGGGGCTTTGGGTATCCACCTCGATCCCGTCGCCATGGGCGCGCTCTGCCCGCGCGCCTGCCTTGGCGCCCTTCGACGAGAGTTTCGCCCAGAGGTTCGGCGCCAGCACGAAAGGCATGTCGGCATAGGTGAGCGAGCCGAACTGGCCGGTCGCATGGATCTCGCGCATCAGGATCGTGGTACCCGCACGGGCAAGGCCGGTGACGAACACGTGGCGCCCGTTGTCCTCCGGCGCGGATTTCAGAAAGAGGCCCTTTTCGATATCCATCGCCATTTCGCCCACCATCGGCGAGCCAAGCGCGAGCCGGTGGAGCATGCGATCAAGCGCGGAATAGTCCGAGGCGCTGCCCGCCGCCTTGTGCGCCGACGCGCCGCGCGTCCTCAGCCAGAGATAGCCGAGCGAAACGACGCACAACACGAGAATGGCCATAGGTCCCAGCAGGGCCGTCATCCAGGCGGTAAGACCGGGCGGATAGAGCAGCCCGAGGAGCGCAACCGGCAGAAGTGCAAGACAGAGCAATAGAAAGAAGCTGACCGACCCGACGCCGATGCGCAGCGCATAGGCGGGCAGGATCCGTTCCTTCCAGTGATCGGAAATGCGCCCGGATTTCAGCACCCGTCCGACTTTCTGCGCCGTCGCCGATACCTCGGCGATCCGGCCGAGCACCGGCAGACGCAGGAAAGCCTCGCTGGCGAGTATCGCCGCGATCGTCACGAGCCCCCAGAAAAGCATCACTCGGCTGCGGAACTGTCGGTGGTACGTGCGGCGGTCTTGGCGGCGCCCGGCTTCTTCTTGCCTTTCATCATCCGCTTGATCGGATACCAGAGCACGGCGAAGATCGCGAGGAAGATAGCGCCGATGACGCCGATCACCGCACCGATGGCGCCCGCGCCGACGCCGGGGCCGATATAGGCAAACGCGATGCCCGGCTGCAGCGCCAGAAAGACGGCAGCGAGGCCAAGTGACATCAGGGATCTATTCATTGCAGGTAACATCCTCAATTGCGGCAAGGGCCTTGTCGCCCTCGGCCTGGGAAAGAAACGACTCCAACTCAACTGGCAAACTCTACCATTTCCGGCGCGATTGGTGAACTTCTCTGCTTGCCGACCCTAAGGTTCGGATCGGGCTTTGGCAGACGATCTCCATGGCCTGAGCTTTCTGACCGCCGAAGAGTTCCGGAACGGGGTAGTGGCGCGCGCGGGCGTGCGCAGACCTGCGACCTTCGCGGCCACGCCAAGGAAGTCGATCTAAGCGTCATTAGCCGTTGCATGAACAGACTCCACCCGCCTATTGCTGCGACTCGCCTAGCATGGGCGCGCGACTGGCGGCAATTTCTTTGCAGAATTCCCACAGGAACGACGGGATTATGTGGGAATGCGTGAACAGTTTTCGTGCGCCAGCTGGACTGGCAACGGCAGGCCAACCGGCCGGGAGGTAAGCGATGGGCGAAGCAGAAGGTACGGAAACGCGGCCGAGGGTGGAGATCCGCTATTGCACCCAGTGCAACTGGCTTCTGAGGTCTGGCTGGATGGCGCAGGAGCTTCTGTCGACCTTCGGCACCGATCTGGGCGGCGTGACGCTGATCCCCGGCACCGGCGGCATCTTCGAGATTTGGCTCAACGGCGATCTTCTGTGGGAGCGCAAGCGCGATGGCGGCTTTCCCGACGTGAAGGTGCTGAAACAGAGGGTACGCGATCGGATCGCGCCGGACCGCGATCTCGGTCATCTGGACCGTTAAGCGGCGCTTACGGGCGGTTGGGGCGCCTTGCCTGGGGCGAGGCAAGTTCGGCCAGGATCGCCTGCGCCGCGCGGCGCGGGTCGGACGCGGCCCAGATCGGGCGGCCGACCACCACGTGATCGGCGCCGTCTGCGATCGCCTCTGCCGGGGTAGCGACGCGCTTCTGATCGCCAAGTGCCGCACCTGCGGGCCGAACGCCCGGCGTGACAATCAGTCTGCCCGCCGCTTCCGGCAGGACGCGGATGCGCGCTGCTTCCTGCGGGCTGCAGATCACGCCGTCGGCCCCGGCCGCGAGGGCGCGCGCGGCACGGTCGGTGACGATGTCGGGCACGGCGCCCGGCACAATGAGCGAGGCATCAAGGTCGGCGCGGTCGAGTGAGGTGAGGATGGTGACGGCGAGGATTTTCAGATCCTTGCCGCCCGCGCCTTCCTTCGCCGCCCTGACCACATGGGGATCGCCATGGACGGTGAGGAAATCGAGATCGAATTGAGCGAGCCCGCGCACTGCCGCCTCGACCGTGGCGCCGATGTCGAAAAGCTTCATGTCGAGGAAGATGCGCTTGCCGTGCTCGGTCTTCAGCTCGCTCGCAAGCGCCAGCCCGCCGCCGGTCAGCATGCCGAGCCCGATCTTGTAGAAGCTGACAGCCGGGCCGATCTCTTGCGCCAGTTGCAGACCAGCCAGCGCGTTCGGCACATCAAGCGCCACGATGAGGCGATTATCGGCTTCAGTCATCTCACCCTCCGCTCCTATCGGCGCCCTCATGGGCCGGGTGCGGTTAGCTGTCAAGGCTGGAGGCCTGCGCTCGGCCTTGCTAAGCAGGGGGCGGAGGGTCAGAGATGATCGTCGCGTTCGATATCGGCGGTACGCAGATCCGCGCGGCAGAGGTGCGCGCGCCTGGCGCGCTTGGCCCGGTGCGGTTCTGGCCGACGCCGGGGACGGATTTTGAGGTTTTCGCCGGGGTCCTGCGGGAAGCGGCGAGGGGCGCGGACCGGGTTCATCTGTCGATTGCCGGGATCGTCGACCCGCTGACGGGCAAGGCGCGGATCGCCAATATCCCTTGTCTGGATGGACGCCTGTTGGCGAGTGATCTGGGACGAGCGTTAGGGTGTCGGGTTCTGATCGCCAACGACGCCGACTGCTTCACGCTCGCAGAGGCACGAAGCGGCGCAGGGATTGGACATGAAGTGGTCTTCGGCGTGATCCTCGGTACCGGGGCTGGCGGCGGACTGGTGATCGGCGGCCGATTGCATCGCGGCGCGCGCGGGGTTGCGGGCGAATGGGGTCACGGGCCGGTGATGGGGCGGACGGATGTGCCTGCCTGGCCCTGCGGTTGCGGCCTGTCCGGGTGCGCAGACACGGTCGCGGGCGCGCGCGGGCTGGAGCGGCTGGACGCCCATCTTACCGGTGGCGGTAGGGACAGCCGGGCGATTCTTTCGGCCTGGGCCGAGGGACAGGTGGCGGCGGGACGCACGGTCGACCTCTGGCTCGACATGGTCAGCGGACCGCTGGCGATGGTGATGAATGTGATCGGCCCCTCGGTCGCGCCGGTCGGCGGGGGCCTTGGGCGGGATGTGCGCCTTGTGGCAGCGCTCGACCGCGCGGTCCGGGCGCGGATGCTCGCCCCGCCCGACGTGGCGCTATTGGTTCCCGCTTTGCACCAGGTGGAGCCCGGTCTGATCGGCGCGAGCTATATGGCGGAGGGGATTTGATGGCGGCGCGTGTGGTGTTGGAGGTCTGTGTCGAAACCCCCGCCGGGATCGAAGCGGCGATCGAAGGCGGCGCGGACCGGATCGAACTGTGTGCGGCGCTAGCGCTTGGCGGGCTCACACCCTCTGCCTCGTTGATGGCCTTTGCCGGAAGGGCGGGGGTGCCGGTGACCGCGCTGATCCGGCCGCGTGCGGGAGGGTTCGGATATGACAGGGCAGAACTTCAGCTGATCGCCGACGACATCGCCCGGGCGCGCGATGCGGGCCTTGCGGGGGTCACGATCGGCGCGGGCGGGCCGGAGGGCCTTGATATCGCGGCGATGGAGCTACTGACGCGCGCTGCCGAAGGGCTGACCGTGACGCTGCACCGGGTCTTTGATCTGGTGGAAGACAAGGCGCGCGCGCTGGAAACGGCGCGGGCGGTTGGCGTTGCCCGTATTCTCACTTCGGGCGGTGCAACAAGCGCTGCACGAGGTTCTGTGACGCTCGCCGCGCTCGTCCGGCAGGCGGTGGGGAGCCCCGGCATTCTCGCGGCAGGCGGTATCCGGGCTGAAAATGCCCGCGCCCTGCTGGAGGCGACCGGGGTTCGCGAGGTGCATGCATCCTGCGGTTGTGCCGCGCCCGCCACGGCGACGGAACTTGCCTTCGGTTTTGCAAGCGCCAATCAGCGGATGACCGACCCGGTGGCCGTGCGCGCACTTCGGGCGGCGCTTGACCGGAGCTGACGGTCGCCTCCTCGGGCACTTCGTTTCCCGTCGGGGCCGCGAGGCGCGCTCGCAGTGCGAAGGCGAGTCTCACGCTGCCGGGCGTACCAGCTCTGCCTCCGGCGGCCGGGGCGTCCGCCCGTCCATTGCCAGGGTAAGCTTCGCCACAGCGACCAGCCTTTCCTTAAGCGGAGCGCCCCCTTGCGCTATGACCGGCGCTGCGACCCGGACCCGATGTTCGGCTGCCGCCTCACCAACCTCGATCCGGATCACGATGGTGGCGGCGATCATCTGTGTGGCCCGGTCATGGGCCACTTCGGTGGCGCGGGCGGAAAGAATGCGCATCGGACTCGTCCTTTCTGGTGGGCCACGCCAGTGAAGCGCATCGAGGTTACGAAAGGGTGGACGGATTGACTTGGGGCCTAAGCGGGCTAGCATCGCGCGGAAGGCGAAAGGGCAGCGGAATGCAGGTCAACATCTCATATGAGCGGCCCGAAACTGGCCCGGCTTCCGGCCCGATCACTGTGGGCTGGTTTCGGTCGAGCGACAAGAACGCGGTCCTTTATGACCCGCCGCAGCGGCTTCAGTCGCGCGACATGTCGAAGACGCACGCGAAATCCGCCTCGCGCTGCCCGGCGGTCATCCATATGGAAAGCCGCTATTTCGTTTTTCCCTGCCCGTTCGACCTGCATCTGGGCTTTGCCCGGTCCAAGGATGGCAAGCCCGCCTTCGTGAACCGGGCGGGCAACGCCAGCCCGATCCGCACCGCGAAGCTGAATGAAGTGCTGGTGATGGTGAACGAGGCCGAATGGCGCTATCCCGACCGGCCGACGATCCAGCTCGTGCTGCCCTATACGTTCATCGCCGACGAGCCAGTCTATGTTACGCAACTCGGCGCCTTCGCGCATTACCGGCGCGAGCCGCTGCCGGGCACGATCTTCGGCGGGCGCTTTCCGATCAACCTCTGGCCGCGGCCCCTGATGTGGGCCTTCGAATGGCACGAGCCGGAACGCGACATCATCCTCAAACGCGGCGAGCCGCTTTTCTACTGCCAGTTCGAGGCCAACGGCCCGGACCGCCCGGTGCAGCTGGTCGAGGTCGAGCGCACGCCGGAATTGGAGAACTATGTCGAGGCGATCGGCGGCGCGGTCAACTACGTGAATCAGACCTTCAGCCTTTTCAAGGCGGCCGAAGCGCTGAGACCTGAACGGCTGGTCGTGCCTAAGGGCCGACCCTAGGGCGCGCGCCTGCCGCGAGATTTCAGCGCGACATTTGGCCCACTGTGAAAGCGGAAAGGATTTTCTGCCAACCCTTGCGGGCGGGAAATTGCATTCCCAACTAAGGACCAAGGCCCGGGGGGCGTGCCGCGAGGCGGGCGTTCCAAGGCGGGTGCTTCAGAGAAGGAGTAACCGATGAACATGGAAAAGTTCACGGAAAGGTCGCGCGGGTTCCTGCAGGCGGCCCAGACGATCGCGATGCGCGAAGGCCACCAGCGCGTGGTGCCCGAACATCTTCTGAAAGCCTTGATGGATGACGAGCAGGGCCTGTCGGCCAACCTCATCCGTCGTGCGGGCGGTGCGCCTGAGCGCGTGACCGAGGCGGTGAACCTCGCTGTTGGCCGGATTTCGAAGGTCTCGGGCGGATCGGGCGAGGTCTATGTCGATACGGCACTTGTCCGCGTGCTGGACGAGGCCGAGAAGATCGCGAAGAAGGCGGGCGACTCGTTCGTGCCGGTCGAACGCATTCTGATGGCGCTTGCCATGGTCAATACCAAGGCCAAGGATGCGTTGGATCAGGGCGCGGTGACGGCGCAGGCGCTGAACGCCGCGATCAACGATATCCGCAAGGGCCGCACCGCCGACACGGCGAGCGCCGAGGAAGGCTATGACGCGCTGAAGAAATATGCGCGCGACCTGACCGAGGCTGCGGCGGCCGGCAAGATCGACCCGATCATCGGCCGCGACGAGGAAATTCGCCGCGCCATGCAGGTTCTGTCGCGCCGGACCAAGAACAACCCGGTCCTGATCGGCGAGCCGGGCGTCGGCAAGACCGCGATCGCCGAAGGCCTCGCTCTCCGCATCGTGAACGGCGATGTGCCGGAAAGCCTGAAGAACAAGAAGCTGATGGCGCTCGACATGGGGGCCTTGATCGCCGGATCGAAATATCGCGGCGAGTTCGAGGAGCGGCTGAAGGCGATCCTGAAGGAGATCGAGGCGGCGGCGGGGGAGATCATCCTCTTCATCGACGAACTGCACACTTTGGTAGGTGCGGGCAAGACCGATGGCGCGATGGATGCGGCGAACCTGATCAAGCCGTCGCTGGCGCGGGGCGAACTGCATTGCGTGGGTGCCACGACGCTCGATGAGTATCGCAAGTATATAGAGAAGGACGCGGCGCTGGCCCGCCGGTTCCAGCCGGTGATGGTCGAGGAGCCGACGGTAGAGGACACGATCTCGATCCTGCGCGGCATCAAGGAAAAATACGAGATGCACCACGGCGTGCGCATATCAGATTCCGCGCTGGTGGCGGCGGCGACGCTCTCGCACCGCTATATCACCGACCGGTTCCTGCCCGACAAGGCCATCGACCTGATGGACGAGGCGGCCAGCCGTCTCAGGATGGAAGTGGATTCCAAGCCCGAGGAACTCGATGCGCTCGACCGCCAGATCCTGCAATTGCAGATCGAGGCCGAGGCGCTGAAGAAGGAAGATGACGCGGCCTCGAAGGACCGGCTGGAAAAGCTGGAAAAGGAACTTTCCGACCTGCAGCAACGCTCGGCCGAGATGACGGCCAAGTGGCAGGCGGAGCGTGACAAGCTGAACGCGGCGCAGGCGCTGAAGGGCGAGCTGGAACAGGCGCGCAATGAGCTGGAGCATGCCAAGCGCGAAGGGAATTTCGCGAAGGCCGGTGAATTGCAGTACGGCCGCATCCCCGAAATCGAGCGGAAGCTGAGCGAGGCCGAAAGCCGCGAGGACGGGCTGATGGTGGAAGAGGCGGTGCGGCCGGAGCAGATCGCGGAAGTGGTCGAGCGCTGGACCGGCATTCCGACCTCGAAGATGCTGGAAGGCGAGCGTGACAAGCTGCTGAAGCTGGAAGAAGAGCTTGGCCAGCGGGTCATCGGCCAGCATACGGCTGTTGTCGCGGTCTCTAACGCCGTGCGGCGGGCGCGGGCGGGGCTGAACGACGAAAACCGCCCGCTCGGTTCGTTCCTCTTCCTCGGCCCGACCGGCGTCGGCAAGACCGAACTGACCAAGGCGCTCGCCGAATATCTCTTCGACGACGAACATGCGATGGTCCGCATCGACATGTCGGAGTTCATGGAGAAACATTCGGTCGCCCGGCTGATCGGCGCGCCGCCCGGCTATGTCGGTTATGACGAGGGTGGCGTGCTGACCGAGGCGGTGCGGCGCAGGCCCTATCAGGTCGTTCTGTTCGACGAGGTGGAAAAGGCTCATCCCGACGTCTTCAACGTGCTGTTGCAGGTTCTGGACGATGGTGTCCTGACCGACGGGCAGGGGCACAGGGTGGACTTCAAGCAGACGCTGATCATCCTGACGTCGAACCTCGGGTCGCAGGCGCTGAGCCAGTTGCCTGAGGGGTCGGATGCTTTGGCGGCGCGGCGCGACGTGATGGAAGCGGTCCGGGCGCATTTCCGCCCCGAATTCCTGAACCGTCTCGACGAGACGATCATCTTCGACCGGCTGACGCGCGGCGACATGGACGGGATCGTGAAGATTCAGCTTCGCAGGCTGGAACAGCGGCTGGCGCAGCGCAAGATCGCGCTCGATCTCGATCAGGCGGCGATGCAGTGGCTTGCCGACGAAGGCTATGACCCGGTCTATGGCGCGCGCCCCCTGAAACGGGTGATCCAGCGCAGCCTGCAGGACCCGCTGGCCGAGATGCTTCTGGCGGGCGATGTGAAGGACGGCGAGGTGGTGCATGTCAGCGCCGGGGCCGACGGGCTGATCGTGGGGGAGCGCGTGCAGCGCTCCACCCGGCCGAAGCCCGAAGGCGCGGTCCTGCACTGACGGATTTCGTCCGGGCTTCGCCCGGCCGACCCGGGGGGGGGGGGGGGGGGGGGGGGGGGGGGGGGGGGGGGGGGGGGG
>NZ_JAPNUE010000015.1 GCF_026626305.1 Frigidibacter sp. RF13 | reverse complement strand
GCGTCGTCTCGAAGATCCTGAAGTAACTCAGGACATCCGATACCGGACAGGGCTAACGCCCCGGACGGAGGAAAGAAAAGGGCCGCCCGCTTTGGGCGGCCCTTCGCTTTGGGGCAGCCCCTGCAGCGACAGCAAGATCGCCCGTACGTTGGCGGCAGGCACTTTCTGCGTACCCGCGAGTCGCACCGGAAACCGCGAGGAGGGTGGCGGTTTTCGCCTTTTTGGCCCCGCCGATGGGATGTGCGCCGGCGCAGATACGACCTGCACACCCCGAAACCACGCACAGATCACGCAGCACGACACGGAAAAGGGTGAGGGTGTAACGCGCCAGCGCCAACTTTTCTTGATGTTTCGCAGCCGCCTGTGGCCCCTGTCCTGCGAAGCCTCACGTCAAGGGAAAATTTCCGTGAGTTTTCGGGAGCATAGGGTGATTTCTCTTTCTCACGCCGACGCCCCATCTTGGCTGCATCGGAGCACGACGCTCCGCCCCACATCGAAAACCGAAAGGAACTCACCATGAAACGCATTGTTCTCGCCACCGTCCTCGCCGCGCTTGCCGCACCGACTTTTGCCATGGCGCCCTCGCATCAGATCCTGTCCGCAGCGGACGAGGCAGCGATCCGCGCCGTCGTGCCGGGCGCCGATCTGTCGAACCTGACCGACGCCCAGCGTGCGGCCCTCGCTTCGGCGCTCTACAGCTCGGAAAACAATGAGGTCGGTCAGAACATCCGCTCGATCCTCAGCACCTCCTCGGTTGACGCATCGCGCGCCGCCGACTTCGCGACCTATGTGTCTGCGACGAACAATACGACCAAAGGCTCGGACGATCGCTGATCGACGGCAGCACATGCCTACCCCGGCAGCTCCCTGCCGCACGGGCCGCCCCATCGGGCGGCCCTTTTTCTTGTACGGTTGCGCATTCGCGCACACTGGCCCGCATAGCGAAGTGGCATGCGTTAGCTGCAAGGCAGGGTTGGGGGCCGCGCCGGGGGCGGCGAACGATTTCCCGCTGAAGCCAATATTTCGGACAGAATGTTCCGAAACCTCCTCATCATACGACAAGCCCGTTCCCATAGGGCAAGAACTGCATCTGTCAATGGCATGATTTTCAAGTGAAATCAGCTGGTTGGCATGGGTTTTCTCCGCCCCGATCCGATGCCATTTGTTGCTTACCGGGCAACGACAGCCCCTTGGAACTGAAAGGAAAGACCGATGAAAACCTTCACCCTCGCTACCTTCGCCGCCCTCGCGCTCGCGCCCTCCGCCTTTGCCTTCACGCCGGTTCCGCAGCTTCTGCCCCCGACCGCCGAGGCAGAGATCCGCGCCACCGTTCCCGGCGCCGATCTGTCAAACTTGACGGATGCGCAGCGTGCTGCTCTCGCATCGGCGCTCCACAGTTCCGAGAATGGCGAAATTGGTCCGCAGATCCGCGCAATCCTGAATTGAGCGCGCGCCCGGATCACTCAAGGGCCGTCCCGTCAGGGGCGGCCCGTCTCTTTCCAAACGAGTCGTGATGCCCACTATGTTTTCCCCGCGCCGCCGGGTCAACCTGACCAAGGTCAAGAAGAGGGGTGCCAAGACCCGCGCGCGTTGATTGGGCACCGTGGAAATGACTATGGTCGGACTTTAGCAAGAATTTGCAGGTCGCCGCAGAGGAGAGACTCCGCTTCTCCATCAGCCAGATCGGCAGCGCCGGTTGCAATGGGCGCCTCGTCCTCGGCGCATTTCACAGGATCAAAGGTATGGGTTTTACACCTAAAGCACAGGAAGAGTGCGCCCCCGGGTCGGTAGCCGCCCAACCGCCCATTGCCCGGGCAAGCTGAGATCCGATGAACGCGCACATTGTTCTGATGGCCGCCTTGACCCTTGCGGCCGCCGCTGACGGGGCGGTACTGCGCGGCGGTCGGCCAGGCATTGTGCTGGGCGTGACGGCCCAACTCCGCGCCAGGCGCCCCGGAAGCTGTATCGTTGCGGTTGCGTCCGACCGTCGGCAGCGGATTTTCAGCTGAACGGACAGAGTGGCCGCCCGAACGCCCTGCCTCAAATCTGACGCACTCACGCTGCTGAAGCATTGGCCTGACGGCAACTTTTGAGTGAATTTCCGATCAACAAAAACCATCTAACGTGTGCTCAAATTGCGCCGTATTGGGCCCCAAGCCGGATCTCAAAAGGGGGGCGGGTTGCATGCTGAATATCTTCCATCTTTTGTTAGCGCCCTGGCGGGTCTTCGCGGTTATGACCATGCTCAGTGTCGGGGTGGGGTTCGGGCTTTTGGCCCTTGAACGGGTGGTCGAGGCCGACAAGGCCGCCTCGCTGGCGGCTGGCGCTCCCGCGCTGATCGCTCTCAAGGATTATGCACCAGGCCGGAATGATAGGTTCGAAGACGAGGTGAATCTTGGCGTCTGGGTTGATTCAGCCCGGACCTCCCGGCTGACCTTGCGGCATCGCGGTAAGGGGACAGACTCGGATGAGGTTCGCAATCTCTACTTCCTCTTCGACCCCGGTAAAGTCGGCGACCAGGGAATTCTACGTGCCGTCGCCCTTGTGCCCGAGGATGAAGTCGATGCCTTTGAAAGCTACGCTGCTGCGCATCCCGCAAAGCTAGCCGACAATCCGTATTCCTTCGCCCTGACCGGCGAAGAAGACCATGACAGTGATTTTGACAACCTCATCTCACAGGCGGTCGGAGCGTCCGGCCTGGCCAAAGCTCCGGATTTTGCGGTGATCACGCCTTGGGTTGCGGGGCGCGAGGCGAAGCTCGCCCCCAGCAAAGACTTCGGGCCGACGCTCGTCTGGTTCTTCAGCTGGCTGACCGGCGGTCTTGCCGGGATTACCCTGGCCAAGTTCCTCTGGAGCCTCAGGAGCCCCCGCGAGCTGCCCAGACCGGGAACGCCCCGTAGCGCCGTGCCACCGCGAGAACAGCGTCCCGCTTGGGCGCCCGCACCTCCGGCCCCTGAACTCCAGGCACAGGCACCGGGGGCCAACGGCAAGCTTGACGCCGCACTGCGGCTTGGTGCCACCGTCGGCTTTGGACCGTTCGGCGCGTTGTTCTTTCTTCCCTCGACAATTGCAAGATCCTGGTCTGCGCTCGGGCTGCGCCGGATTCTGGCCCCGACCGTCTATCTCGGGCTGATCATCCTTTCGATCATTGCGATCCGCAACGGCGTCGAGCTCGGCTGGACCTTGCTCGGTCTGTCACTGCTCTTCGCAGTCTTGTCGGGTTTTGGCACTGCTCTGAAAGGCCTCTTTGGTCTATTCCTGCCCGCCAGACCAACGCCAGCGCGGCAGGTGGGCTGGTCCTCGTCGCCGTCAGTCGTGCATCGCCCGGCCCCGGCGCCGACGATGCGACCGACGCAGGTCACCACGGCACGGTACCCAACCGAGCCGACCAGACTCGACCCGGTAGTTGCAGCATCAAGCCCGGTCCAGCGCGTGCCGCCGATACTCGAATGGCTGACCGGCAAGAGCGGCGTTTCGTAGGCGAGCACGCGGGGCCGCAATGCCGACCCATTCGACCGCCTCAACGAACAGGCGCGCGGCAAGTAGATAGGTCGATTGGCGGGGCTCAGCTTCGACCTGCGACACAGGCCCTACTGCTACGCACTTCTCTGCCAACCCTCTTGACCTCCCTCCGGCCATGCCGTAACCCCCGCTCAGGCCTAGGGGTATAGCTCAGCTGGTAGAGCGACGGTCTCCAAAACCGTAGGTCGCGGGTTCGAGCCCTGCTGCCCCTGCCAACCTCAAACATCTGGAAACCAGCGCTGCCGCCGCAGCGATCCTACCGATGAGATCGCGGCCAATTCCACGCAAGACGGGCGCCCCTGAGGGCGCCCGTCCTTCACCGCGATCCTTCAGATCGATCCCGCCGGGGGGCGCTGTTTGAAGGCGTTCAGCACGGTCAGAAGACCGGTCATGTTGTCGGCAACGCCGGTCTGGCCGATCTTTTCGGACGCGCCCGCTGTTGCGGTCGTGTCGAGGCTGTAGATCTGCATCACGCCCTGGTTCGCGGCGGCCTGGCTCAGCGCGTTCTGCTGCTGGGCGGCGGCGACCGAATTTTCGAACAGGATGCCGGTCGAATGGGCCATCGTCTGGTAGATCGTGCCCAGCGCCATCGCAGGCGCCTCGCCCACGACCTTGACGTTGGATTGGGTCACCGCGTCGGTGATCTGGCTGTTCACGGGGGTAGGCCAAGTCATAGGTTACTCCTCTCTCTCTCAGGTGAAAATGCGTCGGCCGGTCTGGCGTCAGCTCTTGAAGGCGTTCAGGACGGTGAGAAGGCCAGTCAGATTGTCGGCGACACCGACCTGACCGATCTTTTCCGACGCGCCCGCCGTCGCGGTCGTGTCGAGGCTGTAGATCTGCATCACGCCCTGGTTCGCAGCGGCCTGGGCCAGAGCATTCTGCTGCTGGGCGGCGGCGACCGCGTTCTGGAACAGGATGCCGGTCGAATGGGCCATGGTCTGATAGACCGTGCCCATCGCCATCGCGGGTGCCTCGCCCACGACTTTGACGTTCGACTGTGTCACCGCATCGGTAATCTGGCTGTTCACGGGGGTAGGCCAAGTCATCTGTTACTCCTGTGGTAAGGGACTCGGGGGTCTATCCGGGCCTCAGCCGCGGAAGGCTTTCAGAACGGTCAGAAGGCCGCTCATATTGTCAGGCAGGCCGGTCTGGCCGACCTTTTCGGACGCCCCGGCGACAGCGGTCGTGTCGAGGCTGTAGATCTGCATCACGCCCTGGTTCGCCGCCGCCTGGCTCAGCGCATTCTGCTGCTGGGTCGCGGCAACGGCATTCTGCATGAGGATGCCCGTCGAATGAGCCATCGTCTGGTAGATGCTGCCCATCGCCATCGCGGGTGCACCGGCGACGACCGTCACGTTCGTCTGGGTCACCGCATCGGTGATCTGGCTGTTCACAGGAGTGTTGGAGACCATCTGTCTTTCCTTCGCTATAGGGCCACTTGTCAGGGTTGACCGGATTTGGGTTTGTCGGCCGTCAGGCGGACTTCTTCGTGGCCGCGCGGCGGCCTTCAGCCTGCAGCGCGGCGGCAAGCTGTTCGCGGATTTCAGCCGAAAGTTCGTTGCAGATACGGATCGCGGTCTCCGTCACTTCATTCAGCCGCTTTTCGATCCGCGCCTCGGCCTGCAGCAACTTCATGTCGACCGCCGCCGTGACCTCGATACGGATCAGTTCGGCCAGGAGATGGGCAAGCGATTGCAGTTCCTGCGCCGGGGGCGCGGCGCCCGGGCCGGGCAGGTGGTTTTCAAGCAGCATCTGTAAAGTCCGTTCCTCCAGCCGAGAGAGCGATTTCGGCCCGCCCGGGGCTTCCGTCGCACCTACGGATGCAGCGGCCTGCGCCGCACCCGACAGGGTCTGAGCTTCATCGCGTGCGACAGAGGCGAGTGCCGATTGCATCGCCCGCTCCGCCGCGGTCCGGCCTTCGGCGATCACCGCAGAAGCGGCCGCAAGCCCGGTGTTCAGCTTGCCCATCGCCTCGTTGCTCATCTGCTGCTCGCGCTCGTACCAGGCGACGACAAGACGCGTCTCCTCCTCGGTCAGCTCGCGGTTCAGCCACGACTTGGCGACCTGAATCACGCGGGCAAGCTCGGTGATCAGCCCGCTCATTTCCGCTCGCTCTTCTTCGGGCCGGGCCTCAGGGGCCGATCCAGCGGGCGTTCCTCGAAATCGACGGTGACGCGGCGCTCGGTACCGCCTTCACGCACGGTTTCACTGATGCGCTCCTCAAAAAACTCGCGCCGGGCCTCGACCTCGGCCGCCGCGCGCCAGGCGCGGCCAAGCGCGTCGCGTGCCGCCGTCAGGTCGGACGCGAGCCGGTCGATCGGCGGCAGGCTCACGTCCTCGCATTCGATCAGAAACTGGCTCCAGTCTGCGAGGACCTGGCTCAGCAGCGCCGACGTGCGGTCGCGGAGATGTTCGATATCGTTCAGCATTGGGGCCTCCGTGTCGTGGCGGGATTGGTCAGGCATTGGCGATTTCGGCCGGTTCGACCCGGCCGTATCCGGCAAGGCCCAGAAAAGGCGCGACCAGCCGCTCGTAGCTATCGGCATCCACAAGCGCGTTGCGCGGTAGTTGCATTGCGGCCTCAACGCGGGCCTGAACCGACGGCGGGAAGCGCGGGGCGACGACGGCCGGATTGAAATTGCCCGGGAAAATCAGCTGGAAGATTGCCTTGGACAGTTTCTGCAGCGTGATTGCGGGGCCTGGATTGGCGGTGTTCAGCTGCGCGACAACGACGTTGTAGAATGGCTCGCCGAAAATCACCGGATTGGTCGAATCTGGTTGCTGGCCTCCGTGCTCGAACCGGAAGGGCACGACGATCGCGATCTCGTTTTCCTCCCTGGGGATGTTCGGCATCTGGAAGATGTCCTGCAGCACGAAGAGCGCGCGCATCTCCCCGTCCGGGCGGACGTTTGCCCCGCCGAGCGCGTTCCACCGCGCCTGTTGCCATTGCCCGTAAACCCCTGCGATCTGTTCGAGATTGGCGTTTGTCAGGAACGGCGAATAGATCTGCGCGATCAAGGGCCCGTGCGCGCGCAGCCGTCGCGGCATGAGGTTCAGCGCCATCATGGTTTCGGGCATCGAGTGATGCAGCTGGGCGACCATTCCGGCAAAGGCAGCAAAAGCCCGCCCGTCGTTCATGAGGGCGACGATCCGGTCGCGGATCGTGTCCACTGCACCGATCGCCCCGTGCTCGTCGATCGAGTCGAGCATGGCGAGGACTCCCAGCGCATCCGTGGCCGAGCCCGAAATATCCCCGGTCTCATAATATCCAAGCGCCCGGTCGATGGTGCCAAGCACGTCATCGTTGGGAAGGTACCACTGGGTGATACCGACCGGCGGGATCGGATTGAGAATGTCACGCCGCTTGATGCGAATGCGGTTCGTCGTCTTGTTGAACGCCTGGCGGTTCTGAAGCGATCGCAGAAGGGCCTTGATCGGCGTGGTGTGCGGGCTGTCGGGCGCCTCGCCGAACCGGTCGGCGAAAGCCCTCAGTATATCGCCGAACCCCAGGGGGTTGATCACGGTATTTTCCCGAAGCAGTCGCAACTCGGCAAGCATGCGGATGTTGTTGCTGGCGCCGTCCAACGGATCGTCCGCCCGGTATCCCGTCCAGACGGATTCGCCTGAGAAGGTGATCGGGTGCTCGATCTGCTGACCGGCGACGATCCGGCGCGCCTCGTCGCAAAGCCGCTGCGCAAGCCTTGCATGGCGATCAAGTGGCCCGCCCTGCGACAGCGCGAGGTCGAGAAGGCGGATGCAGTAGGCCTCGTCCACCTGCTTAACTTTCGATTTCTGGGCCTCGACCTGGGGGCCGACGAACCACTGGACCTGATCGACCTGTGCGACGAATGTCATGCTCTTCTCCTCTGTCCGCCTAGCGCCCGGTCCGGCTGGCGATGCTTTCGGTGATCTGTTTGATGGCGAACCCGGCCGAGGCGGCCTCCATCGCGCCGCCCGCGGCGGCGACGGCCATGGCGCCCGCCAGCAGCAATTCCGTCCCGGCGATGGCGAGCCCGTCCTCGACCGCGCTTGCCTCGTTGCCCGAGGCGATATCCTCGGTCAGCTTGCGCAAGATCACCGACTGGCTCGCCATAACGAGCTTGGTCATCCCGTCGAAATAGGCCGCCGCCGACTGGGCCGCGAGGCCTGCGGCCTGGCCGATCATCTGATCGGGCGGCGTGACGATCACCGTGGGCGCATAGGCGGTCACTTCGCGGTTGCCGAACTGGACCGACTGCACCGTCTCGTCATTCATCGCCGAGGTGTCGCTGCTGTCGTCACCGCCCGGCATCACCGGGGGCGTACCCGCCCCCGGCGCGCCGGGGGCAGTGATCGGCCCGGCACCGGGGCCAGCTTCGGGGCCAGCTTCGGGGCCAGCGCCGGGCGCCTTCAGCGCCAGCGTCAAGGCGCGGTATTTCTGCAAGGGCGATGTCGGTGCGTCAGCCATGGCCATGCCCGTTCCTCCGATCCGTTTCTCCAGCGCCGCGGCGTCCTGCGCCGCCCGTGCCACCGCCCGGCGCGAGGCGAATTCGACCGCCTTCTCCGCGCCCGCGATCCTGCCCTCGGCCTTCGTGGCCACTGCGGCGACCGCGCTTTCCGCCCGGCCCGCCGCATCCGACAGAAGGTCGGTCTCGACCCGGTCGAACGCAGAGGCGAGCGCACCGGCATCCTTCGCCGCTCCTCCGCCTGTCGCGCCGCCGAGGCGCGAGAGGACCATGTTCTTCAGCGCGCCAAGCATCGCTCATGCCCGGTCACGATTTTGGCGTGTGCGGCGTGACGCCCGAGCCGCCACCTGATCCACCCCCGCCGCCCCCGCCCGGTGTCGTCGGAATCGCGAGGATCTCGCGCACCGCCGTCGCGACGACGGCATTGCCGATCTGGTTGAGGTTCTGCTGGCTCTGCACCGCGTTCTGCATCGACAAACCCGCGGCATGCGTCGCCATCTGGTAGAGCATGCCCAGAGATTGCGCAGGCGCGCTTGCAACTACATTGACGTTCGACTGGGTGACGGCGTCGGTAATCTGACTGTTCACGGGGGTCTGGTTCATCTGCGGTCCATCATTCGGCTGGTGTTAGGTCTGACTGCACAAGCGCCTTCACCAATGAAGACGCGCGAGCGGCGGGCCTGTGAGGGCGCGGGGCGGATTTTTCTTCGACGAGCGCGCGCCGCAGCCGGTCTCGGGCTTCCTGCACACGCTTGCGCGCGCAGGCCTCGCTGATCGAAAGGCGCCGCGCTATGCCGCTGTACGGCTCTTCGTCGAAGACGCGGGCACTGAGCGGCGCCGACAGCGCCGAGGGCAGCGCGGCAAGCGCCAGTGCAAGGCGGGCAAGTACCTCGCGCGCGGCAAGGCGGCGTTCGATATCCTCGTCGCCTGCGATATCCTCGGGCAACAGATCGGAGGGCGCGCCACGCAGGGCGAGACCGCGCCAATGATCCCGCGCCACATGGCCAAGCGCGGTGTGGAACAGGGCCTCGGCATTGCCGACAGGGCGCTCTGTCCGGCGGACATATTCGATCAGCTTGAGGAGCGTGCGCGACAGAAGCGCCTCGGCCAGATCTCGGTCGCCCCGCGCGAGCCGCCGCGCGCGCCGCTGGAGTGGTGCATAGGCATATCGCCAGAGCGCCGCGATCTCCTCGGCCGGGTCGCCGCCACCGAACGGTGCCATCTGGCTCATGCTATCCTCCCTCGTTTCGGGGAAGCTGGCACCAGTTGCTTCGGCGATCAGTTACTCGCGTAACAGTTGTCACTCATTCGTGCCGGCCAGATCGTAGCGGCGCCAGAATGCCTCGCTGCGGGTCACCGTCACCCGGCCCCGTTCCAGCGTGATCTCGCCTTCGCTCGCCCATTTTTGCAGCGTGATATTCACCCGCGTCCGGCTGGCATGAACGAGCGTCGCGATCCGCGGCTGACTGTCCTGAAGCGGTATCGGTGCCTCCGGCCCGTCCGATACCTCCGCCCTGTCCCTCAGATAGGACGCGAGGCGCTTTTCAAGACTGTAAAGCGACAGCCGCCGGAAGTTCTCGCGCAACGCCGCAAGTTCCGCCCGCGCTTCGCGCGCGATCGCCGCCTGCATCACATCAAGCACCAGAAGCGCCCGGCTGTCACGCTCCGACAGACGGATCGCCTGACAGTCGCAGACCGCAAGCAATGTCGCCGACCCGCCCCTTCCGTCTGCAAGATCGCTGAGCCCGATCACCGCGCCCGGACCGTGACTCGACAGGAAGGCCTGCCTACCGTCGGCTTCGCTCAGGACTGCATCGATCATCCCCGCAAGAACGATCGAAAGACCCCTGACCGGTTCGCCTTCGGTGTGAATGATCTGCCCGCGCCGGTAGCGCACCAGAAGCGCGCGCTCCGCGAGCCGCTCAAGATAGTCAGAGCGCAGGGGGGCGAAGAGCGCGACGGCTCGAAGATGCGAGAGAATGATCTCTTTGGCTGAATAAGGCGGTCTGCTGCGCATCGGCACGGTTTTCTGTGCCAAAAGGCGGGATCCGCCAGACGGCTGCTGCGGTCAGGACAAAGAAAACCAAGGACAGATACCCCACATAATACACACTTATAGGTTGTAGTTCGTACGACACAACGAATTTGAAACACGCGACCTCGTTTTCTCCGTCCCAGCCCTCAGACGCTTGCCATTGCCCGAACATCGGGGCACTCTCGCCCTGTTCTCAGGGCGGGGCGAAATTCCCCACCGGCGGTATGGCGCCCCGGCGCCGAGCCCGCGAGCGCCCCGGATTTCGGTCCGGGGGTCAGCAGATCCGGTGCGAGGCCGGAGCCGACGGTTACAGTCCGGATGAAAGAGAACGAGCAGGGAAACGGCGCACAGCCGTGGCCATGCTTCGTGATCGCCTTGGGTGACAGTGTCGCTTTGAAAGGAGATCATGATGACACCCACCCGTTACGCCTTCCTCAAGGCCAACTGGCACGCCGATATCGTCGACTGCGCGCTCGAGGGCTTCGCCGCCGAAATCGGCGCCGTTCTGATCGATGTCTTCGATGTCCCCGGCGCCTTCGAACTGCCGCTTCTCGCCCGCGACCTCGCCGCGACCGGGCGCTACTCTGCCATCATCTGCGCCGCCTTCGTGGTCGACGGTGGCATTTACCGCCATGAGTTCGTCGCCGAGGCCGTGGTGGGGGCGCTGATGCGGGCGCAGATGGAAGCGGGGGTTCCAGTCCTGTCCGTGGTACTGACCCCGCACAACTATCAGGAAACCGCGGCGCACCGGGCCTTCTTCACCGCTCATTTCGTCGAAAAGGGTCGCGAAGCAGCGCGCGCCGCGCGCGCTATTACCGGCCTCAGATCGGACCTGCGCGCCGCCTGAGCACCTGTGTCTGCTTCACGTTCTGTCCGAAAATACTCCCGCGGGGTCCGGGGGGCAGGCAGCCCCCCGGCCTTCCGCCCCGCCCGGCACGCCATAGCGCGCGAGAAACATCTCGACCGCGCCTTTGGCCACGCGGTCGCGGTCGGCCTTGGTAAAGGTGCGTTTCACACCGAAAACGACGGCGGGGAATATATCCGCCTTGCACAGCTCGGCGAACTGGTCGGCCGCGAGGAGCGTGTCCTCGATCACCAGTTCGCCCCGCGCGACCGACCCGTCCAGATAATCCCTGATCCGGTCGCGGACGAGCGCGGGGCCGCTTTCGTAGAACTGCTGGCCAAGCTCCGGAAATCGTTCGGTCTCGGCCACGCAGATGCGAAAGACCCGCCGACCGAAGTCCGAGAGGAAAAAGTCGATGATCCGCCGCGCCGCCTCGGGCAGGACGCAGTCGGGTGGCAGGGTCAGGCCCACCAACTCCACCGCCTCATCGGCCTGACGCTTGCATTCGCGCCGGGCAATCTCGACGAAGAGGATGCGCTTGTCCGGGAAATAGCTGTAGAGCGTCGCCTTCGAAACGCCCGCCTCGCGCGCGATATCATCGACCGACGCGCCCTCGAACCCGTCGCGCATAAAGACTTTCCGGGCGCCTTCCAGCACCTGGTCGAACTTGCGCCCCTTGCGGAGCGTGTCTGCGGCTTCGATTGTCACGTCGGTCTCTCCCCGGAGCCGATCATAACCCCTCGCGTCGGCCTGCCGCAAGCGAACCGGCGCAGTAAGGCAAGAGGGCGGGCCCCGCCGGAGGCCCGCCCCTGTTCCGCCGGAGAGGGGGGATGAGTGGTGGCACCGGCGGAGCGTTCGCTGACCGCCGTCAGCCTTCGGCTCCGGTGCAACCCACAGACTGGGTCGCTGGGCCGGTACAGCCGCGCGTCACGCCCGCATCGGTCGGGAAGTCGAGGCGCGGAATGTCGAAGCTGAAACCTCCGGCAGTGGCCGGCAAGGCGGCGAGGCCGAGAAGTATAGCGACAGAGGCGGTACGGATAAGGCTCATGATGCCCTCCAAGTAAACTGTTTCGTTCAGTGAATTCATCTAAACTCACCAGTTCACTTATGCAAGCGAAAACTGAACTGATGAGTTCATTTTTGCCCATCTGCGGCAACCCGCCGCAGACTGACGACCTGATCGGCACGGGCTTGTGCTTGCACATCTCGGCGCCTAGCTTGGAATCATTCCAAAGAGGGAGGCATCCATGATCCCGGGCCTTGCGACGCGGCGGCGCTTCTCCGACCTCAGCGAACAGGAGATCCTCGCGCTCGCCATCTCGTCCGAGGAAGATGATGCCCGCATCTATCGGACTTACGCCGAACGGCTGAGGCAGGACTATCCGGCCTCCGCCCAGGTCTTCGACGCGATGGCGGTCGAGGAGGATACCCACCGCCAATGGCTGATCGAACGCCACCGCGCTCGCTTCGGCGAGGTCATACCGCTCATCCGCCGTGAACATGTCGCGGGCTTTTACGCCCGCAAACCGGTCTGGCTGATTGAGAATCTCGGGCTTGACCGGATGCGGTCTGAGGCCGCCGCGATGGAAGCGCAAGCCGCAAGTTTTTACGCCCGCGCCGCCGCGCAGACCCAGGATGCCGCGACCCGCAAGCTTCTGGGAGACCTCGCCGCCGCCGAGGCGCGGCATGAGGCGAAGGCGGGCGATCTGACCGAACGCCATCTGGACGGCGAGGCGCGGGCGGAAGAGGACAGCGCAGCACATAGGCAGTTCCTTCTGACCTGGGTGCAGCCGGGCCTTGCCGGTCTGATGGACGGGTCGGTTTCCACCCTCGCGCCGATATTCGCCACTGCCTTCGCGACGCAAGACCCGCATACGACGCTGCTCGTCGGTCTCGCCGCTTCGGTCGGCGCGGGCATATCCATGGGCTTCACCGAGGCGGTCCATGACGATGGCGTCCTCTCGGGCCGGGGCGCGCCGTGGAAGCGCGGCCTCGCCTCGGGCGTGATGACCACGCTCGGCGGGCTCGGCCATGCCCTGCCCTACCTCATCCCCGACTTCTGGATGGCAACCGCCATCGCGATCGCCGTGGTCTTCGTGGAACTCTGGGCCATTGTCTGGATCCAGAACCGCTATATGGACACGCCCTTCCTGCGCGCCACCTTTCAGGTCGTCCTCGGCGGCGCGCTGGTATTTGCCGCTGGCGTCCTGATCGGAGGCGGGTAATATCGGGTCCGAATCGAGAGGTCTGACGTCTATGTATTTCCGCGAGAAAGTCCGCTACGAACCTCTGCCGCTACCTGACCGCGTGCGCCGCCCCGATGACGAGGCAGTGCGCGAGGCCCTGGCCTTTCGCGATGACCTTAGAAAGCGCCATTCGGTCAGGGATTTCTGCGCCGATCCGGTCCCGGAAGAGGTGATCCGCGCCTGCGTCGAAGCCGCAGGGACCGCGCCCTCGGGCGCCAATCACCAGCCCTGGTTCTTCGTCGCAATCTCCGACCCGGCGATGAAGGCGCAGATCCGGGCGGCGGCGGAGGAAGAGGAAAAGGATTTCTACGCGGGCGGCGGCGGCGATGAATGGCTGAAGGCGCTGGAGCCGATCGGCACGGGCGTCTCGAAACCCCATCTCGATATAGCGCCATGGCTGATCGTGATCTTCGCCCAGCGCCATGGCGTGACCAAGGACGGAGAGCGGTACAAGAATTACTATGTCCCCGAAAGCGTGGGCATCGCCACCGGCATGCTAATCGCCGCGCTACACCGGGCCGGGCTGTGCTGCCTGACCCATACACCGAACCCGATGCGGTTTCTGAACGGTCTCTGCGGTCGGCCGGAAAGCGAAAAGCCGATCATGATCCTCGCTGTCGGGCACCCGGCGGCGGACGCGACAGTTCCGGCGGTCGCGAAACTGAAGAAACCGCTGGACGATATCCTGTCTGTTCACAAGGGCTGACCTCTCCGCCCGCGCGCCCGCCGATTTCTTTAAAAGAAATCGGCCCGGAGTTTTGAAAAACTCCGGGTCCCGCCCCTCCGGTGGCCTCTGGCCCCTTCCACGGCGGAATGTTATGCGCGGGATGAGATGCTGGAGATTTTCCTCAGAACCCTGCCCTTCTTCGCGCTCATCGGCCTTGGCTGGGGCGCGGGGCGGTCGGGCTTCTTTCCGGCCGTCGCCACCGAATGGCTCACCCGCTTCGTCTTCTATTTCGCGCTGTCGGCGATGCTCTTCCGCTTTGCCGCCACCCTGCCGATCACCGGTATCTTCGATCTGCCCTTCGTTCTGGCCTATCTGACCGGCTGCTTCGCCATCTACGGCCTCGCCTTCGCGGTCGCCTTGGCACGGCGCCTGAAAATCGAGGAAGCGGCGATGGAGGCGCAATGCGCCATCATCGGCAACACCGGCTTTCTCGGCGTTCCCCTCCTGGTGGCGCTCCTCGGACCGCAGGCAGCCGGGCCGGTCCTCATGTGTCTGGTCGTCGATCTGATCGTCTTTTCCTCGCTCATCACCCTCATAGTCACCGCCAGCCGCGAACGGCAAGTGGGTGCCGCCATCGTCCGCAGCCTCGCGGGCGGGCTGGCGAAGAACCCGATGATCGTCTCGATGGTCGCGGGGATGATCTGGTCCTTCTTCACCCCCACCCTGCCCCGGCCCGTCGACGATTTCCTGACGATCCTCGGCGCCGCCGCCACGCCCGGCGCGCTGTTCGCCATCGGCGCCTCGCTTTCCGGCCGCTCGGCCGACCGGCCGGCCGCCGCGCTCTGGCTCAGCCTGTGCAAGCTCGTCCTCCATCCCGCCGCAGTCGCGCTTGCGGCCCTTCATCTCTTCCCGGTCGACCCGTTCGCGGCAGGCGTGATGATCGCCGCCGCCGCATTGCCGGTCGCGGGCAACGTCTATATCCTCGCCAGTCATTACGGCATCGCCCCCCGGCGAGTGTCGGCATCCATCCTCATTTCCACGGCGGCCAGCATCCTTACCGTCCCGCTGGTCGTGGCCTGGATCACCAACGCCTGATCGGAGGGCCAATGCAGACCATATCGGAGAACAAGTGCTACGGCGGCATCCAGGGGGTCTATTCCCATCGTTCGGATGCCTGCGCCTGCGACATGACTTTCGGGCTTTTCCTGCCGAAAGAGACCGCGGACGAGCCGGTGCCGGTTCTGTGGTATCTCTCCGGCCTGACCTGCACGCATGAAAACGCAATGGTGAAGGCAGGCGCGCAGGCTTGGGCTGCCGACCATGGCATTGCGCTGGTTTTCCCCGACACAAGCCCGCGCGGCGAGGGCGTCGCGAATGATGAGGCCTACGATCTCGGCCAGGGCGCGGGCTTCTATGTGAATGCGACGGAGGCGCCCTGGTCCACCCATTTCCGCATGTGGGATTATCTGGCCGAGGAACTGCCCGATCTCGTCACCGCGACCTTCGCGGTCGATGAGGATCGCCAGGCGATCACCGGTCATTCGATGGGCGGCCACGGCGCACTGACGCTCGCGATGCGGCTGCCGGGGCGGTTCCGCTCGGTCTCGGCCTTCGCGCCGATCGCCAACCCGACCCAGTCCGACTGGGGGAGGAAGCAGTTCGCGGCCTATCTGGGGACCGATGAGAGCGCTTGGGCCGCGCATGACGCCACGCTTCTGATGCGGCGCTTGGGGTTCGACGGGCCGGTCCTGATCGATCAGGGCTCGAAGGACCAGTTCCTCGACCTTCTGAAGCCCGAGGCACTGGCGCAGGCGATGATAGAGCGGCGCCAGAATGGCCTTGTCCGCATGCAGCCGGGCTATGATCACAGCTATTTCTTCGTCTCCACCTTCATGGCCGATCATATGGCCTTCCACGCGGAGGCTCTGTTTCGGGATTGAACCATCGCGCGCGCCCGCTCCTGTCATCGGCTGACCTGCCATGACCCTCTTCATCGACGCCGACGCCTGTCCGGTGAAGGATGAGTGCATCCGCGTGGCCGAGCGTCAGTCGGTGCCGGTGAAGCTCGTCTGCAACGGCGGCATCCGCCCGCCCGTCCATCCGTTGGTCGAGACGGTCTATGTGACCGAGGGACCCGACGAGGCCGACAAATGGATCGCTGAACGCGCGGGCGTTGGCGACGTGGTGGTGACGGGCGACATCCCTTTGGCCGCGAAATGCGTGGCGGCGGGCGCCCGTGTGCTGAAACACGACGGCGAGGCGCTGACGGAAGCCAATATCGGCAATGTGCTGGCCACGCGCGACCTGATGGCCGACCTGCGCGCCGCCGATCCGTTCCGGCAGGGCGGCGGCAAAGGCTTTTCCAAGGCCGACCGCTCGCGCTTTCTCGACGCGCTCGACCGCACGCTCCGCGCCGCCGCGAGGCAGTCATGAGCCCCAGCCGCGCCGCGCTTCTCGGCATCCTGTGCATGTTGGGCGGGGTCTTCTTCGGTACCGTCCTCGATGTGGCGATCAAATTCCTGTCGTCGGGCTATGCGCTCCATCAGATCATCCTGATCCGCACGCTGGTGGCAATTGCGATCCTTGTCGCGATCGTCCTCCGACAAGACGGCGATTTCCGCCAGTTCCGCACCCGCCGGATCGGCGCGCACTTCTGGCGCACCATGATCGTGATGCTGTCGAACGTCTGCTTCTTCACCGGCCTCGCCGCCATGCCCTTCGCCGACGCCCTGGCGATCGCCTATGTCGCGCCCCTCCTCATCACCGGCGCCTCGGCGCTGTTTCTGGGCGAGAAGGTCGGCCCCCATCGCTGGGGCGCGGTGATCGCCGGGCTCATTGGCGTCGTGGTGATGCTGCGGCCCGGGGCTGAGGCGATCCAGCCGGCCGCAATCCTCGTCCTTCTGTCGTCCGTCTGCTATGGCATCAGCCAGCTGATGACCCGCCAGATGCGCGAGACGGAAAGCACGGTGACGCTGAATATCTACCTGCATGTGGGTTTCCTGCTCATCAGCCTCGTGATGGGTCTCGTGGCGGGCGACGGGCGGTTCCTCGGCGATCCGGACAGTACCATCGCCTTCCTCTTCCGGCCCTGGGTCTGGCCGCCCCTGCCGGATTGGCCGATCCTGATCGTCACCGGCATTTCCGTCGCGGTTGCAGGTCTTTTCGTCAGTCAGGCCTACCGGCTGGCAGAGGCGGCGCTGGTCGCGCCCTTCGAATATCTCGGCATGCCACTCGCTATCCTCGCGGGCGTCGTCGTCTTCGGCACCTGGCCAGATGCGACCGCCTGGGCGGGCATCGCACTGATCGGCGGCGCGGGCCTCTACGTGCTCTGGCGCGAGACGGTGCATCGGTCAGTCAAAGACCCCGCAACCCCGGTGGGGGGTGATCTGTGACAGCGATGCCCGGCGCGATTGCTCCCTTGCCCACGCCGCTCCGCGGCATCTTCTTCGCGCTCGGCGGGGCGCTTGTGCTGTCTGTCAATGATCTCGCGATCAAGGCCCTGTCGGGCAAGTATGCGCTGCACCAGGTGATCCTGACCCGCGCCTTCGTGGGCATGGCTCTGGTCCTGACCGTCATGGCCCTGTCGCAACGCGGGCTCTGGCAGATCTTCACCCGCCGGCCGCTGGACCATCTGATCCGCGTGTCGGTCGTGATGGTGTCGAACGTCACCTATTTCCTTGGCCTTGCCGCCCTGCCGCTTGCCGACGCCGTGGCGACTGCCTTCGTCGCGCCTCTCTTCATCACGCTTCTCTCGGCCCTGATCCTGAAGGAGCCGGTCGGCCCCCGCCGCTGGGCCGCCGTCGCGGTCGGCATGCTGGGCGTGATCGTGATGCTGCGCCCCGGCGCGGGCGTGATCCAGCCTGCAACCCTCCTCGTCCTCATCTCCGCCTTCAGCTACGCCTCCAGCCACATGATGACGCGGCGCATGAGAGAGACTGAAAGCGCGATGACGCTGAATTTCTACACGCAACTCGGCTTCATCCTCGTTTCCTCCACCATGGGCCTCTGGGTCGGCGATGGGCATATGTCGGGCGCGTCCGACCCTTCGCTCGCCTTCCTTTTCCGGCAATGGCATTGGCCGCCCCTGGCCGACTGGCCCTATTTCATCGCCACGGGCCTTGCCGTCGGCATCGGCGGGCTGATGATGGCGCAGGCCTACCGCACGACCGAGGCGGCGCTGGTCGCACCCTTCGAATATGCGGGCATGCCGATGGCAATCCTTTGGGGTGTGCTCTTCTTCGGCACCTGGCCCGATCTGACGGCATGGGCGGGGATTGCACTTATCTGCGGGGCGGGCCTTTATACGCTCTGGCGGGAAACGGTCAGGAAACAGGTGCAGGATGTCGCGGCCCCAAGCGGTGATCTTTGATATCGGCAATGTGCTGGCCGAATGGCACCCGGAACGGGTCTATGACCGGCTGATCGGGCGCGCGCGGCGCGAACGGCTGTTCGCCGAGATCGACCTGCACTGGATGAACGCGTTGATCGACACCGGTGCGCCTTTCCGCGATACGGTGCAGGCTTGGGCCGACGACCATCCCGAATGGTCGGCCGAGATACAGCTCTGGCACGACCGATGGATCGAGATGTTCTCGCCCGTCATTCCCGGCGCGGTCCGCCTGCTCGACGCGCTGCGTGCCAAGGGCGTGCCGGTCTTCGCGCTGACGAATTTCGGCATCGACACTTTCGCTTACGCCCGCACGCAATATGATTTTCTGAACCATTTCGACCGCGCCTATGTGTCGGGTGAGATGGGCGTCATCAAGCCCGATCCCCGCATCTACGAGATGGTCGAAGCCGATTGCGGCCTGCCACCCGAGAGCCTCCTTTTCACCGACGACCGCGCCGACAACATCGCTGCTGCCGATCGCCGGGGCTGGCGCACGCATCAGTTTGAAAGCTGGCAGGGCTGGGCACGGCGGCTGGTGGCAGAGGAACTCTTGACGGAAAAGGAGGCAGGCCTGTGACATTCCGTATTGTCGGCGCGGAGGCCGAGGCGAAACTGAACTGGCTCGATCTGACCGATGCTCTGGCGGCGGGCCACGCCCTGCCGCGCGCCGAGGTCGGCGATACGCTGCTGCGGCATGGGCCGGATACGCTCCTGACCCGCTCGGCCTGGATCCCCGGCATGGGGATTGCAGTCAAGGCCGCGACCATCTTCCCGGGCAATCCCGCGAAGGGCTTGGATGCGATCGACGGTGCGGTCAACCTCATGTCGGCTGACACCGGCGCCTTGGAAGCACTCGTCGATTTCAAGCTCGTCACCAAATGGAAGACCGCCGGCGACAGTCTCCTGGCCTCCCGCCGCCTCGCCCGCTCGGATGCCGAGACTATCCTGATCGTCGGCGCGGGTGCCGTCGCGCGCTCGATGGTCGAGGCCTATTCCGCCGCCTTCCCCAAGGCGCGCTTTCATGTCTGGGCCCGCAACCCCGACGCCGCCCGCACCTTTGCCGACGCGACCGGCGCCACGCCAGAACCTGACCTCGAAGCGGCGGTCCGCCGTGCCCATGTAATCGCCACCACGACCATGGCGACCGAGCCGCTGATCCGGGGCGTCTGGCTTCAGCCCGGCACACACCTCGACCTGATCGGCGCCTACCGGCCCGACATGCGAGAATGCGACAGCGACACGTTCGCCCGCGCCCGCGTCTTCGTCGATGCCCGCGTCACCACGCTCCACCATATCGGCGAACTGATGGTGCCTTTGAAGGAAGGCGTGATCACCGAGGAGGATGTCGCTGCGGACTTCTACGACCTGCCGTCTGGCCGCTTCACGCGCAGGACCGCCGATGAAATCACGTTGTCCAAGAACGGCGGCGGCGCGCATCTCGATCTGATGACCGCACGCTACATCCTCAAGGCTGCCAGCGGCTGATCCTCCACGTTCTGTCTACAAATACTCCCGGGGGCCCGGGGGAGAGCCCCCGGCTGTTCAGGCCGGAACCGCCGCTGGCCGGTTTTCCCGGATCGGCAGATGGATCAGCGCCGAGAAGGCCCCGACAGCAACACCGATCCACCACACGACGGTGTAGCTGCCATAGGCATCATACATCCGCCCGCCGAGCCAGACGCCGAGGAACCCGCCAAGCTGATGGCTGAAGAACACGATACCGTAGAGCGTGCCCATATAGCGCAGCCCGTAGATATGCGCGACAAGGCCCGAGGTCAGCGGCACGGTCGCAAGCCACAGCGCCCCCATGGAGATGGAAAAGAGCGCGACCGACAGGGGCGTGATCGGCAGCATGATGAAAAGCGCCGCCACCACCGTCCGCGCGGCGTAGATGCCGGACAGAAGATACTTCTTCGTATAGGTCTTGCCGAGCCAGCCCGCGGTGATTGATCCGACAATGTTGGCCAGCCCGATCAGCGAAATCGCGATGGCGCCGAGGCGAGCCGTCGAATTGATGCCGATCCCGGCCAGCATCCCCGACGGGTCGATTGCCGCGCACATCTCGGTCACCAGCGCGGGGAAATGCGCGGTGATGAAGGCAAGCTGATAGCCGCAGGAGAAGAAGCCAAGGAAGATGAACGTGTAGGACGGGTCGCGGAAGGCTTTCAGAAGCACTTCGCCCATGCTTTCCTCAAGCTCCGCCCGGCTCGCCCGCTCCGGCGCGCGCATCATCGGCAGGACGGCGAGAATGGCGAGGATGGCGACCGCAAAGATTACGAAGACTGTCTGCCACGGAAAATGGTCGAGAAGGGTCGAGGCGATCGGCGCGCCGATCACCTGCCCGGCAGAACCCGCGGCGGTGGTGATGCCCAGCGCGATGGAGCGGTTTTCCGCACTCGCCGCGCGGCCGACGACGGCAAGGATCACGCCAAACCCCGTCCCGGCGATGCCGAAGCCCACGAGGAACTCCAGAACCTGATGTTGGCCCGGCGTCACCGCAAGGGACGACAGGACAAGGCCTACGGCGTAGAACAGGGCCCCCGCGATAATGGCGCGGCGGTCGCCGAACCGTTCGGCCAGCGCGCCGAAGATCGGCTGGCCGATGCCCCAGGCAAGGTTCTGGATGGCGATCGCGAGCGAGAAATCCGCCCGCGCCCAGCCAAACTCGGTGGCGATCGGGATCTGGAACACACCGAAGCTCGCGCGGATCGCGAAGCCCACCATGATGATGAGGCAACCGGCGATGAGGACCGGGGTGATGAGGGGCGCGCGCGTCTGCATGGTCTTCTCCTGTCAGCACGCGAGCCTTGCGCCGCCCTCATGGCAAGGTCAAATCGGAAATTGTGACGCAGACAATTCCGCTCCGGTATGACTTCGGAACAGTTACACGCGACCCACCGGGCCTCCACCCTGCGCCGGTCTACCGGGCCAGCACCAGCGCGTCGGCGTCGCTCCAGGAAAGCGCAACCTCGGCGCCCGCGGCAACAGCGGTTCGTTCGCTGTTCGACCGATAGACCACGACCGGCGCCGTCAGACCGTCGACCGCCACCAGATAATGACTGCGGTCGCCAAGGTAGGAGACCGAGGCAACCCGACCTGCGACGCTGTTCGGCCCGGCAGCGCCAGCAGCGGATATTTCGATCTTTTCCGGTCGAAGCGCCATGAGGATCGCCTCGCCGGACGCCACCGGTCGATCGGGCGATCTGCCGACCAGATTGCCAAGGGCGCGGCCATCGGCGATCACCTGCCCGCCGTCCACCTGCTGCACTTGGGCGGGAAAGAGGTTCATCGTACCGACAAATTCCGCCACCTCGCGGCAGTTCGGCCGCTCGTAGAGCCCTTCGGGCGTATCAATCTGCAAGACCCTGCCCCCGGACATGACCGCGATCCGGTCCGACAGGGTCAGCGCCTCTTCCTGATCATGGGTCACGAAGACGAAAGTTATGCCGACGGTGCGCTGCAGGCTGCGCAGCTCCTGCTGCATCTCCTCGCGCAACTTCTTGTCGAGCGCAGAGAGTGGTTCGTCCAGCAACAGAACCTTCGGACGGCAGACGAGTGCGCGGGCAAGTGCCACGCGCTGGCGCTGGCCGCCGGACAGCTGATGGGCGCTGCGGTCGTCCAGGCCCGTCAGTTTCACCAGTTCGATCGCCTCGTCAGTGCGCGCCTTCGCCTCGGCTTTCGTGAGGTTCTGGTAGACCAGCCCGTAACCGATGTTCTCGCGCACCGTGAGATGGGGAAAGATCGCATAGCTTTGAAAGACCATGTTGGTCGGCCGCCGGTTGGCTGGGACCCCGGCCATCGGCTTGCCGTCGATCGTCAACTGCCCGCGTGTCGGCTGTTCGATCCCTGCAAGGATGCGCAAAAGCGTGGTCTTGCCGCAGCCGGAGGCACCAAGAAGCGAAAAGAACTCGCCGCGTGCAATGTCGAAGCGGATATCCTTCAGCGCCTGAAAGCTGCCAAAGCTTTTCTCCACCCCTTCGATGCGGATGATCGGATCGTCCATCAGATATCTCCGGGATTGTCAGACGCCACGCCGCGCTTCCTGACGATTTCCGCAACGATCACCAGCACGGCGGAGCCAACGAGGATGAGCGAGCCAAGGGCGAGCGTGCCGGGCAGACGGTTCGGGAAGCGCAACTGCGAGAAGAGGAAGACCGGCAGCGTATTGTCCGTGCCGGTCAGGAAGAAAGAAATGACGAATTCATCGAAAGAGATGATGAAGCACAAAAGCAAGCTCGAGATGACGCCCGGCGCAGCGAGCGGCAGCGTCACCCGGCGGAAGGTGCTCCACCCGCTGGCACCCAGATCGCGCGAGGCTTCCTCGAGGCTCTTGTCGAACCCTTCGAGCCGCGACATGAGGACAGTCATCCCAAACGGGATGCACAGCATCAGATGCCCAGCCGCAACGGTCCAGAGCGAGAGTGGCAGGCTGAGAAGCCTGAGCACCACGATCAGAAGCCCGACGGCCAGCACGATGGATGGCACGACTAAGGGCAGCATCATGAACGACAGGATCGCGCCACCGGCGGGCACGCGGTAGCGGGTCAGGGCAAGGGCGGCGGGCAGCGCCAGCGCGGTCGCCGTCACCGACACGCCAAGCCCGACGATCAGAGAGTTCTTCAGCGCGGTCATCATCGAGGTGTTTTGCGCCATTTCGCCATAATGGCGCAGCGTGAAGCCCTTCAGCGGGAAGGTCGCGAAATTCCCGTCATTGAGTGAGAAGAGCGGCATCAACAGCATCGGCCCGTAAAGGAAAAGAACGAAAAGCACCGCATAGAGGAAAAGCGGATCGAAGCGCCGCGTCATCCGATCCTCCGCCTTATCCGGCCGTAGCCGATCAGCCAGAGGAAGAGGCCGACCAGCACCGCGATGATCAGCATCATCACGATGGAAATCGCCGCGCCCATCGGCGCATTGTCCTGCCTGAGGAACAATTGCTGGACAAGGCTGCCGATCATCGTGCCGCCCGGCCCGCCGACCAGCGTCGGTGTCACATAATCCCCGACCGTCGGGATGAAAACGAGGAGCGTTGCCGCGATCGTCCCCGGCATCGACAGGGGCAGCGTGATGCGGCGAAAGCGTTTCCAGCGGCTGTCGCCAAGGTCGGATGCGGCCTCCAGCAGCGTCCGGTCGATCTTTTCAAGGCTTACATAGATCGGCAGGACCGAAAAGGCGATCCAGCTATGGGCAAGCGTGATCATCACCGCGAGCGGATTGTAGAGCAGGAATTCCAGCGGTTCCCTGATGAGGCCGAGCCACTGGAGCCCCGAGTTGATCGCCCCGTTGAAGCCAAGGACGATCTTCCAGGAAAAGACCCGGAGCAGATAGCTCGTCCAGAAGGGGATGGTCAGCAGGATCATCCACATCGCCTTGTAGCGGGTGACGCGGAAAGCGAGGAAGTAGGCCATCGGCCAGGCGACCCCGATCACGCAGATGGTCGCGACCAGCGACATGGCGAGCGACTTCACCATCAGGACCGCGGGCACCGGATAGGCGAGGGGGAAACGGATGCCGTACCAGACCGTTCCCTCGCCCGGTTCCACCAGCCGGGAATAATTCGCAAGGGTGAAGGTCCGGTCGATCTCGAACCCGGACTGGGTCCAGAAGGACATCACGATCAGCGCCACGACCGGCGCCAGCAGCGTCGCCGCCATCACCAGAAAGGCCGGTGACAGCAGCGACAGACCTGTACGTGCGGAACCCGAAGTCATGACGCCGGCGGGCGCTTACATCTTCAGCGCCTTTATGTCGCCCCAGACCCGGTTGTGCTCGACCTGCACCTCGTCAGTGGGGGTGCGGAAGAGGATGGCAGAGGCCATCATCGCCTCGGGGTCGGTTATGCCCATCGCCGCCACCTCGGCCGGGTCGGCAGCTTCGAAGCTCTTCATGTTGGCATGGCCGTAGCCCGAGGATTCGATCAGGTACTTGCCGGTTTCAGGGCTGAGCCAGGCATCGATGAAATCATAGGCCAGCGCCGGATCGGCCTTGCCGGAATTGAGCATCGTCAGCCCGCAGAACCAGGTGAACATGCCCTCCTTGGGCTTGGCATATTCCACCGGGATGCCTTCGGCTTTCAGGTTCTTCACCAAGTCGTTCCAGGCATAGGCCGCGACGATTTCGCCCGAGGCCATCGCCTGCTGCACTTCCGACGGATCATTCCAGAGGAAGCGGCTGACATTCACCGCCTTGGCGCCCCAGGTCTTCGCGGCCTCCTCGAGCGCGGCACCCGATAGTTTGTAGGCTTCGTCATAGGGCATGCCGCCGACCATGGCGCCAATCTGGAAAGCGAGTTCGTTGTCGAGCATCGACACTTTGCCGGTGTAAGCCTCGTCATAGAAGATCGCCCAAGTCGGGTCGGCGGCGAAGGCGGGATCGATCAGATCGCTGCGATAGGCAATCGAGGAATTGCCCCAGTCCGCCGGGGCCATCACCACCTTGCCGTCCTGCACCACGCCCTCCGCGGTCTGGAGCGCCGGAAAGACATCGGCCCAGTTCGAGAGTTTCGACGTGTCGATTTCGTTGACCAGCCCCGCGTTCACGAACCTGGCTACGGAATAGTTGCAGGGATGCATGACATCGGCGGCAAATCCGGCGCGAACCTTGGCCAGCGCCTCCTCTTCGCCGCTGAAGATCGAGAAATCGGGCAGCGCGCCATGCTTGGACACATAGGCACCGACATATTCGGCGGCATCATATCCGCCCCATTCGAGACAAGTCAGCGGCCCGCCTTGTGCCCGCGCTACGCGTGGCAGAACCGTCAGACCAACACCAAAGGCACTCGCCGATCGAAGCATTTCACGGCGCGATAGCTTACCCTGCGCCATCCGGTCGATGAACTTGACGCGTTGCATTGGATGCCCCTGCTAATGTGAGAATGAAGGATGATTGCACGGGTTTTTCATTTCGAGAAGAGGGTTTATCGCCAACCGGTGGTTGCACAAATTTCGCTTGCCAGGGCGACAATGTCGGCTTCAATCTGCCGCCCTCTATCATCCGAAAGGCGCTTTCCATGCAGTCGGTCGACCTGATTCTCATCAATGCCCGTATCGTGACCATGGACGGCTCGGCGCCCTATGCCGAGGCTCTGGCAGTACGTAACGGGCGCATCCTTGCGCTGGGCTCGACGGCGGACATAAGGGCGCTGGCGAACGGATCGACGCGGGTGATCGACGCGGGCGGGCGGCTGGTGCTGCCGGGGTTTCAGGACACGCACATCCATCTGCAGGACAGCGGGCAGGACTATAGTCAGAATGCCGACCTGTCCTTCGCGCGTACCCCCGATGACATCGTCTCGACCCTTGCCGCCTTCGCAAAGACCCATGCGCGGCCCTGGGTGAACGGTACCGGCTGGTATTCCGGCATCTTCCATGCCAGAAACCTCGACCGGCAGCTTCTCGACCGCGCCGTGCCAGAACGGCCCTGCCTGATCGTCGCTTCCGATGGCCATAATGGCTGCCTGAACACACTCGGCTGCCAGGCAATCGGCCTCACAGCAGCGACACCCGATCCGCAGAACGGTCATTTCGTGCGCGGGCCGGACGGGGAGCCGACCGGCATGCTCTACGAAAACGCCATCATGTGGGCCGAGGCGCGCATGCCGCGTCCGTCGGATGCCGACTTTGCCGATGGCGTCAAATGGGCGCAGGCGCTTGCGCATCGGAACGGGATCACCGGGGTGCTGGACGCGCGGGTCGAGGAACGGCATGTGCGCGTCTACCGCGCTCTGGAAGCGGCGGGCGAGCTGACGCTGCGGGTCGCGGCGACCGCATTGGTCAATGCGTTCGACACGACAGACGGAGCGGTAGAGCGGCTGACCGGCTTCCGCGCCAATGCTGGTGGTGGCCGGTTCAAGGTCCATTCGGCGAAATTCTTCCTCGACGGCGTGGTCGAGAACCGGACGGCAGCGATGATCGCGCCCTATTCGGATGCCGAGGGCGGCAATGCCCCCCTGATGTTCAACCCCGACCAGATCAAAGAGATGTTCACCGCCCTCGACGCCGCGCGGTTCCAGATCCATGTCCATGCGATCGGCGACATGGCGGTCAGGGCGGCGCTCGACGGCTGCGAGGCGGCACGGCGGACGAACGGTGACTGGCCGTCGCTGCATCAGATCGCCCATATCCAGTTCATCGACCCCGCCGATATTCCGCGCTTTCACCAGCTTGGCGTGATGGCGAATGTCCAGCCGCTCTGGGCGCGCAGCGAGCCCTCGGTGACCGATGTCGCCGTGCCGATGGTCGGCAACGAGCGCAGCCGCTGGATCTACGCATTCCGCTCGCTTCTCGACGCGGGCGCCGCAATGGCGCTTTCGAGCGACTGGGGCGTCTCGACCCTCAACCCGTTCCAGATCATCGAAACCGCGGTCACCCGACAGCCGCCGGTCGCCGAGGGCAAGGTGCCGCCCTTCCTGCCGGAGGAGCGGATCACCCGGGAGGAGGCGATCGCCGGTTACACGACGGGCGCGGCGGCGGCGGCCTGGCGCAGCGCCGATACCGGCACGCTTTCGCCGGGCAAATGCGCCGACCTCATCCTCCTCGACCGCGATATCCTCACCTGCCCGGCCTATGACATCGGCGACACGCAAGTGGTGGCCACGCTCGTGGATGGCAAGGTCGTGCACGGCGGGGTCTGAGCTGAGGGGCGGTAACGGCCGCAAGCCCGTTGCACGCAGGACACCGGCGCGCTTGGCAGCCGCCGCCCCGGCGCGGCGTGGTTGTCCCGGCGCGGCCTTTCCCCTAAAGCTCCGTGAAGAGGATGAGGGGGCCCCAATGTACCGCGTCTGGAACTATATCTCGACCTATTCGCTTCTGCTGATCGCCGGCGCGCTTGTTGCGCTGGTCTGGGCCAACATCGATCCGCACAGCTATCACGCGCTGGTCCATTACGTGCTTGTCGACGATTTCCTGATCGGCGAGGCAGAACCCGAAGGCGGGTCGGTCAGGCGGGTGCTGACGCTGCATTTTCTGGTGAACGACGTGCTGATGGCGCTCTTCTTCGCCATCGCGGCCAAGGAAGTCTGGGAGGCGGTGATCCTCGAAGAGGGCAGCCTGCGCGGACGCAAGGCCGTGACCCCGCTCATCGCCACGGCAGGCGGCATGGTCGGACCGGTCGCCGTCTATCTGGCGCTCGCCGCTGCGCTTGGGGTCTTCGATGCCGTCAGCCGCGGCTGGGCGATCCCCACGGCCACCGACATCGCCTTTTCCTATCTCGTCGGCCGCATGGTGTTCGGCGCGGGCCATCCCGCGATCCGCTTCCTCCTGCTTCTGGCCATTGCCGACGATGCAGGCGGGCTGATCATCCTGGCGATTTTCTACCCGACCGCAGAGCTCGCGCCTGAATGGCTGCTGCTGTCCATCGGCGCCTCAGTGGCGGCTTTCCTTCTCTTCAACTGGCTGCCGAGGTATCTTGATCGCGGCAATCAGTTGCGCCCGACCTCGACCTGGGTGCGCAAACGGCTGAGCTTCTGGCCCTACGCGATCGCGGGCGCGCTGAGCTGGTATGGCTTCCAGGAAGCGGGGATTCACCCGGCGCTCGGCCTTCTGCCGATCATTCCGGCGATCCCGCATGCCGACCGCGCTTTCGGCATTTTCGCCGAGGCGGAACAATATCTGACCGACCTTCTGAACCGCATGGAACATGCGCTGAAGGTGCCGGTCGAGATCGTGCTTTTCTTCTTCGGCCTTCTGAATGCGGGCGTCGAGTTCAGCGCGATATCGGAGCCCACGTGGCTTGTCCTTCTCGGGCTGATCATCGGCAAGCCGGTAGGGATTTTCCTCTTCGGCTGGATCGCGGTGCGGCTTCTCAGGCTCGGCCTGCCGGACGGGATGGGGATGCGCGAACTGTTCGTCGTTGGCTGCGTGGCGGCGATCGGCTTTACCGTGGCGCTCTTCGTGGCGACCGTGGCTTTCCCGGCGGGTGCAGTACAGGACGCGGCGAAGATGGGCGCGCTCTTCTCGTTCGGCGCAGCCGCGATTTCCATCCTGGCCGGGCGGCTGATGCGGATCGAGAAGGTCGCGGACTAAAGGCGCTGCGGCGCGAGGAGCAGGGGGGCGCGATGACGCGCCTTTCCCCCATGTGCCCGTTGCTCGGCCCCGGCCTTGCCATCATAATGCCCGCAAAAGGCTGTATCGCCTCGTTAACCAGCCTGAGCTAAAAGGGGAATCGAGCGGCTCCCGGGAAAAGATGCTTGAGTTTGTGAATGTCTCGAAGTCCTACTGGACTGGTCAGCGGCGCAAGGTCATCCTCGACCAGGCGTCGTTTCGGGTCGAGCTTGGCAATTCGCTTGGCATCCTCGCGAGGAACGGGACCGGTAAGTCCACCATCATCAGCATGATGGCAGGGCTTGAGAAGCCCGACGAAGGCTACGTTAAGAAGACCTGCCGCGTTTCCTTCCCCCTGGGCTTCATGGGTGGCGTCGCAGGTAGTCAAAGCGCGCGCGAAAATGCCCGCTACATCGCCGGTCTCTACGGGCTCGACCCCGACTATGTTGAAGCCTTCTGCAGATGGGTCTGCGGGCTTGAAGAATATTTCGACATGCCGCTGTCGACCTATTCTACGGGCATGAAATCGCGCTTCAGCTTCTCGCTTCTGCTCGCACTTGAATTCGACATGTATCTGATAGACGAAGGCATGCCCTCGACCTCCGATGTCGAGTTCAACCGCAAGGCTGGGTCGATCCTGAAGGAGCGATTGGAAAAGGCAACCGTGATCGTCGTGTCTCACCAGGTCTCGACGCTCGAGCGGTTCTGCCGGTCGGGCGCGGTATTGAAGGACGGGCGGCTCACCTTCTACGATACGCTCGAAGAAGCGAGATGGCACTATGAACAACCCGCCTAAGGCCACCCGCTTCCGCGTCAGGCGCGTCGAGGCACCGCCCGCACCCGCGCCTGCGGGCGCGCCGCAGTCCGACTTGCCTTTTGCGCCGGCACCCGAGGATGATGGATTCGGGGGGCTCAAGCTTGACGCCGGGCCCGTCGCACCTGCGTCGCCCCCCGACATGGATGCCGCCCTCGCCGCTATTCGCACCGAAGGTCTGAGCGCGCGCCAGTTGCGGCTCGCACGCCGGATAGCACTGCGCCACGGGATCGACGCAACGAGCGACGAGGAAGCCGTTTTCCTCTTGCGTCGGAAGGGTATAGACCCGTTCCAGCGCGAGAACATCCTCGGCCTGGTCGAGGAAAGCGCCGTACCGTCGGCACCTGCGGCAGGCTCTGCCTCGGAAAAGTCGGGCGGCAAGGCTGTGGTACCTGCGGGTCCCATGAAACTGCCCTCGACCCAGGTCCTGAGCGAGAATGACCGCGCCCGCGCCATTATCGAGATGCAACGCGACATCGTGCGGCGGCGGCGGCGCAATTTCACGCTTCTGATGATGCGGCTGGCGTTCTTCGTCCTTTTGCCGACCTTCTTCGCAGGCTGGTACTTCTACAAGCTTGCGACACCCTTCTATGCCACCAAGTCCGAATTCCAGATCCAGCAGTCCGAAAGCGCGGGCGGGATCGGCGCGAACTTCCTCAAGGGCACGACCTTCGCAAATTCGCAGGATGCGATCGCGGTACAGGGTTACCTGCAATCGCGCGAGGCGATGCTGCGGCTGGATGAAAGCCTTGGCTACAAGGATCATTTCTCGCAGAGTTTCGTCGATCCGTTGCAGCGGTTGGAACCGGGTGCGACAAACGAAGCCGCCTACAAACTTTATAAACGCAATGTGAAGATCGCCTACGACCCGACCGAAGGGATCGTGAAGATGGAGGTCTCGGCGGTCGATCCGGCGACCAGCCAGAAATATTCGGAAGCACTTCTCAAGTTCGCCGAAGAGCAGGTCGACAACCTGACCCATCGGGTCCGCGAGGACCAGATGAAGGGCGCGCGCGAAAGCTATGCCGACGCCGAAACAAAGGTGAAGGAGGCCGAGCAGAAGGTTCTCGATCTGCAGACCAGGCTCGGCGTCCTCGACCCGAAGGCGGAAACGACGCTCGTGATGACCCAGGTCGCCGAGCTGGAGGGACAGTTGCGCCTAAAGGAGCTGGAGCTGAGCCAGCTTCTGGACAATGCCAAGCCCAATCAGGCGCGCGTCGATGGGGTGAAGGGCGACATGACGCGCATTCAGGGCCAGATCGACAGCCTGCGCGCCTCGATGACCCAGGACGAGAACAGCACGCTTTCGCTTGCGCAGATCACCGGCCAGCTCCGCATCGCCGAGACTGAACTGCAAACCCGGCAGCTGATGTTGTCGAAGGCGCTGGAACAGCAGGAATCGGCGCGGATTGAAGCCAACCGTCAGGTCCGCTATCTGTCTGTAAGCGTGGCGCCCGTCGCCCCGGACGAGCCGACCTATCCGCGCGCGTTCGAGGATACGGCGCTGGCGTTCCTGGTCTTCGCGGGCATCTATCTGATGATGTCGCTGACCGCCTCCATCCTGCGGGAGCAGGTGACCGCCTGAGGAGCTGGCATGACGGCAATGAAAGATGTGGCCTTCGGCAACGTGACCGTGGGCAATGACCGGCCCTTGACGCTGATCGGCGGACCTTGCCATCTCGAAACCCTAGATCACGCGCTGATGATCGCCGAAGTGCTGAAGGAGGCCTGCGCGAACGCGGGCGCGCAATATGTGTTCAAGGCGAGCTATGACAAGGCCAACCGCACCTCGCTGAAGGGCGGGCGTGGCCCGGGGATCGATGCCGGGCTGAACATCCTCGCCGAGGTCCGGGCGCGGACCGGCGTGCCGGTCCTGACAGACATTCACGGCGTAGAACAGGCGCGCGTGGCGGCCGAAGTGGTTGACGTGATCCAGATACCCGCCTTCCTCTGCCGCCAGACCGATCTTCTGGTCGCGGCCGGAGAGACGGGCGCGGTGGTCAACATCAAGAAAGGCCAGTTCCTCGCGCCCTGGGACATGGAGAATGTCGCCAACAAGGTCGCCTCGACCGGCAATGAGCGCATCCTCCTGACTGAACGCGGCGCCTCCTTCGGCTACAACACGCTGGTCGCCGACATGCGCTCGCTGCCGACAATGGCCAAGACCGGCTATCCGGTGATCATGGACGCCACCCATTCGGTGCAGCAGCCGGGCGGCCTTGGCGGCTCGACCGGCGGCCAGCGCGAGTTCGCCCCCGCGATGGCGCGCGCCGCCGTCAGCCTTGGCATCGCGGGGGTCTTCATCGAGACGCACGAGGAACCGTCACGCTCGCTCTCGGATGGGCCTAACATGGTTTATCTCAAGGACATGCCGCGCCTCATCGCACTGCTGATGCAGATCGACCGGATCGCCAAGGCAGACCCGATCAGGGTCTGACGCCAGGGCTTGACCGGCCGCTCATCGGTCCCTGCGGTCCCTCTTCGCTGGGTTCCCCGGCGAGGAAAACGCGGTTGCGCTCGACGAACCACCCGGCGGGGGCTTCAAACCGCCTGCCCGGCCGCCCAGCCCGATGACCAGGCCCATTGGAAATTGTAGCCGCCAAGCCAGCCGGTCACGTCCACCACCTCGCCGATGAAATGAAGTCCCGGCACCGTCCGCGCCTCCATCGTGCGGGCATCGAGCGCCCTTGTATCGACGCCGCCGAGCGTCACTTCGGCCGTCCGGTAGCCCTCGCTTCCGATCGGCCTGACCCGCCAGCGGTTCACCGCCGCGCCGATCCGGTCGAGCGTTGCGTTCGACTGGTCGGCGAGCCGCCCTTCGATGCGGAGCCCGGCAAGAACCGCGTCTGCCAACCGCGCGGGAAGATGGGCCGACAGCGCCCGCCCGACCGATACCTTGCCGCCCGACCCGCGCGCCGCCCTGAGCGCGGCAGCAATGTCGCTGCCCGCGGCGAGATCGACCTCGATCTCCTCACCCTCGCGCCAATAGGAGGAGATCTGCAGGATCGACGGGCCGGAGAGGCCGCGATGGGTGAAGAGAAGCCCCTCTGCGAACCCGGCCCTGCCATGGCCCACCCGCGCCGAAACCGACAAGCCGGAAAGATGCTTCCAGGCCGCGAGGTCATCCTCGCCGAAGGTCAGGGGTACCAGCGCGGGTCGCGTCTCGGTCACCGGCAGGCCAAACCGGCGCGCAATATCATAGCCGAAACCGGTCGCGCCCATCTTCGGGATAGACTTACCGCCCGTCGCCACCACCAAACGTTCGGCCTCGACCGGCCCGCGCCCTGTCGCCAGCAAGAACGCGCCCGGCCGAGTAACCTCAGTTGCCTGGGTTCCGAGCCACAGGTCGGCCCCAGCCTCTTCCATCTGACCGCAGAGCATCCCGACGATCTGTCGCGCACTGCCATCGCAGAAGAGCTGCCCGAGCGTCTTTTCATGCCAGGCAATCCCCGCACGATCGACGCGCGCGATGAAATCCTGCGGACGGAAGCGGCTGAGCGCGGAAAGGGCAAAGCGGGGGTTCTGCGACAGGAACCGCTCGGACGCGACCGAGAGATTGGTGAAATTGCACCGCCCCCCGCCGGAGATACGGATCTTCTCGCCCGGCGCCTGCGCATGGTCGATCACAAGCACCCGGCGCCCGCGCCGCGCGGCCTCGATGGCGCACATCATGCCCGCCGCGCCCGCACCCAGGATTGCAACATCGACCCGTTTCATCGCCCCGCGATACAGGCCCGCCTTGAAGACATCAATCGAAAGAAAGCCGCGTTTAGCTCTTGCGGCGCCGCGCGCGCTTGGCTATTTACCCGCCCGAGTTGGGGCGTCGCCAAGTGGTAAGGCATCGGTTTTTGGTACCGACATACCTAGGTTCGAATCCTAGCGCCCCAGCCAACCACTCCCCCTGACAGAGACGTCTGACGGCCGACGCCGGAATAGTCGGCCATTTCCGGGGCTTTGCCGGACAGGCCGAGGGACGTGAGACGGCGAACAGGGGCCAACCTCCGGCTTTTGCGGCCGCAGTCTCAAAGTCCCAATTTGCGGTCTGGCGTTTGCCCCGAGGGCGATGCGCCGCGCATCATCTGCAGATGCGCGCCGGGGCTCAGAGTCGGGCGATCAGCGCGCGTTGCTCCGCCCAGTCGAGCGGCAGCGCATGGCGGAATATCCACTTCGAGGTGAGGCCGAGCGGCTGACGGCCTTGCAGCACCTGCCGGATGATGTCGGGGGCGAGAAAGGCATAACAGATCGCCTGCTGCACCCGGTATTTGGGCACGCCGTCCTCGTCGGCGATCTCGGCATAGGTCTTGCCAGCCTTGATCCGATCGAGCCAGCCGAGAGCGGCGGCAATATTCGTAAGGAGCCTTTGGTCTGGCGGCCCGGCCTCGTTCCCGAGGATGAGCTTCGTCTCCACGCCGCGGCGACGCATCGTGAAGGCGGTCGCGACCCTGAGCTGGTCCGGGTCGATGCGATCCTCCGCAACGTTGAACTGTGCGCTGATCGCGACCGGGCAAAAGGCGATCCCGAGCCGACCTGGCGCGAGATCGACCCGCGCGATCAGATCTGCTACGGCGCGCGCCCGAACGTCTGGCGGGAGATCGTCACCGATGCGTTCCACGATCCGGCCGCGGGCGCCGAGGAGTTCGTCGGTGGTCGCGTCGAGGAGGATTGCGGCCAGGACGCTTGCATCCCCAAGGTGCCGCACCGCGATGCGGACGGTCAGCTCCTCCAGCATCTGCGCGTTGAGCCGCCAGCCGGTGACATCTGCCTCACCGCTCTGCGCAATCAGCCGGTGCGAAACGTAATAGCGATGACGGACGCCGCTGCGGGCCTTCCCGTGGCTCGGGGTCAATCGGTCGCCGGTCTCATCGAAGAGCCTTCCCGTCAGCAGCGACCGGAAGGATGATCCGCCAGTGTCCCGGCTCCTGGCCTTGGCCGCATCCGACTTCAGGCGGTCCTGTACCGTTTCCCACGTCGTCGGATCGATGATCGCCGGGTGCTGGCCCTCGTGAACCTCATTCCGGTGGCGGATGCGCCCGGCGAAGACTGGATTGGTCAGCAGGTAATGGATATGGCCGCGATCGAAGGGCGTGCCGCCGCTGATCGCGCCTGAGGGTGAGGTACGCTGCTTGGATCGCAGTCCCAGTCTCGCGGCCTCCTCCTTCACCTCCCGGACCGTGCCGAGGCGGAGGTAGAGATCGTAGAGCATCTTTACCGTTGCCGCCTCCGCCGCGTTGATCTTCAGCGTCCGGCCGTCGGCCTCGTAGCCCAGGGGGACGTTGCCGCCCATCCACAAGCCCTTGCGCTTGGAGGCGGCAATCTTGTCGCGGATCCGTTCGGCGGTCACCTCGCGCTCGAACTGCGCGAAGGAGAGAAGCATGTTGAGCGTGAGCCGCCCCATGCTGGTCGCGGTGTTGAACGACTGGGTGACCGAGACGAAAGAGGCACCCGCCGCGTCGAGCCGCTCGACGATCTTGGCGAAGTCGGCCAGGGACCGCGTAAGCCTGTCGATCTTGTAGACCACGATCTGATCGACCAGCCCCTCCTCCACATCACCGAGGAGCCGCTGCATTGCCGGGCGTTCAAGGGTTCCGCCCGAGAGGCCACCGTCATCATACTCAGTCGGCAGCAGCACCCAGCCCTCGGCCTTCTGGCTCGCGACATAGGCAGCACAGGCTTCACGTTGCGCATGGAGCGAGTTGAACTGCTGGTCGAGACCGTCTTCGGAGCTTTTGCGCGTATAGATGGCGCAGCGGATCTTCGGCATCGCTCAGCCCTCCCTGATTTCCCCGCCTGCGGCCCTTCGGCTGACAAGGCCGAAGAAGCGCGGGCCGGACCAGTTGGTGCCGGTGATGCGTTTCGCGATGGAACTCAGAGACCGATAGGTCTTGCCGTCGAAGCGATAGCCGTCGGCGAGCACTTCAACCCGGTAGCTGCGCCCATTCCAGTCGCGGACGATCTGCGCACCCGACGAGGGTCCGAGCGCGGTAGCAGCCGCCTCCGGGCTGCTCCTACCTTCGGCCATCATCCGAAGCGCCCGGCGCTCGGTTGCTGTCAGCCCGCCGAGCGCCTTCACCTGCCGCTCATGGGCAATCACCCGGGCCATGAACTCCGGCGCGAGGTATCGGGGCGGAGGGCACCCGACAGTCTCCTCCCAAAGACGTTTCAGACCGTCACGATCCGGGCCAGCCAGATCAGCAAGCAGGCTATCGCCCATGTCGCGCGGCATCACGCGGCACCCGCCGCCGGCTCGGGTGCTGCGTCAGGACTCCCGGCGATGCGATCTGCAGGCGCCGCGTCGCCGCAGCCCGGATCTTTCGGAGAGTCGGGCGCGAGCGGTTCCGCTGCCGACGGCAACCCATCACCGGGCAATGCCGCCCTAGCCTGTGCCGCGATCCGGTAGCGGGTCGGTTTCCCGTCCGGCCGCTTCTCAGTGACGACCGGATAGCCGGCCTTCCTCAGTCCCGACAAGGCCGCCCGTGCCGTATGCGGCAGCCAGCTGAACTGTGCGCTGATCGCCGCAAGCTCCACGCCGTTCTTCACCGATAGCATCCGGAGCAGCTGATCGCGCTTCGACGCCGGTCCGGCCTCGACCTTCGCCTCCGCGCCGAGGGCCGCCGGGGCAGGTGCGCGAACCAGGCGCGTCGCCGACTTTGTCGGAGAGGCCACGGATGACATTATGTTTACCGCCGGTCCTGCCGTATTAGTGTTTGTCCTTATCTTCCTGGTCATGCGGGCCTCCTATGCCATGCCAGCGCCACCCCGGCGCCGGTACTGACGGAAGCCCGGCAGGGCTCCGGGCCGAGGCGTGCCCGCGAATTGGTGCGTCGGCCTCACCCGCAGCAACGCTTCGATCGAAAGAGAAGTCCAGTCAAAGATGCGCCGCCGCGGGACCCACATCGCCGGGGTGCCTCTCGATCCGTTTCTCGGCAACGTCGACGTGCCGGAGGTCAGTCTCGCCTGGCACGAACCCATCGCTGCTCCTTGTGCACGAGCAGGAGAACCTTGTCTGGAAGCGAATATGTCGACCAGGGCGATCCGGTCGACATTGTCCGCGCGCCTACTAGGGCCATCGCCGCCACGTCTCGCGAACGCCACCGAGTATAGGTCGGAAGGAGGAAGATTCAACATGACAGGCGACAGACTGAAGGCCGCGCCAGTTGATGCGCCGATGCGCGGCGAGCTGCACCGACGCAGCCGTCTGTCAGGCGTCGAAAGGCCAGCAGACGGAGGATCCCGCGGCGTGCGTTGCGCGGGTGAAAACAGGGTATAACAGGGAATATCTGCTTCTTGGGCCGGGTTTCGGGGAATTTCTGGCCAGATCCGGAAGCGATTTCCATGGGTTACGAGGTGAATTCCCTGTTCCTGAATAACAAGGAACGCTGCCACCCATAACAGGGAATTGCGCGTCGCAGTAACAGGGAAAGCGACCCTGCCGGAACAGGGATTGAGAGGCGGGAAAATGCGTGATCAGCCGCTATTGGAATGATCTCGCGCAATCCGATCCACCTCCCCACACTCAGCGCGACGATCGCTGTGCCGAAGCCGTCGAGCCATGCCTTGTTTCGATCCACATTCCCCGCACGGGGGCGACTGATCGACCTCGCCGCCTGCGCCGCCAGCTCCTCGTTTCGATCCACGCCCCCGCGCGGGGGGCGACTGCCCGTTTTGTCGTCATCCCTATCGGCGAAACTGTTTCGATCCACGCCCCCGCGCGGGGGGCGACGGCTTGATGGTGATGTCGATGTATCCGCTGTTCGGTTTCGATCCACGCCCCCGCGCGGGGGGCGACCAGCAAGGCCCTGTCCTGATCGCAGGACGTGAGAAGTTTCGATCCACGCCCCCGCGCGGGGGGCGACCCGTCGCGATAAAAAGCCCGAGAGCAATGGGCGCGTTTCGATCCACGCCCCCGCGCGGGGGGCGACCGGCGACGGCGGAGCGCGTCACCTCGTCGGTCGCGTTTCGATCCACGCCCCCGCGCGGGGGGCGACGGGCCTACCCCTGGATCAGGCTGACCGCCCACAAGTTTCGATCCACGCCCCCGCGCGGGGGGCGACGTCAAAGGTTGGCCGCGTAGCCCGGAAGCGTGACGGTGTTTCGATCCACGCCCCCGCGCGGGGGGCGACATCTCGATAACCCCGGCTTCGGGGCTGTAGTTGTGGTTTCGATCCACGCCCCCGCGCGGGGGGCGACCGTTCATGTTATAGAGGCCTGCAGATCAAGCACTTGCCCAGCAGATTTTGCGAACCAGCCTTCCGCGAGCGATCTGACCAGTGGCCGATAAAGCTGATCCAGAAAATCGATAACATTTTCAAAGAGCTGCGGGGAGTGCGGACTCCTGCTTAGATTCGGGCACGATGGAGCTTCGCACTGGTGTCACGAAGTTGCAATTGAGCCGTCGACAGAGGGCAGACTAGAGGATCAACGGACCGTTGAGGTCGGTCGAAGGTTTCGCACCCACATGTTCAACCTTGCGCTCCCAGTTTGAGCCCAAATGATAGTAACGCAAGCTGTCTGTTTTCGGATTGATGACGGCTTCGAGCCTCGCCTTCAGCTTAGTCCATTGTGCCGGATCAACCTCGATTTCGAAGACGGAGAACTGAACTCTCTGTCCGAAGTCCTCGCAGGTGCGGGCGACACGGCGCAGGCGTTTCTTGCCATCGCCCTCCAGAGTATTCACATCGTAGGTCACCAGCACAAGCATCGGTCAGGTCCAGAACCAAGGAGGATAGGCTTCGAGATCGCCCCGCAGGTGCCGCGCGAGAAGCTGGGCCTGAAGCCATGGCACGAGGCCAAAGGGCGCCTTTTCGTTCAGGAAAGGGTGGACACGCTCCTCCTTCTTGCGATCCTGCCATGCGGTCAGGACGGTCTTGCGAGCGTCGTCGGTAAGAAACACCGCTCCGCTGTCTTGTTTGACGAAGTCTCCTTCGCGCAATTGCCGGCGGTTTATGAGGGACAGGGCGAGACGGTCAACCAGCGGCGCGCGCAGTTCTTCCATCAGATCAAGTGCGAGACTTGGACGCCCCGGCCGGTCGCGGTGGAGGAAGCCGACGGCAGAGTCGAGGCCTGCCGCTTCGCAGGCGCTCCGACAGTCGTGGGTCAGCAACGTGTAGAGAAATGACAGCAATGCATTGACCGGGTCAAGCGGAGGCCGACGCGAGCGCCCAGCCCATTGGAGCGCCGCATCGGGTGAGCGGATCAGGTGGTTGAAGACCGAGAAATAAAGGTTTGCAGCCTCTCCTTCGGCCCCACGAAGCTGATCGAGCACAGGTTCGACATGTTCGACGCGCCGCAGAATTTGCGCCATGCGCATCGCGGCCTGTTCGACGGCGCCGCGGACATCGGGATGATACTCTCCTGCGTAGTCCCTCAGGGCGCGCATCAGAACGGAGCGCTGATTGGCAATCTTGCCAATCACAAGCGAGCGGACGATTTCATCAGGTGCATCGCTGGCCTTGTACTGGGCACGGCGCAGCAGGACGTTACCGCTTACGGGACCCTCGATCCTGGCCTGAAAGCGCCCGATCCGGTCCAGCAACACAAGCGTAATACCTGCCCCGGCGCAGGCACCGATCAGGGCCGGCGAGATGAATATGGGTCCGAAGAGCACGACCGAGGCCAACATGTGCATCGGAACCCGCGCCTTGATCTCGCCCTCGATTTCGGCCACCAGGGTTTCGCCGTCCTTGCGAAGCGCTGCCCCTTCCGTGGTCACATAGACGGTGTTCAGCAGCTTTTTCATGAACCGTCGCTACCCTTTGCCAGCAACGACGCAACCATCCTGCCACGCCAGGCAAGAACTGGGCGGGCAACCGTTTCGGGGCGACAGAGTTCGCTCAGGGAACAGGCGCGGCAACGGCCTTTGTGCGGCGTTGGCGGTGGTGTGATGCGGCTGGCGAATGCGGCGGCGAGGGCGGCAATCGTTGCTTCGGTCAGTTCGCGCAGTCCGGCATCGAATGGAACCTTCACCCGGCGGCGAGTCTCGGCGTAGAAAAGCGCACCTTCCATCACCGGCGTGCCGGTCATTTCTTCGAGGCAAAGACCCTGCGCGCAAAGCTGGACTTCGTCGGCGCGGTGCAACTTGGGCTTGCCGCGCTTGTACTCGACGGGCAAAGCCCACTCATGCGCGTCAGGACCCAGGTGGAATTCCACGACATCCGCAGTTCCTGTCAGATTGAGGCGGCGCGAGCCCAAGGCCATAGCTGCGACCCGACGAACGCCGCGCGAATGGCGCTGGCCACCCTTGTCGGTCACCGCATGCAGGACATCGCCCTCGGCCGTGAAGCGGTTGTCGGACCAAAGCCGTTCCAGATGGATCAGCGCGGCCTGTCTCAGACAGTAAACCGCGTGTTGAAGGGCCGACAACGGGATCGGCGCTTCAACAGGATCGTCCATCAGAGCAATTCCAGGACTTCTACGCCAGTGGGCAGGTCGCTGCGGTCGATAGCAACGACATAGTCCTCGAATTTGCGCGCGGGCGGCAGATTGTCGAGACGCCGGTCGATGGAATGGAACTCGCCGTCGATATTGCGCCCGATCTTGACCCGTTCGAACAGCTTGTGCGCAGGCGCGTTGCCCAAAGCGTTTTCGTGCCGAAAAACGATGAGCTTGCGGCTGGCCATTTCGCCCCGCGCGGCAGAGCGGTCGTGTTCGAACATATTCGTCAGCGCTTCAGTCAAAAGGTCGAGATCGGCGTTCGAGAAACCGGTCCGCTCGGCGAACTTGGCCGAAATGAAGCCATGTGCGACGTAGAGCCCATAAGGCACGATGTGCTTGCGGCCCATCGTGCGGTTCTCCTTGCGCTCGTCGCTGTCGTCACCATCGGCCTTTTGCTTCTTCTCGGCCTCGTTGGTGGCCGCCATTCGGGTGATCGAGATTTCGGCGGGCATGATCGGCTCGACCGAGCTGGCGAAGGTGATCTGCACCGGTCCCTTGACCTGCCCGCAATTCACACCAGTTGACATCACGGCACCAAAAGTCCGCACATCGAAGAAATTGGCGCACATGAAATCGCGCAATTGGTTGGCCTCGGCGTCATCCTTGGGGTTCAGCTTCGCGTCCTTGTCTACTTTGGCATCGCCAGGGCGCAGCGCGCGGTAGGCCTTGCGGTGCTGATCGTTCAGGATCGCGCCCTCCTGGACGTAGATGTGATGTCCGTCTTGCCCGTTTCGCGCGAGATCGACATAGTTGCGGATCTTCCGCTTGAGGCTGACATCCGAGACGAGGCCGTGGCCGGTTTCAGGATCCATGCGCGGCAGGTTTCCCGCATCGGGATCACCGTTCGGGTTGCCGTTGGTCACTTCGAAGACAAGGACGAAATCATGGCGTTGGGAAAGGGCGGTCATTGGGAAATCTCCATAGTTTCGACTTGCTCGTCGCGCTTGCGAAAGAAGTCGCTGCGCTGATGGTAATAGCCGATCCCGAAGAGCGACTGTTCGGCTGCCGAGAGTGAGGATGGAATCGGATCGCAGCTTGGGTCCATCAACTCGGTGATCGAGGTCAGGACCTTTTCCAGGTTCACGGCGCGCCCCGGACTCTGTTTTCGGAGCTTGGCGAAATGGTTGGCTGAACCCCGGTCCAGCAGATGAAAGACCTTCTGGGGTGTCGCCGAGGCGGCACCATAGAATTTGTCCTTGATCGTGGCGTTGACATTGTCACCGAGCGCGGCGCGCTGGATTTCTTCATAGATCGCGAAAAGACGGCCAAGGACGTAGCCCTTGTTTCGCGCCGTGGGGTCAAGGGCCACTGGAACCTCCATCTTGAGAGTTCGGATGAGAACGGATTTGAGGATGCCTGCCCGCAATGCGTTGACATCGCCATCGGCGCGCAGGCGCATCAGCGTGGTGGAGAGCAGCGTCAGCGGATAGGGCGTGCCGGACAGGATCGCGCGCATCCAGTCGCCCGCCAGTTTGGGCGGCACGTTTTCGCGTTTTCCCAAGACAGCTAGTTCGGTCAGATAGCGCCAGAGCGGGGGAAAGCCGTCGCGGGGTGGCGGTTCAATCCGCATGTCGGAGAGATGGCGCTGATAGTTCGCCGTCAGCTCGCCAAAGCTGCTTTCCCACATGAACCGCACCGACAGGCGCGCGGCATTGGGAGCAAGGCCAAGGACATGAAAGCGCACACCCTCGGCTAGGTCCGGCGTCACCTCGGCCAGTGGTTTTCCCGCGCGGATCTGCGCGAGTTTGATGCCGATTTCCTTGGTGGCATCAGCGTCCTCGCCCTGGGGGTCGGGATTGACATATTGGGCAAACAGCCCTTCGGACTCTGCGGCCCATTTCGCATCACTGGTATCCGCCCAGAAGACGGTGGAGGCGTCGCCGATCTGGATGCGATGGCCACTGTCCTTTTCCAGGAAGCGGTTCAGCGCCGTCGTGTAGGCGAATGCCGCCGCTTCCGACACGGGCGCGTTGTCGCCCTGCTCATGACCATAAGAGGTAAATGCGTCTAGGTTGAAGGACACCAGCGCCGCGCCCGACGACTGGGCACCCCAGACACCCTTGATCGACGGGTGCAACCTCGCAACCGGGGCCATCTCGCCGTTTACAAGACAAATTTGGCCGTCGGTCGTCGCCGACGCGGAGAGCCTGCGCCAGAGATCGCGCGCGGCCGGACGGTCGTGCATCCAGAGCCCGGACCGACGATCCGCCTCGAAGGCAAAGACTGCATTCTGGTCACGGAGGTCCTCGGTCCATCCCGGCAGGGTCTGATCTGGAGTCCAGCCCTTCAGAAAGCGCAGGACTGCCAGAAGGCCCGCATCATCCGTTCCCGCAAGCCAGTCGGCGTGAAGGTCCTTAAATGCCTGATGTTCCTGGGCCGTCCGTTTGCCTTCTCCCGCTGTCAAACCCAGGACGTAGGCCGTTTTGTCCCAGAGGAAGTTTGGAGCAATCCCCACGGTGCGTTTTACCGCCTGCGGCACCGTCATCATGCGGGGCAGCCGCTTTCTGTCGTCGCCGCGCAGGTCTATCACCGTTGCAGATCCGTCTTCGCTCAGCGAAATCGCAAAGCCGATCTTCTCGGTTGAAAACCCATAGGGAGGCTTGTCTGGCAGGCGGTCGTAGGCGCGCGCCAGCGAGGCAAGGATGCTCATCTCCGGATCTCCGCAGAATCCGGTCCGGGTACGTCCATCACACCGTTCTCCAGCCGCGCCCGGAAGAACAGCGAGGGGCGGGAAGCCGCGGAATGGTCGATATCCCACAACATGAAACCCAGGTCCCGCGTTTCTGGAATGGCCTTGGGCAAGGCTTCATTCGGAGCCAGCAGCCTGAATTCGGCGGCGAACTCGCGGGTGCCGAGGCAAGGCTGGTGAAAGCATTGCCCGCGTGCCGCGCGCCGGTTGAAGATATCCAGGTGCTTGCCTTCGGTATCGTCAGCCCCTGCCTTGGGGGTCAGTTCGAAATGCGCTTCGATCACGTAAGCGGGGTTCACCAGCACGGTCGAGGACCGCTGCTGGCGATCCTCATCGACCAGAAGTTGCAGCCCTTCCAGATCGCCCCGGTTCATAGCCCGCTTGATGTTGCCCGCCGGAGCCTTGTGCCCGACCTCGTTGCGGCGGATCGACTGAAACCGGATCGGGTGGAGCACATGAACCCGGTCGATCACCCAACGGATTGCCGGTTTCCAGTGGATCGCCTCCAGGATGCCGCGCGCCGCAGAGGGAGTGATGACGTCGTAGCTGACGCGCTCGACCTTCATCTCTGGTCGAGTAAACAGCCCGAACGGCCCTTCGACAACCAGGCGAATACCGTAAGCCATCAGACCTCCCCCAAAGTGTCTTACCACCTTACGGCGAGTCGCCCTTCCGACAAGAGGGATTTATTCAGATGAACGAGGCTTCGGCCGAAAGGTAATCCGCATCTTCCCACCAAAGCCCGGTTTCGGCGTGATAGAGGTCGTTGTTCAGCAGAACTGCAAACTGGTCGCCGCGCAATTGCGGGTTGCTGAATTCGACATGGCCGTTCCGAAGAAGGCTCGCGCGCGCCGATGCCGGCACTTGCACGATATAGCTCTGCAAATCCCGGGCCAGTCGCCCCGAGGAAATCTGCTTAACATCAAGCTGGTCGCACACTGCCCTGGCCTTGTCGTCCCGCGCGATGATGACCGGGACCATCGGGCTTTCGATCATCCGGAAGTCTTCGGCGATGCTGCGGAAGGCAAAATCGCTTCCCGTGCGCGTCACCTTCAGCCTGCCGAGGATATCCTTCCTGTCCAGTCCCTTGTCGAGCCGCCAATAGACTTCAGAAAAGTAGTCCTGAATCGCATCCAGCGACAGCAAATTGTCGTGCTTGTCCCATATCCGTTTCATGTCGCCGATCAAACCAGCGATTTCAGCCGGCGTTGCATAGGCCGGATCGGAAAAGATCGTGACGATACCGTCTGCAGGATCATGCCTGCCTTCGCGGTTGCAGCGGCCCGCGGCCTGGACAACCTGGTCGAGCCCCGCCTCGGCCCGCCAGACCCTCGGGAAATCGACATCGACGCCCGCTTCGATCAGGCTGGTCGCGACCACGCGGCAAGGCAGACCGGCTTTCAGACGGGCCCGCACATCATCCAATATCCTGCGCCGATGCGCCGCATATTGCCGCGTGGTCAGATGAATCAGCGCTTCGATCCCTGCCGCTTTCGCGGCCTTCCACAGGTCAAGCGCGTGGCCGCGACTGTTCACGATGACCAAAGCCTGCGGATGGGCGCGTAACGCCGCGACCAGATCATCCAGCCCCATCTCCCCGCCCCGGACAATCTGCGCACGCTGCAACTTGCGCGCCAGGGCGTGCGGGTCCGGGGCAAGTTCTCGCCCTTCCAGGGGTAGCCCCCCCTTAAGGTTGCGGGCGTCAAGAGCGGGCTGCGTTGCCGTGCAAAGCACGATCGTGCAACCATAGTGGCGGGCCAGCGTGTCAAGCATCCTTGTACAGGGCATCAGCAGCGGACGCGGAATGGTCTGGGCTTCGTCCAGGATGATGATGCTTCCGGCAATATTGTGCAGCTTGCGTGCGCGTCCCGTCCGGGCGGCGAACAGGCTCTCGAAGAGTTGGACATTGGTCGTGACGATGACAGGCGCCGCCCAGTCCTCCATCGCCAGCCGAACTTTGTCTCGGCCTTCGCGGATTTTCTCTTCTTCGATGGCCGAGTGGTGCTCGAGCACGTTGTCATCCCCGAGTATTCCCCGGAAAATAGCAGCGGTCTGGTCAATGATCGACGTGAAGGGGATTGCGTAGATGATCCGCGTGGCCCCGTGAATGGCCGCATGATCTAACGCGAACCCCAGCGAGGCCAAGGTCTTGCCGCCTCCGGTTGGTACGGTCAGAGTGAACAGGCCTTTGGGCAGGGTGGCCTTGTCGCGCACATGGTTCAGAATGTCGCGACGCAGAGCGTTCAGCGGCGTATCGGCGGGAAAGCCGTTGATAGTGACGTCGAATGCCGCGCGGAACTGCCCGAGCCTGTCGGTCAGACTGGGCCAGGTCCGGTCCGGACTGCGCCCTTCAAGCGCGGAATAAAAGTTCTCGGTATCCTTGAAGTCCGCGTCGACAAGGCATGAGAACAACATGCGAATGGCAACCGATAGGTCGAATGGCGTGCTTTCCTTTGTTACCAGCTTGCCGAATTCAGCTTGGATGCCAGAGAAATCCGCCTTGATTTCCGCCTGCCAGACCGGGTCGAGATGATCCTGAAAAGCTCCTAGCCGCGCCTCCAAGCAGGCATCAGTTTCGTTTTTCTTGTCCGGCAGGCCCGCATGGTGGCCAAGGATGGTGTAGCCGATGATCTCGGCCAGATCGCGATCCCCGCCTTGCGCTAGTCTTGCAAGAACAGCGGCACCGGCCGTCGAATGATCGACCCGGACATTTTCGCCACTTAGTATGGCATCGAAAGCGGGATCGTACTTGCCAAGGTCATGAAACAGCGCAGCAAGCCGGGCAGCTTGCGGAAGCCCACAGGCCTTGCCATATTGCTCAGCCTTTTCCGCTGTTCCGATCAAGTGGTCAACCAGGCTCTGCCAGTCACCACGATCCTCTGAAGCACTTGAATGAGCATAGTACATACCCAAACTCGCTCGCCGTTCGCCTTGATTGGCAGTTTTTCGCATCGCGCCCGTAATCACCACGTTTATCCACCGGGTGTATCAAATGCGCCCGCGTCTTTCTGCCACTGATCAAGAGCAAACCGTATCTCCAGAGCTGTCAATGGCGGCGAGGCTTGCTGCGACAGGGAGCAACGACTAGTCTGACGGGATACTATTGGCATAGATTATCTCCCAACCGGCAGCCATGGGCCACTCCCAATCGGCTGGATAGACGCGACTATCCACCTCACTGCCAGCCGCCTGCGCTTTCGTTGTTCGAATCCAGACTGGCATGGATTGGGGGCTGGTCTTCGTTGATTTTTTGCGGAGCAACTATTATCGATGCGGAACGAATGCAATGTCCAGCGATGGTCCTGGAAGCTCCGCGCACGGACGGCTGGATCGCCCTGGCCGTCCACTTCATTTCCGGAAACCTACGTAGATATCAGCTTTGCGATGACCGATTGTCGTTAGCTGGATCGCTGACCAGTTCGCCGCATTCTTCCCGTAGCGCAGCCACTTGTAGCGTTGCAATCTTGAGGCGAATGGTTTACGAGTATCGCACGATGGCTTGTGGTCGCGCGGCAAGGTAGGTGATGGGCCCTGTGACGGCGCGCGATTGGACAACCGGATCACCCCGGCTGTCCGCCATCGACCTCTCCTCGTCGCGATCAAGGGTAAAGTCATACATCCTTCTTGGCACATTGTGCTGCATTGTGGCGAGTATAGTCGCACTAGCCGCAAGACGATGTCGAGGTGCCGGTGCAACACGTCGCTTGATCCACGGACCATCGTTGACCTGCCCCCGAGGGAGCGCCATGACGGACCTGTCGGCGCGGTAAGGCGGAGTTTTCCCTGATAGCTTCGCCGATACAGCGGCTCGAGCGCCCAGGTTGCCAACGCGAGTCCAGACCAGTGGCGGGTTCCTTTGCTTGCTGGTCGACTGGTTGCTCGGCCGAGTGCAATGGCAAGTTGCTCAAAAAGCACAATCGACTCGGAAACTGACGATACCCTGACCTCCAACCGTGCCCGTTTGGCCCTCAAAACAGAGCGGCGACTGTCAGGACCCCGTCAGGATTGCCATTCCGGGTGTCGGGATCCGGAATTCCTGACACCTTGGCCCCCGAAAGCGCCTGACTGGCGCGCATTTTTGTTTAAACATCTGTAAATACACAATTAAATCCTGACACCTTGGAGCACTCCACACCGCAGTTGACAGAGAGCCAGCAGCGAACACATGAAGAACGGAGTGGTCCCGTTGGAGCACTCGTTGCATCAGGAGTGTCTTTGCCATGCCGACCGAGATCGCCGTGAGTGAGCTCAAGCCCTGGGCGCGAAACGCCCGCAAGCATTCGCGCAAGCAGCTCAAGCAGATTGCGGCAAGCATCGAAGCCTTCGGCTTCCTGAACCCGGTGCTGATCGATGCCGGCAAGGTGATCCTGGCCGGTCATGGCCGGGTGGAGGCGGCGCGACTTCTCGGGCGAACGACAGTGCCCTGCCTCTTCGCCGAGCATCTGACCGAGGCGCAGAAGCGGGCCTATGCCCTGGCCGACAACAAGATCGCGCTCAATGCCAGTTGGGACGAGGAGCTGCTCGCCGCCGAATTGCGGGCGCTCGCCAGCGCCGAGCTTGATGTTTCCGTCGACCTGACCGGCTTCTCGATTGCCGAGATCGATGCGCTGATCGATCTCGGCGCGCCGGAAGAGGACCGCAATCCGCGCGACGATCGCCTGCCGGCCATGGTGTCGGCCCGGGTCCGACCCGGAGATCTCTGGGCACTCGGGCCCCACCGGCTGATTTGCGGCGACAGCTGCGATAGAGCGGTGGTCGCGCGTCTGATGGCGGGGGCTGCCGCGCGCATGGTCTTTACCGACCCGCCCTACAATGTGCCGATCGACGGCCATGTCGGTGGCCTGGGCCGACACCGCCACCGGGAGTTTGCCATGGCTTCGGGCGAGATGAGTGCGGAGGCGTTCACCGGATTCCTGCGCCAGGTCTTTGGCCATCTCGCGGCCCATTCCGTTGAGGGGGCGATCCACTACATCTGCATGGACTGGCGCCATATGGGCGAAATCCAGGCCGCGGCCATCGGCATCTACAGCGAGATGAAGAACCTGATCGTCTGGGTGAAGGATGCCGGTGGCATGGGCAGCTTCTACCGCTCACGTCACGAACTAATCTTCGTTTTCAAGAAGGGAACCGAACCGCATCTGAACAGCTTCGAGCTCGGTCAACATGGACGATACCGGACCAATGTCTGGGAATATCGTGGCGCCAATCTCGCCGAGCTGGCGCTCCATCCGACGGTCAAACCCGTGGCGATGATCGCCGATGCAATCCGGGATGTTTCGGGTCGTGGCGAGATCGTGCTCGATCTCTTCGGAGGGTCCGGCTCGACCCTGATCGCCGCCGAGAAGACTGGCCGTCGCGGCTACCTCTGCGAGATCGATCCGGCTTACTGCGATCTGATAGTGGCCAGATGGGAGGACTATGCGAAGGACGAGGCGGTGCTGCTCGAGCGTGCGGAGCGAATGGCCTCTGAGGCAAGCGACTGGGGAGCTGCTCGATGACTGACCGTGAGAGGCCGGAGGTGCCCGAAACAGACGACGCGCTTGATCAGGAGGTGACCGCTCGTGGCCAGCCGACCGGCCCGGGCGGCGGTGAGGTCGGCTATGGCCGACCCCCGGAGTCGGGTCAGTTCGTCAGGGGGCGTTCGGGCAATCCCAAGGGGCGGCCCAGGGGAACGGGCAAGGGGCGGGCCGCGACAACCCCTCCGAAATCGCTCGACGAGATCGTGCTCGCCACGGCTAGGCAGCAGGTACCTCTGACCGGCCGGGACGGGAAGACTGTGGCGACCTCGATGACCGAGGCGATGGTCAAGACCCTTGCCGTCAAGGCCGTGAAGGGGAGCCATCCGGCCATCAGAACCTTCACGCAACGGCTCGCGGTCGCCGAAGGTAGCGGCCCCGACCGGCAGATGGCGCTTAGCCCCCCGATCAAGGTCGGACTAGATCTCAAGTTAGGGGCATTTGTGTTCGAAACAGCGTTCGGCACGCCGCCCCCAGACCCTTTGCCGCGCGCCGACGAAGTGGAAATTGATCTCGTCTCGGGCATGGTGACGTTTCGCCGGCCGATGGGACGACAGGATCAGGCCCTCTGGGACGGATGCTGGATGGCGCGACACGCATCCCAGCAGGAACTGGACCTTCTCGCCCGACATTTCGCCGATCCGGCCTTCTTCGGGTTGCGGTTCGAACTGGAAGAGCGGAGGTCCGTCATCGAGAAGGTGGTTCAGCAGATCGATCATCTGCTAGGTGCCAAGTGGCATCTCACGCCCGCCGAGCTCGCCGCTCCCCCTCGGCATATCCGGCCGGGCATGACGTGGGATCATCTGCGCGATGACCTTTCTCCGTCGCACCGAGACTTCTTCGAGCGCATGCAGGTGATCCTTCTCGGCCAGCAGCTTCTGCGCCGGTCGTATGAAGTGGTTTGCGAACACCCTGCCGCCCCAGAGGCGCCGAGGCCGGAGACCTTGAGGGCGCGCTTCCTCGCATACGCGGATCGGCTGCAATAGGACGCACGGCTTGGTTCTCTGGTTCTCCTCGGCAGGATTGTTCAGGCTCTGGGTTCATTGACCAAAGATTGACAGTCGATGATCCACTTCCACCGCAGATATCCTTATTGACAGCATGCGTTGAGGTTGATCTCTTCTACTCAACTTTACGCTTTGCGATATCTGCTTTGTGAGGGACGGGATGTGGCTGGGTGGGCCGCACAAATCCACCAGCTGCAGGGACTGGACACCTAGGTCCTACGGACAACGCCCCAAGCAAGGCTGGGCCCAACTCAAGCAGCATAGCGCTGGCTTCTGCCTTGCCGAAAGTGACTGAACTGATTGCCGTTGGACCAGTCGGCGCCTTTTGAAGACTCCAAGCTGGGACCGCCACCCGGAGATGAAAAGTAAATCTCCCATCGAGTCTGGTTGCCACATTACCCCCCAATTCTCCGGTGGCAGACCTGCGCTCGACCCTTATCCACCGACGCTCTACGAGCGCTATCTTTATAATGTGTACACAAATGGTTTCCCGCATCGAATGGTTAGTGCTTGGGGGGTGCCAACTTGCGTGATTTTGAACTGTGCCGGGTTTGCCGGAGGCCTCAACTCCCGAGCAGGATGGAGCAGCATGTGCAAGACGACAAACACGTTCTCGCCTAAGGTGCGCGAAGGAGCGGCGCGGCTCGTCGTCAACATCAAGGCGCAGCTTGGGTCGCGCGGCTAGCCAATCGTCTAGATCGCGGCAAAGATCAGCTGTTCTGCCCTTACTCTGAGCGAGTGGGTGAGAAAGGCCGAGTTGGAAAGCGGCAAGCGAACGGGAATCTCTGCCAAGGCGGCCGACCACATGAAGGCGCTGGAGCGTGAGAACTGCGAGCTTCGCCAAGCAAACGAGATCCTGCGCAAGGCCAATGCGCATGTTGAGATCGCGTAGCTTCGAGGTGGTCGAATATGCAACCCCCGGATGGGTCGACTGGTCATTTGACCGACGCCTGCTTGATTCCACTGGGAAATCAAGCTCGCGAAAGCCGCAGCCAGCTTCCACTCAACTCTGTAAACTCAACCCTGGCCGTGTAACTAACGAAAATCAGTCTCCGGAAGACACGGCACGGTTCACTACGCCTCTTCGAGCGAAGCCATCACTTGAGGGCTTCAGTTCAAGAGCGCCGAGATGCTGTCAATTGCGTGTGACAGTGCGCGGAACCGTTCTTTCGAAGGCTTCCAAAGCTCTACCGCAAATGCGGCACCGGGATGACTGCCGACCGGAAACGCCAACATGTTCAAGTCTGGTTCTGCCACGTAGTTCTTGCCGCGCGCAATGCTGAGACCAAGTTTGCCTTGCAGACGGCCGCTTGTAATCTCTGCCTTCTCATCTGGGTCGGCCCATGAAGCATAAGCACTGTGATGTCGTGCGCGTTTTTCTGGTGTCAAACTCAATTGCGCTGCAAGCGCAATCGGTTCATGGCTCAGTGACAAGTCTTTCCCGATGGGAGCGTCCCTCCGCGAGGAGTCCACAATTTGAAAAGAACCGAGTCCGACGAAGACGCCCAGATCAACGTAGACATAGTCCAGCATCAGAAGCTCTTCGAATACAGCTTGAAGCGCTTCTTCATCCCGACGCGCGCATTTGTATGTCGAGAATTCCGATACGAGCGAACCGACTAGCTCGTAACGTTCGTCGCCCGGGCGTTTACGAGCGACACCCATTGATCTCAGCGTATCGAGCGCCCGCCAAACAGTGGACCTATGCAATCCGGTCGCAAAGGACAGTTCGACTATCGAAGTTGCTCCAACTCGCCCAAGAGTGCGCATCACATGGAAGACCCTGGCTGCGGGAGTATTGACCGCTTCGAAGCTGTGGCCGCTTTCGTCGATTACTAGATCCTTCATTGAGTGATCCTGCATGGTTATGGTCATCAAAAATTCCCAACGGCATCTCTTTGGGGTAGAATCGCCCCTTGCCGTCCATCCGTCAAAGCTGAAACAATGGCACCCTTGTTAGCGATTGACCCTGCCTCAACGAAACAACTCCTTGGAAGTCTGGTTCTTGTGTGTACTATTGACCCTAAACTTCGCGCGCGATGACGCGATCTACATTTGTATGCATGCGAGCTGAAGTTCTCGGTAGCGAGTTTTCTTTTGCATCCCCAAGAGTTTCTTGGCGACCCGAGGTGCAACATGGATCTGCGTGATTTGCGGACTCTGCTAGTTGTCAGCGAAACCGCGTCATTTGAGGCCGCCGCTAAACGACTAAATGTGACGAGCAGTGCGGTCGCCCAGCGGATCAGTCGACTTGAACGCGACGCTGGGCAGACCTTGGTTGTCCGAAGCCGTGGCTGCGAACTGACCGAGACCGGACGTTCGATCGCCAGGCTCGCACGCAACATTTCGGTCCTATATGACGAAGCCATCGCGGACATGGGTCTTAGTGCCGACAGGCAGCCCATTACAGTTGCGCTCAACTTCGCGAGCCTTGCGACGTGGTTCATACCTGTCATCACGGAGTTCTCTCACCACGCTCGCACCGAAATTCGTTGCCTTTGCACAGACGAACGCCACGCGCTCGACTTCGTTCGATCCGGCTCGGCGCAAGCCGCGATCTCGCCAGAGGCGAAGGCGCTTCCGAGCTGCTTGGCGATGGAGCTTGGAAAGTTTGTCTATGTCGCTGTCTGCATGCCAGGACTTGCGCAACAGGCACGCAGTGGACAGCTGCCGTCGATTCGATTCTCACCTGTCGATACGACAACAGACCTGTTTGTGCATCGACTCTGCCATGCGCCCGAAGCGGTTCCATGGCACTGCATCCCGAGCGTGAAGGATATGCTGGCTCCTGCGTTGACTGGTGTCGGATGGGTAGTGCTGCCGTTACAGATGGTCGCTGAACATCTTCGGGCAGGCGAACTCGTCGAAGTGGATCCGCAATTCCGGTTCGAGATGCCCTTGTTTTTCCACACTTACTTCCACAAAACAAAGCAGCTTGAACTGCTTCGACAATCCGTAAAGAGTGTGTACGCCAAAGAAGCGGCGAAAGCGGCGGTCTGACTACAAAGGCATCGGGCAGCCGCAAGTTGGTGCAGCAGAATGCGCCCAATTTTCTTGACAATCCATCACCGGTTGCATTGAATGATTGCCGGAATATCCGGCCAGTCTGCTTATTCTCTCTGAACGCATTTTTCTCCGTCGGCTGCAGGCCTTTCTTCTCGATTGGTTGACCGTCGCGGTCTTGAACCTTTTTGCAAACGCAAGGGTAGAAGCGAATGAACTCAAGGCGGAGCGCCCACGAAGAAGCCGCGAACCTTGCTAGCCCTCCGGACCCGTCAGAGGAGCATATCAGGTTGACACGCGAACTTCTTGAGCGTGACCCAGGACTAATGCCGTCCGACGCAGCCAGAATCGCCAAGCTCGCGGAGATCATCGTTCGGGTCTCACGGCGCTGAATCCAACAGGCTGTACGACACCGGGCTCACGGCACTGGTCAGTGCGGTCAGATAGGTCTGCTGCCTTACGCTTCTTACAGTGATTTGCGTGGCCATACACGCTGCAACTCCTCAATTGGTGATGGCCCAAAGCAGCGCAACCCAAGTCAGCAGAGACAGCACAAAGATCGGCAAGATCCACCATCCTGCAATCGCTACTGCATCTCCTGTGTAATCGGGCTCTCGGGATTCCGGGCTACCGACTTCCAATTCGGTGGCGGCCTGCCACGCTTTAGCTATGGTCAGGGCATCTGGTCGGCCGCTTGTTGTAATTCGCAATAGCGACTTCATCTTAGTCCGGATCCACTATGCGGCCGCCGAGCTTTTGGGTTCCACCTTAGCTGGCAGGGAAAGCGTTGCGTTACCGACCGGCTCTTCGGAGGGAAACACGCGATCCAGCAACTGACCAATCGATTCAATGCGATCAGTCTCGGGCACGTAGGCGAACATCTTGAAGCCTTTCTCCTGCATGGAGGCGACATTGATGTAAGTCAGAACGGCCTCCTGCAGCACTCGCTTAGCACGCCGGAGTTTTGCCTCACCCCATGCCTTCGTATTGCTCTCAGCGCATTCGGTAATCAGCATGAATGATGACAGTATCTCATCCTGAGTAGGGATAGTATGATGAACTTTCTGACGCATAAGATTTCCTTTCGAAAGAAGTCATAAGGTTTCGGAAAGACCGAGCGCCAAAAAATGGTCATTATCAACCTATTACGAGGCCTAGAGCAGTATTTCAATTTCGGCGCGTAGTCTTTATAAACGATGCGCCCCCGACTTTCGTCGCTACACCCTGGGAACCGCAAACGACAACAGCCGACGCGGCGGTCTGTTCTCTGCCCGACGTGAAATGATTGGTTGTGCATTTCACCTAGCGCCAGCGGCGAACGCGCGGGCCGCCCGAAAGAGCGCCAACAAGCTACCCATTTGCCAGGAGATTGCCCGAGACGACCCGCGCGAGAATCCTCCAGTGGCCTGACTCTAAATGAAAAAACTCAATTCCGCCAATACCCGTAGGTTGATCCTTCGTCGTCGACACTCTTTGCTCGGGCGGCAATCAGTCTGCGATCCCGAAGTCGGTGGCTCGGAAGCTGCTCGCGGGTAGCCGCCCTCACCGATCTGACTGGCAGGCGCCCTACCGCGACACGCTGATCTGCACAAAGTGTCGAGCAAATCTTTCAAACAAAGCGCACAGATTCTTTGCGGGGGGGAAACTATAATTTTGAATTGCTGCTTGACTAGATACTTGTTTCTGATCAAATGAATGAGGGTTTTTCGTTTTATACTTTAACTTGATTAAGGACGTGATATGACACTCAAGTCTATGGCGATTGAGTTTTCCGGCGAGATCCGAGCCGCTGACCTTCAGGCGGCGCTTTCTGCAATGGTTTCCCTGCGGCGCTCTAGGTTTCAAAGACTGCTCTCTGGAAGCGGTTTAGAGGCGTTCTATTTACGGCGGGCGCTTGTATACCTTTCTTCAGTCGGACTCGTGAGAGTCAAACCCGACTTGGCCACATTCGAAGTGAATTTCGACGTCAGCGACGCTGTATTGTCGATCGTCTCTGACTCCGATGACCAGAACGAACTCTCGGCGGTCTTTAACCTTCTCGCCAGGCTGGAGTGCGCGCATGTTGATGTTGGAGCATTTATTCGCCCCGGCCATTTCACGGTCCTTCGTTCGAATCGGGAGATCCTGCTCACCGGCGAAGCACTGTCTATCTCTGATTCTCCGCTTGCGCTGGCCGGGCAGTTGCTTCTTAGTTCTCATGAAGTCGCCAGACACCATAGCGCATATCCCGCGTCTGGAGACACGGCAGAAGACCGGTGGGCAGGACATAGTCATGCCCTGGGGAAACTGAACATGCACCGGTCAAATCGGCTGATCTGGTCTGACGACGGAACCTACTGCGCGTTTCCTTCGCATAGGTATCCGGGCGCTGCCATCGGAATCGAGCTTTGGTCCGGGGCAGACGCGGTTTCCAGGGCTATGGCTCGCGCAGTTCATTTCTTGACCAATGCTGGAGATATTCAGGACGAGCGCTGATAACAATCGTCGCGCCGTCGCAGGACACTCATTGGTTGCATTTGATCTAATGCATGGCTGACTAGGTCTCGTCCCGCTGCACGAGCGCGGTGACTTCCTTCAATCGCATCCTCGAGACAGGCACCAATTTGCCTACTGATATCTCCAGATAGCGATTGCCAAGTGCGTCTCGATGTAGCGCGACTATGTGCTTTTTTGCAACCCAGTGGGATCTATGTACAAGCATTCCACGTAAACTACCCAACCGGGCACTCACTTCCGAGAATCTTGCGCGAACCCTTGAGGCCCCAGCCTCAGTGACAATCTCGACAAACTTGTCGTCTGCGTTGACCCAGATGATCTCGTCTAACACGAATTCTTGGCCCTGAACAACGATGGCTTGCCGTTGCGTCAGGCTGATCGGACCCTCAGACACGTCACTCACCGAAATCTCGCCATCTAGCTTTGGCCCGAGGACGTGATCCATGATGAACGTTGCAATGAGTGAGCTGAAGACAGTAGAAAGTACCAGGTTCATCGCCATCATTTCCAAGAAATCTGCGGCTTCGACAGTCACGCCAAGTGCGACGCTCTGCGTGACTACGATCCAGAATGTCAGCATTGAAGAGGCGACTGCCGCCACAAAAACTTCGTAGACTCGTGTCGCCCCCATCATTTGCGCTGTTCGGATGGCGAGATCTGCAAGAAGAAGGTAAGTAAAGTATGCGATGATGACTCCGGTCCCGTCTATGAGCACGCCGTAATAAGCAGGGATGTCTCGAAACTGCGAGTAGGGCTGAACAATGCTCATGATCAGAAAGAATACGAAGACACTCAACGCGGTCCTGCGGTTTAGAGCGATACGCCACAGGTTACGTCTTGAAAGCTCCCGCTTCCAACCATTTGTCCATACTATCAAAACACCCGTATCCATAATTCTCCGCTCGGATGTATCTGACATTCAAAGATGCTTATCTCAACACCTTGAGCCTATCTCCGACTCATCCGGAACTAGATACCCGCGGATAGACCCAGGCATGTCAGGAGGTTGGCGATATTGAGGCGAAGTCTTCAGACTAGTGCCTCTTTCGACTTTCCAGTCGTTTCACTTCCTTGATCCGGTATACCATTTTTTACGGAGAGACCCAATTCACTTACCAACGAAAGAAACGCAGACGCCCGACTTCTAGCGACCGGAATTTTTTTGCCGTCGTTTAGGATCACCCGTAGGTTGCGATCCGGCATGCGATACACAACTGCAATTGCACTTGTCGCGATCCAGTAGGACCGGTGAACCAGTTGTCCTGCCGCTTCGGGCAGCATTGCAGCGACATCCGAAATTCGGGCTCGTACAAAATGGTTCCGGCTTTGTGTCGATATACGGCAGTAGTCATCTTCCGCCTCGATTAGTCTCAATTCGGCAATCGCGATTGCCTCGCCCGCTATCACAACTGTACCCTGCACTCTGTTTCGCGCGGGCATTTCGATATGCGTTCCTGCAACCTGTGCTGATGCATCGACAGATTGGATTAGGTCAATCTTTTCAACAGCAGCCCGTCGAACATAGTCTTGAGTGCGCTTCTTGACGTTGTCGCGAACGCGCTTCCTAAAGAAAAACACGTAGAGAAGCACAGCAAGCTCGATCGCCACGTAACAGACAAGAAGGCCGGCGGCATTGCTGAAGAAGGACTGCCTCACACCGAGCGCAGACTTGTAAAAGTAGCAGAAGGCGTTTCCCATCAAGACAACGGCTGTCATCAAGATCGGCGTTGTATATACTGTGTCGTAACCCAGCGCACTCACCACCTTTACACAAGCGTAGATGATACCTGCGCAGGCGAAGCACATCGCTATTCCAAAGATCATGCCAGCTGTAATGAAAAGCACTTTAGGGCCAGGCGGCCCCATCATCGAGAGGATGATTATAGACGAAAGTGTTGCAACGAAATATAGGGCAACTGTGATCGGATCACGGATTGCTGGCCAGAAAGCCGATACTCTGGTATTCACCCAGACGCCTGTTACCCAGACCAGACGTACTTTTCTCTCCGCACTCGCGTCGATAAATTCTTCTGTCATCTTAGTTCCGTTTAGGTAATTGGCTAATGCCTTCAGTCGCTCCACTCCAGGCGACTGAAAAACGCTAACTTGCGACTCGATTGCTCGCGCCTGACCTCTTAACTTCTCGGCCCCTATTAATCGCGGCCGGTCAGACTCATTCTCCTCTCTCCAATTGCGCCGACATCTACCGTTTCTTCACTTCGGCTGCCGCAGCATGTCACAGGCGGTGTGCGCGGATACCCTGGGCCATGTAGTCCACTGTTCTTCCTCGATGCGCCAGCGCCTCATCTCGAATTTCGAAATGAGGCGCTTCTTACAGACGGGCGCAGACAGTACTTTTCAGTTGAAAAAGAGAGCCACAAATGCTCCGGGGGAGGGGAGCGCCGGGGTCTGCATTCTCCGTTGCAGGCCCCGGCAGCCGCTCTGTTGCGGCGCGCGCTGCGCCGGTGCCCTCATACAGTTTCTGTCGATGGAATTTCCAAGGACCGTCTCAGGTTTGCGTCCGAGCATTACACCGATCGGTGTCCGTCTGTTGTCGGACACTCGTCTTCGACAGAGGGATCCGGCGCCGTGAGGCGCCGTAACTCTTCGCCCGAAGCCGCGATACACTTTTCTTCGCCGTGGTTGTTCGCGGCCGGGAGTATGAGTAGACCGTTCCCGTTCAGCGGATTGCGTACGCTTCGAAACATCACACTGAGCGACTTTCCTGTTGATTGGCTGGTCATTGCTCATCCTTCGATTTGGCGAAGCCGGGGCGCTGGTAGCCGGGGGTCAGGTGGGGCTGAGGCTCCCCTGCTTTCCAGCGCCCCTCTTCCGTGCAGGAAGCGAACCGTCGACAAGACGGTCCTACAGCGGTTGAGGAGTGGTGGCAGGTCCGAACCGCTGTCAGATGAGCCCGGGGCGTCTGGTTAGGGGCGCCCCGGGCAATTCTTACACGAACTGAACGACCACGGTGGTCTGCACCCAGATTTCCTCGCCGTGGCTGCCGACATAGCGGTTGTAGTCGGCAGTCGCGGGGTTGCTGTCGTGATCCACAGTTCCCGAGGCGGTGATCCCGCTTCCCAGTTGCAGCGTATCATTCGCCTGGCCGGTGACGGTCAGGTGATAGCTGCTGCCGGCGCTGTTACCCAGCGCCTGCAGTGCTGCATCCGAGACTTCGAGCGTGCCGACCCCCGCAGCCGTTCCATTGAAGGCAAAGGTGCCGATGCCGGCAAGTTCGGTCGCATCGGCAACCGAAAGGATGACCTCGCGCGTACTTCCGTTCATCAGGAAGTTCTCGTAAGTGCCGTCATTGTTGGTGTCATTCGCCTGCGCGCCCCAACCGTTCGCCGTATCGAAAAGGCGATACTGATAGGTATCGAAGGTCCCGTTATCGTCCGTATCGGTATGGACCGACTTGAGGTTGCCGTTCACCCAATACTGGCGGCTGTTGACGATCCCGTCATTGTCGCTGTCTGTGTCGAGCTCGTCCAGCGTGCCGTCCGAATTATACGTCCGTGTCGTCACGGAATCGACCGTGCCATCGTCGTTCGAATCGGTCTCGGTCCGGATCAGCTGGCCGCTGCTGTTGTAGAAGTTGCGGCTGTTGACGATCCCGTCATTGTCCGAGTCGGTGTCCTGCTGGATACGGACGTTCAGGTCATTGTAGGTGTTGGTCACAACCTGATCGATCGTCCCGTCGTTATTCGAGTCGGTCGAGGAAGTCACGATGTTATCGCGCTGATCGTACGTCCGATGCACGATCGAATCCACCGTGCCATCGCCGTTGCTGTCAGTGCCGACACTGATGATCTGGTCGAAGGCGTTGTAGGTGAAGTAGGTCGCGTTGTCGGTCGTGCCATCTGCGTTGGTATCGTTCAGCGTCGCGGACCAACGGCCAAAGCTGTCGAACTGACGCGTTTCGATCACGTCGATGACCCCGTCGTTGTTATTGTCCTTCGAGATCGTATTGACCTGGAGCCGGTCGGTGTAGGTGTAATAGTCGATACGGTCCAATACACCGTCGAAGTTTGTATCCCAGTCCAACTGAAGGGTAGTGTTGAAGTCGTTGTAGTGGCGCTGGGTTCCCTGGTCGACGGTGCCATCGTTGTCGATGTCGGCCTGCACCGTATTTTCGTAGTAACTCTGGTTGATCTTGATCAAGGTAACATCGCGGATCCGATCGATCGTACCGTCTCCGTCCAGATCGTAGGACTCGACATACTGAATCAGGCTCGGCCAGCTCGTCGCCGTTGAATTGTCGACCGTGCCGTCGTTGTTGATGTCTTGAGTCTCAAGAGTGACGCGGCCCTGTTCGTCACGAACAAACGCGTCCGTACGGTCGATTGTTCCATCGACATCATAGTCATACTGGTACTGCACGGCACGACCATCCGTGAAGGTCGAGTAGTCGAGCGTGATGTAGCGGATGTCGTCGACGGTCCCGTCGTTGTCGAGATCGTTGCGTTCTTCGATCACGTCCCCGAACGAGTTGAGAACATAGTCGGTTTTCCGGTCGACTGTTCCGTTGCCGTCTCGGTCTATGCTCTCCGACGTCTTGTTGCCCAGCGAGTCGTACGTGTAGCTGAATACCCGATCGACGGTGCCATCGGCATTGTAGTCATAGGCACGCGACGTTTCATTGTTCAGCCCATCGTAAGTAAAGTCGACAATCAGATCGACCGTACCGTCGCCGTTCCGGTCATATTCGACATGGGTCGAATTGCCCGCTGCATCGCGGGTGTGGACTTCGATCCAGTCTTCCGTGCCATCGCCGTCATCGTCAAAGGCGATCCGCGTTGCCCGGCCTTCCACGTCGAACTCGCGCGAAACGCCACGGTCCTGAACGCCGTCACCGTCATTGTCGATCGATTCGAAGATGATATTGCCCTGGGCATCGAGCGTGTAGGTCGCAACGTTGTCCGGATCGCCGTCATTGTCGGTGTCGATCGAGACGCTCGTCACCCGGCCCTGCGCGTCGTAGGTGTAGGTCGTGCTGGTATCAACCGTGCCATCGTTGTCCAGGTCAGTCTGCGAACCGGTCGTGTTACCATTCGCATCGACCGTGTAGGTCACCGTCTGGTCAACAACGCCGTCATTGTCGCCGTCGATCGCGGCACCGATGACGTTGCCGTTCGCATCCAGCGTATAGGTGGTGGAATTGTCAGCAACTCCGTCGCCGTCCACGTCGGTCGCAACGCCAGTCGTGTTGCCGTTCGCGTCGATCGTGAAGGTCTGGGTCGTGTCGACGGTGCCGTCGCCATCGAGGTCGGTCGCAATCCCGGTGACAGTCCCGTTGGCGTCGCGCGTATAGGTCACGGTGCGATCTGCAACACCGTCGCCGTCGAGATCGGTGGACTCGGTCGCAACATTGCCCAGCGGATCGACGGTGATGGTCGACGTCGTGTCCGTATTTCCGTCGCCGTCAACGTCGACCGCCGTAGACGTCACATTGCCGTTGGCGTCGAGCGTGTAGGTTTCGACCCGGTCCACCGTGCCGTCGCCGTCAAGATCGAACGAGGTTTCGGTGATGTTGCCGTTCGCGTCGAGCACATAGGCTTCTGTGCGGTCGGTCGTTCCGTCTGCATCCTCGTCGAAGGCGACCCCGATGATCCGGCCGCTGGCGTCGAGCGTATAGGTCTCGATCCGGTCCGCGGTACCGTCACCGTCGTTGTCAAACGCAATGGCCGTGATGTTGCCATTGGCGTCGAGCGTGTAGGTCTCGATCCGGTCAGGCGTCCCGTCGGCATTCTCGTCAAAGGCGGTTGCAATGACGTTGCCGTTGGCATCAAGCGTATAGGTCTCGATCCGGTCGGGCGTGCCATCGCCATCGTTGTCGAACGCGGTCGCCGTGACATTGCCATTGGCGTCGAGCGTATAGGTCTCGATCCGGTCAGGCGTGCCGTCGCCATCGTTGTCAAACGACGCACCCGTCACATTGCCGCTGGAGTCACGCGTATAGGTGATGATCTGATCGGGCGTCCCGTCACCGTTGGTGTCGATGGACTCGCTGATCACATTGCCGCTTCCATCAACGGTCGTGGTGACCGATTGGTCGGGCGTCCCGTCGCCGTTGTTGTCCACCGCCGTGGAAGTCACGTTTCCATTGGCGTCGAGCGTGTAAGTCTCGATCCGATCGACAGTGCCATCGCCATTATTGTCAAACGACGTTGAAGTCACGTTGCCATTGGCGTCGAGCGTGTACGTCTCGATCCGGTCCACAGTGCCATCACCGTCGTCGTCAAACGAAGTTCCGATCACATTCCCATTAGCGTCAAGCGTATAGGTCTCGATCGCGTCGGTGGTTCCGTCGCCGTCATTGTCAAACGCTGTTCCGATCACGTTGCCGTTGGCGTCAAGCGTGTAGGTCTCGATCCTGTCTACGGTGCCATCACCGTCCGCGTCGAACGCGGTCGAGGTCACGTTGCCGTTCGCGTCCAGCGTCGAGGTCTCGATCGCCGTCACGTTGCCGCTGCTGTCCAGCGTGTAGGTCTCAAGCGTTTCAGGAACGCCGTCGCCGTCCGCGTCGAACGCGGTCGAGGTCACGTTGCCGTTCGCGTCCAGCGTCGAGGTCTCGATCGCCGTCACGTTGCC
>NZ_JAPNUE010000014.1 GCF_026626305.1 Frigidibacter sp. RF13 | reverse complement strand
AAGACCTTCCTGTCCGCTGTCGCCCTCGCCGCTACCGTCATGTTCTGGCTTTGACGGTCAATGAGTCTGGACCCTAGTCACGGATTGAATTTCCTCCTCGACTTGCAACATGGCGCCTGATCTCCCCTGCTAAAGAGGGCAAGCATAGGCCAACTCAGGCTTCCATGATACTCGAAGTTTCGCGCACCCCATTCAAAGGCAACTTCGTCCGCAAACCAGACCAACACGGTTTCGCGACACGACCCATTTTTCTTTCCGCGGCGCAATGCTGCCGACCGGCGCCTCCGGACTTGCCACACAACCGTTTCAGGTCTTCCATAGGCTGGTAGTCTGCCATGGAGGGAAAAATGTCTTTTCGACTGACACGCCGCGGGTTCATCGCCGGATCAACCGGCCTTCTGGTTCTGCACCCGTTTGCCGTCCGCGCCGAAGCGGGACAAGCGCATCTGCGGATCATGGAGACGACCGATCTGCATGTGCATGTGTTCCCCTACGACTATTATGCGGACAAACCGGTCGACACCGTGGGCCTCGCGCGCACCGCGAGCCTGATCGCCGCGATCCGGGCCGAGGCGACGAACTCGATCCTCCTCGACAATGGCGATTTCCTGCAGGGAAACCCGATGGGCGACTATATCGCCTATGAACGCGGGATGGACCCCGGCCAGATGCATCCGGTCATCTCGGCGATGAATACGCTTGGCTACGATGGCTCGACGCTGGGGAACCACGAGTTCAACTATGGCCTGCCCTTCCTCATGAATTCGGTCGCCGGGGCGAATTTCCCGGTGGTCTCGGCGAATGTGGCCAAGAAGGCCGGGGCCTCGCCGCGCGAGGATGAGACGCTTTTGCCGCCCTACACGATCATCGACCGCACGGTGACCGATGGCGCCGGGGCGGAACATTCGATCCGCATCGGCCTGATCGGCTTCGTGCCGCCGCAGATCATGAACTGGGACGCCAAGCACCTTGAGGGCAATGTCACCGCCCGCGATATCGTCACGTCCGCCAAGGCCTGGGTGCCGCAGATGCGCGAGGATGGCGCGGAACTGATCGTGGCCCTTTGCCATTCCGGCATGGGCGAACCGAACGCGGCAGACGGGGCGGAAAACGCCGCGATCGCGCTCGCCGCGGTCGAGGGGATCGATGTGATCCTGACCGGGCACAGCCACCTTGTCTTCCCCGGCGGGGATTTCGAGGCGCTCGCGGGCGTCGATACGGCGGCGGGAACCATTGCCGGCAAACCCGGGGTGATGGCGGGGTTCTGGGGCAGCCATATGGGGCTGGTCGACCTGCTGTTGGAGAAGCAGGAAGCGGGCTGGAAAGTGGTCTCGCACACCTCCGAGGCCCGGCCGATCTCGCAGCGCAACGAGGACCGTTCGATCACCGCGCTGGTCGAGGATACGCCCACGGTCCTTGCGGCAGCGCAGGCCGAACATGATGCGACGTTGGACTATGTCCGCCGCGCGGTGGGCAAGACCGATGCGCCGCTTTACAGCTATTTCGCGCTGGTGGCGGACGATCCATCCGTCCAGATCGTGTCGATTGCCCAGATGTGGTATATAAAACAGATGCTTGCAGGCACGGAACATGCCGACCTGCCGCTTCTGTCGGCAGCGGCGCCGTTCAAGGCCGGGGGGCGTCAGGGGCCCGAATATTACACCGATGTTCCGGCCGGCGATGTCGCGATCAAGAATGTGGCGGACCTTTATCTTTACCCCAATACGGTGCGCGCGGTCGTGATCACCGGGGCGCAGGTGAAGGACTGGCTGGAACGCTCGGCCGGCATATTCAACCAGGTTACTCCCGGTCAGGCCGACCAGCCGCTCATCAACCCGGACTTCCCCAGCTACAATTTCGACGTGATGGATGGGGTGACCTACCGGATCGACCTGTCGCAACCTTCGAAGTTCGACAAGGACGGTGCGGTGATCGCGGCCGATGCCAGCCGGATCGTGGACCTTGCCTACAATGGCGCGCCCATTGACCCGGCACAGCGCTTCGTCGTGGCCACCAACAACTATCGCGCGGCCGGGGGCGGCAAGTTCCCCGGCGCGGACGGGACGACCATCATCTTCGAGGGGCCCGACACCAACCGCGACGTGATCGTGCGCTATATCGTCGAACAGGGCACGATCAATCCGGCGGCCGACGCGAACTGGAGCTTCGCGCCACTGCCAGGGACGACGGCCCTCTTCGACACCGGGCCGGGCGGCACCAAGTATCTGGGCGACGTTAAGGGCGTTGCCATCGAGGCCGCGGGCGACGGCGCCGACGGCTATGCCCGCTTCCGGATCACGCTCTGACCAACGGGCGCGCCGGATAGACCCGGCGCGCCCTCCCCCAAATGTCTGCCGTTCTTCGTAGAACCGACAAAAAACTGCGACAGACCCAAGGAATGATCGCGCCCGTGCGTCGGAAAGACATATCCGCCGTACCAGGGAGAACGCGATGGATCTTGGACTTAGCCTCGGCACGCTTGCGCTCGTCGCCTTCCTGGCCATGCTCGACACGGCCTGGGCCTGCGTAACGCCGCCATTTGTCCCCGGTACGGCCGCGACGGAACAGGATCAAATCGATCCCCGCGTCGCCGACATCGCAGGTCTGATCTGGCGCGTCGAGCGGATCGGCGACACGCCCATGCCTGACGGCGTCTACCCGTTTGTCACCATCGCCGCCGACGGATCGGCCAGCGGCTCGCTCGTTTGCAACCAGTTCACCACCGATTATCCGATCGTCGGCCAGAAATTCGCTTTCGGCGCTTTCATGACCACCCGGGCCGCGTGCGAGGGCGACGGCGCGGCACTGGAAGAACGGCTGGTGCAGGCCCTGACCACAATCGAAGGCTTCAGCCTCAGCGAGGGCGGCTGGACGCTGATGCTTGAACGCGGCGAGGGCGCGGTGGAGCTGCGCCGTATCATCATGCGCTGATCGCGGTCGCCTTCGGGCAATCGCTGTCGTGAAAGTACGATCCGGGTTCCGGACTTCATCCTAGTGTGACATCATGGCCCGCCCCGGGCCCTTGGGTGCCCGATGGTCCTGCGATCCCGCCGCCTCAACGGCATCCTCTTCCTGCTCGCGGGGATCGCGGTCTTTTCGGTGCAGGACCTGATCCTGAAATTCCTCTCGGGCGCATACCCTTTGCATGAGGCGATGGTCATGCGCAGCCTTGCAGCGATCCCCGCACTGCTTCTGATGGCGGTCTGGGACGGCGGGCTTGCCACGCTCGCCTCGCGCGGCTGGCGGGCGATGGCGGCGCGGGGCGTGCTGAACTTCTGCGCCTATACCGCCTATTACCTCGCGCTGGCCGCCCTGCCGCTTGCGACCACCGTCGCCCTCTTCTTCACCGCGCCGCTCTTCATCACCGCGCTTTCCGTCCCCTTTTTGGGCGAGCGGGTGACAGGCGCCCGCTGGATGGCGCTCCTGACCGGTTTTGCAGGCGTTCTGATCATCGTGCGGCCCGGAAGCGCGCTATTCGACTGGGCGGCGCTTCTGCCGCTTCTGTCAGGGCTCTTCTACGCCGCCGCCCAGATCTTCGCCCGCCGCATGGGCGTGCGCGAAAGCGCGACCGCGATGAGCTTCTATTCCAACCTCGCATTCCTCGGCGGGGCGACGATTCTGTCTGCGATCTTCGGCGGTGGCGCTTTTGCCGAAGAGGGCCAGGCAAGCCTCGGCTTCCTCACACGCGGCTGGAGCGAGCCTTCGTTGCGCGACCTCTTCCTCATGCTCTCCTGCGGCGTCATCGCTGCCGTGGGCCTGACCTTCCTGACACAGGCCTACAAGCTCGCAGAGGCAAGCCTGGTGGCGCCTTTCGAATATACCGCATTGATCTGGGGCCTGACCTGGGGCTGGCTCTTCTGGCAGGACTGGCCGGAACCGATCGAATGGGCGGGGATCGCCGTGCTTGTGGCCGCCGGGCTGATCCTGCTTTATGGCGACAGACAAAGTGCAGGGCCCGAGCCACAGCCATGACCGAAGACCGCCTTGCCGCCACGCTTGCCGCCATCGATGCCGCTAATGCCGCCGACCCCGACCGGAGCGAGGGCGCACCGGCCGCGCTCCTCTACGGCCAGCGGATGACCGATGAACTGGACCGCCTCTTCCCCTCGGCTTCGGACATTCTGCGCATCGCCGCGCGCGGCCAGCATATCGAACGCTGGACCTCGCCGCGCAGCGTCTATCCCGAGGGCAAAGAGGGTTACCTCAACTGGCGCCGCGACCTCGGCGCCTTCCACGCCCGGCGGGTGGGAGAGATCATGGCAGCTCATGGCTACGGCGCCGACCAGGTCGAGCGTGTCGGCCAGATGATCCGCAAGGAAGGGATCAAGCGCGATGCCGATGTGCAGGCGCTTGAGGATGTCATCTGCTTCACCTTCCTGCGCTGGTATTTCAAGCCCTTCGCCGAAGGGCGCGACCCGGACGCGCTTTTGAAGATCGTCGAGAAGACGGCGCGCAAGATGTCCTCTGAAGCCCGCGCCCGGGCCCTGACCGAATTCGCCCTGCCCGAGCCGTTCGCAGCGGCGTTCCGGGGCTGACATCACGCCTTTCCGACAACAATGCTGCAAATTTGCGACAAATGCCGCAACTGTGGATAACTCCCGGCCGAAAGTCGCTTGCCTGCATCCAAACCTGTCGCAATCTCTATTGACGATGCCGCAAACCGACCCTATCTGCGCCGCGCCATTGCCGCGTGGATGCGGAAAGATGGTGAGGCAGAGAAGGGACGGCCGGGAAACGGCCGAAGAGTGGGTGCGAAGATGGACAAGGTGCAGCAGATGGGTGCGGCGCGTCCGGAGGACCGACAGGGCGATGAGCCCCGCCGCGTGCCGCAGGCGCGAGAAGGCCAGATGAGCCAGCAGGCTGGTGGCGGTCAGACGCCCCGCCAGATGCAGGCCACGCAGTTCAAGGACTGGGCGTCGATCTGATCTTGGGTGGCTCCGTGCCCTGAGCTAATCAGGGGCATGGCTTCACCTGTCTCATCGATTCCCAATCTCGGTCCTGCCTCGGAATCTGCCTTTGCGCGGGCGGGTATCCGCTCGGCCGAAGAGATCCGCGCCATGGGCGCCGATGCCGCCTATCTGAGGCTCCTGCAAACCGGCACCCAGCCGCATTTCATCGGCTATTACGTTCTGGTCATGGGTCTGCAGGGCCGGCCATGGAACGATTGCAAGGGCAAGGAAAAGGCCGACCTGCGGGTGAAGTTCGACGCGCTGAAGGCCGAGGCGGCCGCCCGGCCGAACGAGACCGGCGATCTGCACCGGCTTGAGAAGGTGTTGAACGAAATCGGACTGCGACCGCGGGCCTGACAGGTCTTCGCGTCAAGCGCGGCCGAGTTTTTCCAAACGCGCCGCCCGTAGCCGGGCGAAATCGTCGCCCGCATGATAGGACGAGCGGGTCAAGGGCGTGGCCGAAACCATCAGGAAGCCCTTGCCATAGGCCGAGGTCTCGTAGGCCTTGAACTCCTCGGGCGTGACGAACCGGTCGACGCGGTGGTGTTTGGGCGTCGGCTGCAAGTACTGACCGATGGTCAGGAAATCGACATCGGCCGCCCTCATGTCGTCCATGATCTGCAGAACCGCCTGACGATCCTCGCCAAGGCCCACCATGATGCCCGATTTGGTGAACATCGCCGGATCAAGCTCCTTCACCCGTTGCAAGAGCCTGAGCGAGTGGAAATAGCGCGCGCCGGGGCGGACGGACGGGTAGAGGCCCGGAACGGTTTCGAGATTGTGGTTGAAGACGTCGGGCCGCGCCTCGACCACCTTTTCCAGCGCCTCGGGGGCGCATTTCAGAAAGTCGGGCGTCAGGATCTCGATCGTGGTGCCAGGCGATCGGTGGCGGATCGCGCGGATCGTCTGGGCGAAGTGTTCCGCCCCGCCATCGTCCAGATCATCGCGGTCGACCGAGGTCACCACTACATGATTGAGCCCCAGCGTCTGGACGGCATGCGCGACCCGACCCGGTTCGAACTGGTCGAGCTGATTGGGCTTGCCGGTCGCGATATTGCAGAAGGAACAGCCGCGCGTGCAGATATCGCCCATGATCATCATGGTGGCGTGGCCCTGGCTCCAGCATTCGCCGACGTTGGGGCAGCCCGCTTCCTCGCAGACGGTGACGAGCTTGTTGGTCTTCAGAATGTCGCGGGTTTCCTTGTAGCCCGCCGATGTCGGCGCCTTCACCCGGATCCATGCCGGTTTCTTCGGCTGCGCCTGATCGGGACGGTGCGCCTTCTCGGGGTGACGCTCCTGTGGAATTTTGATGTCCCGCATCGGATTTTTCCCCTGAAAGGCCCGCGCCTCCCCCAATAAGGTCTCGTCTGCGGGAAGGCAACCGCGCCCGCCGCCTTCGGGCAGGAAAGTCAGGCTCCGGGGAAGGGGCCGCAGGAGGGACAATGACACGCAAACTCATCGCCGAAGTGATCGGCACCGCCATTCTGGTTCTGTTCGGCTGCGGATCGGCCGTCATCGCCGGGCCGGACATCGGCTTCACCGGCATTTCACTGGCCTTCGGCCTCGCCATCGTTGCCGCTGCTTACGGGCTCGGCGCCATTTCCGGCGCCCATCTCAACCCCGCCGTCTCCTTCGGCATGGTCTCTGCCGGCCGCATGTCGGTGGCCGAAGCCATCCAATATTCCATCGCGCAGATCGCGGGCGCCATCCTTGGTGCAGCCCTGCTTTACATGATCGCAAGCGGCAAGCCGGGCTTTGCGCTTGGCGAATGGGGCCTTGGGTCGAACGGCTATGGCCCCGGCTATCTGGGGGAATATACGCTTGGTGCGGCGCTCATCTTCGAGGCGGTGATGACCTTCCTCTTCGTCACCGTCATCCTTGGCGCCACCGGCACAGGCGCGGCGCCGGGCTTTGCCGGGCTGGCGATCGGCCTGACGCTCGCGGCGATCCACCTTGTCGGCATCAATGTCACCGGCGTTTCGGTGAATCCGGCCCGCTCGATCGGACCTGCGATCTTCGCAGGCGGCGCGGCGCTTGCGCAGCTTTGGGTCTTCATCGCAGCCCCGCTCGTAGGCGGCCTCGTCGCCGGGGCGCTCTACAAGGCCGGGATGACCCGCGCGGCCTGACGTCCCCAACATGCGTGCCAGCCCGTCCCCCCGGGCTGGCCGTTCCCTGCCGATCACGGGAAAGTTTTTTCGTGACCTCGGCGCTCCGGTCTTTTAGAATCATTCTAGATCGCCATGATGGCGCGCAACGGGTGGGCGAGCTCCTCCCGCAAGGATCAAAGAGACCAGGAGGAGTCCGATGGACGGCAACGATAGTCAGGGCAAATGCCCGGTCATGCATGGCGCCGCACGGCCCGCCACGCGCTTCAGCGGCCGGGGCAACCGGCATTGGTGGCCGAACCAGCTGAACCTCGCGATCCTGCATCAGCATCAGCCGGTGTCGAACCCGATGGGCGCGGAGTTCGACTACCGAGAAGCCTTCGGCAGGCTTGATTACAAGGCGCTGAAAGCCGACCTCGCGAAACTGATGACGGACAGCCAGGACTGGTGGCCCGCCGACTGGGGCCATTACGGTGGCCTGATGATCCGCATGGCCTGGCATTCGGCCGGCACCTACCGCACCGCGGACGGCCGCGGTGGCGCTTCGACAGGCACGCAGCGCTTTGCGCCGCTCAATTCCTGGCCAGACAACGGCAACCTCGACAAGGCGCGCAGGCTGCTGTGGCCGATCAAGCAGAAGTACGGCAATACGATTTCCTGGGCCGATCTGATGATCCTTGCGGGCAACGTTGCGCTTGAATCCATGGGGTTCAAGACCTTCGGCTTCGGCGGCGGGCGCGCCGATGTCTGGGCACCGGAAGAGGACATCTACTGGGGCGCCGAAACCGAATGGCTTGCGACCTCGGACAAGGAAAACAGCCGCTATTCTGGAGAGCGCACACTGGAAAACCCCCTCGCCGCGGTGCAGATGGGCCTGATCTACGTGAACCCGCAGGGACCGGACGGTGTGCCCGACCCGGTCGCCTCGGGCCGCGACGTGCGCGAGACTTTCGCACGCATGGCGATGAACGACGAGGAAACCGTGGCGCTGGTCGCGGGCGGTCACACGTTCGGCAAGGCGCATGGCGCGGGCGATGCCGCGCTTGTCGGAGGCGACCCGGAAGCCTCGCCGCTTGAAGCGATGGGTTTTGGCTGGGCCAACAAGTTCGGCACCGGCAAGGGCATCCACACCACCACCTCCGGCTTCGAAGGCGCTTGGAAACCCAATCCCACCACCTGGGACATGGGCTATTTCAACATGCTGTTCAAATATGAATGGGAACAGGCCACAACCCCGGCGGGCGCCATCGTCTGGCTTGCCAAGGATGTCGAGCCGCAAGACATGATCCCCGACGCGCATGACCCTTCGATCAAGCATCGCCCGATGATGACGACGGCGGACCTTTCGCTGCGCTTCGATCCGATCTACGGGCCGATCTCGCGCCGGTTCCACATGAACCCCGGCCAGTTCGCCGATGCTTTCGCCCGCGCCTGGTTCAAGCTTACGCACCGCGACATGGGGCCGAAGAGCCTTTATCTCGGTCCGGAAGTCCCGGCCGAAGATTTGATCTGGCAAGACCCGGTCCCCGCGCGCACCCATGCGCTCATCGACGCGACCGACATTGCTGCGCTGAAGAAAGCAATTCTCAGCTCGGGGCCCAAGGCCTCCGACCTCATCTTTACCGCCTGGGCCTCGGCCTCGACCTTCCGCGGGTCGGACAAGCGCGGTGGCGCGAACGGCGCCCGCATCGCACTCGCGCCCCAGAAGGACTGGGAGGTGAACGAGCCCGCCCGCACCGGCCCGGTAATCGCGGCGCTGAAGAAGGTTCAGGCCGATTTCAACGCCAAGGCCACCGGCGGCAAGGCGGTGTCGCTCGCCGACCTCATCGTGCTCGCGGGCTCGGCCGCGGTCGAACAGGCAGCGATTGCTGCGGGCCATCCGGTCGAGGTGCGCTTCACCCCCGGCCGCATGGATGCGACCGACGCACAGACCGATGCCGAAAGCTTTGCCGCGCTGGAACCCGAAGCCGACGGTTTCCGCAACTGGCAGCGCCACGCCTACCGCACCACCGCCGAGGAAATGCTGGTCGACAAGGCGCAGCTCCTGACACTCTCCGCCCCGGAAATGACGGTGCTGGTCGGCGGCCTCAGGGTGCTTGGCGCCAATCACGGCGGCAATGCCCAAGGGGCTTTCACCAAGCGGTCGGGCGCCCTGACCCAGGACTTCTTCACCGAGGTTCTGGACATTGCCACCAGCTGGACCCCGACCTCAGACAGTGCCGAGGCGTTCGAGGGCCGCGACCGGGCGACCGGCGCGCAGAAATGGCAGGCAAGCCGCGTCGATCTGGTGTTCGGTTCGAACTCGCAGCTGCGCGCGCTGGCCGAGGTCTATGCACAAGGCGACAATGCCGCGAAATTCGTCCGCGATTTCGCCAGCGCCTGGTCCAAGGTGATGGAACTCGACCGTTTCGACCTCAGATGACCCCGAAGGGCCTGCCATGTGCGGGCCTTTCCCTCCGGCGGGCCCCGTCGGGCATGTCATGCACGACTCGTGCCGCGCCCAGACGCGGCACGACGTGACCGGGGAGGCCCGGCCTATCGGGCGAGGATCAGTTCCGCCTTCAAACCACCGAGCCGTTCGCTCTCGCCCAGCCTGAGGCTCCCGCCATGACTCCGTGCAATATCGGCGGTGATGGCAAGCCCCAGCCCGACGCCCGAGCCCTGATCCTGATTGCGTCCGGGAACCAGCCGCACGAAAGGCTTCAACGCTTCCTCGCGCTTGTCCTCGGGAATCCCCGGCCCGTCATCCTCGATCGTGAAACGTACGGATTTTTCCAGGATCGCCACCGACACTTCGGCCATCCCACCATAGGTCACCGCGTTCGAGATGAGATTGTCGAGCGCGCGCCGGACCGCGCCCGCCCGCCACAGCGCCACGCCCTCACCGACAGCGCCCTGGAAGATCACATGCCGCCCCATCCGATGTGCATCGTCGACCGCGCGGCGCGCAAGCTCCGCTGGATCGACCTCCTCGGCATCGCCCTCAAGCGCATCGGTGCGGGCGAAGGCCAGAAATCCGTCCAGCATCCGACGCATGTCCTCGACATCGCGCTCAAGCGCCTGCACCTCTTCGCCGTCCCCCAGCATCGCCAGACCAAGCTTCAGCCGGGTGAGCGGCGTGCGCAGATCATGACTGACACCCGAAAGCATCTGTGTACGTTGCTCCATCTGCCGCTCGATCCGCGCCCGCATGTCCAGAAACGCCGCCCCCGCCGCCCGGACCTCTGATGCCCCCGCGATCCGGTAGGGCACGGTCCGCCCCTTGCCGAACGCCTCAGCCGCGACCGCCAGCCGCCGGATCGGCCTGAGCTGGTTGCGCAAGAAGACGAAGGCGACCAGCGTCATCAGCGCCCCGGTCGCCAGCATATAGACCAGAAGCTGGTGAGGGTTGCGCGCCGTCACCCGATTGCGGCTGAACTGCAACTGATAGGGCCCGTGCGGGCTGTCGAACGACAGCCGCACCGTTCGCAGATCGGACAGATCGACGCCCTTCAGGCTCTCGAACGCCTCGCGCAACGTGCGGATCACCACCCGCCCGGAAAAATCGTAGAAAACGCGGCCGTCCTCGGTCTGAACCTCGTCCTGACGCGTCAGGACGAGCCCCAGACCGCTCGCCCGGCTCGCGGCCGCCGCAAAGCCCGCCTCGGCCGAGGCCGCGCCCCGCAGCTCCGTCTCGATCATCCGCAGTTCGGGCATGATGTTGCGCGACATCTGCTGGGTGACATCGGTGAAATAGCGCTGGACAAACAGCACCGAGACCACCAGTTGGATGGTCAGGATCGGCAGGATCAGGATAAGCGCCGCCCGGCCGTAAAGACCCTTGGGCAGAAATTGCTTGAGCCAGTCGAACATGATCCAAGCCTAGCGGCAGGCGCGGAGGGAGGAAAGCCTCATGCCCATCGATGCGCCCCCTGCCCCGCCCGGCGTTGCCGAATGGCTGCGCCCCGCGCAGAACGGCGGCCTGAGGCGCGTTCTGGCGCCCAATCCCTCGCCCATGACCGGCCGCGGCACCAACTCCTACATCATCGGCACCGGCAGCGTCGCCCTGATCGACCCCGGCCCCGATGACGACCGCCATCTCGCCGCCCTCATTGCCGCACTCGAACCCGGCGAACGGATCAGCCATATCTTCGTCACCCATGCCCACCGAGACCATTCCGCCCTCGCCCCCCGCCTATCTGCCGCCACCGGCGCGCCGGTCCTCGCCTTCGGAGATGCCACCGCGGGCCGCTCGCCGCTGATGGAGGATCTCGCCCGCCGCGAGCCGCCAACCGGCGGCGAAGGCGCCGACCGCAATTTCCGGCCGGACAGCCTCCTCTCTGACGGCGACCTCATTAGCCAGGGCGACTGGTCGCTCACTGTGCTCCACACCCCGGGCCATTTCGGCAATCACCTGTGCTTCAGCTGGCAGGGCGAAGTCTTCTCCGGCGATCACGTGATGGGCTGGTCGACCTCGATCGTCGCGCCCCCCGACGGCGACATGGGCGCCTATATGCGCTCGCTCGACCGGCTCGCCGCGGCCTGCCCCACGCGCCTCTGGCCCGGTCACGGTGATCCGGTCCTGTCCCCCCTCGACCGGATTGCGGAACTGACCCTCCATCGTCAGGCCCGTGCCCGCGCCATCACAGACGCCCTGCGCGCCGGCCCGGCGACACCGCTTGATCTCGCCCGGCTGATCTATACTGACACGCCAACCACGCTCCTCGGCGCCGCGGCCCTGAACACATTCGCACATCTGATTGAATTGTCAGAGAAAAATGAGATTTCTGCCGAAGGCGATCTTCGCTTCTCGGCCCGCTTTCACCTCACCTGACCACCGACCACCAAACCGGCCAAAAAACTTGGAATACCCACTGGACGCCCCCCGGGCCACTTGCTATATCGCCCCCGGTGTTCCGGCGTAGCTCAGCGGTAGAGCAGTTGACTGTTAATCAATTGGTCGTAGGTTCGATCCCTACCGCCGGAGCCAAAAACCCGCGATATAGAAAGAATTTCGCACTAAGTTTGCGATAAGTTTCACGCCTTTGCCATGCTCTCGTCGGCAATTCGCAAGCGCACCTGCGAACACTCACTGGAGATGGCCATGGCAATGTCCCCCAAGGAATTTCGCCGCCAAGTCGTCGCGCCGAATCTTGATGAGTACGACAAAGAATACGACAAGATTCATCGTGCATTTAACGCCGTCGCAGCTGTAGACGCCTACGCCGCGCATATCTATCAGGCAGCAGAGGACGCGGCCATCGATCCATTTGCAGCACTTGTCCCTCCGCCACCCACAACGCCGGATTACACCTCATTTCGACAGGCGCTCGCCGGCCAGCGCCCGATCTGTCGACATCCTCGACTGCTTGCTTTCTTGGGGAAGTGATGGTGCCCAGAGCCGGAATCGAACCAGCGACACGCGGATTTTCAATCCGCTGCTCTACCAACTGAGCTATCTGGGCACCGGGTCCGGGTCTTGCCGTCCGGGGTGGCGCGGTCTTAGCCGGGCGGGCGGGGGCTGTCCAGAGGGTTTGGCGAAAATTTCAGTGTTTCGGCGGGGTCGTGTCGGTGTCTTGCGGAAGCGCCTCATCCTCGACCGCCTCGCCGGGAATGACATAGGATCCGCTCAGCCAGCGGCCGAGGTCGATGTCGGCGCAGCGCTTGGAACAGAAGGGCCGGTATTTCGGGTCCCCGTCCTTCTGGCAGACCGGGCAGCTCATGCCGTGCCCCTTGCCAGATCGGCCAGCGCGATCCGGTCACGCTTGCGCTGGATCTCGTAATTCCCCAGAGGTGTCCAGCCCGCCAGAACCGTCTCCGCCGCCTCGCCGCGAAAGGCAGTCTTCAGCTGCTGATCCAGCGCCGCGCGGTCCTTTTTCGGCATCGGTGCGAAATCGACGATCACCTGACCGCCGAGGCCCCTCAGCCGCAGCTGGCGCGGCAGGTCGCGGGCCGCCGCGATATTGGCCTTGAGGCTCGCGGCGGGCGAGGTATCGGCACCGGTGTTCACATCGACGGCGACGAAGGCCCGGGTCGGCTCGACCGCCATATGGCCGCCACCCGGCAGCGCGACGACAGAGGTCAGAAGCGCGTCGATCGCCTCCTCGATCCCGTGGGCGGCGAAAGCCCCCGGCCCGTCCGCCACCTCGTCCGGCTCCGGATCGGCCCAGTCGCGCCAGGCCTCCTCATGCGGGCCCGGCGCATCGACCAGCAGTTCCGGCGCGCCCGAGGTATCCGCCATCACCGCCTCGGCCAGTTCCCGCGTCGCAGCGATATCGGCCGCAATCTCCTCGTCATCGGCGCCTTCCGCCGCCGACCGGACGATCAGACCAAATCCCGACCCGTCCATGCCCGCCTCGGCCAGCGCCGCCAGCCGGGCACGCTCCTCCTCGTCCTTCACCCGGCGCGAGATATTGAGGCCCGGCGCCATTGGCGTCACGATCACATGCCGCGATTTGAAGAGGATGCGTGTCGTGACCGGCAGGGCCTTGCCCGCCTCGGCCCGACCCGTCACTTGCACCAGCACCGATTGCCCGGGCGCGAGTCCACCGGTTTCGCGCAGGAAGCCTCTCTGGCCGTCCGGCAGACGCAGAAAGACCCCGCCCTGCCCCTTCATTTGCCGGTCCACCGTCCCACGCAGGACCGCCCCCGGCGCAAACATCTCGTCCTCGGGCGCGATCAGCAAATCTTCCAGCCGCCCGTCGACCATAAGGGCAGCGGCCTCCCGGCCCCGCCATTCGCCCAGCACGACGACCCGGCCCTTCATGCCCGCCATCCCCCATGCAGATCGACGCCCGCCGCCGCCAGAAGATGCGCGGTCTCGGCGACCGGCAGGCCGACGACGCCGGTGAAAGACCCCTTCAGCCAGGGGATCATCGCCCCGAACCGGCCCTGGATCGCATAGGCCCCTGCCTTGCCCTGCCATTCGCCCGACGCCAGATAGGCGTTCACCTCGGCGTCCGACAAAGCCTTGACCTTCACTTCCGTATCCACGAGCCGTTCCCAGATCCGCGCGCCCCGCCGCACCGCGACGGCGGTCAGCACATGATGCCGCCGCCCCGACAGCGCCCACAGGAACTCCGCCGCCTCGCCCGCGCTCTCAGGCTTGCCCAGAATACGGCGACCAACGGCAACCGTGGTATCGGCGCACAGCACCGCCTCGTCCGGCGCAGCTTCCAAAGCCAAAGCCTTCTCACGCGCCATCCGCGCGACATAGGCGCGGGGCAATTCGCCCTTCCGGGGTGTCTCGTCGATATCGGGCGCGCGCACCGCGTCGGGCGTCAGCCCAAGCTGCGCCAGAAGCTCCCTCCGGCGCGGGCTGGCCGAGCCGAGGACGAGCTTGACCATCTTACTTGAAGCGATAGTTGATCCGCCCCTTGGTCAGGTCATAGGGCGTCATCGTCACCTGAACCTTGTCGCCCGCCAGAACGCGGATCCGGTTCTTGCGCATCTTTCCTGCCATCGTGGCGATGATCTCATGGCCGTTCTCAAGCTCGACCTTGAATGTCGCGTTGGGCAGGAGTTCACGCACGACACCGGGGAATTCGAGCTCGTCATCCTTGGCCATGGTCACTCCATAATGAATTACCCGCGGCAATTCCCGCGGGCGCGCCCTAAATGCGCCCCTTCCCCCGGTTTTTCAAGCGCGTTTCGCCCCGGGGCCCCGGATTTCCAGATTTTTCGCGGGCGCGAGCTGCTCGGGCCAATGCGAAAGGTTCAAAACGCCGCCGTCAGCCCGAACCGCCGCAATCGCCTCCAGCGAGACATCGGCATAGACCCAGCCAGCTTCGCCCAAACCACCCTCGGCCAGAATGCCCTCGGGCGGAAAGCCGCGATCCGGCGGCCCGTAGACCGAGGCGCGACCGGTGTTCAACTCCATCCCCGCGCACCAGTCGGCCGCGCCCACCACCGGCGCGTGGACGCAGATCATCTGCCCCTCCAGCGCCCGCGCCATCGCGCCCACCCTGACCCGGGTGAAGCCCGCAAGCGTCTCTGTCGCCGACGGCACCAGCAGGATTTCACACCCGGCCTCGGCCAGCGCGCGCGCCGGCAGGGGAAATTCGCTATCATAGCAGATCGAAATCCCGATCCGCGCGATTGGCGTCTCGAAAAGCCGTTGCACTTCTCCCGCCACCATCCGCCAGGGATCACGTTCCCAGCGCGTCATCATCACCTTGTCCTGATGGCCGAGAATGCCCTCCGGCCCGTAGAAGGTCGCGCGGTTCACCGGCCGTGACGGGTGCAGGGCCGCATCGAACACCGGACCCGACCCGCCCAGAATATGAACCCCGTGCTCCGCCGCCAGACGGACATGCACCACATCCGCGGCCGCCCGGTGGCGCGACGCCTCATGCAACGCCTCCTCCTGATCGGCCGCAACCGCAGCCCCGCCCAGCGAGGCCAGCTCCATCGCGCCATATTCGGGAAAGACCAGCAGTTCCGCCCCCGCGCCCGCCGCCTCCGCGACCCATCGGGAAAGCTTCGCCTCGTACTCCGCGAACCGGTCGAACCAGGACAGGGGATAGGCCGCCGCCGCAATCTTCATTCCGCTTTCCCTCTTTCGTTCGCAAATATCCTCGGGGGAGCGCGAGGGGGCAGACAGCCCCCTCGCCCATCTCCCTCACAAGGCGCGGAACCAGACCTGCAACTGTTTGCGCGTCTCTTCCGTGGCCCCGATATCCCGCCAGCCATATTCCGCAAAGACCCCTTCCAACGGCGCATAGCCCCGGCCCTGCCAGAAAGCGTCATTGGTACGGAAGCTCACGGGCCTAAGCGGATGATCCTCCGGCCGTTTCACCGAACAGAAGGCCATGTATTTCCGCCCCAACGCGCGGGCCTTCGCCTCGCGCGCATCGAAGAAGGCATGCCCGATCCCCCGGCCCCGGTATTCTGGCAGCAATACGGATTCCGCGCAGTAATAGACCTCCTCCAGCGCATAGCCGAGCGCCAGAAGCGGCGCGCCCAGTTCCTCGGCATGATCCTCCATCGGCGCGGCGGTGGACACTCCGACCAGCCGCGTCCCGTCAAAGGCGCCCACGACCAGGCTGTCGCGACTGTCGAGATAGGCGGAAAGATATCTCCGCTCATATTCCAGATCGCCGTCATAGAGGTAGGGCCAGTCGCGGAAGACGGCGATCCTCAATCGCGCCACTTCGTCAAGCGCGGCCGCGAAAGCCTCCCTGGTCAGGACATGGACTTCAGTGCTCATGACACCTGCCGGATCCAGTCGGCGAGGTTGTAATAGGTCGTCACCCGGGTAATCAGCCCGTCCTTCAGCGTGAAGAACCCGCCCGCGGGCAGGATGTAACTCTGGCCCCGCGCCTCCGGCAGGCCCGGATCGGTCTTCAGGTAGGTGCCGTTCACGGTGAATTCGGCCGCCCCGCGTGTGCCGTCCTCGCTCGCGAAGATCACCATGTCGGTCAGGGTCTCGCGGTAAGTCTCGCTCATATGGCGGCAGAAGTCTGCGAAGGCCGCCTTGCCCAGCCGCGCCGCGCCCTCGTTCACGTGATGGGTGAAGTCCGCGTGCAGCGTGGCGAGCATCGCGTCGATGTCGCCTTGGTTGAACGCCTCGTAATAGCGCGCGATCGTCGTCTGGCTCATGGTCCCTCCCCGGCATGCTTGCCCCGGCGCTGCGGCGCCGAAGCTGTCAGGCATGCCTAGCGCGGCTATCCCGGCCCGGGCAAGACCGGGCAAGACCCCTTGGCCGAGATTTGCGACAGCCAGCCGCGCCGCTGGCGGGACCGTTCGCCCGGTCAGTTCTCCCGATCAGTTCACAGGGCAGGCGCAGTCCTGCACCACCCCACGCGCCGTCGTATCCAGCGGCAAGAGCCGGAACGGCCCCACCCGGTAGATCTCCTCCAGATAGCTGTCGGTCGCGCCATCCGACCCGATCAGCTCGACCGGCGTCTGAACCTTCTCGACCGTCGCGGCGAGCGGCTCACCATGGTTCAGCCAGCCCGCGTCCAGCACCATCTGGCCGTCCTTGAACTGCCATGTGCCGGTGTAGGGCCGCTTGGCATAGTCGAACTGGAAGGTCCCGTCCTTCTCGATCCGGAAGAAGCCGCGCGCGATCACCGCATCCTCGCCCCGATCGTCCTTGCCCATGACCTCGGCCCAGTTCACGACATAGCTGTCCTGACCCTCGCAAATCGCGGGCCGCGCCACCGGCGCAAGCGAGGCCAGGTCCCATTTTTCCTCGTAGATCGCCTCCATGACGGCGTCCTCGCTGGTCAAGGGCTCGCTTTTTTCCAGATCATAGCGCACGCGGCGCTCGGTCTGCTGGTCTTCCTCATTGCCGCTGTCGTCATTATTGTCGCCCGGCGCGAGGAACGGATCGCAAAGCGCGACCTCGGTCGGCGTCTGGCCATTGGCCAGTGCCGCAGGCCCCACGGCCACGGAAATCAGGATGAAAAGTCCGGGATTGAATCGCATCTGATGCCCCACTGATACAGCTACCCGGGCGGCAGGCTAGCACGCGCGCGCGCGGCGGCCAAGGAAGTGTCACGCGCACCGAAACAATAAGTTCGTGGGTCAGCTTTCGGTCGGCGGGCCGAAACGTTCCAGCATCCGCGCCTTGATCTGGTCGCGCGCCTGCCGGTAGGCGGCGAGCTTGGCCTCCCGGGTCTCGCCGATGCCGGTCGGATCGAGGATCGGCCAATATTCGACGTCGAGATGGAAGAAGCGGGTGAATTCCAGCGCCTGCCTTTGGCTCGCGGGCGACAGAGCCACCACGAGGTCGAAGCCCGACAGATCGTCGCCCCAGTCGCGCATCTCCTCGAAGGACCGCGAGCGGTGGCGCGACAGTTCGATCCCCAGTTCCTGACAGACCGCGACCGAGAAACCGTCGATTTCCATATCGTTATGCACACCCGCCGACTGCACATAGGCGGCATGACCGTAGAATTTCTTCATCATCCCCTCGGCCATGGGCGAGCGGACGGCATTATGGTCGCAGCAGAAGAGCACCGAACTCGGGAACTTCCCCGTCAACTCATCCCCCGAAATGCAGGACGCAGATCAGCGTGAACAGCCGCCGCGCCGTGTCGATGTCGAGGTCGGCCTTGCCCTCCAGCCGTTCCTGCAGGGTGCGCGCGCCTTCATTGTGAATGCCGCGCCGCGCCATGTCGATCGCCTCGATCTGGGCGGGCGGCAGGCGTTTCACCGCATCGAAATAGGAAGCGCAGATCTGGAAGTAATCCTTCACCACCTGCCGGAAGGGGCCAAGCGACAGGTGGAATTCCGCCACCTTCTCGCCCGCTTCGGAGGCCAGATCGAAGACGAGCCGGCCCTCGCGGATCGCCAACCCCAGCCGAAAGGGGCCGGGGAAATCCAGGCCGTTCTTTCCGGGAAGGGCGAAAGAATTATCCTCCAGAAGGTCGAAGATCGCGACCTTTCTTTCCTGCTCGATCTCCGGCGTCGGCGGCGCGAGGCCGCGGTCGTCGATCTCGATATGGCAGATGCGGGTCATGGCCAGCCTCTCATCCTCCCGGCCGGCAAGGACCCGGGACATTCGCTTGGCCCTTCAAAACCGGGAATATCGCCCCCGTCAAGCGTTCAGACGGTCCAGACGGGCCTGAACCGACAGACCATGCGCCGAAAGGCTCTCTGACGTTGCAAGCCGCACGGCGGCCGGGCCGATCGCGCGCAGCGCCTCGGGCGACATGCGGGCGATGGTGGTGCGCTTGAGGAAATCCATGACCGAAAGGCCGGACGAAAACCGCGCCGAGCGCGCCGTCGGCAGCACATGGTTCGGCCCGCCGACATAATCGCCGATCGCTTCGGGCGTCCAGGCGCCAAGGAAGATCGCGCCCGCGTGGGTGATCTTTGCCGCCAGCGCCTCGGGGTCGGCGACGCACAGCTCCAGATGCTCCGGCGCCACCCGGTTCGAAAGCTCCGCCGCCTCGGCCATGTCACGCACCGTGATCACCGCGCCATAGTCGCGCCACGAGGCCCCGGCAATCGCCCGGCGCGGCAGGCTTTCCAGCCGCTTGTCGACAGCCGCCGCGACCCTCTGCCCGAACTCCGCATCATCGGTCACAAGGATCGCCTGCGCGCTTTCATCATGCTCGGCCTGGCTCAACAGATCGAGCGCCAGCCAGTCCGGATCATTGTCCCGATCCGCGATAATGAGAATTTCCGACGGCCCGGCGATCATGTCGATCCCCACGCGCCCGAAGACGCGGCGCTTGGCGGCGGCCACATAGGCATTGCCCGGCCCGGTTATCTTGTCGACCGGCTGCACCGTCTCCGTCCCGTAGGCCAAGGCCGCAATCGCCTGCGCTCCACCGATCCGGTAGACCCTGTCCACGCCTGCCAGCCGCGCCGCCATCAGGACCAGCGGATTGACCACCCCCCCCGGCGTCGGACAGGCCACGACCAGCCGCCCCACGCCCGCCACCTTCGCCGGGATCGCATTCATCAGGACCGACGAGGGATAGGAGGCAAGTCCCCCCGGCACATAAAGCCCCGCCGCCGAAACCGGCCCCCAGCGCCAGCCAAGCTCCACCCCCTCGGGGTCGGTCCAGCGCTGATCTTGCGGCATCTGCCGGACGTGATAGGCGCGGATGCGCTCGGCCGCGAGTTCCAGCGCCGCCCGGTCCTCGGACGACACTTTCGCACATTCTGCCTCGATTTCGCTGTCCGAGAAAGCCAGCGTACCGGGCGTCAGCTCAAGCCGGTCAAAGCGCGCCGTCAGCTCGATCAGCGCCCGGTCACCCCGCGCCCGCACATCCTCGATGATCGCCGCCACCGCCTGATCCACATCCGGCGCATCCTCGCGCTTGGTGGTCAGAAAGGCCGCGAAGGCCGCATCAAAGCCGGGGTCGGCGGAATTCAGGAACTGCGGCATGGGCTTTCTCCTTCCCGCTCCCTTTACGGAAGCCAAAACCAAGGCTCAAGCCCCGGTCAGAGCGCCTTGGCCATCATGATCTCGCACTTGCCGGCGCAACTGGCGCCCGCCCCGGCCACATCATGAAACCCCATCCGTGCATAAAGCCCCCGCGCCGCCGGGTTCGCCGCGCGCACTTCCAGCCGCAATTCCTGATACCCGCGCTCACGTCCGGCGCGCTCGATCCGGGCCACAACCGCCTGCGCAAGACCCCTGCCCCGCGCCTCGGGCCGGACATAGACCGATTCAACCCAGCCCAGCGCCCGCGCCTCGTCATCCGGCGTCAGCGCCGCGACCGCCACTGCCCGGCCTGCCTCGATCACGGCCCAGACCGACGCACTTTCCAGCCGCCCGGCGAAATCCGCCAAAGGCCGTTCCGCCCAATCCGCGAAGGAAGAGGAAAACTGCTCCGGCGCGCGTTTCAGCGCCTCTAGGCGGATATCGCGCCACAGGTCGCTGTCAGCGGGGCCAAGGCGGCGCAGATCCATCCGGTCTCTCCTTCACAGCCCCACATCCGGCGGCAGCCGGCCGCCGCTCGACTCCGACTTTATTCCGGGTGCGCCGGCGCGTGCCCCGATGGCGCCGCATAGGGCCGGGTCACGTCGCGCAAGGTCAGGTCAAGGCATTCGACCTCCGCGGCAATCGCCCCGTCTCCCGCAAGCGTCAGGAGAAGCCGCCCAGCGCCGTCGGCCGATGGCTCCCAAGCCAATGACAGGACCGACAGGATGACATCGCCGTCCTTCCGGTCAAAGCCCTGGCTCGCCAGTTTCAGCACTCCACCGATCACCAGAAGTGCCCGCGCGCGCTCGAACGGCCGCCCTTCGCGTTCTGCCTGGGCACGATCCTCCCAGCGGAAGCGGTTGAGGAAAAGCGAGAAGGTCCGCCCGCGACGGTCCCACGCCATGTCGGTCGCCGACAGAACCGCATCCTGCACCAGCGCCGAAATGACCTGCAGATCGTCGGCCGTCTCCGCCTTCAGGCTCAGCGCCGCCTCCTTGCCGTCCTCGAACCGCGCGTCCGCCATCACTCCTCCTTGATCCGCTCGACCAGCGCACCCACGCCCGCGAGCTTCTCTTCCAGCCGCTCGTAGCCGCGATCAAGGTGATAGACCCGGCGCACCAGCGTCTCACCCTCGGCGGCGAGACCCGCGAGGATCAGAGAGACCGAGGCGCGCAGGTCCGTCGCCATCACCGGCGCGCCTTTCAACTTCCCGACCCCGGTCACGGTGGCATGGCCTCCATGCACATCGATCTGCGCGCCCATCCGCATCAGTTCGGGCGCATGCATGAAGCGGTTTTCGAAGATCGTCTCTTCCAGAACCGACGTGCCATGCGCGGTGCAAAGAAGCGCCATCATCTGCGCCTGCAGGTCTGTGGGGAAACCCGGGAAGACCTCGGTCTTCACATTGACTGCCTTCACCCGTCCCGTGGCATGGGCAACCTTCAGGCCCGCCTTGGTTTCCTCGATATGAACGCCCGCCTCTTCCAGCTTGTCGCAGAACGACCCCAGCAGCGCGCGCCGCCCGCCCAGCAGCTCGATCTCGCCCCCGGCGATCGCGGGCGCGATCATGTAGGTGCCAAGTTCGATCCGGTCCGACACCACCCGGTGCGTCGCGCCATGCAACCGGTCCACGCCCTCGATGGTTATCGTCCCCGTCCCCTCGCCCTCGATCTGGGCGCCCATCGCGCGCAGGCAGGCCACCAGATCGACGATCTCGGGCTCCCGCGCGGCATTCTTCAGGACCGTCATGCCCTTGGCCAGGGTCGCCGCCATCACGATATTCTCGGTCGCGCCCACGCTTGCAAAGCGCTGCTCGATCACTGCGCCCTTCAGCCCCTTCGGCGCCACCGCATGCAGATAGCCGTCCTTCAGCTCGATCTCGGCGCCGAGCGCCTCGAGCCCCGCGATATGCAGGTCCATCGGCCGGGCGCCAATCGCACAGCCCCCCGGCAGCGACACGACCGCCCGCCCCGCCCGGGCCAGCAAAGGGCCAAGGACGAGGTTCGAGGCGCGCATCTTGCGCACGATGTCATAGTCCGCCGTCAGGTTCATGAGGTCGTGCGAGGACAAGGCCAGCACCTGCCCGCCCTGCATCGAGGTCACCTCGGCGCCCAGCGATTGCAGAAGCTGCGTCATGGTCTTGATGTCGGACAGCCGGGGCGCATTGGTCAGCGTCAGCGGCTCGTCGCTTAGGAGTGTCGCGGGCATGAGCGCGAGGCAGGCATTTTTCGCCCCCGCAATCGGTATCGTGCCCCGCAGCGGCCCGTTGCCCTTCACCAGAATAGAATCCATCTGCCTGCCTCAGCTTTCTTCTTTTTCGGTCCCGGTCCCGTCAGCCTGCCCGTCGCTGCGCGCCCGCGCCTGCGCCTTGCGGCGCTGCAGGTTCGCCCTGAGAGCGGCCTTGCGGCGCTCCTCCCGCGTCGGTTCGCGTTCGGCCTTTCCCGGTTTTTCATCCATGCCCGCCTTCCTACAGCGGATCGGAAAAAGGGTCCAGATTGCCCTTGCGCACGCCCGGATTTGCCACTAAACCGCGCCCCACCAAACGGCGCTGCAGTAGCTCAGTGGTAGAGCACTCCCTTGGTAAGGGAGAGGTCGAGAGTTCAATCCTCTCTTGCAGCACCATTGATCTCAATAATATTTCTTTCTTTCAGCTCCACAGCTGATGGACGCATGGCTACCTGCACCCTTGCCGCCACCTGCGTGCAGGTGCCTGAAGGTCTGCCAAGGTGTTGGCAAGCGCCCTTCGCCGAAGGCTCGGCACCATACGGCCCACAAATGTCCGCCATGTTCCGATACCGGTGAAACTGAATGGCATCCTCGGGCCACAGGGCTGCAACCTGCGGCAACTCCGTTCAGGTCAGCGAGCGCGGACCCAACCCCGCAAGTTCGCTGATTTCACCACCAAGCGTCCATCTGCTTCGCCGGACCGTAGTGGCGGAAAGCGGACGGTCGCAGCTGCAGCCTTCTTGACAGCTTCTGGTTCCGGAATAGCCCCGCTTGTGGGATCCGCTCGTCAGCCGTGGTCCGCCCGAAGGCAGTGTTTTCCATAGTCATGCCGACGTCGGCGCCGTGCGCTCAGGTGACCTGCAAGGCCCCGACCACGGCCGTGCCGTCGGTGGCCAGAGGCTGGCCCTGCATGTCGATCGGATAGTGTACGTCGAGTGCCGGCAGCGCGCCCAGCACTGACCCCGCGCCGGGGCGATAGTCCCCGTTTCCGGCGCCGGTCCCGTCGAACGATGCGTCTGCGGTCCATGCAACGGACAAGGGAGAGGCGTCGGTGCCATACTGCCCGCCAAGGGCTATCACCTCGCCGACCCACGCCCCCGCGGTGCCCGGGGTCACGTTGTCCTGACCGCCCCGGATGATGGCGTTGCGGCGGCAGCCCGCCTGAAAGACGGCGGGCCAGTTGCCGACCCGCGCCCCGTTCGGCGTACCGAAAAGGTCCGACTTAATATTGCGTCCCCGATAGACGCAGCCGACCTCGTAGCCCGATTTCGCGACCGTGGTCGAACCCGTGTCCTGATAAAGCTCGTTTGTTCTCGCCCCGACGACGGTAAGTCCGACCCGAACCGCGTTCTCGGTCGGGGTCAGGTTGTTGTCCGCGCTGATCCTCAGCGCGGGGGCCGACAGGCCGGACCTTTGTTCAAAGACCGTCATGGCAAGGCCAAGGCCCCTGTCGCCCGATCCGTCGAGCGACAGAAGCGCATTGCCATTGACCGCACTCGAAAGGAAGGAAAACCCCATGTGGAAACCGACCGTCGCCTGCCCGTTGGTCTGCGCCGCCCAGGACTGCATCTTGGCGTTGGTGATGCGCGCTGCAAAGACCGCATAGGCTCCGGTCGCATTCCACGCGCCGGAGGAGCCGACGAAATGGATATGTTTCGTCGTGGTCGAGAAATGGTTGAAGATATTCGCCCAGCCGCCGGTGACATCCTCAAGCCACAGCCGCCCCAGCCGATAGAACCAGGCGTCATAGGCCGACTGGCCGTTCTGGTCGATATGGACGTTTTCCAGCGCGCAGAGATAGTCGAGGTTCGCAAGCGTTGCATTTGCATCAAAGAAGATGATGTTGGCGCCACCCGCGCGGCGGAAGGTCATGTTCCGCCAGACCGTCTTGTCCGGCAGGCCGTTCGTCACGCTCGTCGCATTGTCGCTGTAGATGACGCTCGCCTTGTTGGCGATCGTGTCGGCCTCGATCACCAGCGGAACCTCGGTGACCACCACCGACGAGAAGGTCGTGCGATTGTGGGTGCCGGGCTTCAGCCGGATGATGCCGCCAGAGGCAGAGTTGCGGCCAAAGTTCGCGTTATTAAAGGTCTGGATCGCCGCCGCCGCCGCCGCGACGGTCGCATATGGGTTGGCCTCTGCCGTCGCGGCTGTCGTCGAGACCTGCGGCGTCCCGGCGCCCACGCCATCGACATAGGCATAGGCCGTGCCATAGGCCCCGGTCCGGTCGCAGAGGAAGCGCTGTGTCGTGAGGTTTGCCGATGGATAGGCATCTGCATCCACGCTCAGCTGGAACGCCGCGCCCACCCAGGGGTAGATCATGGCGTCGAGCGTGCAGAGCGCGCCCTGCGTCAGGGTCGAGATATCGAGAGCGCATTCGAAATAGGCGCCATAAAGGCCGGATGCTGCCCACTGCCGGGACGACATCGCGCTGACGGTCTGCTCGACGCTGTTGATGCCGTCGGTGGCGATGAACTTCACCGCCGCCACCGGCCTGCCGTTCCGGCCATGCGCATGAACGACGGCAAGCCTGGCCGCAAGGCTGTTTGACTTCACATGCTGAAGGTCGCGCGTCACCCACATCGCGATCGGCTTCGGTGCCGGTCGCGTCGAATTGTTGGCAACCCCGCTGATCGTGTCGCTGGCATAGACATAGTCGGACAGCGCCACCTGATCGGCGGTCAGCGTCGCCTGGTTCGGATAGGGCTCACGCAGACGCTTCATGAACGTCACGGTATCATTGACGCTCACGGGCGATCCGGCGGCATTGAATCCCGCGCGCGCGACCGTGAAAGTCTCCGGCGAGCCGACGGGGTCAAACGCCGGTGGCGAGGCATAGGTCGCCGACCAGCCGTCGGCATTGATCGAAAACGCCGCGGGGGCGACGCCGCCGCCACCGCCGCCTCTCGCGGTCAGGCCAAGGCTCAAACCAAGTAGCAGCATCGTTAACTCCCGGAAATCTGGTCGAGAACGCAAATGCCGTTGGTGGCATGAAGCGTCTCATCACCATCGGTTCTTGCGTTGCCACAGACGGTATGGATGAAAAATGATGGAATCCCGAAGACGGCGTCCGCAGGGTTTCGAAGACATGTCCGCCCCCCGACGGCATCAATGTGCCCGCGTGGATCTGCGATGATCCGCAAAGGATAGCGGCCCCACCTTCAACATGGGCGCACCGGACATTTCCTCGAAAACAGGTTTCTGCTTGAACCGAGCTTCCTCAGGTCGCAGGATGCACAGACGGTGTTTTCTTGCCTTGCCCAAACCGTGCCGAACCGACGGATGCCGGTGATCAGTCATGATAATTTTAGAAGCCTCTTGCAGAGTGCACCGCATGAGCCTTGAAAAAAGTGGAGGATGATATGCAAAGAAGAAACCTGATTGCCGTCGCGGCCGCATGTTTCGCGCTGCCGGCGCTTCCCGCGGTTGCTCAGACCGAAATCAGCTGGTGGCACGCGATGACCGGCGCCAACGCCGAGGTGGTCGAAAAGATTGCCGGCGACTTCAATGCCACCCAGTCCGACTACAAGATTGTGCCGACCTTCAAGGGCACCTACCCCGAAACGCTGAACGCGGGCATTGCCGCATTCCGCGCCGGACAGGCGCCCGAGATCATGCAGGTCTTCGACGTCGGCACCGGCGTGATGATGGGTGCCGAGGGCGCGGTGATGCCGGTCGCGGATGTGCTGACCAACGCCGGCATGACCTTCGACAAGTCCCAGTACCTGCCGGGAATCGTGGCCTACTACTCCAAGCCCGACGGCACGATGCTGTCATTCCCCTACAACTCGTCCTCGCCGATCACTTATATCAACAAGGATATTTTCACCAAGGCGGGCCTCGACCCCGAACAGCCGCCCAAGACCTGGAACGAGGTCTGGGACATGGCGAAGAAGATCAAGCAATCCGGCGCTGCCCCGTGCGGCTACACCTCGACCTGGCTCACCTGGATCCATCTCGAGAACTTCGCCGCCTGGAATGACGTGCCTTACGCGACCTACGGGAATGGCCTCGAACCGGGAGGCGTGCCTGAGCTGAAGCTCAATGCGCCGGTCTTCGTCAACCACTTCCAGGCGCTTGCCGACCTCGCCAAGGATGGCACGTTCAAGTACGGCGGCCGGACCTCCGAGGCCAAGCAGATCTTCCTTGCCGGTGAATGCGGCATCTTCACCGAATCGTCGGGCGGCCTGGGCGACATCGTCAAATCCGGCATGAACTATGGCATAGGACAACTCCCCTATGACACCGATGCCGGCGGGCCGCAGAACACGATCCCCGGCGGCGCGTCGCTCTGGGTGTTCGGCGGCAAATCGGAGGAGCAGTACAAGGGCGTCGCGGCCTTCTTTGACTATATCTCGAAGACCGAAGTTCAGGAGTATCTGCATCAGAAGTCGGGCTACCTGCCCGTGACCTTGGCGGCCTATGACGCGACCAAGACCTCAGGCTTCTACGGTCAGAACCCGGGTCGCGAAACGCCGATCACCCAGATGATGGGCAAGGCGCCGACCGAGAACTCCAAGGGCGTGCGCCTGCCGAATCTGCCGCAGGTCCGCGATATCGCCAACGAGGAGTTCGAGAAGATGCTCGCCGGAGAGCAGGACGCGCAGGCGACGATGGACGCCATCGTCGAACGCGGCAATGCGGCGATCACCGAGGCCTATGGCGGCTGACGCCAGGCGCGGCCGCCCCGCACTCGCGGGACGGCCGCAACTCCGTTGATGAACAGATCGACCTTTCCCCATAGGCTGTTGCCCTGGCTGCTGATCGCGCCGCAACTCGCGATCAGCCTGGTCTTTTTCTATTGGCCGGCGGTCCAGGCGCTGTGGCAGTCGATGCTGCGCGAGGATCCGTTCGGCCTGAAATCCAGGTTCGTGGGTCTGCAGAACTTCCAGAAGGTTCTGGCAGAGCCCGCATACATAAACTCGATCCAGGTCACCGCCGTATTCTCGATCCTGACAGCCTTCTTCTCGATGGCCATCGCGCTCCTGCTTGCGGTTCAGGCCGAAAAGATCGTTCGCGGCCGCGGCTTCTATCGTACCCTGATGATCTGGCCCTATGCCGTCGCTCCCGCCATCGCCGGCATGCTCTGGCTCTTCATGTTCAACCCCTCTTTCGGGACACTTGCCGCGATCCCGCGGGCGCTCGGCATCCACTGGGATCCGCTCCTGAATGGCACGCAGGCAATGGGGCTGGTCGTAGCAGCGGCAAGCTGGAAGCAGATATCCTACAATTTCCTGTTCTTCGTGGCCGGGCTGCAGGCGATCCCCAAGTCCCTGCTCGAAGCCTCGGCGATCGACGGCGCCGGGCCGGTCAGGCGGTTCTGGACGATCGTTTTCCCGCTGCTCGCGCCAACGTCTTTCTTCCTTCTTGTCGTGAACACCGTCTATGCGCTTTTCGACACGTTCGGCATCATCCATGCGGTAACCTCGGGCGGCCCCGGCAAGTCGACCGAGACGCTGGTCTACAAGGTCTACAACGACGGGTTCGTGAACCTGCTGATCGGGTCCTCCGCGGCGCAATCGGTCATCCTGATGGTCATCGTGATCGCGCTGACCGCCTTCCAGTTCCGCTATGTCGAAAGGAAGGTGCATTATGGCTGAGGGCATGGTCGGCACCTCAAAGCGCAGCATCGCGCTCGGGCATTTCCTGCTGATCCTGGGCTGCGTGATCGTGGCCTTCCCGATCTGGTATGTCACCGTCGCATCGACCCATTCGATCCAGACGATTCTCAATCCGCCCTTGCCGATGCTGCCCGGGGCGGAGGCGGCGCAGAACTATGGCGAGGCGTTCAGCGGCTCGATCACGCGGATTGGCGGCGTCTCGGTCGAGCGGCTGTTGCTGAATTCGACGGTCATGGCGCTGGGCATCGCGGTTGGAAAGATCATCATTTCGATGGCCTCGGCCTTTGCGATCGTCTTCTTCCGCTTTCCCCTGCGGATGGCCTGCTTCTGGCTGATCTTCATCACCCTGATGCTGCCGGTGGAAGTGCGGATCATGCCGACCTACAAGGTGATGGTGGACCTCGGCCTGATCGACACCTATGCCGGCCTGATCCTGCCGCTTATCGCCTCTGCGACGGCAACTTTGCTCTTCCGCCAGTTCTTCATGACGATTCCGAACGAGCTTCTCGAAGCCGCGCGCGTCGATGGCGCCGGACCGTGGCGGTTCTTCAAGGACATCCTGCTGCCGCTCTCGGCCACCAACATCGCCGCGCTGTTCGTGATCCTCTTCATCTACGGCTGGACGCAATATCTCTGGCCGCTTCTGGTCACGAACTCGAATTCGATGAACACCATCGTCATCGCGCTGAGGAAGATGATTTCCTTCGCCGATGCAGACACCCCCTGGAACCTTGTTATGGTAACCTCCGTTCTGGCGATCCTGCCGCCGGTGCTGGTCGTCGTTCTCATGCAGCGCTGGTTCGTGAAGGGACTAGTGGAGACCGAGAAGTAATGGCCACGCTTAGCCTCAAAGACGTCCGCAAGACCTACGGCAAGACCGACGTGATCCACGGCGTCTCGATCGACATCGCCGACGGCGAATTCGTGGTAATCGTCGGTCCCTCGGGTTGCGGAAAATCCACGCTTCTGAGGATGGTTGCGGGGCTCGAGGAAATCACGAGCGGCACCATCGAGATCGGCGGACGGGTGGTCAACACGCTCGAGCCACGGGCGCGGGATATCGCGATGGTGTTTCAGAACTATGCGCTCTATCCGCACATGTCGGTGTTCGACAATATGGCCTACGGGCTTCGCATCGCGGGGGTCCGGGGCGATGACCTCAAGGCCCGCGTCGCCAAGGCGGCCGAGATGCTGGACCTCTCGACCCTCCTCGACCGCAAGCCGCGCCAGCTCTCCGGCGGCCAGCGGCAGCGGGTCGCCATGGGCCGGGCGCTGGTGCGCGATCCTGCCGCTTTCCTCTTCGACGAGCCGCTCTCCAACCTCGACGCCAAGTTGCGCGTATCGATGCGGCTGCAGATCAAGGATTTGCAGCGCCGGGTCGCCACGACCTCGCTCTACGTCACCCACGATCAGGTCGAGGCGATGACATTGGCCGACCGGCTGATCGTCATGAACAAGGGCGTCGCCGAACAGATCGCGACGCCGATGGAAATCTACGATGCGCCGGCGAACATGTTCGTGGCCGGCTTTATCGGATCGCCCGCGATGAACTTCCTTCCAGCGACGGTGACGGGCAGTGATCTCTTGATCTCCGACGGCAGCCGGATGCCCCGCCCCGCCGGCCTGCAGGACGGCGGCGTCATTCTCGGTGTCCGGCCGGAACATCTGACGCGGAGCCGGTCCGCCGGGCCCGGCACGCTGACTGTACGGGTGCTTGCCGTCGAAACCCTCGGCGCAGATGCCTTCGTGCATGCCAGGCTGGGCGAAAGCGGCTCCGAAGACATCGTGTTCCGCGTTCCCGGCCACGATCGCCCGGCCGAAGGCACCGTGGTCTCGCTCGCGGTCGATCAGGACAAGGTACACATCTTCGATGCCGCGACCCAGCGCCGGATATCCGGCATGTAAGCGGCTGAGCGCCGCCGCAGTCTGTCTGCGCCTCCGTCGCCACGCGTCTTGTCGTCATCGAAATGGTCCACTCAGATGTGCGACCGATGGCAGCTTCTCAGCGCCTCGCACGCGGGGCCTCCGGGTCGGTGGTCGGTTCGGGGCCGGCCCTCAGGGCTTCGCCGCATCGCCAAGCCGCTGGCCGCGCCGCTCCTTGATCTGATTTGCATGTAGGTCGCCCTCCCGCGCCAGAACCGCGAACGCCTTCCTTGATCACCAGGATCTGATGATCAGATCAGAGGACGGTTGCTTGGCTTGCTCAGCCATGGATCGGCAGTCTGCAACGCTTGCCCAACGCGGAATACGCGTTCGTCGTCCAGATGGCGCGCGACGATCTGGATACCGGTCGGCAACCCGTTGCCGCCGATGCCGGAGGGGACCGACAGAACAGGGCAGCGGCCGAGCATGTTGAACGGATGGCAGAGCGTCCAGCCATACATCGGATCGACCACCTTGCCGTTGATCAAGATCGCATCCTCGGGCTGCTGATCGGCAAGGATCTCATGGTACCCCAGCGTCGGGCAGATGAAGGCATAGCTCTCCTCCAGCATGGCGCCGAAGACCCGGCCCATGTCCGCCTGCGCCTCATAGGCCTCGTAGAATTCGGCACTGGTTGTCGTCTTGTTCTGGTCCGCGCAGTAGGCTGCCCAAGAAGAGGCACGCGACGGGTCGGTGTCGACGACCGAAGCGATGTAGCCACCGAAAAGGTGATCGAGATAGGTCTTGGTCGCCTGTTCGGCCCGCGCCGTCCATGTGACGTCCACCTCGACGATGTCGGCCCCGAGCGCTTTCAAAACGTCCAGCGTCCGAAGCGTGTTGGCCCGCACATGGCTGTCGATCTCGAAAAAGCCAAGGTCCATCGACCAGGCGATCTTCAGCCCCCTGATGCCTTCATGGGTCAGCGGCAATTCGTATTTCGGGCGGATCGTGGCATTGTCCAGCGGGTGCGGCCCGCACATGACATTCTGCATCAGGGCGACATCCGCGACCGTGCGGCCCATCGGTCCGACCACCGCATAATGGTCATAGGCAAAGGCCGAGTTTTCGGGGTTACGGCCATAGGGCGGCTTGTATCCGACCACCCCGCAACATGCCGCGGGAATGCGGATCGAGCCGCCGATATCCGATCCGGTCGCAAGGGGCGACGATCCAACCGCCAGCGACGCCCCCGATCCGCCCGATGACCCGCCGCAGGTATAGCGCAGATCCCAGGGCGTGCGCGTCACGCCGTGAATGCGCGTTTCCGTGGTTCCGGCGCAGCAGAACTCGGGCGTCGTGGTCTGGGCATGGTAGTAAGCACCCGCATCGAAAAGCCGCTGTGCCGTGAAATGCGTTTCGGTTGAGACATTGTCCTTGAGATAGAGCGATCCGACGGTGACGACCTCGCCTTCTAGGTCCATCTCGTCCTTGATCGCGATGGGCAGGCCCTCCAGCGGACGCAGATCGCCCGCACTGTTGGCATATCGCGCCTCTGCCGCGCGGGCATGGTCCCGCGCCTTGTCGAAATGGGTCGCGGCGAAGGCGTTGACCTTCGGTTCGGTTTCCGCCGCCCGGGCGATCAGCGTGTCGAGATATTCCACAGGTGACAGGGTGCGATCGCGAAACCGGGCCAGAACCTCGGTGGCGGGAAGATAGCAAAGGTCGAGATCAGCTTTGGTCATTGTCGTTTCCGTGTTGTTCAGTGCCGGGCACGGCCGGTTGTGCCGTCGGGAAGCGAGACCGCGGTCTCCAGCCCATCACAGGATGCGATGTCGCGGGCAAAATCAACTCCGGTCCCCGGAGGGACCGCGGGTATTTGAGCTCTGCCTCCGTGATGAACCAGCGATGGCTCGATTTCAGAATGCAAAGGCAACCGATGACGCAAGGCCGTGATCAGCGCTCGCGCATGGTCGCGTTCCGGCGCGGCGAAAAGCGCGGCACAGGCGCCGGTTTCCACGACTTCCCCCTTCAGCACGACGACGAAGGAGACCGGTCACCGTGTTCACTCCCCCGCCAAGGAATGGCCCCACTGCCAGCACCGGCATGATCACCGGATAGGCACGCTCCCTGTCGAAGGCCAACCCGAGAGTGTCTTCAAACAAACGCGTGCCTGGCCAGAGTTTCTCTCGCAGACCGCTGGTGCAGGCACGCCGACCCTTCTCCTTCATGAATCCGGTGCGCGGTCATGGTTAACACCGCCCGCCCGTAGGTTCGACAGGCGGGTTTGGAGCACGTCCAGACATACGCTCAGGCATACGTTCAGACATACGTTTGAAACGCCGCGGTCGTGAAAAATTAACCCAGCGTTCGCAAGGACTTGTCAGCCGATCCGGTAGCCTTCGCGCACCAGGCCGTCGATCACCTTCCGGATCGCCTTTTCCAGCGTTTCGGCGACGAAATCGATCTCGTCCTTGGTCACGATCAGGGGCGGCGACATCACGTTCAGATGGCCCATCGGGCGGACCATCAGCCCCATCTCCTCGGCCAGGTCCGAGATGCGCTTGGACTCGTTTGCCTCATCCGGCAGAACCGCCTTCGTGGTCTTGTCGGCGACATTCTCGACGCAGAGCATCAGCCCCCGTCCCCGGACATTGCCGACAAGCGGCAGCGCCTCCAGCTCGCCCAGACGGCGCTGGAAATAGGGGCCGATCTCGCGGACATGGGCCAGAAGATCCTCGCGCTCCATGATCTCGATGTTCTTCAGGGCCGCCGCGCAGGCAACCGGATGGCCGGAATAGGTGAAACCGGCGGTGAACCAGCGGTTTCCGCCTTCTGCCATCACATCCCAGACCCGGTCCGACAGGATCATCGCGCCGAGCGGCTGATAGCCCGAAGTCAGGCCCTTGGCCGAACAGATCACGTCAGGCTGCACGCCAAACTCATCCAGCGCGGCGAACCAGTGGCCGAGGCGGCCAAAGCCCGTCACCACCTCGTCGGCGATGAACAGGATCTCGTGACGCTGGCAGATCTCCCACATCCGTTTCAGGTAACCTTCGGGCGGTATGATGATCCCGCCGGAGGCCTGGATCGGTTCGGCGATGAAACCGCCGATCCGGTCGGCGCCGACACGGGCAATCAAAGCCTCGAACTCGGCGATCAGATCGTCGCAGAACTCGGCCTCGCTCAGATGCGCGGGCCTGCGGTAGGGATTGGGACAGGACAGATGATGGATGCCTTCGGTCTTGTAGCGGAACTCCTCGACCCGGTCGCCGGGGCGCTTGCCGACCGACTGCGCCAGATAGGTGGAGCCGTGATAGCTGTAGTCGCGCGCCACCACGTCGGTCTTCTGCGGGTAACCGCGCGCATGCTGGTAATAGGCCACCATCCGCACCGCCGTATCGATCGCAGTCGAGCCGCCGGTGGTGAACATCACCCGGTTCAGATCGCCCGGCGCGATCTCGGCGATCTTGCCAGCCAGACGCGCGGACGGATCGTTCGTCATGTCGACAAACGTATTGGAAAAGCCAAGCTTCATCGCCTGATCGGCGATCGCATCGGCCATCTCGCGGCGACCGAGCCCGATATTGGTGCACCAGAGCCCGCCCACCGCGTCGAAATATTTCCGCCCCTCGGCGTCCCAAAGATAACAGCCCTCGCCCCGGCTGATCACCAGGGCGCCCTTCTCTTCGAAGGGGCCGAAATTCGTCCAGGGGTGAAGGGCGTGGGCGCGGTCCGTCTCCCACAGCGCCTCGTTCGATTTCGAGTGCACGGCGTGAGTCATTTTGAATCTCCAGTCAGAATGATTTTGACAGCATAGTCAAAATCGCCCCGGAGGCAACCGGATTTTTTGATCAAATAAAACCACGCAACGCGGCGGCGTCGATCCGGCCTCAGCGCGACTTGAAAAGACTTCCCAAGACTCCACGGATCAGCGCGCGTCCGGCGCTGGAACCGACCTGGCGGGCAAGGCTCTTGCCAAAGGTCGCCGCGATACTGTCGGAGCGCGACGAGGATGTGGTCCGGCGCGGCTTCTCTGTCCGCCCCCAAGGGCTCGCATCGTCATAGCGGCGGCCTTGCTTATATTCCCGCTCCGCTTCCTTTTCGCGCGCAGCCTTCTCCTCGGCTTCGGCCGCCTCTTTCGCTGCCGCGTCAGCGCGCGCCTTCAGAAGCTCGAACGCCGATTCCCGGTCGATCTCGCGTTCGTATTTGCCAGAGAGCCCGCCCTCGGCCATGGTCTGGGCCCGCTCCTCGGGGCTGATCACGCCTAGGCGGCTTTCCGGCGGGCGGATCAGCGTACGTTCCACCATCCCCGGCGCGCCCTTGGCCTCGAGGAACGAGGTCACGGCCTCGCCCGTGCCCACTTCCTTGATCGCGGTTTCCGTGTCGAAGCGCGGGTTCGGCCGATAGTTTTCCGCCGCGCGGCGCAGATCCTGCTGATCCTTCGCGGTAAAGGCGCGTAAGGCATGCTGCACGCGGTTGCCAAGCTGGCCGAGCACATCGTCGGGAATGTCGGCCGGATTCTGGGTGACGAAATAGACCCCTACCCCCTTAGACCGGATAAGCCGCGCCACCTGCTCGACCTTGTCGACAAGCGCCTTCGGCGCGTCGTCGAAGAGAAGATGCGCCTCGTCGAAGAAGAAGACGAACCTCGGCCGGTCCGGGTCGCCGACCTCGGGCAGGGTCTCGAAGAGTTCCGACAGAAGCCAGAGAAGGAACGTCGCATAAAGCCGGGGCGAGCCCATCAGCTTGTCGGCCGCAAGGATATTGATCTGCCCACGCCCGTCGGGCGCCAGACGCATCATGTCGAAAAGATCGAGCGCCGGTTCGCCGAAAAGCTTCAGCCCCCCTTGGTTTTCCAGAACCAGCAACTGCCGCTGGATAGCGCCGATGGTCGCGGGCGCGACATTGCCGTAGCGCAGGCCGATCTCGGCAGCGTTCTGGCCGATCCACACGAGCATCGCCTGCAAATCCTTGAGGTCCAGGAGCGCCAGCCCCTCCTCATCGGCAATGCGAAAGGCGATGTTCAGCACCCCTTCTTGCGCATCGGAAAGGTCCATCAGCCGCGCCAGCAATAGCGGCCCCATCTCGGATATCGTGGTGCGAACCGGATGGCCCTGTTCGCCGAATATGTCCCAAAAGACGGTCGGGAAGGCGCGGTAGGAAAGCTCGAACCCGATGGTCGCGGCGCGTTTGAGGAAGGCTTCGTGCAGCTTGTTGCTTTCCGATCCCGCCCGCGCGAGGCCGGCCAGATCGCCCTTCACATCTGCCATGAAGACCGGAACGCCCGCCGCAGAAAAGCCCTCGGCAAGGATCTGCAGCGTCACTGTCTTGCCGGTGCCGGTCGCCCCGGCAATCAGCCCGTGGCGGTTGCCGTACTTCAGCAGCAGTTCCTGCGGGACGGCATAAGCCTCTCCCCCGCCCCCGGCAAAAAGGCCGTTTTCGGTCAGTTCGGTCGGCACGCGCACATCCTCCAAATCACGATTGTCAGCGGTCAGGACGGGGCCCGGCCACCGCGATACGGCGTTACAATACATTCTTAACCTTGCATTGCCATAGTGGCCTTCATCCCGGACGCGCGACTGCGCGGAAAGGACATGACTTCCTCCCTGTCAGACTGGCCGCGCCGCCTTTGGCGCGGCTTTTTTCGTGATTTTTCCGTCAACTATCGGTTTACAAGCGCGGCGATTTTTCATGTTGACGAACGAAGGAAAGCCTTCTAGCGTCGCGACCAATGAGATAGTCGGCCCGTCCGACAGGGAGCGAGAAATGGACCGGGACCCTTCATCGGGTCCCGTTCTGCTTTTGATGGCACCGCATCTATCTTGGCGGTTTTCCGCTGCCGCGAACCTCCCGGCCGCCGCTTTTGCCCCTGACACTCGCGGAACCCCGTGATAAGGCACAGGACCAACAGAAACCTTCGACGGACCTCATCCATGACCGTTGCCGCCCGCTCGCTCCTCCTACCGCTCGCGCTCTGCCTCTCGCTTGGCCAGACGGCCTTTGCGCAGGAGACCACGACCGAAAACCCGAACATCACCGAGGCGCCCGCGACCGACCAGCCGGTCACCGGGGCGGAACTGAACATGGGCACGGACGTGGCCGATGTCGCCGAGCCCTATGTCAAATCGACCCATGGCGACTGGCAGTTGCGTTGCATCCGCACCCAGGACGGATCCGACCCTTGCGAGATCTATCAGCTCCTGAAGGATGCCAACGGCAATTCGGTAGCCGAGATCACCATAGTCGCCCTGCCCGATGGCGGTCAGGCCATGGCCGGCGCGACTGTCATCGTGCCGCTGGAAACGCTCCTGCCGCAGGAACTGCGCCTCTCGATTGATGGCGCCACGCCGAAGAGCTATCCCTATACCTTCTGCGCCGTGGTCGGCTGTTTCTCGAGGATCGGCTTCACCGGCGAGGAAGTGGAGAAGATGAAGAAGGGCAACAAGGCCACGATTTCGGTCGTGCCGATCGCGGCGCCCGACAAGATCGTCTCGGTCGATATCTCGCTCAAGGGCTTCACCGACGCGCTGACTGCGGTGAAGGCCGAAATGCCGAAGCCCTGAGGCGGATGCTGACGAGCCCCCAACGACGCCGCCCCATCGGGCGGCGTTTTCGTATCACCCCCGGCGGAGCGCCAGCACCGCGTTGAGCCCGCCGAAGGCGAAGGCATTCGCCAGGCAAGCCGATATCTCAACCGCGCGCGGGGCGCCCTGCACCAGATCAATGTCGCAGTCCGGATCGGGATCATCGCAACCGGCAGTGGGCGCAATGCCGTCGCCCCGAAGCACCGCGAGGCAGGCAAGCAGTTCCACGGCGCCCGCCGCACCCATCAGATGGCCATGCGCGCCCTTGGTCGAAGAGACGGCAACACCGCCCGGGAAGACCGCGCGGATCGCCTCGGCCTCGGCCCGGTCATTGGCGCGGGTGCCGGTGCCGTGGGCTTTCACATAGCCGATCTCGCCGGGCGACAGACCCGCATCGGCCAGCGCGCGCCGCATCGCTGCCTCGGCGCCGGCCACCGATGGCAGGACCATATCGGCGGCATCTGCGCCCATGGAAAACCCGGCCATCTCTGCCAGAACGGTCGCGCCACGGGCAAGCGCCGCCTCGCGCTCCTCCATGAAAAAGACCGCCGCCCCCTCGCCCATCACCAGCCCGTTCCGCGCCCGGTCGAAGGGGCGGCAACCATCAGGCGACAGGACCCGCAAGCCTTCCCAGGCCTTCAGCCCGCCGAACGTCAGCATGGCATCCGTGCCGCCAGCCAGCATCGCAGGTGCGGCGCCGAAGCGGATCAACTGAAAAGCCAAACCGATCGCATGGTTTGCAGACGCACAGGCGGAAGAGACGGCGAAGGTTGGCCCCTTGCAGCCGAACTCGATCCCGATCCGGCTGGCGGGCGCGTTCATCATCAGGCGCGGCACGGTGAAAGGATGAACCCTGTCGCGCCCCTCGGCGAAGACAGCGCGATAGGCGGCCTCGGCTGTTTCATGCCCGCCGCCCGCCGTGCCGATGATCACGCCGGTTCCGGGCAGCACAGTGGTCAGGCCCGAAGCGGCCACCGCCTGCCGCGCCGATACCAGGGCGAACTGCGTCGCCCGGTCGAGAAGCGTCAGATCGCGCGGCTGGAAGTGTCTGGCCGCATCGAAGCCCGCGACCGGTGCGCCGATCCGCACCGACAGCCGTCCCGCATCAGGAATGTCGAGCCTGCCGATGGCGGAGCGCCCAGAGAGCAAACCGGTGATCGTCTCGGACACCGTATGGCCGAGCGGATTGACCGTCCCAGCGCCGGTAATGACCACCCGCCGCATCGGGCCTCAGCCCCGGGCGCGCACGAGCGCCTCGACCTCGGCGATGATCTCGCCCACCGTTGCCGTGCCGAAGGCGCTCGCCTCAGGCGTATTGGCATTGAACGGGACAGTGATCCCGAACCGCTCCTCGATGGCGAAGATCGCTTCGACGAGGCCCAGACTGTCGAGCCCGAGATCCGCCGCAGGCAGATCGGCGCGCAACTCGCGCGGGTCGAGAAGTGCCTCGCGCGCCAGGATCGCGGTCACCTCGGCGGCGATGTCAGCCGTCACTGCCGTCATCCTTCGCCCCCGACCGCGCCCGAAGCTCGGCCACCTGCGCGAAAAGCCGCGGCAGGCGGCGGATGTTCTTCCAGGCGTCGATATGGCTTTCCATCTTGATCGCGGGATAGCCCAAGAGCACCCGGCCCGCAGGCGCGTTCGACATGATCTTGGTCGCACCCCCCGCAATTACATCGTCGCCCACGAAAAGATTGTCGCCAACCCCGCACTGGCCGCCCATCACCACCCGGTCGCCGATCCGGGTCGATCCGGCGATGCCGACCTGACCGCACAGAAGGCAGTCGCGCCCAACCGTCACATTATGGGCGATATGGACGAGGTTATCGAGCTTGGTTCCCGACCCGATCCGCGTGGCGCGGATCGTGCCCCGGTCGATGGCGCAATTGGCACCCACCTCGACATCATCGCCGATCTCGACGGTCCCCAGCGAATGGATGCGCAGCCAGTTCTGGTCGGTCACCTCGCCTCGCTCGCCCAATGTCTCGCGGATCTGTTCGACGCCGGATTTCTTCTCTGTCACGAAGGAAAAGCCGTCCGATCCGATCACCGCTCCCGGCTGACAGATGAACCTGTCGCCGACCCTGACCCGTGCGCCGATCCGGGCGCCGGTGTGGATCAGAGCGTCCGCGCCGATCTCAACCCCTTCGGCGATGGTGACATGGCTGGCAATCCGGACATTCGCACCGATCCGGGCGTCACGCCCGATGACCACGAAGGCGCCGATGGCGGCGCCGGGGCCGATGCTGGCGGTCGGGTCGATAACGGCGCTTGGATGGATGCCCGGCGCGATCTCGGGTCCCGGGTCGAAGAGCTGCGTGAGACCTGACATCGCCAGCCGTGGTCGCCCGATCAGGATCGCGGCCTTGAGCCCCAGCGCCTGCCAGTCGGCGTCGGCCCAGAGAAGCGCGGCCCGCGCCTGACCCTGGGCAAGTCCGGGCGCATATTTCGGGTCCATCGCCAGTGCCAGATGATCGGGCCCGGCCTGCGCCGGTTCGCTCGCTCCCGTCACGCGCATGGACGTGTCGCCAGCGACGGTACCGCCGATGGCGCGCGCAATCTCTTCGATAGTATGACCGGTCACTCGCATGGGGACTCCCGCGCCTCTTAGGCCCGAGATTTACCCCTGAACCGTCGGCAAGGCCACCCCGGCCGCGCGCATCGCCTCGAAGATCGCCCCGTCGCGCCCGTAGACGTCGCGGCGATATTCGATATGTCCCTCGGCGTTCGGCCAGGCGGTGTAATAGACCAGATGCACCGGCACCGGCTGATCAAGCGTCACCACGGTTTCCTTGCGGGTGTTGAGGTGGCTGTGGAACAGCCCCTTGGGATCGTCGGTCTGGCGCGCCAGAAGCACATAGGCCAGATCGAACGGACGGCCGAGACGGATGCAGCCATGGCTGAAGGCGCGGACCTCTTTCTGGAAGAGCGGCTTTTGCGGCGTGTCGTGCAGATAGATGTTCCACTGGTTGGGGAACATGAATTTGACAAGACCCAGCGCATTGCCGTCGGACGGGGCCTGACTCATCGAGAAAGGGAAGTTCCGTTCGGTGAACTGGGTGAAATCGACCGCGGCGCGGTCGACCTGCCGCCCCGACCTGTCAACGATCTTCAGATGCCCCGCCGCATTGGGGTTCTTCTGCAGCATCGGCAGATATTCCTTGACCGTGATCGAGCGCGGCACGTTCCAGGTCGGGTTGATGACCATGAACTCCATCTGGTCCGAAAATTCCGGGCTGCGGGTATCCTTGCGGTTCTGGCCGACGACGGTGACGGTTTCGAAGGTCACGCGGCCCTCGTCGACGACCTTCGCGGTAAAGTCCGGCAGGTTGACCCAGATATGGCGGGAGCCGAGCGGCAGGCCGTTCATCCAGCGCAGGCGTTCCATGGCGACGAGAACCGACTCCAGCCGCTCCTCCGGGGTGCGGTTGATCTCGGCGATCGTGCCATCGCCTGCGACCCCGTCAGGCGTCAGCCCGTTGTCGATCTGGAATCGCTGCAGGGCGCGGCTCAGCTCGCCGTCGAATGTCGCGTTCGAATTGGGCGCGAGATAGCCAAGCGCGATCAGCCGGTCGCGGAGTGCGATCACCCCCGCGCCCTCGTCGCCCGGCGTCAGCTTGCCCGCCGGCACTTTCGGCCCCCAGCCGCCCGCATTGATCGCGGCAACCAGATCAAGGCGCGCCTTCTGCAGCGCGGAATATTCCGGCGCCGCAGGCGGCAGCGCGGCGAAGAAGGCCACGGGATCGGCCGCGGCAAACCCGTCAAGCTGGGCGCGCGCATCCTTGCGCGGCACCTCGCGGACGATGGTCGGGTCAATGGCGGCAGGCGTCAGAAAGCCGCTCTGCACATCGCGCGCATAGGCAAGGAACGTGCGCGTGACATCCACCTCAAGCCGCGCGCGCTGCGCCTCGGACTGAACCGCAAAAAAGCGCTGCATCAGGGCGTTGGCATCGTATTTACCGGCAGGCAGACCGTGGTTTGCCGCCTCGGCCAGTGCCCGGAACAACGCCTCGCGCCGCTGGGCGTCGCTTGGACCGGTCCAGAGCGTCAGATAGGCATGGTCGCGGTAGAAACCGGCGATCGCCGCATCCTCCGCCGCCGCCTCGGACAGGACCGCTTGGAAGGTCGCGGTCTGCGCATGGGCCACGCTCGGCGCAGTCAGGGACAGAAACGCGGCGAGCGGCAGGGCAAGAACGCCAGAAGCGCCGCAGGACAGGCGGCGACAGACATGGGAAATGGCTCCCGCGGGGATCATCGAAACCTCAAGAACTATGCGTCGTCAGAATACAGGCTTGAAACGTTTGGGAAAGCTCTCCAAGACCGATTCGGGCAGGAGCCCACAAAATCTCGCGGATTGCGGATTTTGGGCCACTAATCCGGCGATCCGTTCACGCGACCGTGATCTGAGCAAGATTCTGCCGAAAGTCCTTATTTTCCGATGCGTGGACAATTCCATGGTTGGCAGCCGAATCTTCCCGTGGCATAAAATGCGGGCACTTGGGGATAAGTTGCACGAAAATCCGCGACTTAAGCGGAACGGGACAGGACGGATGAATATGTCAGGCAAGAACGGGGTCAGCCGCCGCGGGCTGTTGGGTGTTTTTGCAGCCACCTTGATTACCGCTGCGCCGACCTGCTCGAACGCCTTCAGTTTCCTCAAGGGCGCGGGCGACGTGCGCCGCATCCGCATGTATTCCGGCCGGACCGGCGAAAGCCTCGACACGATCTACTGGATCGAGGGCGAATATATCGCCGAAGCCCTGAACGAGATCAGCTATTTCATGCGCGACTGGCGCTCGGACGAAGTGAAGTCGATCGACCCGCGCACCATCGATATAGCCGCCGCCTCTCATCGTCTGCTTGAGGTGGACGAGCCCTACATGCTTCTGTCGGGTTACCGCACCAAGAAGACCAATGCCATGCTGCGCGAAGGCTCGCGCGGTGTGGCGAAGAATTCGCTTCATATCGAGGCCAAGGCCGCCGACCTGCGCCTGCGCTCGCGCTCGGTCGGACAGATCTACCGCGCAGCGTCGGCCTGCGAGGCAGGCGGCGTCGGGAAATATTCCCGCTCCAATTTCGTCCATATGGATTGCGGCCCGGTCCGCAGCTGGGGCCGCTGAGGCATAAACTCCTACAGTTTCACACGCGCGCGACGATATCTTGAAAAGATATTGGTCCGGATGCCTTGAAGAAATCCGTTATCGCGCCCCTCAGGGATCGCGCGACAGTTCTGCCACCTCGCGCCGAAAAGCGGGTGCGTCACCCCAATCCTCACCCCAGAGCCCCTGATCCAGTTCGCGCCCGTAGCGATGGCCCGCAAAGGTCGCCCAGGCGATTGGCCCCGGCGCCGCCGCATCGCCGATCAGTCGCACGCTGCGGATGCCGGCCGCCTGCCAGTCCGGCTGGCGGGAGAGGAGGTCGTGATAGAGCCCGTCCTCCGACTGGCGGGAGGCAACCATCACCAGCGCATCGCACCCCAGGAATTCGCGGCGATCGGTGTAGCTGCAGGTCGTTTCCACCCCGTCACTCTTGATGGACGCGAGCCCAGTATTCAGGCGGATCGTAATACCCCTGTCGGCAAGCCGCCGGTGGATCGTCGCCTGTTCCAGCGTATTGCGCGTCCAGTCCGAAACGAAGGCCGCGGGCGTGATCAATGTCACCTCGCAGCCCTGCGACGCCAACAGTTCGGCCAGCACCCCACCCATGTAGAAATGATCGTCATCGAAGAGGACGACGCGGCCCGTGGGCATCCGCCCTTCCATCAGATCGTCGGGCGTAAAGATGGGCAAAGCGCCTGAATGCGGGATCGGCATCACATGCTGGCGCGCGACGCCGTCGGCCCGCCAGCGGCTGCCGGTCGCGACGCAGACATTCTCAAACCCGAACGCCATCACATCGTCCGCCGTCAGGGGCGATCCGGGGTAAAGCGAGACATTGCCGCGCTGGCGCAACTGATAGAGCCGGTAATCGACCACCCTGCCCCAGGCGCTGAGCCCCGGCAGAACCCGCTCCCGCGCCACCCGTCCGCCCAACTCCTCCCGCGCCTCGGCCACCGCCACCTCATAGCCCCGCATCGCGGCGGCGCGCGCCGCCTCCAGCCCAGCAGGGCCGGAACCGATGATCAGGACCGAGCGACTGTCGCCCTTCGGCGCGATCCTTTCCGGGTGCCAGCCGCGCCGCCATTCCTCCATCCAGGTCGGGTTCTGGGTACAGCGTCCCATGCCACCGGTCATGTCGCCGGTTATGCACATGTTGCAGCCGATGCATTCGCGGATGTCCTCGATCCGTCCCTCAGCCACTTTAAGCGGCAGGAACGGGTCGGCGATCGAGGGTCGGGCGCAGCCGATGAAGTCCAGCACGCCCTGCCGCAGCATACGCACCATCACATCGGGCGAGGTGAAGCGGCCAACACCGACGACGGGTCGTTGGGACAGGTCACGAATGCCCTTCACCAAGGCCTCCTGCGCCGCCTCTTCCTTGAAGCGCGAGGGGCCAGAGCAATCCTCCCATGTGCCATGGGCCAGATCCCACAGGTCCGGCAGATCGGCATTCATGGCGATGAAATCGCGGACCTCGGCATTGGAAAAGCCAAGATCGCCGATCGTTTCGTCCAGCGACACGCGAAGCGTCAGCGCCATCCGGTCGCCCACCGCTTCGCGCATGTCGGCGATCACCTCGCGCACGAAGCGCGAGCGGTTTTCCAAGCTCCCGCCATATTCGTCAGACCGCTGGTTGGTGGCGCGGCTGAGGAAATGCTGGAAGATGCCGAACCCGTGGGCACCGTAAAGGCAGATGAGATCGAACCCCGCCCGCTCGCAGCGCCGGGCGGCATTCACGAACCAGCGGCGCAGGTTGCGAATGTCGGACTTGTCCATGGCGCGGGCCTGGACCGGATCGTTGGTGAAGGTGCGGATCGGCAGGGCGGAAGGCGCCAGAGGCACTTCCTTGGTGTAGAAATTCGGCCCGTTGATACCAGAATAGGCCAGCTGGATCCCCGCAAGCGCCCCGTGCGCCTTCATCTTCTCGGCCATGCGGGCGATCATCGGAATGTCCTGATCCTCCCACAGCCGCAGTTCGATGAAGGGCGTGATTTCCGAGGTCGGGTGCATCTCGGTCTGTTCGGTGAAGATCACGCCCCAGCCGCCCTCGGCCTTCACGCCTCTCATCGCCGCCACGGCGGAGGGGTCACGATAGCCGCCGCCATTGCAATGAGGCACCTGATAGAAACGATTGGGCGCGGTCTTCGGGCCGATCTTCTGCGGCTCGAACAGGATATCGTAGCGGGGATCGCGCGCCATGCTCTACCTCGACAACGCGGCACCCGCCGCTTCTGGACCTTCAGAGAGGCGCCTGCCCGCATGCAAGTAAACTAAGCTTTACCCAAGCTTTCGTTAGGCACGCTCTACGTCCGTCTTGACCGCGGCCTCAGCCCCGCCCACCCCGGAAGGATCAGCCTTTCAGCGCCTGCTTCACCTCAAGCCGCCGCGCATGCAGCACTGGTTCAGTATAGCCGGACGGCTGGGTGCGGCCCTTGAAGACCAGATCGCAAGCCGCCTGGAAGGCGATGCCGTCAAAGCCGGGAGCCATTTGATGATAGGCAGGGTCGCCCGCATTCTGGCGGTCCACCACTTCCGCCATCTTGCGGAGCGCTGCCATCACCGTCTGGGCATCCACCACGCCGTGATGCAGCCAGTTGGCCACATGCTGGGCCGAGATGCGGCAGGTCGCGCGGTCTTCCATCAGGCCCACATCATTGATGTCGGGCACCTTGGAACAGCCCACGCCCTGATCGACCCAGCGCACCACATAGCCAAGGATGCCCTGGACGTTGTTCTCGACCTCGCGCGCGACCTGTTCGGGTGTCCATTTGCGGTAAGTGGCCAGCGGAATATCGAGGAGCGCATCGACATAGGCCCGCCTGCCGCCCTTCTTCAGCCGCCCCTGCACCGCCATCACATCGACCTTGTGATAATGAAGCGCATGGAGCGTCGCGGCCGTCGGACTGGGGACCCAGGCGCAATTGGCACCCGCCTTTGGATGGTCAATCTTCTGTTCCAGCATCGCTGCCATCAGATCGGGCATGGCCCACATGCCCTTGCCGATCTGGGCGCGGCCTGAGAGGCCACATTCGAGCCCGATATCGACATTCTGGTTCTCGTAGGCCCCGATCCAGCCCTTTCGCTTGATGAAATCCTTGCGGCTGAAGGGGCCTGCTTCCATCGACGTGTGGATCTCGTCGCCGGTGCGGTCGAGGAAACCGGTGTTGATGAAGGCGATCCTGTGGCGCGCGGCGCGGATACATTCCTTGAGGTTGACCGACGTGCGCCGCTCTTCATCCATCACGCCCAGTTTCACCGTATGGCGCGGCAGGCCGAGGATATCCTCGACGCGCGCGAAAATCTCGTCGGCGAAGGCCACTTCCTCCGGCCCGTGCATCTTCGGCTTGACCACATAGACCGAACCGCAGGCGGAGTTGCGCGCACCTTGGGTCTTCTGCAGATCGTGAAGCGCGATCGTGACGGTGATCATCGCATCCATCAGTCCTTCTGGCACTTCCGTGCCGTCGGGCAGAAGGATCGCCGGATTGGTCATAAGATGGCCGACGTTCCTGACCCAGAGCAGAGCCCGGCCCTTGATCGTCAGGTCCGTTCCGTCCGGCGCAGTGTAGGTCCGGTCGGGGTTCAGGCGCCGGGTCAGGCTGCGCCCGCCCTTCTCGAACGTCTCGGTCAGATCGCCCTTCATCAGGCCGAGCCAGTTGTCATAGGCCTGCACCTTGTCCTCGGCATCTACGCAGGCGACGGAATCCTCGCAATCCATGATCGCCGACATCGCACTTTCGATCACCACATCGGCAAGGCAGGCTTGGTCGCGCGATCCGATGAAATGGGCGCGGTCGAAGATCAGTTCGACATGCAGGCCGTTGTTCTTCAGAAGCACCGCGTCCGGCGCGCGGGGATTGCCGCGATAGCCCACGAATTTCGCAGGATCGACCAGTGGCAGGTCATCGATCAGAAGCTGACTGTCCTTCACATGATAGCGGCGAACGTCACCGTGGCTTGCGCCCTCGATCGGGAAAGCCTCGTCCAGGAACACCCGCACGCGCGTGACAACGCGCGCGCCCCTGCCCCGCTCATACCCGCCGGGCGGCGGGGCCGAGCCCATCGCATCGGTGCCATAGAGGCAATCGTAGAGCGAGCCCCAGCGGGCATTCGCGGCATTCAGCGCATAGCGGGCGTTTGTGATCGGCACGACAAGCTGCGGGCCGGGGACCGTCGCGATCTCGGGGTCCACATTCTCCGTGTCGATCTGGAAGGGCCCACCCTCAGGCAGAAGATAGCCGATATCCATGAGGAAGGCCTTATAGGCCTTGTGATCATGCGGCTGGCCGTGACGTTCGATGTGCCATGCGTCGATCCGGCCCTGAATAACTTCGCGCTTGGCAAGAAGGGCGCGGTTCTTCGGCGCCAGATCATCGAGAAGCTTGGCGAAACCGTCCCAGAACCGTGACGGCGCGATGCCGGTGCCCGGCAGCGCCCGCTCTTCCAGAAAGGCGGCCAGTTCCGCCGCCACCGAAAGCCCGCTCCGCTCGACCCGCATGGTTCGCCTCCCTAGCCGCATACGACAGTATGCCGTCACCCGAAGACCTACCGGATGCCGCCCGGCCCGGCAACTTTCCCGTCCGCTCCGTTTGCCGGAAAAGCCGAAATCACCTTTCGGGAATAATAGTAAGCATTCTACCTAACTTTTTGCTTGCGCGACTCGACCGGCAGGAATAGTTAGGCGATGACATAACTGATGACGGACCGATGAACCTCTCCCCCGGCCAACTCGACCATCTGTTCCAGGCGCTCGGCGATCCCACCCGCCGCGCGATCCTTGAACGGCTGGCGCGCGGCCCGGCGGCGGTCAGCGAACTGGCCGCACCCTTCGACATGGCGCTGCCCTCGTTCATGGGTCATGTGCGCCGGCTGGAGGAGGCTGGCCTCGTGACCAGCGACAAGGCCGGCCGGGTGCGCACGGTAACGCTCGTGCCCGGCGCCTTTACGCCGGTCAGAAGCTGGCTCGACGAGCAGCGCGCGATCTGGGAGGGGCGGCTCGACCGGCTGGACGATTACGTAACCCGCCTGATGAAGGAACGCGGCGATGGATCTGGATCCCAAGACTGACCTGAGCTTCACCCGGACGCTCGCCGTCCCCCGCAGCCTGATCTGGGAATGCTGGACCCAGCCGAAGCACATCCCGCATTTCTTCGTGCCCCGCCCCCACAAGGTGACGGCCTGCGACATCGACCTGCGGGTCGGCGGCCGCTTCAACACGACATTCGAGGTCGAGGGCAACCTGATGGAGAACCACGGCGTCTGGCTGGAGGTGGTCGAAAATGAAAAGCTCGTCTTCACAGACGGTTATACGGAAGGGTGGAAGCCCGCGCCGGACCCGTTCATGACCGCGATCCTGATCCTTGGAGACGCGGACGGCGGCGGCACGACCTATACGGCCATCGCCCGTCATCGTTCCGCGGAAAAGGCCACGGCGCACCGGGACATGGGGTTTTACGACGGCTGGGGGACGGTTGTCACGCAGCTTGAAGACTATGCGCGCGGGCTGATGGCGTGATGCCGGACTCGGCCTTGCAGAGGACATGCCATGAAGATCGACCCTGACCGTGACATCGTGATCGACCGGCTTCTGAAGGCGCCGCCCCGTCTCGTCTGGCGCTGCTGGACCGAGCCGGAACTGTTCTGCCAGTGGTATCTGCCCAAGCCCTGGCGGGTGAGCGAGGCGGTGATGGACCTGCGCGCCGGGGGGCGGTTCTTCATGGCGACAAGCGGCGAAGACGGACAAAGGATCGCCAATGAAGGATCGTTCCTGGAAGTCGTGCCGGAACGGAAGCTCGTCTTCACCGACCTTTTCGGCGAGGATTTCGCACCGATCGAGGCGCCTGACACGGGGTTCGGGCCGAACTTCACCGCCGTCCTCACCTTCGCGCCCGAAGGCTCAGGCACCCGGCACCGGGCCGTGGCACGCCACCGCAGCGCGGCAGATGCCGCCGCAAACCGGGAGATGGGTTTTATGGAAGGCTGGGCCATCGTCACAGATCAACTGGAAGAACTGGCAGCCACGCTATGACCGAAAACCGCACCATGATCATCGAACGCGAGATCGCCGCCCCTGTCGCGGCGGTCTGGGCCGCGTGGTCCGACCCCAAGGCCTTGCCGCAATGGTGGGGGCCTGACGGCTTTTCCTGCCGGACGAGCCGCATAGACCTGCGGGCGGGCGGCGAATGGGTCTTTGATATGATCGGCCCTGACGGGACGGTCTACCCCAACCACCATCTCTACCACCGGTTCGACCCCGAGGGCGGCATCGACTATACGCTTCTGTGGGGCGAGAACGGGCCGAAACATGCCGATGCCACCGCGCGGTTCGCCGATCTTGGCGGGCGGACGAAGGTCACCTTGTCGATGGTCTTCATCACGGCGGAGGAATATCAGACCGCCAAAGGCTTCGGCGCGGTCGAGCTTGGCCTTCAGACTCTCGGCAAGCTCGCGGCCTTCATCGGCGCAGACTGACCGATCGGTTCGGCAGATTGGGCGGGCCCGATTGCGGCGCCGGGACGGACGGCCTAACGTCCGGCCCAGATGACCGGGAGGGCCCAGATGAGCGACGCAGCAGCCGAGACGATCTATCTCAAAGACTATCAAGCCTTTCCCTTCCACATCACCCAGGTCGATCTGACCTTCCGGCTGAAGCCGCGCGCCACCCGCGTCCTGTCGCGCATCGCCTTCACACCCAATCCGGCCCGCCCCGGGCAGCATGACCTGTTCCTGCATGGCGAGAAGCTGAAGCTGATCTCCGCCGCCATCGACGGCAAGCCTTTGCCCGACAGCGCGCTGGCGATCACCGCCGAGGGCCTGACCGTCGCCGCCGCCCATCTGCCCCAAGGCCCCTTCACCTGGGAAGCCGAGGTCGAGATTGACCCCGAAGGCAATACCGCGCTCGAAGGTCTCTACATGTCGGGCGGCATCTATTGCACCCAGTGCGAGGCCGAAGGCTTCCGCAAGATCACCTGGTATCCCGACCGACCAGACGTGATGGCGCCCTTCCGCGTCAGGATCGAAAGCGAGATGCCCGTGCTTCTGTCGAACGGCAATCCCGAGGGCAAGGGCAGGGGCTGGGCCGAGTGGGACGACCCATGGCCGAAGCCCGCCTATCTCTTCGCCCTCGTCGCGGGCGACCTGGTGAACCTGCCTGACCGGTTCACCACACGCTCGGGCCGCCAGGTCGAGCTGAATATCTGGGTCCGGAAGGGCGATCTGGACCGCTGCGCCTACGCGATGGACAGTCTGAAACGGTCAATGACCTGGGATGAGGAGGTCTATGGCCGCGAATATGACTTGGACATTTTCAACATCGTCGCCGTCGATGACTTCAATATGGGCGCGATGGAGAACAAGGGCTTAAACATTTTCAACTCCAAGCTCGTTCTCGCCTCGCCCGAGACCGCGACCGACCTCGATTTCGAACGGATCGAAGGCGTGATCGCGCATGAATACTTCCACAACTGGACCGGCAACCGCATCACCTGCCGCGACTGGTTCCAGCTGTGCCTGAAAGAGGGTCTGACCGTCTTCCGCGATCAGGAATTCACCTCCGACATGCGCTCGGCCCCGGTAAAACGCATCGCCGATGTGCTGACCTTGCGCGCCCGCCAGTTCCGCGAGGATATGGGGCCGCTCGCCCACCCACCCCGGCCCGACCATTTCGTAGAGATCAACAATTTCTACACCGCGACCGTCTATGAAAAGGGCGCCGAGGTGATCGGCATGCTGAAGCATCTCGTGGGCAACGACGGATACCGCAACGCGCTCGACCTCTATTTCGACCGCCATGACGGCGAGGCGGCCACGATCGAGGATTGGCTGAAGGTTTTCGAGGATGCGACGGGCCGCGACCTGACACAGTTCAAGCGCTGGTACACCGATGCGGGCACACCGCGCCTTTCGGTCAGCGAGGCCTGGAGCGACGGCACCTACACGCTGACCTTCACCCAGCACACGGCCCCCACACCGGGGCAGGCGGACAAACCGGCCCGGGTGATCCCGATCGCGGTCGGGCTTCTCAACCCCAACGGCGACGAGATCCTGCCGACCACGGTCCTTGAGATGACGGAAACCACGCAAAGCTTCCGCTTCGAAGGGCTGGCGACCCGGCCCATACCCTCGATCCTGCGCGGCTTCTCGGCGCCCGTGGTCCTCGACCGCACGGTCAGCCAGAGCGAGCGCGCCTTCCTGCTGGCCCATGACACCGACCCGTTCAACAAATGGGAAGCGGGCCGCTCGCTTGCCCGCGATGCGCTGACGCGGATGATCCTTGACGGTGACGACCCCTCGGGCCAGCTGATCTCGGCGCTCGAGGCGATGGCGAGTGATGACAGCCTCGACCCGGCCTTCCGGGCGCTGTGCCTCCACCTGCCGTCCGCCGACGATCTGGCGCAAAGCCTTGCCGATGCCGGCCATGTACCTGACCCCGACCGCATTCACGCCGAACAGATGCGGCTCGCAAAGGCGATTGCGACGCGGCTTGAACCGACCTTCGACCGGCTGTTCGCCGCCATGGAAGTGCGCGGCGCCTTCGTACCCGATGCGGCGCAGTCCGGCGCGCGCGCCTTGCGGCTTGCCGCCCTCTCCTATCTCAACCGGATCGACGGCGGCGCGCGGGCGCAGGCGCTCTATGCGGGCGCGTCCAACATGACCGAGCGGCAGGGCGCCCTCATTTGCCTGATCGAGACCGGCACGTCAGAGGCGGCCCTTGCCGATTTCCGGGCAAGGTTCGGATCGAACCGGCTGGTGATGGACAAATGGTTCGCCTCGCAAGTGATGCATGCCCCGCCAGCCGACGCGCCGGGCATCGCCGCCCGCCTTGCCGCCGACCCGGATTTCGACTGGAAGAACCCCAACCGCTTCCGCGCGCTTCTGGGCGGGCTGTCGGCCAACCACGCCGGGTTCCATCAGGCATCGGGCGCGGCCTATGATTTCTATGCCGACTGGCTCATCCGGCTTGACGCGCTGAACCCCCAGACCACGGCGCGCATGTCGACGGCCTTCGAGACCTGGGCGCGTTACGACGCCGGGCGCCGGGCGAAGGCCGGGGCGGCGATGGAGCGCATTCTCGCCACGCCGGGCCTCAGCCGCGATTCGACCGAGATGCTTGCGCGGATGCTGACGGCGGGGCAAGAGTAGGGCGAAGGCCAGAACAGCCGACAATTTTTGCAGCCGCGCCCGAATGTTTCCGGCGTCTGCAGAAAATCGCGAGAAACGGTCTCGGCACTAACGGTTTCGACAGGTCGCGGCGATAGTCGTGGCGGGGAACTGTTGGATGTTTTGACATGGTCACGGAGATCTTCGAATACCGTCGCCAGGCGCGCGGGCCCTGGTCCTACCTGTCGCTCGCGGTCTGGACCGCGGTCATGTATGCAGGCTGGACGCAGGGGCTCGGGGTGATCACCGCGCTCTTCTCCGGGCCCGCGCTCGGCTACACGCTGGCGCGCATCATCGAGAACGATGCGGAAGGGTTCCGCATCGGGCCGGATGCCATCATCCTCTTCCGCGACGAGTTGGAAAGCCGTTTTGCCCTGCGCGACATCGTCTCGGTGACAATCAGCCATATGCCCGCATCCGGGACCGTCTGCCATCTGAACCTCCGCAGCGGCCGCACGGTCGAAGTACCCGCAACCGCGCCTTTCGCGCCTGAGCGGCTGGCCGAGGAGTTTCGGCTGCGCTCCCTCCCGGTCTGGCGCGACCATCATCTGGAGAACGCGGTCGCCTACGGTTGACATGAATTAGCCGAAAAGCCAGCGTAACGCTCGCCCATTGCGGGAGAGAGGAACGTTGGATGCCCTTTATCATCGGCCTGATCGGGATCGTTTTCGCCGCCTATTTCTGGGCGCAGCGCGCACGCGCCGCGGGCGACATGGCCCATGAGCTTGCGGATATGGCCAGCGATGTGATGGGTGCCGCCCGCCGCTTCGGCTTCCGTCGCCGGGCGAATGTCCATCCTGTCGACAGCACCGACGATCCCAGGGTCATGGACGGCGCGCTCGCCATCGCCTTCCTCGAACTCGGTGGCCTGCCCTCGGTCGAAACCCAGAATGCCGCCGTCGCGGCGCTCGGTCGACATCTCGGCTGCGATGTCGAGACGGCGCGTGAACTGGCGATCCTTGGCCGCTGGCTGATGAACGAATCGAACGGCCCGGCCCAGTCGATCCCGCGCCTTGCCAAGCGATTGTACCGGCTGTCCGGTCCACCGGCGCTGATGCCGCTGATGGCGATCCTGAAAGATATCGGCGCGGCCGCTGGCGGCGATCTGTCGATCCGGCAGAAGGAGGCGCTCGACGAGATCGCGCGGATCTTCAAACTCTCCTGACCCTATCACGCGTCCGCACTCCCGAAACCTTGCCCCGCGCCGCGCTCTCGCCTAGAAAGCCCGGTGAAGATCAAGGACCGGACCCATGCTAGACCATCTTTCCTACAAGACCCCGACGCCCAAGGTGATCCATGGCGCGAAGGAGGATTGGGAACTTGTGATCGGGCTTGAGGTCCATGCGCAGGTCGCGTCGAAGGCCAAGCTCTTCTCCGGCGCCTCGACCGAGTTCGGGTCGGAGCCGAATTCCAACGTGGCCTTCGTCGATGCGGCCATGCCGGGCATGCTGCCTGTGATCAACGAGTTCTGCGTGGCGCAGGCGGTGCGCACCGGGTTGGGGCTGAAGGCCGCGATCAACCTGACCTCGGCCTTCGACCGCAAGAACTACTTCTACCCCGACCTGCCGCAGGGCTATCAGATCAGCCAGCTCTACCACCCGATCGTCGGCGAGGGTGAAGTGATCGTCGACATGGGCCCGGGCATAGCGCGTCGCGTAAGGATCGAACGCATCCATCTGGAACAGGACGCGGGCAAGTCGATCCACGATCTTGATCCCACCATGTCCTTCGTCGACCTGAACCGCACCGGGGTCGCGCTGATGGAGATCGTCTCGCGTCCCGACATCCGGGGTCCCGAGGAAGCGGCGGCCTATGTCGCAAAGCTGCGCCAGATCATGCGCTACCTCGGCACCTGCGACGGCAACATGCAGAACGGCAACCTGCGGGCCGACGTCAATGTCTCGGTCTGCCGTCCGGGGGATTACGAGAAATACCAGGCGACCGGCGATCATTCGGTCCTGGGCACGCGCTGCGAGATCAAGAACATGAACTCGCTCAGGTTCATCCAGGCCGCGATCGAGTATGAAGCCCGCCGCCAGATCGCAATCGTCGAGGATGGCGGCAAGGTCGTGCAGGAAACCCGGCTCTACGATCCCGACAAGGGAGAGACGCGGTCGATGCGGTCGAAGGAAGAGGCGCATGATTACCGCTACTTCCCCTGCCCCGACCTCTTGCCCTTGGAGATCGAGCAGGAATGGGTCGATGACATCGCCGCGACCATGCCGGAACTGCCCGACGAGAAGAAGGCACGCTTCGTCGAGGGCTTCGGCGTCACTGAATATGACGCCGACGTGCTGACTGCCGAGGCCGAGAATGCGGCCTTCTTCGAGGAAGTCGCGAAGGGCCGCGACGGCAAGCAGGCCGCGAACTGGGTGATCAACGAACTCTTCGGGCGCCTGAACAAGGAAGGCCTGACGGTCGACACGACGCCGGTTTCGGCGGCGCAACTGGGCGGGATGCTCGACCTAATCGCCTCGGGCGAGATCACCACGAAGATGGCCAAGGACCTGTTCGAACTGCTGTGGACGACCGAGAAGGGCGGAAACCCGGCCGAAGTCGCGCAGAAGCACGGGATGAAACAGGTCACCGACACCGGCGCCATCGAGAAGGCGCTTGACGATCTGATCGCGGCAAACCCCGATCAGGTGGAAAAGGCCAAGGTGAATGCCAAGCTCGCCGGCTGGTTCACCGGTCAGGTGCTGAAGGCCACCGGCGGCAAGGCCAATCCGGCGGTCGTCAATCAGATGGTGGCGAAGAAACTCGGGCTCGGTTGAGCGCCCGGGCGACCGATCAGGCGGCGCGGCGCTTGCGCCGCTTGACCCCCCAAAGCGCGGCGAGACCGGTCAGGGCAGCAAAGCCTGCGGCTGGCGCGGGAACGGTGGTGATGAGCGACACGTCGTCGATGAAGCCGCCGACGCCATCGGCCGCGCCGAGCGCAGCAAACGAAAGCGTATAGCTTCCCGGCGTCAGGATCGAGAAACGGGTATAGACCTGCGTCCAGACCCCAACCGCCGCACCGTTGGTGCCGACCGTCACCCGGCCGTTCACCACATTGCCGAGGTTGTAGCTGATCGTGTTGGTCGCGGCATTCCAGTTTTCCGGGCTGTACCAGAACGACAGCGCATAGGTTCCCACGCCCAGGGTCAGTGACTGGCTGATCGAGCTGTTGCGCCCTGGCCCGCCGTCGAGCGAGATGAAGTTCGACCCGTCGCGCGCATCAAGCGTCGTGCTGAGGTTGTTCTGTATTTCCACCCGGCCGCCGCCGCCGCCCATCGTCCAGCCCGAAAGACTGGAATAGGTATCCCAACCGGGCGCAGTGCTGCCGAGGTTGTTGAAGCGGATGCCGTTCGTCCGGCCCGGCTGGTTGCCGTTCGGCCCGGTCTCGAAACTGAAATTCGCGATCGGAATCGTCGCGGCTGCCGCAGGCAGGCCGAAACCGGCCAGTCCGGCCAGCAGCATCGCTTGCAACGCCCTGCGAAGTCCCATCGGTCTCACATCCTGATCGCTGTCACCGGATATCCGGTTCGGCTTCTCATCCGCAGATAGACCATCCGTCTTTGGCAATTCTGTGGCATCCGGGCCGAAATGCCGTGGCGTCACGGGCTTTTCGGCGGAAAATTCCCCTCTGAAACCCCACATAGCACGGGCATAGGTGGAGAGGCGCCGCGCCTTGGGCTAAGGTGCGCGTATCTGGGCAGACGACTGGGAAAACGAGGGCAACGGCCATCATGCAGCACTACGAGTACAAGGTTGTTCCCGCGCCTGCCGAGGGCGAAAGGGCGCGCGGCGCCAAGACGACCGAGGCGCGCATGGCCGTCGCACTCGCCTCGACGATCAACGCCGAGGCGCGCGAGGGCTGGGAATATGTCCGTTCCGACATGCTTCAGACGACCGAGCGCACCGGCCTTTCCAAGCGCCGGCAGGTCTATGTCAGCCTACTGGTTTTCCGCCGCCCGGTAGAGGCAGCCGCAACCGAGGCGACCGCGACGGAGGCTGCGCCGAAATCCTTCTTCCGCCTCGGGCGTCTGACCGGCCGCGCCGAATCCGCTGCGCCCGCCGTCGCCCCGAAGCTTCTGCTGGAGCGCGACGGCGGCGCGGCGCCGAAGCTCGGCCCGGCGGAACCGCCCGAGGAGGGCACCGCCGCCAAAAAGGTGAGCGAAACACCGTCCTGAGCCCGCGCCGGTTCCCATTTGGCGCCAAAGATGCGAGCCGCCTCTTTTTGGAGCGGAAACCTCTGCAAATGCTGCCATGGCGTGCATTTCAACAACTCATGGTAGTATCTCTTTGATATCAACAAATTACCGGACTATCTTAGCATCTTCGCCGCATGGCTGACGCCAAATTGCCATAATCTGGCCGCATTTCACTTGCAGCGACCTGCCCCGCCCTTCACCCTGACAACCACGGTTGGGGGACGGCCAATGACCACTTTCGAATACAAGCTGATTCCAACGCCCCGGCAGCTCGCCGGTGAGGGCCTGCTTGCCGATGACGGCGCGTCGTTCGCGCCCACGGTGCAACGGCAGATCAATCTCGTCACCTCGGCGGGCTGGGAATTCGTCGGGCGCGAAGCGATGCCGGTAGAAAAGCGTGCCTGGCTGATCCTGCGTCGCAAGGTAGAGGAAGATTTCCTCGTCTTCCGCCGCCCGGTGACCGGCCTGGACGCAAAGCCTGCCGCACCGCCGAAGGTTCGCCCCCGTCGTATCAGTCGCGCGGCCGCCCTTCCGGCCAATGTCACCCCATTCATCCGCAGCGCCGAGCCGCCGTCAGCCCACTGAGGGACCATCTACATCCAGCGCCAGCGCATGCAGCCGCCCGATGAGTGCCGGGCCAAGCGCCTGGTGGATCGCGCGGTGTCGCTCCACGCGCCCGAGGTCTGCCAGCGCCGCCGCCCGCATCCGCACGCGAAAATGGCTCTCGCCGCCCTCGCGATAGCCCGCATGGCCCCGGTGCCGTTCGCTTTCATCCTCGATTTCCAGAAGCTCCGGCGCGAAGGCCGCCCGCAGCTTTTCTTCCATTTCTGCCGCAAGACCCATTTTTTCGCCCGTGCCCTCTTCAAAGCCCCGGCAAAAGCCCTAAACTCATGCGCCCGAGTCGGAAAGGTGCCCGAGGATTTCCATGACCAGAAACGACCCGTTCGGTTTCGACATTTCGGCCGCGTCCGACAAGAAGCGCCGCACCAAGGGCAAACGCGGCATGTCCGGCGCGTTCGAGACATCGAGCCGCGCCTGCGATCACAAGGGCTGCACGCAGGCGGGCCAGTACCGCGCGCCGAAATCGCCCGACACGCTCGACGATTATTTCTGGTTCTGCCGCGACCATGTGCGCGAATATAACCTCAAGTGGAACTTCTTTCAGGGCACGACCGAGGAAGAGTTCGAGAAGTTCATCGACAAGGACCGGGTCTGGGGCCGCGAGACGAAGCCTTTCGGCAAGAAGGGCGACGAGGACCGCGCCTGGCAGCGGCTCGGCATCGACGATCCGATGGAGCTGCTGGGTGCCAATGCCACGCTGAACCCCGGCCGCGTCGCGGGCCGCAAGCTGCCACCGACCGAGCGCCGCGCGCTGGACATACTCGAGGCAAAGGACAGCTGGACCAAGGCCGAGATCCGCAAGCAATACAAAGGCCTCGTGAAGGATCTTCACCCAGACATGAACGGCGGCGACCGGTCCGACGAAGAGCGTCTGCAAGAGGTTGTCTGGGCCTGGGACCAGATCAAGGACAGCCGGAATTTCAAGGACTGACGGCGGCTGTATCGTCAGGCGAGAGCCAGCCGCGATAATGGACGATCAGGCCTGAGACCGGATGCGATATCTTCACATCGAAGGTCGCCCTGCCCCTCTCGTCTACCCCTTCCGAGGTCTCGCTGACCGGTAGCAGGAAACGCGGAAGCGGCAGCCCGAGGAACCGGCCCGCCGTGACCGGATAGGACAGTAGCTCCCCCGCAACGGCGAGGGCAATATCGAAGCTCATCGGGCCAAAGCGCTCCCGCGCCCCGGCCCCGCCCCGGCCCTTCACCGACAGTACCGACCGAAAGCGTCGGTCGCCGAACCGCCGCAGCCAGTGTTCGAGCTTACCCCGCCGCTCCATCTCGACCATGACGGCCACATCGGGGCTCGCTGGCGGAAAGCCCAGACAGAGGGCAAGGAACCTCGCAATCGGATGGCGCCCCCGCGCCACACTGCCGCGCCCTGACCAACGACGGAGATCGACGACCCGGTGCAGGTCCGCCAGAGCGGGCGGCAAGTCGGCATGGTGCGGGCCGAGCGCCTGCTGAAAGACGGTCTCGAACGTCTCCTCTTGCCGCTCGAACAGGATAGTGAGGCCCGATGCCTCTATCTCGTCCCGAATCTCATCGAGGTCGAAGGCCGCCAGGCAGGCTCGCGCGCCCGGTGCGATGCGCCCCGCCCTGAGCCGCTTCAGGACCGCCCGCGCGGGCAGGGTCGGCACGTAGGTCCCATCGCCCGCCTCTGCCATCAAGCGCCAACACCGACGGGACAGAACACCGCCTGCGGTGGCCCCGATGACCGTCACTTCCATCGCGCCCCGGTCGCTGCCGAAGCGCTCAAACCACCCGGCGATGCGGGTCAGCGCGCCGGTCCAGCGGGTCAGGTCGCGGATCAGGCGCAGGCGCACGAGCCAGCCAAGGCCCCACAGTCCGCCATGCAGAAGCTTCAGTTCCAGCCCCGCCCGGAACCTGACAGAGCGCGCGCCGAAATGCTTGTGAAACAGCAAGATATCCGGCGCGCCGATGGCGCTCGCCCAACGCGGCGCCTCATTCGCGAACGGGCGTAACCGCCGGGGCCAGCCCCAGCCCGGCACGGTCAGAGCCCGCCCGCCGCGCCAGTCCGCGACCGGGCGGCCCGCCTGCGCGAGGATCGCCGCGACGACTGACCGCCCCCGTGGCGCCCGGTTGCCCGGCAAGATCGCCGTCTCGATCAGATGGATTTCGCTCAGGCCCGCACGCAGGCTCTCGACCGCAGCCGACGAAAGCGCCGGAACGCTGGAAACCCCCGACAGAAACACCAGACCCGCCGCCCTGGCCTCTGCATCGAACCGCCCGATCCCGGCGGTGAAGGCGCCATCGTCGGACAGGTCGAGGTAATGCGCGCCGGTCTTCAGGCAAAGCCGCACCAGCCCGTAAGGGTCCGTGCCGTAGGACTGGAACGGCCCGGCGGCATCGATCACCACCTTCGGCTTCAGGGCCGCCAGTGCATCCGCAAACCCATCGGCGTCGCGGTCAAGCGCGGCCGGCCGTCCGCCATGCGTAGCGCAGAAGGCCCGGGCCCGTTCAAGGCTGCGCCCGGCGACGATCAGGTCGAGCCCCGCCACCCGCGCCAGTGCCCGGCAGAGAAGCCCGCCAAATACCCCGTAACCGCCAAGGACGAGAACCCGCTCACTCAATCAGGCGCGCCCTGAGGTCGGCAGAGGGCAAAGGGCAGTCCCGGCGCCCGAAGACATAGCGGTTCCGCGCGATCACGCCGTAGATCCGGTCGGCGAGCCCCAGTGGCAGAAGGTCGAGCACCGCCGCCGCCTTCCATGGCCAGCCAAGGCGGCGCATGGCGGCAGTGAAGGCCCGCATCCGCAGGTGGGCCCGCCCGCCAGTCAGGACGATATTGGTTTCCATCGCTTCGGGGTCGAGCCCGTAGCGGCGGTAAAGCGCCTGACCAGTCGGCGAATGGGCCGTGACGAAGCGGAAGCGGCCGGCTCGGTCATGGCGCGCGACAAGGCGGGCAAAGCCCGAGCAAAAGACACAGGTGCCGTCGAAGAGGATCAGATCGGTCCCGTCGGCATCGGGCATGTCCGAAGAAGTCGCGCGCGTCATGGCCCGAGCCTTGCCGAAATCGCAGCCCCTGTCCATGCGGCCGGCGTCGCCCAGGGGCCTTTCTCTCAGGCCGCCCGGAAGACCAGCGCCAGGCCGTTCATGCAATAGCGCTTGCCGGTGGGCGCAGGCCCGTCGCCAAACACATGGCCCAGATGGCCGCCGCAGCGGCGGCAGTGCACCTCGGTCCGCTTGCCGAGGAGGCCCCAGTCGGCCTTGGTCCCAACCGCGTTCGGCAGGGGCTCATAGAACGACGGCCAGCCGGTGCCGCTGTCGTATTTCGCCTCCGACGAATAAAGCGGCAGATCGCAGCCCGCGCAGAAGAACGTGCCCTTGCGATGTTCGTCGTTCAAGGGGCTCGATCCGGCACGCTCGGTATCCTCCTCGCGCAGGACGGCATATTGCGCGGGCGTCAAGAGCTTGCGCCACTCGGCCTCGCTCTTCGTCACCTCGAAAGTTTCCTCGGCCAATGCGGGCCGCGCGGCCCCGAGCGCCGCAAGCGCGCTCCCGAGGCTCAGAAGGGTTCGGCGGGTCATCATCGCGGTTTCCTTTCTCTCCTTCTTCCCTTGATGCCAGAGTTACGGATCACATGCGGTAAAAGTTGCGTGGGCTGCCATCAATTTGTCAGGGGTACAATTCTGCCGCGCGCAAAGGGCGGAAATGCCCGCCAAATGCCGCCCCCCGACCTTGCACCCCCCCCGATAATCGTCCATCAATCGTCAGGCTCCGGCCGGCCCTGCCGGCCCTTCAGAACGGCGGACGGTATGTTGGATCATCAGGCAAAACCCACGGAAGAAATCTCGGTTCACGATGTCTTCGGCATCGACACCGAAATGAAGGTCAAGGGCTTTGCCGACCGTACCGACCGCGTGCCCGAGGTCGACCATACCTACAAGTTCGATCCCGACACGACCTTGGCCATCCTCGCGGGCTTTGCCTACAACCGCCGCGTCATGATCCAGGGCTATCACGGCACCGGCAAATCGACCCATATCGAACAGGTGGCCGCGCGGCTGAATTGGCCGTGCGTGCGGGTGAACCTCGACAGCCACATCAGCCGGATCGATCTGATCGGCAAGGATGCGATCAAGCTGCGCGACGGCAAGCAGGTGACGGAATTCCACGAGGGCATCCTGCCCTGGGCGCTGCGCAATCCCGTTGCCATCGTCTTCGACGAATACGATGCCGGCCGCGCCGACGTGATGTTCGTGATCCAGCGCGTCTTGGAACATGACGGCAAGCTGACGCTGCTTGATCAGAACGAGATCATCACGCCGCACCCGTCCTTCCGCCTGTTTGCCACCTCGAACACCGTGGGCCTGGGCGACACGACGGGCCTTTATCACGGCGTCCAGCAGATCAACCAGGCGCAGATGGACCGCTGGAGTCTTGTCTCGACGCTGAACTACCTTTCCCACGACGCCGAGGCGGCGATCGTTCTGGCCAAGAACCCGCATTACAATACGGAAAAGGGCCGCAAGCAGATCAGCCAGATGGTGACGGTCGCCGACCTGACGCGCACGGCCTTCATGAACGGCGATCTCTCGACCGTCATGTCGCCCCGGACCGTGATCAACTGGGCCCAGAACGCCGAGATTTTCCGCAATCTGGGTTATGCTTTCCGTCTGACCTTCCTGAACAAATGCGATGAGCTGGAACGGCAGACGGTCGCCGAATTCTACCAGCGCTGCTTCGACGAGGAACTGCCGGAAAGCGCGGCCTCGCAGTCGATCCGGTAGGCAGATGCACATCGGCCTCATCGGCGGCATCGGGGTTGCGGCGACGGTTGTCTATTACCAACGCCTGACGGCCGAGGTCGCGCGGCGGGGCGGGACGGTCGATCTGATCATTGCCCATACGCCCGACATCCAGGTCCTGATCCGCAACAACCTCGCCGACCGGCGGGCGGAACAGGCAGCCGAATATGCGCCCCAGATCGACCGGCTGAAGGCGGCTGGGGCGAACTGCGTGGCGATCACCTCGCTCGGCGGTCATTTCTGCTATGCCGAGACGCTGGCGCGGTCCTCGCTGCCGCTCGTCTCTGCGGTCACACCGCTCGATGATTTCTTCCATCAACAGGGCATCCGCCGGATCGGCCTTCTCGGCACCCGTATCGTGATGCGGTCGCGGCTTTACAGCCAGTTGCAGAAGACCGAAGCCGTGGCGCTAGACGACGAGATCGAAGATATCGGCCAGGCCTATCAGGAGATGGCGGTCGCCGGATCGTGTAGCCCCGGCGCCCGCGACCTCTTTGTTGAAGCGGGACGCCGAATGATCAAAGAACAGGGTGCCGAGGCCATTGTGTTGGCGGGAACCGATCTCAATCTGGCGTTCGACGGCCAGACCCCCGGCTATCCGGTCATCGATGCGCTCGATGTTCATGTGAATGTGCTTGCCGATCTGGCGACAGGTCGACGCGAGCTTGAAGAAGTGGCGGATTTCCCATGACCCAACGCTCCGACAACCCCGCCGATCCGTTCAAGAAGGCCCTTGCCGAGGCGACGAAGACCTTGGCCGACGAGCCGGAACTGACCGTCACCTATTCGGTCGATCCCCCCGGCATGACCGGCGATACGATGCGCCTGCCGCAGGTGTCGCGGCGGCTGACGCGGGACGAGGTTCTGATCGCGCGCGGCACGGCGGATGCATTCGCGCTGCGCCACCGGCATCATGATGCGAAGGTCGCGCAGAAATACATGCCGCAGGGCCAGATGGCGCGCGACCTCTACGATGCGATGGAAACCGCACGGTGCGAGGCGGTGGGCGCACGCGACATGCCCGGCACGCTCGGCAATATCGACGCGAAGATCGCGAACGAGGCCGAACGGCGTGGCTATGCCCAGATCAGGACGGCGCAGGAAGCGCCGCTTGCGCAGGCGGCCGGTTACCTTGTCCGCCATCTGGCGACCGGGCGCCCGATGCCCGGCGGCGCGGGCCATGTGATGGAGCTTTGGCGGCCCTTCATCGAACAGCAGGCCGGTGGCAGCCTGGAAACGCTGGAAGAGGCGCTCGCCGATCAGGCCGCCTTTGCCCGCCTTGCGCGCCAGATCATCAGGGATCTGGGCTATGGCGACCAGCTGGGCGATGACCCGGACGAGGGCGAGGAGGATCAGGGCGACGAGGCCGAGCCCGAGGATCAGCCCGACTCCGAAGGGGAGGAGCAAAGCGAAAGCGAGGAGGAGGACGCCTCGCCCGAGCAATCCCAGGAAGATCAGCAGGACGCGGCCGAAAGCAAGGTCTCCATGGACGATATGGCCGACATGGAGCAGGGCGAGGAAGCCGAGCTGCCGGACTCGGACGCGCCGCTGGAGCCGCCGCCGCCCCCGCCCCATTCCGACGCCGATCCGAATTATTCAGTCTATTCGACCGAGTTCGACGAAGAGATCAAGGCCGAGGATCTGGCCGAACCTGCGGAACTCGAACGTCTGCGCGCCTATCTCGACCAGCAGCTTGAACCCCTGAAAGGTGCGGTGTCGCGGCTGGCCAATAAGCTGCAGCGCCGGCTTCAGGCCCAGCAGAACCGCACTTGGGAGTTCGACCTCGAGGAAGGCATTCTGGATGCCGGGCGCCTTGCCCGCGTGGTGGCGAACCCGACGACGCCCCTCAGCTTCAAGGTCGAGAAGGATACCGAGTTCCGCGATACCTGCGTGACGTTGCTTCTGGACAATTCCGGCTCCATGCGCGGGAGGCCCATCTCGATCGCGGCAATCTGCGCGGATGTGCTCGCGCGCACGCTCGAGCGTTGTCAGGTGAAGGTCGAGATTCTGGGCTTCACCACCCGCGCCTGGAAGGGCGGGCAGGCCCGCGAGAAATGGCTGGCGGCAGGACGTGCCGCCCACCCGGGCCGCCTGAACGACCTGCGCCATATCATCTACAAGAGCGCCGATGCCCCATGGCGCCGGGTCCGCTCGAACCTAGGGCTGATGATGAAAGAGGGCTTGCTCAAGGAAAACATCGACGGCGAGGCCCTGGAATGGGCGCATCGCCGGATGGTGCACCGGCCCGAGCAGCGGAAGATCCTGATGGTGATCTCGGACGGCGCGCCGGTTGATGATTCCACCCTGTCGGTCAACCCGGCGAACTATCTGGAAAAGCACCTGCGCGACGTGATCGCCATGGTCGAGCGGCGCAAGGCCGTGGAGCTGATCGCCATCGGCATCGGCCATGACGTGACCCGCTATTACCAGCGCGCGGTCACAATCACCGATGTCGAGCAGCTGGCGGGCGCGATGACCGAACAGCTTGCCAGCCTTTTCGACGCCGACCCGCGCATGCGGGCGCGGATTCTGGGGATGCGGAAGGTGGCGTGATATCGGCTCGCGCATAGCGCGAGCCGATCCGGGGGGGGGGGGGGGGGGGGGGGGGGGGGGGGGGGGGGGGGGGGGGGGGGGGGGGGGGGGGGGGGGGGGGGGGGG
>NZ_JAPNUE010000013.1 GCF_026626305.1 Frigidibacter sp. RF13 | reverse complement strand
ATGTGGGGTCAAGATGAGCCGCAAACCCTCGCCTACGCAATCATGCCAAACTGTTCCATAGGCGCTGATGGCGGACAACATAGATCGTCTGGCCATGCACGCCCCGCGCGGCATAGGCGCCGTGGTCGTTGTGGAACACCCACCACTGGCTAGTGTAGCTGCCGTTCGGAATGGTCGCATAGCCGCTGAACTTGCTCTGATCACCACCCTTGGCGATATTCTCGGCCACTTCCGCCGGGAACAGCCGTTTGCCGTTGATCTCGCCCTTGTTCAGCATCAGAAGGCCCAGCCGCGCCGCATCCCGCAGGCCAAGGCTGATGCCACCGCCTGCGAAGGGCACGCCCTTGCCGTCCACGGTCTGATAGGCGTCTTGTTCCGCGCCCATCTTGCTCCATAGCCGGTCCGAGGCGAGGTCAGTCACCGCCTTGCCCGCAGTACGGCTGATGATCCAGCCCAGCATGTCCGAGTTGATCGTCTTGTAATGGAACGCATCGCCATGGCTCCCCTCGGGCTTGACCTGAGCCAGATACTCCCAGTAGCCGTTAGGTCCGGTGTAGCCTTCAGGCTTCGGAAGTGGGCTTGCGGCGGCCGAGTAAACCCAGATATCGGCGTTCGGATCGGCGTAGTTTTCTGAATACTTGACGCCCGTCACCATATCCATGACTTGCCGGACCGTTGCGCTGCCGAAGGCCCCGTCTGCAACTTCGGGGATGATGTCGCGGACAAGCTTGGTGTCGTCCAGCGCGCCTTCCACCACCAGGATTTCGGCCAGAAGTCCCGTCACGGACTTGGTCATCGACATGGCCGCATGCTTGGCGCCTTCATCCATGCAGCCGAAGTAGCGCTCGTACACGACCTCGCCCTTGTGAACGACCATGATGCCGTCGGTGTAGTTGGCATAAAGCGAGTCCTCCCAGGTCATCGGCGCGTCTGCACCGATGGGGGTGAAGGTCAGCGAGTCGATCTCGCTGCGCAGGTCGGCGAAGTCCGACGGCGACGGGTAGGGCAGAGGCACCGGTGCGCCAAGACCGCGGCTGATTTCCTCGGTCGGCAGGAGCTCCCGCAGGTGACAGACCGACCAGCGCAGCTTGGGAAAGCTGAAATAGACCGAATCCGGCTGGGTGATGATCTTGTCCTCGGGCGGCGGGAAACCTTGCATCCAGCCCATGACCTGCGGATCGGACTCCTTTGCCAAAAGCGGTGCGGATTGGGCCTTTGCATCCGTCGTTGCGCCAAGGGACATGCCCACCCCTGCCATCACGGTAAGAACCTTAGAAATTGACGACGACATTGACGAAACCTCCTGTCCAAGGGGACGCGTCCCCGCCAATGATATTGTCGATCCCCGCCCCAGGGAAAGAGACGGACACGCCCGCAGTCAGGAACGTGTTGCGGTTGATGATGCGCATGTATTCAAGGAAGACATCATCGGCGAGGTGGGCGTTCGTCACGCCCGTGACCAGGTCGCCGCTTGAGTTGACGCGAGTAGCCTGGCCGAACTGGACCGGGCTGTTCAACTCGTTCGCCCGGATATGCGCGTAACGCAGGGTGAACGTGTCCTGCTGGCTCGGCTTGACCTGCAGGGCCACGGTCAGGGCATTCACGTTCGAGTTGAGGAACGTCGATGCTGACTTTGATCCTGTCGCCCAGGCGCTGGGGCTCCCCTGATAGTAAAGCGGATCGAAACGCTCAAGCTTTGCCGTGCTCGGGTCATCGCCGGAAAAGGTCTGGTAGCCCAGGTTCAGGCTCGGCGACCAGGCCGCCTCCTTGAAGGTGTAAGTGGCGGTCACCCGGCCTGCCCAAGATTCAAGATCGATCCGGTCATTCCACTGGTAGGCGAAATCCCCCGCAAAGACCCAATTCGCCATCGGCCCTTCAAAAGGGTTCGTCTTGGCGTACAGGTTGACGGTTTTCGTCCCCTCGCGGGCGCCCGGGATCACCGTCGGCGCGCCGCCGCCTGACCCGGCCTGCGGGTATGGCGAAGCCGAGTCGAGCACGTCAATGTAAGTCGCGCCGAGGTATCCCCCCTTCGGATCATCACGGCGGAGATCGAACCCGGCGAGTTCGTTGCCAGAATCGTTGGCGGGCAACTCGTTGGGATCAAGATAAAAGGCGGTTCCGGTGACCGTGCCAAAGCTTAGGCGACCGATGGCGGACTTTTCCCATGCCTTCCGCGGGCCAAGCTTCAAGGCGCCGCGCTCAAACCCGCTGCTCGCGCCATTGGCGATCAGCATGCCCGTCCCAAGCGTCAGTTCGCGCGCGCCCAGCGAGAAATCGTAGGACGCCCCTTCCCCCAGGCCGCCACGGATCCCAAGGTAGGCCTCTTCTAGCGTGGTCGCCCCGGTGTCGCCCGTGTCGAAGGCGTCCGTCCCCAAGGTATAGGAAGACACTGCCGAAAGTTTTCCGTAGAGAACGGCCCCCGAACCAAGGTCGTAGTCGAAGCTCAGGCCAGGCTTGATGTAGACTTCCAGCCAGTTGGTGTCCGGGTCAAAGCCACTGCCCGGAGCAGTGGTCGCAGCAAGGTCCCAAAACAGGTTCTGCTCGCTGACCGCGTTCGCCCCTCCCTGGAAATGCCAGCGAAGGATCAGACCGTCGCGATCAATGATCGTGGTCTGGTCCTGTGCCGCGGATGCACTGGCCAACAGTGTCGTGGCCGCTGCTGCAATCGTGGTTCGAGCAAAATTTTGGAAACGACTTCTGCGACACAACACGTTTGCCATGTGTCCTTCTATATGGGTTGGGGGGTCCGAAACTGGACCTGTGCAAGCACACAAAAACAAGTCTAGAGAACTGATAGCCCGAATTCTCTGGCCAACAACGGCAGTGCCGCCCAAAATGGGCGACGCCAAGACGCTCAAGAAAGGATCGGGCAACCACATGACAAAAACCGACGACAAGGCAGTGGAGTTCGTCCGCAAGGCGTTCACAAGCCTATGGCCGGTACATCTGTCCAGCTTCAACAAACTCCTGATCCAGCTGAGGACTGCCTTCGACGGCGATTTTGACCTGATGCTGGTTCTGGCCGTCATCGGCGAAAGAACGCGACCCGAAAGCTGGCAACCCGAGCCAAAAACCTATCGCCAGCTGACGCGCCGCAGCGGCGATCAGCATCTGCAGGTAGCGATTAACATCCAGTCCGTTGCCGAATACTCGGGGATTCCGCGTGAAACTGTCAGGCGCAAGGTGCGAGCACTGCAAGAGAAGGGCTGGGTCGAGCGCGACGGAGAAGGACTCCTAACAATTTCATCGTCGGCCGCGGCAGATCTGGAACAATCGACCATGCACAGTATTCGGTACCTTGCGGCCATCTCGAGTGCCATTCAGGCGATTAATCGAGACAAATCAGCGTGATAGTTCTCACCATCGCGGAGACGCGCAGAATGGAACTTGCGTCGCGAATAGTGCGCTGATGCAAAAAATGAAGCCTCGGCTGTGCCAAACAGGACGACTTGTAGGGTTTGCAGCGCTGCAAAGAGATTGCATAGCCAATGACCGCTTTGGGCGGGGCCGGCAGAGAGGGCGAGCTCGACACGCAGCTGTTGGAATACGAACGGCTGACCCTGTTCATTGCGGCGCCGCGCACAGACGGCTCGGTCTGGGTGAGCGTCGTGGACGAGGTCTCTGGCCCGGTCTTCGAACAGGAGATCACCGCGGACCTGGCCGCCGAAACCCAGTTCCTATCGCCGTGGTTTCACATCAACATCGGCGCGACAGTCGCCGCCGTCGCCTTCGACTGCGCCGGAGTTTATCTGGAGGTGGATATCTAGGTTTCTTGCCTAAAAGGTCATAGGTAAGGGCGCAGGCGTTAGTTGCTCATGAGCGCGCTTCGTACCGCGAGTAAACCTCCGCTAATCCGTCGCGGCGGATGAGCAGGACGTCATAAGCCTCTCGCTGATCCTCCGGCCCCATGCCGGGCGATCCAAAGGGCATCCCGGGCACGGCGAGGCCTATGGCGTCGGGGCGGTCAGCCAGCAGACGGCGAATGTCGGCCACGGGCACGTGGCCTTCAATCATGAAGCCTTCGACCCGCGCGGTATGGCAGGAAGCCATCTCCTGCGGAATTCCGTTGTCGAGCTTGTAGCGCATCAAGAGCGTCCCGGCGCTCGCCTCGGTCGTGACGGCGAAACCGTCGTTCTCGAGGATTTCGATCCAGGCCGAGCAGCAGCCGCAGTTCGGATCCTTCATCACGTGGATAGCCGGTCCAGCGCCCTGCGCCAGGGTCCTGAAGGGCAATGCTGCCGCCAGCGCAGCGCCACCAATCAAAAGTGTGCGGCGGGAGAAAGCGTTCCGGGTCATCTGCGTTTCCTTTCAAGTTCGCTTGTATGGACTGCCAGGTCAGAGATCGACCCGCCTGAGCCGCAGGGCGTTCGTGATGACCGAGACGGACGACAGGCTCATCGCCGCCGCCGCGATCATGGGCGAGAGCAGGAGGCCGGTCAGGGGATAGAGCACTCCCGCGGCGACGGGCACGCCCGCGGCGTTGTAGACGAAGGCGAAGAACAGGTTCTGCTTGATGTTCCTGAGCGTGGCGACGGCCAGTTTCCGCGCGCGGACAAGCCCCACGAGATCGCCGCGCATGAGCGTGATCCCGGCGCTTTCCACGGCTACGTCGGCCCCGGTGCTCATGGCGATGCCGACATCGGCGGCGGCAAGTGCGGGGGCGTCGTTGACGCCGTCGCCGGCCATCGCGACCGACTTGCCCTTGGCGCGAAGTTCCTCGACCAGCTTCTGCTTGTCATCCGGCAGGACGCCCGCGCGCACCTCGTCGATACCGAGTTTCGACGCCACCGCCTCGGCCGTGCGCCGGTTGTCGCCGGTTGCCATGATGATGGTGAGACCCAGCGCGTGCAGATCGCGGATCGCGGCCTCCGTTGTCTCCTTGATCGGGTCGGCCACGGCGACGATCCCGGCGAGCGTGCGGTCCACGGCGACGAACATTGCCGTCTTGCCGTCCGCGCGGAGCGTGTCGGCCTCCGCCTCGGCCTTGTCCGTCGAAAGTCCGAGATCCTTCATCATCGCCGCATTGCCGAGCGCGACCCTGCGACCTGCGACAGTGCCGTGAACCCCTTTGCCGGTGACCGCCTCGAAATCCTCCGCAGTCCCGAGCGACAGGCCGCGGTCCTTCGCCCCGGCCACGATCGCTTCGGCGAGCGGATGCTCGGACCCGCGCTCGAGCGCAGCGGCAAGGCCCAGCACCTCCGCCTCGTCGCCATGAAGCGCCACCACATCGGTCAGCCGCGGCTTGCCCTCGGTCAACGTGCCAGTTTTGTCGACGATCACCGTATCGACCCGCGCCATGCGCTCCAGCGCCTCGGCATCCTTGATGAGCACGCCGGCCTGCGCGCCCCGGCCGGCGGCCGTGGTGATGGAGATCGGCGTGGCGAGCCCCAGCGCGCAGGGGCAGGCGATGATCAGTACCGACACGGCCGAGGCGAAGGCAAAGGCCAGCGCCGGTTCGGGCCCGGCCAGGAGCCAGACGCCGAAGGCGGCGAGGGCGATCAGGACGACGGTCGGCACGAAGATTGCAGAGACCTTATCCGCCAGCCCCTGGATCGGTGCCCGTGACCGCCGCGCACCCGCGACCATCTCGACGATCTGCGACAGCACCGTGTCCGAGCCGACCTGGGTCGCGCGGATCGCGAGCGTCCCGTTCTTGTTGATAGTGCCGCCGGTCACCCGGTCGCCGTCCGTTTTCTCGACGGGAACCGGCTCGCCCGTGATCATGCTTTCGTCAATGGAGGATCTGCCCTCGACCACCTCGCCGTCCACCGGCACGCTATCGCCGGGCCGCACACGCAAAAGGTCACCCTCGACGATGTTCTCGAGCGGAGCATCGTACTCCGTACCGTCCTCGATGATGCGCCGAGCGGTCTTGGGGGCAAGGTCCAGAAGCGCGCGGATCGCGTCGCCGGTGCGTTCCCGTGCGCGCAGCTCCAGCACCTGGCCCACGAAGATCAGCGCGACGATGACGACGGCGGCCTCGTAGTAGGTGCTGACCCCGTGGCCCATCCGGTATTCCGCCGGGAAGAGGCCCGGCGCGAAGGTGGCGAAGAGCGAGTAGAGATAGGCGGCGCCGACCCCGAGCGAGATCAGAGTCCACATGTTTGGTGAGGCGCTGCGGATCGAATCGATCCCGCGCCGGAAGAACGGCTGCGCGGCCCACAGGACGATGGGCGTCGCCAGCAGGAACTCCAGGTAGGTGGCCACCCGGTGGCCGATCCAGTCGCGCACCGGCAGGGCCACCATCTCGCCCATCGTCAGGATGACGAGCGGTACCGCCGCCGCCGCAGAGATCCACATCCGGCGCGTGAAGTCGACGAGCTCGTGGCTCGGTTCGTCCGACGGTACCATGGGTTCCAGCGCCATGCCGCAGATCGGGCAGCTCCCCGGTGCGTCGCGGATGATCTCCGGATGCATCGGGCAGGTGTACTGCGTGCCGGGCTGGGCCCTCTGCTTGGCCTTCTTAGCGTTGCCGGAGGCGTAGAAGTACGGATCGGCGTCGAATTTCTCCTGGCACCCGGCGGAGCAGAAGTGAAACGTCTCGCCGCCATGCTCGCGCGTCCGCGTGCCTTCCCGGATCTCGACCGTCATGCCGCAGACCGGATCCACGGCGACAGTCTCTGCTTCCGTTGTTGCGTGGTGCCTGTGGTGCTGGGTGTGATGTTCCATTTGTGCCGCCCCCTAGGTTTGAGACTGGGTGGAAGGTTCGGTCCCGACCGATCAGGAACGCAGGTCCTAGATCAGCGCCGCGATCCCGGGAGTCGGGACAACGAGGACGAGAAGCCCATCTGCCGGCCGAACCCGATGTCCAGAGCCATTCTCCAGCCAATCTTCGGCCTGACCATCATGTTTTTCTCCGAGTTTCGGCTGCGCCGGAGACACGCGGTCCCGGCACAGCAGATATGTGCCGTCAGGCTGACGCGATGACCTGGAATTCGGTCATCATGCCTGTCGCCAGATGCGGCATATGATGACAGTGTAGCATCCATCGCGCCGCTTCGCCCGCGTCGAGTGCGACGGTCACCATTGACATGGGAGGGATGTAGACCGTGTCACGCAGGGCGCCTGCGAGGCGCCGGCCGTTGATGTCGACCACCTGGAAGACATGGCCATGGAGGTGCATCGGGTGGCCCATCATCGACATGTTGTGGAACATCAGTTCCACCCGTTCGCCGGGGCGTGCGCGAACGGAGGCGTGACTACCCCAGGTTTGCCCGTCGATGGTCCAGACATAGGGCTGCATCGTGCCGCCGAGCATGAGCATCCGGCTGCGATCGACCGGGCGCGCGGCCAGGCTGTCGACGGCCGTCAGTCGCGACTCCTGCGCCAGATCGGGATCGAAGGGCGGGGCCTCGTCTTCCGCAAGCGAGTCGATCCTGCGAATCTCGGCCCCGACGGTCGCAAGGATCAGCCCGGTGCGCTCCCGCGCTCCTTCTCGCAGGGCCAGGATCGGCCAGATGCCGCCTTCGTTCGGCAGGTCGATCTCGAGATCAAGCCGCTGGCCCATGGCGAGCCCGAAGCGGTTGCCGGGAAGCGGCTGCACGCCATGACCGTCCACGGCGACAAGACGTGCCTGCACGGTACCGGTGTCGATCCAGAAGACGGTCGCCGCCGCCGCGTTGATCAACCGCAGACGCACACGGCCGCCCCGCTCAACGGCCACCACCTCGGGATCGGAGAGCGTGCGGTCGTTGGCCAGATAGGCGTCCCAGTCGTAGTCGTTGAGGTCCATGGCCATGCCGTCCATGCCCTCCATCGACATGCCGCCCATGTTCATTCCGGGCATGCCGTGGCCCATCGCGGCGTGATCGTCTGGTGTGGCGGGAGGCATGCCGTGGGCCCCATGCCCGCCTCCTCCATGCCCGCCGGTGATCTCGGCCAGCACCTCCTCGGAGCCCTTGAATGAGAAGTCGTGCAGGAACATCACGACCTCCTGCCGGTCGGCGGCGACGTCTTCGGCCGAGCGCACGATGAGCGGCGCGGCGAGCAACTGCATTTCCTGGATCGGCACATGGCTGTGCATCCAGTGCGTTCCCGGCCGCGCCTCGAAGTCGTAGGACCGGGTCTCACCCGGAGCGAGAAGGGGCATCGGCATGTCGGGCACGCCGTCCTGGGCGTTGGGCGGGATCTGGCCGTGCCAGTGGATGATCGTGCCGACATCGAGGTTGTTGGTGAGATCGACCCGGAACCGTTGGCCGGGATCGAGTACCAGCCCTTGGCCGCCGGGCCCGGCGAGACCAAAGACCGTTGCCGCGCGCCCGTCGATATCGAGCGTTCGGGTGGCAGCCGAGAGCGCAAGGGGGGCCGTTGATTGCGCCATTGCGGCGCGAGGAAGGTTGACGGTCGCAACTGCGCCCGCGCATCCGGCAAGAAAGCCGCGACGAGAGAGTGTGTTCATTGTCGTCTCCTCGGGACATCCCGTCCCGTTCATAAATGCCTATGGGACGCCACGGGCGTCGGCCCGGGCGCGATCAGAGGAGACGCGGTTTGGGAGGTCGTTCGTTCAGATCGGGAGACCGGCTTTCGACGCTCGTCTCGGTAGGGAAATGGTGCCTTGAAGGAACCGCAGACCGGGCGGCCTCTGCGTCCGAAACCGGTGCGAAAGCTGCCAGCCCCGCACAGACGAAATCGCAAAGTCCTGCATCCGCCTCACCGCACGCAGCCGCACCTGCGCAATCATGGGCATCGCCAGCCTCCATGTGAATCATCACGTCGGCATGAAACGCATGGTTCGCCCCCGCACTCATGCTGGCGGCATGCGACGGCGCGACTGTCGTCAAGAGGACGACAGCGAGCACTGCCAGCAATGTGATGGCACGAGCGAACATGACAAGAACATAACGACCAGTCGCCTGCGAGTCCATTTCGGCCGGTATCACTTTCGCGGGTGTGCTGGGCGCGCTTGGCCGCCCCTTCCGGAGACCGCGCAACGGGAGCCGCCCTCGCGAGGGCGGCTCTGCAGGAGCGGGGTCAGTGTCCGCCATGAAGCGCGCCAGACGGAGCAATCTCTTGAACGGAGCGGGCGATCGGTACAGCTGCTGCCGGGCCGTTCGCAGCCACTTGCACCTGGATCAAGGCTAGAGCCACGGCGGCAGCCGAAGCCGTTCCCAGGCATGCGATCGAGAGGCGGGGCATGGCCGTCCTCCGTCACGCGGCTTCGCGGGCAGCGGGATAGCCCGCCTCGGCGAGAACGGCCTCGATCTCGGCGCGCGTGGCCGAGGTTTCGACCTCGATCTTGCGATTCTCGGGATCGGCCTTGATCACTGCGGCCTTGTCGACCGACTGGATCGCCTTGGTTACGCTCCGGGCACAGCCGAAGCAGGTCATGTTTTCGATGTGGAATTGCATGTTTGCCTCCTTTGATTGATTGGCAAACGGATATCTGGGCGTTCCCATGGTTGGAGGGTCAAGAGGGTATTTTCAGAATTCTTCCAGGCCACAGTAAATCTCGCTTCCGCACGCAACGCGTATAGGAACGCTCGCGCGCGAGGCCGCCGGAGCCTCATTCAGAAAATCGAAAAAGGCTGTTGACCCTCCCAACATGGGAGACCCCATTTCCTTGCGCATCACTGCTAATCCGAAGGGAATCAGCCATGAATGCGCCAGCCAGTTTCACCCGGGAGACCGTCTCCCTTCCGATCGAGGGCATGACCTGTGCGTCCTGCGTGGGGCGCGTCGAGCGTGCCCTGAACACCGTTCCCGGTGTTCTTGATGCCAGCGTCAACCTCGCCACCGAGCGTGCAGACGTCCGCCTTGCAGGGCCCGTTGACCGCGCCGAACTGATCCGGGCCGTCGGGGATGCCGGCTATGCCGTCACTGCCGCGACCGTCGAACTCGCCATCGAGGGGATGACCTGCGCTTCCTGCGTCGGCCGCGTGGAGCGAGCGTTGCGCACCGTGCCCGGCGTCAGCGAGGCGACCGTGAACCTCGCCACCGAGCGCGCGACGGTGAAGGGCGCGGCGGATCTCGCCACCCTGCTCGCCGCGGTCGCCGAGGTCGGTTACATCGCCCGGCCCGTCGACGGCGGCGCTGCTGCCAATGCCGAGGCCGAGGCGAAGAAAGAGCAGGAGCACCGCATCCTGCGGCGCGACCTCGGGATTGCCGCGGGTCTGACCCTGCCGGTCTTCCTGCTGGAGATGGGCAGCCATGTCATTCCGGGCATGCACCATCTGATCGCCTCGACCATCGGCATGACCGCGAGCTGGCTGATCCAGTTCGCGCTGACCACGCTGGTGCTCGCCTTCCCCGGCATCCGCTTTTACCAGAAGGGCATCCCGGCGCTGCTGCGCGCCGCGCCCGACATGAACAGCCTCGTCGCCGTCGGCACGCTGGCGGCCTATGCCTATTCGCTGGTCGCGACCTTTGCGCCGGGCCTGCTGCCGGCGGGTACCGTCAACGTCTACTACGAGGCCGCAGCGGTCATCGTGACGCTGATCCTGCTTGGCCGCGTGCTCGAGGCGCGGGCCAAGGGCCGCACCTCGGAAGCGATCAAGCGGCTGATCGGCCTTCAGGCCAAGACCGCCCGCGTGCGGCGCGGTGCAGGCGTCGTCGAGATCGAGGTTTCCGATGTGGCCCCCGGCGACATCGTCGAAGTCCGCCCGGGCGAGCGGGTGCCTGTCGATGGCGAGGTGATCGAGGGCGAAAGCTGGATCGACGAGTCGATGATCACCGGCGAACCGATCCCGGTCGCCAAGTCCAAGGGCGCCCAGGTGACAGGCGGCACGGTCAACCAGACCGGCGCCTTCGCGTTCCGCGCCACCGCGGTTGGCAGCGACACGATGCTCGCGCAGATCATCCGCATGGTCGAGGAGGCGCAGGGCTCCAAGCTGCCGATCCAGGGCCTCGTGGACAAGATCACCATGTGGTTCGTACCCGCGGTGATGACGCTCGCCGCGCTGACCTTCGGCGTGTGGTTCTTCTTCGGACCGGACCCGGCGCTGACCTTCGGTCTGGTGAACGCGGTTGCGGTGCTGATCATCGCCTGCCCCTGTGCGATGGGCCTCGCCACGCCGACCTCGATCATGGTGGGCACGGGGCGCGGCGCCGAACTGGGTGTGTTGTTCCGCAAAGGTGACGCGCTGCAGGGATTGCAGGATGCCAAGATCGTCGCGCTCGACAAGACCGGCACGCTGACCGAAGGCAAGCCGACCCTGACCGACCTCGTGCAGGCGGACGGTTTCGACCGCGCTGACGTGCTGTCCCGGATCGCCGCCGTCGAGGCCAAGTCCGAGCATCCCATCGCCCGCGCCATCGTCGAGGCCGCCGATGCCGAAGGCCTGCCCCTGCCGGCGCTGTCGAGCTTCGAGAGCGTGACAGGGTTCGGTGTCAATGCCGAGGCTGGAGGAATCCGTGTCGAGATCGGCGCCGACCGCTACATGGCGCAGCTGGGCCATGACGTCGGCGCCTTCGCCGAGGCCGCCGCGCGTCTCGCAGACGAGGGCAAGTCGCCGCTCTATGCCGCCATCGGCGGGCGACTGGCCGCGATCATCGCGGTGGCGGACCCGATCAAGGCGACGACTCCCGAAGCGATCCGGGCGCTGCACGACCTCGGGCTGAAGGTCGCCATGATCACGGGCGACAACCGCCGCACGGCCGAGGCCATCGCGCGCCGGCTGGGCATCGACGAGGTGGTGGCCGAGGTGCTGCCTGACGGCAAGGTCGCGGCGATCAAGCGGCTCAAGGCGCTCGGCGCCGTGGCCTTCGTGGGCGACGGCATCAACGACGCCCCGGCGCTGGCCGAGGCCGACGTGGGCCTTGCTATCGGCACAGGCACCGACGTGGCCATCGAGGCCGCGGACGTGGTGCTGATGTCCGGCAGCCTAAAGGGTGTCCCGAACGCCATCGCGCTCAGCCGCGCGACGATGCGGAACATCCGGCAGAACCTGTTCTGGGCCTTCGCCTACAACGGCGCGCTGATCCCGGTCGCTGCCGGGGCGCTCTGGCCGGTGTCGGGCATCCTGCTCTCGCCCGTCTTCGCAGCCGGCGCGATGGCGCTGTCCTCGGTCTTTGTTCTCGGCAACGCACTCCGGCTGCGCCGGTTCAAGGCGCCGATGGCCGAAGCCGGGCACGCCGCGTCCTGACACCCATGCGTCCCCGGCTCGACTGGGGACGCCGCGCCTATCCCGAAACCATCCAACCCAGGAGACCGATTATGACCGTTACCGTCTATTCCACCCCGACCTGCCCGGACTGCCGCACGCTCAAGGCGTGGCTTGGTCGCCTCGGCATCGCCTACGCCGAACAGGACCTCACCAATCAGGACGTGATGGACGAGGCCAAGCGCCGCTTCGGCGTGCGCGTCGCCCCGATCACCGAGATCGGCGACTGGTTCACCTACGGCACGTTCGAGGACCAGAAGCCCCGCATCGAGGCCCGCCTGAAGGAGTTGGGAACATGGCCGAACTGACCCTCTACCCGCCACGCGCCGAGACCGGTCGTCGCGCTCTGGTGCTCGGCACGTTCGGCCACACGGTCAACGACGCCTATACCGCCTTCCTGCCGGTCCTCCTGCCGACCTTCCACAGCCAGCTCGGCCTCGACGAGGCGACGCTCGCGGGGCTCGTGGCGATCTTCGCACTGTCGGCCTCGCTGCCCGGACCACTGCTCGGACGGCTCTCCGACAGGTTCGGCGAGGTCCCGGTGACGGCGGCGAGCGTCCTCTTCAGCGCCGTTTTGCTGAGCCTTCTGGCCGTCGTGCCGAGCGTTTCGCTTCTCTTCGCACTGGTGGCAGTGGCCGGGTTCGGCTCTGCCGCGATCCACCCCGCGGGATCCATGCTTGTACGGCGTGGCGCCCGGCGGCCGGAGTTCGCCGTCGCCCTGTTTTCCGCGGGCGGCATGCTGGGGTATGCCGCTGGCCCGGGCTTCATCGCCGTCGCGCGCGAGGTGGCCGGGCCTGCGCTGCCATTTGTTCTTATCCTGCCCGGCGTCCTTGCTGCGGCAGCTATCCTCGCCTTCGCCTCGCGCAGCGCAGACAGCACTGTCCTCCCTGTCGCAGCAGCACCGCGCTTCGACATGCGCCTCGTTCTCGGACCGGTTGGCCTGATCACGCTTGCCACTGCCTTTGCCTTCCTGCCAGCGACGGCGGTCCTCAACGGCCTGCCGCTCTACCTGATGGAGCGGCACGGACTCCCCGGGAGCGATCCGGCAATCGCCGGCACGCTCAGCACCTTCTCGCTCGCCGCCGCGGCCGGCGGCATCGGCGTCGGGTTCCTCGCCGCACGTCTGTCGCGGACCTGGCTGCTCGCCGGGGTGATGTCCGCCGCGATGCCGGCCTTCCTTGCGCTGCTCTGGCTAACCCCCGGAACAGGCGGGTTCGTGGCCGCACTTGCCGCGGCGGGGGCGCTCAGCTACGCGGCGACCCCAATCCTCGTCGTCGCCGCGCAGGACTTCGCGCCGAGTGCCGGCGCCACCGCCGCCGGCATGGTCTTCGGTCTCGGCTTCGCCCTTGCAGGCCTCCTCTACTTCGGTATCGGCGCATTGCAGACGCAGATCGGAGTCGGACCCGCACTGTCCCTCGCCTTCCTCGCGCCGGCTGTCTCCGCGATCCTCTCCGTCCTGGTCCTGCGCCACGCCCCAGCCGCATCGTCGGCCTCACTCGTCGAGACCGTTTGTGCCTGCGCCGCCGCGAGCGGCACCGGAATCGTCACCTGCGCCCCGACCTGCACCCTTTCCTGCAATGGAGTATCCAGACATGCCTGACGTCACCCTTCTCAACATCGGCCGGGCCATTACAGTGCCGGACGGACAGACGATCCTCTCGGCCGCGCTGGCCGAAGGCATCGACTACCCGCACGGCTGCAAGTCCGGCCGCTGCGGCAACTGCAAGTCGCGCCTCGCAAGCGGCGAGGTCGAAATGCTCGACTTCTCACGGTTTGCGCTTCCTCCCGACGAACGAGACGCCGGCCTGATCCTGGCCTGCCGATCCGTGCCGAAGGGTCCGGTGAGCGTGGCCTGGCTAGAGGACGAGGACGCCGTCAGTCATCCTGTCCGCGAAATGTCTGCGGAAGTCGTGGGCACCGAGCTTCTCACGCACGATATCCTGCGTCTGCGGCTCCGGGTTGACGGCGCACCGTTCCTGTATGCGTCCGGCCAATACGCGACGCTCAATCTGCCGGGCGTGCCTGCACGGGACTACTCGATGGCGAACGCGCCGGCTACCGACGTGCTGGAGTTCCACGCCCGGCGCGTGCCCGACGGGCAGACCTCGACGGCCATTCACGACCGCCTCCGTGTCGGCGATCGCCTCCGCCTCACTGGGCCCCGCGGCTCGGCGCATCTGCGTAAGGGACATACCGGGCCGATCCTTGCGGTTGCCGGCGGTTCCGGGCTTGCACCGATCCTGTCGATCCTACAAAGCGCCGTCGCGCAGGGCATGCGCCAGCCCATCCGCGTCTATGTCGGTGGACGGGACGAGCGTGACCTTTATGGTCTCGACCAGCTGGCCGCCCTTGCTGCACGACATGGCAACATGACCGTGACGCCCGTGCTGTCGGCTCCGTCCGCGCCCACCGACAGGCGCACTGGATTCCTGCATGCCGCCGTCCGTGCGGACCTGCAGGATCTGGACGGCTGGAAGGTCTACACCGCCGGCCCGCCGGTAATGATCGACGCCTTGACGGAAGTCGTTCTGGCGTCCGGTCTTCAGTCGGCCGATCTGCACGCCGACGTATTCTTCACGCCCGAGGATGTAGCCGGGGCCAGAGACATCGCGGTCGCAAGCTGAGATGCAGCAAAAGCGACGTGCCATGAGGGCGTTATCCTCGTGGCACGTCGTCTCTTGGCCATCACTTCGAGCTGTCCGGACGCTTGCTGGAAACGCGCGCCCTATCTTTGCAGGTCAGCGAGCAGGTGCACGTTGTAGGTCTCCAGGGTCTGCTCGCCTTGAATGAAGCCCGCGGCAAGGATCTCGCTCACCGTCCGGGCGTAGGAAGTGGATCTGGCGAGGGCCGCGACCGACTCCGCATCCCGCCAAAGGGTCAGTACCACACACTCCTCACCGCGGCGAAACATGGCGACACCAAGGAATCCTGGCTGCTGACGAAACATCGGCAGCGAGATCTCTCTGGCGAACGCCTCGTATTCGAGGGCGCGCACCTCGTCGACACGTGTCGTCCAAATCCTGCCGATCATGGTCTGCCCTCCGGGGCGTGAAAATCGACTGCCAGGAACCCACCCGGGAGCAGACCCAACGTCTGAGAGCCTTCAGCCGGCTACCGCAAAGCTTCGGCGCGAGGCCTTCTTGCGCGCCGGCTTGGGTGTCGCTTCTTCTTCGGTGCTCAGGCCGGTCAGGATCGGGCAATCGGGTCGGCTGTCGCCATGGCAGTGATGCGCCAGGTGCTGCAGCGTGCCGATCATCTCGTCGAGCTCGCGCCGGCGCTGCTCCAGTTCGCGGACGTGATCGAGGGCCAGCGCTTTCACATCCGCACTCGCGCGGCTTCCGTCCTGCCAGAGATCCAGAAGCGACGCGATCTGCTTCACCTGGAACCCGAGGTCGCGGGCGCGACGCACGAAACGCAGCATCGCAATGTTCTTGTCCGAATAGACGCGATAGCCCGAATAGGCCCTGAGGGCTGGGCGGACGAGACCGATTTCTTCATAGTAGCGCAGCATCTTTACCGAGATGCCGGTCGCCTTCGAGGCTTCTCCGATATTCATCACGAGGCTCCATTCTAGTCCCGCCACGTCGGGATCGAATCCTTCCTGCACCCTCCCATCATTGGAGGGTCAACAGGATTTTCGCGCAATGGTCCTGACACGGGCCGCAGAGATTTCATCTTCAGCAGTCAAAGAAGCGGCGCCTGTTGTGCGGCAAAAAGAAGGGGCGGCGCCCGCACAAGATGTGACTCCAGCAGGATATGCTCCTCCATTTCCCTGCCTTCGACGTCAGGCAGGATCATGCGCTCGAGCGTTGCGGTCCTCAGGACACTGAGAAGATGTCCAAGCAGCGACGGACGGACAGGGATAGGAACGGAATGCGTCATTGGAGTTCTCCAAGGTGACTGGTGCTGTGTCGAATCACCTTGTCGGGCCTCCAAAGGAGGGAGGGTCAATGCCGAGCGGAGCGATCCTCGAACATCTCCTTGGAATCTTCGCAAAGCGCACCCTGACACGCTGGGAGGTGCGTTGACCCTGCCATGATGGGAGCCCCGAGGACGCAGAACATCCGCACGAATCGCTGCGGCCCAACTGCAACCAGAGGGCTTCGTCCGATGTCACTTCCCAATCCTGATCCAAAGCGGTGGAGGGCGCTTGCGCTCCTGTGCGCCGCACAGTTCATCGTCATCCTCGACACATCGATCATCGGTGTCGCACTTCCCGCCATCCAGGCCGATCTCGGGTTCACCGACGAAGGGCTGAGCTGGATCTTCAACGCCTATGTGATCGCTTTCGGCGGTCTTCTTCTGCTCGGCGGCAAGCTCGCCGATGTGTTCGGCGCACGCCGCATCTTCCTCGCCGGCTTCGGCATCCTGACCGCGTCTTCTCTGGTCGCGGGGCTCGCCGATAGCCAGGCCGTCCTCCTGACAGGGCGAGCCTTGCAAGGTGTCGGGGCGGCTTTGATCGCACCCGCCGCGCTGTCCATTCTCATGCGCCTGTTCGGCGCGCGTCCCGCCGAGCTTGGTCGCGCATTCGGGTTCTGGGGTGCCTCCGCCGCAGCCGGCGGGACCGCTGGCGTCTTCCTCGGCGGTGTCATTACCGAGTGGATGAGCTGGACCTGGACGTTCCTTGTTAACGTCCCTCTGGGTCTTGCCGTGCTCGCCATCGGTCCGTCCGTTCTCCGGAAGGTTCCGGGATCGCGGGGCAAGATCGGCGTGATCGACTCTGCGCTTGTGACCGGCGCGATCGTGGCGGCAGTCTATGCCATCGTCACCGGTGAGCACGCCGGCTGGCTGGTTCCTCAGACCCTCGCCCTTCTGGGCGCCGCGGTCGGTCTGCTGATCCTGTTCCTGATCGTCCAGGCCAAGTCGCGCTCACCGCTTCTGCCGCTGCGCCTGTTCCGGGCACCGGGCCTTGGGGCTGGCAACCTAGTCATGGCACTCTTGGGCGCTGCTTGGATTCCACTGTGGTTCTTCCTGAACCTCTATCTCCAGTCGGTGCTGAACCTGTCGGCCTTCGGGTCGGGCCTCGCGCTTCTGCCGATGACGCTGGTCATCATGGTGTTCATGGTGAAGCTCACCGGGCCCCTGATCGGCCGTTTCGGTGTGAAGCCCGTCATGATCGCCGGTCTCCTGGCGCTGAGCGGCGCCCTCGGACTGCTGGCGACGATCCCCGCAGACGGCACCTATCTCGCTTCGGTTCTGCCCGCCTCGCTGATCGCGGCGCTTGGCATGTCGCTGGCCTATATCCCGGTCACGATGACCGGCATGGGCGGCGCGGCGCCCGAGGACACCGGGCTGGCGTCCGGCTTGATCAACACGACCTACCAGGTGGGATCTGCGCTTGGACTCGCCGTGATGGTTTCGGTGGCGGCCTCGCAACTCGCCGGCGCGCCGCACGAGGCCGTAGATGCCCTGTCGGGATATCGAGCTGCCTTCCTGGGCGCCGCGCTCGTCGGTCTGCTGGCGAGCGTGGCTGCCACCCTCTTCGTGCGCGGCAACGGCAAGGCCGCCGACGTGCCAGTCGGCTGAGCATCAAAGGTGCTCAGCCAGGTGGGGCGCACGTGTCTTAAGCGACAGCCTGACGTCGGATGCCCGTCCTGCCGGATGCAGGTTCCGAGGCAGGGGCCAGCGGAAGTAATAGATGCCATGGCGGGAAGCGCACAAGTAGGCCGCAAATCGCATTGCAATGTCTCACCAGTATGTCGCACCGGAGAATTGCGGCCTTTAAGCACTTGATTTTGCGAGGAATGGTGGGCGACCCTGGAATCGAACCAGGCATGAGTCTCCTCGGCGGAGTTACAGTCCGCTGCCGCACCTTGCAGCACGTCGCCCAATGGCGGGCTGAATACGCGGGGGGGCGTGGGGCGTCAAGGCGGAATTTCTGTGCCGAAGGGCCTGCTTGGTGGCCATGTGGTCTTGCGCCCGGGGGCGGCTCCGTTCCATTGTGCGCGGCCAGAAACGGAAGGACCCGCGCATGAAAAAGCCGGATTGGGTGATCGAGAAGGAACGCGCCAAACGCGCGGCCGCGACCGAGACGGTCTGGCTTTTCGGCCTGCATGCGGTGCGGGATGCGCTGCTCAATCCCGCGCGGGTGAAACTGCGTCTTGTGGTCACGAAGAATGCCGCCGACAAGCTTGCCGAAGCGATCGGGGTGGCGGGGCTCACGCCCGAAGTGGTCGAGCCGCGCCGGTTCGACGCCCAGGTGCCGCTTGAACCGGAGAACGTCCATCAGGGCGCCGCTTTGGAGGTCAAGCCGCTGAACTGGGGTAAGCTTGCCGATATCGCGGTCAGCGGCAAGGGTGCGCCGCTTCTGGTGCTTCTGGACCGGGTGACGGACCCGCACAATGTGGGCGCGATTCTCAGGTCGTCGGAAGTGTTCGGTGCCCGTGCCGTGGTGGCGCCCCAGCGCCATTCCGCGCCCGAGACCGGAGCGCTTGCCAAGACGGCGAGCGGGGCGCTGGAACGCCAGCCCTATCTGCGCATCGGCAATCTCGCCGACGCGATGGAGGAGCTGCAGGCAATGGGCTATGTGCTCCTCGGCCTCGATGGCCAGGCGGAGGTGACGCTGGGCGAGGCTTTGGCCGAGGTGGGCGACCGGCCGCTTGGTCTTGTCCTTGGCGCCGAGGGGCCGGGGCTGCGTGAACGGACGCGAACGACCTGCGACCGGCTGGTCAAGATTCCCTATGGCGGCGGGTTCGGATCGCTCAATGTTTCAAACGCGGCGGCGGTATCGCTTTATGCGGCGTCAATCCGGCCCCGCTAGCCGCGATTGTGTCACGCGGGCCACCCTCGCGGTCACGCGTCATCACGCTTGCGGGAGGCCTATTCCCTTGGAGACGCGCCGGGGGCATTTTCCCTTCATGATCGCTGTGGAAGGATATTGCGGATGATGGCGCGCATGGCCCTCGGCGCCTGTGTCGCGGCAGCCCTTATGCCGCTCGCGGCGCTTGCCGAGGACAGGGAAGTATTCGCTCCGGGCGGTATCGCCATGTCCGGCTATGATGTCGTGGCCTATTTCACCGAAGGCGCACCGGTCGAGGGCGAGGCGGGCAATGCGGTGACCTGGCGCGGTGTCACCTGGTATTTCGCCAGCCCCGAGGCGCTGATGTCGTTCGAGATGGACCCGGAGGCCTACGCGCCGCAATTCGGCGGCCATTGCGCCTATGGGCTGTCGGAGGGGCATATCGCCGCCCCGGCGCCGACGGCTTTCTTCATCCACGAAGGCAAGCTCTATTTCATGCACACCGACGCGCTGCTGGCCGCGATGGGTGCGCGCCTGCCAGAGATCGTGGCGGCAGCCGAAGGCAACTGGGCCTCGCTTGACGGCTATTGACGGCGGTTAGGGCGCCGGCGTGATCACGATCGGGCGAGCGGCCTTTTACGCAGGCTTTACAATCCTAAATCAAGATAATGGGGCCGGCCTCGGAACAGCCGTGCCTCAGCTCACTGTCCCTCGTTCCGCGACTGGCGCCCGGCCCTTGGCCCGGGCGCTTTTTTCTGGGATGGATGGCGCATGACGAACCCCAGTGACGCGATCATCAGGGCGATTCTCACCTCTGTCCGCTCGGTGGCGGTGGTGGGCTGGTCGCCGAACCTCGACCGGCCCTCGCACGGGGTCGCCGATTTCCTGAAGGCGCGCGGAATGCGGATGATCCCGGTCAACCCGGGGCAGGCGGGGCAGGTTTATGGCGGCGAGCGGATCGCCGCGTCGCTTGGTGATGTCGCGAAGGACGCCCGGGTCGAGATGGTCGATATCTTCCGCCGCTCGGAAGCGGTGCCGGAGATCGTGGATGAGGCGTTGGCGGCGCTGCCCGACCTTCGGGTCATCTGGATGCAGCTTGGCGTCTCTCACCCCGAGGCAACGGCGAAGGCGCGGGCAGCGGGCGTGACGGTCATTGAGAACCGCTGCCCGAAGATCGAAGCGCGGCGGCTGGGGCTTGCCTGAGGCGTTCCCTTCCCCCGGACCCGATGTGATCCAGCGGAGCCGCGCCAGGGGCGCGGCGCGCCTTTTGTTGCCCCGGCTGCGGCGATGCCGCATCCGGGGGTGCCTCCGGCGGGAGTATTGCGGGACAAAACGTATCAGAGGATCGTGAGAACCGCTTTCGGCGGACGGCCGAGCGCGGCCTTGCCGTCGGCGATGAGGAGTGGCCGTTCGATCAGGCGCGGATGGGCGGCCATGGCGGCGATGAGGTCTGCCTCGCTTGTGTCGTGGTTGAGGCCGAGGTCGCGGAACTCGTCCTCGCCGGTGCGGATGAGCGCGATGGCGGGCTGGCCGAGAAGCGCGAGGGCTGCACGGATTTCGGTCTGTGAGGGTGGGGTTTCGAGATAGAGGCGGACGGTCGGGCGATGGCCGTGGGCTTCGAGAAGCGCGAGCGTTTCACGCGATTTCGAGCAGCGCGGATTGTGCCAGAGGGTCAGGGTCATAGCCAGTCCTCCCGGCCGGTGCCCACGGCGTCTGCAACAGTCGCAAATCCGTCGCGGGCGAGGCGCGCGTCGAGGCCGCGTGCGATCTTGGCGACGAGCGAGAGGCCGCCATAGACCACCGCCGAATAGAGCTGCAGGGCGCAGGCGCCCGCGCGGATCTTCTGATAGGCCTCTTCCGCCGAACCGATGCCGCCGACGCCGATCAGAGGCAGGCGGCCACCGGTCAGCTGCGACAGGCGGGCAAGGACGCGGGTGGACCGCTCGAACAGCGGTGCGCCGGAAAGCCCGCCTGCCTCGGTCGCATGGCGGCTTTTCAACCCGTCGCGGGCGAGTGTCGTATTGGTGGCGATGATCCCGTCTATGCCGCTTGCGAGTGCCACTTCGGCCAGGTCTTCGAGTTCGGCGGGCGTGAGGTCCGGCGCGATCTTGAGGAAGAGGGCGGGGCGGTTCGCAAGGCCTGCGCGTGTCTCGACGACGCCCGCGAGGAGGGCGGCGAGCGCTGCCTTGCCCTGCAGGTCGCGCAGTTTTTCGGTGTTGGGGGAGGAGACATTCACCGTGGCGAAATCGACATGCGGCCCGCAATGGGCGAGCACGCGGGCGAAATCGGCGGCGCGGTCGGCGCTGTCCTTGTTGGCGCCGAGATTGAGGCCGACGGGCACGGCGGTCTTGCGGCGACGGGCGAGGCGGGCGCCGATGGCTTCCATGCCCTGATTGTTGAAGCCGAAGCGGTTGATCACCGCCCGGTCCTCGGTCAGCCGGAAGAGGCGGGGCTTTGGATTGCCGGGCTGGGGGCGCGGGGTGGCGGCGCCCACTTCGACGAAGCCGAAACCGGCGCGGGAGAGCGGCCCGACCGCTTCGGCGTTCTTGTCATAGCCCGCAGCGAGGCCCACCGGGTTCGGCAGGGCGAGGCCCGCGACGGTCGTGGCGAGGCGGGGCGAAATGACGGGTCCGGGCAAGGGCGCAAGGCCAACTGCCAATGCGCGCAGCGACAGGCCGTGCGCACGTTCGGGATCGCAGCGGTGGAGGGCGGCGAGGGCCGCGCGTTCGATCAGCTTCACAGCACGCCTTCGGGAAAGATATGGCCGACCGCGCCCAGAGGCAGCGACTTGTCCCAGACGACATCCGACAGGTGCAATGGCCGGTAGAGGTGAGGGAAGAGCGCGCCGCCGCGCGAAGGTTCCCATTTCAGATCGGGCCCGAGGCGGGCGGGATCGACCGCGACCAGCACCAGATCGCTTTCGGAAGCGAAATGTTTCGCCGCCGTCTCGGTCACCTGGGCGGGGGTGGAGAAGTGGATATAGCCGTCGGCCAGATCGACGGGCGCACCCAGGGTTTCGCCAGCCTTGCGGAATACGTCCCATTCGGGCCTGCGGAATATCTTCAGGATCAGCATGGCGCGCTCTTGCCCTGTCAGGGGCCTGCCGGTCAAGCCTGTCGCGCTGTCGTTACGACAGGCGCAATAATCTTTGACAGGGCGGCTTGGGGAACGCACGATCCGCTATCGAGTCTTCAGGGAGATTGATGATGAAGAAAACAAGATCGCATTTTTCCGTGACGGCGCTCGCCGTTGCTGCGGGATTTGCTGCCTTCCCCGCTGCGGCGGAGACAGTGAAGCTTACGCTTCTGGGGGTCGGCGATGTCTATAGTTTCGAGGAAGAGGACGGGCGGGGCGGCTTTGCGCGCCTGAACGCAGTCGCCAAGGCCGAGCGCGCCGCCAACCCCAACACGCTTTACCTTTTCGACGGCGACATGCTGTCGCCCTCGCTGATGTCGGGCTTCGACAAGGGGCAGAATACGATCGACTTCACCAATCTCGTGCCGTTCGATCTGGCGGTTCCCGGCAACCATGAGTTCGACTTCGGGCCGGAGAATTTCGCCGAGAAGGTCAAGGCATCGAAATACCCCTGGGCTGCCATCAATATCACCAATGCCGATGGCTCTGCCGTCGAGGGACTTGGCGGGGTGATGGTGAAGGAGGTGGGCGGGCTGAAGGTCGCACTCATTCCGGTGGCGCAGGACACATCGCCCACCGTGTCCTCGACCGGGGATCTGAAGTTCCTGCCGACGGTCGATACGGCAGTTGCGGCCGCAAAGCAGGCGCGTGACGATGGCGCCGATATCGTCGTGGGCGTGGTGCAGACCGACATGGAAAACGACCGGGCGCTGATCAAGAGCCATGCGTTCGACGTGATCCTGTCGGGCGACGATCATTCCTATGCGACCGCGTATGACGGGGTGACGGCCTATGTCGAAACCTCGATTGACGGTCAGTTCCTGTCGCCGGTCGACCTCTTCGTCACGGTCGAGGAGAAAGACGGCAAGCGAGAGGTCGAATGGTATCCGCACTTCCGTTTCATCGACACGGCGGACGTTGAGCCGGATGCCGAGAGCAAGGCGCTCGCCGACAAGTTCGCCGCCCAGATGGACGAGACGCTGGGCGTCGAGATCGGCACGCTTGAAGGCGGGCTCGACAGCCGCCGCAATGTGGTGCGCGCCGAGGAGGCGACGATGGGCAACCTGATCGCCGACGCGATGCGCGACCAGACCGGGGCCGATATTGCGATCATGAACGGCGGCGGCATCCGCGGCGACAAGACCTATGATCCGGGCGCGAAGCTCACGCGCCGCGATATCCTGACCGAACTGCCGTTCGGCAATGTGACCGTGGTGACAGAGCTGCCGGGCAGCCAGGTGCTGGCGGCACTGGAAAACGGCGTGAGCCAGGTCGAGAAGGGCGCAGGCCGCTTCCCGCAGGTCTCGGGCCTCACCTATGCGTTCGATGCCTCGGCCGAGGCCGGAAGCCGGGTGTCCGAGGTTATGGTCGGCGGTGCGGCGCTGGAGGCTGACAAGCTCTACAAGGTCGCGGTCAATGACTATATCCTCGGCGGCGGCGATGGGTATGCGGCACTTGGCGGCGGGCGGATCGTGACCGACGGGCCGACCGGCACGCTCGTGGCCAATGATGTGATGGCCTATGTCGAGAAACTCGGGACGGTGAACGTGACGCTCGACGGGCGGATCAAGAAGCTCGGTCAATAATCCGGTCGCTCATCGGCCCTGACAGGCCTCTTCGCTCGGGTGATCGCCGAAGAGTGCACGTCAGAGCACGATGGGGCGCCCGGCGCCTAGGGTGTGATCCGGGCGTGGAGCGCGAGGTCGCGGCCTTCGTCATCCTTGAGGAAGGCCATGCATTCTTCGCATCCGTCAGGATGGCGGTGAATCAGATGAGGGGCGCCGGTGAAATCGGCGCCCTTTTCGATGAGATGCGCATGCGCCGCCCCGATGTCGGGGACGGACAGGTAGAGGATATCGGCCTCCTCGCGCTTGCCGGTCTCGCGCAGCATCAGCCGCGTGCCACCGAGATCGTAGAAAGCGAGACCGGGGAAGGCGTAATGCTCGGGCAGGCCGAGAAGATCGCGCCAGAAGGCGCGGGCGCGGTTGAGGTTTTCGACGCGGCGGGCGATCTGGCTGAGGGGGCCAAGGGCGTGCATGGGGTTTGCTCCTGAGGAGGGGGCGCGGGCGCTGCCCTTGCGGATGCCGGTCCAGTTGCGCAACTCGGCGCGGCATGCGAGGCCAAGCTTCGCGGTAGCGGACCGGGCGAGCGACCGTACTCCATAAAGGCTGATGCCGAGATGGGTGGCGATACGGGCGGTGGAAAGCCCATGGCGCACGAGTTCCGTCACCCGCCATTCGGCAGGCGTGAGCAGATCGTCATGGGGCGGGCGGGGGCGAATTTCACTCCCCCTCCCTTGCGCGGGGCGGGGCTCTGCCTCTATAGGGAGGGCATGCGGGTGTAGCTCAATGGTAGAGCAGCAGCCTTCCAAGCTGAATACGTGGGTTCGATTCCCATCACCCGCTCCACCCTCCTCGCCGCTCGTTTGCTTACGCATCGTGATCATATTGCGCCCCGCTGGCGCGCGGCACGCCATGTTCCCCGGCGCGGGCGGGTGCCCGCGCCGGGGCGGGGCCTTCGGCGAGAGTATTTCGGGACAGAACGTGAAGCGGGGCCTGGCTTACCCGCCGATCAGAAGGAGAAGATCGCCACCACTTCCGCCGCCGGTTCGCTGATCACCGCGCCCTCCTCGTTGGTGAAGGTCCGGAAGCCCGCTATATCGCCGATCTCGGGTGTGAAGCCGATGGCGCGGAGCGCGAGCTTGCGGTCATCCGCCGTGACCGGGTTGCAGGCGCCCTTCACCTTCCAGCGCTCGAGCGAGAAGGGGCTGGTGACGGCATAGGTCACGGTCGGCCCAGAAATGTCGCGTTTCTTCACCTTCTTGCTGACTTCGAGCGCCTTGATCGCCTCGGCGATGATCTCGGCCGAATCCTGGAAGGTCGCCTCTTCCATCTTCCTGTAGCTTTCGTCGGTCTTTCCGTCGTTGAGGCACTGGCGGGCGGCGAAGAGCCAGTCGTGGATCATGTAGGCTGGCCCGTAGTTCCACGGCGTGAGGCCGTTGAAGACCCGGCCGATCGGCGGGATCGAGCCGCCATCGGTATACATCATCTCGGGCGCGATCACCCTGACCCGGGTTTCGCCCTCGGGCCGCGTGAAGGTGAGGGGATCGCGCGGGCTGGGCACATAGATGAAGGTGCCGTCGCCTGCCTTTCCGGTATCGCGCAGCCAGACCACGACGAGGTCGCCCTGAAAGGTTCCGGCGCGGGTGGTTTCGTAATTCACATTGGCGCAAGCAGAGAGCAGTCCGAGCGACAGCGCGGCCGCAGATGCCTTGACGTTCATCTCTTCCTCCCCCGATTGCGGTCGATACTACCACGGCGCGAGGTATGGCGCGACAGGGTAGACGCGGGGCAACTTATGGTTGCTCGGCTTCAAGCCTGCGGCACTCGGGTGCTTGTGAGGCGGAGGCTGGCCGCCTAAAGGGAAGGAACCGCGACGAAAGACCGGAGTTCCGATGGCCCGCCGACCCGTTGAAATGCCCGTTGGGACGAACGAAGACCGCGCGCCGTCGCGCAAAGTGGGCGCGCTCGCCGCGCTCTGGCCCTTCGTGCAGCCCTATCGGCTCATGGCGCTGGGCGCGCTGATGGCACTGGCACTGACCGCCGGGGTGAGCCTTGTCCTGCCGCTCGCCGTCCGGCGGGTGATCGACGGGTTCAACAAGGGCGGCACGCTCCTCGATCAGTATTTCCTGGCCGCTGTCGGCATCGCGGCTTTGCTCGCGCTCGGGACCGGCTGCCGCTATTACCTTGTGACACGGCTGGGCGAGCGGGTGGTGTCGGACATCCGCAAGGCGGTCTTCGACCGGGTAGTGGGGATGAGCCCGGCCTTCTTCGAACGGCTGATGACCGGCGAGGTCCTGAGCCGGATCACCACTGACACGACGCTGATACTGTCGGTGATCGGATCGTCGGTGTCCATTGCGCTGCGCAACATGCTGATGCTCGCGGGCGGGCTGGTGCTGATGCTCTTTACCTCGGCGAAGCTGACGGGCCTTGTGCTGCTGCTGGTCCCTCTGGTTGTCGGGCCGATCATCCTTCTGGGCCGCCGCCTCAGGCGCCTGTCGCGCGAGAACCAGGACTGGATCGCCGCTTCCTCCGGCCAGGCATCTGAGGTCTTGGGCGCGGTACAGGTGGTGCAGGCTTTCACCCACGAAGCGGAAAGCCGCCGGGATTTCAGCGATGTGACGGAGAAGAGCTTCACCTCGGCCAAGGTCCGCATCAAGGCGCGGGCGCTGATGACGGTGATCGTGATCTTCCTGATCTTCACCGGGGTTGTCGGCGTCCTGTGGATCGGCGCCCGCGATGTGCGGCTCGGCGCGATGACCATCGGCGATCTCGTGCAGTTCGTGATCTATGCGGTTATGGTGGCGGGATCGACCGGGGCGCTGTCGGAAATCTGGGGCGAATTGCAGCGGGCGGCGGGAGCCACCGAACGGTTGGTGGAGCTTCTGTCGGCAGAGGACACGATCCGCGATCCGGCTGTGCCCCAGGCGCTGCCGCACCCGGTGCGGGGCGAGATCGTTTTCGAGAATGTCACGTTCCACTATCCGTCGCGGCCGAACCGGTCAGCGCTGGAAGCGGTAACGCTGAAGGTCCGGCCGGGAGAGACCGTGGCGCTTGTGGGCCCGTCCGGGGCGGGCAAGACGACGGTGATCCAGCTTCTGCAACGCTTCTGGGACCCTGAGGCCGGACGCATCACTTTGGACGGCATCGACCTTGCCGCCATGACGCGCGCCGATTTCCGCCGTGCCATCGCTCTCGTCCCGCAGGATCCGGTGATCTTCGCGGCTTCGGCCCGCGAGAATATCCGTTTCGGCCGTCCCGAAGCGACGGATGCCGAGGTCGAGGCGGCGGCACGGGCGGCGGCGGCGCATGAGTTTCTGGCCGCGCTGCCAGAGGGGTACGACACCTATGTCGGCGAGCGCGGCGTGATGTTGTCGGGCGGGCAGAAACAGCGGATCGCCATCGCCCGCGCGATCCTGAGGGATGCGCCGGTCCTGTTGCTCGACGAGGCGACATCGGCGCTGGATGCCGAGAGCGAGCAGGCGGTGCAAAAGGCGGTCGAAAGCCTGTCGAAGGGCCGCACCGTGATCGTCGTTGCGCACCGGCTGGCAACGGTGAAGAAGGCCGACCGGATCGTCGTGTTCGACGAGGGGCGGATCGTGGCGGAGGGCCCGCACGACCAGCTCGTCGCGGAAGGCGGGCTCTATGCAAGGCTTGCCCGGTTGCAGTTCACGGGTGGCGAACTTCCGCCCACAGCCCGCGTTGACGCTACGTCGGCGGTCACACCTCCTTGATCCGCAGGGCCCGCCTGCCGAGACTGCATGCGCCGGGCGCTAGAGCGGCCCGGGTTCCGGTTCTGGTAATGGAGGTTCAGATGGGTATGTGGGATTTCGTGAAGGGCGCGGGCAAGAAGCTCTTCGGCGGTTCGGCGGAAGCCGCCGAGATGCCGAAGGAAGAGGCGCTGCGCAAGGAGATCGAGGGGCTCGGGCTTGATGCCAAGGGCATCGATATCAAGGTCGTCGATGACAAGGTCGAACTGAGCGGCACCGCGGTCAGCCAGGAGGTGAAGGAAAAGATCATCACCGCCGTCGGCAATGTCGAGGGCATCGCCAAGGTCGAGGACAAGACGCCGGGTAAGGACCCGGTCTTCCACACGGTGGCGAAGGGCGAAACGCTATCGGCGATCGCCAAGAAGACGCTCGGCAATGCCAATCGCTACCCTGAGATATTCGAAGCGAACAAGCCGATGCTGAAGCATCCCGACAAGATCTATCCCGGCCAGGTGCTGCGCATTCCACAGGCCTGACCGTCTCGCTGGGCGCGGCGTCAGATCCGCCGCGCCCGAAATGACGCTAGGTTTTTTGCAGGCGCGCACGGCTCGAAGCTTGCCCGACCAGACCTTTCACCGCATTGTCGAACGACAAGGACAAACGCCCGGGGGAACGGGCGGCTGGGGAGAGGAACGATGGCCAAATTCGCCACGGTCGCAGACCGCGACGCGATCGAAAATGAAATGCCCTATGCGGCGCGCGCGCTGCCCGCGACGCTCTATCAGTTTCTCACCCGCACGAAAGAGGCTCATGGCGCGCGCAATGCGCTGAGCTTCCAGATCCTCTCCGACCCCGGATCGAAATCCGAGACACTGACCTGGTCGGCACTCCACGCCGAGGTGACGCGCGCGGCGAACCTCTTCCGCAGCCTTGGTGTCGGCGAGAAGGATGTGGTCGCGTACCTTCTGCCCAATTCGGTCGAAACCGCGATCACGCTTCTGGGCGGCGCGGTGGCGGGCATCGTGAACCCGATCAACCCGCTTCTGGAGCCCGAGCAGATCGCCGCGATCCTGCGCGAGACGAAGGCCAAGGTACTGGTCACGCTCAGACCCTTCCCCAAGACCGACCTGCCGCAGAAGGCCGCCGCCGCACTTGCGCTCGCGCCCGGGGTCGAGACGGTGCTGGAGGTCGATCTCAACCGCTATCTGACCCCGCCGAAAAGCTGGATCGTGCCGCTGATCCGGCCGAAGAATCCGGCCTCTCACAAGGCGCGCGTCCTGAGCTTCAGGGCCGAACTTGCCCGTCAGCCCGGTGACCGGCTTTCCTTCGCCGATAGCGCAGGCGATCGGATCGCCGCCTATTTCCATACCGGCGGCACCACGGGCATGCCGAAGGTCGCCCAGCACAAATATTCGGGCATGATCTACAACGGCTGGCTGGGGGCGGAGCTTCTGTTCGACGAGACCGACGTTCTGATCTGCCCGCTGCCCCTGTTCCATGTGTTCGCCGCCTATCCGGTCTTCATGTCCTGCATCGGGTCGGGCGCGCATATGGTTCTGCCGACGCCGCAGGGCTATCGGGGCGAGGGGGTGTTCGACAATTTCTGGAAGCTGATCGAACGCTGGAAGGTTTCCTTCCTGATCACCGTGCCCACGGCGGTCGCGGCGATGGTGCAACGCCCGGTGAATGCCGATGTCTCTTCGCTGAAGACCGCGATCTCGGGTTCGGCGCCGATGCCGATGGAACTGTTCAACCGGTTCAAGGCGGCGACGGGGGTGGAAATATCGGAAGGTTATGGCCTGACCGAGGCCACCTGCCTTGTGTCCTGCAACCCGGTCGATGGCCAGAAGAAGGTGGGCTCGGTCGGGGTGATCATGCCCTATTGCGAGGTCAAGATCTTTCAGATGGACAGCGGCGGCGGCATCGCGCGCGACTGCGGCACCGACGAGGTCGGAGAGATCTGCGTGTCGAACCCCGGGGTTTTCGAAGGCTCGACCTATACCGAGGTCGACAAGAATATCGGGCTTTTTGCCGGGAACCGATTCCTCAGGACCGGCGATCTGGGCCGGATCGACGCCGACGGCTATCTCTGGATCACCGGCCGGGCGAAAGATCTGATCATCCGGGGCGGCCATAATGTCGATCCCGCGATGATCGAAGAGGCGCTGATGACCCATCCGGCCGTCGGCTTCGCGGGTGCGATCGGCCAGCCCGACACGTTCGCGGGCGAACTGCCCTGTGCCTATGTGGAATTGGTCAAGGGCGGCGAGGCGACAGTCGAAGAATTGATGGAGCATGCCGCGCGCGAGATCCCCGAACGCGCCGCCGTGCCGAAATATCTGGAGATTCTTCCCGAACTGCCGAAAACGGCGGTGGGCAAGATTTTCAAGCCCGACCTCAGGCGCCTCGCGATCCAGCGGGTCTATGGCAAGGCGCTGGCAGAGGCGGGCATCGCCGCCGAGGTCGCCGAGGTCGTCGAAGACAAGAAGCGCGGACTGGTTGCGCGGCTTGAGCGAAAAGGACCGGTGGACGAGGCGGCGGTGGTGCATCTTCTGGGGCAGTTCACCCGACCCTGGGAATGGAAATCCTGACCCGGGCCGGGCCAATAAAGACTTGCATCTCAGGCGCTTCGCTGGAAAATCCCTGCTGATTGCTCAGGAGGGAAAGAGAATGGCCAATCTTGCCCGGGCCGTCGCGCTGGCGGCCCTCATGTCCGGTTCGGCAGCGTCGGCCGAATCGAACGCTGAGACGCTCTTCACCCACAAGGACTGGCAGGTGCAGGTCGTGGGCTGGGACGATGGCAGCTTTTCCTGCATGGCGCAGGTCAGCACCGGCGACAAATCCTTTTCCATGTGGGCGGATGCCAAGGCGTCTGTCGAGATCCAGTTCTACGATTCCGGCTGGGATCTGGGCGAGGGCGGTACGGCAAACCTTGTCGTCCAGATCGACAGCCTGCCGACCTGGACGCTCAACAATGCCTCGATGCTCAAGCAGAGCGTGTTCTTCACCCTGCCGGACGGCGATGATGGCATGACGTTCATTTCCGAAGTGATGCGGGGCAACGGCCTCTATCTCGGCAATGACAAGGGCGAAGCGGTAGAAAGCTATTCGCTTGCCGGATCAAGCGCTTCGATCAAGGTCTTCATCGATTGCATCACCGCGTTGCAGCAAGGCTGACCTGCGCCCAGATCGGCAGGTGATCGGACGCGCTGCGTGCGGCGCCCCGGTCGACCGTCCCGGTATCGACCAGATGCAGCCCCTGTCCGGCGGCGATCCGGTCGAGGCGGGCGAGAGGCCGCGCGGCGGGGAAGCTCGGTCCCGGCGCGTGCAGATGGAAACCGGGCCCAAGCCCGTCGGCGCCGCCGCGCTGCGACCATTCGTTATAATCGCCGATCACGGCGGTGGGCATCTCGGGCCGGTGCGTGAGGAAGGCGCCGATCGCCGCAAGCTGCAGCCTGCGGTAGCGGCCGATCAGCCCCAGATGCACGCCGATCACCCTGAGCGCACCTTTCGGCGTGTCAAGCTCGGCGAGGATCGCGCCGCGCGGCTCAAGCCCCGGCAGGGCGATGCGGCGGATGTATGTCGGCGTGATCTCGGGCGCGACCATCATAGCCTGCCCGTGCCAGCCAAGGCTGACCGGCGAGAGGGCGAAGGGCAGGGTATGCATGCCCGTTGCCCTCTCGACCAGTTCGCGGGGCAGGGCGGCAGGCCGTGCGCCCAGCCGATGATCAACCTCCTGCAGCACCGCGATATCGGCACCAGCCCGCGCCAGCACCTCCGCAATCCGGTCCGGGCGGCGGCGGCGGTCGAGGCCGACGCATTTATGGACATTGTAGGAGAGGAGCCGGAGTGTCATGGCAAAGACATAGGGCCGATCCGCGAACGGTTGAAGAGGGCGCGGCAGTTGCCTAAGTGTCAATCATGATCGGCAAATGGTTCCGCTCCCAGTCCTATCTGGCGCAGATCGTCCGCGCGGTGCTGATCCTCGCCTTCTGTTCCGCGCTCCTCACCGGGCGCTGGTCGCTCGCTTTCGTATCGCTCGCCGCCTATGTGCTGACGCTCCTGCCGGAGCTTGCCGGGCGGCGTTTCGGTATCCGCCTGCCGCTGCGTTTCGTGGGCGCCATCGCGCTTTTCGTCTTCGCGACGATTTTCCTCGGCGAGGCGCTGGATTTCTACAACCGGCTCTGGTGGTGGGATATCGCACTGCATGGTGGCTCTGCCGTGGGCTTCGGGCTTGTGGGTTTTCTCTTCGTCTTCATGCTGTTCGAGGGCGACCGCTATGCCGCGCCCGCCTGGGCGGTGGCTTTCACCGGCTTCTGCCTGGCGGTGACCATCGGCGTTCTGTGGGAAATCTTCGAATTCGCCATGGATCAGCTTTTCGGCCTCAACATGCAGAAATCGGGCCTCGTCGACACGATGTGGGACCTGATCCTCGACACGTTCGGCGCCAGCCTCGGGGCTTTCGCGGGTTTTCTCTATCTCAAGGGCCGCAGCCTCGGCGGGCTGACCGAGGCGCTGAGGGAGTTCATCCGCGACAACCGGCGCCTCTTCCGCAAGGCCTTTCGTCGCAAACCCTGACCTGTCAGGTGCCGCAGAAGGTGCGGCGCACTTCTTCCTCCGGCACGGGCGCCAGCGCATAGGCCTCCGCCCCCGGCTGGTCGTCGAACGGGCGCGACAGCACCGCGTTCAGCCGTTGGAGGGGCGCATGGTCGCCCGCGACCGCGGCCTGGATCATCTCCTCCACCCGGTGATTGCGGGCGATGTAGGCGGGGTTGGACGTCAGCATCAGTGCCTCTGGCGCGGGTTCGCCAGCGATCCGCTCCTGCCAGCGCCGTGCCCAGGCGCGGAACGGCTCGGGATCGCTGAACTCCGCCGCCGCGAGGCCGGTCGCGAGGCCGCGGAAGGTGCGGGTGAAATCCGCCTGACCGGCGGTCATGATGGCGAGCAGCTCCTCGATCAGCAATCCATCGCCTTCATCAGCGCCCGAAATGCCGATCTTGGCGCGGAAGAGCCGCAGCCATTCTGCCTCGTAGAGCGCTGGGAAACCGTTCAGAATCTCGGTCAGCGCGGCAATTGCCACCTGTTCCTCGCCCATCAGCGGCAAAAGGCAGGAGGCGAACTGCGCAAGGTTCCACAGCGCGATGTTGGGCTGGTTGTGGTAGGCATAGCGGCCCTGGCTGTCGATCGAGGAAAAGACCTTGGCCGGGTGATAGGCATCCATGAAGGCGCAGGGGCCATAGTCGATCGTCTCGCCCGAGATCGCCATATTGTCGGTGTTCATCACCCCATGGATGAAGCCATAGGACATCCAGCGCGCGATGAGTTTCGCCTGCCGATCCATCACCGCCGACAGAAGAGCCTTCGGCCCCGTCGCGTCCGGAAAGTGCCGGGCAATCACATGATCTGTCAGCAGGCGCAGCGCCTCGTGATCCTCGCGCGCGGCGAAATACTGGAACGTGCCGACACGGATATGGCTCGCGGCCACGCGGGTCAGGACCGCGCCCGGCAGCGCCGTCTCGCGCCAGACCGTTTCGCCGGTCGTGACGGCGGCAAGGCTGCGGGTCGTCGGCACGCCAAGCGCCTGCATCGCCTCGCTGACCACATATTCCCTGAGGACAGGGCCCAGCCAGGCGCGTCCGTCGCCGCGCCGCGAAAAGGCCGTGGGGCCCGACCCTTTGAGCGCGATATCGAAGCGCGCGCCATCTGGTGCCACGACCTCGCCCAGCAACAGCGCCCGCCCGTCGCCAAGTTGCGGCACCCAGCCGCCGAACTGATGACCCGCATAGGCCTGCGCGAGCGGCTCGGCACCCTCGGGCGTGCGATTGCCCGCGAAAATGTCGGCCATGTCCGCAAGTACGACCCGGTCCAGCCCCAGCCGCCGGGCAAGCCCGTCGTTCAGCGCGACAAGCGCAGGTGCCGCGACCTTTTGCGGCTCCTGCCGTACATGGAACCGGCCCGGCAGGCGGGCATAGGAATTGTCGAAGGGAATGGTCATTGCGGGCCCCTTGGGCGAGGAAGGCACCAATCTGGGCATGCGGCTGCGGCGGGTCAAGCCCGGCTCACGCCTCTGTCAGGGCCTCGGCCCCCTCGCGCTCGACCCGCGCTTCGGCCCCGAGCGCCTCGGCCAGTGACTGGAAGCGCGCCGCCGCCACCTCGCCAAACAGCGCCTCCTGCCCGGGTTTCAGGCGGAAGGCCAGTCGCCGGGCTCCGGCGTCATGGGCAAGCAGGCCGGTCTTCTCGGGGCTCTGCGCGGAGAGCATCGCGCCGAACCGCATGGCCTTGCCGAGTATTTCTGCCTGCTGGATTTCTTCAGCCGAAAGGAGGGCGAAGAGCGGCTCCAGCCGCGATCCCGCGCGCGAATTCTTGTATCGGTGCAGAAGGGCCAGGCCGAGGAAGACCCGTTCCTGATGCGACAGGCCACCGAGATTGGCGCGGGTCGCATTGTCGAAACAGACCTCGGCCCGGTAGTCAGGATGGGCGCGCCAGGTCGTGTCATGCAGAAGGCAGGCGGCCTTCACCATCCTCAGTCGGGCCGGTGCGGCGCCTTCGTAGAGCGGCAGGAGGAAATTGTAGAGCTTCTTGCCAAAGCCCGGCATCCGCGCCATCGTCTGCTCGGCATAGCGGCAGGCCTCGATCAGCGGATCGCGGCGACGAAGCTTCTGTGGCATCTGCTCGTAAAGAAGCCCCTCGCGGATGCCGTAGGAAGAAACGTCAATCTCCTTCGGGCCGAAGGTCTCGACCAGTTCCTTCAGCACGAGCGAGGCAAGCGGCACAAGGTCCATCCGCGCCTGTGATGTGCCGGTCTTCTGACGAAGCTGCGCCAAGTCGGACTTGCCGATCCAATCGACGGTGTCGATCACCATTTGCGGCTCCATCCGGTATTCGTGCAGAACCGTCATCGGATAGCCGCGCCGCTCCATGTCAAGCCGGGCGATCGCCCGCCAAGAGCCGCCGACCAGATAGATGCGCTCGTGATGGGTGCCCATCTCTGCCGCAAGGCCCGCGACGATGGCGCGGATATGTTTCTGCAGGGCAGTCTTGCCGCCCTTCACCTCCTGCAGCCGGAAAGGTCCAAGCGGCGAGGTGACGCGGCGGCCGACCTCGCCGTCCTTCAGTTCGGCCAGTTCCATGGAATTGCCGCCGATGTCGCAGACGAGGCCCTGCGCCTCGGGCCAACCCAGAAGGACGCCCTGTGCCGACAGCCGGGCCTCCTCGGTCCCGTCGATGACATTGAGCCTGAGACCGGTGGTATCCTCGACCTCGCGGGCGAAGGCAGGCCCATCGGTCGCCTCGCGCACGGCGGCGGTGGCGACGCAGGTGAGGGGAGGCAGGTCCATGCCGCGAGCCAGGGCCGCGAAACGCTTCAAGGCAGCCAGCGCCCGGGCGCGGCCCTCGGGATGAAGGGCACGCGTCTCCGCCAGCCCCTTGCCGAGACCCGCCATGATCTTTTCGTTGTAGAAATAGGCGGGGCTGCGCGCGGCGCCGTCGAAAACGACCAGACGAACCGAGTTCGAGCCGACATCGACCACGCCGACCCGTTCAAGCGCGCGGGCCGAGGGGTCGTCGAAGAGCGGGTGATCGAAATGCAGACTGTCTTCCGCCGGAGATTCGGACTTTCGTTTCATGGGCGTCTCCGGTGGGCCATCACAGATTCTCGAGGTCAGACTAGCGGCTCTGGGCTGGGTGGCAAAGACCCGAGGTCGCGGCAGGCGCCGACAAGTGATCCGATTGCGGCGCCGCGATGCGGCGCCAAGACATCTCTCGGCACCCGCGCCGGGGCGCGGGTGCCTCGGGAGCCTCCGGCAGGAGTATTTGGTGACAGAACGTGAAACAGCCCGCTCCGGTCCGGGAACGGGCTGTCACGTCCTGTCACGGCCATCGGCTCTCCAGCGTGTACCGCAAGCGGACTGTGCAGAAGGGTGATTAACAAAGCGTGAATTCCTTCACGTTCTGTCCCGAAATACTCCGGAGGGGTCCGGGGAGGCAGAGCCTCCCCGGCGGGTCGGCCCGCCGCAGGCGGGACGAAACTCTTAGTCCGTGGCATGCGCGAGCCTTGGTACGTCCTTCGCCCCGGCCGAGCCGCGGCCCGAAAGCGAGGGATTTTCCATGAAGAACCTGTGGCAGTTGAACAGCTCGCGATCCTCGGGCAGCTCGCGCAGATAACGGCCATCGGGTCCCAGGACCCAGCTCTGCGCCTCGTCGGCGAGGTTGGCTGCCATGATCTGGTTGACGATCTGGGCCTTCACCGTGTCGTTCTGGATTTCGATCAGAGTCTCGACCCGGCGCGTCAGGTTACGGCCCATCCAGTCGGCCGAGGAGATGAAGACCCGCGCCTTCTTTGACGGCAGGCCGTGGCCATTGCCGAAGCAGACGATGCGGCTGTGCTCGAGAAAGCGTCCGACGATCGACTTCACGCGGATATTCTCCGACAATCCCCTTATGCCGGGGCGGAGCCCGCAAATGCCGCGCACCACGAGGTTGATCTTCACACCCGCTTGGCTGGCCGCATAGAGCGCATCGATCACATCGGCCTCGATCACCGAATTCATTTTGGCCCAGATTGCGGCGGGCCGTCCGGCGCGGGCATGATCGGCCTCGGCCGCGATCAGTTCCAGGAGGCGCGGCTTCAGCGTTGTGGGCGAGATCGCCAGATTTTCCAGACCCTCGGGCTGCACATAGCCCGAGAGATAGTTGAAAACCTTGGTCGCATCGCGCCCGAGGGCTGCATTGCAGGTGAAGAAGGAGAGGTCCGTGTAGATACGCGCGGTGATCGGATGGTAGTTGCCGGTGCCGTAGTGTGTATAGGTCACCAGCTGGTCGCCCTCCCGGCGGACGACGGTCGAAATTTTTGCATGGGTCTTGTAGTTGGTGAAACCGTAAACGACGTGGGCCCCCGCGCGTTCCAGCCTGCGCGACTGGCGGATGTTCGCGGCCTCGTCGAAGCGGGCCTTCAATTCGACGAGCGCGGTCACCGACTTTCCCGCCTCGGCCGCCTCACACAGCGCCGCGACGATCGGGCTGTCCTGCGAGGTGCGGTACAGCGTCTGCTTGATCGCAAGAACGTTCGGGTCATGCGCCGCCTGATCGAGGAAGCGGATCACCATGTCGAAGGTCTCGTAGGGGTGGTGCAGCAGCATGTCCTTCTTCCGGATCGCCGCGAACATGTCGCCTTCGTGGTCCTGTACCCGCTCGGGCACGCGTGGCGTGAAGGGCGGCCAGAGAAGGTCGCGGCGGCTGTCGAGGATCAGTTCCTTCACGTCGGCCATGCCGACCATGCCTTTGACCTCGACCACCTCGTCGGGCAGGACGCCAAGCTCCTCCATGATCAGCGCGCGCAGGCCTTCCGGCGCACCCGCGGTAATCTTCATGCGGATGACCTGGCCGCGGCGGCGGCGTTTCAGCGCAGTCTCGAACTCGCGCACAAGGTCCTCCGCCTCTTCCTCGACCTCAAGGTCGCTGTCGCGCAGGACGCGGAACGTGCAATGGCCGGTATCGCGATAGCCGGGGAAAAGCGAGCCGAGATGGAGGAGCAGAAGCTCTTCCATCGGCAGGAAACGCGCCTCGCCGGGAAGGGCCACGAACCGGCGGATCTGCTGAGGGATCGGCAGAAGCGCCTGCATCCGACGCCCGTCGGTGGCGCGCTCCAGTTCCATCGCGAGGCAGAAGCCGGTGTTGGGGATGAACGGGAACGGGTGGGCAGGGTCGATCGCCAAAGGCGACAGGACCGGAAAGACCTGGTTGAGGAAATAGTCCTCAAGGAAAGCCTCGTCGCGGCGGGTGAGCTTCGAGCGGGTCAGGAGTGTGATGCGCTCTGCCTCCAGCTCGCGCTTCAGCTTGTTCCAGACTTGCTGCTGCACGGCCATGAGGCGGCGGGCATCCGCGTCGATCTCCTTCAGCTGCTCGGCTGGTGCGAGCCCGTCATCCGATGGAAGAACATTGCCCGCGCGGGCGAGCTGGCGCAGGCCCGCGACGCGGACGGTGTAGAATTCGTCAAGGTTTGTGGCCGAGATCGACAGGAAGCGGACCCGTTCCAAGAGCGGCACGCGCGGATTGCGGCTTTCGTCGAGGACACGCCAGTTGAAAGCGAGCCAGGACAGTTCGCGGTTGAAGAAGCGGCGGGGCCCGGCGATCTGCTCGGCGGGCAGCTCTTTCGCGGCGGGAAACGGGGCTTTGAGGAAATCGGCTTGAGTCATGGCGCCCTTATCGAAACGGCGTGTAACAGTTGGATGACGCCATGTTTGCGCGTCCTAGCGCGGACTGTCCAGCAGCTCGGCCGCCAGCGCACGGCTGACGGGTCGGCCAAGTGCAAGGGCGCGCGCGTCTAGCTCTGCCACCAGTTCGCGGGCGGCGGCGAAGGACCGGTCGATGCGGGTGACGAGATAGGGCACGAGTGTCGGGGGCACCTGAACCTGCCGGTCGGCGAAGAGTTTCAGGATAACCGCCGAGAGAAGCGCGTCATCCGGCGGTTCAAGGCGGACGAGCGCCGTGCCCTCAAGTCGACTCTTGAGATCAGGGAGCGCCAGACCCCAGTTGCGCGGCTCTTTGCGCGCGGTCAGAAGGAGGTGGTGGCCGCGTGCGAGCATCATATTGTGCAGATGGAAAAGCGTTTCTTCCGCCACAGCACGGCCCGCGATCCGCTCGGCGTCCTCGATGACAAGAGCGCCCTTCGCCAAGGCGTCGGGGTCGTTGCCTTCCACCTCAACGGCGCCAAGCGTCGCCGCCCCGGCCTGCCCGGCCCAGACGGTGGCGAGGTGGCTCTTGCCCGATCCCTCCGGGCCGACGAGCAGGAGTTTTCCGAGCGGCCAGCTTTCCGGTGCATCGATCATCGCCACGGCCAGCGCATTGGCGGGCGAGACGAAGAAATCGTCGCGCCCCAGTGCGGTGCGCACCGGCAGATCGAAGGTAAGTTGGCGGGGCATCGGGAAGGGTCAGCTTTCGTCGGTGGGCGGCTCTTGCCCGGCAAGGCCACGGTAGAGGAGGCTGTCTCTGTATCGGCCGACGCCGAAGCGGGCAAGAACACCGATGGCGGCGGCAACGGGCACTGCGACCAACATACCGACGAAGCCGAAGAGCGTGCCGAAGGCCGAAAGCGCAAACAGCAGCCAGACAGGATGCAGCCCGACCGACTTGCCCACGAAACGCGGAGTCAGGATATTGCCTTCGAGAAACTGGCCCACGGCGAAGATCGCGGCGATGAGGCCGATCTGCATCCAATCTCCCCAGAACTGGAAGAGCGCGAGCCCGATGGCAAGCCCGCCGCCCAGGAGCGCCCCTACATAGGGGATGAAGGTGATGAGACCGGAAATCGCACCGACGATCAGCCCGAACTGCAGCCCCGCCGCCATCAGCGCCACGGCGTAATAGGTGCCGAGCGTCAGACAGACCGAGACCTGACCGCGCACGAAACCCGCCAGCACCTTGTCGATATCGCGCGCGATGCCACGGACCGTTTCACGGTGATCGAGCGGCAGCGCCTCGTCGATCCGGGCGACCATATGGTCCCAGTCCAGAAGCAGATAGAAGGCCACGACCGGCACCACGACGATGAAGACGAGCGCGTTGATGACCGAGACGGCCGAGGAGAGAAGGCCCGAGGCAAGTTCTCCGCCGCGCGACTGGATGGTCTTGCCGAGCGAAATGAGCGTGTCTCGGACGACCGAATCCTGGTCCATGATATGGGGGAAACGGGCCGTGAGATAAGCCTGCAGCTTGCCGAAGATCTCGGGGGCCGCGTTCACCAGATCCACGAGCTGGCGGATAAGGGTCGGGATGATAAGCAGCGCCAGAAGCGTGAAGATCAGAAGCGCGATGATCGAGATTGTGGCTGTCGCCATGCTGCGTGAAAGCCCGGCGCGTTCCAGCCGGTCGGCGACCGGGTCGAGGAAATAGGCGATCGCGCCGCCGACGATGAAGGGCAGGATTACATTGCCGAGCCCCCAGAGGACGGCGAAGAACAGGAGGGTCGCGATCCCCCAGTAGGTCGCCTGTTGGCGGACGGGCAGGGCCATGTGTCTCTCCGGTAGCCTCGTCGCTGATCTAAGCCCTAGGATGCAGCTTTCACAAGGGAGGCGTGGTGGAATTCAGCGCGGGCCGCCGCATCAGGGAAGCGCCGCTTGCCTGCCGCCTGCCTTTCGCATAATCCCTTGCGGGACCAAAGAGAGCCTGTCACATGCGCCTGTCCCGTTACTTCTTGCCCGTCCTGAAAGAAAATCCCGCCGACGCCCAGATCGTCAGCCATCGCTACATGCTGCGCGCGGGGATGATCCGCCAGCAGGCGGCGGGCATCTATTCCTGGCTGCCGCTCGGTTTCCGGGTCTTGCGCCGGATCGAGGAGATCGTCCATCAGGAACAGGTCCGCGCCGGGCATATCCCGCTGCTGATGCCCACGCTTCAGCCCGCCGACCTCTGGCGCGAGAGCGGTCGCTATGACGATTACGGCCAGGAAATGCTGCGCATCAAGGACCGGCATGAGCGTGACATGCTGTATGGTCCGACGAACGAGGAGATGATCACCGACATCTTCCGGTCGCATGTCTCGTCTTACAAGGACCTGCCGCTGACGCTCTACCACATCCAGTGGAAGTTCCGTGACGAGCTGCGCCCCCGGTTCGGCGTGATGCGCGGCCGCGAGTTCCTGATGAAGGACGGCTACAACTTCGACATCGACAAGGACGCCGCGCTGCATGCCTACAACCGCCATATGGTCAGCTATCTGCGCACCTACGAGCGTATGGGCCTGACCGCGATCCCGATGCGCGCGGCGTCCGGTCCGATCGGCGGCGACAATACCCATGAATTCCTGGTGCTGGCGAACACCGGGGAATCCGAGGTTTTCTACGACGACCGGGTGACCAGCCTGAAGCTCGGCGCGCGCGACATCGACTATGACGACCGCAGCCAGGTGGCCGAGGTCTGCAAGGAATTCACTACGCTTTACGCCCGAACCGACGAGACGCACGATCAGGCGGTCTTCGATCAGATTCCGGAAGCCCACCGCAAGGTCGGGCGCGGCATCGAGGTCGGCCAGATCTTCTACTTCTCGACCAAATATTCCGAACCGATGGGCGCCGTCGTCGTCAATGACAAGGGCGAGCGGGTGCCGGTCCACATGGGATCGCACGGCATCGGCGTTTCGCGGCTTCTGGGCGCTATCATCGAGGCGAGCCACGACGACAAGGGCATCATCTGGCCGGAAGGGGTTACGCCTTTCCCGGTGGGCATCGTGAACCTGAAACAGGGCGACAGCGCAGCGGATGCGGCATGCGAGGGGCTCTACAAGGCGCTGAAAGCCAAGGGTCTGGAAGCGCTTTACGACGACCGTGACGAGCGGGCCGGGGCGAAATTCGCGACCATGGACCTGATCGGTTTACCCTGGCGGATCACGGTGGGTCCGCGCGGGCTGGCCAACGGCGTCGTGGAACTGACCTCGCGCCGCACGGGCGAAAGCGAGGAGATGTCGCCCGAGGCTGCCGTCGACCGCGTGGCGCAGATCTACGCAGGGCGCTGAGACCGGGACGGGCGGGGGCTCTGCCCCCGCACCCCCGAGGTATTTTGGCCAAGATGAATGAGGATTGGCCATCCTTTGACCGGAGGGCCGGATGGCCGGTTCGACCAGACCTTTTTCGCGTTTCGAGTTTCTGATCGCCTGGCGCTATCTGCGCGCCCGCCGTGCCGAGGGCGGAATATCGGTGATGACCTGGATCAGCCTCGTGGGCATCGCACTGGGCGTGATGGCTTTGGTCGCGACGCTTGCGGTCCGGGCCGGGTTCCGGGCCGAGTTCGTGGGCACGATCCTTGGCGCCAATGCCCATGTGACGGTGTACAAGCCGTTCTATGAGGACGAGGATGGCGTGCAGACCAACGCTTTCCGCGATTATGAGGCGGCGGCGGCGCGGATTGCGGCGGTGCCGGGTGTGGTGCGGGCGGCGCCCGTGGTGCGCGGTCAGGCGATGGTCAGCCACAATGACAGTGCCAATGTCGCCGAGGTTTACGGGATTTCCGCCGAGGATCTGAACGCGATCCCGGGCGTGGCGCAATCGGACCAAAGCCTGGGCGAGATCAGCGATTTCGAGAAGGGAATCGCGGTCGGATCGGGCATCGCCCGTGATCTGGGCATCGTGCCGGGCGACCGGGTCAAGCTTATCCAGCCCAATGGCGCGCGCACCGCCTTCGGCACCAGCCCGCGGGTGAATGCCTATGAGGTCACCTATATCTTCAGCGTCGGTCGCTACGACATCGACAAGACCCGCATCTACATGCCGCTGGCCGAGGCGCAGAGCTTCTTCAACCGCGAGGGCGGGGTCAGCGAGATCGAGGTGATGGTCGCCGATCCCGAAGCGGTCGACGGGCTGATGAAGCCCGTTGCCGATGTGGTCGGGCAGGATGTTCATCTCTGGACCTGGAAGGATGCCTCGGACGCCTTCCTCGAGGCGCTGACCATCGAGGATAATGTGATGTTCGTGATCCTCGCGCTGATCGTCCTGATCGCGGCGATGAACATCACCTCGGGCCTTGTGATGCTGGTGAAAAACAAGGGCCGCGATATCGGCATCCTGAGGACGATGGGCCTGACGGAAGGTTCGATCCTGAGGGTCTTCTTCCTGTGCGGCGCCTTCATCGGCGTCATCGGCACATTGGCGGGTGTGGCCCTCGGATGCCTTTTGGCGCTGAACATGGAAAGCATCATGTCCGGCGTGAACTGGCTGTCGGGCGGCAATGCCTGGGACCCGTCGATCCGCGGCATCTACCGGCTGCCCGCGAAGCTTCAGGCCTGGGACCTCGTTCGCGCGGTCGGCCTGTCGCTGATCCTGTCGTTCATCGTCACCTATTTCCCCGCGCGCCGGGCGGCGCGGCTCAACCCGGTCGAGGCGCTGCGCTATGAATGAGCTGGACCTCAGGGGGATCGTGAAGCGCTACAACCCGGGCAGGCCGTCCCAGATCACGGTTCTCGACGGGTTGGACCTGACGGTCGCGCGGGGCGAGGTCGTGGCTTTGGTGGCGCCCTCGGGCGCGGGCAAATCGACGCTTCTGCATATCGCGGGATTGCTCGATAGCCCCGACGCGGGCGAGGTCCGGGTTGGCGGGCAGGCGATGGCTGGGCAGGGCGACCGGGTCCGGACGGCGGTGCGGCGGCGCGAGATCGGCTTTGTCTATCAGTTCCACCATCTGCTGCCGGAATTCACGGCGGCCGAGAATATCATCCTGCCGCAGCTGGCAGACGGGGTGGCGCGGGGCGTGGCCGAGGCGCGGGCGGCCGATCTTTTGGCGCGTGTCGGGCTTCAGGCCCGCGCCCGCCACCGCCCGGCGGAACTGTCGGGGGGCGAACAGCAGCGCGTGGCCTTTTGCCGGGCGCTTGCGAACGGGCCGAAGCTTCTGCTGGCCGACGAACCGACCGGCAATCTCGACCCGGCCACCGCCGATCAGGTGTTCGATGTGCTGATGGAGATTGTGCGGGCCACCGGTCTGTCAGCGCTGATCGCCACCCACAATCCCGAGCTAGCCGCGCGCATGGACCGGACCGTGCGGCTGGAGGCGGGCCGGATCAGCGGCTGAGGGGCGCGCCGTCTGATCCGGATCAAGGCGGGTGCTCGGGCGACCATGCCATTCTGACTGCAACAGAGGAGGCAGACATGCGAGTGAATGCGATCATTGGACTTTCGGCTGGTGCTGCATTGGCGCTCTTGCTCGCTGCCTGCGCGACGACCGTGCCCGCGCCGAACCGGGGCAAGGCGCTTTACGAGGGTTATTGTGCGGCGTGCCACGGGCCGGGCGGCAAGGGCGATGGCGTGCTGGCTGGCGATTGGAAGACGCCACCGGCCGACCTGACCGGAATTGCCGCCCGCAACGGCGGACCTTTTCCGCTCGCGCAGGTTCTGTCGCAGATCGACGGCTATACGCGCCGCAACGACCGGCATTCCGCCATGCCGGAAATGGGGCAGGTGTTTCAGGACAGTCCGACGGTTCTTGTCGATACCGGCGACGGGATCGAGACGCCTGTGCCAGAGGCGCTTCTCGCGCTCGCCGATTATCTCAGGGAGTTGCAGGAATAGGGATCAGCGCGCGAAGCAGCGGGATTTCTTGCCGAAACCGGCGGGCGAGCAGATGTAGGAGCCTTTGCCGAAGAAGCGCTGCTTGCGCACTTTGGTGGCGCCCTCGCTTGAGAGAAGCACCGTGTCCGTCACTCGCGGTGCCTTCTTCTTGGCGAGCCAATTGAAAGTCGCGCCATTCGAAAGCTGCACGACCGCAATGCCGCGCGGGGCGGTGGCAGTGCCCGACTGGGCGACGGCGGGCAGGCCGAGCGACAGGGCGACCAAGGCGGCGAGGCCAACGCGCAGAGCGGGCCGGAGGGGGCGAAGGGACACGGGCAACATTACCTCTCGAACAGGGCCGACAGGGCGGAGGGCCGGGGCGACAGCAGCGTCGCGCGCGTGACCCGTCCGGCACATGCCGGGGCAGCTTGTTCAAGCGGTAGCCGATCAATGCGCCGCCAATATGGCCGCGCGAAAGGATATGTTGGTTAATTTGCCAATTGTATCAATAACCTGACACAATTTCGCCGTATTTCCCCGCAGCGAACACAGGCTAAGCCACGCAGGGCTTTTAACGCGAATATCAACGGATGATGCGGTTCTGGATCCGCCAGTCAGGCAGGCCGAAATTCTCGGGCCAGGGATAGACTTCGCGCTGGTCGAAATAGATCACGCCCACGAGGTTCGGCAGGTCGGGCCGGGCGACACGCACCTCGTTCTCCCAGGCGTTGACATAATCCTCGCTGCCGGAATAGCCGAGCTCGGCCACGACGACCGGCTTGCCGAAGGTGGCAGCACGGCGGTAGCGCGGCTCCATGATGTCGCGGTAGCTGCGGTCGCCGCCGTATTTCGCCTGATCCCAGGCCTGCAGCCCGAAGACCGAGACGCCGACGATATCGACATAATCGTCGCCGGGATAATAGCGCTCCATCCCCTCGTCGCCGAGCGGCGACCACATGACCTGAATGTTCGGCGCTGCCTCGCGGCAGATGGTGATCATGCGGCGGTAGGCGGCGATATATTCCTCGGGCTTCCAGCCGGCCCAGATGAACTGGCCGGAATAATCGTCCATCTCGTGGCCCCAGCGCAGGGTGACGGGGCTTTGCAGGTCCGCCATGACCGAGCAGATGTCGCGCATGTTCTGGTCGTACTGACCGGCGAAGATGCCGCTGCGCAGATATTGCGGGGTGTTCCTCTCGCTGCGCGACCAGGTCCAGGGTTCGAGCGTGATCAGAAGCGCGCGGTTGCGTTCCAGTGCATAGGCGTCGGCATCGTTGAGCGAGGGCAGGTAGACGTCTTCCCACGGCAGGAAGAGATGTTCTACCACCAGTTCCGCATCGTCGGTGAAATCGCCGCCGGGGTCATAGGCCCCGAAGGGCACGGTGCCAGGCGGTGCCGACAGTGCCGCAAACGGCGAGAGGCTCATCGCGAGGCTCAGGACCATAGGCGTCATGTAACCGGTTATCCGCATCACTTCCCCCTCGGGAACCGCATGTCCGTTCAGTTCCAGGCCAGGTCGAACTCGTAGACGACAAGCCGGTCGTTGGAGATACCGGCGCCGGAGACGAGATATTGGGCGCGCACCAGCTGGAACGGTTCCATTCCCATGGTGAGCGCATAAAGGCTTTCCTTGCCGCGCACAACGGTTGCTGTTGCCATAAGGGCAACAAGTGATGCGACCGAGGCCGCCTGCAGCACGAATGTCCGTGGTTTGAGGACGAATTCATGCCCGTTGGCGCGCAGATGCTCCAGCACGATCACCGCGACGCAGATCGTGTAGATGAGGCCGTTCAGCGCCGACAAGAGGTAGAAGCCCTGCGCATCCTGGGCACTGACGAACAGCAGAGGCAGGAGCGCGCCGGTGGCGAGCGCCGTATAGATCGCGACGACCTTGGTCGGCAGGCGCCTGGTTGCCGCCTCGCCCTTCGGCGTCACCCGGAAATCGACGAACTTTCCGGTCATCCGGTCGCGCGCCGCCATCAGCACACCCCAGAAGACCCAGGGCCATTGCAGGAAGATGAAGAGCATCTTCTCCCAGCCGAAGATCCGGCCGTTGTAGGGGCGGAAGAGCCCGTCGCGCTTGATCTGCAGGGCAAACCAGGTGAGCACGATGGCCGTCGGCGCCGCATGCAGGACGAAGGCCCAGTAAGTGACATTGGCGAAGCGCGCGTCGAAGGTCAGTGCATAGATCGGCGACAGGTACATGTAGAGCATGAAGAAGGCGAAGAACACGTACCACGACTGGCCGAAGAGGAAGCTGAACTTCAGCCGCGCGGGCAACGTCGGCAGATAGCGGCCGGTGTGCGACAGAAGCAGCGTGACAAGGCTGCGGGACCACTGAAATTCCTGGGTGGCGAGGTCGGCGACGTTCGCAGGCCCGTCACCGTAAGCGATGGCGTCGATCGCATGCACTCCCTGCCAGCCGCCTGCGGCCAGAACCATCGAGGTGGAATGATCCTCGGCCAGTTCTGGACCAAGGCCGCCCACCGCCTTCAGCGCGGCGGTCCGCACCGCATAATGCGAGCCGATGCAGATCGAGGTGAAAAGGCCAGTATAGCCGCATTGCAGGGCGCCGTGGAAGGCGGCCTCGGTATCGAGCCGTGTGCGCGCGGCCCAGCTGTCGGCGCTGTTGGCATTGCAGATCGAGGGGGCACTGACATAGCCGACCTTCGGGTCGGCGAAGGGACGCAGCATTTCCCGCAGATAGCCGGGCTGGGGCACGTGATCGGCGTCAAGCTGGGCGACGATGTCGTAACCCTCGTAACCGTAATGATCGTAGAAATAGGCAAGATTGCCTTCCTTGCAGCGGGTCCGGCGCGGCCAGACCGGCTGGTGATAGGCATCGACCCCCTTGCGGGTCGAAATGCGCACGCCGTTTTCCGCGCACCAGGCGATGGTCTCGGGCGCGGGGTCCTCGTCGGCGAGCCAGGTATCGTGCGGATAGTCCTGCGCAAGCATCGCGTTCAGCGTGCGCTTCAGAAGGCTCAGGGGCTCGCCCGGGGTCTTGGTAACGATCATCGCCACCCGCCAGTCGCCCGGTTCCGGCGTGGGCGCGGCGGTGCGGCGGGCGTGGAGGAACACCACGACGAAATAGGCCTGCAGGAAGAAGAGCCAGAAGAGGCAGGCGCTGGCGATCAGGAAGCGTGGCCAGCCGAGGACATGGCCGGGCTGAAGCCACCAGGACCAGAAGAAGGCTGCGGCAACCAGCCACAGGAAAGCGCCGCGCCGATATTTCACCGCCTGACGCCCGGTCAGGATCGGCTTCAGAAAGCGCGTGCGCCCGCCCATCTCAGGCGACCTTCACCCGATGGTTCGAGAGGCCGAACCAGGGGGCGGCGTGGCTGACGATCGTGTCGATGTCGGAAAGCCGCGTCCGGAAGCCAAGGACGCGCGCCGCGAGTGCGGGATCGGCGGTCAGCACCGGCGGATCGCCCGCCCGGCGCGGCCCGAACTGCAGGGGCACCGCGCGGCCCGTCACCCGCTCGACCGCGGCGCAGATTTCCAGCACCGAATGGCCGCGCCCTGACCCGAGGTTCAGGGCCGTGCTCTTGCCGCCCGCGTGCAGATAGGCCAGCGCCAGAAGATGGCCGCGCGCGAGGTCGGAGACATGGACATAGTCACGGATGCAGGTCCCGTCGGGCGTGTCGTAATCGGCGCCGAAGATATTGAGCGGCTGCCCCCCAGCCGCCGCACGCAGTGCCAAAGGCAGAAGGTGCGTCTCCGGCTCATGCCGTTCGCCGATCACGCCCGACGGGTCCGCCCCCGCAGCGTTGAAATAGCGCAGCGCCACATGGCGGATGCCATAGGCGGCGCCGTAATCCTTCAGCATCTGTTCGCAGATGAGCTTCGTCCGGCCATAGGGATTGATCGGCGCCTGCGGCGTATATTCCGAGATCGGCAGAAGCTCGGGCACGCCATAGGTCGCGCAGCTTGACGAAAAGACGATCTGGCTGACCCCGGCATCGCGGGCCGCATCAAGAAGCGCCACCATGCCGCTGACATTATTGTCATAATAAAGCGCGGGGTCCGCGACGCTTTCGCCGACATAGGCCGAAGCGGCGAAATGCAGGATCGTGTCGATCCGGAACTGCTTCAGCGCGGAGCTGAGCGCACCGCGGTCGCGCACATCGCCGCGCACGAGCGGGCCCCAGTGGACCGCGTCCTGATGTCCGGTCGAGAGATTGTCATAGGCCACGGGCAGCGCGCCCGCCTCGGCCAGTGCCTTGCAGGCATGCGCGCCGATGAACCCTGCGCCACCTGTCACCAATACCCGGGAATTACTCACACGCATCAGGCAACCTTCTCCGTTCTGGAGGGGAGGGGGCGGCCAAGTTCGGCCGCGAAGTGGGCGATGGTCCGGTCGAGCCCGTCGGAAAGCGCGACGAGCGGCGCCCAGCCGAGCGCCTTCTGCGCCCGCGAAATATCGGGGCGGCGCTGGCGGGGATCGTCAGTCGGCAGCGGCTTCTGGACAAGGCGCGAGGTGGTGCCGGTCTTCTCCCGCACGATCTGAGCCAGCTCCGCCATGGTGAACTCGCCGGGATTGCCGAGGTTCACCGGTTCAGCGACCTCAGAGGCCATCAACCGCAATATGCCTTCGACCAGATCGTCAACGTAGCAGAAGGACCGGGTCTGGCTGCCGTCGCCATGGATCGTCATGTCGCGCCCGGTCAGCGCCTGAACCACGAAGTTCGACACGACCCGCCCGTCGTCGGGGCACATACGTGGCCCGTAGGTGTTGAATATCCGGGCGATCCGGATCTCGACCCCGTGCTGGTGGTGGTAATCGTGGAAGAGCGTCTCGGCAGCGCGTTTGCCCTCGTCATAGCAGGCGCGCGGGCCAAAGGTATTGACGTTGCCGCGATAGCCTTCGCTTTGCAGGGCAACTTCGGGGTCGCCGTATACTTCTGACGTCGAGGCCTGGAAGATGCGCGCGCCCTTGGCGCGGGCAAGCTCCAGAAGGTTCATGGCGCCGATGACGGATGTCCGGAATGTGTGCACGGGGTCTTTTTGATATTTCGGCGGCGATGCCGGGCAGGCGAGGTTAAAGATCTCATCCACAGCCCCCGCTATCTGGATGGGATCGCAGACATCCTGCCTAATCAGGGTAAACCGTTCGTTAGCGGCATGCGCTGCCACATTTGCAAGCCTGCCGGTCGAGAGATTGTCGAGGCAGATGACACGGTGGCCGTTCGAAAGTAGCCGGTCGATCAGATGCGACCCGACAAAGCCCGCGCCGCCCGCGACCAGAACGGTCTTGTGCGCCGGGCGCCCGCGCCCGAAGAGACCAAAGGGCGATCCTGCACCCAGGTTCAGAAAGTCGTCCGGCATCTTCCCACCCCAAAAAAGCAGCAAGCTATAATCTGTTCAAAATGCAGCCCGGTCCTGATGACCCCCGGGATGTGGTGCCCGGACTGGCCACGCGGCGCGATATCGAAAAATGGAACTCGTCACCGCTCGACCAGGAACTACCTCAATGAGGTGACTGTACGCCGGGGAAGGGGGAAGTCAACTTCGCGCCATGATTCAGACATAAATGGTGCGTTACCTGACACAATTTAGACCCAATTCTGGCTTTGGCCGCGCGGCAATCGCAAATGCCGCGTCTATGCCCAGAACGCCGAACGCCCGCCGCGGGCGGCAGGCGTTCCAAGTGAAGATCCGGAGGGGCTTGCGGGATCTGTGCCGCTCACGCCCGGCGGCGGCGGGCGAGCCCAAGCATCATGAGCGCAGCGCCGAGGCCGGCCAAGGGCATGGGCAACGGCACCGGCGAGGCTTCGATATTGGCATATTCGAAACCGCCGAGTGTCGAGGAGAAGCGCAGTTCATTGAACTGGATGCCGCTGAGGCTTACGAGCGCCGCGCCTTGGCCGGGATTGCCGACCTGCAGCCCAAGCTGATCGCCCGCGACCGAGCCGACGACAACACCGTTCAGGACGAATTCGATAAGATTTCCAACGTCGAACGAGCCCCAGAGCAGGCTCAGGCCCTTCTGGATGCCGCTGAAGGACAGGATATTCACGTTCGAGCGGTCCGCCGTCTGCCAGGTCGCCCAGAAGGGCAATTGCTGCCATCCGGGCAGCGGCGTGGCGCCGATCGTCTGGTTGGTGCCATAGATGCCGGGATCGAACGGCGAGCAGAAAGAGATGCAGGGATCGACCTGCGGAAACCAGCTGTTCGGCATCTGCAGGGGCGCCGATGTCCATGTCGCGCCGTTCGGCAAGGTGACGGTCTGGCTGGTGTTCACCATGTTCCATGCCGTGTCGTCGGTTGCGACAGTCTGCACCGTCAGCGCTTGGGCCGACAGCGGCGCGAGGGCGAGAATAAGGCCTGCGACGAGGCGGAAAGACATGGTCATACCCTGTTCGTTCTGGTTTGGCGCACTTCTAGGTTGATCGGCAGGTGTTGGCAAGTTTTCGACATTATTTTGCCGCAATTGCCGGTTGAGACCGCCGAATTCCGGCCATCAGCAACCTATTGTTTCGCATGGGCGGATTCGGTCGGCTGTCTGATTCTGACTGCAGAGCGGTCCACAGCGCCCGGAGAACGGGCGGTGCCGCTGCCCGAGGGCTTGAGCAATCCCGCGGAGCGGCCTAGGTATGGACGGACGAATGGAGGCCCCGAGATGCACGCGTTCAAAGATCTGGCTGATGCGGTGGGCAAGACGCCCCTGATCCGGCTGAAGAAGGCCAGCGAGATCACCGGCTGCGAGATCTATGGCAAGGCCGAGTTTCTCAATCCGGGCCAGTCGGTCAAGGACCGGGCGGCGCTCTTTATCATCCGCGATGCGGTAGCCAAGGGGCAGCTCCGCCCCGGCGGCACGATCGTCGAGGGGACGGCGGGCAATACCGGGATCGGGCTGGCGCTCGTTGGCTCCTCGATGGGGTTCAAGACGGTCATTGTCATCCCCGAGACGCAGAGTCAGGAAAAGAAGGACATGCTGCGTCTTGCGGGGGCGGAACTCGTGCAGGTTCCGGCGGCGCCTTATTCGAACCCGAACAATTATGTGCGCTATTCCGGCCGCCTCGCGCAGCGACTGGCGCAAAGCGAACCCAATGGCGCGATCTGGGCCAACCAGTTCGACAACGTGGCGAACCGTCAGGCGCATATCGAGACGACGGGCCCGGAAATCTGGGAACAGACCGGCGGCAAGGTCGACGGCGTCGTCTGCGCCGTGGGTTCGGGCGGCACGCTTGCAGGCCTTGCGATGGCGCTGCAGCCGAAAGGCGTGAAGGTCGCGCTCGCCGATCCCGAAGGCGCGGCGTTGCACAGCTATTACACGACCGGCGTCCTGAAGTCCGAAGGCTCCTCGATTACAGAAGGCATCGGTCAGGGGCGGATCACCGCGAACCTCGAAGGGATCACGCCGGACATGTCCTTCCGCATCCCCGATGCCGAAGCGCTGCCCATCGTCTTTGACCTTCTCGCCGAAGAGGGGCTGTGCCTTGGCGGCTCGTCCGGCATCAATGTCGCGGGCGCGATCCGTATGGCCCGGGTGATGGGGCCAGGGCACACGATCGTCACCGTCCTTTGCGACTACGGCAACCGCTATCAATCCAAGCTCTTCAACCCGGATTTCCTGCGCGCCAAGGGCCTGCCGGTGCCTGGCTGGCTTGACCGCGCGCCGCAGGACCTGCCTTCGGTCTTCGAGGGCTGAGAAGATGCGGCGGGCTCTGGCGGCGGCGCTTCTTACCCTCGCGCTGATCCTTGCTGCCGGGCCGCTGACCGGGGTTCTGTCGGGATCGGCGCTTGCGCAGGAAGTCGAAGCACCGATCGATTACACGATCTGGGAACGCGAGGCGCAGGCGGCGGAAGAGGCGCTGAAAAGCGCAAAAGCGTCGAACAAGGCCTTCGAGGATCTCAGGGCGAAGGTGGTGGAATGGCGGCAGGGCTTCGATGCCGCCCGCGCCGTGAACGCGCCGCAGATCGAGGTGGTGCAGGCCCAGATCGCCGATCTTGGGCCGGTGCCCGGAGAAGAGGCCGCCGAGGCGCCAGAGATCGCAGCCAAGCGCAAGGAACTGACTGCCGCACTGTCGCGCCTGCAGGCGCCGGGGGTCGAGGCGGTCGCCGCCTATCGCCGTGCCGACGGGATCGTCAAACAGATCGACAAGCTGATCCGCGACCGTCAGGCCAGGGAGCTGCTCCGGCTGATGCCGACGCCCTTGAACCCGTTGCACTGGCCCTCGGCCGGGGCGGTTCTGGAACAGGGCGGCAAGACGCTCTGGAGCGAAATCAATACCAACTGGTCAAGCGACGCGCGTCGTACCGACCTGCGCAACAACCTGCTTGGCATCATTCTGTCGCTCGGGGTCGCACTGCTTCTGATGCTGCGCGGTCCGGGTTTCATGGAGCGCCTGTCGCGCCGCTTGCAGGACCGAACGGCGATGCGCATGCGCCATGTCGTGGCGGCGGTGGTGTCTCTCGGGCAGGTGATCGTGCCGGTCTTCGGCATGATGCTCGTCCATCTGGCGATCACTATCTCCGAAATGGCCGGGCCGCGCCTTCTGGCGCTGGCCGAGGCGCTGCCGGTTGCTGCCTTTTCCTTCTTCTCCGCGCGCTGGCTCGCGAGCTGGCTCTTTCCGGATGAGAAGCGTACCCATGGGCCGAACCTGACCGACCGGCCTGCCGAGGCGCGATTCCACGTCCAGATGATCGGACTTCTGCAGGCGGTCGAGGAATTCCGTATCGCCTTCACCACCGAAGTGCGCCCGCCGCTCAGCCAGGCGGCACAGGCGGTCTGGCTGACGCCGCTTGTGCTGATCGTCGCGATCTTCCTCTTCCGGCTCGGTCTGCTTCTGCGTCGCCAGCGGCTCGTCGGGGCAGAGGAGGGCGATGCCGTCCTCTTCCGCAACCGGATGATCGGGCTTTGCGGCACGTCGATCGTTGCGGCCGCCGCAATAGCGCCGCTCCTCGCTGTCGTCGGTTACGTGACAGCCGCCAACGCGCTGATCTGGCCAGTGGTCGGATCGGCAGCACTGATTGGTGTGATCATCCTTCTGCAGCGCTTCTTGACCGACATCTACGTCGCGGTGACGCGCACCGGTGATGAGGGGCGCGAAGCGCTGATCCCAGTCCTGACCGGTTTCCTGATTGCCGTCGCGTCTCTGCCGCTCTTTGCCCTGACCTGGGGGGCGCGTCCTGCCGATCTGTCCGAGATTTGGGCGCGCATTCAGGCGGGCGTGACACTCGGTGGCGCGCGGATATCACCTACCGCAATCCTGACGCTCTTCATCGTCTTCGTAATCGGCTACATGATCACGCGGCTGGTGCAGGGGGCGCTCCGCTCCTCGATACTGCCGCGCACGCGGCTGGACAAGGGCGCGCAGAATGCCGCAGTCTCCGGCCTCGGCTATGTGGGGATATTCCTCTCTGCTCTCGCAGCTATTACCACCGCGGGGATCGACCTCTCCGCCCTCGCCATCGTCGCCGGTGCGCTGTCGGTGGGTATCGGTTTCGGCTTGCAGAACATCGTCCAGAATTTCGTCTCGGGCATCATCCTTCTGATCGAGCGTCCGATCTCGGAAGGCGACATGATCGAGGTGAACGGCCAGTTCGGGACCGTGAAGGGGATTTCGGTCCGCTCGACCTGGATCGAGACCTTCGACCGAACCGACGTGATCGTGCCGAACGCCGACCTCGTTTCCGGCGTCGTCACAAACCTCACCCGCGGCAATCTGACCGGAAGATTGATCCTGCCGGTCGGTGTGGCCTATGGCAGCGATACGCGCAAGGTGCAGACCATCTTGCAGGATATCGTCGAGGGGCAGAATCTCGTCCTCGTCGATCCCGCTCCCAAGGTGCAGTTCGTCGGCCTTGGCGCCGACAGCCTGAACTTCGAGATACGTGCGATCCTTTCGGACGTGAATTTCAAGCTGGAGGTTCAGACGGAGATTCTTCATCAGGTCGTCGAACGCTTCGCGGCCGAGGGGATCGAGATTCCCTACGCACAGCGCGACATCTGGATCAGGAATCCGCTGCGCATCGAGCGCGCGGAGCGCCCGCGACCCGCCGCTCCGGGCAAGAAGAAATCGCCAGCCGTACCAAACGATGCGACAGAGACAAAAGCAGTCGCGCCGGACCCTGTCCCGCCCGAATCCATCAACTACGACCCGCGTGACGACGAGCGGGAGGAGGAGGAATGACCGAGCCACTGTTCCGCACCGACGCCTATCTGCGCGAGGCCGAGGCCCGTGTGGCGGGGCACAGCGATCAGGGCGGTCTGATCCTCGACCGCACGGTTTTCTATGCGACGTCGGGCGGTCAGCCGGGCGACAGCGGGTATCTTGACTGGGATGGCGGGCGGACAAACATCGCCACGGCGGTGAAGGGCGAGGGCGGGACGTTCGTACTGGTGCCGGACGCCGGTAGTGCCCTGCCGCCGGTCGGGGCGCCGGTCCTGCAGCGGCTCGACTGGGAACGCCGCCACCGCCATATGCGGGTCCATACCGCGCTTCACCTTCTATCGGTCGTGGTGCCCTTGCCGGTGACCGGCGGCCAGATCGGCGCCGAGCGTGGGCGCCTCGACTTCGACATGCCGGAACCTCCCGCAGATGTCACGGCGCTGGAAGAGGCGTTGAACCGCCTCGTGGAACGCGACCTGACCGTATCCGACGACTGGATCACCGATGCCGAGCTGGAGGCCAATCCGGGCCTTGTGAAAACCATGTCGGTCAAGCCGCCGATGGGGCAGGGCAGGGTGCGTCTGGTCCGTATCTCGGATGGCGCGGAGCTCGTTGACCTGCAGCCCTGCGGCGGCACCCATGTCGCGCGCACAGGCGAGATCGGCCGCCTGCAACTTGGCAAGATCGAGAACAAGGGCCGCCAGAACCGGCGGATTACGCTGCATCTCTGTGACTGACGCAGAGTATGATGCTGTGATGCAGCGAAACATCTTGAAACTTTCCGTCAGATCGCTCTAGTCTGCCTCTCAGCCGGGCGGGTCGGAGACTCGCCTGATAACTGGGGCGCGCGACGGCCTGCCAGCCCGCGCGGAAAATCTGGAGCAATCTGGGTGCATTTGCGCCTGAACGTCTCAAGACAAGTCCCGGCTCGAGCCTTGCGGCTTGCCGGGCGGAGCTGAACCGAACATGTCAAATCCAGAAACGGCCCTTGCCCAAGGGTCCGAAGACGAAGCCGGTTCGGCCGCCGAAAACGGCCACGGCGCGCACAAGCAAGGGCTTGCCGCCCTGACGATGGGCGCGATCGGTGTTGTCTATGGCGACATCGGCACCAGTCCGCTTTACGCCATGCGCGAAGCGCTGCACCCGGTGTCGCATGATGGCATATCGGTGGGCGAGGTTCTGGGGGTCGTGTCGCTTCTGATCTGGACGCTGATCCTTATTGTGACGGTCAAATATGTGCTCTTCCTCTTGCGCGCCGACAACCGGGGCGAGGGGGGCATCCTCGCGCTTTACACCCTGTCGCGGCTGGCGATCGGGCGTCGGAACTATGCCGTCCTCGGGCTAGGCATCGCCGGGGCTGCGCTTTTCTTCGGCGATGCGGTGATCACGCCTGCCGTCTCGGTCCTGTCCGCGGTCGAGGGTATCAAGCTCGTCACGCCGAAGCTCGATGCCTATGTCCTGCCGATTACCGTCGGAATTCTAGTCGGGCTTTTCATGGTCCAGCGTCACGGGACCCAGGCGATTTCTGCCGCCTTCGGGCCGATCACCGCGCTCTGGTTTCTGACGATGGCGACGACCGGCGCAATGCAGCTGGCGCAGGATGCCTCGGTGGTCGCCGCCTTTAACCCCTATTACGGGATCGTCTTCCTCGTCGACCACGGCCTTATCGCCTTTATCGTGATGGGCGCGGTCTTTCTGGCGGTGACCGGGGCGGAGGCGCTTTATGCCGACCTCGGCCATTTCGGTAAACGACCGATCCGGCTTGCCTGGTTCATCCTGGTCTTCCCGGCGCTGGTGCTGAACTACCTCGGTCAAGGTTCGCTTGTGCTCCGCAATCATGAAGCGCTGGAAAACCCGTTCTTCCTGATGGTGCCGGATTGGTTCCTGCCGCTTCTCGTCGCGCTGGCGACCGTTGCCACGATCATCGCCTCGCAGGCGGTGATCACCGGCGCCTTTTCGATGACGCGCGCGGCGATCCAGCTCGGCTTCCTGCCGCGCCTCTCGATCGTTCATACGTCCGAAAGCCAGTCGGGCCAGATCTATGTGCCGGCCGTCAACTGGCTGCTTCTGGCGGGCGTCCTTCTCTTTGTCCTGAACTTCCGCACGTCGAGCGCGCTCGCCGCCGCCTATGGCATTTCGGTCACCGGCGCGATGATCGTCGATACCACGCTTGCCATGATCTATGCGCGCAAGGGCTGGAACAAGAAGCTTTGGGTCGTGCTTCTGGCAGCCACGCCGTTCCTGTTGCTCGAAGGCACCTTCTTCCTGTCGAACATGACCAAGTTCTTCGCGGGCGGCTTCGTCCCCGTCGTCCTGTCAGCGACGATTTCGGCCCTGATGTATTCCTGGTGGCGCGGCACCCAGCATGCGGTGCAGGCCGCCCACAAGCAGATGGTCGACCTCGACAGTTTCGCCCGCTCGATGATGAAGAGCTCGGTCCATGTCGTGCCGGGGACGGCCTTCTTCCTGACCTCGGACCCGAACGCCGTGCCGCCCGCGATGCTGCACAATATCAAGCACAACCGCGTGCTGCATGAGCGCAATGTGATCCTGACGGTCGAGACGGTGCGCGTGCCGATCGTCTCGGACCGAGACCGCGCCGAATATGCTCCGATCAACGAGCGGTTCGGGCGCCTCATCCTGCGCTTCGGTTTCATGGAAAGTCCCAACATCAGCCGCGCCCTTGGCCGCGCCCGGCGCGAGGGGCTGAGGTTTGACGTGATGACGACCTCCTTCTTTCTCGGCCGCCGCAAAGTCGTGCTTGGCGGCAATGACGGGCTCAGGCGCATCCTCGACCGGCTTTTCATTGCGCTCGGCCGGTTTTCCGCCGACCCGAGCGAGTTCTACCAGCTGCCACGCGACCGGGTGGTGGAGCTTGGCGCCCGCATCTCGATCTGATCGTCGATTTCGCCCGATGCCCCTTGCATCCCGCCCCGGCGAGCGGCTAAAGAACCGCCCACGGACAGGTGGCCGAGTGGTCGAAGGCGCACGCCTGGAAAGTGTGTAGGCGGGGAACCGTCTCGAGGGTTCGAATCCCTCTCTGTCCGCCACTTGCCCACTTGAAAGCGTTCTCCCGATCCGGCTGCGGCCGGATTTTTCCGTTGTTTTCGAGGGTTGTGCGGGGGAGGCTGAGCACTGGCCCATGCGCGAGGAGGCCGGGAAGCGGTCTCTCAGGGCCTATATTCTCTGGACCTCATGACTGCGCGAATTTGGTGAATTCCTGTAAGTGGCTGAATTCCAGTTGAATTTCTTTTCATAGGTGTTCACTTTGTCATCAGCCCCGTTCGCCTTCAATTGCCACTGAAATCTAGCTGGTCTGTGGTTTAGGGTCAGGACTCGTTCTCGTTTCATAGCCAGAACATGACGGTTGCGGCGAGGGCGACGGCGGAGAGGAAGACCTTCGGGCATCTGTCGTAACGGGTGGCGACGCGTCGCCAGTCCTTGAGCCTTCCGAACATGATCTCGATCCTGTTGCGGCGTTTGTAGCGTCGCTTGTCATGCTTGATTGGTTTTCCGCGAGACTTCCGGCCGGGGATGCAGGGCTTTATCCCCTTGTCTTTCACCGCTTCCCTGAACCAGTCAGCGTCATAACCGCGGTCGGCCAGCAGCCAGTCCGCCTTTGGTAGGCTTCCCAGCAGGGCCGCTGCACCGGTGTAATCGCTGACCTGGCCTGCGGTCATGAAAAACCGGATCGGGCGGCCATCGGCATCGGCTACGGTATGTAGCTTGGTGTTCATGCCACCCTTGGTTCGCCCGATCAGCCGGCCCATCTGGTCGTCTGGTCCGCCTTTTTCGACCGCAGGCTGGTCGTCGTGCGATGCGCCTTGAGATAGGTCGCATCAATCATCACCGTCTTGGGAACGGCGGCCTGGGAGGCCAGACCAGCCATCATCCGGGCGGAGACCCCCTTGTCGCTCCACCGCTTCCAGCGGTTGTAGAGGGTCTTCGGCAGTCCATATTCCTTCGCTGCATCGCACCACCGCAACCCATTGCGATTGATGAAGATAATCCCGCTCAATACCCGCCGGTCATCGACGCGAGGCTTACCGTGGCTCTTGGGGAAGAAGGGCCGAAGCCGGGCCATCTGTGCGTCCGTGAGCCAGAAAAGGTTGCTCATCATCACCCCCGTCAGTCCGGGAGCTTGAATCACACAGGCACGCCACCCTCAAGCCGATCAATGGGTCCTGAGCCTAACGCAATGGCGAGAGGCCAAGCATTTTTTCTATGTGGGGCTCTTTGCGGGGTAACAGCGCAAAAACGCAATTTTTCTTAATAAATTCAAGGGCGAGTGGCGGAGGGGACGGGCCTGACGTCGAACCTTCTCCGTATTCCAAGCCGTCGTCCACCAGCACGATGTTACGTGCGGACCGACCCATGGCAACCATGTTGGCCAGCCCCAATTGCCCTGCCTCGTCCATGAAGAGCCAGTTGAAGGCCTGCACATTTTCGTCGCGGGAGAAGAACCAGGCCGTCGCGCCGACAACATGCTGCCCACCTGCCGCCTCGTCATTGCTGGTGGAGCGGCGGGCCGGGCAATCGTCGGGGTACCTCATCCGTTTGAGTCCAACACGGCTCTGTTGCACAAATCGCGTGAGGGATTCATTTCGTGAATCCAGCATGGTATCAGGCATCGCCCGCGAGGGTCACGCGCGCACTCACCTTCTGCGGGTCGCGGAGCGCGAGGAACCAGGGGTCCATGTCGAGCGCGCGCCGGACGATGTCTTGCACGACGCCTTGGTCAGCGTCAGTCGTGATGGCAACCAGGATCCGCGTTGCGACCGGAGCGGCATTGCCGTCGCCGATCCCGAAAAGTGCCGCGTCGTCGAATTCCATCTCGACCTTGACATCGACGGCCTCGAAACGAATTCCTCCGCGGGCGGCAAGCATCTTGACCGCGATGGCGACGCATCCAACTATCGCGGCGCGGGCGAAGAACCCCGGCGAGGGCCCTGCGGCATCGCCCCCCATCCCGGGACCGAGATCCAGAGTTGCTTCGAACTTTCCTTGGGAAACGCGGCAGGCGAGGCCTTCATCGACCCTGCCATGGGTGGTGAGAGTGCTCCGGGCTTTCTCGGGCGCGGCGGTCATCCGCGCGATCACGGCCTCTTGTGCCGTCCGGATACGGAGATCACGGTCTGACGTGGCCTTGGAGAGAGTGTGGATCTGGGTCATTTCAAGTTCCTTTTCATCATGCTGCGCGGTCGCGGACAAAGCGCAGGAGGTGGTCGGCGAGCGCATGGGCATCGGCCCCGGCGCCGTCGATGAGAGAGGACTTCCGGGTTCGCAGGAACGGAAGGCCGAGAACGTAAAGCCCCGGCGCGACGACGCCCTTGTCGTGGACGATCCTGCCTTTCCGGTCAAAGACCGGCAGGTCAAGCCATCCGAAGTCCGGAGCGTAGCCGGTCGCCCAGATCACGGTCGAGATCCGGCCCTTCGCGAAATCGAGTGCCAGGCGGGGTGATCTTGGCAATTCAGTCTGTGCAAAGCATTCGGGCGAAGGCAGGCCTTCGACGCCGATGCTGTCCGCCCATGCGTCGAAGGACGCAAGCGCACGGTTCATCTTGAGGTCCGAGAGGGCTGCGGCGTTGGCTAGCGACCCTGAGAAAAGCGCAGTCCCGTTGCGAATGTCCGAGAGGCGCCCGACGATTTCGACGCCCAGTACCTGCAGCCGGTTAAGGTCGACAAACTGCTCGGTGCCGTCTCCGGCAAGCTGAAGGGACGGCACTCCACGCGCGCGCTCGATGTCGTCAACCTCGTCGACCGTGGTCGACAGGGTGCCCGAGCGATCCATCCACCACTGGATGTCGCGACCGCGATAGTGGCGTGGCATGCGGATATGCTGGCCGGCAGCAAGCATGACGTCGTGCCCGGCGACACGGAGTTCGGCGGCCAGTTGCACACCGGTTGCCGATGCGCCGACGACGAGGACACCGCCGCGCGACACCTGGTCGGGAGACTTGTAGTGGTTGGGCGCGATCTGGCAAATACCTGCGGGCAGCGCGGCCGCGACAGCGGGTATCACCGGCCGGGCGCAGGCACCGTTGGCGAGCACCAGGGATCTGCAGCGCCAGTCACCCCTATTGGTGGAAACTTCGTAGAAATCGCCCTGCCGCGTGACCGACAGGACACTCGTCCCCGTCTCGATTTCGGCAGAGATCGCAGAGGCATAACCGGTCAGAAGCTTGGTGACCTCGGGCATCGACATGAAGCCGTCGGAATTGGTGCCGGTGTATTGGTATCCGGGAAGGCGGTTCTGCCAGTTCGGCGTTAGCAAGCGCAGGCTGTCCCAGCGCTCGGTCCGCCAGCTGTTGGCGACATCGCCCCGCTCAAGGAGCACATGTGGCTCAGACCGCTCGCGGAGCGCGTGGCTCATGGCGAGCCCGGCCTGGCCGGCGCCGATGACGAGGGTCGAGACGTGGTTCATTGGTAGGCCTCCAGGATCGAAATTGCCTGCGCGTGTCCGGGCCCGCCAGGAACACCGGCGGGCCCGGGCGCATCCGTCAGGCGACGGACACGTTGACGTTGGTAGGGTTGGTCAGGATGTCGAAGACGGCCGAACGCTTTTGCGACTGCGCCACGATGGCGGCGATGTCTTCGGCAGAGGCGTCGGCATCGATGTCGAAGGACACGCGGATGGCCGAAAATCCGTTCCGGATCTCGGCATCCATCCCGAGGATACCCTTGACGTCGAGGTCGCCCTCAACCTTGGCCCGGACGGAGCGAAGCTGGATTCCGCGATGTTGGGCAACCGAGGCGACTCCGCCGATAAGGCAGCTGGCCAGAGCCGAGAGCACGATCTCGGGCGGGGAGGGCGCGCGGTCGGCGGCGTGGAACACCTCCGGGTGATCGGACTCGATCGCGAAGCTCCGCTTGCGGCTGTGCTCCTGTCCGAGGCCGAAGTAGCCGTCGATCCGGTTCACGCTGTAGGTGCCTTCGATCCACTCCGCTTTGCTGCGGAAGGTGAAATGTGCGGCTTCGGGCATCTGCTCGAAAGCACCGCGAGCGTTGATGAGAGCCTGGGTGTCGACGCCGTTGTTGGCATTGATAATGGTCTGGACGTTCATGGTCTTTCCTTTCTAGGTTTGGGTTTGGTTCTGGATGCGCGGCTGTTCTTTCTTCAGGCCGAGATCCGGGTGTGTGGCTCGAACGAGCCGTTGATACGGATCGTCAATCCGCAGGGTGGTTTCGGTTTGGGGGCAGGCCCCGGCGCATCAGTCAGGTGCGCGGGCGGTGATCAGCCACGAAGAAGAGTCCATCCAGAGCCCGCCCTCGCGGGCGCTGACCTCGCGGAACAGTTCGGCAAGCGCAGCTTCGATTTCAGGCCGTCGGGCCTCGGCAAGCGCCCCGGCCTCCCGGAATGTTTCGCCGGCCGGTCCGATCGCCAGTTGGAAGCGGATCGCGTCTGCGACATCGCGGCCCACGCTGACCTTGGCATCGACCCGTTGGAAAGTGATGTCGGTAAATCCGGCAGCCGCCATCTGGGCCCGTGTCACGTCCTGGTCCGCCATGGAAAACGGGCCGGGACCGCAGCTTTGAAGTGCCGGATCGGGTGCCGGAAGGAACGACTGCACCACGTCGCGGGCGGCGACAAGCCACGGATTGTCCTCGCGCTGCCGCCAGACGATGTGGGTAAAGCGCCCGCCCGGCACCAATGCGTTCCGGATCGCCCGAAGGCCCGTGACGGGATTGGCGAAGAACATGGTGCCGAACCGGGCGAAGGCAGCGTCGTAGGTGGCGCCGCTCAGTCCCTGCTCTACATCGGCGACCGCGAAGCGGACATTCCGGGCCGAGCCTTTCTCGGGACGGCTGCGGGCGATCTGCAGGAAAGCGTCGCAGCAATCGACGCCCAGCACGCTGCCCTCAGGGCCGACCTTTTGGCCGATCGCGATTGCCGTGTCGCCAAAGCCGCAACCCACGTCAAGCACACGGTCGCCGGGGCGGAAGTCGAGCATCGGCATCACTTTCTCGCTGTGCCGCGAGAGACCGCCTTCAAGAATGTGGCGGAAGGCGACGAACTTCGGCGCGAGAGTCTCGTTCCAGAACTCCACGATCGGCGTGGCCTCGGCGGCGAGCGCCGGTTTCGATTGGTATGTCATCGTCAGGTCTCCCTTGGTCCTGTCGGCTGCGGACTGTCCGTTTGCCGTTGAACAAGGGAATATCGGTGCAAGACTGGCGCGAATACTTCACAGCCGATAGCAAGCCGCTACAAAAACCGAAAAAATGTGCTGCAGAATGTGAAGTTTGGAATGTCCGGGTGTTTGGGGGGAAGCTGCAAGATGAACTACAACCAATTTTGTCCCATAGCGAAGGCGGCAGAAATTCTGGGGGAACGCTGGACCATCCTTATCCTGCGCGAAGTCCTTATGGGCGGTCGCCGTTTCAACACGCTGCAGCGTGGACTGGGCGACATCTCGCCGGCACTTCTGACGAAACGTCTCAAGCAGCTGGAAGACCAGAACATGCTGATCCGACGCAGGATCCCCGGACAGAAGGGCTTTGAATACTATCCCTCCGAGGCCTGCGAATCGCTCTTGCCGGTCCTTTTTGCCCTTGGCGAGTGGGGGGTCATCTGGGCAAAGCACACCATCCTGGATCAGGATTTCGATGCTGAATTGCTGATGCTCTATCTTGAAAGAAGCATCGACCTCGACAAGATGAAGGGGCAGGAGACAGTTATCAAGTTCCGCTTCAGCGACCTCACCGAGCAGCGCGACTGGTGGCTTCTGGTCAAGCCCGAGGCGGCCGAGGTTTGCCTCAGGGATCCTGGACGGGATGTGGACCTTTACTTCAATTGTACGGTTCGGACGCTGTCAGAGATCTGGATGGGGGATCGGACCTATCGCGACGCGATCCGCGAGGGCGATCTTCGCCTCGACGGCGACCCGGCGCTGATGCGCAACATCTCGTCCTGGCTGCGTCCCAATATGTTCGCCAATTCGCCAAGAAGTCCGGGAGAGGCTCGAATTCCCGCGTAAAAGGACCGGCCTTGGCGAACGGCGGTAAGCGTCCGATCTGATCGCTACGGGATCCGGACGGCCAATGTCTTCTGACGACGGCAGAGCGTACTGTAGTCCGGTACGGGCCAGTCCAGCCCCGCAAGCTTCAGAAGTGCCCTAACCATGCCGACCGCTTGACACAGCACGCCCATGTTCTGGGTTTCGGTGAAACGGCTCTTCTTCATCGCAATCTCCTCGTCCATCCTGCCGAGCAAATCCTACTTCCGCATCCCTCTAACCAAGGGGAGGATTACCACAGTCCAAGGATCATGAAGGCATTGCTGTCATACCCGGTAAGCTGAACCTTTATGTTCGAATATTTGGGAGGCATTTAACCACTCCTCATGCGCAACTATTCATTCCCCAGTTCGCTTTTTTTCTCATACATATCAATATGATAACGCGAAATGGTATCGCGCCCTTCTCAGTGCTGTTTTCCGACGCCGCTTGATCGCTCATGCTGGCGCCTTCAAAAGTCGGTCTCGAGATAAACCCCAGCGCAATCGTAAGAGACCGCCGCAGCAGTTGTGCCGGTGTTCAAGAACAACCGCGGCGACAGGAACTGCGTCGCGGCGGGAAGGTCGGTGGTGATCTCCTGCTCGAAAACCGCGCCTGAGACCTCGTCGATCACCCGCACCCAGACGGATGACCCATTCGGCGGGGCGGCGATGAACAGGGTCGAGATGCTGAGTCGATGTATCTCAAGGGTACTCACTCCGGTCGGGGGATGTGGTACGAATAACAGCCGCCTATTTTTGAGCACAAGCAGCAAGAGCTGGTGCGGGGGCTGCATCAACCGGGAAGTGGGCCGCGTGGGAGGGCCGCTTCAAGAAAACCTTCTCCGCGCGCTTGGTATCATGCGTTTGCGTTGCGATAGGTTTGATTTCAGTTCCATCTAACGAACACCCCCGTCGTCGAAGTGTTTGGAACACCGTCGAAAACGAACAAGTGATTTCAATCTATTGCAGGCTCTTCACCAAATTAGTGCAGTCATGAGGTCCGGAGAATATTGGCCCTGAGAGACGGCTTCCGGGCCACCTGGCGGCGGCACCGGTGCTCAGCCCCTCCCGCATAACCCTCGAAAACAACGGAAAAATCCGGCCGCAGCCGGATCGGGAGAACGCTTTCAAGAGGGCAAGTGGCGGAGAGGATGGGCCTGACGTCCAACCTTCTCCGGTCATTAAAGCATTGTTATGGATAGGTTTAAACCAGCAGGCGCAAGCCAGTCCCACCGAAACGCCATTAGACAAGCGCGATGTCCACCCCGCCTCTTGCGGCCAGTAGCGAGTTGTCTTGTGCCGAAGCACTCTCCACTCTTACGAATACCTCCATCGAGAGCAAATCGACGTTCGTTCCGACAAAGTTGCCTGCCACCGGGGTCACCTGTGCGATGTTTCGGGCCACGGCGAGTGGTATCAGGTTCCGGGACCCAAAGCTTCGGTTCGTGGGATCGAAGGCAATCCATCCGGCACCGGGTACAAATATCTCGACCCAGGCATGGGTGGACCCGGAACCCGCAGACCCAAAGAGGCATTCTTCCGCATCTGACAGATAGCCGGATACGATGCGGGAACCGAGCCCAAGCGTGCGCGCGGCTTCGGCGAACAGGACCGCAAGATCACGGCACGAGCCCCATCGCCGGTCGAGCGTCTCGATCGGTGACTGGGTGCCTTCAGTGTCACGGCTCTGGTAGGAAATCTGGGTGAACACTCCGTTGCTGATGTCCTGCAGCAGAGACAGAGTGTCGGTCGGGCGCGCCATGACAAAGCCCTCGACCCATAGGGAAAGCCGACCGTCCGGGTCGGGATATTGCGGAACCGTCAACGCGCCCAGATCCGTCCATTCGTCGTCGGCGTAGACAAAGGGGTACTGCGCGGCCGAGGCGGCGATGGCAAAGACCGGCCATGCAGGCGCGGTGAGATCCACTGTGGCACGGCTCTCGATCACCAGATGATCCGTCACGCCGTCAAAGATGGCGGTGGCGACAGCGTTGCCGGCCACGTCATGCGCCCAGGTCACCGTCGCCGTCGGAGAAATGGAGAGGGCATGCGCAAGTAGTCGCAGTTCCCTTGTTTCTCGGGGACGTAGCATCAACCGATGGGGCCCAAGAGGGACCTTTTGACGGTATCTGTAGGTCGTGGTGTGAACGATCTCGAGGCAGGCCAAAATGATGTTCCGGTCAGGATTGAGGAAGACGGCGCGCGGCTGCGGGGATCAGCGGCGGCGAGATGCGCCCGCGCTGACGGGCGCGGCGTTCCGCCAAGCATTCAACCCCTTGCAGCGTCGGCAAATCCGTTCTCCGAAGCCTTCGCTCCAGAACGAGGTTTCGCATCGCAGGCATCGGCGTTCTTGCGGAACATCACCCACGGCCCTAGGGGTCGCGATGTCCGGTACGTCACCCTTGGCGATGGCCTCGTCGGCCATCACGTTTTTCCCGCAGCCAGACGGGTGCGCAAGGGCGGCGGCGAGTCCGGTCGCGTAGGCATGCCTTCGTTTTCGGCGGTCCGGATCGACTCTTCGTCCCGCGCTCCTCGGGCGGGCGTCTTCGAAGGCGGCGCAGCCAGGGTCGGATCGGGTGTCCCAGACCGGGAATAGAGATGTCGCAGGTGCGCCTCGGAGACCCCGTCGGCCTTCATCACGAGCTGCACCATCGGATCAGCCAGCATTTCTTCAAGGAAAAAGTCGGACAACTCCCTGCCGGTCAGCTTGTCCCTGGCGCGTGCTTGGTCGAGGTCGGCAAGGGAAACAGTCAGAGTCCGTGCAAGTCCCGGATGAGATATCCGGGGATGAAGCTTCACAAGGACGGAGGCTTTCCAGGCTGCGGGATCCCGTTGATCAGGGGGTGAAGCCACCTCCGTTTCGATCTCGTACTCTCCCGCCGGGAGCGTCTCGTCAAAGCCCGGAACGGTGAAGGGCCGGAAAAAAACCGCAACGGTCTTGCTCGTCAGCTCTTCCATTGGCGCGTTCCTTTCCCTTGTTGCTGTGAATGGTCCGCGCCCTTACAGGAATGAGGCGCGTAACCTGTGTAGGTCTCAAGATGTCTTGGACTTCGCGGGTGGTTCCTTGCCAGCGGCCTTGGGCTCGGTCTCTTTGGCAGGGGTCGTTGCTGTTTTCGCAGGCTTGGGCTTTAACGCAGCCGCAGCCCTGGCGGTCAGGTCCTTGAAGGACATGTCATCGATCCTTTGATTTTCCGACGCCAACTCCTCGTCCATGTCGGACCGGGATACCTCGCATCGGTACTGTACATATGGGGGCTGGCGACCCAATTTGCGATGGTGCATCGAAAAAGAAGCCGAGGTCAGTCAGGCCAATTCATCCGTCCAGACCTTGAATTCCGTCAAAGTGTTCTGGCCGAAGGTCTGGGTCAGAGGGACATCGGCAGCATCGCGACCGCGCGCGATCAGGATCCTCGCAAACCTCGGCTTGTTATTGCGCGGGTCGAACATGTGCCATTCACCGGCAAGGAATACCTCCATCCAGGCAGCAAAATCCCCCGGCGGATGCGGCATAGGTTCACCGATGTCGCTCAGATATCCGGTGCAGTAGCGGGCCGGAATGTTCATGCAACGACACAGCGCGATGGCGAGATGGGCAAAGTCGCGGCAGACACCCTGCCCCTCGGCGAGGGTCTGCGACGCTGTGCGCGTCGCCTTTGCCTGCATATAGTCGAAGCGGACATGTCCATGCACGAAATCGCAGATCGCCTGGACGCGTGACCATCCGGGGTCCGTGGTCTCGAACAGGCGCCACGCCTCCTCCGATAGGAGGTCGGTGTCGCAATACCTGCTGCCCTGCAGAAACACGAGGGTCTCGAATGGCAGATCCTGAACCGCGTGCTGCCGCGCGCCGGGCATGGAGGGATCAGGCTGGCCCGTGTCGCGAAAGATGCCATCCGTCGACAGGCAGAAGTCGCCCGCCGGAGCCATGAGGCGCGTACACCAGTTGCCGAAGCCGTCGCGGTAGCTTTCAAGCGGCACGCTCGGCGACGTCACAAGATAGTCGGCACGCTCCAGATCGCCGAAGCGCGAGTAGTGGACGTTCAGCATCGCAATCAGCGGCGTCGACTGCGGGAAGCTGTATCGCAGCCGGCACCCGATGCTGACGCGCATGCCAGACGCGCCACGACGAGAAACATCCACATCAGCGTCCAAGGATGCACATCCCGTCCGAGAGCCGGAAGCCTCGATTGCAGCTCCACCGGTTGCCGGATCGGTCGAGATAGGCGTTCTCCGGCAGATCGATGGCGACGCAGGCGCCATTCAGCACCTCGTATCCGCGCTCGCAGCTCCAGCCCGGTCCATAGGATGCCTCGTCCAGATAAGCATTCGATGGCACGACAACGGCGTCGCATCGGTCGTCGATTCTGACGAAGCCTCTCTCACAAGCCCAGGCGGCGCCGTAGTCTGCGTTGGTCAGATACGCGTTCTCTGGCACGGCAATCGGCGAACATGTCCCTGTAAGAGCCTCATAGCCACGATCACAGGTCCATCCAGTCCCCGAGTGATCGTCTGTCAGGTAGGCACGCTCGGGGAGTACGATGGGCACGCATGCCTCGTCCTCCTGCCGGAACCCGCGTTCGCATTGCCAATCGTAACCGGAAGACCGGAGGAAGGCATTGGCGGGCACCGGGATGGGATTGCACGACGTCCCGTCCACCTCCTCGTACCCTCGGTCGCACTCCCACCCCGTCCCGTAGGAGCGCCCGGTTGGATATGCATGCTCGGGGATGTCGAGAGCCAGGCATTCAGCGGCCTCTACCCGGTAACCGAGGTCGCAGACCCATCCGTCGCCATAGCTGCGCGCCTGGGCGTTCTCCGGCATAGGGCCGGTGCCATCCTGCGCAAGCACGGGGAAGGCGAATGACGCGATCACACCGGCCATAGCTGCCGTAGTCGCAATCAGGCTCGCCAGAGGTTGCCTCATCGCCGCTTTCTCCTTGACGGACCAGAGTCCGCGGGTTGCCGCGCGGGTCTTCGATAGCCCTAGCGTCAGCGTTCCGGTCAACCGTCGAGCGGGCAGTGGCGGGGAGCCCCTGGAGTTCGATCTCGATGGCATGCCTTCGTTCTCGGCCACCTGGATCGAGAAGTCCTGTGGGACTGTCGGATGAGTACTAACGGTCATCGGGGCGACAATTTGTGCAAGGCCGCAGCGGCAAGAGCATGCTCCTTCTGGTGGTAGTCGCCGCGAAACTTGCCATCGACCTGCACCTCCCAGACGCCGTTTCTTTCGCGCACCTGAACCCCGCCGCGCTGCGCCGGCCGGTTCATGGAAGAATCCTGTGATCCTCTGCTTTTCGGCGGCACGGGTTTCATGTCGGTCATTTCGGGCTCCTTCGCCTTTGGCACGCGCGCTTCTCCGAGGAGCATCACGGCGCGAATGAATTCTGCCGCGTAGTCGTCGGTTTCGCGGTGGTCGTGTTCGTGCCTGGCCATACTCATCGGCTCGACGAAGCGTTCTCGAAGGTGGTCCACGAAACGCGGCTCGGTACGGGCCATGTAGGCGATCAGAGCTTGCAGGATCCGTTCATGAGCTAGCACACGCCGTTCGAGGTCGGTGGTCTCGGGGGAAGCTATCGGCATGGCGCGGTTCATCCTTCATCGACCGCGCTTTCCGGGCGCTCCGGCAACGAGTCAACATCAAGGGCTGCGAGGCAGGCCTGCGCGATATCGCGGTTCGGAGCATCTGTTCCGGGCACCGTCGCCCAGCCCGCCTCCATCAGGGCATCGCGCCGCTGATAGGTCGAGGCGGCCAGGATCGTTTCAAGCTTTTCGGCCCGTGCTGGGTCAGACTGTGCCATCTCAAGGCAGACCGGTACCATTGAGGCGACGACATCGTTATGGGACATCGCAATCGCCCTGTCATTCGCGGTTCCGCCGGTCACCCAGCCGCCCCAGGTAAAACCGACCACGCCGACGAAAACCGCACCGATCACGGCACCATAGATGCCGGGTTTGAGCCATTCGGGAGCATTCATTTCAAGTCCTCCTGCGGAGAAAGCGCCGCCTCGCTGTAATTGTTTTTCTCAGTCGCGCCCCGATCCCGGCTCAGCGCCTCTTTCAGGTCGCTGTCGGAAATCGTCCGCAACTCTGTCCGCCCCGCATGACCGCCCCTCCCGCGCACCGTCAGGTAGGTCGCCGTACGTCGGTAGGCCTCGAAGCTCAGCCCCTGAAGAAGCTCCTCTTCGACAAGAACTTCGTAGTCGCCCGCGGGCAGATCGTCCGGGTATCCCGGCAAGGTAAACGGGTTCGAAAACGTCACTGTCGATCTGGTCGACCGCATGTTCATCCCTGGTCTCCGCGATGTTGGCAGATCCGTCGCTCACCACTGTTGACGGCCCCTTGGAGTGCGGGACGGACCAGTCGAACGATTGAGTGTCTTGTACCTCGGGATCGTTCGGATGGCGCTGACGCATGTTAGTCCCGGGCACCAAACCGACTGCGACCGTCCCATGGGCAGTCGCCCGCACTGACCTGTGTAAGGGCGGCGAGACCGACCTGCGCGTATCCTTTGGGAAACGGGGGCGATCTGCGTTCCTGCAACCCTTGAAAGGATTGGCAATGGCCGACCCCAATGTTCTCAACCCGCACCCGCCCGAGTTCGATCGGTTTCTCCATGCCTCCGTCGGCGAGGACCGGAACGGCTATGCCGTGACCGTGCTCTCCACGCTTGCGCGGCTTGGCCTCGATCCATGGAAGGAAACCGCTGAACTGGTCATTCTGGGGCGCGACGCCGCGCGGGCACGCTTGGGAACGCTTCTTGCCCGATTTCGGGACGTTCCTGCGCTCGCCAGCGACCACGGCAGGATCGCACGAGACCTGAGCCAGCTGCTTCCCGAAGGACCGACGTCAGGTGCCCTGCAGCGCGCTGCCTCGACGGTGGCCGATGGCCGCCCGGGAACAAGCGGAGCGATCTGGGCGGTGCTCGCGATCATCTTTGTACTGTTTCAGATGTTCATGCTTGGCGGGTCGGGGTCAGGCGAATGACCGTCTCAACCGCTACCATGGGCAGACCGGCACATGCGGCACACAAGTCCGGCACGCTATCGCCTCGCGAACAGGGCGTTCTCTGGGAAATGGAGGAACACTTCTGGACCAGTGGCGCCGACAACGCGCGGGCAACGACTGTGACCAACGCCGTCATGGTCTTCCCCTATCCGCCCGGCATCCTCCAGGGCGACCAGATCTGGACCCACCTTCGTGAAAGGACCGGCTGGCGCACCGTTGTCATGGCCGAACGGCGCGTGATGCGGTGTCATGACATCGCCATTCTCACCTATCGCGTCTCGGCAGAGAAACCCGATGTGCCGATCTACAAGGCCCTCTGTGCCTCGACCTACCTCAACGATGACGACAGATGGCTGAGGATTTCCCATCAGCAAACTTCGGCGGCGTGACAACCGCAGAGGTATTCGAACTGCCGCAGTCGCCGGGACTAACCTGCGTCAGTGCGGCGTGGCTCCGACGCTGGTTAGGTGAGACGTGCCCGCCGAATATTTGGCGGTACATTTTTTTCCGAGTACCCGAGAAGCGTGTGGGCGTGCCGATCCCAAAAAGGCCGGCATGTCTGCACGCTTCTTATTCTCGGAGCGTCCAGAAAGGACATTTCCAATGACTCCCGAACAGACCAAGACTGCCGAAAAGATGACCTCCGTGAAGGCCGCATGGGACAAGGCGCCCGCTGGTCCGAAGAAGGATGCGGCGCTGAAGCACTACCAGGCAGCCGAGAAGGCAAATACGGCGAAGAACGACGCCGAGACCAACAAGGAACTCGATGCGGTGACCCACGCCCTCGCGTAACCGCCGGCGTCTGACGTGAATACCGGGGCCGCCTGCCGAGCAAGAGAGGGCGGCCCTCTCACTTCAGGAGCGGCCCGGTCTGGTCCAGATATTCCGGATCGAACTCGGCAAGGTCCACCAGTCCGCCATAGTCGTGAAACGTCACGCGGCCGTCCCGAAAGGTGACCAGTCCACTCTCGCGCAACTGCCGCAGGATGCGGTTCACATGGACCGCGCTCAACCCCAGCGTATCGGCGAGGTGGTATTGCGTCAGAGGGCAGTCGAATCCTTCCTTGCTGCCTATGCCGACCAGCGCAAGCCTCGATCCCAGTTCGAGCAGGAAATGCGCCATGCGGGCGTCCGCATCACGCCGACCGATCCCGACGAGATGCTCCACGACCATCGCTTCGTCCCTTGACGCTGCCCAAAGGATGGCGGTCGCAAGGCGCGGCGTCCGCGCGAAGGCATCGAGAAGATCGCTCGTCAGCACTTCGGCCGCCTCGATGTCGACGATGGGTTCGAAGCTGTGGTCCGACGTGCGCAACAGGACGCTGCGCAATCCCAGAAAATCCCCCGGCACCTGGAAATCCACGATTTGCCGGGTCCCGTCGGCCTGCAGCTTGTAGGAACAGACCCAACCCGACGACAGAATGTACGCGGCCTGAGCTGACTGCCCCTGATGCACCATGTCACGCCCCGCGACGAATGAGCGACGACGCTCATGCAGTCGTTCAAGCACGGCCAGCTCGACCTCCGACAGGGCGACGAAGGCGGAGAGCTTGCGTGTCAGGGGGCTGTGTTCGGCTGATGTCATGAAGGCTCCCGGCGTGCCGTGACCCAGGAGCGGAAATCGGTCCGGACACTGCTCTGGATCAGTCCAGCATAGAGCACTTCCTGCGAGAAGTACGGATGTATCTGAAACTCGCCTTCCACGGGGATCACGATGCCAAGGAAGGGACGCCAGATGTCGACCGCGAGCGAACATGCAGGCCAGGCCGCCCTGTCAATCTGCGAGGCGCTCCTGCTTGCCTTGAACGATCGCGGGTTGCTGCCGGAGCACGAGATTGTGGGGGTTCTTCGCGACGCCGCGGCGACCCATGAGAATGCCGTTGGCACCGAACTCGAAATGGAAAGGCACCGGGCCGTCGCCGAAATGATCAACACGATCATCGCGGGCGGAAACTCGGTTCGACGACCGTGAACCGCTCGGGCGCGGGTGTCGATCCGAATTCTCGGAGTGGAGACACAATAGGTAACCGCGGACCTGCGCACAATGCAGCCGGGCATTCGACCCGGCTAGTTCCGCCAACCAAACCTCGACAAGGAGCACATCGATGTCATTCACTCCCCTCCATGACCGGGTGCTCGTTCGCCGTATCGAAGGCGACGAGACGACCAAGGGCGGCCTCATCATTCCAGATACTGCCAAGGAGAAGCCTCAAGAAGGCGAAGTCGTCTCCGTTGGCGCCGGAGGAAGGCGCGAGGACGGCGAGCGCATCCCGATGGACGTCAAGGCCGGCGACCGGATCCTGTTCGGAAAATGGTCCGGGTCAGAGATCAAGCTCGATGGTGAAGACCTTCTGATCATGAAGGAGAGCGACATTCTCGGCGTGATCGCCTGAGTCCGAAACCTTTCACATCAACCTCAGTCTCAGGAATTCACACCATGTCCGCCAAGGAAGTTCGCTTCAGTACCGATGCCCGCGATCGCATGATGAAAGGCATCAACACGCTGGCAAATGCCGTCAAGATTACCCTCGGCCCCAAGGGCCGAAACGTCATTCTCGATAAATCCTGGGGTGCGCCGCGCATCACCAAGGACGGTGTGACCGTCGCCAAGGAGATCGAGCTTTCGGATCACTTCGAGAATATGGGCGCCCAGATGGTCAAGGAGGTCGCGCAGCGCACGAACGACGAGGCCGGCGACGGAACCACCACGGCAACCGTACTCGCCCATGCGATTGTCCGGGAAGGTATGAAGTCGGTTGCGGCCGGCATGAACCCGATGGATCTCAAGCGCGGGATCGACAAAGCCGTCGCTGCAGTCGTGGCCGAGATCAAGACCATGTCCCGACCGGTGGGTGACAGCGACGAGATTGCCAAGGTCGGCGCAATTTCGGCCAATGGAGAAGTCGAGATCGGCCGGCAGATCGCCGACGCGATGGCGAAGGTCGGCAAGGAAGGCGTGATCACCGTCGAGGAAAACAAAGGGTTGGAGACCGAGACCGAAGTGGTCGAAGGCATGCAGTTCGACCGCGGCTATCTGAGCCCCTATTTCGTCACGAATGCTCAGAAAATGGTCGTCGAGCTGGATGACTGCGTCGTCCTGCTTCACGAGAAGAAGCTGACCTCTCTCATATCCATGGTGCCGTTGCTGGAGGCAGTGATTCAGGCCGACAAGCAACTTCTGATCGTGGCCGAAGACATCGAGGGCGAGGCACTGGCCACGCTGGTCGTCAACAAGCTGCGCGGCGGATTGAAGGTGGCGGCCGTCAAGGCACCGGGCTTCGGGGATCGCCGCAAGGCGATGATGGAAGACATCGCCGTGCTGACGGCCGGTCAGGTGATTTCCGTGGAAATGGGCACCAAGCTGGAGAACGTCACCATGGACATGCTCGGGTCCGCCAGAAAGGTCACGATCACCAAGGATGACACGACGATCATCGACGGTGCCGGCGACAAAGGCGCGATCGCGGCGCGCGTGACCCAGATCCGGGCGCAGATCGAGGACACCACCTCGGACTACGACAAGGAGAAGCTGCAGGAACGGCTCGCCAAGCTTGCCGGCGGCATCGCAGTGATCCGGGTCGGCGGGGCAACCGAGATCGAGGTGAAGGAGCGCAAGGACCGCGTCGACGATGCGCTGAACGCCACCCGCGCTGCGGTTCAGGAAGGTGTCGTGCCCGGCGGCGGCGTGGCCCTGGTTCACGCCGGAAAGGTACTGGCGACGCTGAAGGGCGAGAATGGCGATCAGAATGCCGGCATCAAGATCGTCCGGCGCGCGATCCAGGCACCGCTGCGCCAGATCGCCGAAAATGCCGGGGTCGACGGATCGGTCGTTGTTGGCAAGGTCATCGAGAACGACAGTCGGAGCTTCGGTTTCGACGCACAGGCCGAAGAATACGGCGACATGCTGAAGGCCGGTGTCATCGATCCGACGAAAGTGGTTCGGATCGCACTAGAAAACGCCGCGTCCATTGCCGGGCTTTTGATCACGACCGAAGCGATGGTCGCGCAAAAGCCCGAGAAGGCCGGCGCCGACAGCGAAATGTCCGACATGGGTGGAATGATGTGAACGGCGGCGTCCCGCGGGCAGGAGCTCCGGGACACTAATCCACGGTGTTCATGAAAACAAACACCGAGCAGTGCTTCAGAAAAAAATCAGAACCAGGGGGAATCGAAATGTCCAAAGGTGACAAGCAACGCGGCAACCGCGAAGCGAAGAAGCCCAAGAAGGTGAAGGAAAAGGTCGCTGCAACAGCCGACTTCACGAAGGGCAAAGCCCTGACCAATCTTGGCGAGCAAAAGAAGAAATAAGTAGCGGTCCGAGTGATTATCCATCATCGAAGACAGAGCCAGATGGCAGAGGGATACGCGGCGACTTGCTGCGTCGGAAAGCCTCTGGCTCGCCAGAAAACGACGATGAAGAGTTGCCGGAGAGAATGCTCGACAAGCGAATTTGATCGAGAAGCCGCGAGTTAGTTAGTGCGACCTCGCGCCTGTTCTCTAGGGTCCAGACTCATTGACCGTCAAAGCCAGAACATGACGGTAGCGGCGAGGGCGACAGCGGACAGGAAGGTCTTG
>NZ_JAPNUE010000012.1 GCF_026626305.1 Frigidibacter sp. RF13 | reverse complement strand
GGCCGGCTGCGGAAGGACTGATTTCAAGCGCTTCAGACATTCTTCACCGTCGGAGATCACGGTAATATCGCCCTTGCCTTCGTAGCCGAGACGCTTGAGGGCTAGTAGCCCTTCCGCCCTCATTCTCCGTCGCGATGTACCAGAAAAGGCGAACAGAACTCCTCGGTCGGATCCGACCCCGCCACGGCTTGCATGGCAGATGACCGCTTCGAAACTTCGCGTTTCACGGCCGCGGATTTGCGGGATGTGAGCAGTATCTATGCTAAGGACAAATTCCCGTTCTGGGTCTTCAGGAAGCGGCAGCTCGCGTTGACGACGCTCCTTCGTATCAACTTGTTCAAAGAACATGCGTTGTTCTTCTTTTTCTTCCAGTCGCTTACCTACTGCCAAGGTGCGATGTCGCAGGGTCGTGTGCCGAGTTGGTGTCTGCCCAGGCAGGAATTCGGCCAGAACTTCCGCTGCTGCCCGGTAGGGCATAAGTGCGCCAAGCTTAGCAGTAAGCGTCATCAGTTCTGCAGTTGCACGGTCAGGGCAGAGCTCGGAGACCGGAGTGATTGTGAAATCAACACCGGGGATGCAGCGGCGGCAGGGGTATAACCGAGGGCTCTCCACGGTGACAGCGCCGTAAACTGTCCGGATCGTTCTGGTCGAATACTCCTTGATCGGTCGCGCTCCGCCACACGCTTGGCAATGACGTCGGAACAGAACATAGAGGGCGCATTGCTGCTCGACGATGTGCAACTGAAGCGAGGCCATTATTGCTTTGCCTTCTTCGATCGACAGGCCGAGGTTACCAGTGGCCAGATCATCGAGGCTCTTCTCGATCTCAAGTTCGAAACGATGGCCTCGCGTGATTTCGTCCGAACCCTCAATACTGATTTTCCAGCGCATCCTGCCTCTCCTTTGCCAAGACTGGCAAAGAGTAAAGCCCGCTTCGGCAAACAATGCACCCCAGGGAATTGAACGGTCTCTCATGTCCATGACTGCAGCGCGACACCGGTTTATCGGGGGCAGGAATGGCTGACGTCGTCCGAAGCAGTGCCAAGCAGTCGATCATCGATCGTCGGCTGTGGCGGATCGACTGCGGGAACCGGGAGCTTGTCGCGGAGCGCTATCGTACCGTGAGCGGTCGCTTCAGGACCGTGTGGCTGGTGCCGGAGGAGAACCTGCGCGGAGTTCTCTGGGTCGAGGTTGTCGAGGGACCACCGAACGATCCATCGCCATGACCCATCAGCTTTCTGAATCGGACCGCCCGGATCGATTCAGAAAAGCAATTGGACTTGGCGAGCCGCAAAGCAGAGTCTGAGCGGGGGAGGACCGCCATGCCTCTGGCACATCTGCACCGCATCGACCCTGAGGCCAACATGTCGCGCTTCTACTGCATCGATGTTGCGGCGACGCTGTTTGGGGACGTATCCGTCTTGCGGACCTGGGGCCGGATCGGGACCCACGGCCGGACGAGCATCGAGACCTGTGCTTCCGTTGAAGAAGCGGAGAGGGCGGCATCCCAGACACTCCGACAGAAGATGCGGCGGGGCTATCTGCCGGCCGGTCAAATGCTACCGCCAGACCTTGCGGTGTGAGATCTGTCAGGCCTTACGCTGAAGCCTGCCTTCAAGCTCGGCACCGGCCTCGATGGCGATCCGCTCATGGATGACATCGGCCTGCACGACCGCGCTCGGCGCGAGCTGAACGTTTCGAGCCGAGATCATACCAGAGACCGCCCCAAGCACGACGAGGTCGTGGGTGACGACGGAACCTTCAACACGACCTGAACCAGCGACGGTGATCTCTGGCGCCTGCAGTGACCCGAGGACGTTGCCTTGGACCTCGATCGGTCCACTGGAGGTGGCATCTCCTTCGATGACAAGGTCCTGCGCGAAAACGCTGCGACGGGCGTTTGCGCCAGCCGGGTCCGGCCAACGGTCGAGGTCGCCATTTGGGATCTTCATCTTGGTGCGGCCTCAGATCAACTTCGTGCCGCACAACTGGACCAGAAGGGAAACGAAAGGGCAACGCGCGGCGCTGTGATCGGCGAAGAAGCGCGTCCGAGCCGCTGCCCTCAATCGAGTCGCATAATTTTGATTATGTAATCTTCATTCAGTATGGTGTCCGCCCTGCGCTATTGAACAGGCTTTACCTCAGGCAACCAAAAGAACCCCCCTGATCCCCATCTCGCAGTATCACTCAGGCCTCCAAAGCGCACTCGCAGTTCGCGACCAAAAGCGAGCGAAGCTTCTAAGGCCAAACATCGGTGACTGGCAACCGCATCGACCGGATCGAAAACTCTGCTCACCAAATCCTCAAACCCGGTGCTAACTCTCACCGCAAGCATCAACTCGTGCGGCCGCAAAGAACGCCAAATCGCCGCACGAAGGCGTGCCTCGTTAAATTTGTCATCGCTAACTACGGTTGCAGCATCAATCGTTGCACGCCCAATGCTAGCGCGAGCTGTTCTATTGCGCCAGTTCTGAATTGCGTTCGCTACGACAAAGCATAAATCCGCTTCCGATAAAAGCGAGCCTTCAACCAACGCCATTAGCGCCCTGGACTTCTCGAGCCCCTCAATATTATCAAGCTGATCCCGTTGCTCCTTATTCCCAATCATCGCGTCAATAAATAGCGAACCACCATAGAATGGAAGCCTGCTTCCGGTCGGAGGATCAAAGAAGACTTCACTTCCAATTAATCCATCGCTAACTGCACTCTGAAGATAATCCCTTCTTGCCTCAAAGAGATCTCGGGAAACTGCATCAACATCTGCCCTACTGAGAACGGCATCCAGTGAGTCGTGTTCACAACACCAGGCGCACTCTTTCCTCCCAAAGTTGGGCAGAGTTACCCTCTCAACGACCGTCAGTTCACCCGTACCTGCGTATTTTGCGCCAATCACAGTGTAATTCTTCATCACGACCGGATCTGACGGCCGCAAAAGGCCAATCATAATATGCATATTTGGCATTGCATCGAGCGATGTTTCTCGAAGATGCCGCTTCAAATCACCAATTGTCTGACCCGTTAGCACCGCAGGCAACAGAAAGACGGACCTCGCCCCTTTTTGGTTAATCGCTTGCAGGCAGTCTGTACGGCCAGAAATCTGACGCCAATCAGGAATAACGTACAGGTCTGATCCCTCCAGAAGTTTAGGAGCGACCTTGCGCAAGCTCTCATACATGATCGAACTAGCGCCCGATCCATCTATAAATACATTACGGAATGGAGCGACGTCCTGAGTTTTGCTCGCCAAACTCTTGAGAAAGGCAGGGTCCGCGAATAGCTTATCAAGATCAACATAGTAAGCATGGTGCCGAATGAGATCATGTCGAGTATCGGAAGCTGTGGAGCCGTTGCGATGGAGGGTGAAGAGCTGTCTACCGCAGTAACGGGCCCAAAACTCAGAATCGTCCCTAATGTCTTGGACGACGAATGGTACAATTTTTGCTACCCTGTAATCTGGAAAATAGCTCGTTGAGCTCACGGCAAGAACCTCAACCTCTTTTGAGGCGCCGGCTTTCTTCCCAATAAGACCCCGGCTCTCCAGAAGCCCACCCATCGAGCAAAGCACGAGTTCTGAGTACTCGGATGTATCCAGAACAGAATAGATGGCAATGAGAACTGCGGAATCTCGAGCGTCGTATTCGGCCAATTGCTCGACTATCGCACGCTCTAGGCCACCAGACGAGTAGAAGCTCGACAGGAAGAGCGCTCTTCCACCAAGCTTTTGCGCAGCATGTATCGCGTCGAAAATCAGCTTATCTTTAAGCGGGCTCGTTGGAATGTAGCTTGGTGAGAAGGACCAGGTAACTCGTTTTCCACTTTCGCCACCGGATCCCTCATAGATCATCAGGTAGTCTGCGACAACAGCGGCTGAAGTTGAAATACTCCAGGTGTCGCACATGATGTGCCTTACGCCACACAAGTGCTCGATCGTCCAGAAGAAGATGGCAGAAAAGAAGCCGGAGCGCGACTGCAGATTTCCTATCCTGACAAAGTAGTCCGACAGGTGGCCTGAGGGTAGCTCAAACAGCGCAGCACCCGCATGCTCAAAGAGAACATCTGGGCTTGAAAGAAAATCAAGAAATTCCGCTTCCCGGATGGCCGAAAGCACTTCCCTTGACTGCGCTAAATCACCGATTACGCGTTGCCAGGCATCGTTGCCATCGGGAATGGATATACTAGCAATCATCCGTTCAAAGTCGCTCGTCCAAACTACAAGCTGGACGTTGGACTCAATCGCTGGTGCAGCAGCTCGCAACCCATCAATCATGGCAGCCAAACTGACTGGGTACTTTGACCAGTTGACAGCGGCTGGGAGGCGATAGACGAAAACGGTTTCGTCGTTCTCACGGCCCGTCCTAACAAGTCCTCTGCTTCGTTGCGCTGCCTCCATTGTTTTCAGCTTGCTGAAAACGCTCAGCTGAGCGTCCTCTTGGTCACGCTCAAACTGGTCCAACTGAATGTCGATGACTCTATATCGCAATCGCTAGATCTCTAAAATGACTGAGAATGCGGTTCCGCGTGAGAGTCTCGACTTTTGCTCAGTTTGCTCGATGTTACTGCCGCTATCATCGAAGTAGACTCCTCCTGGCGTCTCCACAACTATTCTGGCGGAAACTTCGCGTGCAAGCTCTCGCACATCACTTAGTCCTTGCCCGGCTCCCGGCACCTCACGCCCTGCCATTCGGTCATCAATTATGCGCTTCACATTAAGTGTTTCTGGTAGGCTTGCACGCTTCGGGCTAAAGTTGCGAACGTGTCGCTCAATTCCAGGTCCGGTATCGCAATAGGAAAATACGAGAACTCTTTTTCTCTGGCGAGAGAGCCGCTGGTGTAGATTGGGCACCACCTCGACAAACTTCGGGTAGAAGGACTGAAGCTCCAAGTCGAATTTATCTTGACTCAACGTGTGCGGATCTAACAGCGTAACATCTAGGAACGCTAATACGCCAAACAAGTAATCTTCACCCTCGGCCTGGAAATGCTCCCGGCTGAACCTGTTATAGTTCCTGTTGAAGGTTGCGTCTGCATTGGCGTGAGACAGGGCATTCTGCACCAGTTGAAGGTGCATAAACTCGACAAAGCTCTTTCTTAGCATCGCGCTCGCGTCCAGAGACACCGGAGATACTTCAATCGAGTATTTCTTCCAAACTCTATCAACCACCCTGGATATCCGAGGAAGAAACGCTTCTTTTCCGCAAGAGTCAAATACGTCCCTCTGAAACGTGGCTGCCTCTATTGAGGACATTATTCTTTGAACGTGCAAGTCAAGTCGGAATGTTAGTGTATCTTCATGGGACGCATCACTTTCCTGATCTCCCAGAAATCCCTCGAAGTTTGCCGCAGTCTTGAATCTGGTGAATTCAGTCTTTAGAATCGGATCGCCTTTTAGACTACCCAGCCAGGACAGATGTCCGGATAAAAGTTCATACTCTGCACGGGCTTGTGGAGATTTGGAGCTCGCTGCGCGGTTGGTATACTTTTTGAAAAGCGCATTTACAGTTTCAAGCGTTGCTTTGGGGCGATCTAGTTGGTGAACCGCCGCATTGAGGCGATGGACTTTGCGCCCGAAGAGCGAGTTTTCGGGAATAAGGCCATTATATATCTCGGATATCGTTCTCTCTGCCAAGGTGCCTCCCTCCGTTCGCGAGAGCTTACGCTTTGGTCATTTGCTTGCAAGGGTCCGGTGAGGTCTAAGTGCCATCAGTCAGTAGGGGCAGCGCTCACGCGCTGCCCGTTGCCATGCGGTAGACCGGAATCCCCATCTTGCGGGCCTTGTCGGCGAGGTTGTCCTGGATGCCGGTGCCCGGGAAGACCACGACGCCGATCGGCATGCAGTCGAGCATCTGGTCGTTGCGCTTGAACGGTGCGGCTTTGGCATGTTTTGTCCAGTCGGGCTTGAAGGCAACCTGTGGGACCTTGCGGTTGGAGGCCCAGGCGGCCGCGATGCGCTCGGCGCCCTTCGGTGATCCGCCGTGGAGAAGCACCATGTCGGGGTGCTTGGCGTGGATCTGATCGAGACGATCCCAGATCAGGCGGTGATCGGTGGTGTCCCCGCCTGAAAAGGCAACCTTCGGCCCCGGGGGCACCAGGCTCTCGGTCTCTGCGCGTTTTTTGGCGGCGATGAAGTCGCGGCTGTCGATCATCGCGGCGGTCAGGTGGCGATGGCTGGTGCGCGAGCCCGAACGCGGTGACCAATGGGTTCCGGTGGCCTTGAGGAAGAGGTCGGCAGCGGTTTCGCGGAAGAGTTCCATGCTCTCACGCCGGTCGATCAGGCCCTGGCCGATGTCGATCAGGGTTTCAAGCTGGACGGATTTCACCTCGGAGCCGTCCTGTTCGCGCTGAAGGCGCTTCTGCGCTTGCTCGTTGTCGTCGAGCTTGGTCTCGATCCGCTCGGCGGCGCGGTGGAAGGTGTTGACGGTCGACCAGAGGATCTCGTCGAGGTCGAAGTCGAGGCTGGTGTCGGCCATGGTGGAGATCAGGGCGTCGAAGATGTCGGCTACCGCGGTCTGGATGATGTGGTCTTCGGGCGTGATCCGGGGATCGGCCTCGCCCGCTGCGGGACGGTAGCCGTAGAGCTGAAGGTCCTGGATCATGGTGTCGGTCGGCGAGGAGGTGTGTTCGGGTTCGAAGTCGGTGCGATCAAAATCGGGGGCGTACATGGGATGCTCCATCGTCTGGACCGCGACCGTCGCGGCCTTCATGGCGACGAAAATCCGACAAGCGGTCCGGTCTGGCAGCCCGAGCCTCTTGCGAGGGCCTTGATGGCCAAGCCCGACTATTTTGCCTCGCGATGCAAAGGCGGGGTCTTCCCCGCCGGCGGAAAATAGTCGGGCGCCGCCATTGCCTGACCGGACCGCTTGTGGGCCGCTCGCCCTCTCAAAGGCCGAGGCGCGGTCCCGTTGATGGAACTGCAGCCTCGTATGCCCGTGATGAGGTCGGACCTCTGGGATCACCCGCTTCGACTGGTCAGATGATCCTGCGCCATAAAGCGGCTGACATCCTCAGGCGCGAGTTGCGCACGGATATGCGCCCGAAGTGCATCCAGACCGCGGGTGACAAGATCGTCGTTGAAATCCCCCAACATGGGCGAGAGCGTGATCGCCTCGATCCCGACCTCGAGGGCCCGGGCGACCAAGCTATCTCTTGCACCGTCCCCCGCCGGATCGTTGTCGCGGACGATATAGAGCCGGCGCAGATGTGCCGGAAAGAGGAGGGCTGCGAGATGTCCGGCCGAGAGCGCGGCAACCATCGGCATCCTGGGCAGGGCCTGACGGAGGGAGAGCACGGTCTCGATGCCCTCCCCCGCGGCCATGACCTCTTTGGCCACGCCGAAACTGACCGCATGGCCGAGCAAATCTCCCATCGCCTTCCGCTGTGTGTCGACAGGTGCCTTTCTGCTGCCATCTCGCGCAATCCAGGTACGGTGGACCCCGGTGACTTTGCCTTCGAGGTCGGTGACGGCCGCGATCATGGCGGGCCAGGTCTCGGTCTGATCCTCGCCCTGCCCCCGATAGTAGCAGGTCGGGTGGAATTTCAGGGCGCCGGTGTCGCGGAGATCGGTGATGCCACGTCCTGCCAAATATGTTGCCGCCAGCGAGCCTTTGAGCGGGCCGGACATGCTGAGGAGCCGCCGTGCCGCTTCTGACGATCCCGATGGTGCGGGGCCGAGTTTCGGGGTCGGGGTGTTTGGCACCGGGTCCAGTTGCGGCAGGCTGAGGAAGCGGCGGGCTTCCTCGATGACGTCGGCGAAGGTGCTCAAGCCCAGTCTTTCGCGGATCACGTCGAGAAGATCACCATGGCTGCCTTCTGATGGATCCTGCCACTTTCCAGCGGCACCCTTGCCCGAAGCAGGACCAATGAGGCGCACGAACATCGAGCGCCCCGCGGTGTTGCGGACATCGCCGACCTGCCAGTAGTTGCCCTGCCGGCGCCCGTTGGAGAGATAGGTTCGGCAGACGGCCTCGGCCTGTCGGCCAAGGCGCTGCGCCAAATCTGCGGCATCAATACGGGACATCAGGCAACCTCACGCTCAGAAATGCGCGAGATAGGCCAAAGGTTGAAGAGCTTGGCAAGCACTCCCGCGCCTTCATGACCGACCGGCACGAAGAAGCGCAGCTTCCACGAGATGATCTCGCTGAAGAGGCCGTATGCCCGCAGCCGGTCGCGCATCGCTTCGGTGAAGCCGGTCAACTCGATCCGGTTGACCCCCATGACGCGGGAACGGCGCAGTTGCAGGCCCTCGGCCAGATCGAGGATGGTCTTGCCGAGGGTCAGCGCGGCATAGGCCTCATCGGCGGAAAGGCTCGGCACCCCTCCCCCGGTCGCTGTCGCGGCCCAGGCGGGCGAGACCCTGCGGCCGATGATCCGCTCGCCGTCATCGGTCTGCAGGCGATAGACGCGGGTTTCGTCCTGAGGCAGGCGTTTCCAGACCGGCAGGAGCAGGCCAGAAACCACATGCAGCATACTGTCGGTGAACTCGGGCACCTCCGCCACTTCGGCATTCCAGGCGGCGACGAAGGTGGGCCGATCCGTCTCGACCCATTGCGTGCCACCCATTAGGCGGATGGCGATGTTCTGAGCCTCCGTCGGTCGGATCAGCCGCACCCGCCGTTCGATCTCGCCATCATCCAACATCAGACTGGTGGTCTGCACCTGCACCGCCGCCCGGCCTGAGCGGGTGTTGAGCATCAGGGCGGCGCGCGGGTCGTCGAGTTCGGCAAGCGCTTCGTCCAGCAGGCGCGGCTTGTTGCGGCGGCGTTCCGTGATGGAGAGGAGCCGGGTTTCTGCGCCGGTGGTCGGGTGGGTGTAGATCACTTGCCGGTCAGCGACGCGTAAGCTTTCCGCGCGCAAGGTCTCCAAGCCGAGGTCATAGGTCCCCGAAGCCATGGCCCCGTCGATCCGGGCTTCAAGAAGCTGCTCGAAGGCCGTGAAGAGGATGCCTTGCATCTCGATGGTCAGGGCCAGGAGCCGGTTCAGGAAGGTGGTGATCGGCGGCAGATCATCCTTGATGCCATTGGCATCCATCAGCTTCAGCCCGGTCCCCGCCTCGAAACGCTGCAGCGAGCAGCCTTCGATCTTGCCGCGCACGATAAGAAGGTAAAGCTGACGCAGCGCATCGCGGGCATAAAGGCTTTCGAGATTGTCCTCGGGTCGAAACAGTCCCTGCCCTCCCGTTTGACGCTGGCCACGGGTGATGGCCCCCAGCGTATCAAGGCGCCGGGCGATGGTGCTGAGGAAGCGTTTCTCCGCCTTCACATCTGTCGAGATCGGCCGGAACAGCGGCGGCTGCGCCTGATTGGTCCGGTTGGTGCGCCCAAGACCCTGGATCGCCGCATCGGCCTTCCAGCCGGGTTCCAGAAGGTAGTGGACCCTGAGCCTCTGGTTCTTGGCCGACAACTCGGCGTGATAGCTGCGCCCGGTGCCCCCGGCATCGGAGAAGATCAGGACCCGCTTCTGGTCATCCATGAAGGCGGAGGTCTCAGAAAGGTTGGCCGAAGGCGCCCTGGTCTCGACCGCCAGCCGCGCTGCGGGGCCCTCGCCCTTGCGGATGATACGGCGCGACCGGCCCGTCACTTCCGCCACCATCTCCGTCCCGAAATGCTGGATCACCTGGTCGAGCGCGCCCGGAACGGGAGGCAGCGAGCCAAGATGTTCCAGCATCTCGTCACGCCGGGCGACGGCTTCGCGGCATTCGACTGGCTGACCATCGCGGAACACCGGGCGCGAGGACAGATTGCCTTCGCCATCGGTGAAGGGCTCGTAGAGCTGCACCGGGAAGGAATGCTGAAGGTACGAACCGACGTACTCCCTCGGTGTCACATCGACCGTCAGGTCATTCCATTCGTCGGTCGGGATTTCGGCGAGGCGCCGCTCCATCAGCGCCTCGCCGGTCGAGACGATCTGGATCACGGCAGCATGGCCCGCTGCCAGATCGGCCGTGACGGACCGGATCAAGGTCGGGGTTTTCATCGAGGTCAGCAGATGGCCGAAGAAGCGCTGTTTGGTGGATTCAAAGGCCGAACGGGCAGCGGATTTGGCCTGCCGGTTCAACGTCCCATCCGAGCCCGTGATGTTGGCCGCCTCCATCGCCGCATCGAGATTGTTGTGGATGACGGCGAAGGCCCCCGCGTAGGCATCATAGATCCGGCGCTGTTCGTCGGTCAGCTGGTGCTCGACCAGCTCATATTCGACGCCATCATAGGAGAGCGACCGCGCGGTGTAGAGTCCGAGCGCGCGCAGATCGCGGGCCAAAACTTCCATGGCCGCGACACCGCCGGCCTCGATCGCCTCGACGAATTCGGCGCGGGTCGCGAACGGGAAATCCTCGCCGCCCCAGAGGCCGAGCCGCTGCGCATAAGCGAGATTGTGGACTGTCGTGGCTCCGGTTGCAGAGACATAGACAACGCGGGCATCGGGCAATGCATGCTGGAGGCGCAGGCCCGCCCTGCCCTGCTGCGAGGCTTCGACATCGCCGCGCTTGCCCTTGCCGCCGCCGGCATTCTGCATGGCATGGCTTTCATCGAAGATGATGACCCCGTCGAAATCGCGGCCGAGCCAGTCCACGATCTGGCGGACGCGCGAAACCTTTTCGCCGCGATCATCCGAGCGCAGCGTCGCATAGGTCGTGAACAAGATCCCCTCCGAAAGCGTGATCGGTTTGCCTTGGGCAAAGCGCGACAGCGGCGTGACTAGGAGCCGTTCCTGGCCAAGCGCCGACCAGTCGCGCTGCGCATCCTCGATCAGCTTGTCGGATTTCGAGATCCAGACCGCCTTGCGACGCCCGCGCTGCCAGTTGTCGAGGATGATCCCGGCCGATTGGCGGCCCTTGCCAGCGCCGGTGCCATCGCCCAACATGAAGCCTCGGCGAAAGCGGACCGTGTCTGCCGCGCCATCGGGTGCCGCACTGACGGTGTCAAAGGTCTCGTCCACGGTCCAGCTTCCGGCAAGATGGTCGGAATGGGCCTCTCCGGCATAGATCACCGTCTCAAGTTGCGCGTCCGACAGCCGCTGGCAGATGTCCGCAGGCAACATGGGCCGATAGCTCGGTCGCGGTGGCGCGACCGAGGCCATGGCTGCCGACTGCACCAACTTGGTCGGATGCGGCACGGCACCGGGAATCCGGATCGATTGCAGGCCGTATTCTTCGTAGATCGCGTCCGAGAGGCGGGTGGCGTCGGGCGGCACCGCGTCGATGGTCTCATAGGCGAGTTCGACGGCAACGGTGGATGCAGTCGGCTTGCGGATGGCGGGGGCAGCATTGGCCCGAGCGAGATAGCCGCGGACTGAGCGCGCAGGCGAAGTAGGCGACGGCGGTTTCGGCAAATCGACAGCGGGGCGCGGCGGCGCATGGTCGGCGATCCAGCCGAGCAGTGTCGCAACGTCGGGTGCGATACCGGGAGCGGACGGGAAGCGAGTGGGATCTTCGGCTGAAATCTTGTCGATCACCGTCAGACGCGTCGGAAACGTCGTGCCATTGCGGGCATAGACCGAACCGTCGATCGCCGCCGAAAATACGACCGAACCGCGGTCCTGCAGTCGGACGAAGGCGTCGCGCCAGGCAGGCATGTCGGGGCCGAAGCCCGCACCGGTGATCGTGACCAGTCGCCCCCCAGGGGCGAGACGCGCGAGCGCCGAGGCGATGTGTCGAAAGGCAGCGTCCTGAACCTTGCCCGTGACATTCGCCATTGCCGAGAACGGCGGGTTCATCAGGACGACGGAGGGCACGAATGCCGGATCGAGGTGGTCGTGAATCTGCGCCGCATCGAAGCGGGTGACAGAAAGAGCCGGAAAGAGGGAAGAGAGGAGGTCGGCTCGGGTGTCGGCCAGTTCGTTGAGGATCAGGCTGGCTCCGGAGATTTCGGCGAGGATGGCCAGGAGGCCGGTGCCCGCCGAAGGTTCCAACACGACATCATCTGGGCGGATCGCTGCGGCCGTCAGTGCCGCGAGGCCGAGCGGGATCGGCGTGGAGAATTGTTGCAGCGCTTGGCTTTCCTCGGACCGGCGCGTGTGGCTGGGCAGGAGGCCCGCGATCTTCGACAGCGTGGCCAGCCGCACCGCAGGCGTGTCAGCCTTGCTGAAGATGGCTCGGCCGTACTTCCGCAGGAAAAGGACGGTCGCAGCCTCACAGGCCTCATAACCCGTCTTCCAGTCCCACAGGCCGGAGGCATCGGAGGCGCCGAAGGCGGAATCCATCGCCGCGCGCAGCAACGCGCTGTCGGCGCGCTGCCCGCGTTCCATCGAGGGCAGCAGCAAGCGGGCCGCGGCCAGAATGGCGGAAGCCGGAGCGACCGGCGCTTGCGCCAAGGTCGCTGGGGAAAGGTCGTTCATCGGGAAATCCTCGGGAGAGCAGGAACGGGTCAGGCCCGATCAGCGCTCTCTTTCACCCGCCGGACCTGACCCGTCCCGGCACCCCTCTCCCTCTTCGCGCCAGGGACAGTCGCCCGAATGGGTGGAGACTGCCTCGGCTGGCTCCAGTCCGAAGGACCAGGGCCCGGTCCCGGCGGAACGCCGGGAGGTGCCCAAAGATAGTCAGGACCAAAGGCGCGCGAGCCACGACCAGAGTCCAGGTTTCGGGTTGTCAGGTTTCGCTGTACTGGCCGGCACTATTGGTCTCTCGGTCGGATCGAAGTAGCGGGCTTTGGCGCGACAATCTTTGGCACGGACACTGTTTATCTGCTCTTGCGACATATCACCCGCCCAACGAACCTTGCCCTTGTCGATCCAGTAGTGGGAACGACAGGGGAAACTCCAATTGCCAATCGAAGGATGAAGCGACACCGAAACGCCGTCATATGACAGCTTCCAGTCGGTGGGGCTGAGCGGCGTGACGACTTCCAGGCCGCATCCGCAGCAGCATTTGTGCGCGACCGTGGCGTACTCCATCGACACGTAAAGAGTATGCTCGGCGAGTTGGTCCGGGACGCCTGTGACAAATTCCGTGTCGAGGACAATGGGCTGTCTCATGGCGTGTCATCGTTCAGGAGCATGTTGCCGTCCAGCGTGTAGGTGCAATGATGTTCGTCATCCAGATCGAGGTAGAATCCGAACAGCTTCTTCCACTTGATGACCGCCAGAGCCGCGTTTAGCGCGTTTAGGTCGGCAATTTGGATGTTCTTGGCGTACAGGTCGTTGGCTGCGCCAGCCGAAAGGCCGATGCGCTTCTTCTCGCGGACATGCGCCCTCATGCGTTCGGTGCTCGTGGTCGTCCTCACGATGCCATGCAGCTTGTTGCCCACGAGGTCGATGCCCATGCCGACATCGATGTAGGGGATGCCCAAGGCCTCCAGCTTCTCAATTATCGGCCCCTTCGCGGCGCCGCTATCAACACAGAGGAAAACGAATGCCATCCCGTCGAGGCAATCCGCATTCGCGGCATCGATGTGGAAATCGTGCGCTACGATGTTCCGGCGCATCGGCGTATAGCGGTCGCGAAAATAGTAGACCTTTTTTGGCGCGGCCTTCAGTTCGGCAAGCGTTGCGGCTCCGGGCGAGCGGAACGCGTTGTGTTGGAGGTAATGGTCACCGTCAAAGAGATGGATCTCATTGACCGGTGTTTTCGCCACCAGGTCGAGGACGTAGGAACCCGTGCCGCCAAGGCCGATGATCGCCACCTTGGGCAGGGCCAGCTTCTGCGATACTGCGTAGATACCGGCGCGGCTTGAGGCTGTGTCCAGATACTCGAATACGGAATCGGGGTCGCCGGCCTCGATCACTCGGAACGTCTTCGCTGTGGCCGTCGGATCGATGGCCGCCGCGTGGCTCGACACTATATCCGCGTAGGTGGTCATCTTGTGGTGGTAGTCCTGATACCCGTTGACGGGCTTGCTCGAAAACGAGTGGTCCACCACGAGACCGTCGCCGAGATTCTGGCGGCTGCTGCCGTTGACGATCTTGGTCAGAGGACGCCCATGTCGATCGCAGGGATGCTCGCCGGCGAACAGGACGACATGGGTGTCTGGCATCGCCGTGACCTGCCCGGCGAGACTGAGCGTCGAGACCAGCAACCCTCGCTTCACTGCGCGCTTGCTGTTGACGTAGGGCACGTTACGGAGAACGAGGTGGCTGGCTCTGATTTCCACCTCGTACCCGTCTTCCTTCAGCCTAGCGAGATCCGGGCTACGACTTATCAGTAGCGGTGACATTGAAGATCATGCCCTTCTTGATTTTCACGGTCTCGCCCTCGACGAGCGAGCCTTCGGGCTTTTCGCCCTGGCCGCGTCGGTAGGTGATCGTGAAGACAATGTTCTCGCCCGTCGGCGGCGTTTCGAAGGCGAGCTCCACGAGCTGCGCGAAAGTGACTTCCTTGCCGGTCACGGTCTTCTCGCGGCCATTCACTACGATGGTGATGTCCTTGTCTTGGTGGTTGTCGTTATCGTCGTGACCACCGTGGCCGTGGTTGTCGGGGTAGTTGTTGCCGTTGCGACGGGGTTTGTGATCGTCGTTCATTTTTTTCCTCCTTTCTGCGGTTCAGCCCTTGGGCGGGAACGGGTCGCCGCCGTGGCTGTCGCTGCTGGCGATGCGGCCGTCCTGGTTGTGGATGCGCAGCTCGGTGTCCTGATTGCGGCTGACGGTGCGGCCGCTCTCGATGGCTTCGCGCTTGGTTTCGTGGTGGCTGCTGGCGCGTTCAGCGCCACCGCGCTTCACGTCCCATCCCCCGTTCGGGTTCGGGACGACATGGTGGGTTTTCGGCCCCTTGCTCATCGTTCCGGTCTCCTTGACCTGTTACATCGCGGAACTGCGGTTCCGCGTATCCGCTAATTAGCGTATTTTGATGTCAAAAACAAGGCCAGCCGATTCTTGAGCCGACGGCATTGTTTACAGGTGGTCGAAGAGGGAAGGTCCCGCGGACGTTACGCCCAAGATGTTCAGCCGGAGAAGCCGCACCCGGGCAGCATCCGCCGACACCTGGAACGCTTCCTGAACCCGCGCGATCAGGGTCTGACCGTGTTCGGTACCGGTGCCGATGACGCCGAACAGCCCGTTCGCTTCCTGATATGCCCCGACGACGCGGCGGATATAGGACACCGGCATCAAGAGCGCGCCGCAGGCATGGCCCGCTTGCCATTCCATCCAGTCGGTTTGGACGGCTTCCAGCATCGTGTCTCGCTTGCAAATCTGTTTGTTGGCATTCGGATTCCGCCGGAGCAGATCGGCGCCGGGCGGTTCGACCTCCCAAAGATAGGCATGGAAATGCACATGCCCGTACTCGTGGGTCAGGGTCGTGCGGAGGCGATTCTCGCGCCGTTCGTCGTTGGACAGGTTCTCGGCGATGCGGACGATCGGTTTCCGGCCCGGCTGGAACTCGGTCAAGCCCTCTACCTCAGGGCCATAAGAGGACAGGTCAGCGTAACCGTCGAAATCTTCGGTGTCGCGCTCGATCAGGAGCGTGAGATCGTCGGTCGTGACCGGGAACTCGGCCTTGCCGTATTTGTTCTTCAGGAACCCCGTGATGATGTTTTCGCATTCACGGTCGAGTTCTTCGGGCTTGTAGTGCGGACGCTGAGAGAAACGCCCTGTCGTGTCACGAACGTACCTCACCATCCGCTACCGCCTCACTTGCTTTCTGGCTTGCCGCGGAAGGCGACCATCACGTTGGCGACTTCCTGCTGCGAGAGCTTCCGTTCCCGCAGGTCTGCGGGAAACTTGCCGGCTAGGTAGTACAGCCAGTCCGCTTCGATGCTGAGAATGTCTGCAAATTGCTGGACCATCCGGTCGGATGAGGGGCTGCGCCGGTCGTGCTCGATGTCATTGAGATACTGCGGTGAAATCGCTTCCGCGTCCTCACGCAAGATCTTTTGGGCCAACTCTTTCTGGCTCCAAGATCGCGCCTTACGCGCTTGGCTTATGGCGCGTCCGAAGGTATCCGCTCTGTCGGTCATGCTCCTCCACCATGATACGCTTATTCGCTAATCAGCGTATTCTCGTGCATAGACGAGGTCAAGTTCGCCGCATGATGCCTTGGGCCTGTTTCGTCATGCCGCTCCCATCCGGGAACCAAATCCGGAGGGGAGCGCACAGACTTTGGCGTCGAGCGGTACTTTCATTTTGGCTGCGCCTTGTTTCGCTTCGGCCCCGGTCTTTCGACCGGGGCCTTTGCCTGATGCGATCAGTCGCCGCGGCGGGTGTTGGGGCGGGACCAGATGAGGCTGTAGCCCTCGCCGTCTTCGTCATCGAAGAGGTTGGCGTAGATGGGCGCGGCGAAGCTCGGATCGTCCAGCTTCAGGCCCAGGTATTCGCGGCCGCTGTCGTTCGATTTCTTCGTCCAGGCGGCGCCGATCTCGGCGCGGCCAACCAGGACCCGGTGGCTGGGGGCGTTCTCGCCCGAGGCCCGCAGATCGGGGACGAGGCGCACGCCCTTGGCCTGCAGGCTGAGGGTGAAGATTTCGCCGGTGTACTCGTTGCCGGTCTTCTTGAAGGTGCCGATGGTCGCCATGTTCTTTCTCCGTTTTCTCTCTGTTTCGGGCCCGCGTCCTTGCGGCCTCGATGGCGATCGACAGCCCGGAGGCGACCACTGGCGCAGTCCCCTTGGGGACCCTGACAGCACAGGAGGAACTTTCTTGTCCCGCGAGGAATGACGGTGCCCGCACCGGCAGGGGAAGAAAGTTGTGACGACGCTGTTGCGCCGAAGCGGTCGAGGCGAAGACGTCCTTCGGGCAGATCAGCCCATCACCAGAGGCCGTTTGGACGCGGGCTGGGACAGAAGACCCACGGAGATCAAGGCGACCCTGAAAGCCCGTCAGGAGAGGCAGGACAAGCGCCACCGGCGATGTGAACCACCACTGCCGACGCCAGGCCAGCTTGCGCCTTCCCCCTTGGCCTGCAGCCGCGCGGCTCCCGCCGCTCCACTGGTTCTGGTCTGCCAGCGTGATGGCAGAAAACGGACGATGTTCGAACGACCAAGCCGCAACTGGCCAAAGAAGCTGGTCGATCCGGGCTGACACGACGAGTTCAACTGCCCACCTCAATGACGATTTGGCAGTAGGGCATTGCCCTCCTCCCCCTGCCCTACCAACCGCTGCGTCGATGATGGTCTGGCAAAGGCCCGTCGATGCCCGGGGCCGTGCAGCCGTGGAAATCCGCATGCCACAGCGGGCGACCCATGATGATTGCCGCCCGTGCCAAACTACGCCGAACAAATGCGAACACCCCCCGACGAAACCGCCGGAGGGTGCGACAGGGCCAGGACTTGCTAGCCAGTTTGCGGGCTGCCCACGTCAGTCGATCGCCTTAAACATCTCGCCAGCCTCGGGATGGTCGCCCGCGAACTCGTAAAGCCGCATATAGGCCTCGGACAGTTGGTCGGCCTCATGCCGGAACGAGAGATGGGACAAGGCAAAGAGCGTTGCGATGATCCCGGCGGCCTCGGCCGAGACCTCGCCCATATAGCCGTTGGTCTCGCAGAAGATGCGGAACCGCTTGTCAGCGTCGGGCGACATGAACAGGGGCTGGCCGCCCCGCTCGTGGAAGTGCCAGAGACCTCCGGCGTAATCATCGGGGGCCAGCCAGGACATGAACTGATAGACGGACCGCTCGCCGATCAGCATCAGAGTGGGGCTGAAGAGTTCGGGCAGGAACGCCATGCGGCGCGCCTCGGGCACAAGGGTGGCAGGTTTCTGGGCAATTGCAGCGTGGGTCATCGGGAATCCTCCGGATCAAGGGTGAATGGCACGCCCCGGCGGTTCTCTCGGCCCGCCCGAACGCGCCCGATTTCCGGCCCAACTCTCCCTCTCCGGCGGTCGCGGCGTTGATTATGTTCCCTATCTGTTCTATATTGGTAGGAAGGATCCGCATGGGAGACCCATCATGGACGCTGCCCCCTTCGCCTTGCCCGCCACCGAACGCCAGATCGCCTATGCGCGGTCGCTGGAGCTGCGAAACCAGAGCCTGCTTCCCTGGGAGGTCCAACAGGACCGTCGCTCGCTCAGCGCCTGGATCGAGGCGCAGGCGAAGCTGAAGCCTGCTGACATCAGCCAGCCGACCTCGAAACAGGTCGCCTTTGCCGAACGGCTGGCGCGGATCAAACACCGCGCCGTGCCGGATGAATGTTTTCGGGACCGGCAATTGCTGTCGCGCTGGATCCACAGCAACCGGTAGCGCGCGACCGGGATTCGGAACGGGCGAAAACGGGTTTCGGGACGGCTATCCGAAGCGCCGCCCTTCCTCGGTGAAGGTATAGCCGTTGGCGACCAGCGTCTCGTCGACAGCTTCATCCGAGGTCAGGTAGTCGTATTCCCGCTCGAGCTGGCGGTAGAGCCAGTTGGCAAGATCGCGCAGGGCGCCGATGACGATGGCCTCGGCATCGCCGACGATCTCCGCCGAGGCCGAACTGTCCCGCGTCACAGAGACGGCCATGGTGAAGGCATGGTAGTAATTGCCGCGGTGGGTGACCTCGGCGCGCAGCTGGTAGAAATTCTGCCGCTGCACCGCCTGCAAGGTCTCCCCGATGCGGTGCAGGGCCTGATCCTGCGGCGCATAGGCGCGAAGTTCCGCAGCGGCAGATTTCCGGTAGGAGTAGGAGCCTTCCCAAGCCGCGCCATCACCCTGCGACCAGAAGCCGGTGAACCAGATGCACGGTTCCTCGCGGGAGCGACCGCCGACTAGTCGAACGGTCCGGCTCTTCAGGCGGATGCCGAGGATCTCCGCGATGCGCTGGAAATCCTCATAGACGGCGTCGTACCAGTCATGGTCGAAGCCGCCCTCGCGATACCAGGCGCGTGCCCTGTCCTTGGCGCCTTCGGGAAGTTCATCAAGGCGATAGACGGTCGTGGCGATCACTTGGGGCATGAGCGGTTCCTCATTTGCATGGCCCGGTCTTTTGCCGGGGGCGGGTTTCTGGAAGGAGGGAAGGATCAGGCGGCCAGGGCGAGATCGACTGCGGCCGCTGCAAGGTCGCGCCAGAAAGGGTCGACCAGCCGCCCTTCCAGCACGCGGGCGCGGGCGAGCAGCGCAGCGGCAGCGGGATCGCCGGCGTCCGTTGCTGCGCGCGCTTCGGCCCGAAGCCCGCAAGCCTCAGCCACCACGCGCCGCGCCTCGGCGTCGCCGTTGACCGGAGCGCACCAGTGGATGCGGCCCGCCTGCACGGCGCCCGCCAGAACGACGCCATGTTCGGCATCGAGGATGGTGACGAACTGCGGCACCAGTCGCAGGACCGCATCGCGGCCGGCGTCGATATGGCCGGAAGCGACAGCTTTGCTGGCTACGGTCATGGCCGCGGCCAGGTCACCGCAGGTGCCGAGATCGACATCGCGGTCGAAGTGCAGCTGATCGAGCGCCGCATCGTCCCAATGCGCGCAGCAGCTGCAGCTGATCCGCAGGGGCAAGCGGCCCGCGAGTCGCAAATGGGCGATGGCCTCGCCGACCAGGTTGTCGCCGGGGCCCCGGAAGGCAGTTTGTGAAATGGGTGCAGTCATCGGGATCACTCCGCGAAGGGCGGCAGGAGACTCTCTCCCACCCTGAAACCCGTCACGGAACCACCCGCCCACCTCTCCCTCTGGCGGGCGCCCGACCGATGACCGGGCAGCCGCTGTAAGGGGGATCACCCCCCTGCCCTGCCCCGCCACCCGATGAAGCTCGACGGGCCGTCATAGACGGCATGGCGCGCCTCATCGATGACGAAGCCGAAGGGGCCTACCTTGTACTCCCGGGAAGGGACAAGGAAGCGACGCTCCTCGGATTTCGGATCGCGCCGCCCACCCCGTGTGGCGATCACCTCGGTGAAGCCGCGATGCTGGTCGGAATAGATCGCCGAGATCACCACCCAGTCGGTCGCATGGTCGCGGACAAAGGGTTCGCCGTCACGCCTGCGGGACTCGCCGGGCTTGAGCGCCCGGCCATGGATCGCCTCCCAGGCATCCGGCCAGCTGTGGCGCAGAGTTTCGTCGGCCTCACGGCACTCAAGGCCCGTGAAGAGATTGGGCCAGGCGGTCGCGACAGCGGCCCAGGCGGCATCCTCCTCGTACCAACCGCCCGGGTTTCGAAGTAGCGGATGGACTTGGGCATTGCGGTCCGCCGTCAGGTGGAACCCGCCATGGCCGGAGGTCGAGTGGAACACCACCTCCTCGCCGTAGCGGACCGCGCCCTGCGATGGTCCCCAGGGCGTGTTGGCGTGCGCGCGGAATTCCTGCCGACGTAGACCGGCCTTCTCGCCCTGATGCTCGGCCTGTTCCAGAACGAGGACGCGGAAAGCCACCTCGTCGGAAACTTCGCCGCCATGACCGTAGAAGTCGGACCGCTTCCAATCCGACAGGGGTTTGGAGAGGCGCCAGCCGCCGCCGAGGAAATACCGGCCATCAGCCGTGGGGATCATGGCATAGGCGGCATCGCCGATCCGGGCGACTGTCAGGCCATCGACACTGCGGCCGAATTCCGGGATGGGGAAAGAGGCGGGGGCGCGGGAAGAAACGGCAGTGTTCATGCGACCAGCGCCTCCGCCGCGTCGTCGTCTTCGCCATTCAGCGCAGCGGTCAACCATTCATGGGTGCTGATCCAGCCGACGCTCTTTCGCGCACCGAGGTCGATGACATGCGCGCCGCCGCCAAACGCTTCCAGCCGGGGCCGGGAACAGGTATGGGCATAGTCGAAACCCCAGAGGCCGGTAAGGTCGAGAGCTTCCGCCAGCCGCAGCACGAAGCGGATGACGCCTTCGACATCGCCCTGGCCGTCGTCATCATGGAACCAGAGGATCGAACTGCCGGGGCCGTCCTGAAGCGAAACGGCGAAGCCCGAGAACTCGGGTTCATCAGAGTCCTCTTCTGCCAGGTGCAACCGCTCGAGGATTTCAAGCGCAGTAATGGCCTTGTCAGCCGTGCCCACGTCCAGGACGCAGGAGAATTGGGTGAAATAGTCAGCCACGATGGGCTCCTTTCAGGATGAGAAACCCGGGCCACGAAGCCGGATCAGGGTTGGATGGCAAAAGAGGAGAGAAATCAGCCCGCTTCCGCGGGCTGAGGGGCCTCAGTGGCGGCCTGTGCGGCTGCATGGGCCAGCAAGAGCTCGCGGTAGTAGCGCTTGCGCGCATCGCGCCAGCTGCGAACCGCGAGCGTGTCGGGGTGCAACCGCCGGATCGCCGTGCGCAGCACCTTAAGGAGCGAGACCTCAGGCGACAGACCGAGGTCCTGGTATGCGCGGCTCATGTCAGCTGACCTCCCGCACGGGGTCAGCCAGATGCGGGTCGACCTCGGGCTCGATCTTCTGGGTCCGGCCCATCCAGGCCTCAGCCCTGATCGACCGCGCCCAGTCGGCAAAGCTGGGGATGAAGCCCAGATCCTCGCGGACGTGCTGCTCGCCGACCCAACGGGTCGGGATCACCCGACCGGTCGACAGGGTCAGGGTTTTCCCGTGGACTTGCTCCAGCAGGAATATCCCCTCGGCATGATGGCGCAGCGCCCGATGCCGAAAGTCGGCCAGGATGAGTTTTGAGGCGTCGAAAAATTCATGACAGGCGAGGTAGTCTTCGACCGTCCCGCCCCATTTCTTCACCGAAGAGAGGGCGTGGTGATACGGATGTGCCATCGTCTTCCCTCAGAAATCATGGGTGAAGAGTTCGGACGACGTGAACCGTTCGTTGAACTCGAGGTGGATGGTCCGCGCGCGGGCATCGATGCAGAATTCGCCCCAGGCGCCATCATTGTCCTGCCAGCCGGAATGGGTATCGGAGAGGAGGTCGTAGACCAGTTCTTCGATAGCGGCCTCGAGGGTCAGACGGTGCTCGGTGGGTGCCCCGCTCTGCCAGTCGATGCCGGCAAAGGTGATCTGGGCGGCGGGCAGCGTGATGCTCTGGTCGGTATCATTGCGGGCCTCGATGTTTTCGATCTGCCCGCTGTCGCCCGAGCCGTCAAAGCTGACGAGGACATGGGCGATGCCGACGAGGCGCAGCCCGTCGAAGAGCACCTCCTTGTTCCGCGCGTGCAGCGCCACTTCGGCAGCGTCACGCTCGGCCTGCTCGGCCATGATCCGCGCCAGGTCGGTCGCGGTCTCGGCGGGAGCCGCAGCGCGGCCGGGAAGATGGATGGTCATTTCGGAATCTCCTGGGAGAGTGGGTTACAGATGAGCCCGCCGCCGCTCTCTTTGTCTCAGCGGGCTCGCCCTGGCCGCTCCCCCCCTCAACCTCTCCCTTGCCGGACCCTTCGGTTCGGCGCCGTTTCCCCTGTTCGGGCGCGCTGGAACAGCGCGACCCGGAGAGGGGTGAGGCGCTTGCGCGCCTCATTGCCAGGGATCGATTTCCAGGGCGACGAGCGCCTCGTCGCCATCGTATTCATCCGACGGCATCGCCCCATGCGTGCCGTCCCCGGCCTGAAACACGGTGATCGCGACCATCAGCGTGGCGGCGAGGCTGGCGGCGTAAGCGGTGGCATCCTGTCTGGACATGGGGTCGGCTCCTGTCTTCCTGGGGGCGGAGGACCATCCCCCGCGCGACAGGCGCCCGAAGTGTCTGACCGGATCTGCAATCACCCTCGTGCGTTCGGCTCGCCCGAATCCGCGAGGGCGGCACGCGCGCGTAGCCGACCCCTCTGGGGTTGAATGTCAAAGAGACGGATCAGACCAAGGACAGCGAATGGAAGCGGGGGATGGGGCTTTGACCCGAGACCGGAGCCCTACCCTGTCAGAGGATGCCCACCGCTCGCCAGCCTTGCGGCCACGCAGGCCGCCAGCGATCAGCGTGGTTCAGACTGGGGTTACACCAGCCCAACTACCGCCGTTGAATACGAGGTTTTCCCTGTGCCCGACCCGACCTCTGGCGTGAGGCTGCTGCGCGCCGAGCTTCATCCACCCCAGCTTCCTTCCGGCCCGACAGGAAATCCCGAGAGGGATGGGTGAGCCGTGCGCGCCAAAGAAGCATGATCCTGGAATGCCCCGCGCCGTCGGGTTCTGAATGGATAAATCGGATAATAGTCCGATCTAAGGGCGTTAATCCGGAATACTGTCCGCGTTGTCATCTACTCCGTTGACCTCCGCGGCAAGTTGGCCTAAAACGGACAGAAATACGGTTATACCAGCATAAGGCGGATTTTTCTCCGATCAGAATATGTCTTCTTACCAAGTTCAGACTGCTCTCAAGCGACTTGGCCATGACATCCGTGTCGCCCGTAAGAAGCGCAGGATGTCCGTCGCGGATTTCTGCGAGCGCCTGGGAGTGACCGACAAGACGCTCGCCAAGCTCGAGATGGGTGATGGCGGTGTGCGGCTCGAGACACTGGCCATGGCGCTCATGGTCCTGGGCGAACTCCACCGGCTCGGCGAAATCCTGGATCCGGCGAAGGACGATACCGGCTTGGTCCTTGAACAGGCCCGCCTGCCAGAGCGGATCACCGGCCGCCGCAAGCTGCCGTCGGCCAAATCGACCACCACCGAGGCACGGTCGGATGTGATCGATGATGATGGGAGCGCCTTCTGATGGTCGTGGCACGTGTCGCGCTAGGGAACGGGCTGGTTCCGGTCGGTCGTCTGGTCTTCGAGACGGACGGGCGGCGTGCGCATTCCACCTTCATCTATGACCAGGAATGGATCGACAACCCGCGTGGATTCGATCTCTGCCCACAAATGCCACGGTCGAGCGCGCCTTATCACGCCAGCTCTGGCGGGCGCGACAGCCGGAAGCGCGATGTCATCGCCGGGCCCTTTGCGGATACCTCCCCGGACAGTTGGGGTCGCAAGCTGATGCGCCGGATTCTGGGCGAGGGGGCAACCGAGTTCGACTTCTTGACCACATGCGACGATACTGCGCGCCAAGGCGCGCTGCGCTTTCTGCAAGAAGATGGTGAACCATTCCCGCAAATCGGAAGGCCAGTCCCGCGGCTGGCTGAAATCGAGGAGCTTCTCAAGATCGCGCAAAGGTTCGAACGGGATCCCGTCGGCGCAGAGCAAGATGCGCTGGATCTCGTCGGCGCCGCCGGCACACCAGGCGGGGCGCGGCCAAAGGCCAATATGAGGGATGGCGACCGGCTTTGGCTCGCCAAGTTCACCTCCATCAACGACACTTGGCCGGTGGAGCGTCTCGAAGTGGCGACGATGAAGCTCGCCGGGACCCTTGGTCTGCGCACGCCGGAATGCCGCCTCGAACTGCCCGGCAGCTCGCACCCGATCGGTCTCTTCAGCCGTTTTGATCGTCGGGATGGCGGCCGGGTCCCCTATATCTCCGCGCGCACAGCCCTCGGCAAGGTTGGGTATGCGAGCGGCTATTACACCGACATCGCCGACATTATTCGCACCATCTCGGCCCGGCCCGGTGACGATCTGCTGGAAATCTGGCGCCGGATGGTTCTCGGGATCCTTGTCACCAACACGGATGACCACCTGAAAAACCACGGGTTCATCTATGCGGGACAGAACCTCTGGCGCCTTTCGCCGCTCTTCGACGTCAATCCGCAGCCCCGTCGCCACGCACAGATGGAAACCGGAATCAGCCCGATCCATGGGCATGAGCCAGACATCGCCGCGGCGATCGATGCGGCCGAGTTCTTCGATGTTAGTGTTCCGGAAGCCCGTATCCTGGCGCGGGATATGGCGCGAAGCATCCACGACAACTGGCGGGAGGAGTTGCGCCGCCAAGGGCTGGGCGGCGCAGAGCTGAACGCTTGTGCTCCTGCCTTCGAACATGAGCGCATGGATGCGGCACTCGGGCTGTAGCGAGTAGGGGTTTTCGGTACTGTCGGATAACCCCATGCGTGTCGATTGGGGGGCTATGCGGCAATAGCTTCGGCCCCGGTCTTTCGACCGGGGCCTTTGCCTGATGCGATCAGTCGCCGCGGCGGGTGTTGGGGCGGGACCAGATGAGGCTGTAGCCCTCGCCGTCTTCGTCATCGAAGAGGTTGGCGTAGATGGGCGCGGCGAAGCTCGGATCGTCCAGCTTCAGGCCCAGGTATTCGCGGCCGCTGTCGTTCGATTTCTTCGTCCAGGCGGCGCCGATCTCGGCGCGGCCAACCAGGACCCGGTGGCTGGGGGCGTTCTCGCCCGAGGCCCGCAGATCGGGGACGAGGCGCACGCCCTTGGCCTGCAGGCTGAGGGTGAAGATTTCGCCGGTGTACTCGTTGCCGGTCTTCTTGAAGGTGCCGATGGTCGCCATGTTCTTTCTCCGTTTTCTCTCTGTTTCGGGCCCGCGTCCTTGCGGCCTCGATGGCGATCGACAGCCCGGAGGCGACCACTGGCGCAGTCCCCTTGGGGACCCTGACAGCACAGGAGGAACTTTCTTGTCCCGCGAGGAATGACGGTGCCCGCACCGGCAGGGGAAGAAAGTTGTGACGACGCTGTTGCGCCGAAGCGGTCGAGGCGAAGACGTCCTTCGGGCAGATCAGCCCATCACCAGAGGCCGTTTGGACGCGGGCTGGGACAGAAGACCCACGGAGATCAAGGCGACCCTGAAAGCCCGTCAGGAGAGGCAGGACAAGCGCCACCGGCGATGTGAACCACCACTGCCGACGCCAGGCCAGCTTGCGCCTTCCCCCTTGGCCTGCAGCCGCGCGGCTCCCGCCGCTCCACTGGTTCTGGTCTGCCAGCGTGATGGCAGAAAACGGACGATGTTCGAACGACCAAGCCGCAACTGGCCAAAGAAGCTGGTCGATCCGGGCTGACACGACGAGTTCAACTGCCCACCTCAATGACGATTTGGCAGTAGGGCATTGCCCTCCTCCCCCTGCCCTACCAACCGCTGCGTCGATGATGGTCTGGCAAAGGCCCGTCGATGCCCGGGGCCAGGGCAATTGAAGCTCATCTTGAACGAAACACGAACGGGCGCTATCCTTGTTCAGCATATTGTGAACCCGGGACCGGAATGACACCATATCGTGATTGGGATCGGGATTCCGGCATCCGAGCCTACGAAATCGGCTCCACGCATGTGGATGTCGCGTTCAAGGATGGCGCGATCTATCGCTACACCTCGGTGTCGGCCGGTCAGGCCAATATCGACCGCATGATTGTGCTGGCGCGCGCTGGCGATGGGCTGAACGAATTCATCAATCGGGCCGTGAAGACGCGGTATTCCGAGCGGCTTGCCTGAACTGCCGGCTCGCCATCCGCCCCCATGAGAAAACGGGGTGACCGAAGCCACCCCGTTCATGGTCACTCCGCGGCGATCAGCTGCCGGCGCTCCTCCTCGTCGTCGGGCTGAACCTCGTCATCGCTCGTGAGGAAGGAAGGCAGTTCGACGCCGGCGTCCTCAGTCTCCGCCACCTGGCCCAGGTCAGCGTCGTCGAGGCGCAGCGGCTCGGGCAGCCAGCCGGAGCCGTCGAGGAGACGCTCGGCCTCGCGCGCCATGTCGCCCTTCTTCAGATGGTCGATCAGCTGCGCAGCGCCCTCGCCCACCCCTTCGCGCACGGCCTCCAGAATGCGGCTCTTGGTGACGCGGTCGAGATAGTTGGCGACCGTGGGCTTCCAGCCCGCTTGGACAAGATCGAGCCGGGTGGTGCGGGCCAGACGGTCGGCCTCGCGCAGACGGCGGTCGAGACCGTGCTGGCTGATCCCCATGCCGCTGTAAGGGTTCGGACGCTCGTAGAGGGCGTTCACCCCGAAGCTGAGGCAATGGGCGAGGAGCGCCTGGCGACTGGCCTCGTCCAGTGCGTGGAGCCAGTCCCAGAGCACATCGTCCCCCTGCCCGAGCGGCAAGTCCGCCTTCCAGGCAGCGTGGCGGGCGTCGATGCTCTGCGAGGGCAGGCTGTCGGCCAGATCGGCAGACTGCACGGGCAGGTGAATGTCCCGCACGGTCGCCTCGACGGCGCTGCCCGAACTGCGAGAGACGAAGCAATCCGTTGCCAGCTTGTGCAGGAGTGCCGTCATGGCGATGCGCGGGTTGTTGGCCACGGCATCGCGCAGCGCCAGGGTGCGATGCGCCGTCAGCTCGATGACGAGCCGCTCCGGCAGCGACTTGATCGCATCGCCTTCGTCCTCGTCATCCTCGGGCGCGCCGGTCTCGCCACCCATGCTGATCACCGCAGCGCGACTTTCGCTGCGATCCGCATCCATGGACGCAGTGCGATCGGGGTTATCGTCGGAGACTTCGCCCGTCGGCGCCACCCACTGTTCGTCTTCAGGACGAACGAAGCCGCGCTCGATCAGCAAGGTGCCGTCGCTGTCGATGCTGACGAAGGCCCCTGCCCTGCCGACCTCAGCGGGATCGAAGGCCATCGGGCGGCTGTCGAAAGCGCCAAGGAGACGCTCGATCTCACCAAGCCGCTGATCGACGTCCTCGGGAAGATCGTCAGCCTCTGCATACTCGGCCTCCAGCCGATCGTATTCGTCGCGCAACGCTTCCCGCGTGGCCCGCTCGTCGTCCGTCAGACCGACCGTGGTGCCCAGAAGCTCGCGCAGGCCCATGGTGTGGCCGTAGGGGAAGCCCACGGCGACCTCGATCCACTTCCAGCCTTCGGCCGCGATGGCTTCCGCTTCCGCTTTCAGCTTCTCGCCCACCAGACGCTCCAGCAGCACCGGGTCTTGCAACCAGCCGCCATCATCCCTCTCGAAGAGGTCACGCAGGACGTAGCCGCCGGCACCTTCGTAGGCCTCGATCCCGAGGAAGCGAACGCGCTTGTCAGACGCCCGCACTGCGCTCTCCGTCAGCATGCGCCGGATCTGGTAGGGCTCCTTCGACCAGGAGCTTTTGACCGCTTCCCAGACCTGCGCCTGACGCGCATGGTCGCTGGAAACGGTGAAGGCCTTCAGTTGCTCCAGGGTCATGCCGTCTTCTGCATAGATATCCAGAAGCGCGGGGGCGACAGTGACAAGGCGCAGGCGCTCCTTCACCACCTTCACATCGACGAAGAAGGCCGCGGCGATGGCCTCCTCGGTCATGCCCTTCTCGCGCAGGACCTGAAAGGCCCGGAACTGGTCCAGCGGATGCAAGGGCGCGCGCTCGATGTTCTCGGCGAGCGAGACCTCGTCGATCAACACGGAGTCATCGGCCGCGCTGACGATGCAGGGCACCGGGGCGGACTTCGCCAAACGTTTCTGCTTCACCAGGAGCTCCAGCGCCCGGTAGCGCCGCCCGCCGGCGGGAACTTCGAACTTGCCAGTCTCGGCACCGTCCTCGCCGATCACCGGACGGACGTGCAGGCTCTGGATCAACCCGCGGCGGGCGATGGACTCGGCCAGCTCATCGACCGAGACGCCGGCCTTCACCCGCCGGACGTTGGCCTGGCTCAGAACCAGATTGTGGAAGGGAATATCCCGCGACGAGGCGAGGGTGATTTTCTGCATGTTGGTCATCGGACCGATCTCCCGACGGGCGCCGAGAGCCTCTCCCTCGGTCTCCAACCCGTCGAAAACCTCCTGCCCTCCTCTTCCTCTGACACCGCGCCGCCGAAGAGCACCCGCGCGTCATCCGAGATCACCCCGGCCGCGCAGGCTGACTTCCCGGCCCGCACCGACGATGATGTGGTCGTGCAGGGTGAGGCCGAGGACGCCACAGGCCTTCTGCACCTCCTTCGTCATGGCGATGTCGGCGTCCGATGGCTCGGGATCGCCGGACGGGTGGTTGTGGACCAGGATCAGCGCCGAGGCGTTTAGGTCCAGGGCGCGCCTGACGACCTCGCGCGGATAGACCGGGACGTGATCGACGGTGCCGACGCCCAAGCGCTCATCGGAGATGAGCCGGTTCTTTCGGTCAAGATAGAGGACGTGAAACCGTTCGACCTCGCCACGTACCGACAGGGCGCAGTAGTCCATCAAGGCGGCCCATGAGGTCAGGACCGGGTTGCTATTCATGTGGCGCGCGAGGATCTCGCGGGCGGCGAAGATGGTGGCTTGCTCCTGCGCGGTCAGCTCAGTGCTGCCAGCGCTGCGGGAAACGAAGGCTGTGGGGTGTTCGGAAAATCGGGTCATTCGGCTCTCACGAGGTGACCCGGCCAAGATCGGCCCGGCAGCATTGCGCTACCCTGGCGGAGTTGGCCGGGAAGGAGGAAAGGGGAGGACTATGCTGACGGACAGAAGGCCGACGGGCCCTCTGCCCTACTGCGGAGGTCAGCCGACCCGGTCGAGGAGCTTCTTGGCGCGGCCTTCCATGTCGAGACGCGCATCCTGCTGGGTCTTGTCCCGCGCGAGCCGGGTGATGCCCTGCACGAAGTCGAAGATGCTTTCGGGCGGGCGGCTCTCCTCCATCAGCACCTTCTCGATGATCTTGGAGGACTCGGCCTTGGAGAAGCCGCGCTTGCGCAGGAAGTCGTCGCGGTCCTCATCCGTCCGCGCCACGATCTGCTGCCGCGCCGCCTTGATCCCGTTCACGAAGCCCTGCGCCGACGAGTTGGCGAAGCGCGTCAGCGCGGGCGCGGCATCATGGGCAAAGCGCGAGGCCGCGTATTTCGAGTGCCGGATGGTGATCTCCTGGAAGTCCTCGACGCCCCAGAGATTGCGATTCTGGCACACGGCGCGGAGATAGAAGCTCGCGATCCCAAGTGTCTTGGCGCCGACCTCCGAGTTCCAGCAATAGAACCCCCGAAAGTAGAGATCGGGGGAGCCGTCGGGCAGCCTTCCCGCCTCGATCGGATTGTGATCGTCGACCAGGAACAGGAAGACGTCGCGGTCCGAGGCATAGAGCGTCGTCGTGTCCCGGCTGATCTCGACATCGGGGTTGTAGACCCCGGTCGACCAGTCGAGCACCCCCGGCACTTTCCAGCGCGTATCGCCGGTGCCGTTGCCCGCGATGCGCTGCACCGCCTCGACCAGCTCGTGGTCATGAATCCGGCCGTAGTCGGGTCCAGTGACGGCCCGCAACTCGGTTCGGCCATCCTCGGTCTCGAACGTCTTCACCTGCTCGGCGCGGTGGTTGCTGAGGCCGTATTGCAGATTGATCCCGGCCAGCGGCGCGGGCAGTTGCCGCAGGTAGGAGGCCGGGGCGCCGACGATGCTGGCGAGCTGGCCGAACGCCCAATGCGTCGGGGCAACCGGCTCCTTGGCCTTGGGCAACACCAGATGCAGTCGTTCGACACTGTCGCGCGCGGCCTCGACGCGGATGTCGGCGGTCTGCACCACCCGGCTACGGCTTCGTTCCGAACGGACCTTCACCGAGGCCCAGAGATCGCCGAGCGAGAGATACCTCTCGTCATCGGGCCGGTTGAACCATTCGGACGACACCCGCCCGTTCCGCTCGCCGCGGCTCACATCCACCTTGTAGCCGCCCGACTTCACCGGCCGCACGGGGTCCCGAATTTCCACATTGTTCATGTCAATCTCTCCATGACGGGCGCCGGAAGCCTCTCTCCCGGCCTTGGCCCGTCACAGGCCAAGAGGCTCCCTCTAACTCTTCGCCCTTCCGGAACCCAAGAGGACAGGGGGCAGAAAGTCACATTAAATATCTGATCTTACTTATAAAAAAGGCCACTTGCCAATTGGCAACTATCTGATGGGATTGGCTTCAGCAAACTTCCGGAAGAACGCTAGGAATGCCCTATCCGGATCGTCCGCGGGGGGCTTTCCGGCTGCCCAGGCGCGCCATTCACCTTCCACGAAATAGATATCGTAGCCTGCATGCCGAAGGCGCGCGGTCTCGTAGGTTTCTGTCCGCAGTGGCGTACCACGCGACTGGAGCCATGCCGGTCGGGGTTTCAACTCCGGGGCCTTCGGCCGCTGATCGGGTGTCGCCTCAACAGGAGCGGACGGGACTACCCTGTCCTCTGTGCCGGCAGCTCTAATACGTCGTCCGACCTTGGAGAACTGGAGAGCACGCCCTGCTGCGCCGGTTGCCTCCTCATCCTTCCGCCACCATTTGAGCTCAACATGTGTGACGCTTCGGCCAGATTTCAGGGGCTCAAACGCCACCATGAAATCCGAAAGGTCGTTCACCTCTGCTACGGCCGGATCAAGAGCTCGAAGCTTGAGGTTTGACCAGGAAGTCAGCTTTCCCTTCGGCACGCCAAGGATGCCCCGAAGTGCGTCAAGCGAAAACCGCTCTGCTGACCTCCAACGCAAGTTTCCTCGCTTCTGCACCATCTCGTACAGCGTTAGCGAGTATTTGGATGAAAGCGCGAACATCACCTCGCGCTGAAGGCGCGCGAAAACGGTTGAGTTCGCGATGATCTTTCGCAATCGCGCAGGAATTTCGTACTCGATCAAACCGTCAGACCGCAGTGCTTCGATGTTCCCTCCCAGCAACTGTACTCGCTCGATCGCCGGTCCGCCGTCCCAGTTGACAGACACCTTGACGACCGCCGACATCAAGCGCTCCAAGCTTTCGCCAACCCGGTCATTCGAGTTGTGTTTGCCGCGCAGTGCCGATTTCGAGATGATGTGGCTCACGGGCTTGTCGATGGCATCCCATGCGTTCTCAAGAAGCTGGTTGTAAATTCTCCGATCGTTGAGGCTCAGGGGTGTGACCTCGATCAGATCAACCAGTTCGCCTGGCTTGATCAGACTGTCGGCACTTGGCCGAGCATCGATGGTGCGATAGGGTTTTTCAGCCATGGAGCCCATACATGCTTTGTCTTACTTTTGTAGTTTGAAGTGAGTAAGCGAGCAAGTGTCTGGTAGCGCTCAGATCGGCAGACCTCGGGCCAGCACCCAATTTGTAAGTTCATCACGCGAGGACGAATCAGGGGCGATTCGCAGGCGATTGAAACCAAAGAGAAATCTGCAGCCGGACACCTTGAGAGGCGGCGTCACCCGAAATGTAAGTCTTCGACCAGCTGCAAAAGGTAAGTCTTCCCGCCCCGATTCGTAAGTTCTACACTCCCAGAATGTATGGCCAAGCACCCAGGAAGTAAGGTAAGGCGTGTATTATCTATGCTTTACAGCCGCTTACGGCATGCGAACCCTAGAACCAGAAAGAATCTGAACTCTTAGGGGTTTTCTTTGTGGATTATTTTTCAGGAAGAAGGTTGCGCTGACCGACAGCTCTCATCGAAACCCTACTTTTTGGGATGGGGCGACATCGTGATGGGAGCAGACTATCGACTTTGTGAGCCACGCCAGAGAAAGAGCGGAAGTCGACGTCAAGTTGGCTGTTTTCCGGAGGATCGCCATCGAGAGGGTGATTTCCGAACTTTACCCTGCGTGGAAGATGCAGCATGATTCGAGCATAACCATAGAAGAGAGCAGTTGATGGACGATACCGTGCTGCCACCGGTCACGCTGAGCGAGCTTACCCTCCTAACACGTCGCGCGGCGACCGTGATCGAGCGCCTGAGAGAGCGCGTCTTCGCTCCGAATTCGGAGAAGCGCCTGGATATCCGTTTCAACGTCCGAACCGCCGCTGAGATGGTAGGCCGGACGGAGAAGGCGATCAGAGACGCTGAAGCGGACGGACGACTACCTGAACCCGACAAAGATGCGGAGACGGGGCGCCGCACGGGATACACACTCGCGCAAGTCAACAAGATGCGAGAGGTCTTCGGTACCTTGCCGCACCGCGGTGCGGATGACCCTCCGCTTGTTCTCGCCGTACAGAACTTCAAAGGCGGCGTCGGCAAGTCAACCATCGTCAGCCACTTGGCGCAGTTCTTCGCGCTAAAGGGCTACCGCGTCTGCGTTATCGACTGCGACAGCCAAGCGTCTTCAACGGCGATCTTCGGTATGAACCCAGACGTGGACGTGGATGAGGAGGAAGACACGCTCTACCCCTTCCTACGCCACGGCGGGCCGAAGTCACTGCACTACGCTCTGCGGGCGACCTACTGGCCCGGGATTGCCCTGATTCCGGCTAATCTAGGACTCTACGACGCGGAATATGAGTTTGCGGCGAGGATGGCACGAGAACCCACCTTCATCCTTGACCGGTTGCGCGATGGGATTGCGAGCATATCCGACCAGTTCGACGTGGTCCTCCTGGACCCGCCGCCTGCCTTGGGTATGATTTCCCTCTCAGTTCTACGGGCCGCCAATGCTCTTCTGATACCGGCGCCTCCGAGTAACATCGATTTCGCCTCGACAGCACATTTTCTGAAAATGATGGAGGCGACGCTAACCGAGCTTTCGAAGTTTGGCGGCGAAAGATCGTACAGCTTCGTGAAGATTCTGGCGTCCAAAATGAATGATCAGAAGTCCGCACATGTGGCCATCAAGCGCATGATGGATGCGGTGTTTCCTCAGGACATGCTTCAGTCGGTCCTGAAGGACAGCGCAGAAATCGACAATGCGACGGCCAACCTTTCGACAGTTTATGAGCTGACCGGACCAAGCACGCGGACTGAAACGCACAAGCGGTGCCGTGCATACCTTGATGCGGTCGGTCGAGAGATTGAAACCTTGGCTCGCAAGACTTGGCCGAGCCATCATCGTGCGCTTCGCAAGGAGGGAGTGCTGTGAGCAAGCGTCATGACGCGATCTTCGAGGATGTCCTCAAAGATCTGAACAACGAATCTACGCCAGGGGAAGAAGACCGCGGCGGCACGCGGTTTCTCCGCAGGTCAAATGCTCTGGCTGACGTCGGGGAGCGCGAAGAAAAGGTCCTGCGTTGGGTGGATCCCGCCTTGTGCATCATGTGGGATCGTCACAACCGTGCCTACGATCTGCTGAACGAAGACAACTGCCGTGACCTGATCGACTCGATCAAGTCTCAAGGCCAACAGGAATTTCCGGCCATCGTTCGCAAACTGCGGAAGGGCCACAGTGCTGAGTACGAAGTCATCTGCGGGGCACGGCGCCATTTTGCCGTGTCGTGGCTTCGTGCGAACAACTACCCGCAGTTCCGCTATCTTATCGAAGTTCGCGATCTCTCAGATGAAGAAGCTTTCCGTCTCGCTGACGTCGAAAACCGTGATCGGGAGGACATCTCGGACTTCGAACGGGCTCGGGATTATGCTGCGGCGCTTGAGCAGTATTATGGCGGGCGACAGAAGGCGATGGCCGAGCGCCTTGAGGTTTCGGAGGGGTGGCTATCGCGCTACCTGAATCTGGCACGGCTTCCCGATCAGGTGGTCGCCGCGTACCCATCAATTCGCGAGATCAAAGAGCTCCACGCGCGCGTCTTGAAGCCGTTACTGGCGGACCCGAAGGTCGCATCGTCCGTAATGCAGGCGGCTCGTGACCTAGCCGAAAGACAGGCTGCTGCGCGAGCAGGGCAGGGGGCTCCGATTGAGGCTTCTACAGTGCTTTCATTTCTCAAATCCGCAGCTTCGGGCCCGAAGCGCACGCGACCTCCGGAGCAGATTTTTCGGGGTGATGCGGACAGCACTGGGGTGACACTTAGAAAGCGTGGGTCGAAGGTTGTTCTGGAGTTCAGCGATAAGCTTTCTGACGCATCGCTGCGGGCTGCTTTTGAAGCCTATCTCGCAAACAGAAGCGCTGGGCGGAAGTAAGTTGCCAATTGGCAAGAAGGGGATTTTCGCACTATGTTACAAATAGTTAGACGGATTTCGATCTGAACAAGCCTAGCCGTTCCGCCCGTTCCAGCAGCATCGCGACCGATGACGGCTGCCAGCTGGTCCGCCCGCGGGGCGTGCGCTCACGCATCGCTTCCAGCCGGACGCAGATCGCCTGTAGCGTGATGTCGGGATCCGCACCTTTGATGGCGGCGACAATGGCGAGCAGACGGTCGTCGGTTTCGCGCCGCCCGGCGCGGTCGAGTACATTCCCTGGCAGAAAGCCGTCGCGAACATAGGCATTCACGGCGCGGAGCAAGCGGCTTTGTGTCCAGCAGCGTTCGCGGGGCAGGGGGCCGTTGACGATGCGCAGCACGTCTTCCCAGGCCATGTCGGGCCGCAGGCGGCGTACATGGGGCACCCAGTCCTGGGCCGTCTCGTTCAGCCGCTCCATGTAGCCGTCCTGCCGCGCCAGCCGCACCTTGCGCAACGCTGCCGGATCACGGGCGCGCAGGCCCGGATTGCCGCCAACCCGGCCTTTGGTTTTTGCGCTGGCCAGCCCGGCCTTGGTGCGTTCGCGGATCAAGGCGCGCTCGAACTCGGCCGCGGCACCCAGGACCTGCAGGGTGAACTTGCCCTGCGGGGAGAACGTGTCGATCGGGTCCATGAGCGAGCGGAAGAAGGCGCCTTTCGCCTCCAGCCGCTCGATCACTTCCAGCAAATGCGAAAGCGACCGCGCCAGCCGGTCGATGCGTACGACGACCAGCGTGTCACCCTTGCCGATCCGGTCCAGCACGCGGGCCAGCACCGGCCGGGCCCGGTCTCCGCCCGAAGCCTGTTCCTCGTGGATCTCGACGCAGCCTGCGGATTTCAGGGCCTGCGACTGGGGCAGGGGGGTCTGATCCTCGGTCGAGACGCGCGCATAGCCGATCAGGGGCATCAAAACAGGCCGTTTGCAGTTTCATATGCTGCCAATAAACGACCGTTTGGCCTCGATCAGTCGCCAAGCAGGTCCGCCGCCGGGTTCTCGCTGATCTCGACATCGGCATAGTATTTCTGGGCCTGAACGGCCGAGCGATGCAGGCTCAGCTTCATGGCCGCGGCCAGAGGCGCACCGTCCAGCGCGGCTTGGGTCAGGAAGCCTGCACGCAGCCCGTGCGGCGTGGCGTAATCCTCTGGCAGGCCCGCCAGCCGCAGCCGGTGCCGCAGGATGGTCCGCAGCGCATCCGAGGCCAGGCGGCGGGGCAGGGGGCGGTCAGAGATACTGACCGGCCGGAACAGCGGGCCGGTTCTCAAACCCGTTACCTCCAGCCAATGGACCACGGCCCGCGCTGCCCGTCCCTTCAGCGGCAGTTTCGGCGCCTGGTCCTTCTTGGTCGTCTTGGTCTCCAGAAGCCGGATCCACAACAGGCCTTTGGTGGCAAAGTCATCGCGGCCTATGTCCTCCACGTTCAGGGCAGACACTTCCGACCGGCGCCGCCCACCCGAGCCGAAAGCCAGCATCAGCATCGCCCGGTCCCGGATGCCGCGATGGGTGTCGTCGCAGGTGGCCAGCAGCGCCTCCAGGATGTCGCGGGTCACGGGTTTGGGCGATTTGGGCGTGCGGGGCCGCGCGTTCGCCCTGCGCGCCTTCTGCCGGGCCTGTTGCACCAGGGGCGCCGAGAAGGGAGAAGCCAGATTCCGCATGCGGTGGAAAGCCTGCCAGCTGGCGATGCGCCGATCCAGTGTGGCCGGCGCAGGACAAGTGAGCGCGACCCTGAGGCCAATCGCGTTCAGTTCAAGTGCGACGTCCTGGGCGGAGCCGGGCTTGCCGGTCAGGTCCTGGGCATGGTCCAGGATGAATCGCAGGGCGACTTTCTCGTCCTCGGGCCAGCTCAGCGGCCGTCCGAACGCTGCCATCTTCCAGGCGGCGATATAGGCCAGGTCGCGCTCCCAGGCGCGCAGAGTGTTAGGCGGCGTGCCGCGCCGGTAGAGGTCGCTCAGTGCGGCTTCGTCGGCGTCCGACAATTGGGCGTAGGCGGGCAGGACAAGTGTGGTCATGGAGGCCGTTCTGAGCGGATTTCTTGGATCAGAATGCGCTGGACTCGGGCAGGTTTCAATAGTCATGATAAGGCGGACTTATCGTGACGAACAGCCACGCACAGAAATCACTTGGGTAATGCGCAGAAATCAAGAATAAAGACCATATGAGGCGCGATAGACCAATATCTGTTGAAGAAGACATGGATCACGATCGTGGACCCTACGATCCCGATCCGGTGGCAGAGCAGGATTTATGGTTCTTGCCGGGCGACGGGGGAGAGGATGAGGGGCTGCCGCCCGGGCCCCGGGCCGAACGGGTGCGGCTTTTCGATCCGAACCGCTGGCAGGCGGCGCAGGACCAGCTGTCGCGCCCGCTTGCCGAGCTTGCGGCCCTCTTCGGCGCGCTCGACGAACGGCTGCGCGGCGCGCCGGAGGGCTGGCACCAGCGGCTGGCGCTTCTCGAGGTGGCCGATCTTGGCTGGTGGACGGGTGACCGGATTGCATCCGACCGGCTGGCGCTGTGGGTCGGGCTCAGGCTTGGCGCAACGGGCGAGGATGCGCAGGCCGTCATCCGGGCGGGCTGGGCGGTGCGGCGCCTGTCGGCCGGGCCCGGTCCGTCGGACGGCGGGTGGGAGGCGGGGCTGGCGGCCTTTCTCGGCCGGGCGGCAGCAGACGGTGAGCGCCCCGAAAGCCTGGCCGATCTGGCCGACTTCATGGCCGATACCGCCGCACTTCATCCCGTCACGCAGGGCGCGATGCTGTTTCACGGCTGGCGGATGCTGGGTCCGGAGCGGGCAGGGCAGGGGGCGACGATCGACGTGGAGGCCGCGGTTCTGGCCGCGCGCCATGCTGCCGGGGCAGGGCGGGGCGGGGCGCTCTTCCTGCCGCTCGCGCTCACGGGACCGACGGCCCTGCGCGCGACCGGGACCGAGGCGGAGCGGCTCGGCGCCTGGATCGCCGGGGCCGCCCAGGCCACGCAGGCCGCGCTCCTGCAGCTTGACCGCTTGCGCGACTGGGACGCCCGCGCGCGCGCCGCGACCACCGATCTCTCGGGTCGCACCCCGCCCGCGTTGATCACAGCCCTGGCCGCCTGGCCGATGATCTCGGCGCCGCTGGCCGAGGCGATCACTGACGCCAGCCGGGCCGCAGTTCAGCGCAACCTCGACAGGTTCGCCACGCGCGGCCTGATCCGCGAGCTCACAGGGGCGGGGCGCTACAGGGTCTGGGCGGCGCAGGTGTGACAGGCACGCGGCCTCCTGAACACCGTCCGCTGCCGTCCTCCAGATGACGTTGTGGCGCCTTGCTGATCTGTTTCCGATCGGCCGGGAATTGTTTCCACAGATGCGCTGGATTTTGGTTAATGACATTTTGACCGGCAATCGTCTTTATCCTAGGTTGCATCTTGCAGGTCGCGCCCTCAACCAAGGGCTGCGGCCTTCGTTATGCCGATCACACGTGTCAGGGGTTGCCTTTCTTGTCATCAGTTTCCGGCGCCCTCCCTTCCCTCAATCATACCGGTACGGCACCCGCGCGGGCTCGCCTCCGAGCCCTGTTCTGAAAGGATCAGCCCGATGTCCAAGACCAAGGAAACCACCGCCCCGCAGTCCTCCGACGCAGTCAACGGCACCGCCGCGCCTGCGCTCAGCCCCGAGGTGCTGGCGAAGATCCAGGAGCTGCGCACCCAGGTCCGCGAAAGCTTTGGCCAGGTGGTGATGGCGGTGATGAACCTGCCGCGCTACCGGCATCAGTCGCTGGGGGACCTCACGCAGATGGTGCTGGAGCCTTTGATTCGCGACCGGATCGCCATCGCCCGGCCGGCGAAGGAAGAGCCGGGCATGCTGAGCGACATCGCGGGCTTCGCGATCTGGGCCTCGGTCAGCGAGGAGGTGGACGCCAAGATCCGCGACCAGATCAAGTCGGCCACCTTCCCGATCCGGCTGAAGCCCGAGGACTGGCAGTCGGGCAGCATCAACTGGCTTCTCGACGTGATCGCGCCGGACCGGAAGACCGCGGGGCGGGTGATCGCCAATTTCCGTCAGGTCGTGAAGGAGGGCGAACTCAGGATGCATCCGCATGTCGTCGGGCTCATGGAGAAGGAAATGCTGGAGAAAATCACGGCCAACGCGGCGAAGTTGAAAGAGTCGGCCAAGACCGATTGAGCGGGCGCAGATCCTGGGAAGGCCCAGTTCGGGCCTTCCCGATGCAGAATGCCGAGGGAGGGCCAACGTGATACCAGAACTGCTGCCATTGATGCCGGGGTTCTTCCCGGTCTCTGTTCCCGGCGGGGGGATCGTCGCGTGAGGCTTGCGCTCAAACTCATCGCGCTTGGGCTCGTCTTGCTGCTCGCGGTTCCCACGGCGATCTTCTGGCCACTTTCCTCGTATTTCTGGCAGGGAGTGCTCTATGAGATGGGTTTCGGCATTCTGGTTGGCGTGGTCACCGAACGCTGGCACCAGCAAATGGTCGTGACCATTGACACGCCCTCGGGGCCGGTCAGCGGCAGCACGGTGCAGGCCATTCGCTGGGAGGGGAGTTGGAAGGAAAAAGGACAGCTCGGGGGGTTCTCCGCGCGGGGTGAGGCGGTTGCGTTCGAGGTGGCGCCGGGCCGCTGGCTCTTCGCGCTTCTGGATGGCAGGCCAGGTTTCAATCTCGCCTATGCCGTTTCCGCAGAGCAGAGCCGCTTCAGCTCTCACGAGGCGATGGATCTGATCAAGGCGCTGCCGGAGGAAGAGCCGGTCGTGCTGCCGCGCGAGGTCTGGCCACGGCTGGTGACCTTCGACGATATCGCCGACCCCAAGACCGTGCGGCGGGTGGACCCCGACGATCTGGATGCGACCTTCGGCTGCGACCGGGGCCTGACGGCGGCGGAGGCGCCCTGGCGGGCCGAGGGGCGGACCTGGGCCTCCTGGGCCTGGGAACAGGGCTACCGGCAGGAGGCGGCGCGCGCGGCGGCGGAGGCCGGGATCACCGGCGATGCGGCGGCGGCTTTGGTGGAGTTTGCCTGGATCACGCGGCCGGATCACGACTGGTTCGAAGGTTATGAGGCGCGGCGCGATGCGCTGAAGACACGCTTTACGCGCGAGGAGGCTGCGCGCTGGACCGAGGCCTGGGCGGCACAATCGAAGCTGCGCGGCCCGCGCTCCGGCCCCTACCCGTTCCAGACGCTGATCCCCACCCCGACCGAGCGCGCCGCCCCCCACGGCGGCCCCTGTTACAGGTTGACAGAAGTCACCCTCGCCGTGACCGACGCGCCGGTGACAGAGGGCAAGGTGGAGGCAGTGTTGGGGTGGCTGGACGACATCTGGCCCAACAGACTCGATGGGCGGCGCTACGAAACAATTGATGCCACGGAGCGATTCGCGAATTCGCTTAGTGCAAATTCATTCTCGACGGAGATAGCCCGATGACCGTATCAGAGAAAGAGCTTTTCCTCGCTCTCTTGTCGATGGACGCCTACAACCGGGGCTATGGGAGCGCCATCAATGACGGTGTTAACCTCGATGAAAGAGGAAATGACATTGACGGCCTCGGCGGTATCGGGTCGGCAATAGGCAGTGCAACTGTCATTCAGCAGTCGGCAACAGAGGCAGGTACACCTGGTGTCGCCGCCGGCTTCTACGCCGTCGCCTATGACACGCCCTACGGTACGGTCATTTCCTACCGGGGCACAGATGGCTTGAACCCACTCGGCGGCTACTATGGCGGCAGCGACGCAATACATGGCTGGCCAATCGGCGGTGGCTTCACTGGTGAGGGCGGAGGGGCGCAGCCGGACCAGCTGCCCCTGTCGCTCGACTTCCTTCAAAGCGTTCAGGCCAGCACCACGGGCGGTTTGACCCTCACCGGCCATTCCCTCGGCGGCGGGCTGGCCGGTCTCTGGTCTCGGGTCCTGGGCCTGCAGGCGACCATATTCGACCCGATGTCCTACCTTTCCGCCAGCGACAGCTTGCTCAAGCACAGCGGCCGCGAGGCGTCAGATATGGCGGGCGGCTATTTCATGCCGGGCGAAACACTGGGGTCAGTCTTGAGGCCTACCGGATATTTCTCAGAGCGGGACAACACGAATTATCCGTGGTTGAAAGATGCGGGCCTGACTGACGCTGAGACGAACCTAGCGCATGTTCCATCTAGCCTCCTCCCCGGATTAACGTTACACAGTATGGCTGGGCTGGTTTTGCAGCTGTTTTCAGACAAGGAGGAGCTGTCGGAAAACTGGGCTTCGATCCACCAGGAGGTGTTCAGAGCGCTCTTTGGAAATAACGCCGCAGACGCAATCAGGCCCGCAGACGAAAGCCGTTTCCACGAGGGGTTCATTGCGGAGAATCTTCTGCGCGCGGTTGCCTATTCTGTACTGGACAGCGACACGCTGGTTTTCGGCAGCGTGGGGGCCAGGGCGATGTTCGACGACCTGTCGGACCTCGGACTGGCCGTCAAGACCAACGCCGAGTTCGCAAGGGAAATCGAAAGCCTGCCATCAAACCCGATGCTACAGGGCGGATTTCGCCAGGCGATAGCCGAGACGGTCGTGCAGTTTGCGGGCCTGATGGCGCTGCGCAAGATCGAAGCCGGAGCAACGGGCCAGACGAGCGGGTACGATGCTCTGCAGGGCATCCTGAGTTTTCTGACCGACGGTCAGCGGAATGAAGATCCGACCACCCGCGAGGGCGAGATACTGGTCCTCGACCTGGGATCCGACATTTGGGATCTCACGGAGAACAACGAAAGCGCATCGCCAACCAAGGCGCCGATCCTGATGACCGCCTGGCTCGACGCGCTCCTGGCGTCCCAGGCGGGCGGATCGGAAGATGAGATTCTCGAAGCGCTTTTCGGGGTGCCCGAGGCGCTTCATGGCTGGACGGAAGCGGGTCTTGCCGGACGTTATGTCGATGGCGTGCAAATCAGAACGGTTGCCGGTTCCGGCCCAGTCAAGCTTTCGCAAGAGGATGTGGGAAGTACCGAGGCGAACCGTGCGAGCCTTTTCTTCGGTGCGGAGGGTGCAGATAAGGTCGAAGGGTCAGGGTTCAACGAGATATTTGTACTCGGAGCCGGCGACGACGAGGTCTATGCGGGTGGCGGGTCGGACGTTCTGTTCGGGGGTGAAGGGTCGGACCGGTTCACCGATCTCTTCGCGGCAGATGCGGCGAGCGGCTTGCCGGAAGGTGCCCGCTATCGCGATGTCATCGTCGGTATCGATCTTGCCCAGATCAACCCAGGAAACACCGATGGCAATCTTCGCTACGAGGCCGAAGATTTTCTGAGATGGCGGCTTTCGGAGACGGGCTCAAGCTACTTCGGTGTCGACCTGTCGGAAACGAACGAGGTGGTCTTTTCCGCCGCCCTATCAACCGATCAAGCGCCGGACTACGCAACCAGGGGTCTCGAGATCGCCGATCTCAAGCTGGGCACCGTGGGTGCCATCGAGGTTGTCGAACTAACCATCGACAATCTGAATGCGACTGAAGAGGATCGCCGTCGCATTGAGGCACTGTTCGGCATTCAGAAGATCACGCTCTCGGAGCGGGCGGACGTTGCGAAGATTACAGACGACTGGCTGAAGGTTCCGCTGGTTATCGACTTTGGTTCCTATGCGCCGGGCGAGGTGACAGAGGCGGACTATGATCATGTTTCGCTGGAGCCGTTGCAACGTGGCGCGACCGTCATAAACGGATTAATAAACACGATCGCAGGACAAGGCTCTGGTAGTAGCCCCTTTAGGGGCGATCCGTCTTTCGACAGAGGGGCGCTTTTGAGCGTCGCCGGGGTTGGGCAGCTTCTTGATCGTGGCCCTGCGTTCGATCTGAGGGATTTTGACTCAGCGCTGACGCTGACTGGATTCGAGAGGCTGACCGGTACCGCTTATGGCGATACGCTGATTTTCAGCGAGAACGATCTTTCCAAGAGCCTTCTCGACAGCGAGGTTCGCGGTCTTTCCTCGTCAACCGTCCGAGACGTTCAGTCGGGTACGGGGGACGACATCGTCATCGTGTTTGATCCTGCCAGATTTGACAAATCTCAGACTGTCGACGTCGAGGCTGGCGGGCGCCCGAACGATGAGACAAAGGCAGGCGCAGAGCTTGTCCTTTCTGTAGATGGCGGCGACGGCAATGATTGGCTCGTTGTCTCAGGCGGGGAGGGGGCGCGGGCGATCGGGGGTGTTGGCCGAGACTGGATTCTGAACACATCTGTCAATGGTGAGATCTATACGGATAGCTATTCCGGGCTGGATGCGAACGGGATGCCTATTGACCAGAATGCGCGCGATGCTGATGGGCGTCTGTCCAACGCGGATGAGGTCTGGTGGTGGCAGGGGACCAGGCTCATGGATCCCGACGAAAACGACCAGCTGCGCTTCTTCGGCCTGCCGCTCGTTGGCGGGTCGAACGAAGTGCCGATGCTCGGCTTCATGGCCTTCGGTGCAATGAGCGGTGTGGGTGGCTCGATCTACTACGATTACATTCTGCCGTTCATCCAGTATCGATATGATGGCGAGCGACTATATGTGATCAACTCGGTCGCCGAGCTTTTTGGCCTTGGAACACCAACGAAGCTCGGGGAAGCAGATGGCGACGGACCGATCCTGCACGGCACGATGACCGTCGAGAACTTCGACAACGGCCCTGCGGTCAGTTTCGGCGCTGATCTTTTGGACTTCGCAGGCGACCTCGGTATGGTGTTCAAGAACGCGAACTCGCGCTTGTCGCTGCTTGGAATGCTGCCCGGGTTTCCTGGTGGGATCAACCGCACAGCCGTTTTGCAAGACGCCCTTGTGACGATTGCGAACGCTGGCAAGAAGCAATTCAAGGCGCTGAACTGGCTGGAGCCAGCCGACCCCCTCATCCTCGACCTCGATGGCGACGGGATCGAGACCGTCAGCATGGACGATGCCGAAGTGTGGTTCGATCATGACGGTGATCTCTTCGGCGAGAAGACCGGTTGGCTGAAGGGGGACGACGGGTTCCTTGTCCGCGATCTCGATGGCAACGGGCGGATCGACGATATTTCCGAGATGTTCGGGGGCGTGGGTCGGTCGGGTTTCGCGGCGCTGGCCGAGCTCGACACGAACGGCGATGGCAAGGTCGATGCGGCCGATGTCGCCTATGGCGAGCTCATGGTCTGGCGCGACCGCGACCAGGACGGGGTGACGGATGCGGGCGAGCTGACATCGCTCGCAGCACTCGGGATCCTGTCGATCGACGTGACGGGCAATGCGCTTGACGTGACGACGCCGCAGGGCACGCATCTGATCCGGTCGGGCCAGTTCACCTGGGCGGACGGGCACAAGGGCAATGCGTTCGACGCTGTGTTCGAGATGAGTGATGTCGATACGAAGTTCGCGGGTGAGAACGGTCTGGCAGCCTGGCTTGGCGACACACCGCTTTCGGCCAAGGGCTTCGGGCGGATTACGAATCTGGCGGTGGCGGCCTCGAACGATTTCGCGGTCCGCGACATGCTGGCGGATGTCGCTGCCAATGTGACGGTGCCAAACCTCGAGGACATGCGGCAGAAGACCGGGGCGGTGCTTGGTCAGTGGGGCTTCTCGCTGGAAGAGAGCCGCGAACTGACGCCGGTGCTTCTGTCGTCGGACGGCAAGGTGCTGATCGACCGGGCGGTTTGGGTCGAGGATCAGGCGGGCGGGTTCTGGCAGCTGGAAAGCGGCCAGCCGATCCTAGCGGGAGATGGGTCGACCATCGCCCGACCGACGATGGAGGATGTGCTGGCGCAAAGCGCCGCGAATGGCGCGCACTGGCAGCTTGAGCAGCTCTGGTCGCCCTCGACGCGCGCGAACGAACTCCAGCACCGGCAGAATGCGCCCTATCTGGTAAGCCTGATCAATGGCCGGGCGGTCGTTGTTGACTATGGGATCGAGAATCCGGACGGAAGCTGGCGGCTGGCGAGTGGCACGCCGGTTGTCGATGCCGACGGGCAGGCAATCGCGTCACCGACAGTCGCAGATATCATGGCACAGGCCCATGCGGCCGGGCAGGAGTGGCGCGTCGAGGCGATCGGTTTCAACCCCTATGCGGCTATCGATGTCGAAGAGATCGGCGTCTATCAGGTCGACGGCGTCGTGGTCGACTACACGGTGCGGGTGACGGACCAGGACGGTGATTTCTACGTCTGGGCCCGCAACCTCGACCGGGCGCTAGAGCTGCAGGACAAGTACGGCCATGCGCGCGGCTTCAATCTGCGGTCGTATGAGGTGGATTTCGATACATTGGATGTCGTGAACTCGACGACCAACAGCACCTACCGGGTCGAGATGCTGACCCCGGGCCAGTTCCACTTTGCCACGTCGCTGGCCGGAATCGACTTTGTGCCGGCGATGCTGACTGCGACCTATGACAATCAGGCTGGCCAGATCGCCTATTCGGTGAACGAGAGCGGCAGCGCGAGCCTGTCGGACGATCACTATGAGTCCGGCATCAAGGCGATGATCGGGCTGCTCGATACCGTCATCGACCAATATATCACCGCCTCGCGGGCTTTCGCGCTCAGGCTGGGGTTCCAGGGTGGCATGTCGTCCTTCTTCCCCGGCCTCGCCTATGATGTGGCGACCGACCAGTTCTATTCGACGACGGACCGCGAACTGGCGCCGATGTTCGAGGCGATTTTCGCGGCCGCGCCTGATGGCGCGACGCCGTCCTACGATTATCTGCGCGACTGGCACCAGATCCTGTCGACCCTCTATCCCGATTACCGGATGGACGGCACCGGAAACCTCTTCGGCACGACCGTTTCGCTGGATCAGCGCTACATCCTGCAGATGATGCTGCCCGCCTACCAGAACGTAGGTATCGACATCGACCTGCGTGGTGCCATGAACGCACTCGGGATTGATGAAACGCGGCTCATCGACGAGCCGAACGCGCCCAATCTGCCCGCGTCGTCCAGCGCGGAATATCATGGCACCACCGGCACGGATTTCATCCTGATCGGCGCGGGAGAAGCCAACTATCGCGGCGGGTCGGGCAGTGATGTCTATTACGCTGGAAAGAATTTCGGCGACGCTGTCATTGCGGATGTCGATGGCGGCGCCCCGGATGAACTGCGCTTCACCGAAGTCACCTCCAGCCAGGTCATCGCGACCAGGGTCGGGCAGGATCTGATCCTGACGGCAGCGGGGCAGACCGGCCGGATCACCGTTCACAATCACTTCCTCGGCGAGGCCAATACCAACAGCTTCGGCAGATATAGGGAAGACACGGCCCTCAAGGCCATTGTCTTTGCCGACGGTGTCGTCTGGGACAAGATGAAGATCGCCTATGCCGTCGCCAACCCGCAAGACACCGATCAGGTGATCGCGGGGTCCGGCGATCTCGACATCATGTGGGGTGGCAAGGGCAATGACGTCCTTCACGGCAGCGCTGGCGGTGACATCTATGTTTTTGCCAAAGGCGACGGGCAGGATGTTGTCGACGAACAGAACCTGCCGACAGAGTTGCCGGGCAAGGCGGGGCTCGATTTCCTCCAGTTCACCGGTGACATCACCGCTGACGATCTGCATCTGACCCGGACCGGCAAGAGCAATGATCTTTTCATCCAGCTCAAGAACAAGGACGGCAGCTTTACCGGCGACACGATTCTGGTAAAGGATCAGTTCGGCGGCATGCGGCTCAATCTGGGCGAATTCCTCGGCGGGATCGATCCATCCCTGGCCTTGGACTATATCGCGCCGAACCTCATCGAAAAGTTTCTGTTCGAGGACGGCAGCTGGCTCGACTTTACCGAGATCACGCAGCGGGTACTGAAGAACGCCAAGACCGATGGCGCGGACGCGATCTATGGCTTCATCGACGCCGATACTCTCGACGGCGGCCTCGGCGACGACCTGCTGCAGGGGCTTGAGGGCGGTGACACCTATATTTTCGGCCGCGGAATCTCCGGCCGCGGATACGGCCACGATGTCATCGACGACAACGACTATTCGGTGAAGCTGTTCGGTGCGCCCGACGATACGCTGACGTTCATCGACGGGCTGAGGTGGTCGGATTTCGACTTCATCCGCGACGGAGCGTCCGACACTCTAACCCTGCAAATCCATGGCAAGACCGACCGTGTAACGCTTCTCAACCAGGACACCTACCTGCCGTTCCTCGGCGCACCCGATGCTATCGAGCGGTTCGTCTTTGCTCCCGACGAGCAAGATAAAAAACCCGTTGTCTGGTCCCAGAGCGATCTTTTCCAGAAATTCATCGACGCCTATGCTACGCAAGGCAACGACACGCTCTACGGCTTTTCGACCAACGACCGGATGGACGGCAAGGCAGGCGACGACCTTCTTCAGGGCGGTGGCGGCAGCGACAGCTATCTCGTGCGCCGGGGCGACGGATCGGACATCATTTTCGATGCGGGCGGCGGCAACGATCAGCTGATCTTCGAACATATCAACTTTGGTGATGGCGTGCTTGGCGACCTGACGGTTTCGCGGACCGCGCTCGATCTGATCTTCACCATCCGTGACACCGGTCAGGTCATCACCCTGCGGGATCAGTATGTCCGCGGTGGTAGGCAGGCCCACGCGGTCGAAACCTTCGTCTTTGCCGATCGCGTCATAGCTTACACCGATCTGAACCCCGAAGATGTCGATCTGATCGGAACCGATCAGGCCGAGCATCTTGTCGGCAGCGACTTCGGCGAGATCATCGACGGAAAGGGCGGCAACGATACGCTTGAAGGCGGCTCTGACGGGGATACCTATAAGTTCGACGCAGGCTACGGCAACGACACGATCATCGATACGCAGGTCCGGGCGTCCTGGGCGGGGCGTCAAAAGACCGAGACGGAACAGCCCGATCGCGTCATATTCGGGCCGAATCTGACGGCATCTATCGCCTCTTTCGCCAAGATCGGCGACGATCTGGTGATCAGCTTTGCCGGCTGGTCGGATACGCTGACGATCCGCAACCAGTTCCGCAATGTGACGGACGGGGTCGAGATCTTCCAATTCAGCGACCTCACGCTGACAATATCGGATATTGAACAGACCTATCTTCAGATTTCCGGCGGCAACCGCGGTGACAACCTAATCACTGGTCTCGATGACCAACCGAACACGCTCGACGGGCGTCAGGGCGAAGACACGCTCGTCGGCGGCAACATGGCCGATCTTTATGCATTCGGCATTGGCTACGGCTATGACCAGATCCTTGAGAAGACTGACGCAGGCAGCATCAAGGATCGCGTCCGCTTCGGCGAAGGCGTCACGCTGGACTCGCTGATCATCCGTCGCGATGTGAACGATCTGCTGATCGACCTCGGAAACGGCGAAGACGTGCTGCGCATTGTCGGCGGCCTGACCAGCACGACGGTCGAGGAATTTGCCTTCGCCGACAATACCGTCGTCACGCTCAACGACCTGCGCGTCCGCATGCTGCAGGGGACCACCGGACACGACAAGCTTGAGGGCTTCTCAAGCGACGATCGTCTGGAAGGCGGCGCGGGTTCTGACGAGCTGATCGGCGGCGGCGGCAACGATACCTATGTCTTTGGCCATGGTGACGGCCAGGATTCCGTTCTGGAATCTTCGGGAACGGACGTCATCGAATTCCGCAAGGGTGTCACTGCCGATCAGGTCAGTTTTGAGACGGCGGGCGACAATCTGATCATCCGGCTTGCCCCCGGGGGCGACAGTCTGGTGGTGCTGGGCGGTGCGGGCAAGGTTGCGGGTTTGCAGGTCGAAACCTTCCGCTTCAACGACGGGGTTCTCGGCGATGATGGCCAGACCTGGGTGGTCGCCAATACCGTGCTGACGCTCGGCGATGTCCTGACGCATGTCTACGCGCAAAGGCCGAACGGCAGTCAGGACAAGGTCGACGCGACCCAGCTTGATCCCGACTTTGTCGTGAAGCCGGGCCGTGGCTTCGATACGGTCACGCTTGCCGCCGATACCTCCTATCTCTTCTCCAAAGGCGACGGTTATGACCGGCTGTCGATGGCCGCTGTCGCCAGCGCTGCGGGCGAGATCCGCTTTGACGATTATGGTTCGGCCGAGGCCCTGGTTCGGCTCGCGGGCATAGGCAGCCGCGATCTGATCATCACCTTCCCCGAGACGGGCGAGGCAGTGCAGCTTATTGATGCGCTGGGTGGGGCGCGCTTCCCCAGTATCGTCTTTGCGGACGGGGTCATCTGGGACAGGGCTGCGCTGCTTGCCGCATCCGTGAACGGGCAGGAAAGTGTCGGCAGCGACATGATCCAAGGCCACAATTATGGCGCGGTGATCGAAGGCGGTCTGGGCGACGACGACATCTATGGCGGGAGCGGGGCAGACAGCTATCTGTTCTCGCGCGGCGACGGGCGCGATGTCATCACCGACGCAGGCGGCGCCGACATTCTGGATATCCGTGGCTATCAGGCGAGTGAGCTGAAGGTCTCGCGCCTCGACGCGGCGCGACAGGAGCTGATCCTGGCCTTCACCGGCAGCGAGGATGAGATCATCCTGCGCTCCACCTCTACGTCGTCTTTCATGGGCGTGGAGACAATTCGCTTCAGCGACGGGGCCACCCTGTCGGTCGCGGCACTCCTGAGCCAGACCTCGCTGGTCGCGACCCAGCAGAATGACAGCCTCGCCGGCGGCACGGGCGCAGACACTCTGGAGGGTCTTGGCGGCGACGATACGCTTGTGGGCGGCGTTGGCAACGACGTCTATATCTACAATCGTGGTGACGGGTCTGATGTCATCGACGATAATTCCGGCACGAACCGGATCGTCCTGAACGGCTATATGCCCGGCGAAGTCCGGGTCCTGCGCCCGGACGACAGCGGGCGCCTGATCCTGCGCATGGTGGATGGCGGCGAGATCCTGGTAGTTTTCCCGGCACAGATCACGGCAGTCCAGTTCGCGGGTGGCGTGACTTGGGGCAATCCGCAACTCATGGAGTTCGCGCTACGTCATGCCGAGACAGCAGCGAATGATCATGTCTTCGGCACAAGCATCGCGGAAACGCTGTATGGCACCGCCGGCAGCGATACGCTTTTCGGCGCCGGCGGCAATGACACCTACCTGATCGGCGTGAACCAGGGCCATGACCGGATCATCGAGGATGGCGGCAACGACCGGATCGTCTTTGGCGCCGGGATCACGCTGGCCGACATCCGCGCGGTGGCGACGAACCTAGACGGTGGACCCGGGGACGTGACGTTCGGCTTCACGAATGGCACGGGAACGTTCACCGTCGCGAGCATGCGCGAGACTTTTGTACCCTATGCGCCGCTGTCGCAAATCGAGACTGTCGAGTTCGACAACGGTACGATGATGAGTTGGGCCGATTTTCTCAAGGAGACCTATTTCAAGGGCACCGACGGCAACGACAGCATCGTCGGGACCTCGTTGAACGATACGATCACCGGCAGCGCAGGCGACGATACGCTGGGGGGCCTAAAGGGCGACGACACCTATCTGATCGGCCTGAACCAGGGCCACGACCGGATCATCGAGGATGGCGGCAACGACCGGATCGTCTTTGGCGCCGGGATCACGCTGGCCGACATCCGCGCGGTGGCGACGAACCTAGACGGTGGACCCGGGGACGTGACGTTCGGCTTCACGAATGGCACGGGAACGTTCACCGTCGCGAGCATGCGCGAGACTTTTGTACCCTATGCGCCGCTGTCGCAAATCGAGACTGTCGAGTTCGACAACGGTACGACGATGAGTTGGGCCGATTTTCTCAAGGAGACCTATTTCAAGGGCACCGACGGCAACGACAACATTGCCGGGACCTCGTTGAACGATACGATCACCGGCAGCGCAGGCGACGATACGCTGGGGGGCCTAAAGGGCGACGACACCTATCTGATCGGCCTGAACCAGGGCCACGACCGGATCATCGAGGATGGCGGCAACGACCGGATCGTCTTTGGCGCCGGGATCACGCTGGCCGACATCCGCGCGGTGGCGACGAACCTAGACGGTGGACCCGGGGACGTGACGTTCGGCTTCACGAATGGCACGGGAACGTTCACCGTCGCGAGCATGCGCGAGACTTTTGTACCCTATGCGCCGCTGTCGCAAATCGAGACTGTCGAGTTCGACAACGGTACGACGATGAGTTGGGCCGATTTTCTCAAGGAGACCTATTTCAAGGGCACCGACGGCAACGACAGCATCGTCGGCACCTACACCGCAGACACGATCACCGGCAGCGCAGGCGACGATACGCTTCAGGGGCAGGGTGGCGACGACACCTACAGTGTCGGTTTCGACGGCAGTCACGACCGGGTCATCGAGACGTCCGGTGCGAGCGACACTATAGTCTTCGGAACCGGTATTACCCTGGCAGATCTGCGCGGGTATCAGACCAATCTCGATCTCAATGGAACGCAGGACCTGACCATCTTGTCCGCGACCGGGGCGGGCTCGGTGACGGTCGTGGATTCGGCCGTTTCGTCAGGGATCGAGCGGGTCAGGTTCGATGACGGGTCGGAAATGACCTTTGCCGCCTTCAGGTCCGCGGTCATGGCAAACGCTGTCGATGAAAGCGATGAAAGTGCGCTGGTCCTTCGGAATACGCCCGGCGTTGATGTGCCGAACCTGACGCTGAACGGTGCCTTCACCATTGAAAGCTGGGTCTATTTCAATCCTGGAAATGCCATCTCCAATGATGATGTCATGGTCTCGGCGATCCCAGCTCTGTCGCAGAATCTCAACTTCCATGCAGGCAAGTTCCGTCTTTACTCAACCCTGACTCCCAACACAGCAAACGACAAGATTATCGCGAGCACGGTCGCGAGCAACGCCGTCTGGACACATTTCGCGATCACGCGCGATGATGCGGGCAATCTTAAGATCTATGTTAACGGGGTTCTGGACGCCACGTCGGCAGTGCCGTTCGTGGGCGATTTCACAATTGATGCAATCGCCGCGAATGGCGGCATGACCGGTAACGCCAGGTTCGACGACCTGCGGATCTGGTCCGTCGACCGCACGGCCAGCGAACTTCAATCCGGCATGACCGATCCGGTCGATCCGGCAAGCGTCGGGCTTGAGCGTGCCTATAGTTTCGACAGCTTGGATATCGTCGACATCGACGGCGTGACCGAGGTCTACGTCCTCGACGACACCGGGAATTCGGCGCCGGCGCTGCTGCCAGCCGGTACCTATGTGGCGCCCAAGGTCGCGCCGCCAGAGTTGCCGACGGCACTGTCGAGCGAGACGCCGCCAAGCTTCACGGCCCCGACGAGCCTCTCGACCGAGACGGCGCCCGGGTTTGCCACTCCGACGGGCCTGTCGAGCGAGACCCCAACCGGCATCAATGCAGCACTCGGCGGCACGCAGGGAACGGCTGCATCCGAGTTCATACTCGGGACAGCCGGAGCCGACACGATCACAGGCGGGACGGGCGACGACAATCTGCAGGGCGAAGGCGGCGCGGACCGGTATGTCTACACCCGCGGCGATGGCAGGGACATGATCCGCGACAAGGGCGTGGAGGCGACGGATGAACTTGTCCTCCACGGCATTCTGCCATCAGAGGTTACCCTCAGGCGTGGCTACGGCAATGATCTTGAAGTGATCATTGCCGCGCGAGACCCAAATGCAGGCGATGGCGGGCGTATCCTTCTGCGCGATGCGCTGGCGGGTGGCGCGGTCGGCGTCGACCGGATCGTCTTTGACGATAACACCGTCTGGCAGCGCAGCCAGTTTGGAACCCTCGTCAACCAGGCCGGGGCGACCGCGGGCGACGACAAGCTGACGGGCACGGCCGCGGCCGACACGCTGGCAGGCGGGCTTGGCGACGACCTTCTTGCGGGCGGTCAGGGCGACGATACCTACAATTACGCGAAGGGTGACGGCAACGACACCATCATCGAAAGCGGGGGTAACGACCGGCTGGTCATCAGTGGCTACGATCCGACCGAGGTGACTTTCAGGCGTCGCGGGGCGGGCGGGCTTGACCTGTTGATCCAGTTCGCAGGGACCGGTGACGAGATCGTCATCCTGAACGGGCTGAACGGCAGCGCCAGCGCGTCGATCGAGCAGGTTGTTTTCGCCGACAGCGGCGCCACGCTGACCATCGCCGATATCCTTGCCGATCTTCTTCTGTCGGATGCGACGCCGGGCAATGACATCGTCCTGGGGACAGCTGGTGCCGATACGCTGACCGGTGGCGTGGGCGACGACCTTCTGTCCGGTGGTGACGGCGGCGACACTTACCGGTTCGCTACTGGCGATGGCGATGACCGGATTTCCGATACAGGTGGAAGCGGAACCGACCGTGTCATCCTCGATATCGATCCGTCAGACATCGTCTATGCGCTGCGGCTCGGGCCGGACAGCAACGATCTCGTGCTTCGCCTCCCGGGCACCCGTGACCGGCTGATCATCGAGAATGCGCTCGGAACCGGTTCTGTCGGTGTCGAGGAGATCCAATTTGCCAACGGGACGATCTGGACCCGCGCGGACATGCGCGCGGCGACATTGAACTTCGCGCAAACCACAAACGACGATTTCGTGCAGGGCTACACCGGCGCGGACGCGATCTCTGCCGGCGCGGGCAATGATACGCTGCGGGGCGAGGCCGGATCGGACAGTTACATGGTCCATCGCGGCGATGGGCACGACCGGATCACCGAGACGATCTCGGCCACCGATATCGACCGGGTGATTTTTGCCGACTATGTGTCGACCGAAGTGCGCATCGAACGGCTCTACAAAGGGTCGGACACGCTGGTGTTCCATTTCCTGAGCTCGGGCGACACGCTGACGGTTGATGGCGCCTTGGCGACCGACGGAAGCGGCATCGAGGAGTATTCCTTCAGCGACGGTATCACCTGGTACCTTGCGGACCTGTTGCCGCGCCTGGACAACCTGCTGCCTGTCGCCGTTGCCGACGGATATTATTCGGTCGTCGCCGGGTCACAGCTGGTGCTGACTGCCGCCCAGCTTCTTCGGAACGACTATGACCCCGACAATCAGGCCTTGCAGATCGTCAGGGTTGACGGTGGCGACCATGGATACGCAGAGATCGACGCGAACGGGAATATCGTCTTCACGGCGAACCAGGGCTTCTCTGGTGCTGCCCAGTTCACGTACACGATCTCTGACGGGCAGAACGGTTTTGCGACGGGCACGGTCGATCTCAAGGTGCGGCCGCTGGCGGACGCGCAGGACGATACCGGTTTCACCGTCGCCGAGGATCAGAGCCTGACGATCAGCGCCGCGCATCTTCTCGCGAACGATATCGACGGCGACCGGATGATCCTTGGCTATCTGAAGGACATGGTCGGCGGCACCGCGTCCATCGCCTCTAATGGCGACGTGACCTTCGTGCCGACCGCGGACTTCAACGGTACCGCCTCGTTCACCTATGTCGCCAATACGCCCGAAGGCGGTGTTGCGGAAGCGACCGTCTACATAGCCGTCACGCCCGTGAACGATGCGCCTGTCGCGCGGGACGATCACGGCTTCCAGACCACCGAGAATGCGGCGTTCGATATCACCGTCGGCCAACTTCTCGGCAATGACAGCGATGTGGACCGCGACGCGCTCAGCATCATCGCCGTCGGGTCCACGCCCGACCTGACCGTGACGCTGACCGGAACCGGCGAAGTGCATGTGGTGCCGCGCGTCACCTTCTTTGGCAACGCAAGCTTCACCTACACGGTCAGCGACGGCCATGGCGGCACTTCGACGGCCACTGCCCATGTCTATGTCGAACCGGTGGATTTCGCGCCCACCGTCGGCGACGACCATTTCGCAATGGTCGAGGATACGCCGCAGCTTTTCGACAATGCCACCTTGCTCGCCAACGATTTCGACCTCGACGGGGACCAGCTGACGATCACCGGCGCCTTCGGGGCGATCGGCGGCACCGCCACCTGGTACGACAACGGCATCCTGTTCGAACCGGCGCCGAACTTCTTCGGCACCGCCAGCTTCCGCTACACGGTCAGTGACGGACAGGGCGGCAGCAGCACCGGCCTCGTCACGCTCGATGTGGCGCCGGTGAACGACAATCCCGTCGCAAGCGACGATCGCTACAACGATACGACACGGAGTTACCTGAAAGGCGTTGAGGATCAGCCGATCATCATCCCGATCGTCAACCTGATGCTGAACGATCAGGATATCGAAGGCTCGGCCCTGACTTTCATCGACGCGTCGAATGCAGTCGGTGGCACGCTGACATTGCCGGGCGACGGCACCATTGTCTTCACGCCTGACCCGAATTTCTGGGGCGAGGCGACGTTCCACTATCTCGTCCGCGATGCCGAGGGGTTGACGGATTCCGCCAAGGTCACCCTCTGGTTCGAGAATGTCGTGGACGCGGCGCCGGTGCCGGGCAAGGACATCGTCTATGTATATGAGGACGTGCCGACCGACATTCTGATCGCCGACCTACTGGCCAACGACACAGATATCGACGGCGATCCGCTGACCTTCACCGATTTCGGTATCGCCTCGATGTTCCCGCATGGCAGGATAGTCCGGAAGGACGAGGACACGCTGACCTTCATCCCGGATGCCAATACCAACGAGTCGACGAATCTCTGGTATAAGATCACAGACGGTGTCTTTGACGAGGTGACGGGCTCCGTCGAGGTCCGCATCATTGCGGTCAACGACGAACCCGTGGCGGGCGATGACACCGGCTATTCCATGATCGGTGGCGTGCCGCTGGTGATCCGTATCTCGGACTTGCTGTCCAACGACACGGATGTCGAGGAAAGTCCGATCACCTTCGCCGGGATCGAGGCCCTTAGCCAGGGCAGTTTCGAGGTCTTCAACGACGAGTTCATCGTCATTCACCAGACGCCCGGCACGGTCGGCCAGGTCACACTCGACTATCTGATCAGCGATGGCGAGCTGACCGACAGCGGCCGCGTCTGGATCGATGTCGCCAATGGGGTCAATTCCGGCATCATTGTCGGGACGGACATGCGCGACCTTCTGGTCGGCACCTCTGTGAACGAGACGATCTCCGGCCTTGCCGGAGACGATGTGATCCGTGCCGAAGGCGGTGACGACCTGATCGACGCAGGCGACGGCGCCGACATGATCGACGGCGGCAGTGGCTATGACGTGATCGACTACAGCCAGTCGGATGCGGGTCTCAGGGCCTCGATCGCCACCGGCATCGGCCAGGGTGGCCATGCGCAGGGCGATCAGTTCGTGAATGTCGAGGGCCTGATCGGTTCGGTGTTCAACGATACGCTGGATGGTGGCGCAGGTGCGAACCGGCTCGAAGGCGGCGCGGGCAACGATCTGCTGACCGGCGCTGCGGGCGACGATACGCTGCGCGGTCAGGATGGCAACGACCGGCTCGACGGCGGCACGGGTGCGGATATCATCGACGGTGGCGCGGGCATCGACACGGCCGACTACAGTGCCAGCGCCCAAGCTGTCGACATTTCACTGCAAGACGGCACAGCGACCGGCGGTGACGCAACCGGCGATACGCTCGTCAGCATCGAAAATCTGATTGGCGGTGATTTCGCCGACCGGCTTGAGGGCGATGGCCAAGCCAACATCCTCGACGGTGGGCGCGGCGATGACACGCTGGTCGGTGGTGACGGTGACGATGTGCTGCGCGGCGGGCGCGGCGCCGATCAGCTCGAGGGCGGTGCCGGTATCGATACGGCCGACTATTCGAGCTCTGTCAGCGGGGTCTTCGTCGATCTTTCGGGTGTGACGGCAGGCGGCGGGGATGCAGCCGGCGATACGTTCACCAGTATCGAGATCGTGCGCGGAAGCTTCCACAATGACACGATCACCGGCGACGCGGGCGACAATATCCTGATCGGTGGGTTCGGTGCGGATGTGATCGACGGCGGCGCTGGCTTTGATACGGTTGACTATACCGGTTCTGCTCTTGGTGTCTCGATCAGCTTCTCCGGCAGCGCCGGAACGGCTGGCGAGGCCGCGGGCGACGTGCTGAGCAACATCGAGAAGATCCGCGGTTCGCTCTTCGATGACACGATCACCGGCGATGCGGCGGACAATGTCATTGACGGCAGCCGCGGCGACGACATGCTCGTCGGCGGCGATGGGTCCGACATCTATGAGTTTGGTTTCGACAAGGGCTCCGATACGCTGGTCGAGGCTGATGTGGCGGGCATCGATGCGGTCGTGCTTGCAGCGGACGTCCGCAAGGCCGACGTCTCGCTGGTACGCGAAGGCGACGATCTTCTGATCGAGCTGGAAAATCTTGGCGGGTTCCTCACCGATACGCTGAGGGTCAGCGGCCATTTCCTAGGCGGCAATACCGGCATCGAGGAGATCCGATTTGCGGATGGGTCGAGCTGGAACCGGGCGGATATAGACGATCTGCAGCGCATCGGGCGCTTCAACGCCGCGGACGACCTCTACCGGTTTGGCGTCGAGGACGAGATCGCGATCATCGACCCGGCGATGCTGTTGGTCAACGACGCTGCGGCGGGCACCGACCAGCTTGAGCTGATCTCGGTTCAGGGCCTGAACGGGGCCACCGCGACGATCGATCAGAACGGCATGATCCAGTTCCTGGGCGCGCAGGACCAGAATGGCGATGCCTTCTTCGACTATACCGTGCGCGACAGCTTCGGCCGCGAGAGCACCGCGCGCGTTGAGGTCAACCTGGCGCCGGTGAATGATGCGCCGGTCGCGGGCAACGACGGGATTTTCGTCGGAACCGAGGACGAGGAGCTTTGGATCCCGCTCTCTGCGCTGCTTGGAAATGACAGCGATATCGATGGCGACAGCCTGACCATCACGAGCCTGCTGCCGCTTTATGATGGCGACGGAGATCCGCTCTATTCCACGCCAAGCTTCCCGCTGACCAACGGGAAAGGCGGCGTGTCGGGCGGGTATATCAAATTCCTGCCGCGCCCCGATCACTTCGGCTTCGCGGGCTTCACCTACGTTGTCGAGGACGGCAATGGCGGCATGGCGCGTGGCGAGGTGGAACTCTATTTCACCGGGGTGAATGACGCGCCGACCGGAAGCTATCAGCACACGATCCGCATGGACATCGTGAACGTCATTGCCGTGGCCGATCTGATGGCCTCGGTGAGCGACGTCGAAGGCGACAGTTTCAGCTGGACCTCGCTTGGCGCCGGGACAAACGGAACGGCGACATTGTCGGCGGATGGCCTTTATGTGGAGTTCACCGCAGACAGCCTTGGCGCCGCGGGGTTCACCTTCGTCGTGACCGATGAACATGGCGCCTCGAACACGATCAACGCCACGCTTTCGGTGATTCCGCTGAACGATCCGCCGCGTGCGCAGAATGACAGCGGTTTCCTGACGCTCGAAGATCACGTGCTGATCATTGATCCGGCGACCCTGCTTGCCAATGACCATGACCCGAACGGCGATACGCTGGTCATCTCGGCACTTGAACGCTTCCCGCTCAACGGGCGGGTGGAATGGACGACGGACGGGATGATCGCCTTCACGCCCGACGCCTCCTACAACGGGACCGCGGGCTTCCAGTATGAGATCAGCGATGGCCGCGGCGGGACCGACACCGCCTATGTCTCGATCTCGATCATTCCGGTGAACGAAGCGCCGACGGTGCGCCACGATGTGGTCGGCGGCGTCGAGGATGAGATCAACATCATTCTACCGGGCGAGGTCTTCGGCAACGATCGCGACGGCGATGGCGACGTCCTGACCTACTCGTCGGTAAGCTTCCTCGGCATTCTGAACCCGAGGCTTCTGGGGCTGGGACCGAACGCCGTGGACCGCACGGTCGAGGAGCGTCACGATTTTGCCCTCGACAGGCTGGACCCGTCGGTCACCGTCTCGGCGCATCTCGCGGATGGGTCGGCTTTGCCGGATTGGCTCAGCTTCGATCCTGCGACCTTGATGCTGACCGGCACGATGCCGGGCGGCTTTGCTGGTACGCTCGATCTCGTTGTTGAGTTCGCGCTGCCTCCGCAGATGGGCGGCTGGACCTACCAGATCGCGATGGCTATCGACGATACCATGGCTTCCGGGCTGACGGCTGGTATCATGCCCGACGTCGATCTGGCGCTCCTGCAGACCGAACCCGCCGACCTTTACCAATCCATCGCCGATCTCGGCGCCTTCGCTGGCGGCTTCGATCCGGCGAGCCACGTCTATGGCAAGGGGACCTGGACCGCGACGCTTCCCGGCGACCAACCCCTGCCATCCTGGCTGAGCTTCGACCCGGTGACGCTGCAACTCAGCATGACGAATGGCGCGCCACCCGACGGCACCCTGCCGGCGCGCGTCACGGTATCCTATGCGCCGCCAGATGCCCCATTGGCGAACGGTTACCAGACGACGGTCGCTGGCGGCTTCGGTTTCGAGTTCGTCATTGATCCGGCGTCGGGCGTCGACCCGGCCGTCAATGCCATGCTGTCGAACCAGGCGTTCTTCACGGCACAGGGCCTCTTCGCTGTCGCGCTCGACAACGAGGCCGCACTGGATGTCACGCTTGCCAACGGTGGCCCGCTCCCATCCTGGATAACCTTCGACGCCTCCAGCATGACCTTCAGCGGTACGCCACCAGTCGGCGATTATGTCGGTGCGGTTGATGTTCGCGTTTCCGTGCCCGGGACGGCGACAACCCCAGCTTATGCGCTGATCGTCAATGTCGTCGTGGACCCGGTATTGGCGACTGGGCCCGCACCAGGGTTCACATGGGCCATCGTCGGCGATCATCTTGAGGTGCAGGCGAGCGAGGACTTCGACGGAACCTATGTCTTCTCCTACAGGGCCGAGGATACTCAGGGTGCTGAGTCCGAAACTACGGCGCTGATCATCGCCAACATCGACAGCGTACGCGACTTGCCCGACGCCTTTGCGGACAGTTTCTCGTTCACTCAGGGCCAGCCGCGGGATATCGCGATCTCGACCCTTATCGCCAACGATCGCGACATCGATGGTGATCCGATCCGGATCATTGCCGTCAATGCCCCGACCACGGGTACAGTTCAGGTGATCGAGGCCACACGCGTGATCGACCACACCGCTGCGTTGCCGTCACTTCCCGGCGGCAGCTACAGCGCGACACAGGCTGACGGCTCGCCGCTGCCCGCCTGGCTCGCGCTTGACAGCGCGACCGGCATCATCACCGCGACCATCCCGCTTGATGCCTTGATGTCGCTCGACATTCGTTTGACAGTTTCGGACGGTAGCGCGAGCCACCAGACGGGCTTCAACGAAAGCTTCAACGGCAACATCGGCGCGATTGTTCGCTATACGCCGCCCACAGACGGGATCGCGCAATCCGACAGTTTCACCTACACCCTGACCGACGACTGCGAGGGTACGGCAACAGGTACGGTAAACATCACGCTCAACAATCCGCCGCTAGCGGAGTACGATGTGGTGGCGGCCGTCGAGGATACGTCTCTCGCCATCGACCTGTCGACGCTTCTTGCCAATGACACCGATCCGGATGGCAACGCCCTTTCGGTCATTTCGGTCGGGACGGTTCAGCACGGTACGCTAACCCAGAATGGGCAGATCCTTACCTACGTGCCCGATCCGCAGTTCAGCGGCCAGGACCTGTTCATCTACACCATATCGGACGGCAGGGGCGCGACATCGACCGCGACCGTCATCATCAATGTTGCCGAGACCAACTCGGCCCCGGTCCTTGCGACCGACTACTTCCAGGGCACTGAAGATACGCCCATCGTTTTCGATCCTGCGGTCCTGCTTGCCAACGACACGGATGCGGACGGCGACACGCTGGTTGTCACCGGGGTTACCGCGCCCGAGACCGGTGCGCGGGTCTTCATCCTGCCGGACGGGAGCTGGCAGCTGATGCCGGATGCCGACGTGAACGGGACGCTGATCTTCACCTATACGGTCAGCGACGGGGCCGTCAGCCGCACCGGAACCATCGAGGCGGCGTTCGCGCCCGTGAACGACGCGCCGACGCTGCGGCCGGATGCGCCGCTGACGATGGACGAGGATACGGTCCTCAGCGTCGATCTTGCCACGCTGCTGGCGAACGATTCCGATATCGAGGGCGATACGTTCCAGGTCGTCAGCGTCTATGATGCCGACAATGGCACCGTGACCCTGTCGAACGGCACGGCACATTTCACGCCGAGGCTGGATTACTTCGGCAATGCCGGTTTCCATTATGTCGTCGAGGATGCGCATGGCGCGCAATCGATCGGCTATATCGACATCACGGTCCGGCCAACGGCGGAGCTTCCCGTCGCGGTGTCGGACAGTGGTTACTCAGTTGCAGAAGACGGCACGCTCGTATTCGATCCGGCGGCTCTGATGGCGAACGATCACGATCCGAACGGAACCGGGCTCACGTTCCTTGGCTTCCGCTCTGCCGGTGTGGTCGAGCAACCGGACGGAACCTGGATCTTCACGCCACCCGCGGATTTGACCGGGCCGATAACCCTGACCTATGCCATCACCAACGAGACCGGTGTAGATGTCACAACGAGCGTCTTCATCACGATCACGCCGCAGCCCGACGCGCCCTACGCGAACGGCGACAGCCTGAATGCCACCGAGGACACCCCTCTGGTGATCCATTTGAGCGCGCTTCTTGCGAATGACGGTGATGTCGACGGCGACGGCCTCGTCATCACCGGGTTCACCAATCTGGTCGGGGTGACTGTCACCATCGACAGTGCGGGCATTCTTACCATCACGCCGTCGCAGAACTTCTATGGTCAGGCGGGCTTCGACTATGTCGTGGCCGATCCGACCGGGTTGACGGCGACCGGCCAAGTGACGGTCAATGTCGCCGCCGTGAATGACACGCCGGTGCTTCTGAGCCCGCTCGCCGACATATCGCGCGATGACGCGGGCCAGAAGATCGTCACCGGCACCGCCTTCACAGCGGCGATCAACACCGCGGCCTTTGCAGATCCGGAGCAAGTGCCGCTGAGCTTTACCGCCCGGTTGGCCGACGGGTCCGCCCTGCCGTCCTGGCTGTCGTTCGACGGGCAACGGCTGAGTGGCACCGCCCCGGCGGGAACCTCCGGCATCTACTCCATCGTCCTGACGGCAAGCGACAGTGAACTAACGGCCGAAGATTCATTCGATCTGATCATCAGCAGCCCGCCGATCGGAACCGCCGGCAATGACTATATTGTCGGTGAGGATTCCGACGACACAATGGACGGCGGCGCTGGGGACGATAGGCTGTTCGGCGGCGCGGGCGACGACTCGCTGCTTGGCGGGGCTGGCAACGATGTGCTGGTGGGTGGCCCTGGCAATGACACGCTCGTCGGTGACCAGGGTGACGACCTCATGATTTATGAGGGCGGTAACGACGTGTTCGTCGCCGGACGTCATAGGAAAACCAGCTCCGGCTTCGATACACTGAACCTCAGCCAGTACAGGTCGGATCAGGTAACCTTCACCCTGTCCTGGACCAGCGTCGTCATTACGACGCCGGATGGCAGTGTCACGCTGTCCGCTCAGGCATATGGCGTGTTGGGGGGCGATGTCGTTGCAGAGAATGTGGTCTTCTCCGATATCACGCTTGATGAGGCAGGGATCCTTGCACGAGCCATCAACGACCAGTCGACGCCGGGCAATGATGTGATCCATGGCTCGGTCAACGGGTCGGACCTGATCTTCGATGGCGCTGGTAATGACACGATCTACGGCGAAGCGGGCGACGACACGATTGTCTATCACTCCGGTGATGATGTGATCATGGCCGGCAGTGTCCCACAAACCAGCGTCGGCTTCGATACGCTGGACCTGAGCAAGTATTCCGCCAATCAGGTGCAGTTCCGGACCAATGGTTGGAACATTCTGATCGCCACACCTGACGGGACGATTACACTGTACTACCAGATCCGGGCGGACGTCGGCAGCGGGTCCGTGAACATCGAACAGGTCGTCTTCGCCGATGGTACCCTGGACGAAGCGGGCATCAAGGCGCGCGCGCTGTCCGATCCGTCGACGGCTGGGAACGATGTGATCAACGGCTCGGCCTATGGCGATCTGATCACCGATCTGGGTGGGAATGACACAATCTCGCTCTTCGCTGGTGACGATACGATTGTCTACGCGTCGGGTGACGATTGGGTCAGCGACAGCGGTGGTCTGGATACGCTGGACCTGAGCAAATATTCCGCAAGTCAGGTGCAGTTCCGCACCAATGGCTGGAATATCCTAGTCACCACGCCGGACGGGACGATCACACTCTTTTATCAGATCAGAAGCGATCTGGGGCTCGGAGGGAGCGTGATCGAACAGATCCTCTTCTCCGATGGCACCCTGGACGAAGCGGGCATCAAGGCCCGCGCGCTCGCCGATCAGGCCACGGCCGGGAACGACGTGATCAACGGCACGGCCTATGGCGATCTGATCGACGGTCTCGCGGGCAATGACACGCTCATGGCCGGTGCGGGCAACGATACGCTCTATGGCGGGCTTGGCAACGACAGCCTTGACGGCAATACCGGCACGGATGTGATGGCGGGCGGCGCGGGCGACGACATCTACCTCGTCGACAGCGCCAGCGATACCGTCACCGAACTCGCGGGCGAAGGGATCGATCTGGTCAAGAGCTCGGTCACGCTGACGCTGGCGGCCGAGGTTGAGAACCTGACGCTTACCGGAAGTGCCGCGATAAACGGTACCGGCAATGCGCTCGCCAATGTCATCACCGGCAATGGCGCGGCCAATATCCTGACCGGGGATCTTGGCAATGACACGCTCTCGGGGGCGGCGGGCAACGATACGCTCTCTGGTGGCGATGGCGATGACCGCCTCGACGGAGGCGCGGGCATCGACAGTATGACCGGCGGGCTCGGCAACGATACCTATGTGGTGGATTCCGCATCGGACGTCGTGGTCGAACTTGCGGGCGGCGGGATCGATACGGTCGAAAGTTCGGTCACGGTGACGCTCGCCGCCGAGGTCGAGAACCTGACGCTGACCGGAAGTGCCTGGAACAGCGGCACCGGCAACGTTCTTGACAATGTCCTCAGCGGCAACGGCGGCAACAACGCGCTGTCGGGGCTTGACGGTGATGACCGCCTGACTGGCGGCGCAGGCAATGACACGCTGAATGGCGGCGCAGGCGCGGACCGCTTCGTCTATGCGGCAGGGACGAATGGCGTCGATACCATTCTGGATTTCAACCAGCTCGACGGGGGTGCGGACGAGGGCGATCTGCTGGAGTTCCGTGATCTCCTGGTCGGTAACTTCTCCTATCTCGGCTCCGGCGCCTTCACCGGCGGATCGGACAACAGCGAGGCCCGCGTCCAGGGCAATCAGGTACTGGTCGATACCGACGGCAATGGCGTCGCCGACATCACCATCACCCTGACCGGTCTCACAAGCGACAGCCAGATTGATGCGAGCGATTTCCTGTTCACAAGCACGTCGGTGCCCGCGGCGGCGCGGAGCCCGGCTGCAGCCGCTCAGCGCCAGATGGTTCAGGCACAGGGGGCGGTTTCGGGCACGGCGCAAAGCGGCGCCTCTGTACCGAACCGTGCTCCGGTTCTTTCCGCACCGCTTTCCGACCGCTATGCGAAAGAGGACACTGCCTTTGCAATCGCGCTGCAGACAAGCCTTTTCACCGATCCCGACGGCGATGCGCTAACGCTCTCGCTGAAACTCGCGAATGGCGATCCGCTGCCCTCCTGGATGGTTTTCGATGCGGCGACCGGTACCGTGGGCGGCACACCGCCGCAGGATTTCGCAGGCGCGATCGGCCTCAGGCTTTACGCGAGCGATGGCGCGCTCACGATCAGCGACGACTTCCAGCTGATCTTCACCGGCTCGGGCGACCCGCCCGTCCTCGCGCATGCCCTGGCCGACGTTTCGCGCGACGCAGCGGGGGCATTGATCGAGGTCGGCAAGGCGTTCACCTTCCGGGCGGATCTCGCCGCCTTCAGCGACCCTGATGGCGACACGCTTGTGTATGCGGCACGCCTGGCGTCAGGTGCGCCATTGCCGTCCTGGCTGACGTTCAACGGGCAGTCGTTCCAGGGCACACCGCCTGCCGGTTCGCTCGGGGTTCTGGATATCGTTCTTGTTGCCAGCGACGGGTCCGCGACGGTCTCTGATACGTTCCAGCTTACAATCAGCGCACCTGACAGCGCTTATGATCAGGTACTGAACGGCACGGACGCGGCCGACCAACTGACCGGCGCATCCGGCGAGGACAAGATCAACGGTGGCGCAGGCAACGACACGCTCTTCGGCGGGGCGGGCGACGATGCGCTGTATGGTGGAGAGGGTGACGACCTCCTCTCCGGCGGCGCGGGCGCCGACTATCTTGAGGGTGGGCTGGGTGTCGACACTGTGAGCTATGCGGACGCGACGCAGTCGGTGACGCTCAACATGTACGATACTTCCAAGGGCGACGGCGACGCGAAGGGCGATCGTCTGACGTCGGTCGAGCGCCTGATCGGTTCGGCGCAGGATGACATTCTGATCACCGATGGTCTGGAGGCGATCAATGCAGGCGATGGCGACGATGTCATCCAGGACGGTTCCGGCCTCCAGCGTCTGACCGGCGGGGCGGGTCGCGATTGGTTCGTGATGTCGGCGGGCGACGAGGCGACCGACATCATTACGGACTTCAGGCTTGAGGATGACGTGCTCGACCTGTCGCTCTGGGGTGTCACGCGGCTTGATCAGCTCACGATCACCGAAACGATCGATGAAACCGGGCGGCCGACAGGCAACCTGACCATCAGCTTCGGGACCGACGCGGTGCAACTGAATGGCCTGACCGCCCAGGATATCGGCAAGCTGACGGGTGCGAATTTCTTCTTCGCGGATCCGAGCACCAGCGACCCGGACAAGTGGAGCGGGGCGACCGTCGACGGTACCAGTGGCGACGACACCATCAACGGCACCTTCCGTGACAGTGACGACGAAGGCATTGGCGATGGCGGCCAGACCATCAAAGCCGGCGCCGGGGACGACGTGGTCTATGACGGGAATGGCGACGATACCATCCGTGGCGGTACCGGCGACGACACGCTCTTTGCTGGCGGCGGCAGCGATGCCTTCTTCGGCGGCGATGGCGTGGATACGCTGTCCTATGCTTATCTGCGTGGCGGCGTGCTGGTCGACATGACCGATCCGACCAGGAACAAGGGCGGCGCCGAGGGAGACCGGATCGCTGGCATCGAAGTTCTTCACGGGACGGATTTCGGCGATGTGCTGATCACCGACGGGCTCGACAGTGTCTATGGCCGCGCGGGCGACGACTATCTGCGCGACTCGGAAGGTCTGCAGACCTTCTACGGCGGCTCGGGCGGGGATACCTTTGCCTTCGTCGAGGGTGACGGGCAGGTCGATCGCGTGATGGACTTCGAGATCGGAACCGACCTGATCGATCTGTCGGGATGGGGTGTCACCAGCCTTGCAGACCTGCAGATATCGGAGGCCGGAACCGGCGATGACCGCTCGATCACGATCAGTTACCGGACCGAGTCCCTCGTGCTTGAGAACATGCGGGCGGGCGACCTGGCGCGGATCACCGACGAAAGCTTCGTCTTTGCCGAAGCTGCTCAACCGGTCGATCTTCAGGAGCCGTCAGCGACATCTGCAGCTGGCGCACGCGCCACGACAGTGCCGGCGCCTGAGGTTCAGGGCGACGCCCCCGAAGTCCTTGACATGTCGGGCCTGTCGGCGGCGGCTTCCCGGCTTGCACGGGCCATGGCGTCGTTTGGTGAAGGCCTTGCCTTCACCACGCACGATACAGGCAACGCCGGTTGGCTGAAGCTGCTCGGCGATCTGTCGCCCGGCGAAATATCCGAGGCCGGACGGGACCAGATCAACGACCCAGGCAGCGACGGATCGGATGCTGGACTTCCCAGTGGTGTCCTCGTAGATCCCGAGACCTCGGTCGACGCCTTCCTCAGCACCACGCAGCTGGCCGCGATGGATAGTAACAAGTTCTCGTTCTACTAGGCGGACGAGCCGCATTGGAATGGCGCACGTGAATCCCGTACCAAATCTCTACCGCGAAGCCCTCACCGGGCTTCGCAGGACCTTCGTCTTCGTCGGACTGTTCAGCGCTTGCGTGAACATCCTGATGCTGACCGGATCGCTGTTCATGATGCAGGTCTACGACCGGGTTCTCGGATCGGGGTCGGTTCCGACCTTGATCGGGCTCCTGGCGATCGTCGTGGTGCTCTATGCCTTCCTGGCCTTCTACGACTTTCTGCGGGTACGCTTCCTGTCGCGCGCGGCCTACCGGCTAGACCGGCAACTCGGGAATCGCGGATTCGAGCTGTGGATCCAGACAGCCCTGTCGGGAAATCCCGCGCTTCGAAGACCATTGAACGACCTCGCGACGATCCGCGGGTTCATGACCGGACCGGCCATGCTTGGCTTCCTCGATCTGCCGTGGGTGCCTTTTTATCTGCTGATCGTCTCGCTCATCCATCCCTGGCTCGGCCTTTTGACGATCTTCGGCGCTCTGGTGGTGACTGTGCTTGCGATAGCGGGACAGTTTCTGACGGATGCAGCCTACAAGCGCGCCATGGGAATGGATGCGGCGGAAAGCTTCTTTGTCGAGCAGTGCTACCGCACCGCGGAAACCATTCAGGCCATGGGCATGAGCGGCCGCATAGGTGCCCGCTGGCGCAAGATGCACGACGAAGGGCTTTGGTCCCATCAGCGCGGCGGCGACAAGTCCGAGATATTGTCGGCGGCATCCAAGGCTTTCCGCATGCTGCTGCAGTCGGCCGTCCTTGCGCTTGGGGCCTATCTCGCGATCCGGCAGGAGGTTTCGCCAGGACTGATGCTCGCGATCTCGGTCATCTCGGGCAAGGCGCTCGCGCCGATCGATCAGGTGATCGGCCAGTGGCGCGCAATCGTCAAGACGCGCGAGGCGCATCGTCGGCTGACCGAACTTCTGGCGGCGCCGGCTGCGGCGGCCGTGCCGATCGAACTTCCGGAGCCTACGGGCCAGATCGCCGTCCGTGGTCTCACCAAGTTCGCGCCCGGACAGCGCAACCGGGCCGAGAGGCCGCCGGTGCTGTCGGATGTCACCTTCCAGCTGGAGGCAGGCGAGGGTCTGGGGGTGATCGGCTCGTCCGCCTCGGGTAAATCGACGCTCGCACGGCTGCTCGTGGGGTCCTGGGCGGCCGACAGCGGCGAGATCCGGCTGGACGGCGCTGCCTTGCCGCAATGGAGCGCCGAACAGCTCGGCCGCTATATCGGGTATTTGCCGCAGCAGGTCGAACTTCTGTCCGGGACGATCCGCGACAATATCTGCCGGTTCGACCCCGAGGCCAAGGACGAGGATATCGTCGCCGTTGCCAAACTGACCGGCGTACATGAGATGATCCTGTCCCTGCCGCAAGGCTATGGCACCGAGATCGGTTTTTCCGGCTTCCCCCTGTCGGGTGGCCAGGTGCAGCGTATCGGCCTGGCGCGTGCGCTCTTCGGCTCACCCAAGATCGTGATCCTGGACGAACCCAACTCCAATCTTGACGCTGCCGGTGACGAGGCGCTCGCGAAAGCGCTTCTCGACATGCGGGCGAGGGGAACGACGGTCATCCTCATGGCCCATCGGCCAAGCGCGCTTGCCGCCGTCGGCAAGGTACTGGTCCTGCAGGGCGGACAGGTCCGACATTTCGGCGATCGTGACGAGGTTCTGGCGCAGGCCACAAGACCGGCCGGTCACACCGGCCCTGCCGTCATCCGGAGGATGCAGGATGCTGGCTGACACCAAGGCGCCGCAAACCGACATGCGCAAGGCGGGCCTTGTCGCCGTGATCGGGAGCATCGCACTCGTCCTGATCCTGATTTTCTGGTCGGTCTGGACGGGGATCGCGGGTGCGGTCGTGGCGCAAGGGACTGTCTCGGTCGATGGCAAGCCCAAGTCGGTCCAGCATCTCGACGGTGGGATCGTCGGCGCGATTCTCGTCACCGAGGGGCAGCATGTCGATCAGGGGCAGTTGCTTATCCGGCTCGATGATACGCTCCTGAGGGCCAACCTGAAGATCTACTTTGGCCGCTACGCGGAGGCTATCACCCGTCGTGACCGCCTGCTCGCCGAACGGGACGGAACGGCGCCGCCCGCCTTTTCGGACCCCTCTATCGCGCTCGGCGACATCGACCTTTCCTCTCTCAGACAGGGCGAGGTGGCGATCTTCAGTGCCCGTGCCGAAATTCAATCCGCCCGCCGCGCCCAGACCGCCGAGCGGATCAGCCAGTTCCGCAGCCAGATCGACGGCATCACAGCTTTGCTCGGCGCAAAGCGTGCGCAGGAACAGCTGGTCGTGGAACAACTCGATAAGCAACGGAAACTGGTCGAAAAGAACCTCGTGACAAAGGCTGACATCCTGTCGCTCGAACAAAGCCGCGCCCAACTACTGGGCGAGATCACCGAGCAGCTCAGCGAGATTGCACGGCTGGGGAACTCTATCCGCGACGCCGAGCTCGAACAGGCCCGGATAGAGCAACAGTTCCGCGAAGAGGCCGTGACAGAACTGCGAAGCACGGTAAGCCAGATTGATGAACTTGATCAACAGATCGCGTCCACGCGCAAGCAACTCGAACGGATCGATATTGTCGCCCCGGTCAGCGGCTATCTGCATGAGTTGCAGATCGTCACCGTCGGTGGGGTCGTTCCGCCGGGCGCCGTAATTGCACAGATCATCCCGGACGCTGATGTTCGCACCTTCGAACTGCATGTCGCGCCAACCGCCGTCGATCAAGTCTATCCGGGTCAGGCAGCACGGCTCAGATTCTCTGCCTTCAACCACCGTACGACACCAGAAATATACGGCGAGGTCGCGCTGATTTCGCCGACCACGGTGACCGATCAGGCGACCCAGGCGACATACTACAAAGTCCAGGTCACGGTCGCGCCAGCGGAGATAAGTAAGCTCGGCAGTCTCCAGCTGATCCCCGGCATGCCGATCGAAGCTTTTCTCGGAACCGACGAAAGATCTGTTGCGAGTTACCTGCTTCGCCCGGTTCTCGACCAGATGCAGCACGCATTTCGCGAAGAGTAGATTTTCGCGCAAGCATCGAGCCGCACCGGTTCTGTCGCGAAGTTTGGTTCTTAAGCGATATATGCTTGATAGCCGAAGGTTGGCTTCGTTGTACACTTTACCGATTGACCTCCACACGTCTGTGCACAGTAAGCGGTGGGGGACGCTCCCCTCCGCAGCGGTGCTTGAGGCACCCACCGCCGTGGCACATCGATGCCGCCGGGGGCGTCCACGCCATCGCTTACGGTACGAGTCTTGCCTCGGCGGTCGGGACATCGACAAATAGGGGTCTGCTCCGGCTGAGTGCAGAATGACACCTTAAGCGCCGAGGACGCGTTTTCCATAGTCGCGCAGGTTGCCTTTGGGATCGACGTATCGGTACAGGGTGACGGGCTTCACGCCCAGCTCACGGCACAGTTCTGAAACTGATGTGTCCCTGTTGGCCATTGCGGCCTGTGCCATCCGGACCTGGGCTTTGGTGAGTGCAAACTTACGGCCGCCCTTTCGACCTCGAGCACGGGCGGCTTGCAGCCCTGCCATGGTGCGTTCCCGGATCAACTCGCTTTCAAATTCAGCGAGCGCTGCAAAGATGCCAAATGACAACCGACCGGCTGCGGTGGTCGTGTCGATCTGTGCCCCTTGGCCTGTAAGCACCTTCAGGCCGGCACCGCGCTCTGACAGCAGGGTCGTCGTTTTCACCAGATGGTTCAGGCTGCGACCCATTCTGTCCAGTTTCCAGATGACAAGGACGTCGCCGTCGCGCAGAGCCTTCAGACAGGCTTCGAGGCCCGGGCGGTCGTCTTTCTTGCCCGAGGCCTGATCGGAGTAGATTTGCTTTTCATCGACGCCCGCCTCAACAAGAGCGTCCTTTTGCAGATCAAGCGACTGGCTGCCATCGGCTTTTGAGACGCGCGCGTATCCGATCAGCATGTTTCACAAACGAACGTTTGTGGTGTGTGGAGGAATTCCGGGCTTTCGGCCATCTCGTTTATTCCTTAACTCATATCATAATCATCAATAAATAAACTCCAACAAGAAAGCAAAAGAAACATGGCGCATCGCACCATTCTGACCGAGCGCCAGCGTTCGGCGCTTTTCGACCTGCCGACTGACGAGACTTTGATGTTGCGGCATTACACACTGGCAGACGACGATATCGAACACATCAACGAACGGCGGCGGCCGGAAAACAAGATCGGCTTTGCCCTACAGCTCTGTGCCCTACGCTATCCTGGTCGGCTGTTGTCTTCCGGTGAGGTCATCCCGGAAAAGGTATTGCGCTTCATCGCGGCCCAGTTGGGTCTGACCGGCGACGATGTCTTGCCATATGCCGCACGTCGGCAAACCCGTCAGCAGCACCTGCACGCCCTGCGCCAGCTCTATGGCTTCAAGATGTTCTCGGGCCAGGGTGCGCGCAGTCTGAAAGCCTGGCTGGAGAAAGAGGCTGAAACGGCCCGATCCAACGAAGACCTGGCACGGCGATTTATTGAAGAGTGTCGCCGGTCACAAGTAATCCTGCCCGGCATCTCGGTCGTCGAGCGGCTGTGCGCGGATGCCCTGGTATCGGCAGAACGTCGGATTGAAAGCCGGATCGCCAACAAGATCGACGATGAAACGAAAGAACGCCTGGACGCGCTGTTGACCGAGATCGTGGATGGCAATGTCACCCGGTTCATCTGGCTTCGCCGTTTCGAGGCGGGCAGCAACTCGGCTGGAGCATCGCGACTTCTGGACCGGTTGGAGTTTTTGCAAGAATTCGGCCTCTCACCGGATATTCTGTCCAACGTACCGCCACATCGGGCCACCCGCCTGCGCCGCCAAGGCGAGCGCTACTTTGCCGATGGGTTGCGCGACATCACGAGTGACCGGCGCCTGGCGATCCTTGCTGTCTGTGCGGTAGAGTGGAAGGCAGCCATTGCCGATGCCGTGATCGAAACCCACGACCGGATTGTTGGCAAGATCTGGCGGGATGCGAAGAGGCTTTCCGATGCGCGTATCGCAGACGCCCGATCTTCGCTGCGCGAGACATTGCGCTCCTTCAAGGATTTGGGCGCCGCCTTGCTAGCGGCCAAGGCGGATGGTGCATCCCTTGAAGCGACCATTGAAGTTACGTGTGGCTGGTCTCAACTCGAAAACATGGTGACAACCGCGGCCGAGTTGACCGACACGATGGCGGCTGACGCCCTGTCGCATGTCGTTCATGGGTATCACCGGTTCCGGCGCTATGCCCCAAGAATGCTGCGGGCGCTCGATATCTGCGCCGCCCCGGTGGCGGCACCTTTGATGCAGGCAACAAAAGTCATCGCCCAGGATCAAACCGATGCGTCCCGCCAGGTGGGCTTCTTACGCCGAACTTCGAAATGGCATCGACACCTCAATGCTCAGGACCCAGGTGACAATCGGCTCTGGGAGGTCGCCGTGTTGTTCCAGGTGCGCGAAGCTTTCCGATCCGGCGATATCTGGCTGCCCCATTCCCGGCGTTACGCTGATCTGAAACAGGCTTTGGTACCGATAGAAACAGCCAAGGCGTGCCCTCGCCTGACGATGCCATTCGAACCTGTGGTCTGGCTCGATGATCGCAAGGCAAGGCTAGCGGACGGTATGAAGCGTTTGGCCAAGGCCGCCCGAACCGGCGCGATTCCCGGCGGTTCAATCGAGAACGGCGTGCTCAAGGTTGATCGTTTGACGGCAGCAATCCCGGCGGATGCTGATGGCATGGTGCTTGATCTCTATGGTCGCCTGCCTGCCGTCCGGATCACCGATCTGTTGCAGGAAGTTGATGACGATATCGGCTTCACCGAAACCTTCACCCATTTGCGCACCGGCGTTCCCTGCAAGGATCGCATCGGGTTGTTGAACGTGCTGCTGGCCGAGGGATTGAACCTTGGCCTCAGCAAGATGGCCGAGGCGACCAGTTCACATGACTACTTCCAACTCTCGCGCTTGTCCCGCTGGCATGTTGAAAGCGATGCCATCAACAGGGCGCTTGCCAAGGTGATTGCGGCGCAGGCCGATTTGCCGATGGCGCGGTTCTGGGGCGTCGGCATGACTGCTTCAAGCGACGGTCAGTTCTTCCCGACAGCGCGTCATGGCGAGGCGATGAACCTCATCAACGCGAAGTATGGGCAGGAGCCGGGCTTGAAGGCCTACACCCATGTCTCCGACCAGTTCGGCCCGTTTGCCACACAGAACATCCCTGCGACCGTCAACGAGGCCCCGTACATTCTGGACGGCCTGCTGATGAACGAGGTTGGGAAGAAGATCAAAGAGCAATACGCTGAAACCGGCGGCTTCACCGATCATGTCTTTGCCGCAACCGCACTCCTGTCTTATCGCTTTGTTCCCCGCATCCGCGATCTCCCTTCAAAGCGGCTCTATCTCTTCGACCCCGCCGCTGCGCCGAAGGAAGTCCGCGGGCTGGTCGGTGGAAAGATCAGAGAAAAGCTGATCACGGAAAACTGGCCGGACATCTTACGCGCCGTCGCCACAATGGCGGCGGGTGTCATGCCACCCAGCCAATTGTTGCGGAAGTTCGCCTCGTACCCGCGCCAGCATGAACTGGCGCTTGCACTACGGGAGATCGGACGCATTGAACGCACCTTGTTCATCATCGACTGGTTGCTCGACGCCGATATGCAGCGCCGTGCCCAGATCGGCCTGAACAAAGGTGAAGCGCATCACGCCTTGAAAAATGCGCTGCGCATTGGGCGGCAGGGCGAAATCCGAGACCGAACCTCTGAAGGACAGCACTATCGCATGGCGGGGCTTAACCTGCTGGCCGCAATCGCCATCTACTGGAACACCAAACATCTTGGCCACGCTGTTGCAGCCAGAAAGGGCGAAGGTCTCGACTGTTCACCAGACCTTCTGACGCACATCTCGCCACTCGGGTGGGCGCATATCCTGCTCACAGGCGAATACAGGTGGAAAAAACGATAGCACCCAGCCTTAAGGTGTCATTTTGCACTCAGCCGGAGCAGACCCCTAACAGGCGCAAGTCGCGCGGCTGTTCAAAGGAACCTCGCATGGATGGAAGAGCGAGGCCTGATCCGAGAAGTGACGCAACAAGGACGATTCAGAATGTGGCGGATCAAGGACTAGACCTTTGTGATCAGATCCAGCGACAGGGACCTTCTCGGTTCATTGAGGGAGGAGCGCTTGACGCCAATACTTACGTTCATCGATGCGGCCAAAGGGTCGTGGTTTGAACATCGACCTAAGTGTTTTGGTCAGAATCGCTCTGTGTGATCCGGCAACGAGCTAAGGCAGGCTTTCGAAAAGATCCGGTGTGTCCTCGTCGCGCCGCCTGCTCAGACCTTCGCCAAGATGCAGGCAAGGGTGCTTAATTCGTGTCAGGCCTTTGCCGCCCTCAAAATGGACCCACCCTCCTCTGGGCATGCCAACGCTTACGATCAGCGCCCCACATATTGGACAAGTCCGCCTGAACGATGCGCCCCTCTTGCTTTCACGATCGCCCCGAACTGCCCAACCGCCGCGGACGGATACCGTGCGCCCTGACGACAGACGGCGGGTGTGTGCCTTCCGGTAATACCAGCGGTCCGTCATCCCGTACCCCTTCTTTACTCTACCCGGCTGCCGCTTGGGGTCGAGCGCACGTAAAAGCCTTGTGGAATAGCCTCCTGCACCAGTCCGACGTGCGAGATCAGGCCGACGGCCCGGCTGCCCTCTGTCAGCGCAGCAAGAACTTGGATCACCTGATCCAACGTGCCCGCCCCATTCTCGGTGTCGAGGCTCCCGAAGCCTTCATCGAAAAAAAAGTGTCCATCCGGATCTTGCCCGAAAGGCTCTCGACCACATCAGCTAGCCCAAGCGCGAGGGCCAGTGCCGCGATAAAGGTTTCGCCGCCTGACAGCGTTGCTGTCGGGCGCGCCTTGCCGGTGTTGATGTCGAAGACCTCGATTTCGAGCCCACGCTTGCCGCGACCGCCAGATGGCTCGAGCCCACGCGTTAGCCGGTAGCGACCACGTGTCATAGGGTCGAGCCTCATATTCGCCGCCTCGAGAACCTGGTCGAACATTGCTCCGATCGCGAAGGTCTCGAGTGTCATCTTGAAATCGTTCTTGCCGTTAGCCAGATCAGCCAGCCCCCGGAGCGGACCGGTCTCAGTTTCAAGCCGCTCGGTTTCGGTCAGAGCCGCGGCAAGCGATTCCTTGAATTTGGCCAGTGACGATACATCCGTTCTCGCTGTGGCAAGTGCAGCGTTGGCCGCGTTCAAGGTCTGGGTGGCGTCTGCCAACGCCAGCTGTAGCGGGGCAAGATCCCGGCGTTCACGATCTGCACAAGCGGCTATGGCGTTCGCAATGTCTTGCGAGCAGCGATCAATCCATCGCGGTGATCGGTCACCTTCTTGCGGTCGGCGTCGAGAGTCGGGAAATGGCTCTTGCAGGCATCATATCCCGCTTTGTCCAGCCCAACCTCGGTAAGCCGAGCGACAAAATCACCTTGTGCCTTCTTCACGCGCTGCTGCTGCCCGTCGCGCGCCCGCTTCGCTGCTTCTAGCTGCTCTTGCGAACGGGTGAGCACTTCACTGACGGCTCGGTCCTGTTGCGTCGCCACTTCCAGCGCCTCGGAGAGTTGCCTTTGCTCTCTCTGCAACGCCTCCCGTCGAGCGACAACCGCCTCGGGCGTGCGCAGACCTTCCGGCAGGGCCTCGATCACTGTGTCCAGCTTGGCGCGCGCGCCGGCAAGAGCGGTCTCGGCCTTTCCCGCAGCGGTGACCGCCAGCGTCACCCGCGGCCGCGCGCCGCGCTACGCCGGAGGCTCCGCGCGCGGCCTCCTACACCACCACCCGGGACACTGCCGGTTCACGATGTCCTTGCATTCCGCGCAGCGTCCACACAAGCGTCAGGTCGAAATCCTCGGCCATGGCCGCGATCTTCGCCACCTGGTCGTCGCCATGCATCTTGGCAAAGCGGGCATAGGGGTGCAGCCGGGCAATCGGCCAAGCCTCGATCTGGCTCGGCGCGAAGACGAGGTCCATGGGATGCGGCTCGGGATGAGAGGGGGGGAAATCAAAAAAAGCGCCCGTGAGGGGGGCCTCCGGGCTCAATTCTTCAATGATCAAGGGGCGGGTCAATCGAGGCAGGCCTGTCAACGGGGAAAGTGAAGCGGACTCAACGACTTCTCGCAAACAGGCTTCCAGAGGGTGGCCTCTGGCAACTTGGCTTTCCCGGAGGTGGCTTCCCTGAAGCTTGAACGCTGCCAGAAAAGTAGCCCGATCATCGAACCAGAAATGCGCCGGCAGACCCCTCCCGGTTCATCTCACCGCGCAGCCTGGCGAGCCACCACTGCAAGCGCAAACTCCACAAGGTAATCATTGAGCGCCCGAGACGCGGCTGTGGCGGCCTCCGCATCTCTTTCAGAGATGGCCGTCAGAATGGCGCGGTGCAGATCCCGCCCGCGTAAGATATCGCTATTTTCCTCGCGCGCATGAACGATCCAGAACCGTCGCGACAACCCCTGCAATGGGAGCATCAGCGACCCGAGATAGCGGTTCCCGGCGGCATCGAGGATGAGCGCATGGGTTTCCCGGATGGTGTCGGTGTACTCCTGCAAGGTGAACTGGCCTTCCAGACGGGATGCCAAGCTTTGCATGGCCTCCCGCTGTGTCTTGCTGGCTCTCTTGCTCGCGAGGTCTACTGCCAGCACCTCGACGGCGCGGCGGACCTCAAGTCGGCTGAGCTGATCCTCGACTGTGATTGCCGGGATTTCGATCCCACGGCTGGCATGCACTCGGATCATGTAGCTGGGCGCCAGGCGCTGGATCGCCTCGCGAATCGGTGTCCGCCCCAAGCCGATGAGCTCGACGATGGTCCGTTCGGACACCATCGACCCAGGGGCGAGTTCGCCCCGCTCGATCATGCCCTGCAGCATGGCAACCGCCTGCTCTGTCTTGTTCATTTCCGTCTCCAGCACAACTGCGGCGCACCGCGCCGCTCTATATCAAGGCAGATTGACATACTGCCGATATATCGCTCATATATTGTAAATCACAAACAAGGTCGAGAAGGACGCCGCCATGAAGTACTCGCCCGGTGCTGAACGCTGCCCATTGCCGTATTCGCCATTCAAGAGCTGCACCGTGCCGCGTCCGATCGGCTGGCTGTCCAGCCGCAGTGTCGCCGGGGTGGAGAACATCGCGCCCTACAGCCAGTGGCAAAACCTGACCTTCGATCCGCCAATGGTGATGTTCGCGGCCAACCGCTACCCGGACGGGCGGCGCAAGGACACGGTCCTGAACGCCGAGGAAACCGGCTGGTTTGTCTGGAACATGGCGACATTCGCGCTGCGCGAGGCGGTGAACATCAGCGCCATGGCTTTGCCGCCCGAGGAAAGCGAGTTCGACCGTATCAACGTGACCCGCATCTATTCCGACAACGGTGCGGTGCCGATGGTCAAGGAAAGCCCCTGCAAGTTCGAATGCCGGTACCTGAGCACGCACACGATGCGCGGCGCCTCCAACCACGGCACCGTCGATGTCGTCTTTGCCCAGGTGGAGACGATCCATATCGACGACCAAGTGATCCGGCCTGACGGTCGACTGGACATCACCGCGATCGAGCCAATCGCCCGGTTGGGATACTTCGACTACACCGTGATCCGCGAGACCTTCGAGATGCGCGTGCCCGGATCCGATGCCGACGCCCAAGCCGGATTGGAAGGCCGTGGCGGCAAGTGACTTTGCGATAACCACTACAACAAACTGCCCAGCCATGCGCGTCGAGGCGGACACACAACAGCGGAGGATTCTGAAATGACACATCGTAATCGCAAGACCGGGCTAGCTTTGTCGCGCCGGTCTGTTCTTGGCGGTATCGGCGCGGCTTCGGCCATGGCTATCACTGGCCTCCCGGTGCGGGCGCAAACGCTGACGCCGGTGTCGCGTAGCCGTTAAATGCGGTACACGAAAGTCAACAAAATCAAAGGAGCGGCTTGAGACCGTTCAACTACCTGGGGTCATGCGGCACGCTGAAAGAGCGGTAAAGGCACGAATGGCGAAATGATAGTCTG
>NZ_JAPNUE010000011.1 GCF_026626305.1 Frigidibacter sp. RF13 | reverse complement strand
CCCCCCCCCCCCCCCCCCCCCCCCCCCCCCCCCCCCCCCCCCCCCCCCCCCCCCCCCCCCCCCCCCCCCCCGGGTCGCCCCGCGCCCGGCGCGGGGCGAAATCCCAAAGGAACCACCAGTCAGTAGATAAAGCGGATCTGGTCGCCCCAATAGCGCTCCATCCGTTTCAGCAGCGCGTTCATATCCTCAAGGCCCTCCAAACCGAGGATACCGCGCCCTGCCATACCCTCGGCATGGCGGCGGAAAAGATCGGCCACCCGTTCGCGCACCGCTTCGCCCCGGTCCGTCAGCCGCACCCGGACCGACCGGCGGTCAACCTCGGACCGCTCGTGGTGCATATAGCCAAGCTCCACCAGTTTCTTGAGGTTGTAGGACACGTTCGAGCCCTGATAGTAGCCGCGCGATTTCAGTTCCCCGGCCGTCACCTCATTGGCGCCGATATTGAACAGAAGAAGCGCCTGCACCGCGTTGATCTCTGCCTCCGCGGTCCGCTCGAACTCGTCCTTGATCACGTCGAGCAGCAGGCGGTGCAACCGTTCCACCAGACCAAGCGTTTCGATATAGCCCGCCAGAAAACCGGGCCGCGACAGGTCTTGAAGGGGGGCCTGCATCGTCATCTACTCGCTCCGTACAATTACGTATCGGGGTGAGAGTGAGCAAAAAACGCCAAATTTCAGTTAAAGCCTTCCGACCAGGGCGCGTGGGCCGTTCAGGCCTTCGCAGCCCCGTGCCGTGATCGCGCAAAGGCGCCGATTTCTGCCAGAAGGCCCGCAAACCGCTCTGGTGCCGCCGCCGCGCCGGTGATCCACGGGTATAGGTCCTGATCGTTCTCGCCCAGAAGCGCCTCGTAAAGGTCAAGCGCCCCAGCCCCCATCGCCGCCAGATGCGCATCGGCATAGGGCCCGAGGATCAGATCCATCTCTTTCGTCCCGCGCCGCCAGCTGCGCATGTGCAGGCGCTTCAGCCGGTCCACCGCTGCATCACTCATGCCGCCGCCTGCCCCAGCTTGCGAAGTCGCTCCTCGATCCGCTCGATCCGGCCGCTCAGCCGCTCGATGCCGCCGCGCACGGCGCGCAATTCCTCGATCAGCGCCATCGCTTCGGCATCGGGGCGGGTCGGTTCAGCCGCCACGCCCTCGCCCTCGCCGGTCATCAGCCAGCGCAGGCTGACGCCCAAAAGGCCCGCAAGCATCTGCAGACGGTTGGCGCGCGGCTCGGAGGCGTCGGCCTCCCACTGACGGACGGTCTTGGCGCGCACGCCGAGCCTCTGGGCCACATCGGCCTCGCCCATCCCCTGCGCCTCGCGCGCGGCGGCGAGCCTGTCGCCCAGCGTCGCGATTTCCTCGGTGAACCATCCGTCGTCGGTCGGCGCCGTTGCCGCGGCCATATTCATACTCCTAGAGCTTGTGTGCGTCGAAGGCGCACCCTAAGACATCATCCCGGATTGTTCAAACCGGAGCGCCCCATGGCCTTTCTTTCCGACACGCTCTCGCGCGTGAAACCCTCGCCCTCGATCGCGATCTCGACCAAGGCGGCGCAGCTGAAGGCGGAGGGCAAGGATGTGATCGCCCTGAGCGCAGGCGAGCCGGATTTCGACACGCCGCAGAATATCAAGGATGCGGCCAAGCGGGCGATCGACGCGGGCAAGACCAAGTATACCGCCGTTGACGGCATCCCCGAGCTGAAGGCGGCGATCTGCCGGAAGTTCAAGCGCGAGAACGGGCTCGACTACCAGCCGAACCAGATCACGGTCGGAACCGGCGGCAAGCAGACGCTCTACAATGCACTGATGGCAACGCTGAACCCGGGCGACGAAGTGATCATTCCGGCCCCCTACTGGGTTTCCTATCCGGACATGGTGCTGTTGGCAGGGGGCACGCCGATGATGGTGTCGGCGTCTGCCGCAACCAATTTCAAACTGACCCCTGCGCAGCTTGAAGCGGCGATCACGCCGAAGACCAAATGGTTCATCTTCAACTCGCCCTCGAACCCGACGGGCGCGGGCTATACGGCGGCCGAAGTGAAAGGGCTGACGGACGTGCTGATGCGCCATCCCCATGTCTGGGTCATGTCGGACGACATGTACGAACATCTCGTCTTCGACGACTTCAAGTTCGCGACCCCGGCTGAGGTCGAGCCCGGGCTCTACGACCGGACGCTGACCTGCAACGGCGTGTCGAAGGCCTATGCAATGACCGGCTGGCGAATCGGCTATGCGGCGGGTCCTGCCCATCTGATCAGAGCGATGGGAACGATCCAGTCGCAGTCGACCTCGAACCCATCGTCAGTCGCGCAATATGCGGCGGTCGAGGCGCTGGATGGTCCGCAGGATTTCCTCGGCCCGAACCGCGAGCTGTTCCAGCGGCGGCGCGATCTGGTGGTGTCGATGCTGAATCAGGCAAAGGGGATCAGCTGCCCGCGGCCCGAGGGGGCTTTCTACGTCTATCCCGATATTTCCGGCTGCATCGGCAAGACCTCGGCCGGTGGGACGCGGATCGTGGATGACGAGGCCTTCGCCACGGCGCTCTTGGAGGAGACCGGGGTGGCGGTCGTCTTCGGCGCGGCCTTTGGCCTGTCGCCCAATTTCCGCGTGAGCTACGCCACGTCGGATGAGGCACTGGAAGAAGCCTGCCGCCGCATCCAGTCGTTCTGCGCGGGCCTGCGCTAAGGCCTCCTCGGGCGCTTCGCTTCTCGTCGGGGCGCCCCCGAGGAGTGCCCGAAGGGCTTCGACGAGGCCCTGTCAGACGCTGATCCGGCCAAGTTCCTCGGCAAGAAAATCATAGACCAGCCGGATCCTCCGGCTGGTTCTCAGTTCGCGGTGCGTGGTTAGCCAGATCGGCACCGGGATCGGTGTGAACCCGGGCAGGACCAGCTCGACGCCCTTCGTGGCCGCCGCGACCTCCTCCATCATGATCCCGATCCCAAGCCCCTGGCGGACCATCTCCCATCCCACGACGGTATTGTTGGTGTAATGGCGGAAATTCTCCCGCTCCACCGCCAGCCCATGGGCGCGTAGGACCTCGAGAAGCCGCTCGCCGCGCTCAAAGCCGACGATGAGCGCGCCCCTCAGATCAGCCCCCGAGGTTGGCCGACCATAGCGCGCAAGATAGGCGGGCGCGGCATAGAGCCGGGCACGGCTGTCACGAATGAAGCGCGCGATCAGCTCGGGTTCGGTCGGCCGCACATGGCGCACCGCGATATCGGCCTCGCGGCGGCGCAGGTCACTCAGCTCGTTAGAAACGATCAGCTCGATGACGATCCCCGGCGCGATGTCGGCCAGCCGCGCTAGGATCGGCGGCAGAAGACATGTCGCAAGCGCGTCGCCCACGCTGATCCGCACCAGCCCTTCAATCGTCTGGCTCTGTCCGGCCGCCGTCAGGGATATCCGCCCTGCCGCCGCGCCCATCTCGCGCACCGCGCCCAGAAGTTCCTGCCCCGCCTCGGTCAGGATCAGGCTCTTGCCCAGACGCTCGAACAGCGTAACGCCAAGGTCGGCCTCAAGCCCCGCGACCTGTCGGCCCAGCGTCGGCTGCGCAAGGCCGAGCGCCCGGGCCGCCGCCGAGAAAGACCCTTTCTCGACCGTCGCCAGAAAGGCGCGGACCTGATTCCAGTCGAAGGAGACGCTGTTCCAATCCATGCGTTGATGCATAATGGGTGAAGAAATTTATGCAATTTCTTTCGTTAACACCGCACTCTAGGGTCGCGCCCAGGAGGTACCGATGACATCCGACGCCGCATTCTGGGACCGGATCGCCACGAAATACGCGGCCGATCCGATCAAGGACCCGAGTGCCTACGAATACACTCTGGCCCGCACGAAATTCTACCTCTCACTCACGGACCACGTGCTGGAACTGGGGTGCGGCACGGCAAGTACGGCGCTTCTGATCGCACCGGGGGTCGGCCATATTACGGCGACAGACTACTCGGCGGCCATGATCTCCATCGGCCGGAAGAAGGTGGAGGAGGCAGGTCTGACGAACATCAGCCTCGAAGAGGCGAGCCTGGAGGGCGGCCCCCTGCCCCCCGGCCCTTTCGACGCGGTTCTGGCCTTCAACCTCCTCCACCTGCTTCACGATCCCGAGGCGGCGATCGGTCGGGTGCGCGGTCTTCTGAAACCCGGCGGGCTCTTCATATCCAAGACCGCGTGCCTGCAGGGCCCCTTCCGCGCGATGGCGCCGATAGTCGCGCTCATGCGGCTCTTCGGCAAGGCGCCCAAAGTGTCGTTCTTCTCGACCCGCTGGCTTGAGGCAGCGGTCGGGCGGCAGGGATTCGAGATCCTCGAATCCGGCGATTTCCCAAAAGGGCCACCCCGGCGCTATATCGTCGCCCGCCTGCGCTGAACGGGCTTTGACAGGCGCCCCGGCGCTTTCTACTGTCGGCGGCGGAAAGGCGGGCTCATGTCGGATTTGCCGGATTACTTCTTCAGGACGCGCGAAAACGGCGCCGCGGTCTTCCGCATCGATGCGGAGAACCGTCACCGGCGGCTGGAGATGGAGCAGATCGCGGTCGCGAACATCCGCAACGGCGAGATCAAGCCGCAGGGCGACCGTGTGCTCTCGCCCGAAGACCTGTCGGCGATCCGAGGCTGGATGGCAGAGCGGCAGGCGGTGCTGGCGCGCCGCGACATCGACGACATCCTGCGCACTGTCGATCACCTGAACCAGACCGCCCATTGGGCGCAGTCGAAGGCCAGCGACGACGAACTTGATCAGGTGACGGACGCGCTTCTACTCGCCATGCACGATCTGCGCAGCGTCCTTGTGCGGCGCAAGGCCGACCGCAGCTGACGCGCCGAGGCGCCGCCGCCAGGGCCCGCGCCAGAAGCGCGCCATCAGAAGCGCCGACGCAACTGCAAGCCCGACCGCGAGCCCGAACCACAGGCCGGTGCCGCCATAGCCACCCGGGAAGGCGATCAGATAGCTCGACGGCACGCCGATCACCCAATAGGACAAGGCCGCGATCAGCATCGGCGCCCGCGTGTCCTGCACGCCGCGCAGGAGGCCAAGCCCGATCACCTGCATCGCATCGAACAGTTGGAACAGCGCCGCCATCGCCAGAAGCTTCACGCCGAAACTCAGGATCGCGCCCGCCTCTTCCTTGCTTTCGTCGAGGAAGAGCCCGACTAGCCATTCAGGCGCGGCAAGGAACAGCGCAATCATCAGCAGGGCGAAGCCCGCAGACAGAAGCGTCGCTGCGATCGCGCTGTCGCGCATCGATTGCGGGTCACCCTCGCCCTCTGCCCGGCCAACCCGCACCGTGGCCGCGTTCGACAGGCCGAGATGGACCATGAAGGCCAAGGCCACCACCTCCATCGCGATCCCGTGCGCGGCAAGTTCCACCGTACCGATCCAGCCCATCATCACCGACGCCGCAACGAAGAGGCAGCTTTCGGCGAGACCGGTCAGACCGACCGGAACGCCGAGTCTCAGCACGCGGAAGAAAGCCACCCAGTCCGGCCGCCAGAAGCGCTGGAACAGGTGGAACCGGCGGCTGGAGGGTTCCAGCGCCGCATAGAGACCGAGAAGGATCGCGCCAAGGCTCTGGGTCACAAGCGAGGCGATCGCCGCGCCGCGCACGCCCAGTTCAGGCATGCCCCAGTGACCGAAGATCAGCGCCCAGGCGACGCAGAAATTGAAGACGACACCAGCCAGCGTTACCCACAGCTGGACCTTGGTCTTTTCCAGCGCCGCGAGATAGCTTTTCAGCACCATGATCACCAGCGCCGGCCCCATGCCGAAGCCCGCGATTCTGAGGAAATCCTGCGCCAGATCGGCGATATGCGGCTCTTGCCCGAACCGCAGCAGGATCGGCCCGGAATACCAGAAGACCGGCAGGGTGAAGAGACTGAAGAGAAGCGAAAGCCAGATGCCCATACGCGTGTCGCGCCTGACCTGCGTCTCATCCCCCCGGCCGAGCGCCGAGGCGACCATCCCCATCACGGCAATGCCGAAGCCCGCCCCAAGGATGAAGAGGACGAAGAAGGTCGAGGTCGCAAGGACGACCGACGCAAGCTCGTCGACCCCATACCAGCCCAGAAGGACCGTGTCGGTGACATGGAGAAGCATCTGCGCCAGATGGCTGCCGATGATCGGCAAACCCAACACCAGAAGCACCCGCACCTGCGCGGCATATGAAAGCCGTTCCCTCATCCCCGAGCCATAGACCCAGCGCTGGGGAAGGTCCAGAGGCGCCCGACCTCAGGCGGGCGCGGCGACAGCGGTGACCCTGCGCCGGGTGCGCGGATGGGTTGCGGTGTCGATGATATGACCGTTCGCCGCCAGCACCTGCGCGGCGCGCCCGACAATCAGCGGATCGGGCGGGGCGATGACCGAGGCGTCCTTTCCGGGATAATCCAGCGAGGTCAGGAAATGCCGCATCGCATTTAGCCGGGCTCGCTTCTTGTCATCGGATTTCACGATTGTCCAGGGCGCATCGGCGGTATCGGTGTAGAAGAACATCGCCTCTTTCGCCTCGGTGTAATCGTCCCACTTGTCCAGCGACGCCTTGTCGATCGGGCTTAGCTTCCAGCGCTTCAGAGGATCGGTTTCGCGTGCGGTGAAGCGGCGACGCTGCTCGTCGCGGGTGACCGAGAACCAGTATTTGTAGAGCCGGATGCCGGAGCGAACGAACATCCGCTCCAGTTCCGGCGCCTCGCGCATGAATTCCAGATATTCGGACGGCGTGCAGAACCCCATCACCCGCTCGACGCCCGCCCGGTTGTACCAGCTGCGGTCGAAAAACACGATCTCGCCCGCTGTCGGCAGATGCTCGATATAGCGCTGGAAGAACCACTGGCCCTTTTCGACGTCGGAGGGCTTTGTCAGGGCGACAACGCGGGCATAGCGCGGATTGAGATGTTCCATGAACCGTTTGATCGTGCCGCCCTTGCCGGCGGCATCGCGGCCTTCCATCAGGATGACAAACTTCTGTCCTGTCTCCTGTGCCCAGAGCTGGACCTTCAGAAGTTCGGCCTGAAGCGTCGCCTTCTCGGTCTCATAAGCGCGAACCCCGAGCCGGTCGTGATACGGATAGGCGCCGCTTTCGAAGGCGAGCCGCACCTGATCGCGGTCCGGTGTGGGGAATTTCTGTGGTCCTGCGGTTTTTTGCGCTTGTAGAGCAGGTGCGTCGATTCCGGTCACTGTCTGATCGCTCATCTCACTCCCTCCGTCGGATGATCGGGCAATCCAACCACCGAACTCCGCAAGGGCGCCTTGACACGGGTCAAGATACGAAAGGTTCGGCGGAAGGGCGTGCATTCAGGTCACAGACCTTCGGTCCCGCTACCTACTACGGGCCACGTCCGCGACTTCGCGAAGAGAGCCAGCCAGTCTGAGCGTCAACGATATCCCCGCGCGACCTTGGCTGAAAACAGCTGGCGGGTAATTGTCGGTCGCAATTGCGGCTGCCACCGCATCTCTGGTCACTCCTCCAGACCACATCAATCCCGGAATCGGAATTCTGGCCGCCACACCAAGCGCGTGGCGAGCGGTGAAATTGGTGATTAGGCCGAAAGACGTTTCAGCTTGACCCTGCGCCGCGCGAAGAAATCGCGTGGCGCTAACCGAGCGCGCATCCAACTGCCCTAAGGGAGGTTCCTGAGAAGGATGGTGCCGGTGAAGGGACTCGAACCCCCGACCCCATCATTACGAATGACGTGCTCTACCAGCTGAGCTACACCGGCATCCTTCTTGGCCCCGGCCCTACTACGGCGTGCCACGGCGCGCAAGGCTCATTCTGCGCAGGTGGCCGGGGCGATTGGGGGTTGGACCACCACGCGCGCATCCGGGGCACAGCGCGGAAAAGCCGCTATCGCAGGCAGGCTATGGCCCAACCGGCTTTCGCAGAGTTGCCAAACAGCCGGGCGGTCGGTACGAGCAGGAGAATGCGTGCCGATGGGCTTGTCCATTTTTTCGGGACTGGCTGCAACCGGCGAGGAATAGGGCTGCGGCGCCATAGTGCTGGTCGGCGGGGATTTGGATATCCTACACCATGAGTACGGCAGCGCGCAGATATTGACGGATGAGAGGCTCATGACCACCGAACTGTTCCAGAACGATCTGCCGGATGGCCTTGATCTTGGCCCCGTGGTCGCGATCGACACCGAGACGATGGGCCTCGACCCACGGCGCGACAGGTTGTGCCTTGTCCAGTTGTCTTCCGGGGACGGCAAGGCCTATCTCGTGCAGATCGCACCGGGACAGAAGCGGGCGCCCAATCTCGAAAAGCTTCTGAAGAACCGCAAGGTGCTGAAGCTCTTCCATTTCGGTCGGTTCGATATTGCCGCGCTCAAGGCGGCCTTTGGCGTCACGACCCAGCCGGTCTATTGCACCAAGATCGCCGCCAAGATGGTGCGCACTTTCACGGACCGCCATGGGTTGAAAAACCTGCTGCAGGAGATCCTGGGCATCGACATTTCCAAACAGCAGCAGACTTCGGACTGGGGTGCGGAAAGCCTGAGCGAAGCGCAACGCGACTATGCCGCCTCGGACGTTCTTTATCTGCACCGGCTGAAAACAGAGCTGGACAAGCTTCTGGAACGCGAGGGGCGGACCGGGCTGGCGCAGGCCTGCTTCGAATTCCTGCCGCGCCGGGCCGAGCTTGACCTTCTGGGCTGGGGCGACGAAGCGGACATCTTCAGGCACTGACATGACCGATCACGAGACATTCCTTGCGACCGCCCGCCGCGTGATCGAACTTGAGGCGCGCGGCCTTGCGGCGCTTGGCGCGACGCTCGGCCCCTCCTTCGCGGCGGCGGTCGATCTGATCCTGGCGGCGAAGGGCCGGGTAATCGTGTCGGGTATGGGCAAGTCAGGCCATGTCGGGCGCAAGATCGCGGCAACGCTCGCCTCGACCGGTACGCCCGCGCAATATGTCCATCCGGCCGAGGCGAGCCACGGCGATCTCGGTATGGTCACCGATGGCGATGTGGCGTTGGTGCTGTCGAACTCGGGCGAAACGCCGGAGCTTTCCGATATCATCGCCCATACCCGCCGCTTCAGCATTCCGCTGATCGGCGTGGCGAGCCGCGAGGGCTCGACCCTGCTGACCCAGGCCGATGTAGCCATCCTTCTGCCGCAGGCGGAAGAAGCCTGCGGGACCGGGATCGTGCCCACCACCTCCACCACCATGACGCTGGCTCTGGGCGATGCGCTGGCGGTCGCGCTGATGGAGCACCGGCGCTTCACGCCAGACCATTTCCGTACCTTCCACCCGGGCGGCAAGCTTGGTGCGAAGCTGCTGAAGGTCGGCGACCTGATGCATGTCGGCGCGGCGATGCCTGTCGTCGCCCAAGACCTGCCGATGGCGGATGTGCTTCTGGAAATGACCCGCAAGGGCTTCGGCGTCGCCGGGGTGGTCGATGCTGGCGGCCGCCTGACAGGCATTGTCACCGACGGTGACCTCAGGCGGCACATGGACGGCCTTCTGGGCCATAACGCGGGAGAGATCATGACCCGCGCGCCGCAGACGATTGCCGCCGGGGCACTGGCCGAACAGGCGCTGGCACTGATGAAGGAGCGCAAGATCACTTGCCTGTTCGTGGTGGGCGCATCGGGCGCGCCCGAGGGTATCCTCAACATCCACGATTGCTTCCGCGCCGGTGTGGTCTGAGCCATGGCGGCGGCGCTGTCCGGCTATTCACGCCTGATCTTCTGGCTGAAGATCGCGCTGCCGATCGTTGCCTTGGCGATCCTCTCGACGCTTTTCCTCTTCGCCCGCCGGATCGATTTCGAAGGAGCCTTGCCCTATGCCGAGGTTGACATCAACGCGCTTGCAAACGACCCGCGACTGACGGCGCCCGCCTATTCGACCGTCACCGAGGACGGCACCGCGATCCGCGTGGTGGCCGACAGCGCGCGGCCGGGGCCTACCCCGAATGACCCGGCAACAGCCGAGAATGTCCTCGCGGTCTACGATCTTAAGGATGGTGGAAAAGTCACTGTCAGCGCCCGCAGCGCGACGATGGATCAGGTCGCGCAACGGCTGCGTCTGGAGGGCGATGTGACGGTCCTGACCGCCGATGGCTACGACCTCCGCGCCCGGACAATGGAGGGGCCGCTCGACCGCACCGACATTGCCGCCGAAGGCGATGTGCGAGGCACGGCGCCTCTGGGCACAATCTCGTCGGAGAAAGTCAGGATTTCCGGCCCTGCGGGTGAGCAACTGTTGGTTTTCAAAGGCGCGGTCCGCCTGATATACAGGCCGGAGAACTGAAGGGTCACGATGCGACATTTGCTATTCGCGGCGGTCTGTGCGCTGGCGGTCATTCCGGCGGCGGGCGTAAGCATGGCAGAGACGCAAGGCGGCGCGCCAGTGGCCTTTTCCGGTCTCAAGGGCGAGGCGGGCAAGCCGGTCGAGATCACGGCCGATGTCCTTGAGGTCAGCCAGAAGGACAATCAGGCGATCTTCAAGGGCAATGTGCAGGCCGTTCAGGGCGACCTGCGCCTGTCGTCCGACCTCTTGACCGTCGAATATGTCGAGGGCGACCGGACGAAGATCGACCGGTTGATCGCGGATGGCAATGTGCTTCTCTCGACGCCGGTCGAGGCGGCGAAGGCCGAGCATGGCATCTACTTCCTCGCCACGCGGGAACTGGAGCTGACCGGGAATGTCGTCCTGACCCAGAACGGCGATGTTATGACCGGGCAGAAACTGACCGTCGATATCGATGCGGGAACCGGCCGCATGGATGGTCGCGTCAAGACGATCCTGCAACCGGCGGGGAACTGAGATGGGAACGCCGCCGACCCTCACCCTCGCCGAAGGCGGTCAGGGGCTGAAAGTCCGCCATTTGCGCAAAAGCTATCGCCGCCGCCCGGTGATCCGCGATGTGTCGATGGACCTGGCGCGCGGCGAGGTGGTGGCGCTTCTTGGGCCCAACGGCTCGGGCAAGACCACCTGCTTTTACAATATCGCCGGGCTGATCACGCCCGACGCGGGTCAGGTCATGATCGACGGGCAGGAGGTCACCGGCCTGCCGATGTACCGCCGGGCGCGGCTTGGCATCGGCTATCTGCCGCAGGAAGTGTCGATCTTCCGCGGCCTGTCAGTCGAGGACAATATCCTCGCCGTGCTCGAAATCGCCGAAAGCGACCCCCACAAGCGGCGCGAGCGGCTGGAGGAGTTGCTGTCGGATTTCTCGGTCGAACATCTGCGCCGCGCGCCCGCGATGGCCCTGTCGGGCGGCGAGCGGCGGCGGGTCGAGATCGCGCGCTGCCTGGCGGCGGACCCGAAATATCTGCTGCTGGACGAACCGTTCGCCGGGGTCGATCCGATCTCGGTCGGCGATATCCGCACGCTGGTCCATGACCTCAAGGAACGCGGGATCGGCGTCCTGATCACCGACCATAATGTCCGCGAGACGCTGGAGATCGTGGACCGCGCCTATATCCTGCACGACGGCGTGGTCCTGATGAGCGGCACCGCGGAAGAGGTGGTGCGCGACGAGAATGTGCGGCGCGTGTACCTCGGGCAGAATTTCCGCATCTCCTGACCCTGTCGGCCGGTTGCCGCCGGAAAATCTTCGGACAGATTTTTCGGCCCCGCCGTCGCACGGCGTGCCCTTGCCGTGCCACATTCCGCGCCTATGTCGAAAAGGAAGCCGTTGACAGAGGCCGCCGAACTGGCGCCAAATATCACAAATGCCCATTCCCACCGCCCTCGTTCGCGCGACCCATTCGGCCTCTTCCCGAGCCGATCGGATCGCCCCGGTGCCGGGCCCGAATTTCCCCAGAACCAGACTTTCCGGACGCCCGGCAAGAGGTGAACCGAGAAGGCACACTTTTCACGCACAGGAGGCAATGATGCGTTATCAGATCAGCGGCAAGCAGATGGATGTGGGTGAAGCTCTGCAGACTCATGTGAAGTCCGAGCTTGGTGAGACGCTCGAGAAATATGCCCAGCGCCCGACCGATGCGACGATCGTTTTTTCCCGCGATGCGAGCACCTATCTGTGCGAGGTGACCGCCCATCTTTCGACCGGTCTGCATGTCGCCTCGCACGGTCAGGCGCACGAGGTCTACGAGGCATTCGAGGCGGCGCGCGAACGTCTCGACAAGCAGGTGCGCCGCTACAAGCGCCGTCTGCGCGATCATCATCGTGACCGCCGGGCACCGGTTGAATTCGACGAGGCACCCATGTATGTGCTCGCCGCTGAAGACGAGGCGGAAGAGGCGGAAGGCGCATCGCTGCAACCGATCATCATCGCCGAGACCGAAACGAAGATCCCTTCGCTTTCGGTCGGCGAGGCGGTGATGCAGATGGAACTGGTGGGCGCGCCGCTTCTGGTCTTCCGCAACGAAAAGCACGGCGGGGTGAATGTCGTCTACCGCCGCGAGGATCGCAACGTTGGCTGGATCGATCCGGCCGGTCGCAGCTGACGGGCGGCCCGACAAGGACAGGTGGAATGGACCTATCGAGCTTTCTGAGCCCGAGCGCGGTGCGGGTCATGGCCGGCACCGCAAGCAAGAAGCGGCTTTTCCAGGATCTGGGCGATATCGCCCAGGCCGTTTATGGGTTGGATGGCGACACAACCTTCGACGCCTTGCAGGAACGCGAGACGCTGGGTCCGACCGGGGTGGGCAATGGCGTGGCGCTGCCGCATGCGCGGCTCGACGGGCTTGAGAAGATGGCGGGGGTTTTCATCCGCCTGGAACGGCCGGTCGATTTCGATTCGGTCGACCGGGTGCCGGTCGACCTGATTTTCGCGCTTTTCGCGCCGAAGGATGCTGGTGTCGAACATCTGAAGGCGCTCGCCACCGTCTCTCGTACGCTGCGCGAGGAACAGACGCGGATCAAGCTGCGTCAGAACAGCGATCCCGCCGCGCTGCATGCGGTTCTGACCGATCTGCGGTCGATCCAGGCGGCCTGAGGCGGCTTAGGCCCAATCGCCGAAACCGAAGGCGAGATAGTCGCGCGCATAGCCCTGACGGGCGGCTGCGCTCAGCACCTCGCCCTGACCTAGCGACCTCAACCGCTGCGCCAGCCCGTCGTCCGCCTCAAACCGCTGCATGGGGAGCCCGAGGTCTTCGCAAAGATAGCCAAGCGCCGGTTCGACGCGGTCCTCGCGCGCCACAAGATCGGGCGAGAAAAGCTGCTGGAAGCCCTGAACCACCGCGCTTTGGCTGGCCCATCCGGGAAGGGTCCGGTGCGCGGTCTGGCCGTTCAGATTGGCCTTGAGGAACCTAAGGAAGGCGGCGAAGGCAGTGGCAGTCGGCTCTGACGCAACCTTGTAGTTTCGGGAAATCTGCTGGCGGGTCGCCTCGTCGAATTCGGGTCCAAGGTAACTTTCGAAGGCCGCGAACGCGCGCAGCAAAGGGTGGCGCAGGACGGTGAAACGTCGGAGGCCTGTGTGCCCCCGCATCCAGTCCTTGAGCGTCTTCTGGGTAAAGCCGGTCTCGGTCGGACCGAAGGCCGAAAGCCAGCGCTCGACCGAGGCGGACGGGCCACCGGGAATCGGCAGGAACAGAAGCGGGACCTGTGCGGCGATGAAGGAGGGAACCTGCGGGCCGCGACCTGCCTCGAAATTCGGTACCTGGGACAGGCCGAACGGATCGAGCCGCGCAAGGGTTGCCGCCATCTCACGCGGGTTCGTCACCTTGTCACTCAGCGGCCCGGGGTTTTGCGGCACGATGCTGCGGGCCGGCTCCGCCGCCTCGCCATCGACGCCGAGAAACCGGCAGAGACCGCAGATCACCTCCCGATCACCGAGATCGTCATAGGTCAGATGAAAGGCCGTCTGGCCGCTGGCCTGCAGCGCCTGTGTGACCTGTGACCGGAAAGCGCCCAGCTCGCTCAGATGGGCATGAAACCCGGCCTCTTCGAAACGGACACGCGCTTCCCTCCGGCCGCGCGCATCGCCAAGCTTCCACTGGTCGGTCGCGCGCGCGATAAGAAGGCTGACATAACTTTCGGCGGGATTGCGCGTCAGTACGATCTTGGCGCAGGCTGGGTCGGCGAGAACCAGCGCCAACACCCTCGGGTCATGGCCGGGAAAGAGCCGAAAGCCGTTCAGGCCCGGCGCCTTGCGGAGCCGGTCAAGCAGCGCGCCGGGATCGGCGTCGCGGGCGGCGAGCGAGAGGCCGAGCAGTTCCTTCTGGTCGGCATGGCCCATGAAGACAGGATTGAACGCCTCGCCATGAACTGCGAGGCCCGGCACGCCCTTCAGGCTTTCTTCCAGAAAGTTCGATCCGGTCCGCATGGCGGCAAGGATCACGAAGCTTGTGAAGCGTGCCATACCCTAGCGCACCAGGTAGGGCCGCCCGCGCGCCGGGCCGCGCGGCGCGTCGCCCAGAGCCATCGGGAAGTCGCCGACGAGCGTCGGCTGCATGCCCTGGTTTTTCAGATTCTGCAGGAACTGCGGGAAGCCCGACAAATCCACCATGCGGGGCACCTCGCTGATCGAGCGCGGCGCGCGCGGCGCGATCTCGTCGACGATGGCCTGAAGATGCTCCATCGGGCTTTCGAGGAAATCGGCAAGCGTCCAGATCCGTACCCGGGCCTTCACCTCGGCCGAACGCAGGAGCGCCAGATGCAGGGTTTCGATCTGCTGAAGCCGCGCCGCCTCGACCCGGACCGAGGCGAAGGGCGCCTCGGACAGATAGAGCGGGATCGCCCAGGCGCCGGAAATGACCGAAACCTGGGCATTCGCGTCGGTGGCGATGAATTCGTTCAGCGCCTGCAGATCGCGCGGGCTGGTCTGGAAAGATTGCCGCTCGCCGCGCGTGTTCCACAGAAGGTTGGTGAGGAAGGCGCGCGGATTATAGTCCCTCAGCGCCGCACCCGAAGGCAGGGCGCCTTCGAAGGTCGGATCGCCCGCGGCGAATTCGGCGCCCGTCGGCGCGAAGAGATGGCCATGTGCCCGGCTGCCCGAGGATTTGGTCAGCCAGCTCGGAAAATCCTCGAAAAGGTCGGAAAAGCCCTGAAAGACCGAATAGGGTGCGCTGGTCTTGCCGTTTTCGCGGTCGCGCGCCGGGAAGCGGCTTTGCATGTAAAGGCCCGGGCGCCCGTAGCGGCGCCGCTCGACCGCGCGGGCAAAAAGGCGGTCAATCTTGCCCGGCTGCGGCTCGGTCCGGGGATGGCCTTCGGGCTGCGGGGCGAGGAAGGTGCGATAGAGGATTTCGGCCTGCGGCCAGACCTTGCGGGCAACGAAACAATCCGACCGGCGCAGAAGCTGCAGATGATCGTCATAGAATGTATGCGGCTTGCCGGTGACATCGAACTTCGACAGGGTCAGCGACCGGCTTTCCAGCTTGGTCGAATAAAGCCGTGCGAGTGTCTGGAAATAGCTTTCGTCCGGAATCCAGACCCGGCGGAAATAGCGGTCATATTCCGCCCGGCGCGGGTCTTCGAGGATCGAGGAAAGCGTGCGGCGCGTGAGGCACCACCATTGCGAGCCCATGTGTGGCTCGATCCCCGCAGGGATGCGCCTCGTGACGCCCAGCCGCCTTTGAAGGCGTACATAGCCGTCGAAAAGCCGCCGCCGCGTGCGCCAGGCGAAGGGAAAGCGCAGGGTGAACCGTTCCTGTGCCAACCCGTCGACGATCCAGGGCACATCCTCGGTAGTGACGCTTTCGATGAAATCGGTCCGGGGATGCGCCTCGAGATAGTCGATCAGTTCCCGGTGCGGGCGGAGCGGCAGGCAGGAGCCAGAGGCGAGGTAGACATGACTCACATCGCTATGGCGGGCGAGCAGGTCCGTCGATGCTTCAAGAGTTGCGGCAACGAGGCCGAAGGTACCCCATTCGCAGGGAAAGCGCCGCGAGAAGCTGATCTGCGGCAGGTCCGTGAGCGCGTCACGGAACTCGCCGACCGCCTTTTCCGACACGCGGGCATCAACATGGATGACAACGGGCGAGCCGCCTTCCGCCCAGAACCGTGCCACTTCGGCAGCGCGGCCGAACGCGGTGTGGCAAAGCATGATGACGCCCACACTCATGCCCAGCTGCCCTTCGAGATGAGCCCGAGGATTTCCAACTGTCGCCAGTTGATGAACTTCTCGCTGAACGGGCACCAGAAATCGACCGATGCCGCGTCATCGGCCGCATAGGCCCGGTATTCGCGGCTTTGGCCGAAATGCTCCCGACGCGCCGCCTCTTCCTGAACCTTCACCGGGAAAAGCGACAGGAATTTCGCATGCATCAGGCAGCCTGACGTCATCTCTCCGCCGTCGGTATCGAAGGTCTGGTTCAGGCCGCGCGGCAGAAGCATGTGGGTAGAGTTTACATAGGTGTAGGTCCGGTGCCATTTGACCAGCGGGATCTTGTTCAGGGCAGGGGCATTTTCCGGCGCATTGGCGAAATAGGTCCGTGCGCGCGGTCCACCCTGGATCCAGAGGTTGCCGTACTGAGGGTTGCGCGAAATCATGTAATTGCCGCTGTCGAAATGATCGGCAATCTCGAACGGATTCTGCCCCTCGGCATAGGTTCGCGCGCCGACCGGCCCCTTGGGATACATGTCGAGAAGCATCGCCGGGAAGGAGCGGACGCCATAGGAATCCAGCCAGTCGGTCAGGGCGCGGATCGGGCGCGTATCGCAATAGGGATAGGTGAGGAACTCATCGACATCGACGGTCAGCGCCCAATGGCCGGTGCCATGGCGGCGCAACAGATGGTTCATCCAGTCGACGCCGAACCGCGCCTTCTGATAGCTGCGGCGCGTGGTCCAGAGCGAGACGTCGGGCTGGGCCGCCAGATAGTCCGCCGTCCCGTCATCCGACCCGTTGTCGACGATCAGGAAGTGATTGATGCCGAGCGTCCGGTAGTAGGTGAGGAAGAATGGCAGCCGCGGCCGTTCGTTGCGCACCGTCGAGAAAAGCAGGATCGCCTGCCTGCCGATCTGGCCGGAACGATCCTTTACCGGCGTCAATTCGCGCCGTTTCCGGAACGCGCGGAAGCGCAAGCGCTTCCGGGTCAGACGCAGACGGTATCTTTCCCAGACCCTCACTCGAATTCCCCGGTCCGTCGTTCGTTCAATGCAACGGCTATCAGACGTGATTAAAGACCAGGTTGAAATGCGCTGTCCAGTCGGGCAGCGCCAAAGGCGCGCGTCTGTTGCCCGGCGCCGACAGCGGCAGGATCGCCTCGACCCAGGCTTGCGGATCGTCGGGCGGCAAGTAGGTGGCGTAATGGCCGATCACCTCCTGCGTAACGGAGAGATCGGTCGCAATCACCGGAACGCCCAAAGCCGCTGCTTCCGCGGGTGGAAAGCCAAAGCCCTCGGCCCGACTTGGTGCCAGAAGGGCGCGCGACTTCAGGAGCATGGCGGCGACGGCTGCGTCAGGCAGGCCGGTATGCTGGAAGATATAGCGGCCGTGCAGCGAGGATCTTGTGAGATGGCCGAGAAGCGCATCGCTGCCCCAACCGCGACGTCCCACCAGATGCAGGTGCGGCACCGAGGTTGCAGGCAGATGGGCCTGCAACTGGGTCCAGACATTGAACAGAAGCCCGATGTTCTTTCGCGGCTCGATCGTGCCGAGGCAGATGAAGCTTGCATGTTCCGGCCGGAAACTTGCGGGGATCAGCGCCGGATCTGCCTCGGCACATTCCACGCCCAGTGGGGCGATCAGCACCTTGCCTTCGGGCTGCATATGCAACGCCAAACGGCGCGCGGCCGATTGCGACGGACAGAAGATGAAATCGGCCTGATGGGCGACGCCATCCAAAGCGGCGGCGAACCGTTCGGTCGCCCCGGTCGCTGACCAATTGGGATGATCCAGCGGAATCGCGTCATGCAGCATGACGGCGGTCTTCAGCCCCGCCTTGCGAGCATTGCGCAAGGTCCGGTCGGCGAGGTTCATATGCCCCACCGAAATCCAGCTGCCATTGCCGTCGGCGCGGCGTTTCAACCAGCCGGGCAGCGCGCCGGGCCTGAGGCGCGCGACCGCGATCTCGCGCAGCGCCGCCTCAAGCGCGGGGGTGCGGCGCGGACCGGAAAGCAGGCGTCCGGCCAGACCGGGCGCGGGCAAGCTTGCCACATTGTCGATCCAGCCCAGAACCTTGCGCGCCTCGGCCCCGTCGATGATCAGCCAGCCAAGAGCGGCGCGGCTGGCCAGATAGAAGGGTACGTGCGCAGCGATCAGGCCTTTCAGATAGGCGCGTTCCACCCGGTCGATGCCGGTGAGCGGCCCGCCGTCAGCGCGTGCCACAAGGCGGGTGATGTCGAGGATGCGAAGCGGTGGCCTATCGGTCATAGTGACCCGACTGATGCCAGCGCCAGGCATCGGCGATCATCTCTTTCATGGTCGAGCGCGCGGGCACCCAGCCCAGATCCTTCATCGCCCGTTCTGATCCGCAGACCAGCTTCACCGCGTCGCCCGCGCGGCGGTCGCCATAGGTGACCGGCACGGCGCGGTTCGTCACGGTCCCGGCCTGGTCAATCACCTCGCGCACCGAAAAGCCCTTGCCGCTGCCGAGGCAGAAGACGCGCGGCGCCCCGCCCCTTTCCAGCCACCTCAAGCCTCCGACATGTGCATCCACCAGATCCATCACATGCACATAATCGCGCACGCAGGTGCCGTCTACCGTCGGATAATCGGTGCCAAAGACGGTAAGCGCCGGGCGCTGCCCGTCAACTGCGTCCAGCATCAGTGGAATGAGATGGGTTTCGGGCCGGTGGAACTCGCCCACCTCGCCGTCCGGATCGGCGCCCGCCACGTTGAAGTAGCGGAAGATCACCGGCTTCAGCCCATGCGAGGCGGCGAAATCGCCGAGCATCTGCTCGATGGCATATTTCGATTTGCCATAGGCGTTGATCGGTCGCGCCTCGGTTTCCTCGTCCAGGACAACGCCATCCTGATCGCCATAGACCGCGCAGGTGGATGAGAAGATGAAGTGGCGGCAGTCGGCCGCCACCGCCGCCTCGATCAGATTGAGCGAGGAAAGGACATTCGCGCGCCAGTACCGGCCCGGGTCGCGCATCGCATCGCCGACCAGCGACAGGGCGGCGAAATGCATCACCGCCTCGGGCTGCCATTTGGCGAAAACCTCGTCCAGACGCGCGCGATCCGAAAGATCGCCTTCCTCGAACGGGCCGAACTTCACCGCATCGCGCCAGCCGGTCACCAGGCTGTCGAAAGTCACCGGCAAATAGCCCGCACGCGCAAGCGCCTTGCAGGCATGGGAACCGACATAACCGGCCCCACCGGTCACCAGAATGGGTCGTGGCATCGAGCCCTGCTTATTCGGCAGCCTTCCGCATGGCTGTCATTTCAAGAAGGAACTGCTGGAACTCGTCACGAAGCTCGGCCCGTGCAAGGCCGAAAGCGACCGTGGCCTGCAGGAAACCCGCCTTCGACCCGCAGTCGAACCGCTGGCCGCGGAAGCGGTAGCCGTAGACATTGTCCGAGGTGGCGATTTCGCGGGCGATGGCGTCGGTCAGCTGAATCTCTCCGCCCGCGCCCTGCTGCTTGGCTTCGAGATTGCGCAGGACGCCCGGCGACAGGATGTAGCGGCCAATGACTGCCAGGTTCGATGGCGCTTCCGCCGCCTTGGGCTTTTCGACCATGCCTTTGACCGAGACGAGCGCCCCCATATCCTCGCGGATATCGAGCACACCGTAGGACGAGGCTTTTTCGGCCGGAACCTCCATTGCGGCAACCATATTGCCGCCGGTTTCCTGATAGGCCTCGACCATCTGTTGCAGGCAGGGCTTTTCCGCCGCGATCACGTCGTCGGGCAGAAGGACCGCGAAAGGTTCGTCACCGATCAGGCGGCTTGCGCACCAGACGGCATGGCCAAGCCCAAGCGCCTTGTGCTGGCGGACATAGGCGATGGCACCGGAATCCATGTTGGTGGATTGCAGGATGTCGAGAAGGTCTTTCTTGCCCGCGCGCTCAAGGTTCGCCTCAAGTTCGTGCGCATGGTCGAAATAGTCCTCAAGCGCACCCTTGCCGCGCGAGGTGACGAAGATGAATTCCTCGATCCCGGCCGCGCGCGCCTCGTCGATCGCATACTGGATCAACGGTCGGTCAACGAGCGTCATGATCTCTTTCGGGATCGATTTGGTGGCCGGCAGGAACCGTGTTCCAAGCCCCGCCACGGGGAATATCGCCTTCGTAACCCTGCGATTCATTCTGCACCCTGATCAACTGCGCCGTCATAGGCGCGGTGTTCCTTCTAGTTCCGCCATAACCCTCGGACAAGACTTGGACAATCCTACGGCAAATTGTCGCCACCGAAGGGAGAAATTTGCGGAAGATCACCCCGGTAACGTTAGGTTAGTTGAAAATACGGAAACCGGGGAGTCAGGTTTTCCGGAATCCCGACCGGAAACGGCTTTCCTCGCGCAAAAGCCTGGAAGCGAAGCGCCAGAAGCGGAAAAAACGGTCAGTTCTGGAAGATTTTCCAAACAGCCCGCCAGTCTGCTGCCAGTAACCGTCCGAGAATCGGCGTTGGTGGTAGAGCGTGGTGGGCGAGAAAAGATAAAGCTGCACGACCGCCCCGTCGGCCGCCTGCTGCCGCGCCGCGCGCCGCAATTGCCGCGCCTGCCAGGGGCGCCCGGAGAGAATCACCTGTGGCCGATCCCGTTGCGGAACCGGGCGAAAGGCACCGGGATCGGCGGCGGGCAGGGGCTGCAGCGGGGAAAGGGCGCGCGTCAGACCGTCGGCGAAACCCGCAGCCGCTGTCGCAAGCAGCCCTTCGGCCTCTGCCGCGGACAGGCGGCCCGCACGTCGGTAGGCTGCGGCCCGTTCCTCCTCCCGTGCGAGCATCTCGGTGCGCGCCACGGCGATCTCGTCGTCGGTCGCGCCGTGGCGGCGGAGCGTGACCGCGCTGCTGGCGCCGACGTCGAACAGCGAGGTGACCGTCCGGTCGGCGCGTCTGCGCGGCCCGTCCGCCTTGCGGTGCTGCACCCGCGCTTGCGGCACCATGGCGACAAGCGCGCCCTCTGAGGCGAGCCGCAGGTTCAGCTCCGTTTCGTCGAGGTAATAGGCCAACGCCGGATCGAAGCCGCCCAGCGCGGCGATGGTCTGCCGCCGATAGGCGCAGTTCACGCCCTTGACCTCGATGGCCTTGCCCGCCGAGGCCGGGTGAAGGCTGATTGCGGTGTCCGGGCAGTCAAGCGGCGCGGTTCGAAGCAGCCGGTCAACCGTGCCGCCCGCCCATTCATAGGACAGTCCGTTCCAGCCCAGAACGAAGCCGCCCGCCGCACCGACCTGCGGGTTCTCGAAGGGCGCGGTCAGATGATCCAGCCACAAAGGCTCGGGCACCGCATCATCGTCGAGGAAGGCCACGACCTCACCCGCCGCCGCGACGATCCCGGCGTTGCGCGCGGCAGAGATATTCGGTTCGTCGAAAGCAACGGTTCTGACGGGGAATCGCCCGGCAATCTCGAGGCTGGCGGGATCGGCAACAACCAGCACTTCAAGGGCCGGATGGTCCAGCAGCGAAACCGCCGTCAGGCAGCGATGCAGGCAATCGGGCCGGTGGCGCGAGACGATGATCAGGCTGACGGTCGCGCGGCCCGTCATGCCATGCCCATCTCCGCCATCATCGCCTCGATCCGCGCGACGTCGGAGGGGTTGTTCAGTTCCCAGAACTGGCGGCCCTTCGCCTCGACCTCGACGCAGAGGATCTGGCGGCCGCGTTCCAGGAAGCGGAGCTGTTCCAGCCCTTCGAGATTTTCCAGGGGGCCCATGTCCCAGCCCGCGTAGTCCCTCAGCGCCCCGGGACGGTAGGCATAGACGCCGACATGGTGGAAGACCGGTGTATGCTCGCTGTCGGCATAGCTGCGCGAGGTGAAGGGCACGACTTCCTTCGAGAAATAGAGCGCGCGGCGGTCACGGGTGAAGACGGCGGTGGTGCCACCGACGCGGCCATTGCGGCGGTCTTCCAGAAAGCCGTTCAGCGCACGCCCGTCGCATCGCAGGACCGGCGTCGCCACATCAGCGCCGCGGTCGGCCTTGAGGCCCGCCACCAGATCCTCGACAAACCAGGCAGGCGTCAGCGGCGCGTCGCCCTGCAGGTTCACGACGATATCGTATTTCCATCCGAGCACCGCCTGCGCTTCGGCGCAGCGTTCGGTTCCGTTTCTACAGGCCTCCGAGGTCATCACAACCTCGGCGCCGAACCCTTGTGCATGGGCGCGGATACGCTCGTCATCTGTCGCGACCACGACCCGGTCCACGCCCTTGACGGCCATCGCCGCTTCCCAGCTGCGGCGCACAAGGCTGCGCGCCTCGCCGCTTGCGCCCTTCAGCTCGACCAGCGGCTTGCCGGGATAGCGGGTCGAGGCATAGCGGGCGGGGATGACGATGAGGACAGACACTATTTCACCAGAAGAACGCCCGGGGCATAGGCGATGAAGAAGGGGTTTTCAAAACCAGGCTTGCCGTAAGCAAAGGGGGAATGATCGTCGAACCGCACCATCTCGCCACCAGCGCCACGCAAGACGGCGTCGCCCGCCGCCGTGTCCCATTCCATCGTCCGCCCAAGTCGGGGGTAGAGATCTGCCTCGCCGGTGGCGACAAGGCAGAATTTCAGGGACGACCCGGCACTTGTCATGTCGGCCACCGCATAGCGCGCGATATAGTCGTCGGTCGCCTGATCGCGGTGCGATTTCGACGCCACCACCATCAGCCCGCGATTGTCGGGGGTCGAAACGCCGATCGGCCTCGTCTCGCCCGGCTGATCCTTGTCGAATGGGCCGATTTCCTCAACCGACCGCCCGTCGGCCAGCGTATAGAAAAGCCGTCCCTTGGCCGGGGCGTAGACCACGCCGCGCAGGGGCACGCCCTGTTCGACATAGGCGATATTCACCGTGAAATCGCCGCGCCGCTGGACGAACTCCTTTGTGCCGTCCAGGGGATCGACGATAAGGAAAGTCGAGACCGATTGCCCATGGCTCGTCGCCTGTTCCTCGGTCACGAGCGCTATGGAGGGGAAAGCCTCTGCCAGCCCTTCGGAAATCAGCGCATCCGCAGCCTCGTCCGCCGCCGTGACCGGGCTCGCGTCAGATTTCGCCCGCACCTCGAAATCCGGCGCCTCGTATATTTCCATGATCCGCTCGCCCGCTTCTAGGGCGAGGCGCCTCATGACGAAGGCAAGCCGTTCGAAATCCACAATATCGCCCCTTTTTCCGGCCAGATTGAATGCTGCGCGTCCGGTCCTTATGATCCGGCGCAAAGGAAACGGCAAGAATTTGGTATCACTATCGGCCAAAGCCCGCGAAGCGCGCTGGTAGTCGGGAACGAGAGACAATGTTCAGTCAGGGACGGCGGCCAAGAAGCTCTTTCGAGGCAACGCTCGAAACATTCGACCTGATCTACCACTGCACCGTGCGTTCGCTGCGCGGCAACGGATCGAACGCGCTGCTCTCGCTTGCGTCGAATTTCTCGCAAACCATGGTGATGATCCTCGCTCTCTACACCACGATGACGCTGATGGGGTATGGTTCGAATTCCATGCGTGGGGATTTTCTGGTTTTCCTGATCACCGGTGTGATGTCCTACGTGACCTACAAGAAGACCATGACTTCGGTCTTTGGATCGGAAGGGGCGACATCACCGATGATGCTGCATGCGCCGATGAATCCGGCGATCGCGCTTGCGGCGGCCTGCGTCAGCTCGCTCTATCTGCAAGTTGTCACCGCTACAGTGATCCTTTTCGGCTATCATTGCGCTTTCAAGCCGGTCGAAATCGACGATCCTGCCTTCGTGTTCACCATGCTGCTGCTCGCCTGGCTGTTCGGTATCGGAACCGGGCTGGTACTTCGGGCGATCAAGCCTTGGGCGCCGAAGCTCGCGCCGACTCTTCTGATGATCGTCCAACGGGTGAACATCTTCGCGTCAGGCAAGATGGTGGTCGGTAACAGCCTGGGCTTCGGCTATCTCTATCTTTTCAACTGGAACCCACTCTTTCACATCATCGACCAGATGCGCGGGGCGGTCTTCATCAACTATATCCCGCGCAATTCTTCGGTCGAATATGCACTGATCGTATCGCTCGCGCTGATCGTCCTCGGCATGATGGGCGATTTCTTCACCCGCCAGCGCGTGTCGCTCCACTGGTACGCCCGCTGAGCGGCCCCGCCTGTCGGGCCGCTCGTGCTGCCCAGCGTGCACTTTTCGCTGGCAGCGCTCGACGAGAGCACGATGGGATCGAAGGGGCGCCTGGTATCGTTTGCACGGATAGCCGGTTCAGAGCCCCAACACATCCATCATGTCATACTGTCCGGGCTTGCGGTCCTGACCCCAAAGCGCGGCTTTCAACGCGCCGCGCGCAAAGATCGCGCGGTCGGTGGCGATGTGGCGCAGCACGATCCGCTCGCCGTCAGCTGCGAAGATCACATCATGTTCTCCAACGATGTCGCCGCCCCGGATCGCCGAGAGGCCGATATCGCCACGCTTGCGCGCGCCAGTGATCCCGTCGCGCCCGCTAACGCGATGGTCGGCAAGCGTTATGCCCCGGCCCGCCGCAGCAGCTTCAGCCAGCATCAGCGCTGTGCCTGAAGGCGCGTCGACCTTCATCCGGTGATGGGCCTCGACCACTTCGATATCCCAGTCGGCATCCAGAGCCGCCGCCACCTTTTGCGTCAGCCGGGTCAGAAGGTTCACGCCAAGGCTCATGTTGCCCGCCCGCACGATCACCGCATGACGGGCGGCGGCGGCGATTTTCTTCAGATGCTCGTCCTCAAGACCGGTCGTGCCGATCACATGCACGGCGCGGGCCTGTGCCGCCAGCGCCGCGAATTCGACGGTTGCCGCCGGCGCAGTAAAGTCGATCACCGCATGCGCCTTGGCAAAAGCCTGAAGCGGGTCGTCGGTGACGGTGACGCCGAGCGTTGCCCCACCCATCGCCTGGCCAAGGTCCATGCCCACCCATCCGTGGCCTTCCCGCTCGACGGCGCCCGCGAGCCGTGCTTTGTCGGAGCGCAGGATCTCGCGCACCAGCATCTGGCCCATGCGCCCCGAGACGCCGGTGATCACGATGCCGGGAAGCGGGGGCGAAACGGACATGGGCGGCACTCCTTGCAGGCTTGGGCATTGCTTAGCCGCTCGGGGCGGCCTTGGCAAAGCCCCGTTGCGGGTGCCGGGCGATTGGCCTACATGGGGCCCATGGCACAAAAGCGCTTCTCTTCGGGGTCCGGCCCCTCGCAACGCCAGCTGCGCGTGGGCGAGCTGATCCGCCACACGCTGGCGCAGGTCTTGGCGCGTGGCGATGTGCATGATCCCGACCTCAATCGCTTTTCAATAACCGTGGGCGAGGTGCGCACCTCGCCCGACCTCAAGATCGCGACCGCCTTCGTGCTGCCGCTCGGCGGTCACGACGCGGATGCGGCGCTTGTCGCGCTGAACCGCAACCGGACGGAATTGCGCCGTCTTGTATCACGCGAGATGACGCTGAAATTCGCACCTGAACTGCGCTTCATGATCGACCAGACCTTCGACCGTCTCGACGAAACGCGCAGGCTCTTTTCCGACGAACGCGTGCAGCGCGACATCGCCCGGACGGATGGACCGGAAGATGAAGAGCTGGACTAGGGCCGCAGCGCTTTTCGGCCTCAGCTTCTTCGCTCTTCCCGCGTACGGCGGCGACTGCCGGGACATGGAGTTCGAGGAAGCCAGCTACACCGTTTGCGAGGCGGCGGCGGGCGAGGACCTGCGGCTGTTCCTCAATGGCCCCGACGGCCGACCGCTGGGCACTTTCGGCGCGGTACAGGCGCAGTTGGCCTCCGAGGGCAAGCGGCTCGCCTTTGCCATGAACGCGGGCATGTATCACGACGACCGCCGTCCAGTTGGATATTATGTCGAACAAGGTCAGGAACAGGCGCCCCTGCAGCGCAAGCCCGGACCCGGAAATTTCGGCCTGCATCCGAACGGTGTTTTTTGCGTGACCGCTGACGGTTTCGCTGTGATCGAGACGCTGGCGTTCGATGCCGCGCGGCCCGCGTGCCTTTACGCCAGCCAATCCGGACCGATGCTGGTCCTTTCCGGCGCGATCCACCCGAAATTCGTGGCTGCCTCGCCTTCGGTCAACATCCGCAACGGCGTCGGCGTTAGCCGCGACGGGCGGCAGGCCTATTTCGTGATCTCGGACCAGCGGGTGAACTTCCATCGCTTTGCCCGTTTCTTCCGCGACGGGCTGAACCTGCCCGACGCGCTTTTCTTCGACGGCACCATCTCGCGGCTTTATGCACCAGACCTCGGGCGCGACGATTTCGGTCTGCCGATGGGGCCGATGATCGGCCTTGTCGTGCCGTCGAACTGACCTGCCCAACAGACGGATGTGACATGGGACGCAAGACGGGACGCGACATTTCGGGCTGGCTCATCGTCGACAAACCGGCGGGCGTGACCTCGACCGCCGTCGTCGGCAAGGTCCGCTGGGCGCTTGAAGCGAAGAAGGCGGGCCATGCGGGCACGCTCGACCCAGCGGCGACCGGCGTTCTGGCCGTGGCTCTGGGCGAGGCGACGAAGACGGTGCCTTATGTGACAGATGCGCTGAAATGCTACCGGTTCGCGGTGCGGCTTGGCGCGGCGACCACCACGGATGACGCCGAGGGCGACGTCATTGCGACCTCGGACAAGCGGCCATCGGACGCCGAGATCGAAGCAGCTCTCGGCGCCTTCCGGGGCGAGATCATGCAGGTTCCGCCGCAGTTTTCCGCCGTGAAGGTCGAGGGCGAACGCGCCTACGATCTGGCGCGCGAGGGCGAACGGCTTGATCTGGCGGCCCGCCCGCTCTGGGTTGAAAAGCTGGAGATCGCCGGGCGGCCGGATGCCGATACGGTCCTTCTGGAAATGGTCTGCGGCAAGGGCGGCTATGTCCGCTCGGTCGCACGCGACCTTGGTCAGGCTTTGGGCTGCCTTGGCCATGTCCTGTGGCTCCGCCGCGAATGGTCGGGGCCCTTCGAGGCCAAGGACGGGATCAGCCTTGAAGAGATCGACCGGCTGGCCCGGACCGAGGTGCTGGACGCGCGGCTATTGCCGCTTGAGGTCGGGCTTGACGGGCTGACCGAGGTACGGGCCACAGCCGAAGGCGCGGTCCGGCTGAAGAACGGCAACCCCGGTCAGGTCATTACCGGCGCCGAGTTCGGCGAGGAGGTCTGGGTCAGCCATCAGGGCCGCCCCATCGCCGTCGGCCAATATCGCGGCGGCGAGGTTCACCCGAGCCGGGTGTTCAACCTGTAGCAAGAACCTTCAACCGCGCCACCTCGGCTTCGAGTTCGGCGATTCGTTCGTCGCGGGTTGCGAGCGCTGCGGCAACATCGACGGCCTCGAACCGCTGCGGGATATGCTGAGGGCAGTTGATATCCCAGGCCTCAACCGTGAACAGGATCACCTGTTCGGGCCGCGCCTTGTAGCCTTCGGGCATCAGCCGGTCCATGAGGTCGTCATCGCCCTCCACCACCCGCGCCCTTCCCCAAATCTTGATCCGCCGGCGGTGGGCATAGTCGATCAGGAAGATGAAGGCGCGCGGATTGTCGGCGAGGTTTCCGGACGTGATGAACTGGCGGTTTCCGGCAAAGTCCGCGAAGGCGAGCGTGTGATCGTCCAGCACCTTCAGGAAGCCAGCCGGGCCGCCACGGTGCTGGATATAGGGCTGGCCGTCGGCATTGGCCGTGGCGAGGAAGAAACTCGTCTGTGCCGCCGCGAAAGCCACCAGATCTTCGGTGATCGTTGTACGAAACCCGCCTGCCTCTTCTTGGCGGGCATAGGCTCGACGCGATCCTTTCCGGGACTGGATCGCCTTGACGGTCGGGGTGAAAGCGATGTCGCTGGAGGGTGCGGTTGTCATGGCGCGATCCTCACAGGCCAAGGTCACTCAGGCCGAGATGGTCATCGGGGCGGCGGCCTTGCGGCCAGTGGAACTTGCGGTCCTCGGCCCGGATCGGAAGGTCATTGATGCTGGCATGGCGCGTGCGCATCAGGCCCTCTTCGTCGAACTCCCAATTCTCGTTGCCGTAACTCCGAAACCAGTTTCCCGCATCGTCGCGCCATTCATAGGCAAAGCGCGCGGCGATCCGGTTGCCGGCAAACGCCCAGACCTCCTTGATCAGCCGATACTCCAGCTCGCGCGCCCATTTGCGGGTCAAGAAGGCCTCAATCTCGGCCCGGCCGGTGACGAATTCTGCCCGGTTCCGCCAGCGGCTATCCTCGGTATAGGCCAGCGCCACCCGGGCGGGATCGCGAGAATTCCAGGCATCCTCGGCCATGCGGGCCTTCTGGGCGGCGGTTTCGGCAGTGAAGGGCGGCAGCGGCGGGCGGGACATGATTTTTCGGTTCCGAACGGGTTGTGACAGCGACGCGCGGAAGGTAGTATTTCCGAAAATCGAGAGGTATCCGGAAAAGTCTGGATCCATCCTTCCAGAATTCGGGAATCTGAACTTGGACCGTTTCGATGCGATGGCCGTCCTTGTCGCCGCGGTTGATGCCGGCAGCCTGTCAGGCGCAAGCCGGGCACTGCGGCTGCCCCTCGCAACCGTCAGCCGCAGGGTGGCGGAACTGGAAGCCCAGATTGGTGCCCAGCTTCTGATCCGCACCAACCGTCAGGTCCAGTTGACGGAAGCGGGCGCATCCTATGTCGCCGCCAGCCGCCGCATCCTTGAAGATCTTGCCGAGGCCGAACGCGCGGTCGCGGGTGAATATGTGGCGCCGAAGGGCCTCTTGACGATCACCGCGCCCGTTGTCTTCGGCCGCCTGCATGTGCTGCCGGTCGTCAGCGATTTCCTTCTGGCCTATCCCGACATCAGCGTGCGCCTGACGCTCGCCGACCGCGTGCTGCATCTGACCGATGACCATATCGACCTCGCGCTTCGCATCGGCAATCTGCCTGACAGCAGCATGAAGGCGCTAAGGCTAGGCGAGATTCGCCGGATCGTCTGCGCGAGCCCCGCCTATCTGACAGCGCGCGGCAGGCCGGAGCGGCCGGAGGAGGTCGCCCGCCATGACTGCGTCGCCTTTAGCGGCATCGACGCGGTGCAATGGCAGTTCGCTACGGATGGCCGCGAGCAAAGGGTCACAGTCCGGCCGCGGTTGCTGGTCAACACGGCGGAGGCGGCGATCGACGCCGCTGTGGCGGGGCTGGGACTGACGCGGGTCCTGTCTTACCAGATCGCGGCAGCGGAACGGGCGGGGCAGTTGGTAGAGGTTCTGAAGGACCACGCCCCGCCCCCGGCGCCGGTGCAACTGGTCTATTCCGGCCAGGGCGTGTTGCCGCTGAAGCTGCGCACATTCATCGACTTTGCCGCGCCCCGCCTGCGGGCTGCACCGACCCCGGGAATGGAACATTAGATCGACAGCGCGACCTTGCGGCCTTCGTGGAACGCGTAAGCCGCGAGGCGCGGGGCGGCGCAGTCACCGATACGGTGGGTGTTTTTGCCGGCGAAAGTCTCGGGGAATGGATCGAAAGAGCGGTTGGTTGTCGTCATCACCAGATCGGACGCTTCGATCACCTGTTCCTCGCCTGTCAGCAGGTTGCGCACCGTCGCGCCATTGCCGTGCCAGGCGGCAATGCAATGTTCGGTCATGAAGCGGGCGCCAAGGCGGGCGAGTTTGCGGCGGGCGGCGCCGTCGGCCGAGGTGCGGGCAACCTCGCGGCCCACAAAGGGTTCGGGTGTGACGATCACCACCTCTTTGCCCTGTTCGGCCATCGCCCAGGCCGTGCCGACGCCGCGCCAGTTCGAGCCTTCGTCGTAAAGGATCACGGTCTGGCCCAGCCGCGCCTCGCGCCGCATCACCTCTTCGGGCGACCAGACATGGCCAAGGTCGATCCCCGGCAGGCGGGGAAGATGTGGCAGCCAGCGCTGGAAGCCGTTCGGATCGGGCAGCGAACCGGTGGCCAGGATCACCCTGTCGGCAGGGTGGGCGGCAATTTCGTCCGCGTCCAGGAAGCTGTTTAGCCGGAGCGTGACGCCCAGGCGCGCGAACTGGCGTTCGTACCAGTCCATCAGGTCGAGGATCTGCGCGCGGCGGGGCTGCAGGCCCGCCAGCCGGAACTGGCCGCCGATTTGTGGCGCGGCCTCATGGATCTCCACCCGGTGGCCACGCTCGGCGGCCGCACGCGCAGCCTCTAGCCCCGCCGGGCCCGCGCCAACGACCAGCACGTCGCGCGGCGTCGCGGCGGGCGTGAACCGGTCACCGCCCCATTCCCATTCGCGGCCCACGGACGGATTGATCAGGCAGGAAATCCAGTAGTCGCGCGACCGGCGGCCCCAGCACATCTGGTTGCACGAGATGCAGCCCCGGATGTCGTCGGCCCGTCCCTCCATGGTCTTCCGTGCCAGATGCGGGTCGGCGATCTGGCCGCGCACGATCGACACCATGTCGGCCTCGCCGCTGGCGATGATCGTCTCGGCATTCTCCGGCGTGCGGATGCCCGCCTCGGACGTGACCTTGGCGTGGCGAAGCGCGGCCTTCAGTTGGCGCGTGAAGGGGGTCGTCAGCTTTTCACCTTCGGTGAAGGCCGGGATGATCCCTTCGAAATCGAGGTAGGATCCGTAGCCCACCGTCACATAGTCGACATGGCCAGTGGCGTCATGCAGCGCGACCACCTCGCATAGGTCGTCGCCCGACAGCATGACCGGATAGGCGGTCGAATGGCTGACGGCGAGGCCTATGATGAAATCCTCGCCGCAGTCGCGGCGGATGCGTTCGATGAGGAGCCGCGAGAAGCGGGTGCGGTTTTCCAAGGACCCACCCCAGCGGTCGTCGCGGTCGTTCGACCAGGGGGTCCAGAACTGGTCGATCAGCGAATGGTAGGCGGCCCAGACCTCGACCCCCTGAAAGCCGCCCTCTTTCGCGCGCCGGGCGGCGGCGGCATGGGCGTCAAGCAGCTCTTCGATCTCGGCCTCGGTCATCCGGTGGCTACCGTCGCTGTCGTGATAGGACGGCCCGCCCGAGGGCGACCAGTGCGGCTGGAACGACAGGTCGGAATCGCCATGTGCACCGACATGGTAGATCTGCTGCAGAATGACCGCGCCCGCCTCTTTCACCGGCTCGGTGATCTTGCGGAAATGCGGGATGATCGCGTCCGTCTCGTGCAGGTAGTTGCCGCGCGTGAGGACGCCAGTCCTATGCGCGGGCACCGGTTCGGCCACGATCATCGCGGCCCCGCCCAGCGCGCGTTCCAAGAGGTAGCCGCCAAAGCGCGGCCCCGGCAGGCCCATGTCGGACATGTTCGCGGTATGGGCGCCGAAGACGATGCGGTTGCGCAGCGTCTGGCAGCGAAGGCTGATGGGCGAAAGCAGGCGCGCGTGCGTCATGCTAGTACCAGGCATCCGCCATCCCGGCCTTCTTGCGTTCGATGAAATCCTGCAGCGCCGCGTCGGTGCCTGCGTCCAAGGGCGGCGCCTCGTAATCGCGCAGCCGTTCCTTCCACAGCTTGTTCGCCCGCGTCGCGGCATCGACCGAGCCTGCCAGCTCCCACTGTTCGAAGGGTGAATTGTCGGCCGTCTCGCTATCCCAGTAGGCGGTTTCGTAGTTGGCCAGCGTATGGGCTGAACCGAAGAAATGGTTGCCCGGTCCGACTTCGTCAAACGCACTTTCCGCGAGTTGGTTTTCGTCGATCTTCACGCCGTCCAGATAGGTATGGAGCGCGCCGCAAAGGTCGGCATCCAGCATGAACTTCTCGTAGGACATGCTGAGCAGCCCGTCGAGGAAGCCGGCCGAATGCAGGATGAAGTTCGCCCCGCAATGGACGGCGGCGAGCATCGACATCGTGCCCTCGGTCATCGCCTGCGCATCCGGCAGCTTCGACGTCGAGAAATTGCCCGAACAGCGCAAGGGCAGGTTCAGCCGCCGGGCGATCTGGCCGATGACCATCGAGCCGATCGCCGGTTCCGGCGTGCCGAAGGTGGGCGAGCCGGTCTTCAACTGCGTCGAGGACAGGAAGTTCCCGAAAACGACCGGCGCGCCTTTCCGTTCCAGCTGCGTCAGCGCGCAACCCACCATCGTCTCGGCCACTGCCTGGGCAATCGCGCCCGCGTTCGTGACCGGCCCCATCGCGCCGCCGAGGATGAAGGGCACCACGACCGCCGCCTGATTGGCGCGAGCATAGGCGCGCAAGCTCTTCGTCATCGTCCCGTCCCAGACGAGCGGCGAGTTGACGTTCACATTGCCTAGGATCACGCAATTGCGGTCGACGAAGTCGGCGCCGAAGAGGATCCGGCACATCTCGATCGAATCCTCGCTGCGCTCCTCTGCCGTGACCGAGCCCATGAAGCAGCGGTCGGAATAGCGGATGTGGGAATAGACCATATCCAGATGGCGCTTGTTCACCGGCACGTCAGTCGGTTCGCAAATCGTGCCGCCGGAATGATGGAACCAGGGCGAGGATTGCGCGAGCTTGATGAAGTTCTGGAAATCCTGCAGCGTCCCGAACCGCCGCCCGCGGTCAAGGTCCATCACGAAGGGCGAGCCATAGGCGGGTGCAAAGACCACGCCCTTGCCGCCGACCTGCACGGAATTCGCGGGGTTGCGGGCATGTTGGGTAAATACAGCGGGCGCGGATTTCAGGATTTCGCGCAGCATGCCCGGTTCGAACCGGACGCGCAGGTCCTCGATCTTTGCACCGGCCTTCTTCCACAGATCCAGCGCCTCGGGGTCGTCGCGGAAATCGATGCCGACCTCGGCCAGAATGCGGTCCGCCGCGCGTTCGATCGCCTGCAGGCTTTCCTCGCCCAGAATGTCGTAGGTCGGAATGTTGCGGGTGATATAGGGCCGGTGCAGGTGGGTGTGGTCCGTCGAAGACCGTTCCCGCCGCCGCGCCTCGCGCCCGCCATGACGTGTTCTTGCAACTGCTTCGGTCATCGCTTCCTCCCCGATACCCCGAAGATGCTATGCCCCTGTGGCCGCCCGCGAAAGCAACAGGGCCGACAGATTGCCGGCCCCGCTTGTCGTTTTCAGTCTCTGGTCCGCGGGCCGATCATTCGGCCGCCATGTCGACCGCAGAATCCCAGCCCGAGATTGCCTTGACCTCCAGGAACTCCTCAAGCCCCCAATGGCCGCCCTCGCGTGCCCGGCCCGAGGCTTTGACGCCACCGAACGGCGCCCCCGCCCCGCGCGGCTTGCCGTTCATCTCGACCATGCCGGATTTCAGCGTCCGGGCCAGCCGGTTCGCCCGGGCGCCGTCGGTCGTCTGGACGTAATTCGTCAGGCCGTAAGGCGTGTCGTTGGCGATCTTCACCGCCTCTTCCTCGGTCTCGAACGGGATGATCGACAGGACGGGCCCGAAGATTTCCTCGCGCTCGATGGTCATGCCGGGCGTCACGTCGGCAAAGATCGTGGGCTTCACATAGAAGCCCCGGTTGAACCCCTCGGGCAGACCCGGACCGCCCGCGACCAGCCGCGCACCCTCGTCGATGCCCTTCTGGATATAGCCCTGGATCTGTTCCCACTGGCGCTTGTTGACCACCGGGCCGACATGGTTGCCATGCTGGCTGGCCGGGCCGACCTTGATGGCGTCGGCCAGTGCGGCGGCCTTCGAAACGGTCGCCTCATAGACCGGGCGTTCGACCAGCAGGCGCGAGGGCGCATTGCAGGACTGTCCGGTGTTGTCCATCATCCGCTTGACCGACCGTTCGATCGCCTTGTCGTCGGCGTCGGCGAACAGCAGGTTCGCGCCCTTGCCGCCCAGTTCCAGCGTCACGCGCTTCAGGCTTTCGGCCGCTGCCTTGGAAATCGCCTTGCCCGCGCGGGTCGAGCCGGTGAAGGAAATCATCTCGACATCGGGATGTTCCGAAAGGCGGCTGCCGACGCCCATCCCGTCACCGTTCACCAGGTTGAAGACCCCGGGCGGCACGCCCGCGTCATGGCAGAATTCGGCGAACATCATCGCGTTCAGCGGGCTTTCCTCGGACGGTTTCAGAACGCAGGTGCAGCCCGCCAGCATCGCCGGAATGGCCTTCAGCGCGATCTGGTTGACCGGCCAATTCCAAGGCGTGATCAGGCCCACGACCCCAATCGGCTCCAGCGCAATCATCGCGCCCGGCGCATGGTCGCCGAGCGGCTTGATCCATTCCAGCTTGTCGAACGCCCGCAGGAAGTTCTTCGTATGCCAGGGCAGGCAAGAGGCCTGCTCGTTCAGCGCAAAGTCGATCGGCGCGCCCATCTCCATCGAAATCGCATGGGCGAATTCTTCCTTGCGCGCCTCGTATTGGTCGAGGATCCGGGCAACGATCTCGCGCCGCTTGGCGGGCGGCGTCGCCGACCAGGCCGGGAAAGCCGCCTTCGCCGCCGCGACCGCGTGGTCGGCATCCGCCGCGGAGCCGAGAGAGATTACCGCGCAGGGCTCTTCGGTCGATGGGTCGATGACCTGCCAGTCGCGCGCCTCACTGGGTTTCACCCATGCACCGTTGATATAGAACTCGCGTTTCTCGATCATCCTGGTTCCCTTTTTCCGGTCCGGCTATCCTCTTGCCGGATAATTTGATCAAATATTAGCATCCCGGCGCGGCGAGATCAAACAGGTCCAGCTGCCTCGATCGCTCGCTGGGAAGCGGGACATTTGGCGATCTGTGCGGTGAGGTGCGAAACTCCGTCCTCTTTTCGGCGAAACTAGCTGCGGACAGGTGAAATTCTGTTCCAAAAGGCCTATCTGATGGCCCATGTACGACAGCGCCAGACAAGGAGACCACCATGGGCCTGCGCATCAATGACGTCGCCCCCGATTTCACCGCCGAATCGACCGAAGGCACGATCCGCTTCCACGACTGGATCGGCGACGGCTACGCGATCCTCTTCTCGCACCCTCGCGATTTCACGCCGGTCTGCACCACCGAGTTTGGCGCGGTGGCGCAACTCGCCGCCGAGTTCGAAAAGCGTGGCACCAAAGTGATGGGCGTCTCGGTCGATTCAGTCGAAGACCACGCCAAATGGAAGCGCGACATCGAGGCTTTCGCCGGCGCGCCCGCGAATTTCCCGATCATCGACGATACGTCGCTTGCGGTCGCCAAGGCCTATGACATGCTGCCGGCCGACTATTACCTGCCGACCGAGGGCCGCACGCCCGCCCATTCGGCCACCGTCCGCACCGTCTATATCATCGGGCCGGACAAGAAGGTGCGGCTGACCATGACCTACCCAATGTCGATCGGCCGCAACTTCGCCGAGATCCTGCGCGCGCTTGACGCCGTGCGCGCCACCGACGGTGTGCCCTTCGCCACGCCCGCGAACTGGGTTCCCGGCCAGGATGTGATCGTCGCCCTTTCCGTGCCGACGCCCGAGGCCGAGGAGCGGTTCGGCAAGCTCGACATCAAGCTGCCTTACCTGCGCTTCGCCAAGCGCCCGTAAGGCCCAAGGTCCGGCTGTGACAGAGGTCATGGCCGGGCCGTCCGCCCGTGCCTTCCGCCAAAAAAAGACCCGGGCCGAAGCCCGGGCCAGTCCAACAGGGAGGATGCCGCATCATGACCCCGACGCGGCCAGGGGAACTCATGGGTTCAGTCTATAGCCCCCGGATTCGGTAACAAGAAGGCGGGCGTTTGACGGATCTGGTTCTATTTTTTGTCTCAATCGGTAAATGTGTGTTTCCAAAGTGTGAGTAGTCACGCCGGCATTATAGCCCCAGACCTCATGCAGCAGAACGTCGCGCGCCACCACGGTTTCACCCGCGCGGTAGAGGAATTTGAGGATGTTGGTTTCCTTCTCCGTCAGGCGGATTTTCTTGTCTTTCACGTCGATTAGCATCTTCATCGCCGGCTTGAACGTATAGGGCCCAAGGCCGAAGACCGCATCTTCCGACTGCTCATGCGTCCGCAGCTGCGCGCGGATACGGGCCAGCAGGACGGGGAACTTGAAGGGCTTCGTCACATAATCGTTCGCGCCAGCGTCGAGGCCCAGAATTGTGTCAGCATCCGTATCGTGACCGGTCAGCATGAGAATCGGGCATTTCACGCCCTGCTTCCTCAGCTTGCGGCACAGTTCCCGCCCGTCGGTATCGGGCAGGCCCACGTCAAGCACGATCAGGTCATAGGCGGCGCCCTTGGCCTTCTCGACCGCTTCCGCACCGCTACCGGCCTCGAACACGTCGAAATCGTCGGTCGAGATGAGCTGTTCGGCCAGCGCCTCGCGCAGATCCTCGTCATCGTCGACGAGCAGGATTTTCTTCAGGGTCGCCATATCGGCCTCCGCCTCGGTCGTTGGGTAAGACTTGGCGGCTTGGGCGCGCCGCGGCAAGGGATGCGACATAAGTCTCACGGGGTCGTGTCGAAAAGCCGCGCCATGTTTCAATTTCCTGCAGCGCGGACTATCTAAGGCAGGTCGATTGTTGCAAACCTCGTGCCCCGGAATTCCTATGACGCTCGGCCCCTCTCCCGTCGAACGGCTGAACCGCGCCCGCGCCGATCTGCGCATGGGGGTGCCGGTGGTGATCGTGGCGGCCGGAGAAGTGCTGGTGGTCGCGGCCGCCGAAACGCTGGAGGCCGAGCGGCTGGCGGCGTTTCGCGCGCTCGGGTCACCCGTCGTAGGCCTGACGGCGCGGCGAGCCGAGGTGTTGAAGATCGCGGCCTATGACGGCGATCTGGTCAGGATTGCCCTGCCGTCGGAAGCCGATGTCAGCTGGATTCGCGACCTTGCCGATCCGTCGCACGATCTCTCGCGGCCGATGAAAGGCCCGTTCCGGGCAGAGCGTGCCGGTGATGCCGCGCCCATGCGCGCCGCGCTGGCGCTGATCAAATCGGCGCATCTTCTGCCCGCCGCCGTCGCCGTGACGCTGAGCCGGGCCGAGACTGGGCTGACACATCTCGTCTTGGCCGAACTGCCGGCGCTTCTTGCCGCTACCACACCCTTCCATCCGGTTGCTGCGGCCCGCGTGCCGCTTGCCGCAGCCGAGGCGGGTCGCGTCCACGTCTTCCGACCCGAGGCGGGCGGCGAAGATCACTATGCGATCGAGATCGGCAGTCCTGACCGCCACAAGCCGGTCCTGGCGCGGCTGCATTCGGCCTGTTTTACCGGCGATGTGCTCGGCAGCCTGAAATGCGACTGCGGGGCGCAGCTTGCCGCCGCACTGGCGCAGATGGCAGAGGAGGGGGCAGGCGTGCTTCTGTACCTGAACCAGGAGGGCCGCGGTATCGGCCTTGCCAACAAGATGCGCGCCTATTCTCTGCAAGATCAGGGCTTCGACACGGTCGAGGCCAACCACAGGCTGGGTTTCGAGGATGACGAGCGCGATTTCCGCATCGGCGCCGAGATCCTCAAACGCATGGGCTTCACCTCGGTCCGGCTTCTCACCAACAATCCGGCGAAGATCACGATGATGGAGAGGGCGGGAGTCGCGGTTGCCGAACGCGTGCCCCTGAAGGTGGGCCAAACCCGCCAGAATGCCGCCTACCTCGCCACCAAGGCGAAGAAGTCGGGGCACCTCCTGTGAGCCCCGCCGACCTGGTGCTGACGCCGACCGGGCTTTTGTTTCACGGTCGCCGCTTTCCGGTCACCCGGGGCCGAAATGGCATCACGGATGACAAGCACGAGGGCGACCTTTGCACGCCGTCAGGCAGCCTTCGTATCATCGCCACGCTCTATCGCCCCGACCGCCTATCGCCACGCGAGATACCGCCCTGGGCAGCGCCGATCGGGCTCAAAGACCGCTGGTGCGACGCGCCCGACCATCCTGACTATAACCAGCTGGTGACCAAACCCTTCGGCCAGACAAACGAACGGCTGCGGCGCGCCGATCCGCTCTATGACCTGGTGATGATCACCGACTGGAACTGGCCCGAGGCCGTGCCCTACCGCGGATCGGCGATCTTCCTGCACCAATGGCGGCGGATGTGCCATCCAACGGCGGGCTGCCTTGCCTTCCGCCGCGACCATCTGATCTGGATCGCGGGTCGCGCGGTTCCGGGCACCCGGCTCCTCATCCGCCCTGACAGGCGTCTTCGGAGCGAAGAGGGCTGAAAGGCCCGATAAGCGGCTAGCCGTAAGCGCGCGCGCCGAAAATCGCGGAACCGACGCGCACATGAGAGGCGCCTTCGGCGATTGCCGCCTCAAAGTCACCCGACATGCCCATGGACAGACCCGAAAGGCCGTTCGCCTCGGCGATCGAGCGCAGAAGCCGGAAGTGCGGCGTGGAATCCGCGCCTTCCGGCGGGATGCACATCAGCCCCGATAGCGGCAGCCCCATCGCCCGGCAGTCACGGACAAACCCGTCCGCATCCCCCGGCAGAACGCCTGCCTTCTGCGGCTCCTCGCCGGTATTGACCTGCACAAACAGCTCCGGCGAGGCGCCCCGCGCCCCGGCGAGCCGCGCGAGCTTGTCCGCCAAGGACGGCCGGTCGAGCGTATGGATCGCCTCAAAGAGTTCGACCGCGAGCTTGGCTTTGTTCGTCTGCAAAGGCCCGATCATATGGACTTCGACGCCCGGGAACCGCGCCCGCCAGGCAGGCCACTTGGCTCCCGCCTCCTGCACGTAATTCTCGCCGAAGAGCCTGTGCCCCTCGCCCAGCACCGCCTCGACCCGCTCCGCTGGCTGAACCTTCGACACGGCGATCAGCCGGACCGATCCCTCCGCCCGCCCCGCTGTCGCTTCAGCCGCCCGCACCCGGGCTAGAATATCAGTCAGAGACAAGGCCACGCGCCTTCAGTTCGTCGAGCATGGGCTTCAGATCCTTCTCGAACCTCTTCCAGCCCTTGACCGAGCTTTTGCTGATCGGCTGGCGGACCTGATAAAGGCTGAGCGTCTCGACCTTGCGGTCGTTGTCCTCTGGCCTCAGGCAGGCATCCTCCCATTCCAGCCCACAGGCCGCGATCAGCTTGCGTGTCTCGGGTTCGGGGTCGGCGACGAGCTTGTCATAGTCGACTTCGTAGAATTCGCCTGGCATCACCTCGCGCCAATAGTCGACGATCTGAACAAAGGTCTCGTACAGCACGACGAGGTCGTGCTGATCGTAGGCATAAAGATGCGCGCCGTCGGGAAACTTGTTCTTGTACATCGACAGAAGATTATCGCGGGGATCGCGGCGCACCACGACGATGCGGGCGTTGGGGATCGCAAGCTTCACAAGGCCCAGATAGAGATAAGTCTGGATCGATTTGTCGGAGGCAAGGAGCTCGTCGCCGAACCGCTCTCGCATGAATGCCGCATACTCCCGCCCCAAACCGGCGATTTCGGAATCGGAGACAGAGCTAATTGCGCGCAAACCCGTTCCCTTGGTCAAGAGCTTCTGCGCAAGGCCGGTAATCTTGCCGACTTCGCCAGCCCCTCGAACGCGCGAGTGGCTGGAGATGATCTGTTCAACAAGTGTCGTACCCGATCGCGGCATGCCGGTGACGAAGATCGGAGCGTAGTCTGTAGTGTCCGCGACAATACGACCGCTCCAGTCTGACCCGGCATAAGCAGCCCTAAGTGCCTCGCGCTCGCGTATCTGGCTGTGAGGGTCATAGGCAAATATCTTGCGCATCAACGCGTTCGCAGCGTCAAGGTAACCGAATACGCGGCCATCGTCCTTCGTATCCTCCAAAGCCTTGGCGATGGCGAAGCCAAGGTTCATCCGGTCGAAGTCGCTGAGGCCCTTCTGATTATAGATATTGATCATACGATCGATCACCGGATCGCCTGCCTTGGTCTTGTGCGCGGCGATGTAGGATCGATAGTTCTCGCCGTTGGTGGGATCGATCTCGAATGCACGCAAGAACAGCGGGCGCGCTTCTTCGAAACGGCCGAGCGTCTGAAGTGCCATCGCCTTGCCACCCGTGGCGATGGGTGAATTCGGGTCGGCCGCAAGCGCGCGCTCGTAGTTTTCCAGTGCAGATTCGTCCTTGCCGAGGCGAGCCTGGGCCTGGGCAAGCATGCCGAGCGCCTCTGCCATCTTGCCGTCGCTGAGCTCCACCGCCTTCTCGAGTGCCGTTTCTGCCTTCGCATAATTCCGCGCACGCGTATGTGCGTTGCCGAGCGCTAGCCAGCAGGTCGGCGACTTCGGATTGGCGGCGACCGCCCTTTCCAGCGGCGGGATTCCGGCCTGGGCCTGGCCGAGCAATGCGAGACAGGCAGCGAGATTGATGATCGCGGAAACCATATAGGGCGCGACGATCACCGCCTGACGCAGATGCGGAACTGCTTCGGCGGGCTGGTGCAGTTGCATCAGAATCCGGCCAAGGTTGTCGTGCGCCTCGGCATAGCCAGGATCGATCTTGATCGCATGGCGGAAATGCGGGGCAGCCTCGGCCAGACGGCCTCGCATTGCTTTCGTACCGCCAAGCACATTCGCAGCAACCGCCAGCTCCGGGTCTTGCCTGAGAAGCGCCGAGGCCAGCGCCTCTGCCTTCTCGAAATCACCCTTACCCATAAGGTCGAGAAGCCGCGCCGTATCACGTGCTTTCTGACCCACGCCAGAGCGCTGGGACTTCGCGCGCTTGGCGGCGAACCGGTCCTGAAGCTCGATCCGGAGTTCGGGCCGCAGCGACGCCCCTTTTATCGCGGCAAGGAACTCGGTCTCATCCTCGGCGTTGCCGCCCAAGGCCAGCGCCTCGGCCCAGCTGATCCAGATCGCACTCTCGGCGGGCTTCAGCCGCGCCGCAGAACGTAGAGGTTTCAACGCAAGCTTCGCCCGGTTGCTTTCGATTGCGACCCGGCCGACCTGATAATGCGCCTCGGCAAGGTTCGGGTTGGTCTCAACAATCGCCTCGAGCCGTTTCAGCGCCTCGTCGAAGCGCTTCGCCATGATGTCCTTCAAGGCCGCAGCATAGAAGGACTTGATCTGGTCGTTGGTCAGGGGCGGCATCATCGGGATCCAAGTGAAAAGTCGCACGGACCTTAGCCACGCCCCCCCGGATTGTCGAGTTCACGGCGCGGGAAACAACCCCAGAAAAAGAAAGAGCGGGCGAAAGCCCGCTCTTCCGGAAGTTCATCCGATCCGTGGATCAGAACGAGAGGGCGAGACCAGCCGACCAGGTCTGATCGCCGCTGCCGTTCGAGGACGCGGCATCGCCGTCGCCGTAGCCGACCTGTGCAACCGCACCGCCGCCGAGGTCGTAGTTGACCACGAGGCCCCAGCCCGACTGATCGCCAGCCGCGCCGAGATCGAAGGTGCCATAGTTGGCGCCAACGGTCAGAGCACCCGAGGTGTAAGCAACACCGAGGCCCCACCAGCTCTCAGCAACCGCGCCCGAACCGGTCGCGGTCAGGTCGCCGTCGGCAAAGCCGAGGTTCGCCGAGAAGCCACCGGCCAGAGTCGCGCCGAGCGAAACGGCGGTCACGTCGACCGTGCCGTTCGACTGATGACCGATGCCGGCCGACACTGCAGTGCCGCCCATGTCGCCCGACCATTTGAAGCCGAGGCCGAGGACCGCGTCGCCGGTCCCGGTGTCGTCGAGCTCAGCCGAGATCGCCACACCGAAGTCACCGAACGAGTACTCGTAGCGCATGACTTGGCCGTCATAGGTGCCGTCGAGGCCGGTGTTCCAGTAGGCGCCAGCATGGGTCGAGTGGTCGTCGTTGATCGCCGAACCGGAGTAGATTTCCGACACAGCCCAGTCGAGCGCACCGTCGGTGTCACCCAGGGTGACTTTGCCGAAGGAACCCGACACCCAGACTGCATGCTCTTCAGTGCCCGAGCCGCGGCCGGTGTGCGAGATCGGGTCGCCACCGGTGGCGTTGGCGTCATCACCAACTTCATCAAGGTCGATGCTCGCGCCGAACGACAGGCCCGAGTCCGATTCGCCCGAGAGCGTGAAGGTCACGTCGAGATCGCTGTGGAACTGAGTGTCGACGGCGTCGCCGCCGAACACGCCGATTTCGGCGTAGCCCGAGAGGCTGACTTCAGCGGCCGCTGCGCCGGCGAAGCCGGCGAGAGCGGTGGTCGCAAGAAGGATCTTTTTCATTTCGTTTTCCCTCGTTGTGTCAAAGGTAGGCCCAACTCAGGGGAATCCGAATTGGGTATGGACCTCTATTTCTCCCCTCGGTCGGGTCAATGCAATCGAAAGGGGCAGGCGGCCGGGAAGAACGGGGGCGATGGTGCAGACTTGCCACAGTCCGACCCGCCCTGCCCCGGGGGGAAAAGCCTTGTCCGGCACGGGGGCGTCGGCTAGACAGCCTGTGATGATGAATTGGACGGGCAAGCGGGTCTTATGATGCGGGCAGTGAAGGAGCGGGCAGGCATGCGGAAAACGGCAGGGTCTCTCACGCGCGCGGCGATTCTCTGCACGCTCGTAGCCGCCACCGCCTCTTGCGGCGGGATCGGCAGCGGCGACAGCGGCCTTTTCGGACGCCGCAACAAGGTACCGACCGCCGATACTGCGGAAAAGCGCGCCGTCGCGCTCGAACAGCGGACCAACCTCGACAAGATCAACGGCGTGAAAAAGCGCCGCACGATCTGGGATCTGTTCTCGGGTCAGGATGACCCGAACACCACGGTGAAGGTGAACAAATACCTCTGGCAGGCCTCGCTTGAAGTGCTGAACTTCCTGCCCATCGAATCGGTCGATCCCTTCTCTGGCGTGATCGTCACCGGCTACGGCACACCGCCCGGCGGTGGACGGGCCTATCGCGCGACGATCTATGTGCAGGATCCCGCCCTCGACGCCCGTTCGCTGAAGATCGCGCTGGTCAACCGCGGCGGCGGGCCGGTCGATGCCGCGACCGCCCGCGCGGTCGAGGATGCGATCCTGACCCGCGCCCGCCAGCTGCGCATCCGCGACGGCAAGCTGTAAGCACGCCGGACTTTCCGCAAGAATGACGGGGCCGAGGCACTGGACCTCGGCCTTTTGCCCTGTATAACCGGCGCGATCCGTTTTTGAGGCCAGACATGTCGCGCTACGATCCCGCAAACATCGAACCGAAATGGCAGAAGGCCTGGGACGAGGCCGGGACCTTCCGGGCCGTGCGCGATGCGTCAAAGCCCAAGTACTATGTGCTGGAGATGTTCCCCTACCCCTCGGGTCGCATCCACATGGGCCATGTGCGCAACTATACGATGGGCGATGTCGTGGCGCGCACCAAGGCCGCGCAGGGCTTCAGCGTGCTGCATCCGATGGGTTGGGACGCGTTCGGGATGCCGGCCGAAAACGCCGCGATGGAGCGTGGCGGCCACCCGAAGGACTGGACCTACGGCAACATCGCCGACATGCGCGCCCAGATGAAGCCCTTGGGCCTCTCGATCGACTGGAGCCGCGAGTTCGCCACCTGCGACCCGGACTATTACGGCCAGCAGCAGGCGATGTTCATCGATTTCCTCGAGGCGGGCCTCGTCTACCGCAAGGCGGCGGTGGTGAACTGGGACCCGGTCGACATGACGGTTCTGGCCAATGAACAGGTGATCGACGGCAAGGGCTGGCGGTCGGGTGCTGCGGTCGAGCGGCGCGAACTGACGCAATGGTTCTTCCGCATTTCAGACTATTCAGAGGAGCTTCTGGAGGCGCTCGACGGCCTGACCAACTGGCCCGAGAAGGTGCGGCTGATGCAGGCCAACTGGATCGGCAAGTCGCGCGGCCTGCAGTTTGCCTTCGACACAGTCGGTGCGCCGGAAGGCTTTGAAAAGCTTGAAGTCTACACCACCCGCCCAGATACTTTGATGGGCGCGTCCTTTGCCGCCATCTCGCCCGATCACCCGCTGGCGAAAGCCCTGGAAAGCGACCCGAAGGTCGCGGCTTTCGTCGCCGATTGCCGCAAGGGTGGCACCTCTGCCGAGGAAATCGAGACGGCCGAGAAGATCGGCTACGATACCGGGATCAAGGTGAAGCACCCGCTCGACCCCAATTGGGAACTGCCGGTCTGGATCGCCAACTTCATCCTGATGGATTACGGCACCGGCGCGATCTTCGGCTGCCCAGCGCATGACCAGCGCGACTTCGAATTCGCGACCAAATACGCCCTGCCAATCAAGTCGGTCTATGTTCCCGCCGATGAGAGCGAGCAAGCGCTCGAAGAGGCCTATGTGCCGATGAAGTCCGAGCGCGTCCGTTATGTGCGCGGCTTTGCCGGGGCCGATCTGCAGAACGGCGACGAGGCCATCGCCGCCGCCATCGCCCACGCCGAGGCGAACGGCTACGGCGAGGGCGTCACCAAATACCGCCTGCGCGACTGGGGCATCTCGCGTCAGCGCTACTGGGGCTGCCCGATTCCCGTCGTCCATTGCGACACCTGCGGCATTGTGCCGGAGAAAAAGGAAAACCTGCCGGTCGAGCTGCCCTATGACGTCTCGTTCGACAAGCCAGGCAATCCGCTCGACCGTCACCCCACCTGGCGCGACTGTGCCTGCCCGAAATGCGGGGCGGCCGCCAAGCGCGAAACCGACACGATGGATACGTTCGTCGATTCGTCCTGGTATTTCGCGCGCTTCACCGCGCCGCATGCCAAGACGCCGACGGTGATGGCGGATGCCGATTACTGGATGAATGTCGATCAATATATCGGCGGGATCGAACATGCGATCCTGCACCTTCTCTATTCCCGCTTCTTTGCGCGCGCGATGATGCAGACCGGCCATCTGCCGAAGAAGGCAATCGAGCCGTTCAATGCGCTTTTCACGCAAGGCATGGTGACGCACGAGATCTACATGACGCGCGATGCGCAGGGCCGCCCGGTCTATCACCTGCCCGAGGATGTCACCATCTTCAACGTTGCTGACCGCCGGATCGTCGTGCCGGGCAACGTGCCGCCGCCCCTGGACCTGATAGACGACGTTGACGCCTGGGTGCGCGCCCTCAGCGATGAAGGGCTTCTGGTGGAAGTCGTCCCTTCGGCCAAGATGTCGAAGTCGAAGAAGAATGTCGTCGATCCGATGAATATCATCGCCCAGTATGGCGCCGACACCGCGCGCTGGTTCGTGATGTCCGACAGCCCGCCCGAGCGCGATGTCGAATGGACGGCCGCCGGGGCGGACGCGGCCTTCAAGCACCTGAACCGGGTCTGGCTTCTGTGCGACCGGATCGCCAGCCTGCCCGAGGACAAACCCGGCACCGGCGACGAAGACCTGATGCGCGCCACCCATCGTGCCATTGCCGATGTGACGAAGGGGATCGAGGGCTTTGCATTCAACAAGGCAATCGCGAAGCTTTACGAACTGGCGAATGCCATCCAGCGGTCTGATGCCTCGAAAGCCGCGCAGCGGCAGGCGGTGATGGTGCTGGCGCAACTGATGGCGCCGATGACCCCGCATTTGTCCGAGGATATCTGGGCCTATCAGGGCGGCGAAGGGCTGGTGGCCAATGCGCCCTGGCCCAAGGCCGATCCGGCGCTGCTGGAGGACGATACCGTCACGCTGCCCATCCAGATCAACGGCAAGCGCCGGGCGGAAATCAGCGTGCCGAAAGACATGCCGTCTTCAGAGATTGAAAAGATCGCGCTGGCGGACGAAGCTGTGATCAAGTTCCTTGCCGGTCAACCGGTGAAGAAGCTGATCGTCGTTCCGGGCCGCATCGTCAATGTCGTCATCTGACCGCCGCACCTTCCTTGGCCTGATCGCCGCCGCGCCGCTCGCGGCCTGCGGCTTCACGCCTGCCTACGGGCCGGCAGGCCCGGCGCAGGGGATAACCGGGCAGATCGGCATCGCCGACCCGACCGATCGCAACAGCTTTGACCTTGTCGGGCGCCTGCAGGAACGGCTCGGCCGATCCCGCAGCCCGCGCTGGCAGCTTGGCTATGCGATCACGACCGGGTCAGAAGGCCTTGGCATCACCTCTGCAAACACCATCACCCGCTACAATGTTACCGGCAGCGTCAGCTATCGTCTGACCGATCTGGCCAGCGGACAGACGGCCACACAGGGCACGGTGAAAAGTTTCGCCTCCTATTCCGCTTCCGGCACGGTCATCTCGACCGCCGCCTCGGAACGCGATGCCTACGAGCGGCTGATGCGCATTCTCGCCGATCAGATCGTCACCGACCTGATCGCCACATCGGCCAGCTGGTCGGGCGCATGAAGCTCGCGGGCGCCGCCGCGCTGCGCTATTTCGCCCGGCCAGAGCCCGACCGTGCAGGCCTTCTGATCCACGGTGCAGATCCGATGCGCGTGGCTCTGAGGCGGCAGGAGGTGATCGCGGCGCTGGTCGGCCCGGAGGGCGAGGCGGAGATGCGCCTGACCCGCATTCCGGCCTCCGATCTGCGCAAGGACCCTGCCCTTGTCCAGGATGCGCTGAAAGCGCAGGGCTTCTTCCCCGGTCCGCGCGTGGCCTTCGTCGAAGAGGCAGGTGATGGGATCGCGCCGGTCCTGAAAGATGCCCTCGCCGACTGGCAGGCGGGCGACGCGACGCTGATCGTCACGGCGGGCACGCTGACCAAGGCGTCCGCGCTCAAGAAGCTCTTCGAGGATCACGCCAACGCCTATGCCGTGGCGATCTACGACGATCCGCCCAGCCGGGAAGAAATCGAGGCTTTGCTCGCCAAGGCCGGTCTTCGCCAGATCGGGCGCGAGGCGATGACCGACCTTCTGGCACTCTCCCGCGATCTCGACCCCGGCGATTTCCGCCAGACGGTCGAGAAGGTCGCGCTCTACAAACATGGCGATGCGTCAGATCTCACCCCTGCCGATGTCGCCGCCATGGCACCTGCCACGATCGAGGCCGAGGTGGACGATGTGCTGCATGCGACCGCCGAGGGCAATGCGAGCGCCGTCGGCAAGCTTCTGCGTCGCCTTGAGGGACAGGGGGTCGGGCCCGTCACGCTTTGCATCGGGGCGATGCGTCATTTCCGCACCCTGCACAGCGCCGCCTCCGACCCGGGCGGCGCGGGCGCAGGCATCGCCCGCGTGCGCCCGCCGGTCTTCGGGCCCCGCCGCGACCGGATGCTGAAACAGGCGCAGGGCTGGGGCATGCACCGGCTGGAACAGGCTTTGTCAATCCTTGTGGAGACCGACCTCACGCTCCGCTCCGCCTCGCGCGCGCCGCAGATGGCGGTGATGGAGCGCGCGCTCATCCGGCTTTCCATGATGAACCGGCGATGACCCGACCGAGCCTTCGCCTGCGGCGGATCCTTCGCGCACTCGGCCCGGCGCTTGCGCGGCCCCAGCCCGCCGAGATGCTGCGCGCAGCGGTCGGCGCGGGTCTTGGCCTTCTGGCCACCGGCTTTCTGACGCTTCTTCTCTCCGGGCGGATCGGGGCACCAACAGGCATGCTTCTCGCGCCGCTCGGCGCTTCGGCCTTCCTGATCTTCGCTGTCCCGAACAGCCCGCTCGCCCAGCCCTGGTCGGCGGTGGTAGGCAACGGCCTGTCGGCGCTTGCGGCGCTTGCGGTCGCGCAGCTGGCGCTCGACCCGGCCGCGGCGGTTGCTCTATCGGTCGCGACGGCGGTCCTTCTGATGATGGCGGCCCGCGCCATGCATCCCCCCGGCGGCGCCGTGGCGCTGCTTCTGGCGCTGAACCCGGACCCGGCCCATGGCCTCGGGTTTGCGCTTTACCCGGTCGCGGCCGCAACCGCCTGCCTTGCGCTGACCGGAACGCTCTACAATCGGGCGACGGGGCGGAAATACCCGTTCCGCCAGCCGGCGGAGACCGGCGCGCACCAGACCCTCGACCGCGCCCCCGACCGGCGCCTGGGCCTTTCGGCCGAGGATCTGGGTCGGATTCTTGCCGATCTGCGGCTTGCCGCCAACATCGGGCCCGAGGACCTCGCCCGCCTCATTGGCGCGGCCGAGGCAGAGGCGACCGCCCGACATGTCGGCGGGCTGACGGCTGCTGATGTGATGTCGCGTGACGTGGTCAGCATCCGGCCAGACACCGGCCTTGCCGACCTTACGCGCCTCTTCCTTGGCCATGGCTTCAAGACCCTGCCGGTCACCGACGAGAGCGGGCGCTATCTCGGCCTTCTGTCGCAGGAGGGTCTTATCGCGCCGCACGGCGACGAGGCTACGGCGCGCGAGATGATGCGGACCGACCTGCGCGCCGTCGGTCCTGCCATGCCACTTGCTCCACTGCTCTCTGTCCTGGCAGATGGCGGCCAGCAGGCGGTGCCCGTGGTCGAGGGCGACCGCCTGGTCGGCATTGTCAGTCGCACCGACATGATCGGCGCCCTGGCTTTTGCGTTGAGACGCTGATCCGATTGCGGCGGCTTGCAGCGCCAAGCCTATCTCTCAGGCCCCGCGCCTGCGCGCGGGACCTTTGGGCGCCTCCGGCGGGAGTATTTCCGGCCTTATGTATCAACCGCACCAAGCATAACACCCCGGAATCCTGTACTAAAGCCCCATGCAGGACAGGACGATAGATAACGCGCTACTGGCGTTGCACCGGGCTGGTGGCCCACAAGCGGCGCTGGCGCGGCAGATACTGGCCATGCGCGGGGTCCGGTTGCCGCGTATGCTGTATGATCGCCCACTTTGCCGGGGCAAGTGCAAGCGGTTGATGCTTGCCGCGCTGGCGGATGGCCCTGTGACCACGGCATTAGCGACAAAAAGAGTAATGGAGGCTGTTCCCGGCATCAGCCGTAGGCAGGCGATGCAGCGCGCTTATCTGGCGCTGCGCAGGCTTGAAGCGGCTGGGATAGTGCAAAGGTGTGGGTGGGTGTGGCTGGCCCCGTAGGGCCAGCCTGACAAGTTACTTATCCTTGTCCTTCTTTGGGCCTTTTGGCTTGCCCTTCTTCGTGCTGGCTGGCGGCGAAGATACCGAACTCAGTCCGAGTCCAAGCCCCAATGACAAACCTGGCACAGTCTCACCTCCTCTCGGGGTTTGACCGCTTTGGGGCTTGCGCCGGGACCGCCCGGAATATAGAATTTTAGAGTGATCACGATGCTCGTCCTTACACGGTCGGGTTGCTACTTGAGGCGGGGTTCACGGCCCCGCCTCGCCAAAAATACCACCATATCTCGTATGAGTCGAATCGAGCGCCGCAAAACCTGCGAACGGTCTAGATTGCCCGCTGCCAGTAGCCCTTCCACGCCCGGCTGACCGGCGATTGCATCGCGTTGGCGACCAGCCCATAGGCCAGCGATCCGTTGTCGGTGCGGCGGTTGTCTTCCAGCCACGCGGCTTGGTTCGCGTACTGGTGCAGGTACTTCGGGCTGACATGGTGATGCTGGCCCTGCACCATGCGGCGCAGGCGGGAGAAGTAGCTTTCCGCCCAGTTGGTATGCTTGCCGTGGTCGCTGTAGGCCAACGAGTGATTGATGCGATCAACCGGCCAGCCATCGTGCAGCATGTCCCAATGCGAGGCTTCATCGGCTGACAGGGTGGCCATACGGCTCACGTTCTCATGGACCAGCGCCACGCCTTCGGCTTCCGCCATGGTGACCTTGGGAAGGGTGCGGCCAAGACGCTCGCGCATCACGACGACGACGCGGCGCTTGCCCGTCTGATGTTCTTTCAGACGGCGGTCAACACGGTCCTCTTTCAGGTTCTCGGGGCGGATATGGCCGCCGAAATAGGCGCCATCAATCTCAACGTGCCCGTCCAGAACTTCACCGGTCTGCACTTCAAGCGCCATCGCCTCGCGCAGCTTGTGGGCCAGCACGAACGCTGTCTTATACTGGCAATCCAGATCGCGGCTCAGCTGCAACATTGACAGGCCCTTGGTGGCGTTCACAGTGATGCATATCGCCGCCAGAAGATCGACAAAGGCCATCTTGCGGCTGGCGAAGATCGTGCCAGACGTGACCGAGAATTGACGCAGGCAAGCCTTGCATTTGAACTTGCGGCGGGTGGTGATCTTGTAGGTTTCGACGCAACCGCAATCGGGGCAAACCGCCTCGCCATCGGTTTCAGCCCAACGCATCTGGCAAAACGTCTCATAGGCCGCTTCCTCGCCATCGCGATAGATTTTGCGCAGGCTGAGCGTCCGGGCGGCGGCTGAGAGAAGGAAGTGTTGGGCCATTGTCATCATATCCAGTGATATTACTCACCACATATGAGGACTTGTGTAACCAAATGCAAGGGCTTATATCATCAAATATGATGATTTTCTGCATAGGTGACCCGTGACAGAGTCCAGTCGAAAGCTGAACCCGATTAACGTCGAGTATGAGGAATTGGCGAAGAACCTGCTGAAGGGAGAGTTGAAGCGCCGGGGCGTGACCTACGGTCAACTTGCCGAGAAGCTTGCGGCTATGGGCATCCATGAGACGGAGCGGAACCTTAACAACAAGATCAGCCGGGGCGGCTTTTCGGCGGCGTTTCTGTTGCAGTGTCTAAAGGCAATCGGTTCTACTGTCGCGCATATCGATTAGATGCGGTTATTGCCGGGTTTGCATTTCAATCTCTCTCGCGGAAGCCTTGATATTGCTTACCAACGAGTGGCGACGATAGAACGCCACGGCACCGACTATCAGAAAGATGAACCCGAATATAAGGAATGTCTTTGGCCCGTGCTGGAGGAGCACCTGGCCTAGCGGGCTCAGTTGAGACATTCCACCATCATCCGGCATCGTTTCTCTAGTCGTCAGAAGCGATAATGCTGATCCAATGCTGGCGGTCCCCAACCCTATCCAGATATTTGTGAATGTTACCAGTGTTCCCAGATGGTTCAATTCGCTATCAGCCACGGGGTAATATTTCATGGTGCGCCCCATCGGCTGGTTGTCCAGTTGAGCGCCTGTTCTAGTATTCGCTGATTGAGGAATCGTTCCTGAGTTGCTTGGCTTTGACGGGCGTACACTATAGCGGCGCTGTGGCGGCTTTCCTGAGTGCGCCTTATCGGGGCTGGTTCCCGACGATGTGCTATTCGGCTGTCGCGCCACGCGCCACCTCGCCACCCGCGACCTCTTGGACTTGGACGGTGTCGCTTAGCCACTTCATCAGCTGCGCCAATGTGGCTGGCGTCATTGTTAGCCGCGCGACAAACACCCGGCTCGGAGGGCCTTCCGCGTTCTCTAGGTTCTGGCTCAACTGATAAGCGTTGATGCGGACTACGTCGTTGTATACCGCAAGGCCCTGAAAGCCATCGCAAAATATCAACGGAGCGTCCTCTGGCCGAACGGCCACGGGCATTTCCTCGAAATTGAAAGATGCTGCCTGTATCGGAATATCTGGCTTCTCTGCCATGCTCCCCTCCATTTTGGCAGAGCATGGCATAGCGCGGTACTTTCTGTGGAGTCATTTCATCGACTCCCGCGCACTTGGTGCGTTTGATACATAAGGCCGAGTATTTCGGGACAGAACGTGAGGGCAGTTTCAGCGGGCCAGTCCGAAGAGGCCCAAGACGTCGAGATGCGCCTCGACATGGTCGGCAAGCCTTTCGAGAACCGCCTCAACCTCGGCGCCGTAACCGAGCGCGGAGGTTGCGCCGAGCCTATGAAGAAAGGCCGCACGGAAGGCGTCGCCCGTGAACATGCCATGAAGGTAGGACCCCATGATCCGCCCGTCTGCCGAGACCGCGCCTTCGGGATGGCCATCGACTTGGGCGAAAGGCCGTTCGCGGTCCGGCCCATCGGTGCGGCCGATATGGATCTCGTAGCCCTCCATCGCCGCGCCGGTTGCGGCGTGGGTGGCACTTGTGCGGGTCAGGCGTTTGTCGGGTGTCATCACGGTTTCGACGTCGAGCAGGCCGAGGCCTTCGCTGTCGCCCGCCCCGCCCTCGATCCCCTGCGGGTCACGGATCAGGCGACCGAGCATCTGGTAGCCGCCACAGATGCCCAGAACATGGCCGCCACGCCTGACATGGGCGGCGATATCGATAGCCCAGCCCTGGGCGCGGAGGAAAGCCAGGTCGCCGCGCGTCGATTTCGATCCGGGGATGATCAGCAAATCGACATCGCCGGGCAGTGGCTGCCCAGCGCGAACCATGGTGAGGCGCACGCCGGATTCGAGCTTCAGCGGGTCGAGATCGTCAAAATTGGCGATACGGCTGAGCGCGAGGCAAGCGACATGCAGGCCGGTGCGTCCACCGCCGGACAGATCAAGCGCATCTTCGGCCGGAAGTTTCCCTGCCTCGGCGAACCAGGGCAGCACGCCGAAGCCGCGCCAGCGGGTTCGTGCCTCGATCAGCCGGTAGCCATCATCGAACAGGCGCGGATCGCCACGGAACTTGTTGATGAGGAAGCCCGCGACCAGTGCCGCATCTTCGGGGTCAAGCACGGCCTGTGTTCCAACGATCTGGGCGATCACCCCGCCCCGGTCGATGTCGCCCGTCAGAACGACCGGCACGTCGGCCGCCCGCGCAAACCCCATGTTGGCGATGTCGCCCTGCCGCAGGTTCACCTCGGCGGGGCTTCCCGCGCCCTCGACGATGACGAGATCATGGGCGGCCTTTAGCCGGTTGAAGCTTTCAAGAACCGCTCCCAAGAGCTGCGGCTTTAGTGCGCCATAGTCCCGTGCCTTGACGGTCGTCAGCCGCTTTCCCTGCACCACGACCTGCGCGCCAACATCGGTTTCGGGCTTCAGCAGCACGGGGTTCATGTCGGTGTGCGGCTCCAGTCCGCAGGCGAGTGCCTGCAACGCCTGCGCCCGGCCGATCTCGCCGCCGTCGACGGTGACGGCGGCATTGTTCGACATGTTCTGCGGCTTGAAAGGGGCGACCGACAGCCCACGCCGCCGGGCAGCCCGGCAGAGGCCCGCGACCAGCATCGACTTGCCGACATTCGAGCCGCAACCCTGGATCATCAAGGCCCGCGCCATCAGCCGATTCCCAGAGTGCCGGGCAGGCGATGGCGGGTTTCATCAGTGAAGTGAAAGGCCTGCCAGCCCAGCCGATGCGCCGCGGCGACATTGGCCGAACTGTCGTCGATCAGCAGGATTCGGCCCGGCTCCACTCCGGCCCAATCCTCAATAGTCGCGAAGAACCCGTCATCAGGCTTGGCCACGCCCATCCACCCCGAGGCAAAGATCCGCTCGACGCGCGCGCTGAAGCCCATCTTCCCCTCGATATAGGCCGCGCGGCGCGTCTCGTTGTTGGTGCCGATCACCTTGCGGCCCCGGCAAAGATCAAGCAGCGCACCGGTTTCAGTATCGGGAAGCGCGTCCTTCTCGAACCAGTAGTCGAGGAACATGTCAGTATCGATTGCCGCACCCTGCTCGTGCAACCAGTCGGCCACCACCTCCCGCAGGTCGAGCTTGCCTTGGACCACGCTGCGGATGCGTTCCGAACCGAAGACGAAGCTGTTGAAGGCCCTCGGGTCCAGCCCGAGGTCGTCGCGCAGACGGTTCTGCCAGACAAAGCTGCCACGCCGGATGTTGCGGTTGAGCACACCATCGAAATCCCAGACGACCAGATCGAAAGCAGGTCCTGCCATTTTAGCGCCTGGCCTTTCCCGCACCAGCGGGGGACTTCGCGTCCCCCGCACCCCCTGCGGGATATTTGCGCCACAATGAAAGGGCGGAGGAAAGAGAACACCCCGCCTCGGGCGGCGTGAACCGGGGAGACGGGGTGCCTTCACTGTGGACGGTCATCGGCTTCCCAGCCTGTACCGTAAGGAGCGATTCACCACGAATTCCTTTCATTGTGGTTAAAATATCCCGGGGGGTCCGGGGGGCTGGCCCCCCGGCCTCTGCCTCAGAACTCCACGCCCTTCTGGCCCTTGATCCCTGATCGGAACGGGTGCTTCACCAGCGTCATCTCTGTCACCAGATCGGCGATTTCGATCAGCTCTTCCTTTGCGTTACGGCCGGTCAGAACGACGTGGGTCATTGCGGGCTTTTCGGTCTTCAGGAACTCTACCACCTCGCCCACATCCAGATAGTCGTACCGCAACGCAATGTTGATCTCGTCCAAGAGCACCATCCGGTTCCGCTCATCCCGGATCAGCTCCTTGGCCTTTTCCCAGCCCTTCCTCGCAGCGGCGATGTCGCGCTCCTTGTCCTGGGTTTCCCAGGTAAAGCCCTCGCCCATCGCATAGAACTGGCAGAGATGTCCGAAGTTCGCCTCGATCAGCGTCCGTTCCCCGGTGGACCACGCGCCCTTGATGAACTGGACAACAGCAGAGGGCATTTCATGGGCGATACAACGCAGGATCATCCCGAAACCGGACGACGACTTGCCTTTGCCCGCCCCGGTATGGACGATGATCAGGCCCTTCTCACCCTCCTTCGTCGCCATGATCTTGTCGCGCGCGGCCTTCTTCTTGGCCATCTTGCTGGCATGGCGCGCGGCATCGTCCAGGGTTTCGGTCGTTTTCGTGTCGGTCATGGTCCCTTCCCGTGCTTGACAGGCTTCCGGGCTTGGCCCACAGGGTGGGCATTGCTGGTTCCTGTCCTATGACAGGCGAAGAGGGAATGCGACAGGGAATGCGACCGTCAGGCGCGCGATCCCGAAGTGCAGCCGCCCCCGCGACCGTGACCGGAGAGGTTCCAAGGCCACTGGGCGTCAGCCCCGGGAAGGCGGGGGCCGGGGGGCGAAAGCCCCGCTCCGCAAGCCGGGAGACCTGCCAGCAGGACGAAAGATGAAGGGCGGACGGGGTGTTCCGCGACCGGCTTGGGCAAAAACCGCCCCCGCAGGACCATTCCCCCGCCGAAACGAGAGGAAGAGCCGCGTGACCGTCACGCTGTCCGTCTGCCTGACCTGCCGCCGAGCGTCCGCACCCGAGGGCGAGGTTCGTCCCGGCACGGCGCTGCATGCGGCGCTTCAGGCCGCAGGCGCGCCCGCAGGCGTGGTGATCCGCGGTGTCGAATGCCTGTCGGCCTGTGACAATGGCTGCAGCGTCGCCCTCTCTGCCCCCGGGCGCTGGGCTTATGTCTATGGCCATATGGACCCCGAGGTGCATGTGGCCGACATCCTCGCCGGTGCTGCCGCTTACGCAAACGCCCCCGACGGGATCGTGCCCTGGCGTGAACGGCCCGTCATCTTCCGCAAGCAGTCGCTTGCCCGCATTCCCCCTCTGGAGCCCGCCAAATGACCGATCTGCAGAAAATCCCCGTCACCGTGATCACCGGCTTTCTCGGCGCGGGCAAGACGACGCTCATCCGCCATCTTATGCAGAATCCGCAGGGCAAACGCCTTGCCGTTCTGGTCAATGAATTCGGCACCGTGGGCGTCGATGGCGATATCCTGAAGTCCTGCGCGGACGAGAATTGCCCGGCCGAGAATATCGTCGAGCTGGCCAATGGCTGTATCTGCTGCACCGTGGCCGACGATTTCATCCCGACGATCGAGGCGCTGATGGCCCTGCCGCAGCGCCCCGACCATATCCTGATCGAAACTTCGGGCCTCGCCCTGCCGAAGCCTCTGCTGAAGGCTTTCGACTGGCCCGCGATCCGTTCGAAGATCACCGTGGACGGGGTTGTGGCCTTGGCCGACGCCGAGGCCGTCGCGGCGGGCCGGTTCGCGCCCGACGAGGGTGCGGTTCAGGCCCAGCGCGCGGCGGACGATTCCATCGACCATGAAACGCCGCTTTCGGAAGTGTTCGAGGATCAGATTTCCTGCGCCGACATTGTGCTTCTGTCGAAGGCCGATCTCGCGGGTGAGGTGGGCCTTCAAGCCGCTCGCGCGGTGATCGAGGCAGAGGCGCCGCGCAAGCTGCCGATCGTGGCGATGGAGGAGGGCCGCATCGACCCGCGCCTGATCCTCGGGCTCAATGCCGCCGCCGAGGACGACCTCGCCGCACGTCCCTCGCATCACGACGGCCACGACGACCACGAACATGACGACTTCGACACCGTCGTCATCGACCTGCCCGAGGTGACCGACCCCGAGGCGCTCAAGGCTGCCATCGTCCGGCTGGCACGCGAACAGAACATCCTGCGTGTGAAGGGCTACGTCGCGGTCACCGGCAAGCCGATGCGGATGTTGGTGCAAGCTGTTGGCGAGCGGGTGCGGGCACAATATGACCGGCCCTGGGGGGCCGCGCCGCGTGCCTCGAAGCTCGTGGTCATTGGCGAACATCACGACGTGGACCCGGACGCGATCCGCGCCGTGCTGATCCCCGAGGGCGCCGAGGCCTGAACCATGCATGTCGTTTTCCGCGAAAGCCATGGGCTAGAGGAAACGGAAACCCCGTTCGACCTGGGACAATCCCCGGCCGAACTGGTGGTTCTGTCGTTTTCCGACAGCGACCTCGGCGCTTTCGCGGCGGGCTGGCATCGCGCAGCGGGCGGCTTGCCGGCACTCAGGCTGGCGAACCTCGTCGCGCTGAAGCATCCCCTGTCGGTCGACACCTATGCCGAACAGACACTGTCTGGCGCGAAGGGCATCCTGATCCGCCTGATCGGCGGGGAAAGCTATTGGCCCTATGGCCTGGCGCAGGTGCAAGACCTGGCGCGCCGCAAGGGGATCGCACTGGCCGTCCTTCCCGCCGACGGGCGCGTGGATGGGCGGCTTGACCAACTGTCGACCCTGCCGGTTTCTACCCTCCGCCGCCTGCAGCACCTGTGTGACCAGGGTGGCGCGGTGGCAGCTCAAGCAGCGCTGCAACAACTGTCATTGGCGGCGGGCCTTTATGCGGGGCCGGTGATTGGCGACAAGACGGTTCCCGATTTCGGCTTCTACTTGCCCGGCAGGGGGGTCGTCGCGGCGCCTGCGCTGGGCGCGCGGCCTTTGGCCATCGTCACCTTTTACCGCTCCTATCTGACGGCAGCCGATACCGATCCTGTCGATGCGCTGATCGAGGCGCTCGAGGCGCGGGGTTTTGCGGCGGTGGGCCTTTTTGCTGCCAGCCTCAAGGATGCCGCCGCTTCGGCCTGGGCGGCGGCAGAACTCGTGCGCCTGAAGCCGGCCGCAGTCGTCAATGCCACCGCCTTTTCCGCGAAGGGCGCGAATGGCGAGCCGTCGCCACTGGACGCAGCCGGCTGCCCGGTCTTTCAGGTTGCCCTGTCCACCGCCCGTCGCAAGGACTGGGCAACCGCCGACCGCGGCCTGTCGCCTGCCGATCTTGCAATGCATGTCGTGCTGCCCGAGGTCGATGGCCGCATATTCGCGGGTGTCATCAGCTTCAAAAGCCCCGGCGCACGTGATCCCGACCTGCAGTTTTCGCGATTCGCCCATCGCGCCGATCCAGACCGCGTCTCTGCCGTCGCCGACCGGGTCGCGGGCTGGTTTCGCCTTGCCAACACACCGGCGGATGACCGGAGGTTGGCGCTGGTTCTGTCCACCTATCCCGGCAAGGCGCATCAGCTGGCCCATGCGGTGGGTCTTGACGCATTGTCATCCGCCGAGGCGATCCTCGGCGACCTGGCCGACAGCGGCACGGGTCTTGGCCAGCTGCTGCTGACCGAGCGGCTTCAATGGCCAATTTCAGCCTATTTAGACACTCTTTCCACGCTACCCTCACCCTTGCGGCAGGCCCTTCACGATGCCTGGGGCGCGCCAGAAAACGACCCGGTTGTCCAGGATGGCGCCTTCCGCTTTGCAGCGCTTCACCGGGGCGGGACCATCGTTGCGCTGCAACCCGAGCGCGGCGAGGTGGCAGCGCGCGGCGACGACTACCACGACCTTTCCCGAACCCCGCGCCATTCCTACGTTGCCTTCTATCTCTGGCTCCGCTCGCAAGGCATTCACGCGCTGATCCATGTCGGCGCCCATGGCACGCTCGAATGGCTACCCGGCAAGTCGGTCGCCCTGTCGGCGGACTGCTGGCCCGAGGCGCTGACCGGTGCCCTGCCGGTGATCTATCCCTTCATTGTCAACGACCCGGGCGAGGCCGCGCAGGCCAAACGTCGGATCGGTGCCGTCACCATCGGCCACATGCCACCACCGATGGTGGCGAGCGCGGTGCCTGAGGGGCTTCTGCGGCTGGAACGGTTGCTTGACGAATATTCCACCGCCGACGGCCTTGACCCCGCCCGCCGCGACCGCCTGATCGCCGCCGTCCGCGATGAGGCGCAGGCTTCGGGCGTTGAAGACGATCTGGGGATACCCGCGGCCGCCTCGGCCGCGGAGGCAATCACCCGCATCGACCGGTTCGTCTGTGACATCAAGGAAAGTCAGTTCGGCGAAGGCCTGCATGTCTTCGGCACCGGCCAATGTGGCGCGGAAGAACGCGCGGGCCTTTTCGCGGCACTCAGCGGCCAGCGCGTCGCCGCCGGCCCTTCCGGATCTCCCGCGCGCGGTCGGTCAGACGTGCTGCCGACCGGCCGCAACCTTTTCACCACCGATCCCCGTGCGGTCCCGTCTCGTGCAGCCCACGCCCAAGGCGTGAAACTTGCCGAGGAACTTCTGCGCAAACACCTGCAGGATCATGGCGACTGGCCGCGGTCGCTGGTCGTCGACCTCTGGGGATCGGCCACGATGCGGACGGCGGGCGAAGAGTTTGCGATGGCGCTGCATCTGGCAGGCCTTGCCCCGAAATGGGACGAGGGGTCAGAGCGGGTGTCGGGCTTCGAGATCGTGCCGCTCGCGCTGCTGGGTCGACCGCGCATCGACGTCACCTTGCGCGTATCAGGCCTGTTCAGAGACGTCTTTCCCGGTCTCGCACAACTGTTCGAGGCCGCCGCCGCCGCACTAGGCCAGCGCGAGGAAGCGGCTGAAGACAATCCCTATCTCGCGGCAAGCCCCCGCGTCTTCGGCCCGAAGCCCGGCCTTTACGGCCTGTCGATGGGCGAGGCGATCGAGGATTATTCCGAGGGCGGCCAAGCTCGCGCCGGCGAGGCCTGGCTTACGGGTTCCGAATGGTCAGTGGGGACGGGCGACGCGCGACGTGTTCGCGACGCGCTCGAAACGCGGGTGAAGGACGCGGACGGGTTCGTCCACGTTCAGGACCTGGCCGAAAGCGATCTTCTCTTGGCCTCGGACTATGCCGCGCACGAGGGTGGGTTTGCCGCTGCCGTCGCCCGGCTGGGCGGCGCGGAAAAGGCGCTCTATCACCTCGACGCCACCCTGCCCGACCGCCCGCGCGCCCGCACCCTGCCCGAAGAGGTCGCGCGCGTTGTCCGATCGCGCGCCGCCGATCCCCGCTGGGCGACCGGGATGATGGCGCACGGCTTCCGCGGCGCGGCCGAGATCGCCGCGACGCTCGACCATCTGGCCGCTTTCGCGCATCTCGCCCGCGCCGTGCCGCCGCATCTGTTCGACCTTTATCACGACGCAACGATCGGCCGCGACGATCTGGTGGAATTCATGCAACGCGAAAATCCCATGGCGCTTCAGGCCATGCGCGACCGGTTCGCGGCGCTGCGCGATGCGGGCCTGTGGATCACACGTCGCAACTCCATCGCCGCCTCGATGGAGGCGCAGGGATGAAAACCATGTCTATCTCGCCTGAAATCAAGGGTTGGTGCCCCGGCGCACTTCGCCCGATGATGTCGGGCGACGGTCTCGTCGTCCGCATCCGGCCGCGCGGCGGACGTTTGACGACGGTGCAGGCAAAGGGTGTCGCCGACCTGTCGGCACGGTTCGGTAACGGTCTGATCGACCTGTCGTCGCGCGCCAATATTCAGCTGCGCGGGGTGTCCGATGCGGCGCACGGTCCGTTGATCGACGGACTGCGAGATCTTGGCCTTATCGATCCCTCGACCGAGGCCGAAAGCCGCCGCAATATCGTTGTCACTCCCTTCTGGTCCGAAGGCGACGGCACCGCCGATCTGGCCCGCTCGCTGGCAGAAGCGCTGACAGGCCCGGGCGCGCCGCAGACGCCCGGCAAGTTTGGCTATGCGGTCGACGTCGGCATCGCACCGATCCTGCGCGATACTTCCGCCGATATCCGGATCGAACGGACCGAGGCCGGTGGATTGGTCGTCCGGGCCGATGGTGCGGACCGTGGTGCGGAAGTGACGATGGACAGCGCCGCACCGACCGCGCTGCGGCTCGCGGAATGGTTCCTGGCGACTGGCGGCGCCCCCGAAGGGCGAGGCCGGATGGCCGCGCATCTGGCCCGGGGCGCGCTCCTGCCAGATGCATTCATGCCGGTCCGCGCAGCCGTGAACCCCGGCCCGGCACCGGCACCGGGGCCTCGGACGGAAGGTTTCCTCGTCGGTTTCGAGTTCGGCCAGATGCGAGCCGAAACACTGTCTATTCTTGCCGAAATCGGTCCAGTTCGTTCGACGCCCTGGCGCATGATCCTGATCGAGGGGGCCCATTCCGTCCCGGCCATTCCGGACCTGATCACCACACTGCACGACCCACGACTGAGGGTCATCGCCTGCACCGGCGCCCCCGCCTGCCCGCAAGCACTGGCCCCCACGCGGCCGCTGGCACGAACGCTGAGCGCGATGCTCCCCCCCGGCCGGAAGCTCCATGTCTCGGGCTGTGCCAAGGGCTGTGCCCACCCTGGACCTGCAGCTCTGACGCTTGTGGGGCGCCCAGGCGGAACGTTTGACCTGATCCGGAACGGCGCTGCCGCCGATCCGCCCGCTCTGACCGGCCTCGCCCCAGAGGCCCTGGCCCAAACCCTGTCGACCGAGTGAACCGATGCCCCACAGCTACCAGACCGACGGCGCTGCCATCTACCTTGAAAGCTTCGCGACAATCCGCGCCGAAGCCGACCTTGCCCGCTTCACACCCGAGGAGGAGGTCATCGTCGTCCGCATGATCCACGCCGCGGGGATGGTCGGACTGGAAGAACACGTCCGCTTCTCGCCCGGCATGGCGATCGCCGCCCGCACCGCGCTAGAGGCGGGTGCGCCGATCCTCTGCGATGCGCGCATGGTCTCCGAGGGCATCACCCGCGCGCGCCTGCCGAAGGACAATCAGGTGATCTGCACGTTGCACGACCCGCGCGTCCCGAGCCTTGCGGCAGAGATGAAGAACACCCGCTCGGCCGCCGCGCTGGAGCTTTGGCGCCCGCATCTGGAAGGCGCGGTTGTTGCCATTGGCAATGCGCCGACCGCCTTGTTCCACCTCCTGAACATGCTGGAAGATCCCGCCTGCCCGCGACCCGCCGCCATCATCGGCTGCCCGGTCGGTTTCGTTGGCGCCGCGGAATCCAAGGATGCGCTGATGGCAGACCTGCCGGTACCGTCGCTCATCGTGAAGGGCCGCCTCGGCGGCTCGGCGATCACCGTCGCCGCCGTAAACGCGCTCGCGAGCCGCAAGGAATGAGCGGGGGTCGCATCATCTGTGTCGGCCTCGGTCCGGGCGATCCGGAGCTGATGAGCGTGCGTTCCGACCGTCTGGTGCGGGGTGCCCGGCATGTCGCCTATTTCCGCAAGAAGGGTTATGAGGGTCAGGCGCGGCGGATCGTCGAGGGGATGCTGCGCGCCGATGCCATCGAACATTCGATGGACTATCCGGTCACGACCGAAATCCATTTCTCTGACCCCGAATACAATCGGGTGATGGCGGAATTCTACGACTTCTGGGCCGAGAATCTGGCCAATTTGGCTGAAACAGAGACTGTTTTGGTGTTGTGCGAGGGCGACCCCTTCTTCTACGGCAGCTTCATGCACCTCTACACCCGTCTGCGCGAGCGCCGACCGGTCGAGGTCGTGCCCGGCATCACCGGCATGTCCGGTTGCTGGACCGCGACGGGCGAACCGATCACCTGGGGCGACGATGTGCTGACTGTCGTCACCGCCACGATGAGCGAGGCCGACCTCGCCGCGCGGGCGCGCGAAACCGATGCGCTGGTTGTCATGAAAATCGGCCGCAACCTCGACAAGCTGAAACGCGCGCTGACGGCGGCGGGGCGGCTGGCGGATGCATGGCTAGTCGAACGCGGCACAATGCCCGACCAGAAGGTACATCGCCTGACCGAGGTGCCCGAGAAGGTGCCCTACTTCTCGATCGTGGTCGTTCATGGTCAGGGGCGGCGGCCATGACGGGATGGGTAAAGGTCGCCGGGCTCGGCCCCGGGGACGAGGCAATGGTGACCGAACAGGTGCGCGCGGCGCTGGCCGAGGCGACCGATGTGGTGGGATATATTCCCTACGTCGCGCGGGTCGCTGAACGGCCGGGCCTGCGACTGCATCCTTCCGACAACCGGGTGGAACTGGACCGCGCCAACCATGCGCTGGACATGGCTTCGGCAGGCAAGCAGGTGGTCATCGTTTCGTCCGGTGATCCAGGCGTTTTTGCCATGGCTGCCGCGCTTTTCGAGGCTTTGGAGACCCGATCCGACCCGGATGGCTACGATATCGAGATCCTGCCTGGCATTACCGCGATGCTCGCCGCCGCCGCGCGGCTCGGGGCGCCTTTGGGTCATGATTTCTGCGCGATCAACCTTTCAGACAATCTCAAACCCTGGGACCTGATCGAGAAACGCCTGCGCCTCGCCGCGCAGGGCGGCTTTGCCATGGCCTTCTACAACCCGCGCGCCGCATCGCGGCCGGGGCGGTTCGAACGGGTGCTGGAAATCTTGCGGGCGGAATTGCCAGGGCATGTGCTGATCGCCTTCGCCCGCGCGGTGACGACCGGCGAAGAGGAAACGCGGGTCGTGCGGCTGGACGAGGCCACGCCAGACATGGCGGACATGCGGACGATGGTGATTGTCGGGAACGAAGATACCCGGCGCGTCGGGCGCTGGGTCTATTCGCCGAGGCGGGTCGGATGATCGGCAATCCAGCCCATCACTTCGGCGACCGTCGCCAGAACCCTGCGGGCCGGCACCTCCGGCCGGTCGATCAGGATCACCGGCAAACCAAGCGCGCGCGCCGCCTGCAACTTGGCCTCTGCCCCCGTGCCACCGGCGTTCTTCGCGACGATATGGCTGATGCGATGATCAGAAAGCAGCGCCCGGTCGCCCGGCTCGGTGAAAGGCCCGCGCGCAATCACGGCTTCAGCGTCCGGCAAGGGCAGCGGACCTTCGGGTGGGTCGACAAGGCGCAAGAGGTAATGGTGTTGGGGTTTTGCGGCGAAGAGGTTCAGGTTCTGCTTGCCAATCGCCAGAAAGACCCGCGCCGGGGCTTCGGGCAGGATGGCGACGGCAGCCGCAATGTCGGGCGCGTGATGCCAGTTGTCGCCTTGGCCTGCCACCCAGGCTGGCCGCTCCAGGCTGCACAGCGGGACGCCGGCCGCCTTGCTGGCAGCAACGGCATTGCGGCTCATTTGGGCTGCGAACGGATGGGTGGCGTCGATCACATGGCTGATCGCCGCGTCGCGCAGGTAGGCCTCAAGACCTGCGACGCCACCAAACCCGCCGATACGGGTCGGCAGCGGCTGGCCAACCGGGGCTTCTGTGCGGCCAGCATAGGAAAAGACCGCCGGAATACCCGCCTCTGCCACGGCGCGGGCGAGGGCGCTGGCTTCCGTCGTGCCACCGAGGATGAGGAGGCGCGTCATGTCTGATCCCTGGCTGACAATCGTGGGTCTGGGCGAAGATGGACCGGCGGGCCTGCCGGAGGCAAGCCGTGCCGCGCTGTCAGCAGCGGATGTGATCTTCGGTGGGCCGCGTCATCTGGCGCTCGTCAACGCCGGCGCGCGCGGGCGGGACTGGCCGGTGCCGTTCAAGATCGACCCAGTCCTGGCCGAAGCGGGCCGGAAAGTCGTGGTGCTGGCCTCGGGCGATCCGTTCTGGTTCGGGGCGGGCGGCAGCCTTGCGCAAGCGCTTCCGCCCGGCGAATGGACCTGCCATCCGGCACCCTCAACCTTTTCTCACTCTGCCGCCCGAATGGGCTGGCGGATCGAGGAAACCTTCTGTTTCGGCCTTCATGCCGCTCCGTTCGAACGGCTGAGGCCGGTCCTGACCCGCGGCCAGCGGCTGATCTGCCTGATGCGCGACGGTGCGGCGGTCGGCCATATGGCGGACTGGCTGACAAAGGCCGGCTTCGGCCCATCGACCCTCACCGTACTGGAGGCGCTGGGTGGCCCGCGCGAACGGGTCCGCAAGACATCGGCCGAGGGTTTTGCGCTGACGGACGTCACTCATCCGGTGGCACTGGCAATCGAGGCTGCCGGCGCGCGCGGCCTGTCCCGTGCCTCGGGACTAGCCGACGATCTCTTTGAAACCGACGGCGTGATGACCAAGCGGCCGGTCCGGGCGCTGACCCTGTCGGCGCTTGCCCCGAGGCCGGGGGAGGTTCTGTGGGATCTTGGCGCCGGATCCGGCTCGATCTCGGTCGAATGGTGCCTGGCCGCGCCCGGAACGCGGGCCCAAGCGGTCGAGGCACGGGCAGACCGGGCGGCAATCGTCGGCCGGAACGCTAGAAGCTTCGGCATCGATCACCGGCTGACGGTCACGACCGGCGAATGGCGAGAGATGCTGGGGTCACTTGCTGTGCCGGATGCCGTTTTCATCGGGGGTGGTGCCGATTTGGCAGGAATAGAGACCATTTTTCACGCTGTGCCCGAAGCAACGCGGATCGTCGCCAATGCGGTGACGCTGGAATCGGAGGCGGTGCTCGTGGCTGCCCAAGACAGGTTCGGCGGCACGCTTCTGCGGATCGATCTGGCAATGGCCGGTCCGCTTGGCCAACTTCGCGGTTGGAACCACGCCCGTCCGGTAGTGCAGTGGAGCGCCGAGACATGAGGGTCGCGGGTTTTGGCTTCCGGGGGGCGGCGACGGTCGCGTCGCTGCAGGACGCGCTGGCGCGGGCGGGCGGCGGGGTGACGGCGCTGGCAACAGCGGATCGCAAGGCCTCTGCACCGGTCGCGGGCGCGTTCGCGCGCGCTTTGGGCCTGCCGCTTGTCGCGGTGCCGCGCGACCTTCTAGCTAGGGCAGTGGTTCTGACACATTCAGCAAAGGTCGCCGAACGCTTCGGCACAGGCTCGGTCGCCGAGGCGGCGGCCTTGGTTGCCTGTGGTCCGGGCGCGCGACTTATCGGGCCACGGGTCGTATCGGGCGACGGGCTGGCGACTGTGGCGATTGCGGAGAGGGACGGGGCATGACGGTACATTTCATCGGCGCAGGGCCCGGCGCGGCCGACCTGATCACGATCCGCGGCCGCGATCTGATCGCGGCGTCGCCCGTCTGTCTTTATGCCGGATCGCTGGTGCCGGAAGCGATCCTGTCGCACTGCCCGCCGGGCGCCCGGATCGTGAATACAGCGCCCCTGTCGCTGGACGAGATCATCGCCGAGATCGCTGCCGCGCATGCCGAAGGCAAAGACGTGGCACGGCTCCATTCAGGCGACCTGTCGGTCTGGTCGGCGATGGGCGAGCAATTGCGGCGGTTGCGCGCGCTGAACATCCCCTACGATGTGACGCCAGGTGTGCCGTCCTTTGCGGCAGCGGCGGCGGCACTCGGGGCCGAACTGACCCTGCCTGGCGTGGCGCAATCGGTGGTGCTGACCCGAACCTCAGGCCGGGCGACGGCGATGCCCGAGCGCGAGACTTTGGAGAGCTTTGCCCGCACCGGTGCGGTGCTGGCCATCCATCTGTCAATCCATGTGCTAGAAGACGTGGTGGCCGACCTTACGCCCCATTACGGCGCCGATTGTCCGGTGGCGGTGATCTGGCGAGCGACCTGGCCCGACCAGCGGATCGTCCGGGCGACGCTCGGCACGCTCAGGACTGCGATCGGGGCGGAGATGGAACGGACGGCATTGATTTTCGTCGGGCACTCGATCGGGGCCGAGGCTTTCGACGAGAGCAGGCTCTATGCGGGCAATTACGACCGGCGCTACCGGCCGGTCGGCACCGATCCGCGCTTTCCGGAGGCGTCGTGAGGAACATGCGAATTTCGTCCCGCCTGCGGCGGGCCGACCCGCCGGGAGGGCTCTGCCCTCCCGGACCCTCCCGGAGTATTTCGGGACAGAACGTGGGGAGAAGGGCATGATGCCGCCCGGCCTGATCATTTCGGCGCCAGCCTCGGGGACGGGGAAGACCACTTTGATGCTGGGGCTTCTGGCAGCTTTCCGGGCGCGGGGGATGGCGGTGCAGCCGTTCAAGAACGGGCCGGATTACATTGATCCGGCCTTTCATCGCGCCGCATCGGGGCGGGCGTCCTGTAACCTCGAAAGCTGGGCGATGGGGGCGGACCGTATCGCCGGGCTGATCGGAGAGGCGGCGGGCACGGACCTTATCCTAGCTGAAGGTTCCATGGGGTTGTTCGACGGGGTGGCGGGCCCTGGCGAGGCGGGGACGGGTGCAAGCGCCGATATTGCAGCGTTGACCGGATGGCCGGTGGTGCTGGTGCTCGACGTCTCGGGTCAGGCGCAATCGGCGGCGGCGGTGGCGCGGGGCTTTGTCATGATGCGCGCGGGAGTGCGGCTGGCGGGCGCCGTCTTGAATCGCGTGGCCTCGCCGCGCCATGAGGCTTTGGTGCGGGGTGGCATGGCGGCGGCAGGGATCTCGGTTTTCGGCGCCCTGCCGCGCCGCGCCTCGATCGAGATGCCGGAGCGGCATCTGGGCCTTGTGCAGGCCGAGGAGACGCCAGAGCTCGACCGGATCATCAGCGAGGCGGGGGCATTCGTGGCCGCGCATGTCGATCTGGAGGCGCTGGTTGCGGCGGCGGCACCCACGCGGCTCTCGGGGCCGCCCCGGCCTGTCGTGCCGCCCGGCCAACGGGTCGCCCTGGCGCGGGATGAGGCCTTTTCCTTCGTCTATCCGCACCTTCTGGACGGCTGGCGCCGGGCTGGGGCAGAGATCCTGCCCTTCTCGCCGTTGGCGGATGAGGCGCCGGATCCCTCCGCCGATTGCTGCTGGTTGCCCGGCGGCTATCCGGAGCTGCATGGCGGACGGCTGGCGGCGGCGGAGCACTTCCGGGCGGGGCTGCAGCACTTTGCCGGGACGCGGCCCGTCCATGGCGAATGCGGGGGCTATATGGCGATGGGCGAGGCAATCGTCGACAAGGAGGGTGTCCGCCATCGGATGGCGGGGCTTCTGGGGCTTGTCACCACTTATGAAAAGCGGCGGATGCATCTGGGCTACCGGCTGGCGACGCTGGAGGCGCCGATGCCGGGTTATTCGGCCGGTGCCCGGCTCAGGGGCCATGAGTTCCACTATTCGACAATCCTTGAGCAACCGGATAGGACGCTCGCGACGGTTCTGGATGCCAATGGCGAGGCGGTGGCGGAGACCGGATCGCGCCGGGGTTTGGCCACCGGCACCTTCTTTCACCTGATCGCGGAGGCGACATGAGCGGTTTCGTCAGTTTCGTCTCATCGGGGCCGGGGGATCCGGAATTGCTGACGCTGAAGGCCGTGGACCGGCTGCAGAGGGCGGATGCCGTTTTGTTTGACGACCTGTCCTCGGGTCCGATCCTGACGCATGCGCGCGCGGATGCCGATCTGGTGGGTGTCGGCAAGCGCGCTGGCCGCCCTTCGCCGAAGCAGGATCATGTGAGCCGGCTTCTGGTCGACTACGCGCGGTCGGGTGCGCGAGTGGTGCGGCTGAAATCGGGAGATTCGGGGCTTTTCGGGCGGCTGGAGGAAGAGATCATAGCCTGCCGGGAAGCGGGCATTGCCTATGAGATCATCCCGGGCGTGACCTCGGCCATGGCGGCAGCGGCAGCGGCGGGCATTCCGCTCACCCGGCGGCTGACGGCGCGGCGGGTGCAGTTCGTCACCGGGCATGATGTGACCGGCGCTCTGCCCGAGGATCTGAACATCGCGGCGCTGGCCGACCCGACGGCGACGACGGTTATCTTCATGGGGAAGCGGACATTCGGGGAGCTTTGTCGCCTCCTGACGGCGGCGGGGTTGTCGCCCGAGACGCCCGCGCTTCTGGCCGAAAGCGTCTCTACGCCGGCTGAAAAGCTGGTGCGCGGCACACTCGCATCGATGGAGCAGCTGATTGCCGAGGAGGCGTCGGACGGGCCCGCGCTCATACTGATCGGGCCGCTCGTCGAGCCATGAGCACGGTCGCGACCATCTGTGCCTCCTGTCCGGCCGGGCGGGCGGGACTGGCGGTCACGGTCCGCGAGCGGCTTGAGCCGCTCGGCGTGACTGTGCGAGAAACCGATTGCATGTCGGGCTGCGCGCGACCGTCTACGCTCGCCTTTCGCGCCACGGGCAAGGTGACCTATCTTTTCGGCGAGATCACCGAGGCCGACCTGCCCGAGATCGAGACTTTCGCACGTCTTTACATGGCCTCGGCGGACGGCGCTTTCCCCGATGCACGGGTACTGGGCGGACTCAGACTGAAGGCGATCGCGCGCATTCCGGGATGAGCCCCCGTCACGAACCGGCAGTTTCGTCGCTTTGCGGCAGAGCCGCGCCGCTTTCGGCCTTGACCGGGTGGGGCTTCCGGGCGCAGATGGTCCTCGTACGGTGCCCCAAGGCGCGAAGCGTCCGGGGCTGAAACGGGAATGGGGAAGGGTGGACCAAAGGCGGCACCCGGAGCCCCAACCGCCCCCGCGACTGTAAGCGGCGAGCGGCTTTCCATCAGGCCACTGGGAGTGTCCCGGGAAGGCGGAAAGCATCGCTTCGACCCGCGAGTCAGGAGACCGGCCGTGCGGGAGTGAAACGCGAAAGCCGTCGGGTGTGACGGCAAAAGGAGAGACTTATGAACGCGCTGAACCAGACCGCCGCCAAATCCGCCTCGGGCCTTCTGTCGATCGTCCTCGTGACGCTCATCGGCGGGGCTATCCTGTTTGCTGCGGGCCATGCCCAGTCTGCGACGCTGCATGACGCGGCGCATGACATGCGCCACGCGACCGGCTTCCCCTGCCACTAAGGCCGGACGAACGGTCCTCACATGATCCAACGTATGCTGGCCGGCGCCTTGTTCGCCGGCTGTGCGGCGGGGCTGCTGGCAGCCCTGCTGCATTTCGCTTTCGTCCAGAACGCGCTACTTCTGGCCGAAGACTATGAATCGGGCGCGCTGGTGCATTTTCAGGGCGCCCAAGGTGGCGATGGTCATTCGCATGATCACACGGCGCCAGCCGAGCCTTCGGCCGAGGCCGTTGATGAGGTCGCCGAGGAGGAGGCATCGCCCCTGAGGCGCAATGCGCTGACGGTGATGTTCTTCATGCTCACCTATACCGGCTATGCGACGATCCTCGTTGCCGGGCTGGCGCTTGCGGCGCAGATGGGCATTGCGGTTGGTGCCGCCGAAGGCGTGCTCTGGGGGATCGCGGGTTTCGTGACCTTCCAGTTCGCGCCTGCCATGGGGCTGGCGCCGGAACTGCCGGGCACGGTCGCAGCCGATCTGGGCGAGCGGCAGGTCTGGTGGTGGTCGACGGTTGTGTGCACCGGCGCAGGGCTGGCGCTTCTGGCCTATGGACGCACGCTTTTGACTGCGCTGGCGGCCGGGGCGCTTCTGGCGGCGCCGCATGTGATCGGCGCGCCGGAGCTGGAGCAGTTCTTCGGCACCGCTCCGCCGGAACTGGCCGCGACATTCGCCGCCCGCGTCCTTGGCGCCGCGCTGGTGACCTGGGCCTTCATGGGCTGGGTCGCCGCGAAACTGTGGAACGGCAAGGCCGCGGCCTGAAAGCGGTTGACCCTTGAAACCGGGCCCCGCGCATGGACTTGCGCGGGGTCTTTTGCGAGAAGGGCCGGAGGAGGGCGTGATGATAGACCTGTCGCTCGTCGGCATCGGCACCGGCAACCCTGACCATCTGACCCTGCAGGCGATAAAGGCGTTGAATGGCGCCGACCTGATCCTCATTCCGCGCAAGGGCGAGACCAAGGCCGATCTGGCCGAGCTGCGCCGGGCGATCGTCGCGGATGTCGTCACTAATCCCGCAAGCCGGATCGCCGAGTTCGATCTGCCGGTGCGGGACGAGGCCACCCAGAGCTACCGGGCACGGGTGGATGAATGGCACGATGCGATCGCCACGATCTGGAAAGACACTATTCTTGCCGAAATCGGCCCGACGGGCCGCGTCGCGCTGCTCGTATGGGGCGATCCGTCGCTTTATGACAGCACGCTGCGCATCGCCGAACGGGTCGGGCGCAGCCTGCCGCTGACCATCAGGGTCATTCCCGGGATCACGTCGCTGCAGGCGCTGACGGCGGCGCATGCCATGCCGATCAACGAGATCGGCGCGCCCTTCACCGTGACCACCGGCCGCCGCCTGCGCGACGAGGGCTGGCCTGCGGGCGTGGACACGCTTGCGATCATGCTGGACGGCGACAGTTCCTTCCGAACGCTCAACCCCAAAGGCGTGACGATCTGGTGGGGCGCCTATGTGGGCATGTGGGAAGAGATCATCCTGTCCGGCCCGCTCTCCGACGTAGCTGACCGCATCATCGCCGCGCGCGCCGAGGCGCGCGCCCGCCATGGCTGGATCATGGACATCTATATCCTGAGGCGTCAGGGCTGACGGATCGTATCACCCGGTTGCAGGACCGGGGTCAGTTCCACCCGCTCGCCGCCGATCATCTCGGAATGACCGTGACCCGCGATGATCTGCGCCGCCTGACGCCCGATCTCGCGGCGGCAGGCATCCATCGTGGCGAGCCTGCGCGGCAGCCCGTCCAGAAGATCGACGCCATTGAAACCCGCAAGCCCGATCTTGCCCGGCACGTCGAGGCCCTTTTCCAGGCACCACAAAAGGCCGCCCGCCCCGATCATGTCGTTGGAATAATAGAGGAAGTCGATATCCGGCGTGCGTGCGAGCATCGCTTCCGTCATCTCGCGCCCCTTCAGAAGCGCCGAGCCGCCCGAGTAGAATTCGCGGTCGGCAAGCTCGATCCCCGCTTCGGCTAGCCCTGCCTCGAATCCTTCAAGCCGCTTCCGCGCCCGATGGTCATGCGGCATCTTGGTGCCGAGAAAGCCGATGCGCTTGTAGCCTGCCTTGACGATGGCGCGCGCCATTTCGAGACCCGCGCGCTTGTGGGAAATCCCCACCACACTGTCGATCGCCTCGCCATCCACATCCATGATCTCGACAATCGGGATCCCGGAATTTTCCAGCATCGCGCGGGCGGCGGGCGAATGTTCCAACCCCGCGACGATCACCCCTGACGGCCGCCAGGACAGCATTTCATATAGGACCGCCTCTTCCTTCTCGCCGGAATAATTGGTCACGCCGAAGACCGGCTGAAGGCCAGTATCTTCGAGGACCTCGGAAATCCCGCTCAGAACCTCAGGAAAGACGAGGTTCGACAGCGACGGCACGATGACCGCCACAAGGTTCACCCGCTGCGAGGCAAGCGCGCCCGCGATCTTGTTCGGTACATAGCCGAGTTGGCGCGCGGCCTCGAGCACCCGCTCGCGCGTCGCCTCGCTGACGTCGCCGCGGTTCCTGAGCACCCGGCTGACGGTCATTTCCGAAACGCCCGACGCCTCGGACACGTCGCGAAGCGTCAGGGTCCGTTTCGGATCGTTCGATGCCATCTTTGCCGCCCTTTCTGTCGTCAGCTTTAGCTAATGAGGATCGGCCCCGCGACGCAAGCCGAAACCTCATGGCCAGGGGCAAGGGCGGGCGCGTTGCATGGCCCGGCTGGCGCAGCTACGGTCCGGCGGGTGCGGGATTCGTGAAAGACGGGCGTCGAGGGCAAGGAATGCGCAAGGCCGGATGGCAGTTCTGGGTGGATCGTGGCGGCACATTCACGGACATCGTCGCGCGCCGTCCCGACGGGTCGCTCGCGTCGCACAAGCTTCTGTCGGACAATCCCGAACGCTACAGGGATGCGGCGGTGCAGGGCATCCGCGATCTGCTGGCGCTCTCGCCGGGTGATCCGATCCCGGCGGGAACCATCGACGCCGTCAAGATGGGCACCACGGTCGCAACAAATGCACTTCTGGAGCGCAAGGGCGAAAGGACGGTTCTGCTGATCACACGGGGCCTGCGCGACCTACTGAGGATCGGCTACCAGAACCGCCCGCGACTCTTCGATCTTCAGATCGTTCTGCCCGAACTTCTCTATGACGAGGTGATCGAGGTCGAGGAACGGCTGGCCGCAGATGGCAGCATTGTCACGCCGCTCGATGCCGATGCGGCCCGTGCGGCGCTGTCTGAGGCTTTCGACAGGGGTTTCCGGTCCGTCGCCGTGGCGCTGATGCATGCCTATCGCTTCCCCGATCACGAACGGGCGCTTGGCGCCATCGCGCGTGAGATCGGTTTTTCTCAGGTCTCGCTCAGCCATGAGGTCAGCCCGCTGATCAAACTGGTCTCGCGAGGCGATACGACGGTGGTTGACGCCTATCTCTCGCCCATTCTCAGGCGCTATGTGGACCAGGTGGGTGAGGCGCTTGGTGCCGATCAGGGCGGCTGCAAGGCGCTGATGTTCATGCAGTCGAACGGCGGCCTGACGGATGCGGGCCTCTTTCAGGGCAAGGATGCGATCCTCTCGGGCCCGGCGGGCGGCGTCGTCGGCATGGTCCGGACCGCCGAAGAGGCCGGGTTCGACAGGCTCATCGGCTTCGACATGGGCGGCACTTCGACCGATGTCTGCCACTTTGCAGGCACTTACGAACGGTCGTTCGAGACCGAGGTTGCAGGCGTGCGGATGCGCGCGCCGATGATGTCCATCCACACGGTCGCGGCCGGTGGCGGCTCGATCCTGTCCTACCGGCAGGGCCGCATGCAGGTCGGCCCCGAAAGCGCGGGCGCCAATCCCGGCCCGACAAGCTATCGTCGGGGCGGGCCGCTCACCGTGACCGACTGCAATGTGGTGCTTGGCAAGCTGCAGCCCGATCAGTTCCCCGCCGTCTTCGGTCCGGGCGGCGATCAGCCGCTGGACGCGGACTCCGCGCGCTCCGGGTTCGAGCAGCTTGCCGCCGAGATCGCGTCGGATACCGGCGAAGCACCGATGGCGGTCGAGGCGCTAGCCGAGGGCTTCCTGCGCATCGCAGTCGAAAATATGGCCAATGCGATCAAGAAGATATCCGTTCAGCGCGGCTATGACGTCACCGCATACACGATGAACTGCTTCGGCGGCGCGGGGGGCCAGCATGCCTGTCAGGTGGCCGACGTTCTGGGGATGCAGAGTATCTTTATCCACCCGTTTGCGGGCGTCCTGTCGGCCTTCGGCATGGGGCTGGCCGACATCCGCACCATCCGCGAACATCAGTTTGCCGGACCTCTGTTAGAGACCGGGAGCGCGCGGGCCGCGCTGGACCGCATCGGCAGCGACGCGCGGGCCGAGGTGCTGGGTCAGGGCATCGCCGAGGCGCGGATCACGCTGATCGAAACCGCGCATATCCGCACGCCCGGGTCGCACCAGACCCTGCCCGTTCCCTTCGGACCAGAGGCAGATATGCGCGCGGGCTTCGACATGGCGCACAAGCAACGGTTCGGCTTCGTCCCTGACTACGACCGCCTGATCATCGACCTTCTGACCGCCGAGGCGGTCGGGTCGACCGGCGAAGGCGCGGCACTTGCGATACCGCGCGCCGATGGGGCGCCCGCGCTAAAGGCGCGGATGTTCACCCAAGGCGCATGGCGCGAGGTTCCTCTCGTCCAGCGCGGCGCCCTGCGCGCGGGCGACCGGGTCGAGGGCCCGGCGATCATCGTCGAACCCACGGGCACCAACGCCGTTGAACCCGGCTGGCAGGCCGAAGGCCTCGCCAATGGCGGGTTGGTCCTGCGCCGCACCGTGGCCCTCGACCGCAAGGAGGCGATCGGCACATCGGTCGATCCGGTGATGCTTGAGGTCTTCAACAACCTCTTCATGTCGATCGCCGACCAGATGGGGGCAACGCTCGCGAACACCGCCTATTCGGTGAACATCAAGGAACGCTACGATTTTTCCTGCGCGATCTTCGATGCGGCGGGCGACCTTGTCGCCAACGCGCCGCATGTGCCGGTGCATCTTGGCTCCATGTCCGAGAGCGTTCGCACCGTCCTGCGCGAGAATGTGGGGAAAATCCGCCCCGGCGACGTCTTCATGATGAACAACCCCTACAATGGTGGCACCCATCTGCCCGACGTGACCGTCATAACCCCGGTCTTCGACGCGGCGGGCGAAAAGATCATCTTCCTCACCGCTTCGCGCGGCCACCATGCCGACATCGGCGGCAAGACCCCGGGCTCTGCCCCGCCCGACAGCCGCCATATCGACGAGGAAGGCGTGCTGATCGACAATTTCCTGCTGGTTGAACAGGGCGCGCTGCGCGAGGCCGAAACCCGCGCGCTTCTCGCCTCGGGCCGCTATCCCTGCCGCAATATTGAAGAGAACATGGCCGACCTCGCCGCCCAGATCGCGGCCAATGCCACCGGCGCGGCCGAATTGACGCGGATCACTGCCCAGTTCGGCCTTCCGGTCGTGCAGGCCTATATGGGTCATGTTCAGGACAATGCCGAGGAAAGCGTGCGCCGTGTCCTCGACGTGCTTAAGGATTGCGCCTTCACCTATCCGCTGGACAGCGGGGCGGAGATCAAGGTGAAGATCTCGGTCGACCACGCCGCCCGCAAGGCGCTCATCGATTTCACCGGCACCTCGCCTCAGGACCCGTTCAACTACAACGCCCCCTTCTCGATCTGCCGCGCCGTGGTGCTTTACGTCTTCCGCACCCTCGTCGGCGCCGACATTCCGATGAACGAAGGCTGCCTGAAACCGATCGAGATCCGCGCGCCGAAAGGCTCGATGATCAACCCCGCCTATCCCGCCGCCGTCATCTCGGGCAATACCGAGGTCAGCCAGGCCATCGCCGACACGCTTTACGGCGCCTTGGGCGTGATCGCGGGCAGCCAGGGCACGATGAACAATTTCGTCTACGGCAATGCGCGGCTGCAGAATTACGAAACCATCTGCGGCGGCACAGGCGCGGGCCCGGGCTTCGATGGCGCGAGTGCCGTCCACAGTCACATGACCAACACCCGCATGACCGACCCCGAGGTTCTGGAAACCCGCTTTCCGGTCCGGGTCGAGGAATTCTCGGTCAGGCGCGGATCGGGCGGCGCGGGCCGCTGGCGGGGCGGCGACGGGATCACCCGCCGCCTGCGCTTTCTGGAGGAGATGACGGTGACGGTCCTTTCCTCGCACCGCGAGGTTCCGCCTCACGGCGCGGCAGGCGGCCAGCCCGGCGCCTGCGGCGGAAACCTGATCGAGCGGACGGATGGCCATATCATGCCGCTCAGGGGCAATGATCAGGCGCTGATGTCGCCGGGTGACATCTTCATCATGCACACGCCGGGCGGCGGCGGATACCAGTAGGCACGGGTGCGGCGCCCGAACCCACCACACGATGCCTGCGCGGTTCTGTCGCAAACTTGAGGCTTGATGGGAAAGGGCACTGATCTGCCTCAGTTAGGCGGCCAGCGAAGCGAATTGGGCAAACGGACGGAGTCCGGGCGTCATCTGACCTTTGCGGGTCATGTTCGCGACTTCGATCCCTTCGAACTTCGCCGAAGCGGAGACGAAGGACTTGAAGCCCGGCATTGGTCGAACGCGCTTCTTGATCGTACGGTGGTCCTGCTCGACAATGTTATTGAGGTACTTGATCCGAACCATCTCAATTGGGATCGGGCAGCCGAAGGACTTCAGCATTCGGTTGACGGCTTTTATCCCGGCAGTTTTGGCCCCGCCGCGGTCGATGACGATCTTGCGGGGCAGGCCGTTGACCTCGAGCGCACGGGCGAACAACTTCGTCGCGGCCGATTTGTTGCGCCGCTTCGAGAGCATGAAGTCTAGGGCTTTCCCGAACTTGTCGACGGCACGGTAGAGACAGACCCACTCACCCTTCACCCGGATGCCTGTTTCGTCCATGCGCCAGGAACGATCTGCATAAGCCTTTCTGCGCCGCGCATTGGCGGCGATCAGTGGGGCGTACTTGGTGACCCAACGATCAAGCGTCGCGTGGTCCACCTGCACGCCCCACTCTGCCACGATCTCTTCCAGTTCCCGGTACGACACCGTGTAGCGCACGTAGAAGAAGACTGCGAAAGGGATGACTTCTTTTTGGAATTGAGCGCCCTTGAACGCGATCATCACAGGTCCGCCGAAGGGCACCACCTCCTGAGACCGTCGATCCTCCAGCGTACATCGGTCAAGAGCCAAAGTTTGCGACAGAACCCCAGTGGCGCGGAATGATATCGCGACAGCAAATGCAGGACCGAAAATATTCTTCGCAGGCGCTGGAACCAGATCGGCTCTGAGCCGTTCTCCTTTCAGCCGGTTAGACCTGTCCCTCGTAAAACCGGATGACTGGGTGAGTATCCCCTGCATCACCCGTACGCCGCCGAAGCCAAGATTGGCTTCGGCGGCCTTTTCTTTTTGCGCGGTTTCCGATGGCACTCGCCGTTGCGCCATCGCATAAACCCGCAACCTCGGTAGCGCTTGTTCTGAGGTCCGACCTTGCTTACGAGCCAATCAAAGTGACGCCGCGTTACGAACGTCGGATGAGAGAATTTTTATGATATATGACAGATACTTGCCCTGGAATTGCGCCAGTCCTACCTCCGCCGGGTGACGAACGGAACGGAACCGTGCCGACCGCGGCACGTTTAGCATTTGACATATCGAGACGCGTTGGCGCCCCGGACGGCGTGACGCGGACCGGTGATGAACCGCTGCCCAAGGGCGAGAGAAACACGTCGCCATGAAGGTCCGCATATAGCGAAATTGAAACTGGAACAGACTGCAACCGCGCTGCCTTTCCTCTTCAACGGGGGTCATGACGCCATCGCGCGGCGGCGGAAAAATCTGGAACCGATTAAACTGGGACATAGCACGATGTTGGAAACTGCTAGACTGTCGCCGGGAACGAATCCTACCTATCTGGTTCCCTTGCCTCCGAATTTTCTTGAATCCCTGCACCAGATCAGAAGCGACGAGATCGTGATTCCCGCAGGGGTTCAGTTTGTCGCCGAAGGTAGCCAGGGTAAGCACGTGTACCTTATGCGTTCCGGCCTTGGCCTGCGCGCGAACCTGCTGCAGGACGGCCGCCGACAGGTGGTCAGTTTCCTGTTTCCCGGCGATATCGTCGGCCTGCAGGCGCTTCTCATCGGTCAGTATCATCACAGTGCCGAGGCGCGCTCTGACGTGGTCGCGAGCGTGATCGACCACAAGCATCTGCGTGCCCTGTGGAAAGACAGGTTCGAGGCGGTCGTCCTTTCCTTGCAGGCCATGGCCTATGAGGAGGTGCGCCTGACGAAGGCCATGATCGCCATTGGCCAGTATTCCGCCGAAGAGGCGGTCGCCTCGCTTCTTTTTACTCTGTACAGTCGTGGTCAGACGCACGGGATGTTGCGCGACAATTCAATGGCGTTTCCCTTCCGGCAGACGGACCTCGCCGACGCGCTTGGGCTGTCGCTTGTCCATACCAACAAGACGATTGCCAAGCTGAGGCGTGCTGGCCATGTCGAGCTGGTCGATGGACGGTTGACCCTGCACGACCCCGATAGCCTGGCGCGCGCCTACATGCTCGAAGTCGCATAGCGGGCGTGGCTGCAACCGCGTCAGCCAGACGGACCGTTCAGTGAAAGGATCGCAGCATTCAGCAAGGTGGCGAAGCCAACCCAGAGAGCATAGGGCAGGAAGGCAAGCGCGCTGGTGCGATCGCGCCGCCAAGTGACGGCGATGAAGGCAAGGATGACCGCCAGCAGAAGAGTGATGACCGCGAGGGCGGCGTCGATGCGGTGCGCGACGAAGAAAAGCGGCGACCAGAGGAAGTTCAGCGCGAGCTGGCCATACCATAGCCCCATCGCCGCGCCCGCGTCGGTGCGCCGCCAGCTGCGCCATCCGACGACCGCAATAAGGATGTAAAGCAGGGTCCAGACCGGGCCGAACAACCAGTTCGGCGGGTTGAACCAGGGTTTGGAGAGAGCCGCATACCAGGCGCCGGGCGCCGCGCTAATGCCGATCAGAAGACCTCCGCCCACGGCGAGGAGCAGGAAGACTGTCAGCCCGAGGGCAGGATGGTACTGCTTGGCCATGATATGCTGTCTCCGTCAAACCGCGATTATCATTGAATGCGCGCAGAACGGCAACGCCGGGAACCGGGCACGGGTTTCCGATGACTGCAAGATATCGAGAAGGGCAGACGCTGCGCACGGGTTCATATGTCATAGTTTAATGCGCGCGGGCATGAATTTCGGTCATGTGCGACCGGGGTGATCGACAGAGTCCGGTGGCGAGAGAGAAATCAAGATACAAGGCTGACACGGTCGAGCCTTTAGGGGACCTCACGATCGTGGGTGTCGGCGCCTCTGCAGGTGGTCTGGAGGCTATCCGGGAGATGCTTGCGCCCGCTCGGCGGCATGCTCCGTTCGCCTATGTTGTGGTGCAGCATCTCGATCCCAATCACGAGAGCATGCTGGCGGAATTGCTGTCGCGGCATACCGAACTTGAGGTGCAACAGGTCGTCGGCGGCGAGGAAGTGAGCGCCGGCCATGTGTACATCATTCCGCCGGGCCGTGGACTGCGCATTCGCAGCAGAAAGCTGGAGCTGACGGACTTCGACCAGCCACGCGGCCTACGACGGCCGATCGACGACTTCTTCGAAAGCCTTGCCGTAGACGGTCACGAAATGGCGGTCTGTGTCATCCTGTCAGGCAATGGCGCGGATGGCAGCAGCGGCCTTCGCGCCATCAAGGAACATGGCGGTATCTGCATCGCGCAGGATTCCAGCGCCCGCTATGACGGAATGCCGACGTCGGCTGTCGCGACCGGGCTTGTCGATCTGGTCTGCGCACCTGCCGACATCTTCGGCGAACTGGTCCGCCTGCGTTCCGGCAAGAATCGCCCGGGTGACGGCGACAATGTTCTGGATTTCGTCGGTGATCTGTGTCGCACACTGCGTTCGCGCCTCGGCCATGATTTCACCGGGTACAAGCATTCCACGCTTGCGCGACGGGTCGAGCGCCGGATGCAGGTCCTTGGCGTCACCGATAGCCGCGCCTACCTGGACCGGATCGAGCAGGACAGCGAGGAATGCGAGACGCTGTTCCGCGACTTCCTGATCAACGTGACACGTTTTTTCCGCGACCCGGTGTTCTTCGACATTCTGCGCCGACGGGCGGTTGCACCGCTGGTCGAGGCCGCAGAGAGCGATAGCGAACTCCGGATCTGGGTCCCTGGCTGTTCGAGCGGCGAGGAAGCCTATTCCATCGCCATGCTGTTCGCGCGCGAGATCAAGCTGCGCAAGAAGGACCTCTCGTTCCAAATATTTGCGACCGACATCGACGAGGCGATGCTGGATATCGCGCGGGCAGGCATCTATCCAAGCGCCGCGCTGGCAGACATTCCCGAAGAGTTTCGCGACAGCTACACGATCGGTCGCGATGCAAGCTTCCAGATTGCGCCCGCGATCCGTGATTCGATCCGCTTCTCTGTTCACAGCGTGATCAAGGACCCGCCGTTCTCGCGGCTCGACCTGATATCTTGCCGAAACCTCCTGATCTATTTCGGCGAGAAGCTGCAGACCGCGACATTGCCGATCTTTCACTATGCGCTGAACCCGCAAGGCTATCTCTTTCTTGGCCCGTCGGAAAACATCAGCCGCACCGAAGATCTGTTTACGCCGGTCGACCAGAAGGCACGGCTTTTCCGCCGTGACCGGACGCCCGCCACCTATCCGATCGACATGCCAGGCGCGATTGTCGGCCGCAGCCGTCGGCAAGCGGCGCGCCGCGCGACGGGGCCAACCGAAGGCGATATCCGTCGAAACATTGCCGCGCAGCGCGTGCTTGACCGCTATGCGCCCGCGACCCTTCAGGTGAACAGGCAGGGACAGATCCTGTCCTCGACCGGGCAGCTGGCCAAATATCTAACGCTCGACCCCTCCGGGCAGGGGCCGGTGTTCGCACAATCGGCTGCGAGGTCAGGATTGAGCGAAACCATTTCCGCCCTTCTGTGGAAGGCCGCGCACGAGAACAGGCGAACTATCGCGCGCGGCATGCAGGTGGTGTCCGAGTTCGGTACCCAGACCGTCGATGTCATAGCCGAACCGCTGGGAGACGAGACCCAGCTTCTGGTCTTTCACGAGACTGCGCCTTTTGCGGTGCGCAGCGACGAGGACATGGACGAGCTGAATGCGCCGGAGAGCCACGTGCTGGCGCTGGAGGACGAGTTGCGCATGACGCGGGCGCAACTGCGAGCCACGGTCGAAGAGCTAGGGTCAGGACCCATTGATCTGCTTGAGGCTGCCGCTGCTGCGTGATTCAAGGCCCCGAACTGACGGGGGTGAT
>NZ_JAPNUE010000010.1 GCF_026626305.1 Frigidibacter sp. RF13 | reverse complement strand
CATCACCCCCGTCAGTTCGGGGCCTTGAATCACGCAGCAGCGGCAGCCTCAAGCAGATCAATGGGTCCTGACCCTAGCATTGACCCGGCCTGAAGACGTTATTGAACATGGCGTCGACAGCTTTTCGTTTTCCGCCTTCAACCGAGATTATCTTGCACGCCACGAGGGGTTCTCGATGGTCGTTCTCGGCTCGAAAGATGCCGTCGCAGACCGACTCGCTTGGCAAGAGAGTGGTTTTCCCACTTACCTCCCGTTAGAGTTTTCGCGCATGGCAGAACTCCCAGACGGCACGGAAACGAGGGTCGGCTTCGTGTTGGCATTGACGCATTCGCCGGCGGCACCTTGGCTTGGTCATTTCGTGTGCCAGCATTTCACGCCTGACTACTACGAGCAGCCGCAGTATCTTGACCATGCAAACACCGCTTTGTCGGTCCGAGAGGTGTGGGTTGCGGGACCTGGCGCGCTCGATCTGGTCGGCCACTTCGCAACTTTCACAGGTTTAACGGGACGGAAGAGCCGGGAAACAGTTCACTTCGATACGGACACCGGCACGATCACGCTGGCCACTGATCTCGCGTTCCAGAACGCGTTTGGCGTTGTTCCGCCGCACCCACATGGCGGCGCTCACCTCGCCGGGTTGTCGATCGCCTGCGCTTCATTGGAGCCCCTGAGAAAATGTGGACTCGTCGAAGTCGGTGACCGCTTGGTTTTGCCGCCTGAGCGGGCCTTCGGCACGGCAATCGCATTCACCGCCTGATTGGTAGTTCAATCAAATTGGAGAGTGTTGACCGACCTGGGCTCACACCGGCCGATCACCGCGCTGCGGCAGCCATGGGCGCGTCCTCCAAGCCCTAGCGGGTGAGGACGGCCCATACCGGTCATTGGCGCTGGGCGGATTCGGGCCTCGAAAGCGGCTGTTCCAGCGGCCGGCGGTATCTCTACGATGCAGTCAATGATCGATGAGGAGCCGGTCGTTAACATTGTCTTGGTGGACGTCGTTGATGCCCACATCCCTGCTGGTTCCGGATGCGCCCGCGCAGTCATCAGCAGAGGCAAAACCTGGCGCATCCGGCTAGGGTGAGGCAAACATGGTCCGGTCAAAGCCCGAATAATCTGACGCTCGCAGGTTACAATACTCCAAAAAGCCGGGCTTCGCGCTTTGCGGGCCAATCCCGATCACGGTCAGACCCGCCGCGTGGGCCGACATCGCCCCCGGCAAAGCGTCCTCAACGGCAAAGGCCTCGGCCGGGCCAAGGTCGAGGAGACGCAGGGTTTCGCGATAGGGCAGCGGGTCGGGCTTGCCGCGCGGCAACTCCGCGCCCGACACGATGGCGGATATTCGGTCTGCAAGGCCCAGCTGCGCCAGCGCTGCAAGGATATGGCGGCGGGGCGAGGACGAGCAGATCGCGATGCGCAGGCCAGCGTCGGCCAGACGGCTTATCGATTGCGCGGCCCCGGGAATGGGCTGGCGCATGAGGGGCAACAGGATGTCCGCCGCCGCCCCGATCTCGTTTGCCAGTTCGGTCCGGTGCTGGTCGGTCAGATTGGAGCCCAGCACTTCGGTCAGAAAGCCGCGGACGCCACGGCCGACGAAGGCGTCGTAGGTGGACTGCGGAACTCTGACCCCAAGGCGGTCAAGCACCTGACGTTTGGCCGCCTCCCATGCGGGTTCGCTGTGAACCAGTGTGCCGTCCAGATCAAAGATCGCAGCTTTGTAGCGGGTCGCGATCACGGGCTCATTTCCCTTCGCTGCGGTGTGCTGCTAGGCTTCGGCCTGACCGCACAAGGGACATGACATGACCGATCTTGCCGCCCGATACACCGCCGCCCGCCAGATCGCCGCCACTGCGGGCGCGCTGGCGCTGGACTATTTCCGGAAGTGGGATCAGTTGACCATCGACGTCAAAGGGCATCAGGATTTCGTTTCGGAAGCGGACCGCAGTGTCGAACTGGCGGTGCGCGCCGAACTGGCGCGGGCATTTCCGGGCGACGGGATCGTTGGCGAAGAGGGCGCGCCGACCCCCGGCAGCAGCGGCTATACTTGGGTAATCGACCCGATCGACGGCACGACGAACTTTGTCAACGGCATCCCGCAATGGTGCGTGATCATCGCTTGCGTCTATCGCGGGCAGACGGTGATCGGCGTGGTGCATGACCCGGTGCATGACGAGATGCACCATGCCATTGCGGGTGGCGGTGCCTTTTGCAACGACCGGGCGATCCACTGTTCGGCCAAGGCCTCTTTGCGCGAAGGGTCGTTGGGCGTGGGGTTTTCCGGGCGGACGCATATCAAAGGGATCAAGCAGCTGGTCAGCCGGTGCTGCGATGAGGGCACGGTGTTCTGGCGCAATGGATCGGGCGGGCTGTCGCTGGCTTATGTCGCGTCGGGGCGTATTCTGGGCTATGTCGAAGAGCATATGAACGCCTGGGACTTTCTTGCCGGTCATCTGATCGTGGCCGAGGCAGGGGGGCGGGTAGAGCCGGTTGACGCAGATGAGGCTATTGTCCGTGGCGGGCGGGTCGTTGTCGCCGGAGCGGGGGTATATGACGCGGTATCGGCGCTGGCCAAGGCAGCCTATGACGTCTGACCTGCGGGGATCAGCACCGGGCCGGAGGTCGCGAACGAGATGGTCACCGCGTCGCCCACCCGGAACGGCGTGACCACATCATCCAGCACGGCAAAGACCGTGCCAAAGGCTGCGGTCACCGTGTATTCCATCCGGCTGCCAACATAGGTGGCCTTGTCGATCACGGCCGCGACGCCGTCTTGCGTGCCACCAGCGGTCCCGCCCGCCACCAGCCGCAGCCGTGACGGACGCACAGCCAGTTTCGCCGCGCCCTTGGGCAGCCCCCGAGAGGGCAGGCGATGGGTATAGTCGGCGATGCGCACGGTTGCGGTGTCGCCGTCCAGTGCGGTGATCTCGATCGGGATCAGGTTGGCCTCGCCGATGAAGTCAGCGACAAACGCGTCGGCCGGGGCCTCATACAAGTCGCGCGGGGTGCCTTTCTGGGCGATGGCCGCGTTGCGCATGACGACGATTTCGTCTGACACGGCCAGCGCCTCTTCCTGATCGTGGGTGACATAAACCACGGTCAGACCAAGGTTCTGCTGGATTTCGCGGATTTCCTCACGCACCTGACGGCGCAGTTTGGCGTCAAGGTTCGACAGCGGCTCATCGAACAGCAGCACCTGCGGTTCCAACACCAGCGCGCGGGCCACGGCCACCCGCTGCTGCTGGCCGCCCGACAGTTCTGACGGCAGCCGGTCGCCATAGCCGGTCAGGCCCACCAGCCCAAGGCCGGCAAGCGCCTTTTCCCGCGTCTCGGCCTTGTCAAAGCCGGAAAACTTCAGCCCGTAGCTGACGTTTTCCATCACCGTCATATGGGGAAACAGGGCATAGCTTTGAAACACCATCGACACGTCGCGGTCGGTGGCGGGTAGCTTGGTCACATCCTTGTCGCCAATCAGAATCCGCCCCGAGGTGGCCATTTCCAGCCCCGCGATCATCCGCAAGGTGGTGGTCTTGCCGCAGCCCGACGGGCCTAGCAGCGTGACCAGTTTTCCGGCGGCCACGTCAAGGTTGATGCTGTCCACGGCCTTGACCTTGCCGCCGTAGACCTTGGACACATTCTCAAACCGGACCGAGGCGGCCTTGGCGTTGATGGCTGTCATTCAGTGGCCCTCTCCATGGCTGGTGCGCCGACCGATCTGCGTGCGCCCGACCAGCAGTTGCAGCAACCCCACGGCGGCCAGCATCACAAAGATCAGTGCGGTGGAATAGGCGATGGCCAGTCCGTAGTCGTTGTTCTCGACCCGGCCGATTATGTAGCTGGTCGCCATGTCATAGCGGGCGGATACCAGAAAGATCACCGCCGAAATCGCCGTCATCGCGCGCACGAAACTGTAGACCAGCGCGGCCAGAATGGCCGGGCGCAGTAGGGGCAGGATCACGGCTCGGAAGGTCTGCCACGAATTTGCGCCAAGGGTCAGGGACGATTCGTCCAGCGACTTATCCAGCTGGCTCATCGAGGCGATGCCGGCGCGCACGCCCACCGGCATGTTGCGGAATATGAAGCTGATGACAAGGATCAGCCCGGTGCCGGTGATTTCGATCGGCGGCACGTTGAAGGCCAGGATATAGGCCACACCGATCACCGTTCCGGGAATGGCGAAAGACAACATCGTTCCGAACTCGAACGCCCGCTTGCCGGCAAAGGTCTGCCGCGTCAGCAGATAGGCGGTGATCAGGCCCACGGCTGCGGTCAGCGGGGCGGCAAGGCTGGCAATCAGCATGGTGGTCCAGAAACTGTCCCAGGCCGATCCGGTCCAGCGTAATCCGTTGTCGCCCCAGCTCAGGCTGAAGGCGGTCACATAATGCTTGAAGGTCAGCGTGTCATCGACGCCCCAAAGCTGCACGACTGAGCCGTAAAGGATCATCCCATAGACGACCAGCGTAAAGCCTGACCACAGCGCAACCACGGCATAGACCGGGATGGCCAGCCCGGCGGGCATCGCCGGATGCACGCCGCTGTCACCCTTGCCGGTGACGGTGGTATAATTTCTCTTTCCCAACCAGAACCGCTGCAGATAGAACGCGCCAAGGGTAAAGCCCAGCAGAACCACAGCTAGAATGGCCGCGCGGCTTTGGTCATATTGCGCACCGACGATGGCAAAGAAGATCTCGGTCGACAGCACGTCGAAATTGCCGCCCAAGACCAGCGGGTTGCCGAAATCTGCCATGCTTTCGATGAAACCCAGCAGAAAGGCATTGGCCAGACCGGGCCGCATCAGCGGCCAGCTGACGGTGCGAAAGGTCTGCCAGCGATTGGCACGCAGTGTTTGCGCCGCCTCCTCCATGCTGGGCGACACGCCTTCGACCACCCCGATCAGCACCAGAAACGCAATCGGCGTAAAGGCCAGCAGTTGTGCAATTAGGATGCCGGTCAGGCCATAGACCCAGCGGGCCGGCTCCAGCCCCAACAGGGCAGCGACCGAGGTGGTCACCGTGCCTGACAGGCCGAAAAGCAAGATAATCGCCAGCCCGATCACAAAGGGCGGCGTGATGATGGGCAGCACGGTCAGCGCCCTGAGCATCCGCTTGTAGCGAAAGCCCGACCGCGTCAGCACCAGCGCAAAGGCCAGCCCCAGCAGCGTGGTCAGTACCCCCACCAGCACTGCCAGCACCAGCGAATTCCACGCAGCCCCGCATTGCGCGCCCCGAAGGCAGCCAAGACCCCAGATACGGCTGTCAAGGAATTTTGGAAAAAAGCCCAGCACCGAATAGCCACCGTCGTCGGTGGCAAAGGCCGCCAGCAGCATCTTGGCGATGGGAAAGAACACAAAGATCGAGACCACCGCGATCACGCCGCCAATGGCGGCCGTCACAAAGACATCGCCGTTCACCGCCCCGCGGGCCGCAATCCCTTGGGTCAGGAGAAACAGAAAGGCCGAGGCGGTGATCAACGCCCCATAGCCCATGCCGAATTGCCTGTCGTCCAGCGGGCCGAACAGCGCGGTCAGCCAGTCGGCGTTCAACCCGCGCAACCCGATCCCCAACCCCTGCGCCACCAGCCAGGCAAAGCCAAAGGCCCCCGCCGCAATCAGCACGCGGGCATAGATCGAGTCCGTCTTGCGCCGCCCCAGCACCAGCAAAGGCGCCACCAGCGCAAGTGCCATTGGCGCAAGCCACAACTTTTGCCCCATCGCCACCAGAACGGCGGCGGGGGCATAGTCTGCGTCGAACGGCCAGCCATCAACAAGCCATTCAAAGGAATAGAATTTCTCGACGCCATACCAGGGCAGCAGGCAAAAGCCGACCCACCCGGCAAAGATCCAGAAGATCAGCACCGGATGGGTTGTCCGCTCAAGGCTGACAGTACGCAATGGCCTTACTGAGGCAGCGTCGACACATCCGAATCCCACTTGGACAGCAGGCGTTTGCGTTCGTCACTGGAGCCGTATTTCTTGAAGTCATAGTCGATCAGCTTGATCGCGGCCATGTCGGGGGCCTTGTCCGATTTTGCAGCCCCCACGTTCGACATCACCTGAAACGCGTTGACCTGCAGGGCCAGATCCTGCGCCTCGACGCTTAGCGCCCAGTCGTAGAACTTCTTGGCTTCGTCCATGTTGCGCGCGCCCTTGATGATCGACATCGACCCAATCTCATAGCCTGTGCCCTCGCAGGGGGCGACGGTCGCGACGGGAAAGCCCGCAACGGTCTGCGCCACTGCGTCATGCATGAACACGATGCCGATCAGCGTTTCGCCCGCCCCCGCCGCCTTGATCGGAGCAGAGCCAGACTTGGTGTATTGGTTTATGTTGGCATGCAGCCGCTTCATGTAGTCAAAGCCGCCATCCTCGCCGAACAACTGCACCATCGAGGCCAGCGTCGTATAAGCCGTGCCCGAAGAATTTGGGTTCGCCATCTGCACCATGCCCTTGTATTCCGGCTTGGTCAGGTCTTCCCAGCAGGCGGGGGCGGGCAGGCCCGCTTTGGCCAGCATGTCGGTGTTGTAGCCAAAGCCAAGCGCACCGGAATAGATGCCGATGGTCTTGTCACCCGCGCTGGTGGCCTGAGCGATGGCCCAAGGGTGCAATTGATCGCGCATCGGGCTGACGTAGGGTTCGGTCAGGTCCTCTTCGGCGGCCTGCAGATGCGGGTCGCCCGTGCCGCCCCACCAGATATCGCCCTTGGGATTGCTGGCTTCGGCCTGCACTTGCGCAAAAGTTTCGCCGCTGGATTTGCGGGTCATCGCAACGTCGATCCCGGTGGCTTCTTCGAAACTCTTCTCCATGATCTGGCACCATTCTTCCTGCGCTGAGCAGTAAAGGTTCAGATCGGCCAGAGCGGCCGTGCCGAAAAGTGCAGTGGTGGATGCCAGAACAACCCCAGCCAGAGCGCTTTTTGTCATGATGTTCCTCCCTGAACGTTAAGTCGTTTTGTGTGTCGCCTCTTGCGGGCGTCTTTGTTAGTCTTTCGATCCTAGACCGATTACTTCGATTGTAACAATCCATTTTCGGTCCAAGACGCGTGGGGCCTCACGCTGAGCGCAGGACAGGATACTTTTCTGCCCGTGGCAGACGGGTGAACGACTGCTCTGCCCAAGTAGAAGGTGTGCAATCCGGCCCTTCGCGTCGTTCTTGGCAAAGCGCTGCGCTGCGGAAATCCTCGTACTTTACTACGTCGGGCGACCGGCGAAGGTTTGATTTCGGTTCCATCTTACCGAACGCGACCCCGGTCGAAGTGTTCAGGCCAACCATCCGGAAAGTTATTTTATTACAGGGTGTTGCAAAGAATTCACTAGATCGGCGCAGTCATCAGGTCCAGAGATTATCCGGCCGAGAGAGCGCATTTTGGGTCAACGGCCAACGTGTTAGTGTTCAGCTTGTCCCACTAACCCCTTTGAAATCGCAAGAAAATCCGGCCGCGGCCGGATCGGGAGAACGAATTCGCGGGGGCAAGTGGCGGATGGGGTGGGATTCGAACCCACGGAACCTTTCGGTTCGCCGGTTTTCAAGACCGGTGCCTTAAACCACTCGGCCACCCATCCGTCGATGCCGCCCTGTCCGCGCATGCTTCAGATCAGGCGGGCGGTGGCAGACCTAGCCGCTCGGCACGCCAATCACAAGTCCGGCTGTGATCGGACAGGCGCGTATGGTGCAATCTGACGCGCCGCGAAAACCCGCCGGTCGCGTTTCGGTGAAGTCTGGATGGCTTTCCTTGCGCTGCATGCTGCGATACAGTCGCGCGCGAAGGCGCGGGAACAGGCGCGATTGATCGGGCAAGAGGCAGGCGGGCAACCTTAGGGTTACGGACCAGCCGTAAGGGTCGCATGGGCAGGATGCGCGAAGGGGACAGAATGAGCGAACTGCAATGGAGCCGGCTTGCGCCGGTCGTTCTATTGGTGCTGGCGATGGCTGGCTGTCAGTTCAAGGGCGGCAGCAAACCGGCCGAACCGGTGATCGGCGATCTGGCAGGCGAGGATGGCGGGGCGGTTGCGACCGAGGTGCCTGGCAATGCCGCAGCCGGAACCGTCGCTGCGGGCGGTCAGCGCGATGTCGAGGCGCCCGAGATTTTCTCGAAGACCGACAAGGCGCTCTGGGACGGGCGCCCTTCGCTCGGCGGTATCTGGGTCGCCCATGCTGATGTGAAGGATCCCGAGCGCGTGGTGATCCGCAATCCGGCGACCGGCAAGTCGGTGACCGGGGCGCTTTTCCGTCGCGAAGTGTCGAACCCCGGGCCGAGCCTCCAGATGTCGTCCGACGCGGCCGAAGCGCTTGGTATTCTTGCCGGGCAGCCGACGACCCTGCAGGTTGTGGCGCTGAAGCGGGTCGAGGTTGCGCCTCCCCCGCCGCCGCCCGCGCCTCCCCCGCCGCCGACGGAACCCGCCGCGAAGGTCGCGGGCACCAAGGCGCCGCCGAAGCCGGACGCAAGCGCGGCCGCTGCGGCCACCGCACCTGCTGCGATCGAACAGAAGAAACTCGATCCTGTGGCCAAGACAGCGGCGGAGGCGATCGACAAGGCGTTGAAGAAGAGTGCTGCTGCGCCTGCCGCTGCGCCCGCTCCTGCTACCGCTGCGCCCGACCCTGGCGCGCCGCTTTCGGCGATCCCGGCCCAGCCGGCGGGCGCTCTGTCGAGGCCCTATCTGCAGATCGGCATCTTCAGCACCGAGGAGAATGCCAAGAAGGCCGCTGCGCAGATGCAGAAGGCCGGCCTTGCGGCACAGGTGAAGCCAGAGAAGAGCCAGGACAAGACGCTGTGGCGTGTGCTGATCGGTCCCGCTGCGACCCAGGCCGAGCGCGACGCGATGGTCGCCAAGGTCAAGTCGCTTGGCTACCCCGACGCCTATGCCGTGTCGAAGTAAGGAAGGACGAAGCATGCGCAAGACCACTCCATTCGGCTGGCTGATCGGGGCGGTCCTTCTTGCTGCCAGCGCACTGCCAGCGCTGGCGTTCGAGACGCGCGCCCGCGCCGCCTGGATCTATGACCTGACGACCGGCACGGTGCTTCTGGAAAAGAACGCCCATACGCCGATGCCGCCCGCGTCGATGTCGAAGCTGATGACCATCAACATGCTGTTTGAGGCGTTGAAGGACGGCAGGGTGACGCTGGATGAACGGTTCGCTGTTTCCTCGCATGCGAAGGCGATGGAAGGCTCGACCATGTTCCTGAACGAAAGGGACAAGCCGACGGTCGAGGAGCTGATCAAGGGCATTGTCGTTCTGTCGGGCAACGACGCCTGCGTCGTGGTCGCCGAAGGACTGGCCGGGACCGAGGCCGACTTTGCCGCCAAGATGAACGAACGCGCCAAGGCGCTGGGGCTGAACGACAGCCATTTCGCCAATGCCTCCGGCTGGCCCGATCCCAACCATCTGATGAGCATGAATGACCTCGGTCGCCTCGCCGTGCGGCTCATCACCGAATTCCCCGACTACTACCATTATTTTGCAATCACCGAGTTCCCTTATGACGGCCGCTCGCCCGACAACCGTTTCAACCGCAATCCGCTCTTGAAGATGGGGATCGGCGCAGACGGGCTGAAGACCGGCCATACCTCCGAGGCAGGCTATGGCCTTGTCGGATCGGCGGTGAAGGACGGGCGGCGGGTGGTTTTCGTCATCTCCGGCCTTACGAGCGAGAAAGAACGCGCAGAGGAGGCCCAGCGCGTCGTCGACTGGGCCTTTCGGGAGTTCAAGCAAAAGACCGTAGCCAAACAGGGCCAGAAGATCACCGATGCGCCGGTCTGGGTCGGGTCGGCGAAGACGGTCGGCCTTGTGGTCGAAAAGGATCTGACCCTGCTTCTGCCCTCGCTCGCGCAGGGTAGTCTCAAGGGCGAGGTACGTTATTCCGGGCCGATCCGCGCGCCCGTTGCGGCGGGAACGAAGCTTGCCGATCTGGTGATCGAAATTCCGGGTCACAACCCGGTCACCGTGCCGCTGGTCGCGGAAAGCGACGTGGGCGCGGGCGGGTTCATGACCCGGCTGTCTACCGCGTTCGATATCATGGCCGGCCGGCTGATCGCACAGATCGGCAGCTGAGCCACGCATGTTCATCACCTTCGAAGGGATCGACGGATCGGGCAAAAGCACGCAGGCGCGGCTTCTGGCCGAAACGCTACGTGAGGCGGGCCATGAGGTCATCCTGACCCGTGAGCCAGGCGGAAGCCCCGGCGCCGAGGAAATCCGCCGACTGGTGCTTGAAGGCGACCCGGATCGCTGGTCGGCAGAGACGGAAATCCTGCTCTTCACCGCTGCCCGCCGCGACCATCTGGAACGCACGATCGAACCGGCTCTGGCGGCGGGAAAGGTGGTAATCTCAGACCGGTTCGCAGACTCCACGCGCATGTATCAGGGCCTGTCGCGCGGCGATCTTCGGCCCACCGTCGACCGGCTGCACCAGATGATGATCGGTCGTGAACCCGACCTGACATTCCTGATCGACATCGACCCCGAGGTCGGCCTGTCCCGCGCCAAGGGGCGAAACGGCCATGAAGAGCGGTTCGAGGATATGGGCCTCGACATGCAGCGGCAGATGCGGGCGGGCTTTCTGGCGCTCGCCGCCGAGTTCCGCCTGCGCTTCCATGTGATCGACGGCGCCCGCGCGGCAGAGGCAGTCGCGACCGACATCGCGGCGATGGCGCTCTCCGCGCTCGCCGGGCCGGACTATGACTGAGGTCACGCTTCCCGAACCCGACCGGGTCGAGGGCGCGCCACACCCGCGCGAGACCGAGCATCTCTACGGCCAGGGCGCGGCGGAAGCGGCCTTTCTTGAAGCCTATGCGACCGGCCGCCTGCACCATGGCTGGCTTCTGACCGGGCCGCGCGGCGTGGGCAAGGCGACGCTCGCCTGGCGGATTGCGCGGTTCCTTCTGGCGACACCACCGGACGCGGTCGGCGGGCTTTTCGGCGATCCGGCCCCGGCGCCCGTGACGCTGGACATTCCGCCCGACCATCCGACGGCAAGGCGGATGCGGGCGGGGGCGGAACCGGGGCTTTTCGTTCTCAGGCGCGGGCCGAACGACAAGGGTGATCGGCTGTCGGCGGAGATCCGGGTGGACGAGGTGAGAAAGCTGAAAAGCTTCCTGCATCTCTCCTCCGCCGACGGCGGGCGCCGGGTGGTGATCGTCGATGCGGCGGACGAGTTGAACATCGCCGCCGCCAACGCGCTTCTGAAGCTTCTGGAGGAGCCGCCAGAGGGCGCCACACTTCTTCTTGTCGCGCACCAGCCCTCGCGGCTTCTGCCGACGATCCGCTCGCGCTGCCGCGAGCTTAGGCTGGCGCCGCTTGGCTCTGAAGAACTCGCTCAGGCGCTGGCGAGTGCGGGGGCAGAGGGGGATGCCAGCAGACTTTCCGTCCTTTCAGCCGGTTCGGCGGGCGAGGCGGTCCGGCTTGTCAATCAGGGCGGGCTGGACGCCTATCAGGAGATCGTCGTGCTCTTCGCCAGCCTGCCGCGCCTCGACCGTCCGGCGGCTTTGAAGCTTGCCGAAAGTGCTGCGCAGCGGGGCGGTGCGGAAACGCGGCTCGACCTTCTCATTGCGCTCATGGACCTCTTCCTTGCCCGTCTCGCCCGGGCCGGAGTGACCGGGATCGCGGGCCCGGAAGCGGCACCGGGCGAGGCGGCGCTTCTTGCGCGCCTCTCGCCCCATCCTGCGGCTGCCCGCGCCTGGGCCGACCTGCACCAGACGCTCGGCGCCCGCGCCCGCCACGGGCGCGCCGTCAACCTTGACCCTGCCGCCCTTCTCCTCGATATGATCTTCAGGATCGACCAGACGGCAGGCGCGCTTGCCCTGAGGTGAGCGAGAATGACTGGCCACACGACTGCCCCCCTGATCACCGACAGCCATTGTCACCTCGATTTCCCTGATTTCGAGGGCGAGCGGGCAGAGATCGTGGCCCGCGCGAAGGCGGCAGGCGTCCACCGGATGGTGACGATCTGCACCCGCCAGCGCAGCCTTGACACCGTCCGCGCCATCGCCGAGGCGCATGACACCGTGTTCTTCGCCTTCGGCATTCATCCGATGAGCGTCACCGAAGAGCCGCCGATGACGGTCGAGGGGCTGCTGTCGGTCGCCGCCCATCCCAAATGCGTGGGCATAGGCGAGACCGGGCTCGATTACCATTACACCGCCGAAAGCGCCGACCAGCAGCGGGCGAGCCTGCGTATCCATATCGAGGCGGCGCGGCAGTCCGGCCTGCCGCTCATCATCCACGCCCGCGCGGCGGATGACGACATGGCGCGGATCCTGACCGCGGAATATCGCAACGGCGCTTACACATGCGTGATGCACTGTTTTTCCTCGGGCGCGGGGCTCGCGAAAGCCGCGCTCGACCTTGGCTTCTATCTTTCCATGTCCGGCATCGCCGCCTTCCCGAAAAGCCAGGAGCTGCGCGACATCTTCGCCGCCGCCCCGGTCGATCGCATCCTCTTGGAAACCGACGCGCCCTATCTGGCGCCGCCGCCCCATCGCGGCAAGCGGAACGAACCGGCCTACACCGCCCATACGGCGAAAGTAGGCGCCGGGGTTTACGGCCTGTCGATTGCGGACTTCGCCCAACAGACGGAGGCGAATTTCGAGCGGCTCTTCACCAAGGCCGCACTGCAGCGAAAGGCGGCCTGAGATGGCGCGGCTTCGCTTCACCATCCTCGGTTGCGGATCGTCAGGCGGCGTGCCGCGGATCGGCGGGCTGTGGGGTGATTGCGATCCGACGAACCCGAAGAACCGCCGGACCCGCTGTTCGCTTCTGGTCGAGCGGATCACCGACGAAGGCCGCACTTCCGTCCTGATCGACACGTCGCCCGACATGCGGGCGCAGCTTCTTGATGCGGGCGTCTCGGCTTTGGACGCGGTCGTCTATACCCATAGCCATGCCGATCATGTCCATGGCCTTGACGATATCCGCCAGTTGGTGATCCTCAGCCGCCGCCATATGCCGGTCTGGGCCGACCCGCCGACGCAGGAGGCGCTTTTCAACCGCTTCGGCTATGCCTTCGTGCAGCCCGAAGGCTCGTCCTACCCGCCGATCTGCGACATGCACACGATCAAGGGACCGTTCGAGATCACGGGCGCAGGCGGCGCCATCCATCTCACGCCCTTCCATGTCGAGCATGGCGATATCGAGGCTCTGGGTTTCCGGATCGGCGATCTGGCCTATCTGCCCGATGTCTCTGCCATTCCCGACGCGGCACTGCCGCATCTGCAAGGGCTCAAGGTCTGGATCCTCGACGCGCTGCGCCGCAAGCCGCATCCGACGCATTTCCATTTCGACCGGGCGCTTGAGTGGATCGCGCGCATGAAACCTGCCCGCGCGGTCCTGACCAACATGCACAACGATCTGGATCATGCGGCGGTCGAAGCGGAAACGCCCGCCCATGTCGATGCCGCCTATGACGGCATGGTGATCGAGCTGGAGGCCTGATGCAGGCGCTTTTCGAGGTCATCCTGCCGGTCTTTCTGGTGATGGGGGCGGGTTACCTAGCGACCCGCCTCGGCCTCTTCGAGGATCGCGCCGTCGATGCGCTGATGCGGTTTGCCCAGAATTTCGCGGTCCCTTGTGTGCTCTTCAAGGGCGTGGCGCAGCTTGATCTTTCAAGCGCCTACGACCCCGGGCTGATGATCTCTTTTTACGCGGGCGCCTTCACCAGTTTCACGATAGGTGCACTTGGGGCGCGGTTCCTCTTCGGGCGGCCGGGACCGGATGCTGTGGCAATCGGCTTTGCCTGCCTCTTTTCAAACTCGCTGCTTCTGGGCCTCCCGATCACTGAGCGTGCTTATGGCGCAGCGGCGCTTTCAGGCAATTATGCGATCATCTCGATCCATGCGCCGATGCTTTATGCGTTCGGCATCACGATGATGGAACTGACGCGAGCCCACGGAATCGGCCTGCCGGTCCTTCAGATCGCGCGGCAGATCTTCCGTGGGATCGTCACCAACCCCTTGGTGATCGGCATCACGCTTGGCTTCGCGGTGAACCTGTCTGGCAACCCCCTGCCGGAGCCGGCCTGGGCCGGGATCGATATGCTGGCGCGCGCGGGCCTGCCTGCGGCGCTTTTCGGTCTCGGCGGGGTCATGGTGCGCTACCGGCCCGAGGGCGATCTGCGGCTGGTGGCGATGATTGCCACTTGTTCGTTGTTGCTGCATCCGGGCATCGGTTGGCTTCTCGGCGCACGGGTCTTCGGGCTCGATACGGCAGCGCTGCGGTCGGTCGTGGTGACGGCCTCGATGGCGCCAGGGATCAATGCCTATCTCTTCGCCAACATGTATGGTGTAGCCAAGCGGGTGGCGGCGACGGCGGTGCTTCTGTCCACGGCGCTGTCGATCCTCACAGTCTGGTTCTGGCTGCATGTCCTGCCCTGAGGCGGGGCGCATCTTGCCGCCTGTTGCCGCGCAGACGTTTCCGGGATAGCGAAAGGCTGACCGGAGGTGCGCATGTCTATCTTAGAGGCCACGAGACTGTCGCGCGCGCCCATGGCGGGCCTTGCCGCCGTGGGGGTCTTCTGGGGCGGCTTCGCAGCCTATGTGCCCGAAATAAAGGCGCAGGTCGGCGCAAGCGATGCAGCCTTCGGCGCGGCGCTGCTCGCACCTGCGGCGGGCGGCATCCTTGCCATGTATTTCGCCCCCGCCCTTGTCGGCCGCTTCGGCCGCCGCCTGCTGCCCGCCTCCGCGATCCTCCTGGCGCTCGCCTACTTCTTTCCGCTTCTTGCCACGACGGTTCCCGCGCTTGGTGCCGCGCTTTTCTTCATGGGCGTGGCTGTCTCTCTTGTGGATATCGGTTCGAACATGCGGATTTCGGACCTTGAGGAGCAGAGCGGACGCCATCTGATGAATGTCAATCACGCCGCCTTCTCCTTTGCCTTCGCGGCGGCGGCGCTTGTGGCGAGCCTCTTGCGGCGCGACGCGGTGCCTGCCGCGTCCGCCTTCCCGATCTTCGCGGCGGCGATCCTCGTGCTGGGATGGATCATGCGCGAGGCGCATGATTGGGCAGTGCCGAAGACCGGGGCGGACACTGGCGGGCATGTCGGTCTGGGACGGCCAGTCGCCCTCGCGGCGGCGGTGCTCTTTATCACATTCGTGGCCGAGAATGCCTGCGATAGTTGGTCGGCGCTCCATATCGAGCGGACCTTGGGCGGTGCCGCGGGCAATGGCGGCTTCGGCCCGATGATGCTGGGCCTGACGATGGGGATCGGGCGGCTTTCGGGACAGATCGCGGCACAGAGGTTGGGCGAGGCCGGTCTGATCTTTGCCTCGACGCTGGTCGGTATCTTGGGCGCAACGCTTCTGGCACTCGCGCCCTCCGTCGCGCTGGCGCTCGCGGGCGTTGCACTACTGGGTCTGGGCGTCGCGGTCGCGGTGCCCTCGGTCAATTCGCTTCTCGGCAAGCGCGTGCGCGCCGCCGATCGCGGCTGGGCGATCTCGCGCGCCTGGATGATCGGCTTCACAGGCTTTTTCGTTGGTCCGACGCTGATGGGACAGGTGTCAGAACTCGCGGGCCTGCGCGCGGCCTTCCTCCTGATCGCGCTCCTTCTGGTCTTGGCCCTGCCAGCCGTCACGCTTTTGGGGCGAAGCCCAGTGCTTGCCCGCGCTCAAGCATAGCGATCCTCGAAGCCTTTCGGGATCAGAAGGTTGTGGCGACCGAGGCCCGCGGGCGATTTCTCGCCGCAGAGCGCCATGGTGATATCGAACTCCTTCTGCAGGATCTCGAGCGCCTTGGTCACACCCTTCTCGCCCATCGCGCCGAGGCCGTAGATGTAGGACCGCCCAATGAAACAGGCGCGTGCGCCCATGGCGACGGCCTTCAATATGTCCTGGCCCGAGCGCACACCGCTGTCGAGGTAGATCTCCGTCCGGTCGCCCACCGCCTTCACGATTTCAGGCAGCATGCGGATCGAGGAAAGCGCACCGTCGAGCTGTCGCCCGCCATGGTTTGAGACAAGGATCGCATCGGCGCCGAAATCGGCTGCGCGGCGGGCATCGTCGGGGTCTAGAATCCCCTTGAGGATCATCTTGCCGCCCCACATGTCGCGGATCTTGGCGATCTTACCCCAGTCGAGCTGCGGATCGAATTGTTCGTTGGTCCAGCTCATCAGCGACCGCAGGTCAGCGACGCCCTTTGCATGGCCGACGATATTGCGGAACGTATGGCGCCGGGTCATCGCCATGCCGGCGACCCAGTGCGGTTTGGTCGCGAGGTTGATCAGGTTCTTCAGCGTCAGGCGCGGCGGGGCGGTCAGATCGTTCTTCAGATCCTTGTGACGCTGGCCGAGGATCTGCAAATCGAGCGTGAGGACAAGCGCCGAGCAGCCCGCGCGCTTGGCGCGTTCGATGGCGCCCGCGACGAACTCCTCGTCCTTCATCACATAGAGCTGGAACCAGAAGGGCGCGCTTGTATGGGCTGCAATATCCTCGATCGAGCAGATCGACATGGTGGAAAGCGTGAAAGGCACGCCGAACCGTTCGGCGGCGCGCGCCGCCTTGATCTCGCCGTCCGCGCACTGCATGCCCGCCATGCCCACGGGCGCCAGAGCGAGCGGCATTGCAACCTTCTGGCCGAGCATCGTCGTTTCTGTCGAGCGGCCAAGCATATCGACCGCGACCTTCTGCTTCAGGCGGATTTCCGAGAAATCGGAGGTATTTTCCCGGAAAGTCTGTTCGGTATAGCTGCCGCTTTCGCAGTAATCGAAGAACATCTTCGGCGCGCGGCGGCGGTGCAGATGTTTCAGATCGTCGATGCAGGTGATCACGGGCATGGGCGACTCCGATGAAATTGGTAATTTTCGATTACCAATTTTGGCGATTTCGCGCAATGCCCTTTGGCGCACGTCGGTTTGTTTGGGGCTGACCGTGATCCGGCGGAGCGCCCGTTCCGGGCGCAAGCCTGTCTCTCGTGGCTTTCGCGTAACGCGAAAGCCACTCGGGTGGGCGATGGTTGTAACTGTTTCGCGGGTTTTCCGGCTGTCAGGCAGAATGGGCGCCGTCGGCGAGGCCCTTCACGAAGGCAAGGACTTCGGGCACCGGGCGTTTTTCCTCGACCATCTTCACGATGGCCGAACCGACAACCGCGCCATCCGCCACCGAGGCGATGGCGCGCGCCGTCTCTGGCGTACGGATGCCGAAGCCCACGATGACCGGCAGATCGGTCGCGGCCTTGATGCGCGCGACCTCGGGCCCCACGTCGCCCGCTTGGGCAGCGGCGGCACCGGTGATGCCGGTGATCGAGACGTAATAAACAAAGCCCGAGGTGTTCTGCAGCACCTTCGGCAAGCGCTTGTCGTCGGTGGTCGGCGTCGCGAGGCGGATGAAGTTGAGCCCTGCCTTCTGCGCCGGAATGCAAAGCTCGTCATCCTCTTCGGGCGGCAGATCGACGACGATCAGCCCGTCGACCCCCGCGGCCTTGGCATCTTTCAAGAAAGTATCAACGCCGCGCGAGAAGATCGGATTGTAATAGCCCATCATAACGATCGGGGTGGTGCTGTCCCCCTTGCGGAACTCCGCCACCATGTCGAGCGTCTTCTGCAGCGTCTGGCCGCCCTCAAGCGCGCGCTGCCCGGCCAGCTGGATCGTCGGGCCATCAGCCATCGGATCGGTAAAGGGCATGCCGAGCTCGATCACATCGACCCCTGCCGCAGGCAGGCCCTTCATCAGCGCGAGCGAGGTCGCGAGATCGGGATCGCCTGCCATGATATAGGCGACGAAAGCCTTCTTTCCTTCCGCTTTCAGGGAAGCAAACTTCTGGTCGATCCGGGTCATCTGTCACTCCTCGCGTCCAACCGGTCTTGCAGAAAAGCGCGGCGAAAGGCAATGGGGCTTGGGGTTTCGCTTCTCCGCCACTGTGGCGGAGCGCTGTTGAGTTAGCGAGGCGATTGGACTAACGTGGCGATGAATGTGAACCCGGCAGAGGAGGATGTCATGAAGGCCATTGTCATTCGCCGCGCCGGGGCGCGGACCTGAGGCGTCCGCTTCGCCATTGCCCCGATGACCCGTCTGGCGGCCGCGATCAACGCGCGGCGCCGTTTCAGCATTCTTCAGGGGCATCCCATGACTTCACACTCAACGCTGGCCGATCTTGGCTGGACCAACCTGCTGCTCGGCCAACTCTCGTTAGCCGAACTTGAAACCCGCCTGCCGGCGCGGGTGGCCGAAGTGCATCGTGACAGGCTGGTTGCACTATCGACGAAGGGGCCACTTTCGCTAACGCTGCCTCCCTCTCTGTCCTCGGGCTCGGTCGCGGTCGGCGACTGGCTGATCTGTGACGAGGGTCGCCGGATGGTCGACCGCCTGCTGGACCGCACCACCTGTCTGGCCCGGCGCGCGGCGGGCGAAACCGCACGGCAGCAGCTGATCGCTGCGAATGTCGACACGGCCTTCCTGACGACTTCCTGTAACGCTGATTTCAATATCGCGCGGATCGAGCGCTACCTTGCGCTGATCTTTAGCGGCGGGATCGAGCCAGTGATCGTGCTGACCAAGGCCGACCTCGACGACCCCGCACCCTATTTGGACAGGCTGCGCCCTGTCGCGAGGGACGTTCCCGCCCTGGCCGTCGATGCCTTGGCGCCGGATCTGTCCGAAAGACTGGCGCCGTGGTGTGGTCGGGGGCGGACCTTGTGCTTTCTCGGGTCGTCCGGTGTCGGCAAATCAACGCTTGCTGCGGCACTAACCGGCCGCGCGCTCGTAACGGCGGCCATTCGCGAAGACGACGCGAAGGGGCGCCATACGACGACCGCGCGCGCGCTGATGCCCGCTCTGGGCGGCTCTTGGCTGATCGACACGCCCGGCATGCGGGAACTGCGGCTTTCGGATGTGGCGGAGGGGATCGAGGCCACATTCAGCGACCTTGCCGAACTGGCACGTCAATGCCGCTTTTCAAACTGCCGGCACGAGGCCGAACCCGGCTGCGCTGTCCGCGCGGCGATTGAGGAGGGCACCATCGATTCCGCCCGCCTGAAACGCTGGCAGAAGCTCGAACGCGAGGATCGCTGGAACAGCGCCTCGGTCGCCGACCTTCGGGCAAAGTCGCGCCAGTTCGGGCGGATGACGCGCGATATCACGAAGAAGAAGCGCGGCCGGTGGGAGGAAACATGAGGCAGGCCAAGGAAACCCTTCCATCTTCGCGCCCGGTGGACTAGATCGCTCGCGTCTTTCTACAGGAGCACGCGATGGGTTTCAGGATGGGTATCGTCGGTCTGCCGAATGTCGGCAAGTCGACCCTTTTCAACGCCCTGACCCGCACGGCAGCGGCGCAGGCGGCGAACTTTCCCTTCTGCACCATCGAGCCCAACGTGGGCGAGGTGGCGGTGCCGGACGCGCGGCTGGACAAGCTTGCGGCCATCGCAGGCTCGAAGCAGATCATCCCGACGCGGATCACCTTCGTCGATATCGCGGGTCTGGTGCGCGGCGCCTCGAAGGGCGAAGGTCTGGGCAACCAGTTCCTGGCGAATATCCGCGAAGTGGACGCCATTGCCCATGTGCTGCGCTGCTTCGAGGATGGCGACATCACCCATGTCGAGGGCCGGATCGACCCGGTGGCGGATGCGGAGACGATAGAGACCGAGTTGATGATCGCCGATATGGAAAGTATCGAGCGGCGCCTTGCCAATATCGCGCGCAAGATCAAGGGCGGCGACAAGGAGGCGGTGGCGCAGGAACGGCTGATGAAGGCGGCGCTTGCCGCACTGGAAAGCGGTCAGCCCGCACGGACTGTGAAGGTCAGCGAAGACGACCGGAAGCCCTGGGCGATGCTGCAGCTTCTGACCTCGAAACCGGTTCTCTTCGTCTGCAATGTCGAGGAAGCCTCGGCTGCGACCGGCAACAGCCAGTCGGCGCGCGTGGCAGAGATGGCAGCGCGGCAGGGTGCGGGACATGTGGTGATATCTGCGAGGATCGAGGAAGAACTGGCGCAGATGCCCGCCGAGGATGCGGCGATGTTCCTTGAGGAGATGGGCCTGCACGAAGCGGGCCTCGACCGGCTGATCCGCGCGGGCTACGACCTTCTGGGGCTGCAGACCTATTTCACTGTGGGGCCGAAGGAAGCCCGCGCCTGGACGATCGAGAAGGGCACGCTGGCGCCGCAGGCCGCGGGCGTGATCCACGGTGATTTCGAGCGCGGCTTCATCCGGGCCGAAACCGTCGCCTATGACGATTATGTCGCCGGCAACGGCGAGGCGGGCGCGCGCGAGGCGGGCAAGTTCCGCGTCGAGGGCAAGAATTACGAAGTAAAGGACGGCGACGTCCTGCATTTCCTCTTCAACGCCTGAACGAAGCTTCGGCGGAAAAATCTTCGTGAAGATTTTTCCGCATCGGGCGCGCGTCGGGCCGAAAAATCTTCGCGAAGATTTTTCGGCCGTACCGTCACACCTCTTCCATCGCCTTGACGGTTTCTGCGAGCGGTCCGGGGAAATGGCAGGCCACCTGATGATCGCCCGGGTTCAGGCGCGGCGCGTCGGCGGCGCAGCGGGCCTCGGCGCGCGGGCAGCGGGTGCGGAAGACGCAGCCCGACGGCGGCCGGAGCGGCGAAGGCAGATCGCCTTCAAGCGGGATCATGTGCTTTGCGCGTTCCGCCGCGGGATCGGGGATCGGGACGGCAGAGAGGAGCGCCTGGGTATAGGGATGCTGCGGCGAGCTGTAGAGATCACCACTCGTCGCCACTTCCATCGTGCGACCGAGATAGAGCACCATCACTCGGTCGGAGATGTGTTTCACCACGCTCAGGTCATGGGCGATGAAGATCATGGCAAGGCCAAGCTCGCGCTGCAGCTTCATCAGCAGGTTGATGACCTGCGCCTGGATCGAGACGTCGAGCGCCGAGACAGGTTCGTCGCAGATCAGTAGCTTCGGCTCGACGATCAGGGCGCGGGCGATGCCGATCCGCTGGCACTGGCCGCCGGAGAACTCGTGCGGATAGCGGTTGATCTGGTTTGGCAGAAGCCCGACCTTGTCCATCATCGCCTTGACGCGCAGCTTCACCTCGTCTTTCGAAAGGCCGGGATGGTGCGTGACCAATGGCTCAGAGATGATCTGCCCGACCGTCATGCGGGGGTTGAGGCTCGCCAGCGGGTCCTGGAACACCATCTGGATGTCGGAGCGGTATTTCAGCATCTGGTGGGGCGAGAGCGACAGGAGGTCGACGCCATCTTCCCAGACCGCCTTGCCCGAGGCCGGAACCATCTGGATGATCGCCCGGGCGAGCGTCGACTTACCGCAGCCGGATTCGCCGACGATACCCAGCGTCTCGCCCGGCATCAGTTCGAAATTCACGCCTCCCACCGCGTGCAGTTCACGCGGCTTCGTCCAGGGCATGTCGCCCTCGCGGCGGATGTGGAAGGTGACGCGCAGGTCCTCTACCTTCAACAGGGGGCGGGTCATGCCAGTTCCTCCACCTTGCGGTTGCAGGCCCGGAAGCGGCCGGGGGTGAATTCGGTCAAGGGATCAAGTTCGACGGTGCAGCGTTCGATCTCGAATTCGCAGCGGGGCGCGAAGGGGCAGCCCTTCGGTGCCCGCATCATGTTGGGTGGCGCGCCGGGGATAGATGCCAGTTCCTCGCCCTCCTGATCGACGCGCGGCAGGGCGTGCAACAGACCGCGCGTATAGGGATGTGAGGGCGCGGCAAAGACCGGATCGACCGGGCTTTTCTCCATCACCTGGCCGCCATACATCACCATAACCTCGTCGCAGAAGCCCGCCACGACGCCAAGGTCGTGAGTGATGAGAATCGTGGCCATGCCAAACTCGCGGCGCAACTCGCCCAGAAGCTGCATGATCTGCGCCTGCACGGTGACGTCCAGCGCGGTCGTGGGCTCATCGGCGATCAGAAGGTCGGGCTTGCACAGAAGCGCCATCGCGATCATCACCCGCTGCCGCATGCCGCCGGAAAATTCGTGGGGGTAAAGCCGGAAGCGGCCCGCCGCATCGGGGATCTTCACCGCGTCGAGCATGCGGATACATTCCTTGGCCGCATCAGCCTTCGACATGCCCTTGTGATGGAGAAGTACCTCCATCATCTGATCCGATACCCGCATGTAGGAATTGAGCGAGGTCATCGGATCCTGAAAGATCATGCCGATCTTGTTGGCGCGCACCCGGTTGATGACAGATGGCGCGGCATTCAGGATCTCCTGCCCGTCGAAGGTGACCGATCCGGTCGCGCGGCCGTTCTTGGCAAGAAGCCCCATCACTGCGAAGGCAAGCTGGCTCTTGCCCGACCCGCTTTCGCCCACGATGCCGAGCGCGCCGCCCCGTTCGAGCGACAGCGTAATGCCGTTCACGGCATTCACCACGCCATCGTTGGTCTGGAAGCGGACCTTCAGATCCTTGATATCGAGAAGTGCCATGTCAGCGGTCCTTGGGATCGAGCGCGTCGCGCAGACCGTCGCCGACGAAGAAGAAGGCGAACATGGTCACCATGAAGAAGGCGAGCGGGAATAGGAGTTGCCAAATCGTGCCGTAGCGCATGTTTTTTGCACCTTGGGAAATAAGATCGCCAAGGGAGGTCAAGGGTGCCTGCACGCCGAGGCCAAGGAACGAGATGAAACTTTCCGTCAGGATCATTTCGGGCACAAGAAGCGTGGCATAGACCGCGACGATACCCAGAAGGTTCGGCACGATATGTCGCAAGATAATTGTGAACCCACGAACCCCTGCCGCCTGTGCTGCCTGAATGAACTCCCTGTTTTTCAGGGTGAGCGTCTGGCCGCGAACGATCCGCGCCATTGACAGCCAGGACAGCAGCCCGATGCCCAGAAACAGCATGCTGAGCGAACGTCCGAACATGACGAGCAGAAGAATGATGACGAACATAAACGGGATCGCCAACAGGATATCGACTATGCGCATCATGATCTGGTCAGTGCGGCCGCCAACATAGCCCGAGACAGCGCCGTACAAGGTACCGACGATCACCGAGATCGACGCACCGACAAGTCCGACGATGATGGATATTCGCGTGCCCTGTGCCGTGCGCGCGAAAAGATCCCGTCCTTGGTCGTCCAGGCCGAAGTAATTTCCAGACGCCAAGGACGGTCGTCCGAGGTGAAGCACGTCGCCGCTTCGAGAGAAGTCAATGTAGTCGTATGTGCTGACCGCAAACATCTCGCCAAAGAAAGCGAACGCCGAAACAATGATGAGAAGGAACATCCCGGCAACCGCTGCCTTATTTCTCATGAACCTGATGCGTGCGTCGGTCCAGGGCGAGCGGCCCTTGACCTCGTCCATCGCCAGCCGTTCGGCCAGCGCGCCCATGTCGATTGCTGACAGAACCATGGCTCAATACCTGATCTTGGGGTCGATCCAGGCGTAGAGGATATCGACCAGTAGGTTGAAGATGATGGTGAGGAAGCCGACGAGAAGCGTGATGCCCATCATCACCGCGTAGTCGCGGTTCAAGGCACTGTCGACGAAGGCCTTTCCGATGCCGCCGGTCGAGAAATACATGTCGACGACGACCGATCCGGTGATCATCGCCACGAACGCCGGTCCAAGGTAGGAAATCACCGGGATGAGCGAAGGTTTCAGCGCATGGCGCAGGATGACCTTGTGTTCCGGCAGGCCCTTGGCGCGGGCGGTGCGGACATGGTTCGAGGTCAGGACCTCCAGCATCGAGGAGCGCGTGATGCGGGCGATCGAGGCCATGTAGCTGGTCGCCAGCGCGATGACTGGCAGGATGACATGGCTCAACTCGCCGCCCTCCCAGCCGCCGGCGGGCAACCAGCCGAGCCAGAGTGCGAAGACAAGGACGAGGATCGGCGCCATCACGAAATTCGGCAGCACCTGCGCGCCGATCGAGATACCGACGGCGATATAGTCGATCCAGGTATTCTGGCGGATCGCGGCGATGACACCGAGCAGAACGCCGCTGACCACGGCGACCACGAAGGCGATCGAGCCATAGTGCAGCGTGACCGGGAAGCCCTGGGCGATGATCTCGTTCACATCGCGGTCCTTGTAGACGAAGGAGGGGCCGAAATCGAAATGGGCGATGATCCCCCAGACGTAAGAAACCATCTGCCGCCAGAGCGGTTGATCAAGGCCGTATTTGGCGTTGAGGTTCGCCAGCACTTCCGGGGGCAGCTTCTTTTCATAGGTGAAGGGCCCGCCCGGGGCGGCGTGCATCAGAAGGAAGGAGAGGACCATCAGGACAAGGAGTGTCGGGATGGCCACCACCAGACGCTTGATGATGTAGGAAAACATGAAAGACCCCCATGCGCACGGGAAATGGCCGAAAGCGGCCCCCGGGGTTCGGGGGCCGCCTCGGTCAGAAGATCAGATGATCACTGGGCGACGCGGTAGAGGTCTTTGGCGTACCAGGTCTGCTGCACGTTGTTCTGCGGCAGGCCCTTGAGGTCCGGCTTGATCATGTCGACCTTGGCGTAGTGGTAGATCGGGATGATCGCCATGTCTTTGGCCAGGATTTCCTCGGCCTTCGTGTAATCGGGGCCGGGATCGGCCGCGGTCTTGGCGTCTTTCAGCAGCGCGTCATATTCGGCGTTCGAATATTTCGCATCGTTGTTGCCCGAATAGCTGGCCCAGAGGTCGAGGAAGGTCGAGGCCTCGTTATAGTCCGCGCACCAGGCGTAGCGGGCCATTTCGAAGTCGCCGGCATTCATCTTGTCGGTGTGGACCTTCCATTCGAAGTTCTGCGGGGTCATTTCGACGCCGAGCTTCTGCTTCCACATTTGCTGGACGGCGACCGCGATCTTCTGGTGGGCTTCCGAGGTGTTGTAGTTCAGTGTGATCTTCAGCGGGTTTTCCGGGCCGAAACCGGCTTCCGCCAGCAGCGCCTTGGCCTTTTCGTCGCGCTCGGCCTGGGTCCAGTGCGAATAGTCGATGTCGGGCATGGTGAAGCCGTTCATCGCCCAGTGGGTCCAGCTGTAGGCAGGCTTCTGGCCGCCCTGCAGGATGTTGTTCACCACGATGTCGCGGTCGAGCGCATAGGACAGTGCCTCGCGGACGCGGACATCCTTCAGTGCTTCGTTGCCCTTACCTTCGGCGAGGTTGAAGATATAGGTGTAGGAGCAGGAATAGGGCGTCGAGGTCGCCTCGTCCGGGAACTCTTCCTTCAGGCGCGGATACTGGCCGGCCGGAACGGTGGTGCGGTCAAGCTCGCCGGCTTCGTAACGGGTCAGAGCCGCGTTCTCGTCGTTGATCGTCAGGCCGGTGACCGGCGACATGACGGTATGGGCGGCATCCCAGTAGCTGTCGCTCTTCTCCATCACGATCTTTTCGCCGACGATATGGTCCTTCAGCGTATAGGCGCCGTTGCCGACGAAATTGCCGGGCTTGGTCCAGTCGGCGCCGAATTGTTCAACCACCTTCTGGTTGACCGGGAAGACCGACGTATGGGTCAGCATCTTCGGGAAATAGGGCAGCGGCGCGAGGATCTTCACTTCCAGCGTATGATCGTCGATCGCGGTGACGCCCAGTTCCTCGGGCTTCTTCTCGCCCGCGGTGATCTCGGCACCGTTCACAACCTGCATCAGCTCCATGTACCAGGCATATTCCGACGCGGTCGCCGGATCGGCCAGGCGGCGCCAGGCATAGACGAAGTCACCTGCGGTCACCGGATCGCCGTTTGACCATTTCGCCTCGGGGCGCAGGTGGAAGGTGTAGGTGGTCAGGTCTTCGGAAATGTCGTGGCTGAGCGCGACGCCCGGCACCAGATTGCCGTCACCATCCTCGTTATAGAGCCCTTCGACGAGCGAACGGACCGCGTCGCTGTCCTCGACCGAGGAAACGATCTGCGGGTCGAGCGACTTGATCGCGTCGAGCATCCAGTAATTGTAGGCCTGGTTCTCGGCCAGCGCGGTGCCCTCCGGCACGTTCGCGGCAACCGCCGGAATGGCGAGCGTGGCACTGAGAATGGTGGAAAGTAGCAGCCTCTGTTTCATAGGGGCCTCCCTTGTTATCTGGTGGGTCGCCTGCCTGTCCCGCATGGCGAAAGTGGGAGGAGAGTAGTCGCCTCACGCGGGGTGACAAGCATATTTCGGTGCAGTCTGCCGCAAACCTCGCGTCAATATGACGGAGGGATCGGTCAGATTGCGCTAGAGGTCGGATGTCCTGTTTGCGACGGTTCAGGATTACCTAGCGTCCACTTGCGAGTTGATTCCCTGAAAACAATCCATTCGCACAATGGTCCCAATCGGCCCGATCTCTGCCATTTTTGGGCCATTTCCGGCGAGTAGAACTGGCTCAGGGGCGCAGAAAGGCGGATTGAAATGAAAATTCTGACTATGCTTCTGGCGCCCTTTGCGCGCCGCAAGTCCGAAGAGGCTGATACATTTGAACTGCGCCTCCAGTCCCTTGAAAAGGCCGAGCAGCGCCGTCGCCGCCCGGCCAAGGCACAGCCCGACCTGTTCCGCCGCGCCCGTATGGCCGCCTGAAGAGATTGCGCTGTCCGGCCGTCAGAAGTTGATTGTGACGCCGGGCAACTCCAGCGCCTTCATCAGGTCGCGTACTTCCTGACGCGCTGCGACGTTCGAGATGTTCAGGCTCTCGACCCCCACATCGCGCAGGTCGAGAAGCGTCAGGCCCCGCGGGAAAAGCTCGCGGAAGATCACCCTCTCGGAAAATCCCGGCGCCACGCGGAAACCGATGCGCTTCGACAGTTGCTCCAGCGCCTCGCCCACCTTCTTCTTGTTATGCATTTGCTGCGCCCCAAGACGGTTCCGCAGCACGATCCAATCGATGGGCTTCAGCCCTGCCCGCGCCCGCAGCTGGCGCGCCGACCAGACCATTTCAGAATAGATCGAAGGGCCAGTCACGCGGCTGGTGTCAGGGTCGATCCGCGCCAGAAGGTCGAAGTCAATGAAACTGTCATTCAAAGGCGTGATCAGCGTGTCGGCCAGCGAATGGGCAACCTGGCTTAGCCGCGTATGGCTGCCGGGGCAGTCGATGATGATGAAGTCGCAATCCCGCTCCAGCCCCGCAACCGCGCCGGAAAGCCGCCGGTCGAAGGCGTTCTCGCCGGGGGCAAGTGCCGCCTGATCCACTTCGGGCAGATCGCGGTAATCGGGGGTGGGCAGGCTGAGGCCTTCCTTGCGCAGGTAGGCCAGCCGGTTCTCGACATAGCGCCCGAAGCTGCGCTGGCGCAGGTCGAGGTCAAGCGCGCCGACCCGGTGCCCCATGCGGCAAAGCGCGGTCGCCACATGCATGCATGTGGTCGATTTGCCCGACCCGCCCTTTTCGTTTCCCACGACGATGATATGCGCCATGTTCGCCCTTCGCTTGTATCGGCCCCCTCATGCCAACGTCTGCTCTCTATGATCAGAAAGCTGCGAAGGAAAGGGTTTTGGCGCCCTTCCCGAAAGGAAATGGGTCTGGTTCGCGCGATCAGGGGGCGATCAGGGCCTTGATCAGCGCCTGCGCCTCCGGCCCGTCCCAGACCGCATCACCCGTCAGGCGCGCAATCTCTCGGCCCTCCCGGTCAACGATCAGGCTGACCGGCAGGCCGAGAACGCCCGAGGCGCGCGAGAAGGTCATGTCCGGGTCGCGCAGGATCGGCAGGCGGGTGATGCCTTCTTCTGCGAAGAGCTTGTCGATGGCAGGCAGGGGATTGCGACCGGTGGCAATGGTGACGACCGCGAAATCCTCGCCGCCAAGCGCCGCATCAAGCCGGTCGAGCGAGGCAAGCTCCGCCCGGCAGGGCGCGCACCAGGTCGCCCAGAAGTTCACGAGGATGACCTTGCCCTTGAATTCTCCAAGGCTGCGCGGCGCGTCGGTTTCATCAATGAGCGCCGCCTCTGGCAGGGGCAGCGGCGCCTCTGCCGGAACCAGCCGCGCCATGCCGCCGGTCGCGAAGGGCTGAAGCGCCTCGGCGGGTCTATCCAGCGCCATTTCCGCGCGGGCTCCGTTTGCACCGAATGCGAGGGCCGTGTAGAGGACGAACCGGACGAGAAACCGCATGATACCTCCGAAAGGGCCGGCCATGACCGACCAGAAAACCTCCAAGGCCGCGAATGCGATGTGGGGCGGGCGTTTCGCCGCCGGGCCGGACGCGATCATGGAGGCGATTAATGCCTCGATCTCGTTCGACCGGCGGCTCTACGCCCAGGACATCGCCGGCAGCCGCGCCCATGCCGCGATGCTCGCGGCTAATGGCATCCTTACTGATAAGGACGCCGACGCGATCGGGGAAGGGCTGCTCACGGTCTTGTCAGAGATCGAGGGCGGAAAGTTCGAGTTCAGGACGGCGCTTGAGGACATTCACATGAATGTCGAGGCGCGGCTGAAAGAGGTGATCGGCGAACCGGCCGGGCGGCTTCATACGGCGCGGTCGCGGAACGATCAGGTGGCGACCGATTTCCGGCTGTGGGTCCGCGATCAGTGCGATCAGGCCGACGAGGCGCTCGGCGCGCTTATCGTCGCGCTTCTCGCGCAGGCCGAGGCGGGCGCCGATTGGGTCATGCCGGGCTTCACCCACCTGCAAACCGCACAGCCGGTGACCTGGGGCCATCACATGATGGCCTATGTCGAGATGTTCGCGCGCGACCGGGGCCGGTTCCGCGATGCGCGGGCGCGCATGAACGAGTGCCCACTTGGCGCGGCGGCTCTGGCGGGCACCAGCTTCCCCATCGACCGGCATATGACGGCGAAGGCGCTGGGTTTCGACCGCCCGATGGCAAATTCGCTGGATGCGGTCAGTGACCGCGACTTCGCGCTGGAATTCCTGTCGGCGGCGTCCATCTGCGCCGTCCATCTGTCGCGCTTCGCCGAAGAGCTGGTGATCTGGTCGTCGGCCCAGTTCCGCTTCGTCACGCTTTCGGATCGCTTCTCGACCGGCTCCTCGATCATGCCGCAGAAGAAGAACCCCGACGCGGCGGAGCTGATCCGGGCCAAGATCGGCCGTATCCTCGGCTCGACCATCGCCCTCTTCACCGTGATGAAGGGTCTGCCCTTGGCCTATTCCAAGGACATGCAGGAGGACAAGGAACAGGTCTTCGATGCCGCCGATACGCTGATGCTGGCGCTTGCGGCGATGACCGGAATGGTGGCCGACATGACGGCGAACCGCGCCAGTCTGGAAAAAGCGGCCTCCAGCGGTTTCTCGACCGCGACCGACCTCGCCGACTGGCTCGTCCGCTCGCTCGGTCTGCCCTTCCGCGAGGCGCACCATGTCACCGGGTCGCTGGTGGCTTTGGCCGAAAAGAAGGTCTGCGACCTGCCCGATCTGAGCCTTGCCGAGATGAATTCTGTCCATGACGGCATCACGCAGGAAATCTATTCGGTACTCGGCGTCCATAATTCGGTCGCCTCGCGGCAAAGCTATGGTGGCACCGCGCCCGCACAGGTTCGCGCCCAGATCGCCCGCTGGAAGAAGCAGATCGGATGATCTGTTTCAGGTTGAGCGCGCTTCTGCCGATCGCCTGTCTGGCGGCTCTTGCCGCCTGTTCCCAGCCGCGCGCCCATGCCAATGTCCGCCTCACGCCGGACGGGGTGAAGGTCGCCCCGTCGGTCAGGACAAACCTTTTGGGAGTCGGAGTGACGATCTCGCAATGAGTGCAAAAATAGCTTCCAGCCTTCTGATTCTCGGCCTTCTCGCCGCCTGCGGCGCGGACGGGCGACCCACTGCGCCTGCGCAGAAACCGGGCGTAACCATCACCGGCACCGCTAAGGTCGGAATCGTCGGCGGGTCCTGACCCCTCAGCCCTTCACCAACGGCACGACGCGCGGCGCCTCCGGCGCGGCGATCTCCTCGAAATCGAAATTATCGAGCCTGTGGGCGCGTTTCCCGGCCTTGTCGGCGGAGATCTTGATCTCCTCGATATCCTTCGCCGCCTGACCAAAATGTCGGTCGAGGTTCTGGACGCGCTCCGAAAGCCGTTCCACATCGCCGTGCAGAAGCGCCAGTTCCTTGCGGATCGCGCCCGCCTGTTCGCGCATCCGCGCATCCTTCAGGATCGCGCGCATCGTGTTCAGGGTGGCCATGCAGGTGGTGGGCGACACGATCCAAACTTTGGCCGCGAAGCCTTCGCGCACCAGTTCGGGGAAATTCGCGTGCAGTTCGGCATAGACCGCCTCTGACGGCAGGAACATCAGCGCGCCGTCGGCGGTTTCGCCCTCGATCAGGTAACGTTCGGCAATGGCCTTGATATGGTTGCGGACCGCGATCCGCATCATCCGTTGCGCCTCGATCAGCTCGGCATTGTTCCCGGCCCGGCGCAGCGCCTCATAGGCTTCCAGCGGGAACTTGGAATCGATGACGATCGGCCCCGGCGGGTTCGGCAAATGGATAAGGCAATCGGCGCGGCGGCCGTTCGACAGCGTCGCCTGAAAGGCATAGGCGTCCGACGGCAGCGCCTTGGTGACGATATCGTTGAGCTGGATTTCCCCGAAGGCGCCGCGGGTCTGCTTGTTCGAGAGGATGTCCTGCAGTGACAGGACGTTCCCGGAAAGCTTCTCGATATTGGCCTGCGCCTTGTCGATCGTCTCCAGCCGCTGCTGCAACTCGCCCAACGAGCGCGCGGTGCGGGTGGCGGTGCCGTGCAGCGTCTCGGTCATCCCGCGCGACACATCCGCCAGCCGCGCCTCCATCAGCTGCAGAAGCTTCGCCTGCGCTGCGGCGGAGGCCTCGGACACATGGTTGAGACCACCCGCAAGCTGATGCTGGCCATCCGACAGCGACTGCACCCTTTGGCCAAGAGCGCCCATCTGGTGCAAGAGCGGCTCGGAGAGCCGCGAGGCGCGGACGGCGGAGCGGAGCGTGAGGAAAAGGAGGGTGAAAAGCGCGAGGAGGAGTGCCGCCCCCACGAGCGCCGCGATCACCTTCGGATCGTCGAAAGCATAAGTCTGGCCGAAGATCGTGATCATGTCCGCCCGAACAGCCTTTCGATATCGGAAAGCTTCAGTTCCACATAGGTCGGCCGCCCATGGTTGCACTGGCCGGAAAGGGGCGTCGCCTCCATCTCGCGCAGAAGCGCGTTCATCTCCGCGGGCCCCATCCGGCGGCCGGAACGGATCGAGCCATGGCAGGCCATGCGGGAAAGGATCGCGTCGATCCGCGCGCCAAGCGTGCGGCTTTCGCCTTCGTCGGCAAGTTCGTCGAGGATGTCGCGCAAAAGATCGGCGGCGGACAGGGGCCCGAGGATTGCAGGCGTCGCGCGGACGGCGACGGCACTGCCGCCGAAGGGTTCGACCGAAAGCCCGAGGCTGTCGAGCGCTTCGGCATGGTCAAGGATCAGCGCCGCGTCGCCGGCGGAAAGCTCGACGATCTCCGGGATCAGCAGCGCCTGCGCCGCGACGGCGCGTTCGGCCCTCTGGGCCTTCAGCCGTTCATAGACCAGCCGTTCATGCGCCGCATGCTGATCGACAATCACGATCCCGGTTTCAGTCTGGGCGATGATGTAATTCTCGTGCAGCTGCGCCCGCGCCGCGCCCAGAGGATGCGCGGCGGGCGCCTCGTCGTCCGCCTGCGGCGGCTCTTCGGCCCGCTCGTACCGCGCAGAGGCTTCCGCGAAGCCGGAGGCGAGCGGTGCCTGAAAGGCCAGGCTGCGGTCGAGCACCGCGGCCTTCGGCCGCCCGCTCTGCCAGAGGCGCGGTGCCATTGGTTCGGGCCGCATGGCGCCAAGCGTCAGGCTCGCAACTGTCGAAGAGGCGCGATGCCCGCCTTCAGCGAGCGCATGGCGGAGCGCCGAAACGATGAGGCCCCGCGCGATGGCCGGTTCGCGGAACCGGACCTCGGCCTTCGCCGGATGGACGTTCACGTCGACCCGCGTCGGATCGAGGGTCAGGAACAGGCAGGCCGCCGGATGTCGGTCGCGGGGCAGCACGTCCTGATAGGCGGCGCGGAGTGCGCCGAGAAGAAGCTTGTCGCGCACCGGGCGGCCGTTCACGAAGAGATATTGCTCGACCGCCGCGCCCCGCGAATAGGTCGGCAGCGCGGCATAGCCGGTCAGGCTGATGCCCTCGCGTTCCGCCTCGATCCTGAGCGCATTTTCGGCGAAATCGGCACCGATGAGTGCGCGAAGCCGCAGGCGCAGCGCATCGAAGAGGTCGCCTTGTTCGGCGTCGGCGCGGAAGATAAGCCTGCCCTCGCCCCCGCCAGAGATATCCCGCAGGGTGAAGGCCACCGACGGCTCCGCCATGGCGAGCCGCCGGACCACATCGCCGATCGCCTGCGCCTCTGCCCGGTCGCTGCGCAGGAATTTAAGCCGCGCGGGCGTGGCGAAGAAGAGGTCGCGCAACTCCACGACCGTGCCGCGCGCCAGCGCTGCCGGCCGCACCGGTACATCGCGCCCGCCGTTGACCGCGATCTCTGCCGCCTCCTGCCCCGCGGCACGCGAGGTCACCTTCAGCCGCCCGACCGCGCCGAGCGAGGGCAGCGCCTCGCCCCGGAAGCCGAACGTGTGGATGTTCAGAAGGTCCGAGCCGTCGATCTTCGAGGTCGCGTGGCGCGCGAGCGCGAGCGGCAGGTCTTTGGCCGTCATGCCGCAACCGTCGTCCGTCACCCGGATCAGGGTCTTGCCGCCATCGGCATAGGCTACATCCACCCGGCCAGCCCCTGCATCGAGTGCATTCTCCACCAGCTCCTTCACGGCCGAAGCGGGGCGCTCCACCACCTCGCCCGCCGCAATCCGGTTGACCGCAGCTTCATCAAGCTGGCGGATCACGGGCCGGGAATCGTGCATGTTGGGGTCTTGGGCATTCATGCCCCAAGCTTTAGCATGGGTCGGGAGATTCGGCCACGGTTCGTTCCGGCGCCGTGTCGGGGTTCAATTGGTACTCCCCAGCCCTGCGGGGCGGCCGACTATCGTGAAAGTCAGCTGATCGGGCTTCATCCTCTCCCGCGCCACGCGCTTCACATCCTCAAGCGTCACCGCCTCGATCTTTTCATTGCGATGCGCGGGATAGTCGATCGGGAAGCCGTCCATCTGCATGCCCACGAGGATGCGCGCGATATTGTCGTTGCCGTCGAAGCGCAGGGGATAGGAACCTGTCATGTAGGTCTTCGCCGCCTCGAGCTCTTCAGCCGTCACGCCGTTCGCCGCCACATCGGCCCAGACCTCGCGGATCACCGTTACCGCCTCGGCGGCCTTTTCATTCGACGAAGCGAGCGAACCCTGCCAGCTGTCGGCAAGGTCCATGTTCACCAGATCGGTCGAAACGCCATAGGTCAGCCCGCGCTTTTCGCGCACCTCGGTCATCAGCCGCGCGGTAAAGCCGCCACCGCCGAGGATCTGGTTCAGCACATAGGCGGGGTAATAGTCCGGGTCCTGCCACGGCACGCCGGGCTGGCCGAAGAGGATCACCGATTGCGGCGTATCGAAGGGCACCACCGTAACGCCGCCCGCGAAAGCCGGTGTCACCGGGCCGGGCAGCGGCGTGCCCGTCGCAGGAAGGTCGCCGAGGAGCCCGTCGATAAGCTTGCCGAGCTCTTCGCCAGTTATGTCACCGACGACCGAGACGTAGAGCCGGTCGCGCGCCATGGTCGCCGCCTTGGCGGCCAGAAGATCGTCACGGGTCAGGGCGGCGGCGCTTTCCGCCGTACCGAGGTCGGACGAACCATAGGGATGGTCGCCGTAAAGCGCTGCATCCATCGCCTCGCGCCCAATATCGTCGGGCGAGGTGGCTTGCGACTGGATGATCGACTGGATCTGCCCCTTCACCCGGTCGATCGCGTCCTGATCGAAGCGCGGATTGATCAGCGCGCTTTTCAGTAGCTTCACCACCTCGTCGCGGTTCTCGGTCAGCATCTGCACCGATACCGTTACCGCATCGGCATTCGCGTCGAACCCGATCCGCGCCGCCAGCTCCTCCCGCCGTTCGGCAAAGCCCTTGGAATCGAGCCCGTCGGCGCCCTCTTCCAGCAGCGCGGCCATCAGCATCACCGCCCCGCGCCTGTCGGGTGCGTCCAGCGAGGTGCCGCCCCGGAACCTCAGTTCCAGCGCGGTGAAGGGGATGCCATGTTCCTCGACCAGCCAGGCCTTGATGCCGCCGGGCGAGGTGACCTCGGCAATCTTCACCTCGGCCAGAGCGGGCAGGGCGAGGGCGGAAAAAACCGCAGCGAACAGGAAACGGATCATGGCAGCTTCTCCTCGGCGCCGGTGCGCATCGCCCAGCCGGTCACCGCATGGCGGCGGTCAAGCACCTTGCGGGCCACAGTGATCACATCCTCGGCTGTGACCTTCTGCAGGACGTCGGGCCAGGCCTCCACATCCGCGATCGTCAGGCCAGAGGTCAGCGCCGCACCGTAATCCTCGGCGAGATCGCCAACATTGTCGCGCCGGTAAATCAGTTCGGCCTTCATCTGGGTTTTCAGCCGCGCGAACTGCGCCGGATCGACGCCGTTCTTCAGCAGATCGTCCAGCACCTTGTCCATTGCTGCCTCGACGGTCGAAAGGCTGACACCGGGCGCCGGCACGGCATAAAGACCGAAGGTCGTATCGTCGAGCGAGGTCGCGTCATAGCCCGCGCCTGCGGATACCGCGATCTTCTGCTCGAAGGTCAGCGCGCGTGACAGCAGCGAGGTCTGGGCATTGCCACCGAGAAGTGCCGCGAGGAAGACGAGCGCTGCCGCTTCTTCCTGCGCGCCCGCGTCGCGTTCAGGCGCGAGATAGCGGCGGGTCACATAGGGCTGCGCGATATTCGGGTCGCTGAACGAAAGCCGCCGTTCGGCAAGCTGCGGCGGTTCGGCCGGGCGGGCGCGTTCGGGGACGCCGGCGCTGGGCGCGAGGGGGGCATAGTATTTTTCGGCGAGCGCCTTGACCTCTGCCGGATCGACATCGCCCGCAACGATCAGGATTGCATTGTTCGGCGCATAGTATAGCCCGTACCAGTCCAGCGCATCCTGCCGCGACAGCGCCGCCATCTCGGCCCGCCAGCCGATGTTCGGCGTGCCGTAGGGGTGGTTGAGATATTGCGCCGCATCCATCTGTTCGGAAAAGAGCGCCTCGGGCGAGGAATCGATGCGTTGTGCGCGTTCCTCCAGGATTACTTCCCGTTCCGTCGCCACATCCTCTTCAGTCAGTGTCAGGTTGCGCATCCGGTCAGCTTCCATGCGCATCACCAGTTCCAGCCGGTCAGCAGCGAGGCGCTGGAAATAAGCGGTCTGGTCGGACGAGGTGAAGGCGTTGTCATAACCGCCCTGCGCCTCGACGATCTGCGAAAACTGGCCGTCGGGAACCGCATCGGTGCCCTTGAACATCAGATGTTCAAGAAAATGGGCGATCCCGGACGTGCCGCGCCTTTCGTCGGCCGATCCGGCCCGGTACCAGACCATATGGGTGACGACCGGCGCGCGGTGATCCTCGATCACCACCGCCTGCATGCCATTGTCGAGCGTGAAGGTCGTGACCTCGTCGGCGAATGCGGCGCTTGAAAGGGCGGCGGGCGCGGCAAGAAGGCCAAGGGCCAGGCCGCAGCTCAGTCGCAGCATAAGAGATCCTCCTGAAGTCCTGCCACCCGTTCTAAGGGTGAAAGCGGCAAGCTCAAGTCAGGAAATCGTGTCCACTGAGCACGTTGGCGTTATTCCGCAGGGTGTGGCGGGAGCTATTCCGCGTTGCCGACTTCCTCGGGCGGGGCGCCCACGGTCTGCACGCCGCGCGACCGCCAGTAGGCAAGCGCCGCGTACTGGTCGAGCGACATCGGCTCGTAGGCGCGGAAATAGACGGTGACGTTAAAGATCCGCTCCAGCAGGCGTCCGTCATGGCCCTTGCGCCATTCAAGGTCTTCGGACGCGAGCGTCTGGCGGATATTGCCGTCGCGCCCGAAACGTGAAGCGTAGGAGATGAGGCCCAGGTTGCCCGCACCGACCTTCTCGCCCGGCGTCACTGCATCGGGGTTGCCGCCAAGGGCCGCCACGGCATCCGCCTCAGGCGTTGGATCGGTGATGTTGCTGCCGCCCGGCGTCGGTTCGGGCAGGCTTGCCAGATCCTCGGGCAGGGTCAGGGGTTTCGTCGGCAGGATCGAAAACTCGTCGGGGCTGCGCGACTTGTTGCGGAAGGTGATCAGGTCGGGCGTCTTGTCGCGGCCACAGGCCGACAGCAGGGTCGCAGCCATAAGGGCGCCGCAAACGATGCCTTGTTTCACCCGCATGACCTTCTCCGTCTCAGTACGCGCCTGTCTTAGCCTATCCGATCCCGCCCGTCACGGGGTCTTGTCCCGCCCGGTCCTTGCAGGCCGATCCTGCCGCGAAAAGGCGACGAGCCCCAGCGCGCCAAGGAAGATCGCCACATCGGCGAGGTTGAACGAGAACGGATTGTCGAAGCCGGGGAGGCCCATGTTGATGAAATCCGCCACCGCGCCATAGACGATCCGGTCGACGACATTGCCCAGCGCCCCGCCGATCAGCAGACCGCCCGCGATCTGCACGCGGCCATTGTCCGGCTCCTTCCTGACCCAGCGCCAGATCCAGAGAGAGATCGCCAGCGCCAGAAGAATCAGCAGCCAGCGGCCCAGATCATGCGATTGGGCGAAAAGCCCGAAATTGATCCCCTCGTTCCAGGCCATGCGGAAGTTGAGGAAGGGCGGCAGGACGCCGATTTCCTGCCGGTGGCCAAGGTCGAGAACATGCAGCACCGCGACCTTCGACAACTGATCGAGGGCAAAGGTCGCGATCGCGGACTTGACGATGAGCCGCATCTCTCAGTGCCGGAAATGACGCATGCCGGTGAAGACCATCGCAAGGCCGCGCTCGTCCGCCGCCGCGATCACATCGGCATCGCGCATCGCGCCGCCGGGTTGGATGATCGCTGTGGCGCCTGCCTCTGCCGCGGCGATCAGCCCGTCGGGGAAAGGGAAAAAGGCGTCAGAGGCGACGACCGCACCTTGGGTCAACGGTGCGGGCAGGCCCAGTGCCTCGGCCATGTCCTCGGACTTGCGCGCGGCGATCCGGGTCGAATCGATCCGGCTCATCTGCCCCGCGCCCACACCCACCGTCGCGCCGTCCTTCACATAGACGATGGCGTTCGATTTCACATGCTTGGCGACCTTCCAGGCGAAGAGAAGGTCGGCCATTTCCTGGGCCGACGGGGCGCGTTTCGTCACCACCTGCAGCGCCTCGGGCCTGAGCCAGCCATTGTCGCGGTCCTGAACAAGGAAACCACCTGAAACCTGTTTGAACATCAGCCCCGGCGCGGCCGGATCGGCCAGCGCCTCGGTCGTCAGAAGCCGCAGGTTCTTCTTGGCCGCGAATACCGCGCGCGCGTCCTCATCTGCGCCGGGGGCAATGACCACCTCGGTGAAGATCTGACAGATTTCCTCTGCCGTCTCGCGGTCAAGCGACCGGTTCAGCGCGACGATGCCGCCGAAGGCCGAAGTGCGGTCGCAGTCATAGGCGCGCCGGTAGGCCTCGATCAGCGAGGCGCCCTGTGCCACGCCGCACGGGTTCGCATGTTTGATGATCGCGCAGGCGGCGGCCTTCGCCGGGTCGAACTCGCTGACCAGCTCATAGGCCGCGTCGGTATCGTTGATATTGTTGTAGCTCAGTTCCTTGCCCTGCCACTGCCGCGCGGTGGCAACGCCCGGCCGGTTCGACCCGTCGGTGTAGAAGGCCGCAGCCTGATGCGGGTTCTCGCCATAGCGCAGGCTTTGCGCCAGCGTTCCGGCAAAGGCGCGGGCAGGCGGCGTCGCCTCGCCAATTGCACTGGCCATCCAGCTGGACACGGCCGCGTCATAGGTGGCGGTACGGGCAAAGGCCCGCTGGGCGAGGGCCTTGCGGAAGGCAAGCCTTGTCTGGCCCTCGTTCGCCTCCAGCTCGGCCAGAAGCGGCGCGTAATCCTCGACCCTTGTCACCGCAGACACGAAGGCGTGGTTTTTCGCCGCCGCCCGGATCATCGCCGGGCCGCCGATGTCGATATTTTCGACGCAGGTCGCATAGTCCGCTCCACCCGCGACGGTTTCCTGGAATGGGTAGAGGTTCACCACCAGAAGGTCGATCGGCAGGATGCCATGCTCTGCCATGGCGCCGGCATGATCTGGATTGTCGCGCAGGCCCAGAAGCCCGCCATGCACCATCGGATGCAAGGTCTTGACGCGGCCATCCATCATCTCGGGAAAGCCCGTCAGGTCGGCCACGTCACGCACCGGCAGGCCCGCCTGCCTGAGAAGATGCGCCGATCCGCCGGTCGACAGAAGCTCCACCCCGCGCGCATGCAGCGCCCGCGCGAAATCGACAAGGCCCGCCTTGTCGAAAACCGACAGGAGGGCGCGTCTCAGGGGGGCAAGATCGGGGGCATCGGTGGTAGGGGCTTTGATCACGGCTCAGGTCCCAGGGTCAGGCGCAGACGGTCGTCCGGCTCGGTGTCACGGATGGCCGCGGGCGTATCCTGTGCCTTCGCCAAGGTCCAGCCCAACTGGCAGGCATAATCAAGAACCGTGCCGGAAAGGACGATCTGTTTGGTCGCACGCGGCTTCAGCCGCCCAACCTCCAGATAGACGGACGGTTCAAGCCGCATCTCGCCCACGCCGTCATGGCGAAAGACCCAGATCTCGCCGGACTTGAGCGCCATCGATACGGCAGTGCCGCCGAGGTCGAGCGTCGCATCCACATCCGGGTGGATATGGAAGCGCAGATCGAAATCTATTCCCTGATAGCGGGTCCGCTCCATCACCTGGTCGAACCGCCGCCGGTCCGGCCCGGTCATCGCGCCAAGCGTATCCTCGCCGCTAAGCGCTCTGCCATCGAGTGACAATTGCAGCTCGCGCAGATGGGTCATGCCATGGGTCGGCGCATAGCCGTTGTGCCCGGCCAGAACCCGCATCCCGTCAAGCGTCTGTTCGGCCTGCGCCCAGACCTGTTCGGGCACTTCGTCCAATTCCGCCCGTGCGCCTGGCCCGTCCTTCTCGACCCCGAGGCGGGAGGAGGAGAAGCCCTTTAGGCAGAGGGTGGAATGCGACGGCGTGGCCCGCCCGGCGCGGCGCCATTCGGCGCCGAAGGTGGCGCCCGATCCGCAATTGACGATCAGGGGGCGGCGACCGGAGCAAAGTTCGAAGGCAAGGGTCGAGGCGTGCGCGTTGGTCGAGCTGCGGCCTTTCGCGGGGGCGGCGCCATCGAGGATCAGCGTCGTCCGCCCGCCCGTCAACCGCACGAAGCCCATCGCCATGCCATGCGCGGTGTGGGAGGGAACATGCGCCTCGGCCAGAGCCTGGTCCAAAAGGCCCGGAGCACCGCGGCCGCCGCCATGGAAGCGCGCGAGCCCGCCATCGGCATGACGCAAGGCGCGCAGTGTCGGCGCGATCCGGTCCATTGCCGCGCGATGCTCGTCCGGCACCCTGCGGCCCGCCTCGGTCAGAGCGCGCGCCGCCCAGGAGAGAAGCGCGAAGACATCGAGCAGCTCTTCGGGATTGCGCGTGGGAATGCCGCCTTCCGCATCGATCTCACGCGCGCATTCGCGGGCCAGCGCCGCCGAGGCGGTGGCGACATGCCGCTCCATCCCACTGAGCGACAGGCCCGCATAGATCAGCCCGGTCAGTGCCTCGAACCGTGGCAGGCCGGGGCTTGTCACCTTCCAGCGGCGGGCCAGAAAGATCGTCTGCTGGCCGAGGCTGCGGAAATAGGCGCGGGTTTCCAGCTTTTCGCGGCCGTTCAGCAGAAGGATTGCATGGTTGATCCAGCGGATCAGTCGCCGCCCGGTGAGGTCCGGCGTCCAGCCGGGGCCGGAGCCGCGCCCGTAGCGCGCGATCCAGCCAAAGGTCCAGTCCTGCGCACGGCTTCGCGCAACCGCATCGCCCACCGCCGCCAGATCGTCGAGCCAGGCAAAGCCGTGCAATTCATCCTCGAACCGGTGATCGGGGATGGCAATGTCCCAGATCGCCTTGTCGCGGCTTTCGATCAGGAAACCGGCGAAGAGGAAATTCCCCGCCGACAATTGCTTGCCCTTGGCATAGGACCCGATCGAGCGCGGTTCCGGCTGGCTGACGAAGCCGGTCGCCGGACGGGCGAGCGTCGACAGCCGCGCCGACAGGCGATGCATCGCCCTCATGTAGCTTCCGGGCCTCGCGCCTTTGGTCACGTCCTTCGCCTGCCGCTCGTTTCGTCTGGTCCGGGGGGAACGATTCCGTCCCCCGGTTGGCCCGCACCTTAGTCGGCGCGGCGTGCCCTGTCACCTTCGCAAGGCGGCCCGTAGCTCACGACCGGCGGAGCATCGCAAGATAGAACCCGTCCATCCCGCCTCTGTCAGTCCAGTAGTCGGGGCGGAGCCTGAGCCCGCCCTCGGCACTTTCCCAGGTAGCCTCGATCCCCGGTAGCCGGATCGCCGCAGGGTCGACGGACAGGTCAGGGTGGCGCGCAAGCGCTGACGCGATCTGCTTTTCGCCTTCCTCGGGCAAGAGCGAACAGGTGGCGAACAAGAGCCGTCCGCCCGGGGCAAGCCAGCCAAGCGCGCGGTCGAGAAGGGCGGCCTGCAGGGCGAAGACTTCTTTCAGTCCGGCGCTGTCTTTCACGAAGGGTAGATCGGGATGACGACGGATCGTGCCGGTCGCCGAACAGGGCGCGTCGAGCAGGATCGCGTCGAACGGCTCATCGGGTTCCCAGTACAGGGCATCCGCAACGACGGTGCGCGCCGTAAACCCGCAACGCGCGAGATTCTCCTCCAGCCGCGCCATTCGTGCAGCCGACAGGTCGAGCGCGGTCACGTCTGCCCCCGCCGCCGCAAGCTGCATCGTCTTGCCTCCCGGCGCCGCGCAGAGGTCGAGCACCCGCTCCCCCTGCCCGGCGCCAAGCGCCTTTGCGGGAAGCGCTGCGGCCGCATCCTGCACCCACCAGTCACCTGTCGCGTAACCGGGCATGTCGGATACCTGCACCGACCCCTCGATCCGTACCGATCCGGTGGGCAGCACCAGACCGCCGACCCGGGCGGCCAACACCGCCACATCGCCATCCTTAGGCGTCAGATCGAGCGGCGCACCCTTCGCATGCGCCGCCTCCATCGCTTGGGTCGCCGCCTTGCTCCAGGCCGACATCAGCCGCCCGCGCAGCCAGCCCGGCAGTTCCTGCGCGGGCTTCGAAGACAGGCTCTCGGGCGGCAGTGCCGCCACCTTGCGCAGGACCGCATTCACCAGGCCCGAGAAACTTTCGCCCTTTCGCCCGCTCGCCCGCGTCAGCGCCACCGCCTCATGCACAACGCCATGGGCTGCTGCGCCTTCGGCCAGCAGTTCGCATGCGGCCAGTCGTAGGATCGCGCGCACCTCCGCAGGCGGCGGTTTACGGATGAACACCTTCAGAATCAGGTCGATCGGACCGAGATTGCGCAGCGTCGCCAGCGCCAGCCGCTGCGCACGGGCCCGGCCCGGCCCGTCGAGTGGGCCGAGCGCGCCCGCGGCAATCTGATCGCTGAGCGCAAGCCGCCCCTCGGTCACACCAAGGATCAGCCCGACCGCCGCCGCCCTCGCGCTCCGCCCCTCATCCCTTGTGTTCTTGACCACGCGCGACCTTTCCCAAAACTATGCTTCGGCCTATATCAGCCCCGACATCCCCACAAGCCGGGAGAGCGGCAATGAGTGACCGAGACGACCTGCCCCCCGCCGCCGCCCGCGCGCTGGCCGAGGCCGAGGCACGCCGCAAGGCCATCGCCAAACCCGAGCAGCCCCCCGAATTGGGCGGCCGCGACGGCCCGGAGCCGGTGCGCTTCGGCGATTGGGAAAAGAAGGGAATCGCCGTCGATTTCTGACCAAGGGGTCAGGCCTCATGCGTCAGATTGCACATCCAACACTCTGTTGTGGAGAGCTCTTCAGGCGCGCAAGCCCGCAGTAGGGCGCGCTTCCACACGCTATGCGTGCCGGGCTGACTTGTGGGCATTTCCGGAGGAAGTGGCGCGCGGAACATCCAGTCCGCGCTCCCTCAAACCAAGAACCCACCGTCGCTATCATCCCCCGCCTCGTCGATCAGCCGCTCGAAATCGGGGACGATAATGCGGCGCTTGCCTTCCAGTTCGATCACCCCGTCGCGCTTCAGCTGCGACATCTGGCGGCTGACGGTTTCAAGCGTTAGGCCAAGGTAATCGGCCATCGCCTCGCGCGTCAGCGCGAGGTCGAAAACCATCCGGCCCTGGCTCGGACGCAGGTTCAGCGAGGCGTCACGGCGAGCGATGATCGCAAGGAGCGAGGCAATCTTCTCCCGCGCGGTCTTGCGGCCGAGAAGCAGCATCCATTCGCGCGCGGCGTCCAGTTCGTCGAGCGTCATTTCCAGTAGCCGCTGGCTGACATGAGGGGTGGAGCCCAGAAGCCCCTCGAACTGTTTCCGGCGAAAGCAACACATCATCAGGTCGGTCGTGGCGATCACATTGTAGGGCGCGATGGCGCGACCCGGGCGGCCGACGAAGTCCGACGGCAGCAGAAGGCCCACCATCTGCGTCCGCCCATCCTCCATCGTCTGGGTGAGCGTCGCGACGCCAGTGACGACCGAGGCCACGAAATCCATCCGGTCGCCCGCCCATACCACGGTCTGGCCCGCCTCGTAGGTGCGGTAATATTTGATCTCGTCAAGGCGCGCGAGTTCGTCCGGCTCGCAGCGCGCGCAGACGGCCCGGTGCCGGATCTGGCAGGCGCCGCAATTGCGGTCCGCCTTGGAAAGGTCGGGGGCATGGGTGGGGGAATTGATTTGCATCAAGGAGCCTGTGTCTGCGCCCCCTCAAACTAGGGCCATGGAACAGGAATCGCAACTCGCCCGGCTGGGTCTCTTCGACGCGCGCGTGCCGCGCTATACGAGCTATCCGACCGCCCCGCACTTTTCGACGACCATCGGTGGCCAGGACATGGAGGGTTGGCTGCAGGCAATCCCAGCAGGAAGCCGGATATCGCTTTACCTGCACGTGCCCTTCTGCCGCAGGCTTTGCTGGTTCTGCGCCTGCCGGACGCAGGGCACGAAAAGCGACGATCCGGTGCTGGCCTATGCCGAAGTGCTGCGCGAGGAGATTGCGCTGATCCGCCGCCTGGTGGCGCCCGGCGTCACGCTGTCACGCCTGCATTGGGGCGGCGGCACGCCAACCCTGCTGCCGCCGCAGGCCATCGGGATGTTGGCGGGCGCAATCTTCGATGCCTTCCCCATGGCAGAGGATGCCGAGTTTTCGGTCGAAATCGACCCGAACGAAGTGGATGGGGCACGCCTCGATGCACTGGCGGCCGCGGGGATGAACCGCGCCTCGATCGGGGTGCAGGATTTCGATCCGGAGATCCAGCGCACCATCGGCCGTGACCAGAGCTACGAGGTGACACTCAGGTCGGTCGAGATGCTGCGCGCACGTGGCATCGGCTCGCTGAATGCCGACATTCTTTATGGCCTGCCACACCAGACCGAGGCGAAAATCACCGACTCCGTGAACAAGCTTCTCACGCTCAACCCCGACCGAGTGGCGCTTTACGGCTATGCCCATGTGCCCTGGATGGCCCGGCGCCAGCAGATGATCCCCTCGGATGCCCTGCCCACCCCGGAAGAACGGCTGAGACTCTTCGAAACCGCCCGCAAGCTTTTCGACGCTGATGGCTATGACGAGATCGGAATCGACCATTTCGCGCGCCCCGCCGATGGCCTCGCGCGCGCGGCGCGCTCGGGCAGGCTCAGGCGGAACTTCCAAGGATATACCGACGATCTCGCCCCGGCGCTGGTCGGCATCGGCGCCTCGGCGATTTCGCGCTTTCCGCAAGGCTATGCCCAGAATGCCCCGGCGACCTCAGAGCATGTGAAGGCGGTCCGCGAGGGGCGCCTTTCGGTCACGCGCGGCCACCGGTTCAGCGAGGAGGATCTGGTGCGCGCGCGCATGATCGAGGCGCTGATGTGCGATTTCCATATCGACGCGGCGGAGATGCGCGCGCGCTTCGGCCTCAGCGACGCAGGGCTGGTTGAGATGTTCAATAGAGCGGCACGCCCCTTCGGTGACATGGTCGCCGTCGACCGCGATGGCTTCCACATCCCCGACCGGGCAAAACCGCTGACCCGGATGATCGCGCGGGCGTTCGACAGCTACGATCTGTCGCGCGCGGGCCACAGCCCGGCTGTCTGATGTCCGCTCAACCGTGATCCATTCGGAGCCGCGCCAAGGGGCGCGGCAAGCCCTTCCTCTCGCCAACCGCGCAAAAGCGCGGCTGGCTCGGACGCCTCCGGCGGGGATATTTCGGGACAGAACGTGAAGGAACCAGTCCTTCCCCACGTTCTGTCTGAAAATACTCCGGGAGGGTCCGGGAGGGCAGAGCCCTCCCGGCGGGTCGGCCGGGCGCAGCCCGGACGAAACCCTACCTGCGCACCATCGCCACATAGTCCCGCAAAAGCGGTACGCGGCGCGGCCGGAAGGACTGGTCTGTCAGGCGGACGTCCCTCATCCGGTCGAGATGGAAGCGGCGGAAATCCTGCCGCAGCGTGCAATAGGCCAGGCACATGAGCGCGCGGTCGAACCAGACGATCGAGAGCGGCCATATCCGCCGCTCGCTTTCCCGCCCCACGAGGTCACGGTAGCAGATATCGAGCGCACGCTCCTCCCAACTCGCTTCCCGGATCAAGCCGACATGGGTGGGCGCCGGCGGGCGCGGATCGAAGCGCACGGAATGGCTGACGGCATGGATGGCCTGGCGCTGTAACCGTTCGGGCAGCGTCGCGGTGATCTTGGCCATTGCCGCCTTCGCGGCCTGGGCAAGCGCCGGATCGCCCATCTGGCGAACCTCGGCGAGGCCGAGCGCCAGCGCCTCGACCTCTATCCGCGTGAACATCTGCGGCGGCAGCGCCGGATCTTCGGTCAGCACATAGCCAAGGCCCGGCGCCCCGTCGATCAGCGCGCCGCCCGCGCGCAGGGCCTCGATATCGCGGTAGAGCGTGCGTTCCGACACGCCGGTTTCCGCGGCAAGCCGCCCGGCCGTGACCGGCTGGGGCAGAAGCCGGAAGGCGGTGAGCAGGCGAAGAAGGCGGTCCGCGCGGGCCATGGAATACTGACAGGTTCTGACAGGATGAACGGAGCATAAGGCAAGAGCAACCAACCGGAAAGGACCGATCATGCTGACCCTCTTTCACGCACCCAATTCCCGCTCCTCGGCGATCGTCACGCTTATCGACGAGATGGATATCGCCGACCGTGTCGATCTGCGCGTCGTCACCGTCCCGCGCCATGACGGGTCGGGCGCCGCCGATCCGGCCAATCCTCATCCCGAGGCGAAGGTGCCCGCGCTTGTCCATGACGGGCAGGTCATCACCGAACGGGCAGCGATCATCCTGCATCTGACCACGCTCTTCCCGGACAGAGGTCTCGCGCCACGGGTCGGGACGGCGGACTGGGGCCGGTTTGTCATGTGGCTCACCTGGTATCAGGGGGTGCTGGAGCCGGTGCTGATCCACGAGATGGCGGGCCTCTCTCACCCCTACCTGACCAGCACATTCCGGGGCTCCGCAGAGGTGAAGGCACGGCTCCGGGCGGCGCTGGAAGAGGGCCCGTGGCTTCTGGGCGGCAGCTACAGCGCGGCCGATCTTCTGGTCCATTCGCCATACGCCTGGTTGCCGGATGCGACGCCCGACGACGATCTGATCCGCGACTGGGTGGCGCGCTGCATGGCGCGGCCCGCGCGTCAGCGCACGCTGGCCGCCGATGCCGCGCGGATGGCGGCCTGAGGCGCTTGCCCCCGGACGGCCCCGCGTGCTTCTCTTGGCGGGGCCGGTTCGGACAGGGGAGCGCGATGGCGGGGACGGGATTTTTCTGGGACGAGCTCTGTTTCTGGCACACGACCGGGGAGCATGCGCTGTTTGTGCCGGTAGGCGGCTGGGTCCAGCCGCCTGCCGCCGCAGGCCATGCGGAATCGCCCGAAAGCAAGCGGCGCATGAAGGCGCTGATGGATGTATCGGGCCTAACCGCCCGCCTTGCGGCGCAATCCGCGCCGCCCGCATCGGACGAAGACCTGCGCCGGGTCCACCCGGCCAGCTATCTTGAGGCGTTCCGCGTGGCGAGCCGCAAGCGGGGCGGCGATCTGGGTGAGGATGCGCCCTTCGGGCGCGGCAGTTTCGAGATCGCCTGCCAGTCGGCGGGCCTCGCCCTTGCCGCCGTCGATCAGGTGGTGTCGGGCGCGCTTGCCAATGCCTATGCGCTCTCCCGTCCACCGGGGCACCATTGCCTGCCCGACCGGCCGATGGGCTTCTGCCTGCTCGCCAATATCGCCATTGCCATCGAGGCCGCGAAGGCACGTCATGGACTTGGCCGTGTCGCCGTCGTGGACTGGGATGTCCATCACGGCAATGGCACACAGGCGATCTATTACGGCCGCGACGATGTGCTGACCATCTCGCTTCACCAGGAGAAATGCTATCCGACCGATACCGGCTTTGCCGGGGAACGGGGCGAGGGCAAGGGTGATGGCTTCAACATCAATATCCCGCTGATGCCGGGCGGGGGGCATATCTCCTACCTTGCCGCGATCGACCGGATCGTGCTGCCCGCGCTCGCGCGGTTCCGGCCCGACCTGATTATCGTCGCCTGCGGCTTCGACGCAAACGGCTGCGATCCACTCGCACGGATGCTGGCAACGAGCGAGACTTTCCACGTCATGACGGAGCGGCTGCGGCAAGCAGCGGAGGTACTGTGCGGCGGGCGGTTGGTGATGGTGCATGAGGGTGGTTACGCCGAGGCGGTCGTGCCCTTCTGCGGCCTTGCAACCATCGAGGCGCTGTCGGGTGAGCAGACCGAGGTCAGGGACCCGTTCTTGCCGCTTCTGAATGACCAGCAGCCACCCGACGAATTCGACCGTCTGGAGGCCGAGCGGCTCGCTGCGCTCGCCGAAGCCTTCGGCCTGTAACGCGGGAGGGGCCGAAATCCTGCATAAATTGCGGACCTGAACCCGTGACGGGTTCCGGCCGAATTTCGTGCCGAAATCCGGTGCCTCAGGCCTTGGGCCGGGTCGTCGTAGGCGCGCCGCCCTCGAACCAGTTCGGGCGCGCGTAATCGCAGGGCGCTTCCTGCATCTGCAGATGCAGACCGGTTCCGGTATAGGGATGGGCACGGGCGAGATCCTCGTCGAAGTCGATGCCGAGGCCCGGCGCGTCAGGGACGATCACATAGCCCTCTTCCCAGCGGATCGAATTCTTGATGAGTTTCAGATGGAATGCCCCGCCTGTCTCGATCGTTTCGACCATCAGGAGGTTGGGGATCGAGGCGCCAAGCTGGACGTTCGCCGCCCATTCCACCGGGCCGGCGTAAAGGTGCGGCGCCATCTGGGCGGTGAAGACCTCGGCGATGGCGGCGATCTTCTTGCATTCCCAGATGCCGCCCGCGCGGCCAAGCGCCGGTTGCAGGATGCGCGCGCCCCCCGTCCTGAGGACAGTCGCGAATTCTGCCTTGGTGGTGAAGCGCTCGCCGGTTGCGACCGGGATGCGCACCGCTTTCTGCACTTCGGCGAAATCGAGAAGGTTGTCGGGCGGGATCGGTTCTTCGTACCACAAGGGTCCGTAGGGTTCGATCGCCTGCGCGAGCCTGACCGCGCCCGCGATGTTGAACTGGCCGTGTGTGCCGAACAGGAGGTCGGCGCGGTCGCCCACCGCCTCGCGGATCCGTTTGCAGAAGAGCGCCGAGCGGGTGATGTCTGACTGGCTTGGGTCATGGCCGCCGCGGATCGTATAGGGGCCGGCGGGATCGAACTTCACTGCAGTGAAGCCCATATCAACGAACCGTGCCGCCGCCTCGGCGGTCATGTCGGCATTCACCCAGAACTCGCCAATTTCCTTGCCGGGCTCAGGGTAGAGGTAGGTGTAGGACCTGAGCCGTTCGTTCAGCTTGCCGCCAAGAAGTGCGTGAACGGGGCGGTTCCGTGCCTTGCCGATGATGTCCCAGCAGGCGATCTCCAGCCCCGAGAAGGCGCCCATCACCGTGGGGTCTGGCCGCTGAGTGAAGCCCGAGGAATAGGCCCGGCGGTACATCAGCTCGATCTCTTCGGGATTTGTGCCCGCCATATGACGGTTGAACACATCCTCGATCACCGCGCGCATCGCCTCGGGCCCGACGGTCGAGGCGTAGCATTCACCATAGCCCACGATGCCGTTGTCGGTCGTGAGCTTGGTGAAGATCCAGTAGCGCCCGCCCCATCCCGGCGCGGGCGGCGCCACGACGAAGATTTCGAGATCCTTGAGTTTCATCGGCGTCCCCTTTTTCTGCACCGACCCTGCTTTCGGCTCAGCGCCGCTTCCCCTGCATTTGCGACAGAATCTGCCGCAAACGAGCCAGAGCGCTCGTCGTGGCTCTCCGTGCGCCCCTCACGATACCCGACGAGAAGCGACGTGCGCGACGAGGATCAGCTCGAACTATGCCCGATCCGGGTGAGAAAGTCGCAGAGCTTCGCCGCGAACACCTCGGGTTGGTCAACCGGGGGCAGGTGCCCGGCGCCGCGCAGGATGCGGAAGTCCGACCCGGGGATGAGGTCGGCCAGTTCGCGCACCAGATCGGGCGGGGTGGAGCCATCGCGGTCGCCCGCGAGGACCAGGGTGGGCAGGCGCAGGCCGGAGGTGGGGGTGATTAAGTCCGTCCCGCCGATCGCCGCCGATACGCCGATATAGCCCTCGACCGGGGTAGAGAGCAGCCTGTCACGCCAGAGCCTCCCATCAGGTCCGTCGCGGAAGGATTTCGGGAACCAGCGTTCCAGCGTCGCATCGGCAATCGCCGTGATGCCGCCCTGGCGAACAGCCTCCACCCTGCCCTCCCAGATCGCGCGGGTGCCGATCTTTGCCGCCGTGTTCGACAGGACGAGCGCGCGCACCATGTCGAGCCGCTTGACCGCCAGCCCCTGCGCGATCAGTCCGCCGACCGAGAGGCCGACGAAGACACAATCGAGAACCTCAAGCCGGTCGAGCAGCGCCTCAGCGTCGCGCACCAGCGCCCCCATCGCATAAGGGGCGGGTGGGACCTCGGATTGCCCATGCCCGCGCAGGTCGAAACGGATAAGGCGGAGCCCCGTCGGCAGCAGCGGCAGAACCTTGTCCCAGAGCCTCAGGTCAAGGCCGAGCGCATGGGCGAAGACGACCGGCGCACCCTTTGGATCTCCCTCCTCCTGCCAATGAAGGCGCGGCTCGCTCATGCGGCCTCCACGAGGTCGAGCGCGCGCCGGAAGACGGCAGCGTCGACATTGCCGCCCGAGACGACCGCGATGATCGTGTCAGCCTCGGTTTCGGCCGTCCGGTAGAGGGCAGCGGCAAGCGCCACGGCCCCGCCGGGCTCGGCCACGATCCTGAGCCGCTGCCAGGCCTCGCCCACTGCTTTCAGCGCCTCTTCATCGCTGACCGCAAGGCCCCGACCGGCACGGGCAGAGACCAGCGGAAAGGTGATGTTGCCCGGCTGAGGTGTGACGATCGCGTCACAAAGGCTGGGGCGCGGGTTTTCATTGGCGCGGATCGCGCCTGCCACCAGCGACCGGCGCATGTCGTCGTGGGTTTCGGGCTCGCAGGGACGCACGCTCAGGCCCGGTGCGTCAGCCTCGAGCGCGAGCGCGATGCCAGAGGTCAGCCCGCCGCCGCCGCAGGGCACGAACACTTCGGCCCGCCCGATTCCGAGCGCGCGCGCCTCGGCGGCGATCTCCAGGCCGACTGTCCCCTGGCCCGCGATGACTTGAGGATCGTCATAAGGGCGCACGAGCGTCAGGCCGCGATCCCCGGCGATCCGTGCGCCCAGCGCGTCGCGGTCCTCGGTCTGGCGGTCATAGAGGATGACCTCCGCACCCAACGCGCGAGTGTTGGCGATCTTCACCGCAGGCGCATCCGACGGCATCAGGATCACCACCGGCGCGCCCTGCTCGGCCCCGGCCAGTGCCACGCCTTGGGCATGGTTGCCGGAGGAAAAGGCCACCACGCCTCGCGCCCGGGCTTCTGGCGTCAGCGCGGACAGCGCAGCAGAGGCACCCCGGTACTTGAACGATCCCGTATGCTGCAGGCATTCGGGCTTCACCAATATCCGCCGCCCGGCGATCCGATCGAGGAAGGGCGAAGAGAGGAACGGCGTGTACCTGAGGCGCGCGCCGATGCGCGCCTGCGCCGCGCGGATCATCTCGATATTCATTCCATCAACTCCAGCCAGGACCGGATGGCCGCCAGCGCCTCCGGCTCGTCCAGGAAGGGCACATGCGCGCGGTCGGGCACGTCGGCAAAGATCATGTCAGGGCGGCGGCGGCGCATCTCGGTCGCGGTTTCGGACGAGAGGAGATCGGAATTCGCCCCCCGGATCAGTGCGAGCGGCAAGCCCGCACATGCGTCGAACAGCGGCCAGAGATCTACCGGCGGCCCTTCGAAAGCGGCAAGGAAGGACATGCGCAGCGCCGGGTCGTAGCGGATTTCCAACCCGCGCGGCCCTTCCGTGTAAAGCCGCTCGGCAAAGGCGCGCCAGCGTGCCTTGGGCACATTGGCAAAGCCCGCCATGGTGCGGGAAAAGCGCTCGACCAGCTGGTCGATGGACTTGGCGGCAGGGTTGCGGCCGACATAGTCGAAGATCTTCTCAAGCCCCGCCCGTTCGACCACCGGGCCGACGTCATTCAGGCAAAGACCGAGGAGCCGGTCCTTTGCCGTGGCCGCCAGCGCCATGCCGATCAACCCGCCGCGCGAGGTGCCGAGGATCGCGGCCCGGTCGAGCGCGAGGTGATCCATCAGCGCAAGCACGTCCTGCGCCTCCTGCGGGATCGTGTAGGTCGCGGCACCGGTCCGCTCCGACGCGCCCCGGCCGCGATAGTCGGGCCGGATCAGCCGCAGGCCGGTCAGGTGTGGCGCGAGGAAATCGAAATCTGTATGCGCCCGCGTCAGCCCGGCCAGCGCGATCACCGGCAAGCCCCTGCCCTCTTCCCGATAGGCAAGCCGCGCCCCATCGGCGGCGGTAAAGAAATCAACCGTCATGCTGCCTCCTTGCGGGCGCAGACTGGCTGCGGCCACGATCGGGGACAAGCGTGAAGATGTACCGGCTACAAAGTCGACCGATACCCACCGTTAGGGCAAAGGGACGATTCTGCGCCAAAATCGGTGATTTTCAGCCTCGCCGACGAACCGGTAGTCCGCCATGGCGGCAGCGAAGGAAGGTTCGGCAAAATAGCGCTTCTGAAGATCGTATCGTCTGTCGCTATCGAGCGGCCAGAAGAAGGGTGATCTGCTGTCAAAAACCACAAGGTCGGGCTTCTTGTCGCGAATGTCCTGCGCGACGAGATCGACGGTCCCTGCTATGCGATCATTCAACTCTGCGCAGCGATCTGGCGCCGTCGCGCAATCGGTCCGGGCAAGTTCCAGCAATGGCCCGACGACTGGCCATTGCACTGGAAAACGCCCCTCCCACTCTGTGCCGTACAGGTCGACCAGCGGGAAGTAAGGCATGATGTCCGGCGACACCGCCACGATGCTCCGTGCCCGGTCCGGGCCGGACATGTAGGGGGCGAAGACTTCTTCCATCGCATAGCTGTAGGGATGGGCGCGGAAAGTGAACTGGGCTTGCAGCGCGAGAGCCGCGAGCCCGAGAGCAAGGGTCGGCCCGCCGGGCGCTGCGGCGGCGAGCCAAGTGTAATACAGGCACAGAAGCGCGAAGAGCGGGATGGCGTGATAGTCGAAACCATTCCCTTGCGCCAGGTAAGCGCCAAGCGCGCCTGTCGCGGCAAGCAGTGCATAGGGCAGGCCACGGGGCAGCCCGGCTCGCCAAGCGGCGGCACTAACCGCAAACAGTGGAATGACGAGCCAGGGTTGCGAAGCGCTTGCCAGCTCAACCGGGGTCAACCGATAGGCGTCATAGGTCGCGACGGCGAGCGGCACTATCGATTCGAAATAAGCCGGTAAGAGCAACCACGCGGCGAGGACATATACGACTCCGGCCACACCGAATGTTAGATTTCCGCAAGACAGTACGGCGCGCGGGTCGCGTTCGGATAGCAAACGCCCAAATGTAACCGTAAGCGGGATGAGGATGAAATAGGGTTTCAGGAGAACACCGAACGCTGCAAAGAGCGCCCGCGTCACCGCGCGCCACCCTGCATCCGGCCGGCCCTCTGTCAGATGGGCTGCGAGATAGGGCCAGAGGAAGATCACGAGGAAATGTTCGCGTTGGCCGAAGTAGATCGAGAAGGGAAAGACCAGCGCCAGCGCGCTGCCGGCCAGGAATACCAATGCCGTTCGCCTGCCGTGGGTGCGCGCCACGATCTGCCCGCTCCACCACAGGCTTGCGAAGATGAGGGCGAGGATCGTCGCATAGAAGGCTTGGGTGCGGGTGATGCCCAAGACATCTGAGAGAAGCACCGCCGGAACATGGTGAAGAAAGATCAGCGGCGGGTTGACCTCCATGATGTCCTGGTAAAGCCGCGCGCCGCGCAGCCATTCCGCGGTCGCATGCAGGAACCACGAACTGTCATGATTGATCGGTGCGCCACTGAACCAGTACATCAGAAGGCCGAGGTAGAAGAGAAGCCCCACCGCAGCCGGGAACCCCGGCGAGCGGGTATGTTTCGCGGGTCCGCTCATCCCAGCAGCGCCGCAATATAGCTGCCGGACCCCATGAAAAAGGCGGCAAGCGTGGAAAGATAGCAGGCGAGGCAAAGAAGCGCCCGGCCTTTCGGCATCGGGCGCTGAAGACGCGAGAATATGTCGGCTTGGGCAAGCGAGCGTGTCGTCATAAGGCAGAAGAAAATCAGGAGGAGCGATTTCAGGTAGACCGCCGTCGCAAAGGCGATGCCAGACATCAGAAGCGTCGCGGGGCGGACCGCCTCGGGCCAGAAGGTCGCGAGGATGGGGCGGAGGCATTTCGAGCCGTCGAGCGGCCAGAGCGGCAGGAGGTTGAAGAAATTCAGGACCGCCGTCACCTGGCCGAAGGTCCAGAAGAACCAGGCTGCCTGAGGCGCGCGGTCGTAGGTGAGCTCGAAGAGGCTCAGCGACAGGACCATGGGTGCGAGGCCGATTGCCGGGCCCATGAGCGAGATGAAGAACTGCTTTTCCTGGCTCGCGGGCAAGCTGTTCGAAATCGCAAGCCCCCCCATCAGCGGCACAAGGCGAAAGCGGGCGTCGGCATGGCCGCAGATCCGGTAGGCGGCGACATGGCCGAACTCGTGGATCATCACGGCGAGGATCAGCGCGGCGCCGACCATCGGCCCCCAGAAATACCCGGCGGCAAGGATCGCCAGCAGGCCCATGCCCATCGCCTCGGGGTCAAGGCCGACCACCTGCAGGCCGCGATGGCCCTTGAGGCCACCCATCAGGATCAGGCCGGTACCGGCGCAGAGCGATAGCGAAATCAAGAGCGCGAGCATCGGTCTTCCGTGGTTACAACCTGCACGAGACCTGCATAGCGCAAAGTCGGGCGTTGGAAAGGCCGCACAAAGGCATCGCTGCGACCTGTGGCCTATCGGTCAGCCTTCGGCCGCAAGTGCAGGCAGGCCGGTGAGATCGGACAGGATATGGTGGGGGCCTGCGGGCAGGCGGTCGACCGGCAGGCCCGCGCGGTTCACCCAAAGCGTGCGGAAACCGAAGGCGCTTGCACCCGCCACGTCCCAGCCGTTTGAAGAGACGAAAAGCACCTCATCAGCCACGCAACCGAAATGCGCGGTCACCAGCGCATAGACCCGCGCGTCGGGCTTGAAGTTGCCGATGCTTTCGACCGACAGGCAGGCGTCAAGGAGGCTTTCGATCCCGGCAGAACGCGTCGCGGCGGCAAGCATCGAGGGCGTGCCGTTCGACAGGATCGCGCGCGGCAGGCCCATGGCCTTCAGCGCCTCAAGCATCGCGGGTACTTCCGGATAGGCGGGCAATTCGTCGTAAAGCGCCAGAAGCCGCGCCCGCAGCGTCGGATCGCCGATCCCAGCCGCCTCCAAAGCCCAGTCGAGCCCCTCGGCCGTTACCTGCGCAAAATCGGCATGCTGCCCCATGATCGCCCGGAGCCAGGTATATTCGAGCTGCTTCCTCCGCCAGTCCTCGGCGAGCTTCGGCCAGATCGTGCCCAGCCGCTCGCCCCCCGGCTCCGCCGCCGCACGGCGCGCGGCACCTGCTACATCAAAGAGCGTGCCGTAAGCGTCAAAGATCACGGTCGCGACGGGCATAGCTACCTCCCTTCGCGGACACAGATCATCCGCCCAGATGGTCCTGCTGCGGCATGCCGAGGACGTGGAAGCCGCCGTCCACCCGGATGATCTCGCCGGTGGTGCAGGCGCCATGGCCGGAGAGCAGATAGACCGCCGTGCCGCCGATCGCCTCCAGCGTCGCGTTGGCGCGCAAGGGCGCGTTCGCCTCGGTATGGCGGAAAGTGGCACGCGCGCCGCCAATCGCTGCCCCGGCGAGGGTCTTCATCGGACCGGGCGATATGGCGTTCACGCGGACCTGTTGCGGGCCAAGGTCGTTGGCCAAATAGCGCACCGAGCTTTCAAGTGCCGCCTTCGCGACGCCCATCACATTGTAGTTGGGCGTCACCCGGTTCGACCCGCCATAAGTTAGCGTGATGAGAGACCCGCCCTCGGGCATCATCTCGGACGCGCGCCGCGCGACGTCGATGAAGGAAAAGCAGGAAATGTCGAGCGACTGTTTGAAATTCGCGCGGCTGGTGTTGATGAAACGCCCGGTAAGCTCGTTCTTGTCGGAATAGGCGATGGCGTGGACAAGGAAGTCCATTGTCCCCCAGCGCGCCTTGAGGCCCGCGAAACAGGCGTCCAGGCTTTCATCGTTCGTGACATCGACATCGACGAGGAAATCCGAGCCGACCGAGGCGGCCAAGGGCTCGACCCGCTTGCCGAAGGCTTCGCCCTGATAGGAAAAGGCAAGTTCCGCGCCCTCGTCGGCCAGTGCCTTGGCAATCCCCCAGGCGATCGACCGTTCGTTCGCGACGCCCATAACGAGCCCGCGCTTGCCCTTCATCAGTTCCGGCATCTGCCCCTCACCCCAGGTATCTGCTCATGACCAGCGTGGCATTCGTGCCGCCGAACCCGAACGAGTTCGAGAGAACCGAATCCAGTTTTACACCCTCCCGGAGAGTGGTGACAATTTCCGCCGGGTCAAGGGCAGGATCAAGCGTGGTGACATTGGCCGAAGCGGCGATGAAGTCCTTGTTCATCATGATCAGCGAATAGATCGCCTCATGCACACCGGTCGCGCCCAAGGAATGGCCGGTCAGCGATTTCGTCGAGGCAACGGGCGGGGTCGAGCCCTTGCCAAAGACGCGGCGGATCGCATCCATTTCGGTCACGTCGCCCACCGGCGTTGAGGTGCCGTGGCTGTTGATATAGTCGATCGTTCGCCCTTCGGGCAGGGTCGAGACCGCCAGCCGCATCGACCGCTCGCCGCCCTCGCCCGAGGGCGCGACCATATCATAGCCGTCCGAAGTCGCGCCGTAACCAGTGACCTCGCCATAGATCTTCGCGCCGCGCGCCAGCGCGTGGCTAAGCTCCTCCAGCACCACGACCCCGCCGCCGCCCGCAATCACGAACCCGTCGCGGGTCGCGTCGTAGGTGCGGGATGCAGTTTCCGGTGCATCGTTGTACTTGGACGACATCGCCCCCATCGCGTCGAAGAGGCACGACAGCGTCCAGTCCAGCTCCTCGCCGCCGCCGGCGAAAACCACATCCTGCTTGCCCATCTGGATCAGTTCCACGCCATTGCCGATGCAATGCGCGCTGGTCGAGCAGGCCGAAGTGATCGAATAGTTCACGCCCTTGATCTTGAAGGGCGTCGCAAGGCAGGCCGAGTTGGTCGACGACATGCAGCGTGTCACCATGAACGGGCCCATGCGCTTCGGCGCGCCCTTGTTGATGACCGTGTCGAAGGCCACGAAGAAGTTCGAGGTCGACGGCCCGCCCGAGCCCATCACCAGGCCGGTGCGCTCGTTCGAGACGTCTGTTTCCTCCAGCCCGCTGTCGGCGATCGCCTGTTCCATGGCGAGGAAGTTGTAGGCCGCCCCCGGCCCCATGAAGCGCAGGTTGCGCTTGTCGATGTGATCCTCAAGCACGATCTGCGGCTTGCCGTGCACCTGGCTGCGGAAGCCGTGCTCGGCATAGTCGGGCGAGAAGACGATACCGGATTTTCCGGCGCGCAGGGAGGCTTCGACCTCGGCCACAGAATTGCCGATGGGCGAAATGATCCCCATACCGGTGATGACGACGCGGCGCATGGGCCTACTCCTTCAATTCCGTCAGTTCGCCGAGAGGGCGACCTTCATATCCGTGACCTGATAGATAACCTCGCCGTCGGCTTCGACAATGCCGTTGGCGACGCCCATCGTCAGGCGGCGGGTCTGGATGGCCTTGGTGAAGTCGACCTTGTAGGTCAGCATTTTGCGGTCAGGCCGCACCATGCCGGTCAGTTTCACCTCGCCCACGCCCAGCGCATAACCGCGCCCCTCCCAGCCGCGCCAGCCAAGGTTGAAACCGGTGAGCTGCCACAGTCCGTCCAGCCCGAGGCAGCCCGGCATGATCGGGTTGCCGGGGAAATGGCAGTCGAAGAACCACAGGTCCGGCGTGATGTCGAATTCGGCCACCACATGGCCCTTGCCATGCTCGCCCCGGTCTTCCGAAATATCGGTGATCCGGTCCATCATCAGCATGGGCGGCGCGGGCAGCTGCGCATTGCCAGGGCCGAAGAGGTCCCCCCGCGCGCATTTCAGTAGGTCTTCCTTTGAGAAGCTCGAAGGATAAAGCGCCATTCGCCCCGCCTGTTTGATCGCGTTTCGTTACAGGCCCTGTAACATTCCGCCCCTCGCAAGGGCAAGCGCAACTGCCCCGCCGTCCCGCAAAAGACCGTGTCCCGATTGAATTTGTGCGCGAAGCTGCCGTATAAGGGTGGCATGACGGATTTGACCGCTTCGCAGAAAGCCGCCGAAGAGCGCGGCACACGCTGGCTGGATGGCGCGGGCCTGAGGCCGACGCGGCAGCGTGTGGCTTTGGCGACGCTTCTGGTTGGCGACGGCAAGGACCGCCATGTCACTGCCGAATGGCTCTTCGGTGCGGCCCGCGACGCGGGCGAGACGGTGTCGCTCGCCACCGTCTACAACACGCTCCGCGCCTTCTGCGAGGCCGGGCTGATGAGCGAGATCACGGTGGATGGCTCGCGGTCCTATTTCGACACCAGGCTGGATGACCATCCGCATTTCTACTGGGAAGAATCCGCCGAACTGACCGACGCGCCGAAGGAAGAGCTGGATATCGCCCGCCTGCCGCAGGCACCCCACGACACCGAGGTGACACGCGTCGATGTGGTGATCCGCCTCAGGCGGCGGTAGGTCTGCCGCATTCCAAACCGCACCTAGGACGGCAGTATGTCAGCAGGCGGGTTTCCTGACCGCCCCTCGCCTAATCAGGTCGCTCATCGGGCCTTTCAGTCCTCTTCGCGGCGAAGACGCCTGACAGGGCGGATGAGCCCCCCGTAGACGGACCGTCTCAGAACCACTGGCCGGGTTCCATCATGCCCGCGTCGAGCAGCTGTTTCGACGACCAGTCGAACCGCTCTGAGCCGCGCCAGAGGAAATTGCCGATCGCCCATTTCGAGCCGGGATTGGCGCGGAGTGCCTTTGCCGTGCGGAACGAGGCGACGGCGGCAGTGAGGTTATTGTGCCAGGGGCAGGAGATCGTGTTGCGCTCCTCCTCCGACAGGGTGAAATCGGGGCGCATTTCCAGCCCCTTTTCCGGCCGGATCAGCGCCACGCGGTCAAGACGGCGGCTTTTCCAGGGGATATGTTCCTCGAACCGCCAGCGGATGCCGCCGAAGACTTCCATCTGCCGGTCCAGCGGCTGGCCGTCGCGGTAGCGCGCTGCGGCGTAATAGCCCGAGCGGTCGAAATGGGCGTTGCCCAGCGTCACGCCATCGGGGTGGGCCTGCAGATCCGGCGCATAGAGGTCGATCACATAGGCGATCATCGCCTGTCGCCGCTCCTCGGCGTGGAAGGCGAGCATCTCGCCCACCGTCCGCGTCTCGCAGAAGGGGAAGAGCAGATATTCGGCGTTGTAGCCCCAGTAGAGCCAGGTCGCCTCAGGCGTCACCGCCATGATCCTTGTCAGAGCCTGAGGCACCGCATCGCGCGGGAAGGGATCGAAGGTCACCACGGACAGGCGCGCGGCGGTCTCGGCCTCGGGTGCCCAATCGACCGCCTCGGGTTTCAGCACCGCGACCGACCGGAAGCCGAGCTTCAGGTGATGGGCAACGGTCGAGGTCAGTTCCACCCCGTCCTCGGCAAAGATCAGCGCCACCGGCCCCTTGGCCAGCACCGCCCGTCCCCGCGTCAGGAAATCCTCTAATCCGTTGAAGTTCATTCCGCCTCCGCCCCTCACCTTCCCGATCGGGCGGGCCAAATCAAGCCCCGCCATTGCGGGGGCCGCCCGCTTTGCGGTAGAAGCGCCCGGTCCCGCGGAAAGACCCCGACGATGCCAGAGCCGAAGAAGCTTTTTATCAAGACCTACGGCTGTCAGATGAATGTCTATGACAGCGAGCGCATGGCCGAGGCTCTGGGCGCGGAAGGCTATGTCACGACCGAGCTGCAGGAAGAGGCGGACATGGTCCTTCTCAACACCTGCCATATCCGCGAGAAAGCCTCTGAGAAGCTCTATTCCGATCTCGGGCGGCTGCGGTCGCTGAAAGCCGGTAAGCCCGATCTGAAGATCGGCGTGGCGGGCTGCGTCGCCCAGGCCGAGGGCGAGGAGATTTTGCGGCGGATGCCGCTGGTCGATCTGGTGGTGGGGCCGCAAAGCTATCACCGGCTGCCCGCGATGGCGAAGGCCGCGGCGCGGGGCGAGAAGACCGTCGACACCGAGTTTCCGGCCGAGGACAAGTTCGACCATCTGCCCGACCGGCCGATGGCGAAGGCCCGGCCCACCGCCTTTCTGACGGTGCAGGAAGGCTGCGACAAGTTCTGCGCCTTCTGCGTGGTGCCCTACACCCGCGGCGCCGAGGTCAGCCGCCCGGCGGAGCGCATTCTGACGGAAGCGCGGAAGCTGGTGGAAAAAGGCGTGCGGGAAATCACGCTTCTGGGCCAGAACGTGAATGGCTATCACGGCGACGACGGCTGGACGCTCGCCCGGCTCGTCCGGGCGCTGGCGAAGATCGACGGGCTCGACCGTATCCGCTATACGACCTCGCACCCAAACGACATGGGCGATGACCTGATCGCAGCCCATGGCGAGCAGCCGAAGTTGATGCCCTATCTGCATCTGCCGGTGCAGTCGGGATCGGACCGGATTCTGAAGGCGATGAACCGCAAGCACACGGCCGAGGCCTATCTGCGCCTGATCGAGAGGATCCGCTTGGCACGACCCGACATGATGATGTCGGGCGATTTCATCGTGGGCTTCCCGGGCGAGACGGACGCGGATTTCGCGGCGACGATGGATCTGATCCGCGCCGTGAACTACGGCATGGCCTATTCCTTCAAATATTCCGCCCGCCCCGGCACGCCTGCGGCGGAACGCACGCCGGTTGCGGCGGACGTCGCCGATGCACGGTTACAGGAATTGCAGGCGCTGATCCTCGACCAGCAGCGCGCCGCTCAGCAAGCAATGGTCGGGCGCGAGGTTTCGGTCCTTTACGAAAAGCCGGGGCGGCTTGCCGGCCAGATGGGCGGCAAGTCTGACTATCTGCATGCCGTCCATGTCATGGACCGGACAGCGCAGGTCGGAGAGATCGCGCGGGTCCGGATCACCGCGAGCGCTCCCAATTCTCTGACCGGCGAACGGGTCTAGTCCCGCGACCAGGCCAGCGCGGGGTCGGCCTCGGCATAATCGCGCAGGCGGTGGATATCGGCGATCTCGGCCACATTCTGGCGGATGGTGACGCCCTGCCCCTTCAGGCGCGAAAAGGCGCGGCTGAGGCTTTCGGGCTTCATGCCCAGCCGACCGGCGATCAGCACCTTGTCATAGGGAAGCGTGACCCGGCAGGCACCCGCCGGGCAGGGAGCGAGTTCGAGAAGGAACTCCGCCACACGTTGCGCGCCGGTCTGGGCTTTCAGCTGTTCGACCTGTGCCACCAGCAGGTGAAGATGCGCGAAAGTCGATGACAGCATCGAGATCGCGATATCAGGATTTTCCCGCAACAGGCGCAGGAAGACATCCGCCTCGATCCGGACCAGGGTGCATTCCGTCACCGCCTCGGCCGAGACCGGATAGGTGTCATGGCGGAAAGCCACCGCTTCGCCGAAGCTCGCGCCTTTGGTGAAGACCCCGACGATGGCCTCGGCCCCGTTTGGCGCGATCCGGTAGAGCTTCACCCAGCCATCAATGACGATATAGATAGCGCTCGCGGGCTCACCCTGCAGAAAGACGGTCGAGCCCCGATCCAGATCGCGCACCCGCGCCTGCTGCAAAAGCTCTGCGGCGACCCCGTCTGGAAGCGTTGCGAGCAGAAGTGCGCGTCGCGCGAGCGCCTGAATTTCGGGTTTCATATCCACATCCGTCCGATGCTGCACGCTTAGCAGATGTGGAAACGCCAGTCAGTAGCGCATACAAGATTACCCCGCGCCAAGCGCGGCAGGCGGAGGCGCGGGGTTGCGCAAACCTACTTGAGGGTCACGAGGTAGGCCGCGATGTCTTCCGCGCCCTTGGCCAACTTGAAGGTCATTTTCGATTTGGCGCTGTCATCACCCAGCTTTTCCTTCAGCCAGGCGGTCGGATCCGTCACATAGGCGGCGATCTCGGCTTCGTTCCAAGTGGCGCCTGCCGCACCGACGGCCACGATCGAGTCGCCATACTTGAAATCTGCCGCGGTGCCTACAGTCTTGCCGTCGAGACCCCAGAGGCTCGGGCCGGTCTTGCCGCCCTTGACGATCTCGGTGCCGTCGGCGGCAATGATCGAATGGCAGGCCTTGCACTTTTTGAAATCGGCTTCGCCCGCAACCGGGTCGCCGGCCAAAGCCGGGGCGGCGACAAAAAGGCTGAAAGCGAACAGGGCAGTGGTCTTTAGCACGGGGCTCTCCTGTATTCTGACTGAACTACAATGTGACGGCGGCTTCGAAGCGCGCTTCGGGGAAGGAAGAGAGAATCGCATCGATGTCCGCCTTGACCTTAATCAAACAGGCGGCCGTTGAAAGCGCGTCGGCCAGCGCTGCCGAAGGTGCCGAGATGCTGACCGCGCGCCAGACGTGCGGCGCGGCTTCCCCCGTCATCGGATCGAGAATATGGCCCGACCGGCCGTCTGCATCGAAGGTCGTGCCAAGGGGTGCCGAAGTCGCGAGCGCCCGCTGCCGGAGCGGCACGAGGCCGCCCTCCGCCAACTGGACGGGCCAGTCGCCCCCGTTCGGCTGACCGCCAAGCGCGCGGATTTCACCGGTGTCGATGAGGATATCGGTCAGACCTTGGCCTTCCATTAGGGCAGCCACCCGGTCGGCAACATAGCCCTGCGCGATTCCGTTCAGGGTCAGCGCCATGCCGGGCGCGAGCGTCACCGCGCTGCTGTCGAGCCTGAGTTCCGCCCAGCCGCCGAGCGCGCGTGCGGCTTCCAGTTCCGGCGGGGTCGGTCTCGCGCCCGTCGCCGCCCGCTCGGCCCAGAGTGCCCAGAGGGGCTGGATCGTCGGATCGAAACGGCCGCCGCTGGCGCGGTGGACGGCGCCGGCAAGCGTCAGGCATTCCAGAAGCTCGGGCGGCGGGGCGTCGATCCGGCCCGTCCGGTTCAGACGCACAAGCGCGCTATCGGGCCGGTAGAGGCTGAAGATATCCTCAAGCCGCGCAATCTCGGACGTGACCTCTTCGGCAATGCGGGCGGCGTCGGGATGGTCGATGCGCAGGCTTGCCCGCGCGCCAAGCGCCACGCCGGTCCAAGTCGGAGATAAGGCGGCGCGGGTCGCACCGGCGAGGGCGAAGGGTGCGGCGGCGGTTATGGCGAGGAAGCGGCGGCGGGTCTGCATCTTATTCTCCGACGGTTTCGGACAGGGCCTTGAGGCGCGCCTGATAATCGGCGTCGCCTGCTTCGGTTGCGGGGCTCTCGCCGACTTCTACAGGCGCGAGGACCGCGCTGTCGGGCACATCGGCCAGACGCAGGACGGCGCCTCCGCGCTCGGCCGCGAAAGCCGCGGCCTTCGCTTCATCGGCGAAGGGCACCAGTTCCGGCGCGCCCATGCCGCCTTCGGCGCTGGAGCCGGTCACATAGTAGGCGCTGTCGGCTGCGATCCAGTTCTCCGCCCCGGGCTCGGCCCAGCTGGCGCCGGGCGCACCCATGTCATTGACATAGATCGCGAGGATCACCCCATCCTGCTCAGGCAGCCGGGCATAGGCGATGGCATCGCGAACCTGGCTGAAGAAGAGCGGCATCCCGGGCACGCCGTCGAGATGCACCTGCGCCTTCGGCCCTTCATGTTCCATAAGGTTCATCTGACAATAGTGGCCGACAGCCTCTTCGGTCAGGGCGACCGGGGTCACGTCCTGTGCTTCCTCTCTGCAGGCAGCAAGCGCGACAAGCGCGATCAGGAGAAGGCGTTTCACGGCGTCACCCTCCGGAAGGCGGCACTGGCAAGTGCGAGCGCGCCAAGCGGCCAGAGGAGCACCGAAAGCGCGGATTGCCAAAGAGGGACGGCCGCCGCAGCGCCGCCGACACCGGCCGCCGCCGCCGTCGCCTCGGAAGCGGCGAGGTTGAAAAGCCGGAAAGCATCCGCCGGATTGGCCAGAAGCGCGAGCGGGAAGAGATCCGTCGTGAACCAGCCACCGCCATCGGCGACCACGGCGGCGAGCAGCGCCAGATCATAGAGGACGACGGCGCCGAGCCACAGACCCATCGCAAGGCCGGCCGCGCCCGATGGGCGACGGGCAAGCGCGGACAGCGCGTAACCCGCGCCAAGAAAGGTGGCGCCGAGGAGAAGAGAGGTCCAGCCAAGCCGGAAAAGCGCGGGCAGTCCCGAAGCCGCGCCCGGATCCGCAAGGAACGCGGCGACGGCGGCCAGCCCGTAGCCTGCGAGAAGGGCGAGCGCGAGGACGCAAAGATGGGCCGCGAGCTTGCCCAGCAATATCTCCACCCGGCTTCCGGGATAGGTGAGGAGCAGCGGCAGCGTGCCGCGCTCCGCCTCGCCTGCGATGGCGTCGAAGGCCATCAGAAGCGCCAGAAGCGGCACGAGATAGACCGCAAGCGAGGTGAGCGAGGCAACAGTAACCGACAGCCGGTCGGCGCCCAGCGCCCCGGTCGGCGCCGATCCGGCGGCAGAAAGGACGAGCGCGAAAAGCGCCATAAGCCCGATGGCGATCGCCACCCAGCGATTGCGGAAGGCGATACGGAACTCGGTCAAAGCGGTGGCGAGGATGCGGTTCATTGCCCGTCCCTCCGGCTGAAATGGCTGTAGATATCCTCAAGGCTTGGCGGCACGACCTCGATATCGGCCAGCCGGTCGCCGAGGCCGGTCACACGGGCAAGCGCGCCGAGCTTGTCTTCCTGACTGCAGGACAGCTGAAGGTCCGCGCCGAACCGGATGCTGCCGGGAAGTGCCGCGGCAATGTCGGCTGCATAGCCGTTGCGCGCGGTCATGTGGATGGTGACCGGCAGCGCCGCCTCACGCCGCAGGTCCGAGAGCGTGCCCGAGGCGACCATGCGCCCCTTCGACAGGATCAACAGTCGGTCGGTCCGCGCCTCGACCTCGGTCAAAGCATGGGACGAGAGGAGGATTGCCGCGCCCTCGGCCGCGAGGCCGTCGAGCAGCTCATAGAAGTCGCGGCGCGAGACCGGATCGAGGCCGGAGGTCGGCTCGTCCAGAACCAGAAGCCTCGGCCTGCCGATCAGCGCCTGCGCAAGGCCGACCCGTTGCCGCATGCCTTTGGAGTAGGACCCGATCCGGCGCCCCGCGGCCTCGTGCAGGCCGACGCGTTCCAGAAGCGCCCGCGCGCCCTTCGGGCTTTCGCCGCGCAGTGCGAGGTAATGGCCGATCTGTTCTTCACCCGTCAGCGCGGGATGGAAGGCGGCATTTTCCGGCAGATAGGCCACGCCCGCCCGTGCCGCCGTCGACCCGGGCGCGGCGCCGCAGACCTCGACCTGGCCCTTGTCGAACGGCAGAAGGCCCAGCACGATCTTCATCAGCGTCGACTTGCCCGCGCCATTATGGCCGAGAAGGGCGACGCGCATGCCCGGCTCGACCGTCAGCGACACGGCATCAAGCGCCTTGAGACCGGCGAATGTCTTAGTGAGTGCCGAGATTTTCAGGGTCGATGTCATCATATTGTCCTTGCGTCCAGCGGCCCGCTACCTCCGCCTCCATGGCGAGGGTCGCGGGCGGGACGGGAATGGTTCGGGGCGTCATCAAGGGAAAGGCGTCCTGCACACCACCGGGCAGGATGGCGGGAAAGCTCTTCTGGCTCCAGCGCACCAGTTGGACGGCGGGCGAACCGGTCAGGAGTGCGGCGGCAGGTTGCGACCATAGGATATGGTCCATCAGGTCGTTCGGCCGGTAGACGCCATCGGCGATCCCGTCACCGTTCAGGTCGAAGGCCGGGTTGTCCGACCAGAAATTGCCCCGCCCCTCGAAGCTCCATTCGATCTGGCGGGTGCCTACATATTTCACCTGGTTGCGGTTGGCGATGAAGCTGTTTTCGGTCAGCACATTGCGCTCCGACCCGGCGGTGAAATGGATGCCGATGCCGCAGCCCTCGAACCGGTTGCGGTAGATCAGGTTCTTGTGGGCATTGTAGATGAAGAGGCATTTTTTCGCCCCGCCGCGCACGAGGTTGCCGCTGACGTCGGCGCTGTTGGCATAGTTCAGCATCAGCCCATGCTCGCGGTCGCCGAGCGAGAGGTTGTCCTTCACCACCACCTTGTTCGAGAACATGATGGCAAAGCCCAGATGATTGCCGACCGAGATATTGCCACTGACCTCGCTGTCGTGTGTGTACATGTAGTGGACGGCGAAGCGCAGATCGCGGAAGAGGTTGTCGCGGAAGGCATTCTCGCGCGAGGTATTGGCGAAGATGCCGTCGCGACCGAAGCGGATGTCATTGCCCTCGACGACCGTGCCGGGCGCATTCCAGACATAGATGCCGTTGCCGCGCTCGTTCATCCGGGCGCTTTGCAGCCCGACTATGGCATTGCCTCGCACCACACTGTCGCGCGACCCGTGCACATCGATCCCGTGCATGTTCGCCTCCAGCCGCACGCCTTCGACCAGCGCGCGGTCAGCACCCTTGACGATCTTGATCCCGGCATCGAGGTCGGAATTGCGGGTGCCCGAACCGGTGACGGTCAGACCACGGATCACCACGTCATCGGCAGTGACCGTGATCACGGTGCCACGGCCATGGCCGTCGATCACCGCCTCTGCCGGGCCGGTCAGGGTCAGCGTCCGGTCGAGCGTGACCGGGCCTGAATAGTGCCCGGCAGACAGGGCAAGCACATCGCCGGGTTCAGCCCCGGCGATGGCAATGGCAAGCGTTCCTTCGCCCGGCGCCACCCGCAGCTCTTCCGCCCCCGCCGCAGAGGCGAGGAGAAGGGCAAGCAGAAAGGCTGGGCGAAGGAACTTCATGGCATCAGGCCGCCTTCGGTTCCACGAACATCCGGCCGCGCATTTCCATGTGCAGAGCGTGGCAGAACCACTGGCAATAGTACCAATAGACGCCCGGCTGACCCGCAACGAAAGTGACAGAGCTCGTGGCCTGCGGCCCGATCTCCATCGCCACGCCGTGGTTGCCCATGGTGAAGCCGTGCGTCAGGTCGTCGATATCGTCGAGGTTGGTGACGATCACCGTCACCTCGTCGCCTTCCTTGACCGTAAACTCCTCGATCGCGAATTGCGGCGCCTGGCTCGACATGTAGACCCGCACCTTGTCGCCATCGCGGATCACCTGATCCTGATAGTCGTCTAGATCCACACCGTCGGCCTCGGCCTGCTTGCGCGTTTCGGCCCACATCGGATCCTGCCGGTCCCAGACAGACTTGATGCCGGTCATCTTGGACGCATGCACCGCGATTGCGTCATGCGGCTCGGCGAAGTTCGGGCCATCGTGAACAACGACCATCTTGTCGCCGGAAATGTCGATCAGCTGATCGTTCTCCGGTTTCAGCGGACCCACGTTCAGGAACCGGTCCTTCGAGAACTTGCACAGGCACACAAGCCATTTGCCGTCGGCTTCCAGCGTCTCGCCCATTGAGGTCTTGAGATGGCCGGGCTGGTACTGGACATCGACCTTGTCGAGGATCGGATCGACCGCCTCGCCCTTGTAGGCGGCGATGGCCTTGTCGATGTTCCATTTTACCACCTGGCTGTCGAGGAAGAGCGAGGTGAAGACGTTGCCCTGCCCGTCGAAGGCGTTGTGCAGCGGCCCGAGGCCCAGTTCCGGCTCAGCCACCACGCAGGAGCGCGGATCGGCACCATCGAAGACCGCATCAAGCAGCGTGACGTCGATCACCGTGACCGTGGGCGACAGCTTGCCCCCGATGCAGAGGTGCTTCTTGTCCGGCGCCATGTTGCAGCCGTGCGGGTTGTTGGCGATCGGGATGTAGCGGGTGAACTGGCTGTTCGCTTCCTTCCGGCCGTCAAGCACCTTGACCCCGTTCTGCTCGGTATAGGCGCCGGCCGCGATCGCCTTTTCGATCTCGGCGATATTGAAGACCACGACATGGTCCATCTCGCTCGCGGTCATGTCGGCAAGGGTCATGCCCATTTCGGAATTGTACGAGGTCGAGAAGGCCCATTTGCCCTCGTAGTCAGCATCGGTATTGTCGAGGTTGCCGGACACCAGGACCTGCCAGGCGACATCCCACTTGTCGGCATCGACAGCGGTGAAGACGTTCACATAGGTGCTCACGTCCTTCATGGTCGAACCGTCGTTGACCAGCGGCGCCTCGTCCTCGCCGTTGGCGAAGACATAGTTGGTGCGCGGCCACTTCTGCGGACGCAGGCCATGGATGCCCTTGGCATTTGGGATCTCAAGGATCGCGTCGCACTTCATCACGTCGCAGCGCACGCGCGCCACGCGGGTGTTGGCCTTGTCGTTCATGTACAGATGGCGGCCGTCGTACTTGCCTTCGGTGAAGGACATGTGGACATGGTGAAGATCGCCATTGTCGTGGATCTTCTTGCCGTTCGCCGCAAGGAAGGCCTTGGTCTTGTCGGTCATCGTGCGCTGGTGGATGCGGATCGATTCGTTGGTCTGGCCCCAGCCGCTGGCCGAGCAGCGGTTGAAGACCGGCACCCGCATCAGTTCGCGCATCGAGGGGATGCCGAGGATGCGCATCTCACCGGTCTGGCCCGAGGACCAGAAGCCGTAGTATTCGTCAAGCTGGCCGGGGGCGACGGTCGCTGCCTCGGTCGCGCCCGCCGCCGTCGCGGAAGAGGCGAGCGCCGCGACACCGACAGCGCCGCCGGTCAGGGTCGCGCGCCCGGCGAAGGCGCCGGCAAGCGCTGCGGTTCCGGCGGTGGCGCCGAGAAGGCCGCGCCGGGAAATGCGATTCTTCAGGTCGTCAGACATGATCTGTCCTTTCATTCGGCAGGTTGCTGTTTGGGGTGGTTCGGGTGCCCGGAAATGTCGCGCGGCGTGGCGGAACCCACGGCCTCGCGCCGTTTCAGCTTCTTGATCACGACCGGGCAGGTCGTCTTGGATTGGTAGAGAACCTGGCAATGCAGGCAGTTCAGGCATTCGTTGGGGTTGATCTCCCCCGTCGGATGAATGGCCTGGACCATGCATTGGTTGGCGCAGGTCTGGCAGGGATTGCCGCAGTCCTTGTAGCGCTTCAGCCAGTCGAACATGCGTATACGTGCCGGAATGGCGAGGGCGGCACCCAGCGGGCAGAGATAGCGGCAGTAGAACCGTTCAACGAACAGCCCCGCGATCAGCAGTGCGGCGGCGTAGGCTACGAACGGCCATGCGCGGATGAATTTCAGGATGATCGCGGTCTTGAACGGCTCGACCTCGGCCAGATGTTCGGCCTGTTCGATCGACATCAGCGACACGCCGAAGAGACCGAGGAAGATCATGTATTTGATCGGCCAGAGCCGTTCGTGCAGTCCCCAGGGCAGCGTCCATTGCGGGATATGCAGCGCCTTGGCCGCGCGGTTCGTCAGTTCCTGCAGCGCGCCGAAGGGGCAAAGCCAGCCGCAATAGGCCCCACGTCCCCAGAAGAGCAGGGCGGCGGCGACGGCGAACCACAGGATGAAGGTGAGGGGATCGAGGAGGAAGGCCTGCCAGCTGAAGCCCGTGACCAGCGCGCCGAAGAGGGCCATCAGGTTCACGACAGAAAGCTGGGCGTTCGCATACCAGCCGAGGAAGACGAGCGTGACGGTCAGATAGGCGATGCGGAACCAGAAGAAGGCGCGCTCGTTCCGTGTTGTCCAGATCTGGAAGAAGAAGACGGCGGTCAGCACGATCAGCATGGCGACCAGTCCGGCGATCTCGACCTTCGAGCCCTGCCATATCTTCTTCCACAGGAGCGCCTGCGCCGCGCTTTCGTCCTCCGCTCCGGCGGTATCAGCCACGGCTGGTGCCGGTTCGGCGACCACCGGACGCAAGTAGGCGGACGGCAGCTGGTAGCCAAGGTCGAAGGTGGTGAAGAGTTTTTCGATCGGCCCGACCTCGCGCTGCACCAGAAGCTGGATGCGGAACGGCTCGGCCGGGTCGAAGCCGACATCGGCGGGGATCTTGAAGAGGTCGGCCTCGGTGAACGCGGGCGCGCCCGGGGTGGTAACCGCCACCAGCCTGCGGTGCATCTTGTCGCGGAAGCGGACCGAAACATCGCCCTGTATCAGCACGATCCGGTCGAAGATGCCGCCCCGGACATAGCCTGAGCCCTTGAAACTGTAGAGGCCGCGCCCGACCACGGCGATCGCCTGTTCGCCGGGCTGAAGCCAGCCCGTCAGGTTGGCATATTCCGCCTCGCCCAACACCGCCTTGCCGATGGCGGGCACCGAGACGAGCGCGGTTTCCATCTCGATGAAGTTCGTGTCGGGCGCCTCTGTCATCGCGCGTTCGGCCGCGCGCTTGTCTTCAAGCCCCGCAAATGCGGCGTTCACCTGACCCACATCCAGTGACAGACGCCGGATCGTGCCGTCGCCTTCCAGCGCCGTCCAATCCGCCGCGGCACCGGCCTCTGGATTGATCTCGAAGCGCGGACCTGCCGCCTTTGTTTCGGGCGCAAGCCCGCCAAGGCCAAGCGCGCGTGCCACCTTTAGGCCCGATCGTACGATGGAATCGTCGATGACCATCACCGTGACCGTGGCGCCCGAGATGATGTCAACATCGTGCGAGGTGCCGCCCGCCTGCGCCTCGGCCACCAGATCGAGGCCGACATAGGCCGCGGCGAGCGCCTTCACCTTGGCGTCAGGAATGCCGATGAGGACGATCGGCTCGGAATGTTTCACCAGCGCGACACCGATGACCTTCGCATCCGTGTCGATGGCGACCATCGTGTGGATCGGCTTGCCGGAATAGCCGGTCGTGCCGACGAAATCCGATGTGACGAAGGCCCAGCCGATGGTTTCGCCGCCCTTAAGGACCGGCGCAACCGCCAGATCATCGCGGGGCGGGCCGAACCCGTCGGCACCCTCGACCAGATCGCCGGCGGCAACCTCGGGCAGATATTTGGCAAGCACCGTGTCCGCCGCTGCGGGCAGCACGGCGAGCCAGAGAATGGCAAGCGATAGAAGGAAACGGAGGTATCTCATCTCTGGGCGCCCTCGGAAAGCCGCCCGGAGGGGGCCGGGGGCACAACGCGCGTGCGACCCCTGGCAAAGCCCAAGGCAGTCAGATCAGGATGTGAAGCCGGGGGGCCGCGCGCGGTCGCGCGGCTTTCGTGGCGTACAGGTGCGCTTTTGTCGGACAGGCGCCATACGACCCGGCGCCGCGCATCGCGGCGCGCGAACAGAGGTGAGCCTGCGAAGATCGCGCCCAGCCCGGCGATCAGGCATTGCGGGCATTTCTGGCAATCCTTCATCGGCTGGGCAGGTGCGCCTGAGGCGTCGAGCCAGACCGTCCCGCTGCCCCCATCCGCGCAAATCTCGTACGCGATCGCACCTGCGGCGGATCTGGCATGCGGCAGGCCTGCGAGCCCGAGACCGAGTGCGAGCAGCAGGATCAGGCACAGGTTCAGGCACCGACGCCCAAACTCGGCCAATCTAGCCGTCGGGCCGAATTTCCATGCCGGGGGACGCATGCGCCGCTCGATTCGTTCCGTTTCCGCTGCGGCAGCACCACGCCCCACAGCTTTCTCGGCCAAACCAATGCACCGCAGCGCAACAGCGCGCCTTGATTTAAATCATGTCCGGTTGAAGTCGTTCAGAAGGGCCGAAAAGCCCCGCCGCCCGGGAAGCGCATGGCTGTACACCCAAGGGCAGCCGCCGGTCAGACGCGGCCAGGTATGCCGCACTCAGGCACCGTGGCGCATCGGGTCGGCGGGGTAGACGCCCAGAAGCTTCATGTATGAGGTGAAATAGGCCAATTCCTCCAGCGCGCGCTGGACGTTGGCATCGTCGGGGTGACCTTCGATGTCGGCGTAGAACTGGGTGGCGGAGAAAACACCATCGACCATGTAGCTTTCCAGCTTGGTCATGTTCACGCCATTCGTGGCGAACCCGCCCATCGCCTTGTAAAGCGCGGCCGGAATGTTGCGGACCCGGAAGACGAACGAAGTCATCATCCCGTCGTCGCCCCGGCGCTTCAGGTCCGGCTCGCGTGCCATCACCAGGAAACGGGTGGTATTGTTCGACTTGTCCTCGATATGGCGGGCCAGCACTTCGAGCCCGTAGATCTCGCCGGCGAGTTCCGAGGCGAGGGCTGCGAGCTTCGGGTCGGCCAGTTCGCTGACATGGCGGGCGGACCCGGCGGTGTCGGCGCCGGTGACGGGCCGGATGCCATGTTGCTTCATGAAACCCCGGCACTGGCCCAGAAGCACCGTATGGCTCATCGCGCCCTCGACCGCCTCAAGCCGCGTTCCGGGAACCGCCAAGAGGTTGATATGGACGCGCACGAAAGCTTCATCAACGATGTGAAGGCCGCTTTCCGGCAGCAGGTGATGGATGTCGGCCACCCGCCCGTAGGTCGAATTCTCGACTGGCAGCATGGCGAGGTCGGCATCCCCCCGGCGGCAGGCCTCGATCGCGTCCTCGAAGGTCGCGCAGGGCAGCGCCTCCATCTCCGGCCGCGCCTGGCGGCAGGCCTGATGCGAATAGGCTCCCGGCTCTCCCTGGAAGGCAATGCGACCCTTCATGGCGTTCCCCACATGCGGCTGGCCCCAAAAAGGGCAATTCGCCGCGCTAACTATACCTTGATCCCCGGCGGGGGAAGCGGATAGATAGCCCGCAAACCAGCCAAGACCCGAGGCGCGACATGTTCGACACGATGACTGTAACGAAGGCCGGCGGCGCGCTCTGCGGTGCTTTCCTGATCTTCCTTCTGGGCAAATGGGCGGCAGAGTCGCTCTATCATACCGGTGTGGAAGGCCACGGCGGCGAGGAAGTGGCGCAGGCCTATTCGATCGACACCGGCGCCGAAGGCGGCGGCGAGGGTGAGGCGGCCGAGGCCGGGCCCGATTTCGCGACCGTGTTCGCGGCGGCCGATGCTGCGGCGGGTGAAAAGGTCTTCGGCAAGTGCAAGGCCTGCCACAAGGTCGACGGCACCAACGGCACCGGCCCGCACTTGGACGGCGTTGTTGGGCGCGGGATCGGCTCGGTCGCCGATTTCGGCTTCTCCGACGCGCTCAAGGGCCTCGGCGGCAACTGGGAGCCGGAGCGTCTGAACGAATTCCTCGCGAGCCCCAAGGGCTATGCGCCGGGCACCAAGATGGCTTTCGCCGGACTGCCGAAGATCGAGGACCGCGCGAACCTCATTGCCTATCTGCAGGGCCTTGGCGGCTGATCTGAGCCACAGGATGTTTTTCAGGGCCGCCCGCTGGGCGGCCCTTTTCATTTCACGTCCCGATCACCCCAACGCGACTTGATGACAGGGGCCGCGCCGGTCTAGCTTGAGAAAAACATCGGAGACTGCCCATGACCCGAAGCGCCAGCCTGCCCCTTGTCGCCGACCACCGGCTGCGTGCTTTCTGGGCTGGAACACTGATCGCGGGCGCGGCGCTTTTGCTGACCGTCGGCGCGGTGCGGGCCGAGGAAAACATCATCAGCGCGCACGCAATCACCACGTTCGGCGACCCGCCGAAATACGGGCCGGATTTCCAGCATCTGGATTACGTGAACCCCGACGCGCCGAAGGGCGGCGAGATATCCCTCTCAACTGTCGGCACATTCGACAGTTTCAATCCGTATACGCAGAAGGGCTCCGGTGCCGTCCTCGCCAATATCGGCTATGAAGACATGATGATCGGCACGGCCGACGAGATCGGATCGCTTTACTGCCTGATCTGTTCGACCATCGAATATCCCGAGGACAAAAGCTGGGTCATCTTCAACATGCGACCGGAAGCGAAATTCTCGGATGGTTCGCCCCTGACAGCCGATGACGTGCTTTTCACCTACGAGCTTTTCCTGAAGGACGGCCTGCCCTCTTTCTCGACCGTACTCGGTCAGTTCGTCGAGGGTGTCGAGGTTCTGGACCCTCACCGCGTGAAATATGCATTCAAGGCCGAAAGCCCGGTACGCGACAGAATCCAGATGGCGGGTGGCATGCTGGTGGTGTCGAAGAAATGGTACACTGACACGGGCGCGAAGCTTGACGAATCCCGGCTCGACCCCGGCATCGGATCAGGCCCCTACAAGCTTGACCGCTACGACATCAACCAGCGCGTGGTCTACAAGCGGAACCCCGATTATTGGGGCAACGATCTGCCGATCAACCGGGGCCGCAACAACTTCGATACGATCCGGATCGAATATTTCGGCGATCCGACCGCTGCCTTCGAAGGGTTCAAGTCTGGCGCCTTCAGCTTCCGCGACGAGAATTCCTCGAAATTCTGGGCCACCTCCTACGATTTTCCGGCGATCCAGAAAGGCTGGGTCAGGAAAGAGGAAATCCACCACGGCAATATCGCTAACGGCCAGTCCTTCGTCTTCAACATGCGGCGCGACAAGTTCAAGGATGTGCGCGTGCGCGAGGCGATCGGGCTGATGTTCAATTTCGAATGGTCGAACGAAACCCTTTTCTACGGCCTTTACACCCGCATCAATTCTTTCTGGGAAAACAGCGAGCTGGCTGCGACCGGCCTGCCCTCGGCCGAGGAACTTGCGATCCTTGAACCCTTTGCTGCGGCGCTGCCGCCCGGGGTTCTCGATCAGGAACCGGTGATGGCGCCGGTTTCGGGCGACAGGCAGCTTGACCGCGGCAACCTGCGCAAGGCCTCGGCCCTACTCGACGAGGCGGGCTGGACGGTTGGTGACGACGGCAAGCGGCGCAATGAAAAGGGCGAGGTGCTGCGCGTCGAGTTCCTTGAAAACGACGATGCCTTCGACCGGATCATCAACCCGTTCATCGAGAACCTGACGAAGCTCGGCATCGAGGCGATCATCGACCATGTCGACACATCGCAATTCACCGACCGCAGCCGCAAGTTCGACTTCGACATGATGACCGACCAGTTCCCCACCGGCTATGAGCCCGGCGCGGGCCTGCGCCAGTATTTCGGCAGCGAAGGCGTGAACGATGTCTTCAACACCTCGGGCCTTGCCGATCCTACGGTGGACGCGCTGATCACCAACGTGCTGGAGGCCGACACCAAGGCCAGGCTGATCCCGGCGGTCAAGGCGCTGGACCGGGTTCTTAGGGCGATCCGGATCTGGGTGCCGCAATGGCACAAGGACAAATATACCGTTGCCTATTACGACATGTTCGAGCGGCCCGAGAAAATGCCGCCCTATGGGCGTGGCGAACTGGACTTCTGGTGGTATAACCCCGAAAAGGCCGAGGCGCTGAAAGCCGCCGGGGCCTTCAGATAGGCGCTGGAAAAGGCGCGGGCCGGGGAAAGAGCAGCGGATAGATGGGCGCCTATATCCTGCGCAGGTTGCTTCTGACGATTCCGACGCTGATCGGGATCATGCTGGTGAATTTCGCCCTGACCCAGTTCGTGCCCGGCGGACCGATCGAACAGATGATCGCCAAGTTGGAAGGTCAGGGCGATGTGCTGAAATCCGTGACCGGCGGCACCGGCGCGGATGCCGGGATCGAGGATTCCTTCGGCGACGAGAAATATGCCGGTGCCCGCGGCCTGCCGCCCGAGTTCATCGAGAAACTGGAAAAGCAGTACGGGTTCGACAAGCCCGCCTATGTCCGCTTCTTCGACATGATGGGCAAGTATCTGCGCTTCGATTTCGGAGAGAGCTATTTCCGCTCGATCTCGGTCATCGACCTTGTCTTGGAAAAGATGCCGGTCTCGATCTCGCTCGGCCTCTGGTCCACGCTTCTGGCCTATCTCGTGTCGATCCCCCTGGGGATTCGCAAGGCGGTGAAGGACGGCACACCGTTCGATACCTGGACCTCGGGCGCCATCATCGTGGGCTACGCGATCCCGGGGTTCCTGTTCGCGGTCCTCCTGATCGTCCTTTTCGCGGGCGGCAGCTACTGGAAGATCTTCCCCCTGCGCGGCCTGACCTCGGACAATTGGGATGACCTCAGCCTTCTGGCCAAGATCGGTGACTATTTCTGGCATATCACGCTGCCGACGATCGCCATGACCATCTCGGGCTTCGCCACGCTGACGCTTCTGACCAAGAACAGCTTCCTTGACGAGATCAACAAGCAATATGTGATGACGGCGCGGGCGAAGGGCCTGAGCGAGGGGCGCGTGCTTTACGGCCATGTCTTCCGTAATGCAATGCTTCTGGTGATCGCGGGCTTTCCGGCGCTGATCATTTCGGTCCTCTTCGGCGGGGGTCTCCTGATCGAAGTGCTATTCTCGCTCGACGGATTGGGGCGGATGGGGTTCGAGGCGGCGGTGCAACGCGACTATCCGGTGGTCTTCGGCACGCTCTACACATTCGGGCTTCTGGGCCTTGTCGTCGGCATCATCAGCGATCTGATGTATGTGGTGGTCGATCCGCGCATCGATTTCGAAAGCCGCGCCGGATGATCCGTCTTTCCCCCCTCAACCAACGCCGCCTGCGCAATTTCAAGGCCAACCGCCGCGCCCTTTGGTCGTTCTGGATCTTCCTCGTGCTGTTCGGCCTTTCACTTTTCGCCGAGGTGATCGCCAACGAAAAGCCGATCCTTGTGCGCTACAAGGGCGAGTGGTTCACGCCGATCTACCGCTTCTATCCCGAAACCGCCTTCGGCGGCGATTTCAGGACCGAAGCGGTCTACAAGGACGCAGAGGTCCAGTGCCTGATCCTCACGGGCGGGTTGCAGGACTGCTGGGACGATCCCGAAGGCATCATCGCCGATGCCGCGGATGGCGAGGTCGCGGGCGCGGCGGTCGAGAAAGGTTATATCCTCTGGCCACCGATCCCCTTCAGCTACACCACCGTCGACAATGTCGGTCGCGCGCCTTCGCCGCCCGACAGCGTCCACTGGCTTGGCACCGACGATACCGCCCGCGACGTGCTGGCGCGCATCATCTATGGTTTCCGCCTTTCGGTCTTCTATGCGCTGATCGTCACCACCGGCGCGTCGGCGCTTGGCATCGCTGCCGGCGCGGTTCAGGGCTATTTCGGCGGGCGCACCGACCTGATCTTTCAACGGATCATCGAGATATGGAGCGGGACACCAACGCTTTATGTCATCATCATCCTGTTCGCGATTCTCGGGCGGTCCTTCTGGCTTCTGGTCGGGCTTTCGATCCTTTTCGGATGGACCGGGTTGGTGGGCGTGGTGCGCGCCGAATTCCTGCGGGCGCGGAATTTCGAATATGTCCGCGCTGCCCGCGCCCTTGGCGTGCCCGACCGGGTGATCATGTTCCGCCATGTGCTACCGAACGCTATGGTGGCAACGCTGACATTCCTGCCCTTCATGGTCACTGGTGCTATCGGCAGCCTTGCCGCGCTTGATCTTCTGGGCTTCGGCCTGCCGTCGAACCTGCCCTCGCTCGGCGAGCTTACCCAGCAGGCCAAGCAGAACCTGCAGGCACCCTGGCTTGGCTTCACCGCCTTCTTCACCTTCGCGATCATGCTGTCGCTTCTGGTCTTCATCTTCGAAGGCGTGCGCGATGCCTTCGACCCGAGAAAGACCTTCCGATGACAGCGCTTCTGAAGGTCAAGGGGCTGCATGTCAGCTTCCGTCAGGACGGACGGGTGATCCCCGCCGTGAAGGGCGTGAGTTTCGAGGTGGCGAAGGGCGAGACTTTGGCCATCGTCGGCGAAAGCGGATCGGGCAAGTCGGTCAGCGCCCTCTCGGTCGTCGGGCTCGTCGGCGGCAATGCCGAAATCAGCGGCAGCGCGACCTGGCAGGGGCGCGCGCTTCTGGGCGCGGGCGAGGCGGCGCTGCGCCGCGTGCGCGGCAATGAGATCAGCTTCATCTTCCAGGAGCCGATGACATCGCTGAACCCGCTGCACACGATCGAGAAGCAGCTGGGCGAAAGCCTCGCACTGCATCAGGGCGTGACCGGCCAAGGCGCGCGGGCGCGGATCGTCGAGCTTCTGGAAAAGGTCGGCATCGCCGATCCGGCCAGCCGTCTGGGTGCCTATCCGCACCAGCTGTCGGGTGGCCAGCGCCAGCGCGTGATGATCGCGATGGCGCTGGCGAACGGGCCGGACCTGCTGATCGCCGACGAACCCACGACCGCGCTCGATGTGACGATCCAGGCGCAGATCCTCGATCTTCTGGCGGACCTCAAGGCGCGCGAAGGGCTGTCGATGATCTTCATCAGCCACGACCTCGGCATCGTGCGGCGCATCGCCGACCGGGTGGCGGTGATGCAGACGGGCGAGATCGTCGAACAGGGGCGGGTGGCCGAGATTTTCGGCAACCCGCAACATCCCTATACGCAGAAGCTGCTGGCGGCAGAGCCACACGGGACGCCCGACCCCGTCGCCGCAGACGCGCCCGAGGTGATCCGAACCGAAAATCTGCGCATCTGGTTTCCCATCGAGAAGGGGTTACTGAAGCGCGTCGTCGGCCATGTGAAGGCGGTGAATGCCGCCTCTGTCAGCGTGCGCGCGGGCGAGACGCTGGGCATCGTGGGCGAAAGCGGATCGGGCAAGACCACGCTTGCACTTGGCATCATGCGGCTGATCCAGGCGGACGGGCCCGTGATCTACATGGGCGAGGATATCAGCAAGTGGCGCGCGCGCGATCTGAGGCGCCTCAGGCGCGACATGCAGATCGTCTTTCAGGACCCCTACGGCAGCCTGTCGCCGCGCATGACCGCCGAGGAGATCATCGCCGAGGGCCTGGGCGTGCATGGCGTCGACCCCGGCCGCGACCGGCGCGAGATGGTGGCCGAGATCATGGCCGAGGTCGGGCTCGACCCGGCGATGATGGGCCGCTATCCGCACGAATTTTCCGGCGGTCAGCGGCAGCGCATCGCGATCGCCCGCGCGATGATCCTGCGGCCGAAGGTCGTGGTGCTGGACGAGCCCACCTCGGCGCTCGACATGACGGTGCAGGTGCAGATCGTGGAGCTGTTGCGCGATCTGCAGAAGCGGCACGGGCTCGCCTACCTGTTCATCAGCCATGACCTGCGCGTCGTCCGGGCGCTCTCGCACCGGATCGCGGTGATGCACCGGGGCGATATCGTGGAAAGCGGTACGGGGGCAGAGATCTTCGACAATCCCCAGCACCCCTATACCCAGACGCTCCTCGCCGCCGCCCTCGCCGACCGGAAGGCGGCGGAATGAAGATCCTCTTCATCCACCAGAACTTCCCCGGCCAGTTCAAGCACCTGGCCCCGGCGCTTGTGGCGCGCGGGCATGAGGTGCTGGCGCTCGCCGATGTGGCGAACAAGGCCAACCCGACGCCGGTCCGGACGCTGTATTACAAAAGCCCGGTGAAGAACCGCCTGAAAGGCATCGGCGCCACCTTCGCCGACATGGTCGCCTGCGGCGAGATGGTGGGCGGGGCGTGTTCGCAGCTGCGCGAGCGCACGGGGTTCGTGCCGGACGTGATCTTCGGCCATAACGGCTGGGGCGAGATGCTGTTTCTGCGCGAGATCTGGCCCGAGGCCAGGATCATCAACTATGCCGAACTTGTCTACCGCTCGCGCGGGCTCGATTCCGATTTCGACCCGGAGTTCCAGCAGACTGATCTGAAGGCGCGGATGGCGACGACGGCGCGGGCGGCGCATATCCTGCAAAGCATGATCGACGCCGATGCGGCGCAATCGCCGACCGCATGGCAGGCGGGGAGCTTTCCGCCGCTTCTGCGCGACAAGATCACGGTGATCCATGACGGGGTCGATACGGACGAGGTCAGCCCCGATCCGACGGCGGAATTCTCCCCCGGTGAAGGCAAGCCCGTGCTCCGTGCCGGGGACGAGGTGCTGACCTTCCTCAACCGCAATCTCGAACCCTACCGGGGCTATCATATCTTCATGCGGGCGCTGCCTGCGGTGATGGCGGCCCGGCCAGACGCACAAGTGGTGATCGTCGGCGGCGAGGGGCAAAGCTATGGCCGCGCGCCGCAAAGCGGCACCTGGAAGCAGATCTTCCTCGACGAGGTGAAGGACCGGCTCGACCTCACGCGCGTCCATTTCACCGGCAAGGTGCCGCGTGCGTCCTTCCTGTCACTCATGCAGGTGACGCGGGTCCATGCCTATCTGACCTATCCCTTCGTCCTGTCCTGGTCGATGATCGAGGCAATGAGCGCCGGGGCGCTCGTCATAGGCTCGCGCACCGGGCCGGTCGAGGAAGTGATCCGGGACGGGGTAAACGGGCGGCTCGTCGATTTCTTCGATGTCGAGGGCTGGTCCACGGCGTTGATCGCCGCCCTTGCGGACCCGACCCGCGACGATCCGCTCAGAGCCGCGGCGCGGGCGACCGCAATTGAGACCTACGACCTGCGCCAGGTCTGCCTTCCGCGCCTTATCCGTTTCGTCGAAGACATTGCTGCGCAGCCCTAGAGGCAGCGTCCTCATCGAGCACTGCGTGCATTTCTCGGGGGCCCGCCCCCGACGAGAAACGATGTGCCCGAGGATGTGCGGGGTGCGATCACAACGAAAAGGGCGGCACGTCGTGCCGCCCTTCTCATCTCACAGGATCGAAAGTTACTGGCCGAGCTTGTTGTATTCGGCCAGACCGGTGGCGACGATGTCGTACCATTCGCCCGATTCACGCATCTCGGCGATGCCCTTGTTCAGCATCGAGAGATAGACGCGGCCGCGCGGGTTGGTCTTCGATGTCATCAGCTGGTAGGAGGTGAACTTCGCGTTATAGGGGTTCAGCGTCACCTTGTCGGAGGCACCGAGCTCCTCGAAGTTCGCCGTCGCGGTCTCAAGCTCGATCGAATAGACATCGACCTTGCCCTCAAGCAGCAGGTTGGCGCAGTCGATCGGGTCCTTCGGGCGCACCATCTCGATGAATGGCGCGACCAGACCTTCGACTTCGAGGTCCGCAGAGCCCCAGGCCGCCGGGCGGCAGATCTTCGCGCCCTGATACTCGGTGAAGCTCTTCGCATCGACATACTTGTTGTCGTTCAGAGTGAAGAAGCTTTGCGCCACTTCATAGATCGGCAGCGAGAAGTCGAAGTCGGTGCAGCGCTTCACGCTTTCTTCCGACAGGATGTCGAGCTTGGAGCAGTCGGGCTGTTCCCAGGCGATCGAGATATCGAAGGCACCGCTCGGCAGCAGCACGTCGATGTGCGACTGCCAGTCGTCAACCCAGCCCACCTTGGATTCGCGGTCGTTGCCGCCGCGCTGCAGCGCGGTTGTGGCGATCCGGGTCAGGATGCCGCCACCCTCAAGGTCCTTCGAGGTGAAGGGCGCCCAGCCATTGCCGGTCACGAACTTCAAGGGCGGCTGATAGCTGTTCGATTTCTTCTTCGTCGTCGCGGCTGCCTGCTCTTTTTCCTGCAGGCTGGCAGCGAGATCCTGGTCGGCCGACAGACGCCCGTCCTCGCAGGGAAGCGCCAGCTCGAGCCCCTCGGTGAGGTTGTTGGGATTGCCGGCCAGCGTCTCGCGGTTGGCGTTGAAGATGATCTGGTAGTCATAGCTGCCATAAGCGGCAAGCGCGATGGAGCCGAGGCTGTCGCCCGCCTTCACCGTATATTTGGAGCAGGCTTCCTGAGCATTCGCCCCGATCGGCAAGGCGATCGTGACGACGGCTGTCGCCAGGAGGCGTTTGGAGGCTGCAGACAGTTTGGTCATTGTCATGGTCCTTTGCAGTCGTGGTCCAGGGCGGCCCTGGAAAAGGTTGGTTCAGCTGTGGGGTGCTCTGGGCAGAGCGAACTGGTTACGCGGGAGCTGTTCGGAGTACAGATTTCAAGATCGGGGTGGCCATCTCTCTCAGTTCTGGCCAAGCTTCTGTTCGTTTTTCAGCGCGGTGGAAACGACATCGTACCACTCGCCGGATTCGTACATCTCGAGGATGCCCTGGTTGAGAAGGTCGAGCGCCGCGACCGCCTCTGGGTTCGATTTGTGCGCGATCACATGCAGCGTCTTCACCGAGGAAAGCTGCGGGTTCTCGCTGATCTGGCCGGTCAGGCCGATTTCCGCGATCTCGTCGGCCGCAACGGTCGTATCGAGGGCGACGAGATCGACCTCGCCCTTCATCAGCATGTTAAAGCAATCCGCGACCTTCACCGGGCGGACGACCTGGACCACGTCCATTGTAAGGCCCGCGCCATCAAGAACCCCGGTCGAATAACCTTCGGGGCGGCAGATGCGCTTGCCCATATATTCGTCATAGGTCGTGGCGGCCGCGATCTCGCTATCGGCGCGAGAGAAGAAACCGTCGACGACCTCATAGAAGGGCTGCGAGAATTCGAAATTCTGGCAACGGCCCAGATCGCCTGCCGACAGGGTTTCCGGGGCCTCGCAGTTCGGGCGCGACCAGGGGAAGGTCAGGTCATAGGCATGGCTCGGCAGAAGTGCGTCGAGATGGGCCTGCCAGTCGTTGATGAAGGTCAGCGAATAGGCGCGACCGGGATCGGCGCGGAACATCGCCATTTCGACCAGCTGGGTGAACATGCCGCCGCCCGGCAGCGTTTCGTCGGTGAAAGGCGCGTAATCATTGCCGGTCACAAGGGCAAGCGGCCTGACCGACGCCTGGGGCGCAGGCGCGGCCGGAGCGCTTTCCGGGGCGGCAGGAGCTGCCTCGGCCACGACTTCGGGCTCGGGGGCAGGCGTCACTTCGGCGGCAGGCGCATCAACCGCCTCGGCCACTGCGTCGACAGTTTCAGTCGCCGCTTCCGCGGTCTCGGAGAGTGCAGCTTCCTCGGTCGCGGCAGGCGACGCCTCGGCAACCGCGGCGACCGCCGCGCCGTCGGCACAGGGCAAGTTCAGCTTCGCGCCGACCTCGATCAGGTCAGCCTTGGCACCGATCACATCGACATTGGCATCATAGATCTTGCGATAGAGGTCGGGATCGCCATAAGCGGCGCGGGCGATATTGCGCAGGTTGTCGCCGCGCTTGACCTCGTAAGTTTCGCAGGCCTGTTGTGCCAGTGCTGCGCTTGATCCCAGAAGCATCGCCAGACAGGCGGCGGGGGCAGCGCGGGTGATGAGTTTCATCGTCTTCTTCTCCTCGTCCGAGACCTGCTCGTTACACCCGTGCTGGGCAGCATTGGGGCTGAAAGCGGTCAATTCGGCGTTCTTGCTTGTGGGGTCCTGGGCGGCTGCCATCAGGTGACTTTGATTACCGCGAACGACACATTGTCTTGGTCGGGATCGTCGAGCTTCTCGACCGCCGTCATCAGCGCGTCCACGAGGTCGCTGCTGCGGGCGTTCTGATGTTCACGGACGATCTTGTGAATTTCCTCGTCGGTCAGGAACTGCAGACCGTCGCTCGACACGATCACGATATGACCCTTGCGCAGCGCCAGCGGTGGCTTGTTGCAGTCGATCTTGGCGATCGCCGAACCCATCAGGACCGAGGTCAGGCAGTTCCGGTCGGGATGGTTGCGGCCCTTTTCGGGGTCGAGCATGCCCGACTTGACCATCATGTCGATCTGTGGCCCAAGCGAGTGATCCTCGTTCACCTGGCGCAGATCCTCACCGTCGAAGACATAAAGCGGCGAGTCGCCCACTGACACCCAGTAGAGATGTCCGTCGGCCAGCACTGGCAGCACAAGCGTGGTGCCCATGCCCGCGACATTGCGGTTGCGTTTGACATAGGAGGCGATCGAGGCGTTGGCGGCCAGCGTCGCTTCCTTGAGTATCTCGGGGATGCCCCCTTCGTTCACCTCGTCCTCATAGAGCTTGTCCTTGAGGAATTCGGCGATCTCCGACACGACGAGGCGGCTGGCAATATCGCCCGCCTGATGGCCGCCCATGCCGTCGGCAAGGACGATGAACCCCCGGCCCTCGCGTTCGGGAAAGTCGATCGCGACGGCGTCTTCCTGATAGTCACGCCGACCTTTGCTGGCGGCTGCTGCAACGTCATACATCATCTGCTGGGGTCCCGCCTCAGGTCGTCCAGTGGAAATCGGGGCCGCAGAGCGCCACGAACCGCAAGGTGGTTTCGCCGATACGGATCTTGTCGCCGCTTTCCAGCGCTTCGGTCGACAGGACCGGCTTGCCGTTCAGCCGCACGATATTGGTCTTGCCGCCATGGCCGAGGTAGAATCGGCGGTCTTCATGGTCGAAGGCGATGGCGGCGTGATTGGAGCGCGAAATCGCCATATCGCCGAAATTCAGCTGGATGGCCTGGTCGTCGCCGCGGCCGATCTGCGAGACGCCCGCCTGAAGCGCGATGGAATTGCCGCGGCCGGGTCCGTCGACAATCGCGAGCCAGCCCACCGGATACATAACCCGGTCGACCTGCGGCGCGGCAGCTGCGGGGGCGGCGGCGGCATCGTCGCGGGCAAAGACATCTACGACGCGACCATCGGAATGTTCAAAGCCAAGGAAGGTGGTCTTCACGCGGCTCGACCGGCGGGAAGGTCCGGGTTCGGGCGCGGCCTCTGCGGCGGGCTCCGGCGCGGCATCCTGAACGGGCTTCACTTCCGGCTCGGCGGTTGCCGCTGTGACGGGTTTGACCTCGGCGACCACCGGCTCAGGCGCGGCCTCCGGCTCCGGTGCACGCACGGCGGCGAGGATCGCGGCCGCGGTCATCGCATCAGGCATCGGGCCATCGGATGGCGCTGCTTCCTTTTCCATCGAAGCCACAGGATCAGCGACTGGCGCAGCCTCGGCGACCACCTCGGGGGCGGCCATTTCAGGGGTTTCCGCTTCGGTCGCGGCCGCTACAGGGGCGGGCGCCTCAACCTCTGCCGGTGCATCAAGCGGGCGCTCGACCGTCGCCTCAGCCCCCTCGGTGCCCTGCTGCTCTTCGCGGGCCCGGAGCTTGCGGGCGAACAGGTTGAGCGGCGAGAGCGACCGTCTGCGGGCGGGCTCTGCGGCTTGCGCTGCCGGATCATTGTCCCTGTCGAACCAGTATGATGCTGAGCTGTCCTGCTTCGCCATGTCATCACCCTATTCTTACGAGCGGCGCAGAGCCGTCGTGCTTTTTCGTTGATTGTGACGGTCGCCCGCCCGACAAGCGGACTACCGTGCGATTACTGAGCGGCCTCGAGCGCCAGCGGAACCTCGGCGGTTTCCACTCCGCTGTCGCGAACCACCGAAAACTCGGTCACGGCGATCTTCTGCTTGGCCAGTTCGGCCATCACCAACTCGATCGTTTCCGGCCCGTCGATGGCGATGCCGGTGGTCTTGTCGCGGAAGAGAACGTCTCCGGGCTGCACCGAACCAAGGCCGCCTGCGGGAACCGTCTGGACGATCGTCTGCCATTTGCCGTCGGCAAAGGCGGCAGAGACGTTCATCCCGTTCGCAAGGCTCACGATCCGCACGGTCGGCACCGCCAGAAGCCCGCTTTGCTCGTCGCCCGAGGCGGTCTTGTAAGTGACGCCGACGCGCGAATAGCCGTCAGGATCGACGTGGAGGTTGTTCAGCACCATGCCTGCGGTGGTGCCGCCGTTCTCGAAAGCGACGTCGTTGATGCCATAGAGCGTCACGCCGGGCTTCAGCCAGCTTCCGACGACGCTGAGGTCTGCCGCAGGGTCGATCCGCGAGACAACCGCGACGCGCTTGCCGTCGACGGTGCGCATGCTCTCGGAGAAGGGCATGCGAACGTCCCAGGCCGCGAAGGCGATCTGGTTTTCCGCAACCGGCCCGGTGACCGGCGCGGCGGGCGTTTCGATGACGGGCGCAGCAGCCTCTGCCGTCTCGGTCTGAGGTGCGGCTTCTGCTGCGGCCTCAGGTGCGGAAGCAGTGGGCTCTTCGGCCGGGGTCTCGGTCGTTTCGGTTGCTGAGGGCGCCGCGTCTGTGGGCGCCGCTTGCGCTGTTTCCTCACCCGCCGTCGTGGCCGGGGCGGGTTCCGCCGTCGCTTCGGGCGCAGCCGGTTCGGTCGTCGCAGCGGCGGGGGCCGCGGCCGTTTCGGTCGGCGCGCTGGCAGCGGCGGGCTCGGTCGTCGCCGTGTCCGACGAACCGCCCGAGAAGGTGATGGCGAGACCTGCGACCACCACGACGGCTGCAACTGCGCCTATCACCGGCACGCCGAGCTTGCGGCCACCCTTGGCCGCCACCGGTGCGTCGACATCCGGCAGCGGGGCGAACTGCGCCTTTGGCTTCACGGCTGCCGCTGGCGCGGCGGGCACCACCTCGGCGGCCGGCTCGTCCGCAATCTGCGCGGTTTCAGCGATCATATGGGCGACCGCCTCTTGCAGCGCATCGTCATTGACCGGTACCGGCATCACGCCGTCCTTGAACATCGCCAGCCAGTCCTGCGCGGATTGCAGGCGGTTCTTCGGGATCGTGTTCATCACCCGGTCGATCGCTTCCAGGAAGCCCGCCGGATAGCCCGCGACACGGCCAGCGAGCGGCTGATAGGGGTCGGGCCGGTTCTCGGCCAATGCGGCCAGACGGGCCTGGCCGTTGATCGGCGCCTCACCGGAGATCGCATGGTAAAGCGTGGCGCCCAGCGCGTAGAGGTCGCTCCACGGCCCCTGTTCGGACCCGGCGATGTAGAATTCCTGCGGCGAATAGCCATCCTTGACCACGCGCAGCGCAGTCAGCGCCCGGCTCTTGCGCGACGCCTGTTCGCGTGCCGCGCCGAAGTCGATGAGGATCGGTTCGCCCTTCTTGTTGATCAGGATATTGTCGGGCGAGATGTCGCGGTGAAGCATGTCGCTTTCGTGGATGAAACCCACCGCCGACAGCATCTTTTCGGTGATGTTCACGATCTCGGCGGGCGAGAGCGTCGTGCTCTTGTCCTCGATCACCTCCAGAAGGTCGCGCCCCTGGATGTAGTCGATTGCCATATAGGCGGTGCCGTTATCCTCGAACACCTGATGGACAGCGACGATATTGGGATGGACCATCTTCGCCAGGCTGTGCGCCTCGCGGACGAAAAGCTGCACGACCGAACGCAGTTCGGCCTGATGGGCGCGCGAGCGGGCGGCGACCACGGTCTTCGACCGGCGGCAGAAGGCGTTGGGGAAGCATTCCTTGATCACGACGTCGCGGTTGAGGCTGTCTTTTGCCAGATAGGTGATCCCGAAGCCGCCGTTGTTGAGGAAGCGCGAAATCGTGTACTGACCTTTCAGGAGCTTCGTCCCGGGCTGGAGCTCGTCCATGACGCTCATCACGTCATCGGCCATCGGCTCCACAACCTTTTGTTGTCCCATCTTCATCCCCTTCCCGCAGGAGCGATCTCGTCCGAGCAACGGAAGATGAGGGGACCGGTTCAGCGCGTCACTGCGCGCTCCACGAGCGACTACCCACCACCATCGTCCACACGTACGAACCAATTACAAGGAAAGGGAATCGTTATGGATGGCGGCGAAAATGGGGCGGGGAGGAGGAATTATAAAGGTTCCGCATGAATCGGGGCATTTTCGGGTCTTTGTTTCCCAGACAGGATGAATCGCCTGATGACAGTTGACAGGCCGTAAAAATCGTACATGCGTAAGATAGAACTGACCCGGAGACGCCGAACCCTAGGTTGCAGCGCCGAAAGTCGAGCTTTTCCAGCCGGTTATACTCTCAGGCAGCCTTCTGCCCCGCGGGGCACAGGTGATCGATGCCTTCGCTTAGCTGAACAACGATCCGTGCGGCGTCGAGAGCGGCGCTATCGGCGCTTTCGAACTGCAGAAGGATCAAAATGTCGTTCGCCTTCTCGCACTCAGCGATCAGCTCATCCGATTCGGCCAGCTGACCTTCGGCGTCCGATAGCCGGTCACGGAAGCCGTCCACCTCTTCCTGCGCGGCCATCACGAACTCCGCAGGATCGCCGTAGTCACCGTCGCGCGCCCGATCCAGCAGCGATCTGGCGCGCGCAAACCAGTCTTGCCGCAACTTGTCGAGGAGCTGCGCATCCGCTGCCTGCGTAGCAGTGCCAATCGGCGTCGGCGCCGGCACGACCGGCACTGCCGCAGGCGGTACAACGGGGTCGCTGGTGGGCGCCGGAGTCGTGGCAGAGGTGCGGGCCAGCGCATCAAGCTCCGCCTGCGCAGGCTGAATGAACTGTGCAAGGCCGCGCCGGATCTTCTCGATTTCGGCTTCGCGCAGTTCGACCGCCGCGGCGATGACCGATTCCACCAGCTGCTGGGCGCCACTGACCGACCAGAGCTCTTCGAAATTCGGCCCCGGGTTGGAAAGGGCCAGCATCGCCACCTTGGTGGAAACCGGGATCACGTCGCGAAAGCTGCGCAACCGGTCGGGTGTCAGCTTTTCCTTCGCGGCCGCAATGCCCGCTTCGTCGACATCTTCGGCATGGGTCAGGATCAGCATGCTGTTGCGGATGAGACGCCCGGGGATCATTCGCCAGCTCTCGCTGTCGGCCTTGATCATCGGATTTTCGGCCCGGCTACACCAGAGCATCACGTCAGCGAGACGCATCAGCGAGAAGACTGCGCGCTTGCTCGACTCCGCATCATCGAAACTGACGATATCGATCAGCGACAGGCCCTCGAGCGGTTCGCAGGTGATATCGAGCGTGATGATATCGGGGCCAAGTTCCGCCGCCTGGGCCAGCGCGCGTCCGGGCAGCTCGACGCTCGGCCGGTCCCACCAGCTGGCGGTCGTGCGTTCAATCAGCGAATGCCGCACCATAACCGTCACGGAGCCGACCGAAGCCTTGCCGGTCGGCAGGACCTTTTCGCCTATGAGCAGGTTGATCAGGCTCGACTTGCCCGCAAGGCTCTTGCCGGTGAAGGCGATCCTGACCGGCGTTTCCAGCCGGGTCTTGTAGGCATGGGCATGGTCGAGCGCCTGGTCGAACACAGCACTCGGCGCGGGGTCGAGCGCCGCGAACATCTCAAGGAAACGGTTGACCTCGCGAAGTTCGGCTTCTGCCGAGGGAAAGGCGCTCATTTTTCGGGCCCCCCGGCCTTTTCGGCCTGCAACCAGCGGCGAAGAAGCTCGTGCAGGTCTTCGCCCTCGCCAACATTCACCGCCAGATCGTCAGGGCTGACCGCGATGACAAGGCCGCGATCACCACGCGCCGCGCCCGGCAGCGCGATTGCCGCCCGAGGGCCGAGCAGCGCGCGCACGTCGTCGGGCAGCGCGGCAAGAGCTGACGCCAGCGCCTCGCCGTCCGCCTGCGAAAGCTGATAGGCCTCGGCGCCGGTGGCGTCGATCCGCGCGCCATCCGGCGACATCAGGGTCTGCGCCAGCGTGAACGGATGCGCCGCGGCATGGAAGGCCGCCCCCGCCCCCTCATAGGCCAGGTGGCGAAACTCAACCTCTTCGGCAAACCAGTTGACCGTCTCCATCAGGTCGCGGATCTCGCCCGCGCCATGGCCGACATCATCGGCGGCGACCTCTTCGGCCAGCGGATGGCGATCAAGCCCCAGCGGACCCTCGACCTCGGCCAGACCGGCAAGTGCCTCGCAGAGGACCGCGAGCTGGTCGTCTCGCGTCGACCCCGCTGCTGCGCTCAGCACCTGATGGCCATCGGGCGTGGTGACCGACATGCGCATCAACCGGCCGCTGGCCACAGTAAGGGTGCAGCTCATGTCCTGCGCGGCCGAAAAGACCAGGTTCCGGGGCAGCACCGTGTCGGCGATCATCCCGACGATAACACGCAGCCGGGCGTCGCGGCCCGTATCCGGCAAGCTGCGCTGCGCCCCTTCAGCGGCGATCGGTTCGATCCGCGCCAGAAGGGTCATGATGTCGTCCGGAAGTCCCACGTCGCCCCGCTTCTCGCCTCACCCGCTCTCAGATCAGGTCGGCGAGCTTATTCTTGTGTTCCGCGACCCCGCGGTCAACCTCGGCCGGGTCCGCATCGCTGCCACAGACATAGCACAAAGCATGCTCGGGGTAAGCCGGGGAGCGCGCCAGAACGATCAGCTCGTCTGGCCGCGCAATTGCAAGCTGATCAAGCCCGCCGCCGCCCGTACTCGCCGTGCCGCCGAGACGGGCCCGGAGCTGTGTAAGGGCCGGATGGTGCAAAAGCGCATTCGCGGCGCTTGCCAGCCGGTCGAACTGCTCCTGACGTACGCGGGTCTGGCTGGCGGAGCCGAGCACGAGGCCCGAGGCCATATCGACATAGCAGATGGTCCGGCAGCCGGGCACAGACGCGAGGCCCTGGTCGAGCGCTTGTTTCAGTGACATCTGCCCCCCGGCGACTGAATGGGTCGGCGCGCTCGCCCGTTTCGGGCGGCGCCGGTCCCGACCTTACCCCTCGCCGCGACCGAAATCCATCGCGCCTTGCGGCGCGGCGATCCGGCCCTCGCGTTCGAGCCGCTCCAGCAGATCGCCGATCGCGACGATAAGATCGGTGGTGGTGACCACATCGTCGCGGCCCGCGATCTCTTCCCAGATCGCACGGACGCTGAGCGGCGGCGATGTTGACCCTGGCAAGTGCTCCGGCGCGACGGTCACCTCATGCGCCTCGACCGAGCGGCCGATGTCGGCCAGAAGCGCCGAGAAAGCCCCTACATCGACATCGCTTGGCTCTTCGGCTTCTTCTATCGCAGGCGCGTCGCCCTCGTTCTCGTCGTCGATCCGGAACGCGCTGAGGTCGAGAACATCCTCTTCACCCTCTGCCGCATCGATAACGGTCTCTGCCACCGGCAGCGGGGCGGGTTCGACAGCCTCGACCTCTTCCGGCATGTCGAGTTCGATCGCTTCGGCGAGTGCGAGCTCCTCTGCCTCTTCCTGTGCCGCGATATCCTGATCAGCAGTGAGGCTTTCGTCAGATACCTCCTCCGCGCCGCCGACATCCGCGATATCGGTGGCCGCTTCATCGGCATCCATCTCGGGCGCAGCCGCAACCTCGATCCCGGCATCTTCAGCCAACACCTCGGGCGCCGCGCTTTCCTCCACATCAGCCTCGGGCGCGACCGCGGCAGGTTCCGGTCTGCGGCGGATCGGCGTGGGCTCCACCGCCGGGCCGCGCAGGTCGTGCTCCATCGCACCCGCCGCCTCGGGGCTCAGTCTCTGACGTTCGCTGCCTGCGGCGCGACTGACTCGGGCGGGCCGGACCGAGGCGGGCGGCAGGGGAACGATGACGGCCGAAGCCGGTTCTGGTTCGGGCGCGACAGCGGCAGAGCCCGCGATGCCGTTCGCGACCTCGTGCAGCGCGGCAACAAGCCGCTCCGCGCCGCTCGCGGCGAAAAGCGCCTCGCCGCCTTCCATCTCGCAGGCGCGGATCGCATCCATGGTCGAGAACATGATGATCTCGCCGAAAAGGCTTCCCGCCTCGTGGCGCAGCCGCGCCTCGACCCGGGCACGATCTTTGTCGGCCAGCTTGTCGGACCGCGTGGCCAGCAGGATGCTCGACGCGAACAGCCGGTCCGGCATCGCCACCCAGGCGGAACGCTCGCTTTCGCGCCAGGCCTGCGGTGCGTGGGTGCACCAGATCACGCCATCGACGAAGTCGATGACCGCCTGCCGGTAGGCATCGGGGATGTTCGGGTCGGAAATGCCGGGCGTGTCGATCAGGTCGAAATCATGCAGGATCTCGGCCTCACAGGTAATCTTCACATAGCGCACGCCTTCCACCTCGACCGCGCCGATCTCTTCAAAGTCGATGTCCCGGCGCTCGCCGTCGGTGGTGACATAGTGCGCGGCGCGCGGCCCGTAGCTCAGCCAGACCGGCGGCATCTGGGTGGCGGTGACACGCGTCGGCAGCACCTCGTCGCCCAGAAGGAAATTGATGAGCGTCGTCTTGCCCGCGCTGAACTCTCCCATCAGGCCAAGACGCGGCGGTCCCGGCAGGCGTGTCGGCGCCGGTTGTGCCTCTTCGGTCGGACGGATGAGAGATGTCTCGTTCATGTCTGCCTCTTTTTCACGCCGCCTCTGCGCCGAGATCGCGCAGGATCTCGCCCAGGCGGTTCAACCGGTCATCCGGTGTTGTCGCCGCGGCCTGCGGCGAAGGCGCGGCCGGAGTTTCGCCCTGCATCAGCCGCATGATGTTTTCCTGCTGCTCGCTGGCAAAGGACGTGTAGGTCATGCGGATCTTTTCCAGCACCTGCTGGGCCTGACCCGACTCCAACTCTTCGGTCATCGACTGGGCTTCGGCCTTGATCAGATGCACATAGTCGCTGGCAAAACTTTCGATGCCGCGCCGCTTCTTCCACCAGCTGCGCCACCAGTTCGAATGGAGGTCGAGCGCGATGGTGCGGCCAAGGCCCACTGGCGGCGGCACGTCGGGCGGCAGCGGCGCCGCGATCTGGAAATCGTCGAGCCCTTCGCCGATCACCGCCTGATAGACAGCTTCGGTATTCTTCGCGGCCTCGTCAAAGACCTTGGTCACCTTCGACCGAACCGAACGGGCGAAGTTCGTATAGGCCGCCCGCTGCAGAACGCGCAGGCCCGCCGGATCGTAGCTCCAGGTGCCCTGCTCGCCGTTTTCCTGCAGATGCTGGATAAGCGAATCCGTCGCGCGCTTGATGAAGCCGGACTGTGCCTTGTCGAGACGGTCGTGCAAATCGTCGGACAGGTCCTTGATCAACTTGTCGATCTCCTGCCCGAAGCGCTGGGCGATATCGTCGATCGCGGCCTTCGGATCAGAGCCTTCGAAGCTCGGCACGACGCTCGGCTCCGCGGCCCGCGTGCGGCTCGCGACCAAAGTCGCGCGTGCTTCATGCGTCAGGTTGCGGACGCTGCGACTGATCTTCTGATGCAGTCGCTGGGCGCTGCCCTCGCTGACCCGCTCGCCGATGGCCTGCAAAAGCGCGGGCAGGCCCGAGGCGTTCCAGGTTGTCTCGTCGTCGGTGTCGCAGACGAGGTCGTGGTTGGCCTCGACGAAGCTTTCCAGCGCCTTCAGGCTGTCCTCGGGCAGGTCCTCAACCGTGCCCATCAGCGCCGCCTCGCCCCATTTCGCGCTGCCGAAGACCAGCGCGACATCGCCGTCGATCCGGGCCTGCGTCAGTGTGCGGACGATGCCGTCGCGGATCTCCGGCACTTGCTCGGCCGGGTTCTGCAATTCGTCGATCCGGTTGACGAAAATAATGATCTGCCGCTTGTCGAGGTTGGAGATGATGCGCAGAAGCGCCATGTCCGAGGTCGTCAGCGCCTGATGAGCCGACAGGACAACGACGCACAGTTCCGACCCGCGCAGCGCACGGATGGTGATCTGCTCGCGCATCAGGAAGGTGTCGTTCACGCCGGGCGTGTCGCACAGCTGCAGCGGCATGCCGTAGGCGGGAACATCCAGATAAATCTCGGCCGATTTGGTCACGTCGGCGAAACGGCCGGTCTTGGCATTCGCGTCCTGAATTTCGGGGGCGTCGCCAAGGCAGACATAGCGTTCCACCAGTTCGGTATCGACATAGCCGTAGGAATGGCTCTGCCCGAGCAGGAACTGGAAATGCTTGCCCAGACGCTTCTCGGTCGCGGCGCGCATCGCCTCGACCTGTTTCTGGATCGTGGCCATTTCGTCCGTCGATCCGGCGCGTTCGGCAAGTTCTCCCAGCCGCCCGCCGCCGATCACCAGCTTGTCCCATTCATCCTGATCGAAGAAGGTGAAGCGCGCCTTCACATCCGCCTCGCCATTGGGGTCGGACGGGTTGCGGTTGTTGATCATCAGCGTCGTGACGACCGAGGTCCAGGGGTTGACGTCCGAAGGCAGAAGGCCCGGTTGGCCGGAAAGGACGTTGGTCAGGGCGGACTTACCCGCCTTCACCTGACCGACGAAGGTCACCTTCGCCGCAAACTCTTCAAGCCGCGCCTGCAGCGAGGTCACGCGAGAGGCGGTGCGCCGGTCGCTGACCTCGGCCAGTTCGCCAAGCTTCTTGGAAAGGTCGGACAGGGCCCCCATCTGGCCCGCGACAGCCGCATTCCCTGCAGACAGAAAACGTGCGTTCTTCACCATCTGAGCGTATGCCCCTTCTTCCTACCCAACGCCGCAGGGCCAAGGCCCCGGCGATCAACCCAACATCACACCCGATCGGAACCGGCCCCTTCCGCGCACCGCTTGCTCCCTGACCGTGGCGCGGGTTCCGCGCCTGGGTCGCTTGCGAGCAGTCTCGCCAACTGTTGCGTATTCGGCGCCGGTCACCACCCGATCAGGCAGACAGTTAACGATTTGAAAGCACAGGATTGTGGCGAGAACGGGTCACCAAGATGGCGCCCGAAGAACGGCCGATCCGCGCAGCCGGGAAAACAAGGGGTTTCAAGCGAAGCTCCGCCGAAATTTGCGCCTTCAAGGGCGCCCGGGGCGGGTCTCCGCACATGTTCAGTGCTGCCCCGTCGCGACGGCCGCCTGACCGATTCTTATCTGCGCCGGGTTAGCGCTCACAGGTCTTTCAGTCGCCCCCGGACGAGGGCGCAGGCCCGCTCGACCGCCTCGTCAATCTTCATGTCGGACGTGTCGAACGTCACCGCGTCGACGGCCGCCACCATGGGGGAGGCTGTACGGTTCCGGTCGCGCTCGTCGCGTTCACGCACCTCGGCGAGCACCTTGGCCTCGTCGCCGCCCACCTCCAGCCAGCGACGATGGGCGCGCACCTCGGCGCTCGCGGTGACGAAGAGTTTAACCTCAGCCCCTGGGCAGATGACAGTGCCGATGTCGCGCCCGTCCAGCACCGCGCCGCCTTCGCGGCGCGCGAAGGCGCGCTGATAGGCGACGAGCGCCGCGCGGACTTCGGGCAGAACCGCCACGCGGCTTGCCGCCTGCCCGGCCGCAAGCGTGCGAAGGTCGTCGCGCGCCATATCTTCCTCGTTCAGCGACCGCGCGGCGGCGACCGGATCGCCACCCTTCATGCCGACGGCACGGTAAAGAAGCCCGGTATCGAGATGGGCAAAGCCAAACTCCCGCGCGATGGCCCGCCCGATCGTGCCCTTGCCCGCCGCCGCCGGCCCGTCGATGGCCACGGTGAATATCATGGCTGCACTCTGACCCGCCCTCTGAGGCGCGAAACTGCCAGTACAAGGGCGGCTGTCAGTGCCAGCGCGCCGAGGGCCGACTTTGTCATGGTCCAGCCTCTTGCCCAAATCACCATCGCATCGCTCACGGCCTCGGGTGGCAGGGCCAGCATCGCCCGGACCGCGTGGTTTTCCAGATAGTCGCAAGCCGCCGCCAGAAGGGCGAGCGCGGCGAGCCAGCGCGCCACTTTCGCCGGTGCAAGAGCACGGAAGGCGATGGCCAGCGTCAGCGCCAGCAGCGCGGGGAAGAGAAGATCGAGTCCTTGCTGCACATCGCGGTAGAAGGCGCGCCCTGCCTCGCCCAAGGCGCCAAGATAGGCGCGCGTCTCGTCCGGGCCATAGCCGAACGGCCTGAGGTCGAAGGCGCGGCCCGCCTCTCCCATGTCAAGGCGCGGCAAAGACCAGAAAAGCATCGTCAGATAGACGGCGAGCGTTGTCCCGGCCAGAAGCCAGAAGGCTGCCCGCCTGCCCGTCACTTGTTCGCCCGCTCGATCCGGGCGCCAAGGCCCGCCATCAGGTCCTCGAAGACCGGGAAGGACGTCGCGATGGGCGAGCCGTCATCGACCGAGACCGGCTTTTGCGAGGCGAGGCCCAGAACCAGGAATGACATGGCGATCCGGTGGTCGATATGGGTCTTCGCCGTCGCGCCGCCCGGCACGCCGCCCGCACCCATCCCGTGGACGATGAGCGTATCCTCATCCTCCTCGATCTTCACGCCACAGGCCTCGAGCCCGCGCGCCATCGCGTCGATCCGGTCGCTTTCCTTGACGCGCAGCTCCTTGATGCCGCGCATGATGGTCGTGCCCTCGGCGCAGGCCGCGACGACCGAGAGGATCGGATATTCGTCGATCATGCTTGCCGCGCGCTCTTCCGGCACTTCGATGCCCTTGAGCGAGGAAAACCGGACCCGCAGGTCGGCGACCGGCTCTCCGCCTTCCTCGCGCGGGTTCTGGAAGTCGATGTCGGCGCCCATTTCGACAAGCGTCGTATATAGGCCATTGCGCGTGGGGTTCTGGCTGACGCCGGGAACGAGGATGTCGGAGCCTTCGACGATCAGTGCCGCGCAGACCGGGAAGGCCGCCGACGAGGGGTCGCGCGGCACGGCGACGGTCTGCGGCTTCAGTTCTGGCTGGCCAGTCAGGATGATGATGCGGCCTTCAGGCGCGTTTTCGACCGTCAGGTCGGCGCCGAAACCGCGCAACATCCGCTCAGAATGGTCGCGTGTAGGTTCTTTTTCGATCACCACGGTCTGGCCGGGGGTATTGAGGCCCGCGAGCAGCACGGCAGATTTTACCTGCGCCGACGGCATCGGCACGGTGTAGGTCACCGGCATCGGGTCCTTCGCGCCGATGATCGTCATCGGCAAGCGTCCGCCCTGCCGCCCGTAGGCCTGCGCGCCGAACAGCGCCAAGGGATCGGTGACGCGGCCCATCGGGCGCTTCCTGAGGCTCGCGTCCCCGGTGAAGGTCGCGGTGATGGGCGATGTCGCCATGCAACCCATGATCAACCGCACGCCGGTGCCGGAATTGCCGCAGTCGATCACCTGTTCCGGTTCACGGAACCCGCCGACACCGACACCCCAGACCGACCAGTCGCCCGGCCCATGCTGCGTGACCTCGGCGCCAAAGGCGCGCATCGCCGCGGCCGTGTCGAGCACGTCCTGCCCCTCCAGCAGCCCGGTGACTTTCGTCTCACCCACCGCCATCGCGCCAAGGATTAGAGAGCGGTGCGAGATCGACTTGTCGCCCGGTACCTCGGCCCGGCCCTTGAGCGGCCCGGACTTGCGGGCGGTCATCGGAATGGCGGTGCCGTGGCCGGACATGAAATTCTCCCTCTCAAGACCCCGGCGCTGATAGCGCAGGTCACTGCCGGGGTCCATGCCCGTGCGGGCGCGTTGCTAGTTCTTAGCCGATCCTGCCGCGTTCGCCGCCGGTCTGGGCGCGGTCGAGCAGGATATGGTCGAGGATCACACAGGCCATCATCGCCTCGCCCACCGGCACGGCGCGGATGCCGACGCAGGGGTCGTGCCGCCCCTTGGTGATAAGGTCGGTCTCCTCGCCGCCGCGCGTTACCGTACGGCGCGGGGTGAGGATCGAGGAGGTGGGCTTGACGGCGAAGCGGCAGGTCACATCCTGCCCGGTCGAGATACCGCCAAGGATACCGCCCGCATGGTTCGACTGGAAGCTATGGCCCTCTCCCCCCATCCGTATCTCGTCGGCATTCTCGACCCCGGTCAGTTCCGCCGCCGCCATACCCGCGCCGATCTCGACGCCCTTGACCGCGTTGATCGACATCATCGCCGACGCAAGATCGGCGTCGAGTTTGCCATAGATCGGCGCGCCCAAGCCCGGCGGTACATTGCGGGCCACCACTTCGACGACGGCGCCGACGGAATTGCCATCCTTGCGCAGCTCATCAAGATGCGCAGCCCAGATCGCGGCCGCGCTGGCGTCGGGGCACCAAAACGGATTCTGTTCGATCTCGGCCATGTCGAACCGGTCGCGGTCAGCCTTCAGGCGCCCCATCTGCACCATATAGCCCTGGATCTCGACCCCCGGCGCCAATCGCTTCAGCACCTCGCGCGCCACGCCGCCCGCCGCCACCCGTGCCGCGGTTTCGCGCGCCGAAGACCGGCCGCCGCCGCGCGGGTCGCGGATGCCGTATTTCTGCCAGTAGGTGATGTCGGCATGACCGGGCCGGAAGCTTGCGGCGATGTCGCCGTAATCCTTCGAGCGCTGGTCGGTATTCTCGATCATCAGCTGGATCGGCGTGCCGGTGGTGCGGCCTTCGTAGACGCCGGAAAGGATTCTGACTTCGTCGGGCTCGCGCCGCTGGGTCGTATATTTGTTCTGGCCGGGTTTGCGGCGGTCGAGCCAGTGCTGGATCATCGGCTCGGCCAGCTCGACCCCCGGCGGGCAGCCATCGACCGTCGCGCCCAGCGCGGGCCCGTGGCTTTCGCCCCAGGTGGTGACGCGGAAGAGATGACCGAAGGTGTTGAGGCTCATGGGCTTCTCCTGTCCTTGGAAAGCGGCATAAAGGAGCGTGGCCCCTCACTCAAGCAGCGAAAGGCCCATTCGACGAGAAGCCGAAGGCGCCCGAGGAGCCCTGTCTTGCGGAGCGGCTCGTCGATGACTTCGTCACTCCTCGCGCGAGGGCTACAGCATCCGCTTCAGCCGTGGCCCGACCTCGGTGAACCCCTCGCGTTCGTAGAAGGCCTTGGTCCGCGCCCAGGCGGGCAGTTCCGGCGCGCCAACCTCGATCCGCTTCCAGCCCCGGTCGCGGCCGAGATCGGCCGCCGCCGTCACCAGTCGCGCCGCGACACCCGACGAACGTCGCTCCGGCATGACATATAGCTCTGTAATCTCGCCGAACCGCCCGCCCGCATAGATCGCCGCGCATTCGTTCAGCATCAGCAGTCCCAGCGCTTGGCCACCCTCCATAGCCACAAGCCCAATAACAGAATTCGCAGCCAGTAACGAAAGCGCCGTCGCGGTCATTGCTTCGCGATCCACCTTCTCGCCCCCCGAAAGCTCCTCGATCAGCCGAGCGACGAGCTCGCCGACAAGTTGAGCATCTGCCGCGGTGGCGATCTGAACATGGAAGGACATGGGCACCTCTCTGAATTTGATCAAATACTGCCGCACAGAACGATCCAGGGTCAACCCGCAAGCGCAGGCGCTGCATATTCCGGTTGCGGTCGCGCCGCGCGCCGCTATGGTGCACCTCACCTCGGGGTGCTCCGCCGGACAGGCGAAGCTGAGATGCGCAAGCGGACCCGTTGAACCTGAACCGGTTAAGACCGGCGGAGGGAAGGTAGGATCCACGTGATCGCCCCCATCTCCGCCCGCCTGACCATTGGAGGACGAGAGATGAGACCTATCCTGTCTCCGGCCCTGATGATCGCGGGTAGCCTTATGGCCAGCAGCGCGCTGGCCGAGGGCAAGCCCGAACTGATTGTCTATGCGCCGGATTATTTTGCTTCCGAATGGGGGCCGGGGCCGCAGATCGAGAAAGGCTTCGAGGGCCGCTGCGGCTGCGATCTGCAATTCCGCACCGGCGACCTGCTGACACGCCTGCGACTTGAGGGCGACACGACGCCCGCCGATGTGGTCATCGGCCTGACGACCGACCAGACGGCGGCGGCGCGGGCGACCGGCCTCTTGGCCGACCATGGCAAGGACCTCTCCACCCTGACCCTGCCCATCGCCTGGACCGATCCGGTCTTCGTACCCTTCAACTGGGGCGAGGCGGCCTTCATCTATGACAAGAACCGCCTTGCCACACCGCCTGCCAGTTTCGCCGCGTTTCTGACGGCGCCCGACGACCTGAAGATCGTGATTCAGGACCCGCGCAGTTCGCCCTCGGGCCTGGCGCTCCTGCTCTGGGTCAAGGCCGTCTATGGCGACACCTCGGGCGATGCCTGGCGCGCGCTGAAGCCAAAGGTCCTGACCGTGACGCCCGGCTGGTCGGAGGCCTATGGGCTCTTCACCTCTGGCGAGGCGGACATGGTTCTGTCCTACATCACCTCGCCCGCCTATCACATCATCGCCGAGCATGACCTGACCAAGGCCGCCCTGATCTTTCCGGAAGGGCACTATTTCACCGCCGAACTGGTGGCCAAGACCGGCACCACCGATCAGCCCGCGCTGGCCGATGCTTTCCTCGATTATGTCCTCTCCGACGATTTCCAGGGCATGATCGCGACCGCCAACTGGTCCTACCCTGCGCGGATGACCGAGGGTGGCCTGCCGCCCGAATTCGCGGCCCTCGCCCGGCCCGAGAAGACCCTGTTCCTGACCGAAACCGAAGCCGAAATGATCCGGGGCCCCGTGATCGACGAATGGCTTTCCATCATGAGCGAATGACGATGACTTTCACACGAAATCTTGCCGCCTGCACCCTGCTGCCGCTTCTCGCCCTGCCCGCTTTGGCCGACGAAAAGCCGGTGCTCACCGTCTATACCTACGACAGTTTCGCCTCTGAATGGGGGCCCGGCCCGGCGGTCGAAAAGGCGTTCGAGGCCGAATGCGGCTGCGACCTGCAATATGTGGCACCCGGCGACGCTGGCGCGCTTCTGTCGCGCGTTCTGCTGGAAGGCAAGGACACCAAGGCCGATGTGGTCCTCGGGCTCGACACCAACCTGACCGCACAGGCAGAGGCGAGCGGCCTTTTTTCGGCCCACAGCCTGACCGGCACCGTCCTCGACCTGCCGGTCGCCTGGAACGATCCGGTCTTCGTGCCCTTCGACTGGGGCTATTTCGCCTTTGTCTATGACAAGACCAAACTCACCGAACCGCCCGCGAATTTCGAGGCGCTCGCCGCCTCCAACGTGAAGATCGCGATCCAGGACCCGCGTTCATCCTCGCCGGGGCTTGGCCTTCTGATGTGGGTCAAAGCCGCCTATGGCGACCGCGCGGGAGAGGTCTGGACGGCGCTCGCCGACAATATCGTCACCGTGACGCCGGGCTGGTCCGAGGCTTATGGCCTCTTCCTGTCGGGCGAGGCCGATATGGTCCTGTCCTACACCACCTCGCCCGCCTATCATATCTTCGCCGAGAAGGACGACACCAAGGCGGCGGCGGCATTCGATGAAGGCCACTATCTGCAGATCGAGGTGGCGGCCAAGGTCGCTGCCACTGATCAGCCGGCACTGGCCGATGAATTCCTCAGCTTCATGACCGGCCCGGCCTTCCAGAGCATTATCCCCGAAACCAACTGGATGTATCCGGCGGTGGCGCTTGAGGGCGGCCTGCCTGCCGAATTCTCCGGGCTGGTGACGCCTGACAAGGCACTTCTTCTTCCCGCCGCCGAGGCGGCCCAGATGCGGGAGGCGGCGACCGAGGAATGGCGCGCGGCGCTTTCGAAATAGTGCCGCGCTGGCCGGGCGCGCTCGCGCTCGGCCTCGTGATGGCTCTGGTCCTCGGCGCCTTCGGCGCCGTCATTGCGCGCGCCGGGGCCTTGTCGGGTATCACGACGGCCGACTGGGCGGCAGCGCGCTTCACCGTGATGCAGGCAGGCCTCTCGGCCCTTCTCTCCGCGGGCCTCGCCGTGCCGGTCGCCCGCGCGCTGGCACGGCGGCACTTCCCCGGGCGGCATCTGGTGATCGTTGCGCTCGGCGCCCCATTCATCCTGCCGGTGATCGTGGCGGTGATGGGGCTTCTGGCGATCTTCGGGCGCGCGGGCTGGCTGAACGCGGGCCTCGCCCTTCTGGGCCTGCCGAAAGTCAGCCTCTACGGCCTCGACGGCATCCTCCTTGCCCATGTCTTCCTCAACCTGCCCTTCGCGGTCAGGCTTTTGCTGAACGGCTGGGCCTCGGTGCCCTCCGAGCGTTTCCGCCTGGCCGCAGCGCTGGATTTCGGCCCGCGCGACGTCTGGCGCCATATCGAACGGCCGATGCTGCGCGCCGTGCTGCCGGGCGTGACGCTCGCGATTTTCCTCGTCTGCCTCACAAGCTTCACCGTCATTCTGGTGATGGGCGGCGGCCCGCGCGCCACCACGCTGGAGCTGGCGATCTATCAGGCCTTCCGGCTGGAGTTCGACCTCGGCCATGCGGCGGCGCTCGCGAGCCTGCAGATGGCACTCTCGCTCGCGGCGGCAGGCCTCAGCCTTGCTGTTGCGCGGCCCGCCGCCTTCGGCGCGGGGCTTGGCCGGATTGCCGACCGCTGGGACCGGACATCGCGCAGCCTGCAGATCTTCGACGCGACGCTTTTGGCGGCAACCGGCCTCTTCATCGCCACACCGATGCTGGCTGTTCTGGCCTCGGGCCTGCCCTGGATCACCGACCTGCCGCGCAGCGTCTGGATGGCCGCCGGCCGGACTGTGATCATCGCGATGGCCGCGGCGCTCATTGCCGTCTCGCTGGCCGTCGCGACCGGGTTCCTGATCACCAGTCTTTCCACCCGCGCCGCGCGACTGACGGACGCTGCGGTGATGCTGGCGATGACGGCCTCGCCGCTTGTCGTCGGCACCGGCCTGTTCCTCATTCTGCGAACTTTCACCGACCCGATCGCGCTTGCCCTGCCGGTGGTGGTGCTGGTCAATGCTGTGATGGCCATGCCCTTCTGCCTGCGTGTCCTTCTCCCCGGTCTCGCTGTCCTTCGCGCCGATTACGACCGGCTGTCGGCAAGCCTCGGCGTGACCGGCGCCCACTGGGCCCGGCGCGTCGCTCTGCCGCGACTGCGCCGGCCGCTCGCTTTCGCGGGCGGGCTGGCGGCGGCCTTGTCGGCGGGCGATCTGGGGGTCGTGGCGCTTTTCGCCGATCCGGGGCATGCGACGCTGCCGATGCAGGTCTATGTGCTCGCGGGCGCCTACCGCACCGATCAGGCGGCGGGTGCGGCGATCCTGCTCGTGCTCATCGCCTTCGGGCTCTTCCGCCTCTTCGACCGTCTGGGGGATCGCGATGCTGACCTTTGAGAAACTGGAACTCGCACAAGATGACTTCCGCCTGAGTGCCGATTTCACCCTCCCCGCGGGCGGCATCACCGCCATCATCGGCCCTTCCGGCGCCGGAAAATCAACGCTCCTCTCGGCAATCGCAGGCTTCTTCCCGCCCGGCTCGGGCCGCATCCTGTGGCAGGGCCGGGACCTCGCGCCGCTTGCCCCCGGCGCGCGCCCGGTGTCGATCCTCTTTCAGGACCAGAATCTTTTTCCCCATCTCACCATCGCCGACAATCTCGGGCTGGGCCTGCGCCCCAATCTGCGCCTCTCCACCGAGGATCGCGCGCGCGTCGCGACCGCGCTTGACCGGGTGGGCCTCTCCGGCCTTGGCCCCCGCAAGCCCGGCACCCTTTCCGGCGGCCAGCAAAGCCGCGCCGCCCTTGCCCGCGCGTTGCTGCGTGCCCGGCCGCTCCTCCTCCTCGACGAGCCGTTCGCCGCCCTCGGCCCGGCACTAAAGGCCGAGATGCTCGACCTCGTCGCCGAAATCGCGGGCGAAACCGCAACAACGGTGCTGATGGTCAGCCACGATCCGAAAGACGCGCACCGGATCGCCCACCAGACCATCCTCGTCGCCGATGGCCTGGCCCATCCGCCCGAGGGCACGGCGACCCTCTTCGCCGCGCCGCCCCCCGCCCTCGCCGCCTATCTCGGAACGTGAAAAGGGCGCCCGAACCGGACGCCCTTTCATCTTGGCTCAGATACCTCGGGGGTGCGGGGGCAGAGCCCCCCCCCGTCCCGGTCTCAGCGCCCTGCGTAGATCTGCGCCACGCGGTCGACGGCAGCCTCGGGCGACATCTCCTCGCTTT